>CAYXRX010000008.1:0-137371 GCA_964467415.1 uncultured Chthoniobacterales bacterium
GTTCCCTCCTGCTCGATCGGGTTCTGCGTGGCCAGAACCAGAAACGGATCCGGCAGCTTGAACGTCTGCTCACTGATCGTCACCTGCCGCTCCTGCATCGCCTCCAGCAGCGCGCTCTGCACCTTCGCCGGCGCGCGGTTGATCTCGTCCGCCAGGATCAGATTCGAAAAAATCGGCCCCAGCTTCGTCGTGAACACGCTCTCGCGCGGGTTGTAGATCAGCGTTCCAATCAGGTCGGCCGGCAGAAGGTCGGGCGTGAACTGAAGGCGCTGGAATCCCGTCTTGATCGAATTCGCCAGCGTCCGCACGGTCAGCGTCTTGGCCAGGCCGGGCACACCTTCGAGCAGAACGTGCCCGTTAGTGAGGAGGCCGACCAGCAGCCGGTGGATCAGATTGCGCTGGCCGACCACCACCTTGCCGACTTCGTTCTGCAAGGGGTCGACCCACTGGCGGGTTTCCTGAACTTTCTGGGTCAATTCCGATGTGTTGATGCTCATAGAGGATGATTGGAAATGTTTTACTTTGTATTTACCTGTGGAGGTTGAGATATCTGACAGGAGCTAAACGAAAATGTTCAAAGCAAACGGGATATTTTCTTTGGAGGATGTGCCATCCAATGAATTGGATCCGAATGGCCAACCGGCCAGGGCCCGCTGCTCACTTTGATGGCACCACATACGGCCCGACATCGAAATTGTCGCCGACCTTCACTGCCTCGTAGCGCTGCCTGTCGTTCAGCCACACGTTGAAAAGCTTCGGCTTTCCGTCGTTCTGCGGAACCTCGACATGGAGAATGAAATCTCCTTCCGTGCGCGCATTGGTGACTGTTCCGGAGCGGTTGAGCGTGATTTGCCGCTCGGCCTGCTCGAGCGGCCGGAACTCTTTGGCGATGACCACGCCGCTCATTCGCGCCTCCTTGAGCCCGCGGCCGCTTTCCCAGACCGCGAGGATGACAAATGCCGCGACCGCCATCGCGATGAAGACCGCCCCGGCCACAACGTGCGCGGGGAGTTTCGTCTCAACAACCCTCCGTGAGGAATCCATGTCAGGACCATAGCAAAAATCCCTCTCCCGTTGAATCAAATCTTTTTGCCCTCTCCCGGTTTGTCCGCCCGCGAAATAGATTGCCTGCCCGCGGGGATTCTCCGAGTCTTGATGCGGAACAATTCGGTCAACCTCAAACAAATTACTCCCTATGCAACTCGGAATGATCGGTCTTGGTCGGATGGGCGCCAACATGGTGCGCCGTCTTCTTCGCAGCAACCACCAGTGCGTCGTTTTCGACACGAACCCGGAGACCGTGGCCTCGCTGGTCGCCGAGGGTGCGGTCGGCGCGTCATCGCTCGAGGACTTTGTCTCGAAGCTCGAAAAGCCACGCGCGGCATGGATCATGATCCCGGCGGCGATCACCGACAAGATCGTCGATCAGCTCGCCGCCCTCCTCGAGGCGGACGACACGATCATCGACGGGGGCAACTCGTATTTCCGCGATGACCGCCGCCGCAGCACGGCGCTGCGCCCGCGCGGGATCCACTACCTCGACTGCGGCACGAGCGGCGGCGTCTGGGGGCTGGAGCGCGGCTACTGCATGATGATCGGCGGAGACAAGGTCGCAGTCGATCGCCTTGATCCGATCTTCAAATCGCTCGCTCCCGGCAAAGGCACGATCGAGCGCACGCCCGGACGCGAAAACCTCGGCGGGACGGCCGAGGAGGGGTATATCCACTGCGGGCCCTCGGGGGCCGGACACTTTGTAAAGATGGTCCACAACGGCATCGAATACGGGATCATGGCCGCATTCGGCGAGGGGTTCGACATCCTTGCCAATGCCAACATCAGCACGAAGGAGACGAAGGCCGATGCCGAGACAGCACCCGCCATGCACCACGATCTCGATTACGATCTCAACCTCGCCGATATCTCCGAGGTCTGGCGCCGCGGCAGCGTCGTGAGCTCGTGGCTGCTCGACCTGGCCGCCGCCTCGTTTGCCGGCGACCCGACACTCTCAAAGTTCTCCGGGCGAGTCTCCGACTCCGGCGAGGGCCGCTGGACGATCATGGCCGCGATCGAAGAGGCGGTCGACTGCGAGGTCCTCACCGCCGCCCTCTATGCCCGGTTCCGCTCGCGCAAGGACCACACGATGGCCGAAAAAGTCTGCTCCGCCATGCGCTACCAGTTCGGCGGACACCTCGAGCGCCCTGCGGTTTGAGATGCGGCAGGGAGAAAGGTTTTTCGTGAGATAAAATGCGGACGCTCAGACGAGCGGCGCGGCCGAGGCGGCGAGAGTGGAAACGGCTACGAGACGGTGGCCGATCGGGTCCGCCATCGCTCCAAAGCCTTCCAGCGTCCGGACACCAAGCAATTTCATGTCGCCGGGTTCAGCGTAAACGACCTCATCGCTTGTTTCGAACTCGCCGCAGCTCAGGATGACGTAGCCGACCTGCCGCGAAAGAAGCTTTCCGTCGGCCATGCGGAAAGACCGGGATTTGCGCGGCATGACGCCGATCCCTTCGAGGACTTCCTTCGGAAGCCAGCTCAGCTCGTTCCCCGTATCAACAAGGCAATCGACCGCAGGAGATTTCATGTCCTCGCGTTTTGGGTTGGTAGCGCAGACGTTGAGCCAGAATGCGGACATGTGGGAACTCTACTCATCGGAGCAGAAATCCGCAAGCCGAAGCAGGTCGCCCACCAGGGCAAACTCAAACAACATCGATTCGAAGTATTCCGGGGAGCACACCCGGCTCGGGTGTGGTTTCCGGCGGCCTCGCCGGAAAATGGACTTGGCGAGCCGCCAAGCCCGACACCCGAGGCCGGGTGTGCTCCCCAGCGTAAGAAGCTTGCGCAGTGGAGTTCACGACAGTTGAAGCGGGTTAACTGCGTTTGCCCCGGGTCGCGCCCTACCCCCAGGCCTCCACGATGTCGCGGATGAGCTGCGGGCCCCGGTAGACGAACCCGGTGTAGATCTGGACGAGCGAGGCGCCCGCCGCGAGCTTGTCGCGGGCGGCATCGCCGCTCATGACGCCACCGGAGGCGATGATCGGGAGGTCGGTATGCTCGCGGAGGAGCCGTAGCACCCCGGTCGAGCGGCCGCGGAGCGGGCTGCCGCTGAGGCCCCCGGTCTCGTCGGTTTCCTTCGGGACGGCCGAGTGGTCGAGCGTCGTGTTCGTCGCGATGAGTCCGTCGAGCTTCTCCTCCCCCGCCAGGACGGCCATGTCGCGCACGGCATCGTCGGAGAGATCGGGCGCGATTTTGACGAGGAGCGGCTTGCCGGCGTCGATGGCTTTCAGCGTCCGCACGATGGCCGCGAGCGATTCGCGGTCCTGGAGCTGGCGGAGGCCGGGCGTGTTCGGCGAACTGACGTTGATGACAAAGTAGTCGCCGAACGGAAGCAGCCGCCGGAAGCTCTTCGCGTAGTCCTGGGCGGCATCCTCGAGCGCGGTGACCTTGGATTTCCCGATATTCATGCCGACCGGGATTCGCGGCCAGCACCCCGACGCCTTCGCCCGCTCCAGGCGGGCTGCGACCGCCTCGGCCCCCTCGTTGTTGAAGCCCATGCGGTTGATGAGCGCGTGCTGGCGCGGGTAGCGGAAGCAGCGCGGCTTGTCGTTGCCCGGCTGGGCCAGGGCGGTGACCGTCCCCGCCTCCACAAAGCCGAAGCCGAGGCTTTCCCAGGCACGAAGCGCCTCCGCGTTCTTGTCCATCCCGGCCGCCAGGCCGACCGGATTCGGGAAATCGAGGCCGAAGAGACGGACCGGCTTCTGCGGGGTAGGGCCGAAAAACGACTTCAGGGCGAATGCCGGAGCCAGACCGAGCCCGCTGATGGCCAGGTGGTGGGCGGTCTCCGCGTCGAAGCGGAACAGGCACGGTCGCAGGATGCCGGAATAAATATTCATCGGGAATCGATTCTGTCCGGAACATCGCGGGGGGTCAACCGGACGCTTTCAGGGTTGCGCAGTTCAGATGCGGGGCAGACCGCCGCCATGCTTGCGGGAACCGCCCCGCGAACGCAATGCGACTGAAGGGAGGATTTTGATTTGAGGAATCCGAACGATCCGGACATTCTCCCGTGCAGGCACCATCTCCGAAACCATGTCCCGCACCGCCATTATCATTCCCGCCCGCTGGGGCTCCACGCGTTTTCCCGGCAAACCGCTCCACCCGCTCGCGGGCAAGCCCCTCATCCAGCATGTCTGGGAGCGCTGTGCCAAAGTGCGGGGGGTCGACCGGGTGATCGTGGCGACCGACGACATGCGGATTGCCGAGGCGGTCTTCGGGTTCGGTGCCGAGGTGGCCGTGACCTCGCCCCGGTATCCGAGCGGGACCGACCGGATCGCAGCCGTTGCAAAAAACCTCAGCGGCTTCGGCGTTATCGTGAATGTCCAGGGGGACGAGCCGTTTCTCGATCCGCGCCTCGTTGAGCGCCTTGTCGCGGTGCTGCACACCGACCGCCGCGCTGACCTGGCGACCGCCGCCTGCCCGCTCGACCCGGCCGACGAATCCAACCCGAACTGCGTCAAGGTTGTGACCGACCTCAAGGGAAACGCCCTCTACTTTTCGCGATCGCTTGTCCCGGCCGACCGCGATGGTGACGTGAGCCCGTCCCGTTTCCGGCATTTGGGCATCTACGCCTACCGCCGCAAGTTTCTCCTCGAATTCGTCAAGTGGAAGCAGACCCCGCTGGAAAAAAGTGAGAAGCTCGAGCAGCTTCGCGCCCTCGAGCACGGCGCGACGATCCGCGTGCTGGCCACCCGCTCCACAGGTCCGGGCGTCGACACCCCGGAAGATGCCGCCCTCGCGGAAGGCATGCTGGCCCGGTAGGGACGCCGTCTTCCAACCGCCCACCGATGGCTTAGACTGCCCGCATCCAAGTTTCCGCTTTCCGCCTTTCCGTGTTTCCGCTTTTCTCTTGCCGTGCATCCCGGCTACCGCTCGAAACCTCCTGTGATGGGGGGGACATTCTGCCTCTTCGCCAAGCGGCAAGAAAAGCGTTTGCCAAGCGACGCGTGGCCATCAATGAAAAACCTACTTCACACGCAAGCTCCGCCCCCATCCACGACATGAAAACTGTGGGCTCCCGCCTCCACCTTCCAACCTCCCCGGCGCAAGCGGTCCGCCGTGCGGAGCGGATTATTGCCGAGGCAAACCGCCTGATCCCCACTCCCAAACCCCGCGGTTTCGTTGTCAAAGCTAAAACCTGGGACGACTACGCTGCATGGAGGCTGGCCCAAACAAACCCGAGATTCTGGTAATACGATGCATGCTCCGGGTCCTCTGATTCAGGTCTGCCGGCTTCTTAATTCCAAGGACGCCGAATATTTGGTTGTCGGTGCCTGGGCGATGATCCTGAACAGCGTCGTCCGGGCCACTGAGGATGTTGACATTCTGATTGCCGACAACCGGGAGAACTACCGGAAAGTGATCGATGCCCTCTCCCTTCTGGCTGATGGGGCGGCGGGCGAACTCACCCCGGAGGATTTCGAGGAGAATGTTGTCATCAAGATTGCCGACGAAGTGGAGGTCGATGTCAGTACCCGCGCCTGGACCGTCACCTACGCCGAGGCTGCGCCGAACGCGATGAGGACCGAAGTGGACGGAACCGCCATTCCCTACTTGTCCCTCCCGGACCTCATCCGCAGCAAGCAAACCCACCGGGATCAGGATCGCCTCGACGTCGAGTTGCTCCGCCGCCTTCAATAACTCCTCCTGTCTTGTCAACTGTTGACTCTCCCGCTTCCGAGAGCAGCGCCCTCCGGGCAATCTTCCGGATAATCCATCCGGCCAGCGCCCGCTGGCACGTGTTGACGCTCTCACTCCCGCGAGTAGCGCCCTCCGGGCTATCCTCCGGATAGTCTGCCCGGCCAGCGCCCGCTGGCACGTGTTCAAGATTTTCAGCTTTCAGCTTTTCCGGGTTTCCGCTTTCCTCTCCGGGTGCATCCCGGCTATTTCCCCGTCTTTTTCTGGTCTCTGCTGATCTTCTTCAGCTTCTGGGGGTATGGCGAACTCCTGCGCCGCCGGATCGACCGGCCGGAATTTGCTGACATCGGCTGGGGGCTAACCGCCGCCTGGGGGATTGCCCTCGTCCTCGCCATCGGCGGCGTCCTGATGACGCTCCACCTGGCCAAGGCACCCGTCCTCACCGTCGTCGTCCTCTTCGGCGCCGCCCTAGCTACCTTCTATCTGGCTGGAAAAATCACCACGAAAGACACGAAAAACAGCAAGGGCGCTCCTAAAGCCAAAAACCCACCCCCGCCCGCTTCACTCTCCAGTCTCCAGTCTCCCGTCTCCATTTTTCTTCTCTTCGCCTTCGCCCTCCTGGCATTCTCGTCATCGATCATGTGGCCGCTGCAGATTGATCCAAACGACGACGTGGTCTGCTACCTTTTTTATCCAGAGAAAATCCTCCAGACCGGAACGCTGATCGAACCGTTCAATGTCCGCCGCATAGGGACATACGGTGGGCAGGCGCTCCTTCAGGCGCTTGTTATGATTGTTGGCGGTGAGCGGAACGGGCATGTCCCGGATCGGGGGTTCGGGATGCTGATGCTTTTCGGGATGCTTCTGCATCTCTCGCGGGGAATCCCCAAATCTCTCGGCCTGCTCCGCTTTCTGGCGGTCGGCTGCCTTTTCTTTGTCGCCGTCCCCCGCATCAATACAGGAAGCCATCTCACCGGTGCGGCGATGATTCTTGCCCTTCTCCTGACTCTTTCAAAACTCCCAATCACCTCCCGCGCCGGATGGACCGCGTATCTTGCTCCATCCTTGCTCGTGGCCGCCACCGGATCGCTTCGCATGACTTACCTGCTCTGCGTTGCGGGCATCGTTACTTTGGAACCGCTCATCAGATACTGGACGGAATCCAAGAATGTGGTTACCGCGCTCAAGAATGCGTTTGCCTGCGTATTCCCCATTGCCCTTGGCACATTCGTCATCATGATCCCTTGGATGGCCGTCCTCTGGCAATCGAATGGCACGCCGATGTATCCGCCGTTGCTCGGGACGATGAATCCTGAGTTTACTTTGCTCGGCAACCAAGCCGGTCCCATTTTTGATGCCGCACATGGCCTGGCATGCCTCCTCATTCCCGAAGTTCTTGTTCTCCTCTTCTGCTTTGGATTGGCTTATTTTGCCAAGAACCGCCCGCTCGCATACGCTGCGTCGGCTGTAGCTGTTTTTGTTTCCTGGTATACGTCTTACAAGTTCGGCGTCACGGTGTTGTCCGAGGGGTACCGCTACACATTTCCCATGCTGATGCCTGTCGCGCTGTGGCTGCTCATCACTTCCTTCGACGGCGAACGTGCGCAGGACGTTGGAGGGGATTGGAAGCAGATCCTTCCCGCAACATTGGCGCTCGGCCTGTTGCTGGCTTTGAATCTCCCAAATGCCGGACGCGAGTTGGGCACGGAGGCGGAATCCCTTCCGGCGCAGATCGCCTCCCGCGATCCGCTGATCAATCCGGCTCTCACGAACGCTGATCGCGAACTCCAGAAGTTCACACCGCCCGGCAGCAAAATCTTTGCTGCCGTGGACACCCCGTATGGCTTCGACTTCGCCAGGAATGAAATCTATACGGCAGACGTTCCCGGGGCTTCGGCTATCGGACGCTGGCCTCTCGCCCAGGGCCCGGAAGCCCTGAAAAACTTCCTTGTCAGCCAGGGCTTCAAATACATCATCGCTTCGGATTTCGACAATGCCATGCTTCTTTACACCCGCAAGCACTGGAAAGAACACCAGCGACCGGAGTGGTTTTTTAAAGAAGTCTGGGGGAAATACTTCCTCGATTTTATGGACAATGTCGATGCCCTCGCAAAGACCAACCGCGTGGTTGCCACCGCCGCAAACCTGCGCCTGATAGAGATTGTGGCACCCTCTACCCCATGAACGTTTCCCTGTTTATCCCTACACTGAACGAGCGCCTCAGCATGGAACAGGTCATGCCAAAGGTGGACACCTCGCTCTTTTCACAGATCCTTGTCTCCGACGGCAATTCCAAGGACGGAACGGCGGACTATGCGCGATCGCTCGGCTACGATGTCCATTTGCAGAAGCAGAAAGGCATCCGCTTTGCCTATATCGAGGCCTGGCCACGCCTCACCGGCGACTACGTGATCACGTTCAGCCCGGATGGCAACTGTCCGCCGGAAGACCTTCCCAGGCTCATCGACAAGGCCAACGAGGGTTTTGATATGGTCGTCGCCTCGCGTTACCTGCCGCCGGCCAAAAGCGAGGACGACGGGCTCATTACCGGGTTTGGAAACTGGCTATTCACCAGAACGGTCAATGTGCTCCACGGAGGCCACTACACCGATGCCATGACCATTTTTCGGATCTACCGGACCCGCATGTTCTATGAACTCGGTCTCGACCGAGAGGACGCCTACGCGCTCCCTGAGAAGTTATATTTTACACGGATGGGAATCGAACCGCTCTTGTCGGTTCGCGCGGCCCGCGCAAAATGCCGGATAACAGAAATCCCTTCCGACGAGCCGAAACGCCTCGCCGGGGATGCTAAGGTTCAGGTGATCCGCTGGGGTGCGGCATATTATACTCAGTTTTTCCTCCAGTTGAATTGGAGGGCATGAATTACTATGCCCTCGTTTTGATGCCGATTTCTTCTGACTAAAAGGCGTGGACGTTATGTTAGTCCTTATAGAATAGGAAACTTCTCATTTGTGTTTTTTTGTGGTTTTTGTAAAAAAACATCCCTAGCAGGAAAAAGAACGCCGAATGGCGTTCGGGTGCCTTGCGTTGACATTCCGAATTTCTCAAGAATTCTTGCGAGCGCAGGTTGGTTTTCAGGCGGGATTAATCGCTCGTTTATGACTACAGCACCAAGTGCCTCGGCGGGATCAAGTTTCGAGAGCGACTCCTCGAGTTCTGCGCCGGGAAATTGAATGCTTGGAAATATAGGAAAGGCGATGCCTTTGCGTTCGGCATAGTAGAGAGAATTAGGATTCCAATCATTTCCAACGATTAAAATCGTGCGCTCCGGGGGGACAAAAGCTTGAGCAGGATTCCGCCATGCCGCATCGAACTGCTGTTGTGTCGGAAGTGCCTTTAAAATGGGTAAAAACCGCTGCGCCCACACCAGAAGACCGGAAATTAATATGATGATGGCAAAAAGCGCAGAAAGCATTCCCGGAAAATACTGCCTTTGTCGATACTCTGAAATTCCCACCAGGGCGGTGCCCACGGAAAGCAAAAGCCAGATTCCGTTCGCGCACCAATAATAACTGTGCTCGAAGTAGAGGTTCGTAAAGATAACCGGACCGCTAGCAAAGCCAGCCAGGAAGATCAGGAGCAGTCGAATCCGCTTCGGCGATGATATCGCTCCGCCAACCAAAATGAACGCGAACAAAAATGGCCCGATTATCGGAAATGGAACAAGCAATTGGTCGGTGATGTGCCGCCAGATGTGCTCCCATGTCGCCGGATCCAGCTTTTGTTGAAGCGTGCCAAAATTCCAATCGCTCTGGTTTTTTGACACTGACATAATCAGTTCACGGGCAAACGGATTCTGCTGCTTGATCTTATCGCCGTGAAGAAGCCAAAGTTTGGCTGGAATAATAGGAAAAACCGCTGTTATGGCAGCAAAAGCGAGCCACTTCCAATCCCGCCATTTTGGCAAGCCATCCGAAAACAGGATGAGCAGTCCAACTACACCAACAGCCAAAGCCCATGTTGTGACTTTGCAAAGGGCAGCACTCAAACCGAATGCCAAACCACAAAGCATCCAACGCCAATCCCTGCGCTGATACCCAGCAAAGATACATGCCACCATACCAAGACTTAGGAAAACGCCTGTCGACTCCATCATGAAAGCGCGCCCCCAATACAAATACAAAGGACTCGAATAGATAATGGAGCATGTGACGCATCGCTGAGGTAACGAGAAGTTTAATAACCCAAGAAGGCACCAAACCGGCCAAAGGCAGGCTAGCCAAAATGCGATGGAAACAAGCTTCCCACTTTGATCGAGTCCCATCCCCGAAATGTTATGCCACCGGGCAACGATCCATTGGTAAAATGGGACCTCCAACGGAATTTGCCACGGCTTCCCGAGAACCGGCGTAATGTAGCTTAAAAATATCCACGGATCTTTCGCCATGTAATAAGCTGAAACGGCTGTCTGAGTCTGCCGGAACGAGTGCATGTCGAGCAATGGCTTGTCCCACTCTCGGGTTGTTGCCCAAAGTGCCGCCGCAATAACAATCGCAAGGATCAGGCTTGGGAGCAGATCCTGCAGATGTTGGCCACCTGTTTTATCGACCGCATCGGATGTCGGCTGGATCGTTTGCCCGCGTTCACGCCATGCTGAATTCTTTCTTTGGTGTGATTTCACGCGCCTTCCTTTCTGTAATCGCCCCGCGAGAAATATTTTTCCAGCCAAACATAGAGGCAGATGAAGAGGTAGCGCGAGCCCATCTCGTTGATTTTGAGTTTGGCGACTCCGGTCCGGCGGTTGCGCCAGGTGATGGGGATGGTGGCGAAGCTGTATCCCCGCACGATCGCCTTCAGTGGGAGCTCGACGGTGATATTAAAATGGGGTGAGAGGATCGGGCGGATGCCATCGATGACCTCGCGGCGGTAAGCTTTGAATGCGTTTGTCGTATCGTTGAGACCGTGGCGAAAGAGGGTGCGCACGAAGGAATTCGCGAGGCGGTTGATGAACAGTTTGACCGGCGGGTAGTCGATGACGCCACCGCCTTTCATGAACCGGCTTCCGAAGACGCAGTCGAATCCCTCGTTGAGCATGTTCCAGTAGCGGACGACATCTCGGCAGTCGTCGGATTCGTCGGCCATCATGATGACGACAGCATCTCCAGACATGGCATCCAGTCCGCAGGTGATCGCCCGGCCGAACCCGTGCGCGCCAGCATTGGTAACCGGGCGAAGCTCCGGAATCTTTTTGGTTTCATCCTCAAGAATTTGAGGCGTTCGGTCGCTGGATCCATCGTCCACGACGATAATCTCGTGGGGGATCTGGTGGATTTTGAGTTCCAGATGCAGGTGCTCGATCGTCGAGGCAATACACCCCTCCTCATCCCGTGCCGGAATGACGACAGATAGCAGTCGGAGAGGTTTCGGGTGCTCGGGTTCCAAGGAAGGCGTTTATAGGCCGAAAAGGGCACAAGAGGCAGTAGAAAAGTGGGGTTGCCGAGCTTTCGGGAAGGAGTTTGGGGGCGCTATCCGGAGACAAGATCCAGCCAATCCGGATTGCTTTCTGCGTGGGAGGCGATTTCCTCCAGCACATCGTTCAAAGAGGTCGCTGGTTTCCAGTTCCACACAGAAGTGGCTTTGGAGGAATCCAGGACGAGCCACGGGATATCGAACGGCCGGCTTTCGTTAAAATCCTGATTGGACAGATCGCGTTCGGACCGGCTTGGGCCGAGGCGATGTCTACACCAGGAGGAAAGCTCGCGGAGCGACATGGAATTGCCGATGCCCCCTGACAGGTTCTGGATGCGGTCATCTCCCTTCGGGCGGCTCTTCAATTGTTGCGAAATGATTCCGGCGAGATCCTTTGGATGAAGGCAATCACGGACCTGTTTGCCGATTCCGCCGAACCCGATATACCTCAGCGGTCGGCCGGACTTCCAGGAGTGAAGCCAGTAGGAGAAAATCCCCTGGTCGGCTTTGCCGAATTGCCCGGCACCGGCGAGGACGCCGCAGCGGTTGATCCAGACCGGATATCCGAAAGCGGAGCCATATTCGAGCGCCAAGGCTTCCGAGCAGAGCTTGGAACTGCCGTAAAGGCTAATTGGCGCGGCGGTGGAAAAGACTTCGCTTACGCCATTCGCCGAGAAACCGGGGATGGGTGTTGAGGGAGCAGCGTTGCCGGAGATTGTTTGTGAATCTTGCGGCTGGAAAACGGGGACGAAGCGGGAATCTGCTTCACGCAGTGGAAGTGCCGCGAGGGGCGGAATGGAGTAGACCCGGCTTGTGCTCAGGAGAATGAAACCGGCATTCCATGCCTTGCAGAGTTCAAGAAGATTTACCGTGCCGTAGAGGTTTTGCTGGATCACGGACAGGCTGCTTGACTGGCCATCGACTCCGGCAAGCACACTGGGATTCGCCGCGCAGTCGATGATGTAATCTGCAGGCGAGAGCGTGGCGAGCACGGCAGGATCGCAAATATCGCCGATATGAACCGGAATCCCGGTTTGCCGCAAGGGCTCCAGGTTCGTTTCACTCCCTTTCCGGCTGAGGTTGTCGATTCCGGTGAGCTGAAGTCCCGCCTGGTGCTCCAGCAGGGTTCGGGCAAGAACGCTGCCTGCAAACCCGCAGATGCCGGTGATGAGGATTCTCATGAAGCAAAATCAGCTATTCAGCCTTTCCTGCCAGGCATCGACAATCTGGCGGATCGTTTCTTCGAGACCCACTGTGATGTTCCATTGCGGATAATGGGAGCGGATTTTCCGCAGGTCGCTGTAGTAGCAGATATGGTCGCCGATACGGTTTTCATCCACATACTTAAAAGCCTGCTTCTTTGCCGTGAATTTTTCAGTGATCCCGAAAGCTTCCAGAACCGAGCAGGAATTATCCCGTCCGCCGCCGAGGTTATAGACTTCCGCAACGCGCGGAGCCTTGACAAATTCCCACATAAAGCGGGCAACGTCCTCGCTATGGATATTGTCCCGGACCTGTTTCCCCTTGTATCCAAAAACCGTGTATTCGCGGTCCTCCAGATTGCATTTGACAAGGTAGCTGAGAAATCCATGGAGCTCGACGCCTGAGTGGTTTGGGCCGGTAAGGCATCCGCCGCGCAGGCAGCATGTGGGGAGTTGAAAATAGCGCCCGTATTCCTGAACCATCACGTCGGCGGCAACTTTCGACGCGCCAAAAAGGGAATGCTTGCTCTGGTCGATGGAGAAATCTTCGGGGATTCCGTTTTCGAACGCAGGGTCGTCATATTCCCAGCGTGTTTCGGTCTCCTTCAGCCGGATTGAATTCGGCCGGTCGCCATAAACCTTGTTCGTGGACATGTGGATGAATGGCGATTCCGGACAGGCGCGGCGGACAGCCTCGAGCAGGTTCAGAGTGCCGACTGCGTTAGTGTCAAAATCGTCGAATGGAATCGCCGCCGCACGGTCATGCGAGGGTTGCGCCGCCGCATGGACAATGGCATCAGGCTTGATTGTTTCCACGAGCCCAAGGATCGCACTCCTGTCCCGGATATCGACTTCGTGGTGGATATAGCCAGGCAACTCGGTGAAGAGACGATCCCTGCTCCAACAGGTATCGCCCTGCGGCCCAAAAAAGACGGCTCGCTGGTTGTTATCCAAGCCGTGGATTGCATACCCTTGCCTGTAAAAAAACCGGCAAACTTCGGAGCCAATTAGCCCTGCCGACCCTGTGACGAGGAGTTTCACGACTGACCAGGAAAAGTTTGTTGCCGCCAGTCTGTCACAATGCGGCAACCAACGGCGGGGAGCGAAGGGTTTGGTTCGCCGATGGTGCCGGGCGGACAACTGGCCGGCATCTGCTCTCGCCAAGGCAGGATGGCGGGGCTGTGAAACTTGTCGATCATGCGGGATGCAGAGGCAAATGAAAAATGGAGAATTGAGAATGCAGAATTGACGGGCGGTTGCCGGTTGGTTTTCGCGATCAATCGCCGAGCAACTTCCGCTTCAGGCGGATTACCGCCATTTCCTCGACGTTACGGCGTTCCAGTGCGCCGAACTTTTTTTCGACGAGATCAAGAAAGGGTTGGTGTGTGAAGTAGGTGTGCCAGGCTTCATCGCGGAACTTGAGGACTTCGGCAGCCGTCAGGTGCTTTGTTGGCAGCGGTTGGGTCTCGTGGGAGAGGAAAGCGTAGCCGCCGTAGGAGTCCGGGAGCGGCCAGCCCTTGGACTTGGCCTCATAGTAGAGCGGACTGCCGGGGAGGGCCTGGCAGGGATACATGTTCGCCATTTCCGTGCAGAGCTCCAGCGCGAGATCGAGCGTCTGCTGCATAGTCTCACGCGTGTCGTCGGGGAAGCCGAAGATGTAGTTGGAGATGACGTTCATCCCACTGGCGCGGGTGGTCTTGACGATTTCGCGGATATTGACGTCCTTGAAGCTGCCTTTGGAGACCTCCTGCCGGACGGTCTGGCTGCCGGCTTCGATGCCGAGGGCGAGCCAGTTGATTCCAGCCTTCTGGAAGGCCTCGAGGTATTGCGGGCGGACGGTATCCACGCGCGAATACGCCCACATTCGGAGGTTGAGCCCCCGGTCGGCGATGCCGGTGACCAGCGGCTCGAAGTAGTTCCTGTTGAGGAAAAACATCTCGTCCGAGATGCGCAGGGTTTCCACACCCAGGGACGCGAGCTTCTCGAACTCGGAAAGCATCAGGCCGGGCGACCAGAACCGCATGTTGGGGGAGTGGGCGGAGGCGGTGCCGTCCGAATTGTCCACTCGGTTGACGATGTTGATCATGCAGAAGTCGCACTTAAACTTGCATCCGAGCGATGTGTAGATCGCGGCGAAGGGGGTGCGCTTCTCATGCGAAAACTCGGCGTGCCAGAAGTGGGCGCGGTAGAGGTCGAGGGGTTTCTCTCGATAGGGCAGAAGATCCCAAGCGGAGCCGGGCAGGTCGATATCCATGCAATCCTGGGGGACGACGCGCTCGGGGGCGTTCAACACGGGCGCGCCATGTTCCTTGTGGCCGATGCCGTTGACCTTGTCGAGGCCGGTGCGGAGGTCGGTCTTCAGGAGGTTATGCAGCGCATAGACGCCTTCGTTGAGCAGGACGATATCGACGTAAGGCAGCGCGAGAACCTCCAGCGGGAGCGCGCTCGTGTGGGAGCCGACAAAGCAGACGGGCAGGTCGGGGTGGGTGGCCTTGAGCAGAGCCGCACACGCCGTATTGCCGATCATGTTCGTCGTTCCGGAATTCGGGTTTTGCCCATAGACGACAAAGCAGACGAGCCGGGGCTTGGCCTCGCCGATGCGGCGGACGGCTTCCTCGTGGGTGAGGCGTTCTGCAGTGGCATCGAGGATGGCCACACCAAAGCCCTTGCTCCGGCAGCTCTGGGCAAGGAGGAGACTCCACGTGGGAGGTTCGATGGCGGCAAAATCTTTTGCCAGTGCCTGGTAGGCGGCTGCCGAGGAATCGGCATTAACGAAAAGGACGTCGAGTGGGCGCATGGGTGAAATGCAGAATGTAAAATTGAGAATGTAAAAAGTGCTGAAGAAGATTCTGCCGGATCCCGCTACTTTTCCGAATAATAATCCCCCCATTCGACGATGAGGGTGCTGCGCCCGTCGTCGCGGAGCAGGGCTTTTTCATAGGCGGGAAAGATCTGGTCCGGCTCGTCGAGGCGGATCACCTCGACTGTTGAGCACATGAGGCGGAACGCCTCGGTGAAATCACCGATGTGCTGGTGCTGGGGGTGTAGCGGGCGTTCGGAGCCGATGCCGGTGCGGATGATGGCTTTGGGCCGGTATCCGCCATTGGACATCACGTCGAGCTTATCGAGGTGGCTGACGAGCTGGTTGACGGCCAGCAGAAGAAAATTCCAACGCGGGTAAATCGAGACCGGAACCTGCCCTTGGAGCGCGAGGCCGACGGTCATGCCCATCTGCAACTCCTCGGCCACCGGCAACTCGATCCGGCGGCTGAGCGGGATCTCCTTGACCGTGTTGCTCATCGCCGTGCCCGGCACCTCGACCGCCTGGCCGATGAACACGGTCCTGGGATCCTGCGCGAGCCATTCCATGCTGCGTTTGAGTTCGTCGAAATATTTCATGGTAACTAAAATTGGACCCTGCTGCCGGCGCCGGCATGGGGGTATTTGGATTCGTAGCGGTAGGAGATGACATCGGGAGCGTTCTGTTCAAGCTCCCACCAATGGGATTCGAGCGCCCAGGCCGCCCTGGTATCGGTGCATACAGATTTGCCGTTGTCCTCGATCACCCAGGTGACCGGGAGCCGGTGGTTGCGGCAGTATTTGACGCTTTCGTGCGCGATTCCGGTCTCGGCAGTCATTTCGCCCATGAAGCAATAAACACGGGCATCCTCACCCGAGCGTGTGATTCCCAGGGCGATTCCGGCGGCGATCGGAACAACCCCGCCCACGATTGCGGAGCTGAAAATCCGGTATTCCGGAAAGCAGAGCGATATCGAGCGCCCCGCCATGATCTCGGATTTCAGCTGGGCGGGCGGCACCCCTTTGAGGAGGCACTGGTAGTGGCTTCGCCACGAGCAAAGGACCCAGTCCTGCGGGCGAATATTTTTGAATACCTCAATGATCGGCTTCTCATTGCCAAAATAGAGGTGGATGGGGGCCCGAATCTTCGCCGCATTGAATTCCGCAGCTATGTCCTCTTCAAATGAAATCAATTCCGATGGAGTCATGATACTTGGGAGTGTGGCCGAAGCCTACTGGGTGTTGAGGATTTTGCAAAGCAGGTCGATTTTTTCCGGCTCCAAGTCGGGGTAGTTGCCGATGTAGAATCCGAAGAAGTGGATATGGTCGACTGCCGGGTAGTTTTGATACTCATCCCCCAGAAGCCGCCGGAGGTAGGGCTGGCGGAGCTGGTTTCCGCCGCCGGATGTGCCGCGGCGGAACTCGACGCCGGCCTTCGTCATGGCGTCCATACAACGGTCGCGCAGGGCTTCGTCGGGTTGGCGCAGCACCAGGGTGAACGCATAGTTGCTGCTGCCCTCGATAGCGAAGTCGGTCCGGAATTTCGCGGGATCGAGTCCGTCAAAGAATCTGAGTAAATTCCGAGTGCGGGTGGCATTGTTGGCGTCGAGGCGCGGAAGCTGGTTCCGGCCGAGCACGGCATTGATTTCGGTGCTTCGCATGTTGTGGGCGGGGAAGGCGAAAATGAAGGCCGGATTGAGGTCGGGGAACTCCGTGGTATAGCGCGAGCGGAACGCTTCGTCGCGCGACTCGCGGACCATGCCATGCGAGCGGGCGACGCGGCACAATTCGTAAAAGCCGGGGTCGTCGGTGCAGATCATTCCTCCCTCGATGGTGCTGAGGTGGTGGGCGTAATAAAATGAGAAGTTCGAGGCGACGCCAAACGTTCCGCATTTTTTGCCTTGGAACGTTGCGCCATGCGATTCGCACACGTCTTCGATGAGCGGGATCCCCCGGGTGCGGCACGCATCGAGAAGCGCCTCGTCGAGCGCGTTGTAGCCAAGAATGTGCGTGATAAAAACCGCACGGGTTTGCGGAGTGATCTTTTTGATGACTTGAGCGCTGTCCATCCCAAGCGTGTGCGGGTTGATATCCGCAAAAACCGGGGTGAATCCGGCGTGAAGGACGCTGGCGATATCCGAGACCCAGGTCAGCGGAGGCACAATCACCTCGCCGACACCGTGCAATTCGCGCAAAGCGAGCATGGTAATCTCGTTAGCGGAGGAGCCGGAGTTCACGAAGACGCTGTGCCTGACGCCGAGCCATTCGCTCCACTCGCGCTCAAAGGCTTCGACCTGCTTCGACTGGGTAAGGATCGGATCGTCTTGCTTCAAAAACCCGACAAGCACATCAAGGTCGTCGCGGGTTATGTTGTTCCGCATCAGGGGCCAGGAGAGAAATGGAGAAGTCATGGAAATGTAAAATTGAGAATTGAGAATGGAAAATGGGGAATTTTACTGAGTGCGGGCTTTTTTGATGATGGTGGTGAAGATGGCGATGAGCTCGCAGGTTTCTTGCATCAGGGGCGCAATTTGGTCCGGAGGGAGGATCTCCTCGGCGGCCATGAGCTCCGGCCAGTAATCTGTCTCGGAGAGTTCTTTCAGGCAGTCGCCCATTTTGGTGATGAACTCAGGTTTCGATCTGCCGCTGTCCGCCTCCCGGTAATTGGCTCCGACCGATGTTCCGCTTCGGAGGACCTGCTTCCCGAGAGTCTGCGCGACAGTGCTTTTCGGAAGAGCCGCAAACAAACGAATGATCCTCCGCGCGAAGTCCAACGTCCGCTCCCGCAAGTCGCGCCTATTTTCCATTCTGCATTCTCCACTCTGCATTTTCTTCGTAGTCCTGCTCGGGGTCGTAGAGGACGATCTGGCTGCCGGAAGGCTCGAAGTCAAACGGGACATGCAAAAAATGCGAAAGCGCCTTTTGGACGTGGCGACGGCGCTCCGGCGGAGCAAAGACAAGCAAGAACCCCCCGCCACCAGCACCGAGTAACTTGCCGCCGAGCGCCCCGGCGTTGCGGGCAAGGGCGTAAGCTTCGTCCACCGCGGAAGTTGACACCGCGCTGCTCAACGAGCGCTTGATTTGCCAGGCTTCGTCGAGGAGGTGGCCGAAATCCTCAATCTTCCCGCGCGAAAGAATGTCGAGGCCTTCGTCCACCATATTGACAAATCGGTTGATGCCAGCGGCCCGGTCGGTAAGCGAGCCGACAAATGTTGAGGCCACGTCTGATGAGAATCGCGAAATCCCCGTGAAGAAAAGCATGAGGTGGTGCTTGAAGTCCGCCATGCGGACCTCGGGCATGAAGACCGGCTGCACGGAAAATGTCCCGTCCGGGAGAAACCGAATGGCATTGAATCCGCCATAGGCGGCGGCAACTTGGTCTTGGGAACCGACTGTTTCATTCAGAACTTCCTGCTCCAAGCGGATGGCTTCGGTGGCAAGTTGCTCCTTGCTCCTCATCCGGCCCCCGAGGGCGTGGAGCGCATGTAGAATGCCAACGGCAAACGAGGAACTCGATCCCATGCCGCTGCGGGCCGGCAGGTCTCCGTCGTGATGGATCTCCACCCCGCGTCGGATATCCAGTTCTTGCAGCGCGCCGCGCACGGCGGGATGTTCGATTTCAACGACATCATGCACGTTTTCGATTTTTGAGTAGAGAATCCTGAAGCGGTGCTCAAAGAAGGGGGGCAGATATCGGCAGGTCAGGTAGCAGTATTTATCGATCGCGGTTGCAAGAACGGCACCTCCGTGTATGCGGGACCAGGCGGGATAGTCGGAACCTCCTCCAAAGAACGAAATCCGGAACGGGGTGCGGGAGATGATCATGGGAGAGAGGAAAAATGGAAAATGGAGAATGGAGAATGCAAAACTTGGTGGCCAGAGACGTTTTTTTGTGACTGATGGATCTTAGCGCAGCACCGCATGGCCGTTGTGGCGGAACGCTTCCCGAAGGATTTCCACAACTGGGGGCACGGTGTTCAGCGGGAGCGACTCCGGAGCAAACCACCTAACGTCCAGACTTTCCGGGCTTGCGGCGAGTTTTCCGCCCGTTGGGCGCGCGAGAACGACGGCGTCCACCAGTTGGCGTAGGTCGCCGTTGTCCGGGTATCGGACGGTCCTTCGGCGCGGATCGGAAAAAACGCCGAGGAACCCCGTGATTTCGACATCGAGCCCGGTTTCTTCCCTCGCCTCGCGGATCGCGCCATGGGCGAGATTTTCACCGGCCGAAAGGCGTCCGCCCGGCAGGCACCACCAGCCGCAGTCGGAGCGTTGTTCGAGAAGGACACGTCCGGCTTCGTCAATGATTGCGGCGCACGCACCGAGCTTCGGTTGGGCTGTTTCCATGGGAGGCGAGTCGGGAAACATGCTGTGGGGTGCGATGCCGAGGCCGGTGAGGAAGGCCCCCGCAGCGGCGTAAGATTCCGGAATTCCGATGTCAAGGAACGGTGACTCCGTGATGACGCCACGAAGACGTTGCTCCAAAAGCAGAGACGGGAAAATGCTTCGTTCCAGAGAGTATGGTTCGGCGGGCAATGTGGACAGAAGATCCTGGGACAGAAGATAGACCCCGCCGTTGATCAGTCCGGCTTTCCGGTCCGCGCATTTTTCCAGGAAGGCGGTCACGAGGCCGTCCTCCGTCTCGACAGACCCGAAACGCCCGGAATCCGGAACCCGGACCAGTGACAGACAGCATTCCGCGCGAATAGAATCCGCAGCTTCAACGAAGCCGGCCCATGCCGGTTCGAGCCAGGAATCTCCGTTGAGGACCAGGACATGATCGGACTTGAGCATCCCCCGCGCAAAGCTTAGTGCCCCGGCGGTCCCGAGCGGTTCGGATTCGATTGAAAAGTTCACCGGCATCCCCAGCCAATCGGAGCCAACTCTCTCCCGGACCAAGTCCGCCTTATAGCCGCAACAGAGCGTGACAGAACGCGCTCCGCGAAGGGCAAGCATGTCGAGCTGATAAAACAGAAATGGCCTTTCGAGAACCGGCGCAAGCGGCTTCGGAACGTCGTCAACAACGCCCCGCAGCCGCGTGCCCCTGCCGCCCACGAGAATCGCCGCATCGATGTTTGATAGAGGAAGCGGCGCGAGTCTCATTGTGGTTCGAGCTTCATGGGTGACGGCCCTGCAAAGATTTTCCCGAGACCAGCTCAAGGAGACGGCGATCGAATGCAAAAGGAACCGGCTTGGAAACCCACGTCCACCGCCAGTCGGGGTGGCGGGAATTGATCAAGAAGTTGAATTCGCCCGGGATGATCACGCTGGGAACCATGAGGGCCGCCGATTTCATTTCATCATGCCAGCCATTTCCGACATCGCGAACGGCGGTGGCTGACTCCAAAGCATTCCACCCCAAGGGGAGTGCCTCCACGCGCGAGATGCACGACTCCGGCAGGTCGACGGAACAGAGGACGTGAGGAGCAAGGCCGTCCAAGCGCTTGTAGTGGACGAGCCGTTCGAGGGCGGCAAGTGAGACGCTCTGCGATGCGCAGTCGAGAAACCGGGGCTTCGAATGCCAGCGGCCATCCACGACAAACCCGCTCAGCCCGTTGAAAACCTGCCGTTTGTCCGAAGTATAACGCGCCAGCGTGATCCTGTGGACTTTCACAACGGAAGGCCGTGGATCATTCCCAGGAGGAGATTTTCCACCTTGCGGGCACCGACATCGGTTGCAAGCATGGAAAGCGGGATTCGGTTTCCGAGCGAAACATCCGGCGTTTTCAGCCACCCGGAAGCGTCTTTAGTATTCGGAAAAACCTCACGCGCCAACCGGAGCGCCCTTGCCACCCGCAGGAACCGTTCCGATTCCATGGACGAGAGGCGCTTTTTACCGCGCTCCCGCAGTGCCATGGTGCGCTCAGCCAGGCCCAAACTCGAAACGAGACTTTTTCGGGAGATCTGCATCCCCCCTGTCAGGTCACGGATCGTCGAGCACGGAAGCCCGTTTTCAATCGCCTCGATCTGTGTGAGATCGGGCGCGGCGGCCAATTGATCGAGCGTCATTTTGCTTCTGGTTTCATGCAGAATTGCATTTTTATCGGGCGACGTCAATTTCCCATTTCTTCACACATTTCCAAACGCGCTGTTGCGGAGAATGCGGTAGCCCTTGAGGAGTTCGCGAATGCCGCGGTCCAAATTCCACTGCGGGGCCCAGCCGGTCGAGAGGATCCTCTGGTTGGAGACAATGTAGTCCCGCTTGTCCGGGTCCTCTCCGATCGGGGCTTCCAGGAAAACAAACTCCGGGACGTGCTTCTGGATGACCTCACAAAGCTCGAGCTTCGTGAGGTTGGCATCCTCTAATCCCACGTTGTAGGCGCGGCCCCGCATGGAATCGAAGTTCTCCATTCCGTGGAGGAAGGCCCGCGCCACATCGCGGACGTGGATGAAGTTCCGCTTGAAGTGTCCTTCAAAAATCACGAGCGCACGGTCCATCACAGCGCGGTAAACAAAGTCGTTCACCAGGAGGTCCATCCGCATGCGGGGGGACATTCCGAAGACGGTTGCCAGACGGAAGCTGATGCTGTTTTCGCGCTCGAGAACGGCGGCTTCGGCCTCAACCTTGCTTGTGCCATAAAGGGAAATCGGTTTGAGCGGGGATTCCTCTGTGCAGGGGACGCCCGGCTGGCCTATGCCGTAGCCGCTGTTGGTCACGGGCATCAGGATCCTCTGCTGGGCGGACGCCAGGCGGCAGAGCATCCGGACTGCGTCCCGGTTGGTCGAAACCGCCCCCAGCGCATCGCGGTTACAGAGCGGCGCGCCCACCAGCGCCGCCAAGGGTATGACGGCATCGTGCTTTGCCATCAGTCCGGAGATCAGACGTTCGTCACGGCAATCTCCACGAACCACGTCGAATGTCTCGTAATGGCAGCATTCCGCCAGCGAGGTGGGACGGAACATGAAATTGTCAATCACTGTTACGGAATGTCCTGCCGCAAGAAGCTGGGGGACGAGTGTCGAACCGAGATATCCGGCACCGCCGGTGACGAGGATTCTTTGCATAGTTGATAGTGTTTGGTTGTAGCGGTTTAAAATCATGCCCCATTGCCTGGAGCTAAGGAAGGATCGCAGACTGCCAGATCGTCGGGCGTTTGTCGTTTCGTTTTTTCTGACGAGCAGTTCGAATCCGGCGATTAACCAGCCATAAAGCGCATGGAAAACGAAGGGATTGCAGACAAAAAACCACTGCTTGAGTCTACCGTGACAGCTCCTGTGTGGTTACCCCTGCTCCGGGAAAAGGGACAGGATGCCGTCCTCGGTAGCCGGGCAGACGCCCCGTTCGGTGATGAAGCCGGTGACGAGGCGCGCGGGAGTGATGTCGAACCCGTAGTTCGCGGCAGGGCTTGCCTCGGGTGCGACGAGCACTTCCTTATGGGAGCCCTCGCACCAGCCGTCGGCGAATTTGACCTCCTCGGAGCCGCGCTCCTCGATGGGAATCTCCGCGAGGCCGTCGCGCATGTTCCAGTCGAAGGACGAGGAGGGAAGGGCGACGTAGAACGGGACTCCGTTGTCGGCGGCCGCAAGCGCTTTCAGATAGGTGCCGATCTTGTTGGCCACATCCCCGGTGCGGGTGGTGCGGTCGGTGCCGACGATGACCATATCGACGAGCCCTTTCTGCATGAGGTAGCCGCCGGTATTGTCCGCGATGATCGTGTGGGGGACTCCGTGTCCGCCGAGCTCCCAGGCCGTCAGTTTCGCCCCCTGGCTGCGCGGGCGGGTCTCGTCAACCCAGACATGAACCGGAAGCCCCCGGTCGTGCGCGGCATAGATCGGACCGGTGGCGGAGCCGTAGTCGACAAAGGCAAGCCAGCCGGCATTGCAGTGGGTGAGGATATTGACCGGGCCGCCGCCTTTCTTTGCGAGGACCTGCTCGATCAGCGCGAGTCCGTGACCGCCCAGTCGGCGGCAGTAGTCGGCATCCTCATTGGCAATGGCCGCGGCGGTCTCCCGGGCGATTCCGATCTTCTCCGCGGACCCGCTGCCCGCCGCGATGGCGGCCAACTGTCGGTCTACCGCCCAGGCCAGATTGACCGCTGTCGGCCGCGTGCCCTTCAGCCGCGCCGCGCGGGCTTGCAGCGCCGCGTCGAAGTCGGTCGCCCCAGCCGACTCAACCGCGGCAAGATACATCCCGTAGCCGGCCGTTGCTCCAATGAGACCGGCTCCACGCACGTGCATGTCGGCAATCGCGACGGCAACGTCCTCCGTGGTTGTCAGATCCTCCTCAACGAAGCGGTGGGGGAGGAACCTTTGGTCGATGATCCGGACGATCCCCTCCCCAGGGGTCCAGATCGTGCGGAAATGGCGGCCGTTCACGTTCATAGGGTGAAAACCCTACCAACCGATCAGGAAATCCGACAGTGATTTCGACGGGTCGCCGGATTCCCGCTTGTGCAATCCGTCAGCCGGGTTATACTGCCTTCGTTAGTTTGGGGGCGTACTGGTTTCGACTTGAAGTGTGAAACACGGTCCGCATGCCGAGGATGATTCGTTGGCCTCGTTAAAAATCGGATCAAACAAAATAAATGCAGATTACGAAGATCTCGCTCTCGCGGCTTAATTGACCACGACGTGTCCCGGCAGACGCCTGCTAAGCCGGGATGCGACGACAGCAGGCTAGTTCCAAGCCGGGGTGGCCGCGGCGGGGAGTGAATCGATTTCGTGGCCGCTCTGGGGCGGGTGGCGTGACGGCTCGCAGCTTCGCCCTGAGTATAAAGACCGTATAAGCATGTAGAAGGCTGCGTAGATCGCTTGAAGGACAGGGGTTCAACTCCCCTCGCCTCCACTTTTTTGATCATTAGAATCCCGTGGCGTCCATGTGCCGCGATGGCCGGTGCGCGTTCAGTTGCAAGGGAAGCGGGCGTAATTGTTAGATGGTTCTGCCTAAGGTTCAGGCAGTGCCGGTAATGGATCGGCAGGGGTTGCGCCGCGTTGGGGCCACCACTCGCGGGTTTCGTTTTTTGCGGGGTGGAGGTTGCAAACATCCTCGCCGTAACGAAGCCGGCATGGGTTTCCGCATAGCGAGTGGAGAACAGCGGAGACGAGGCTGCCATTGTGCCAGGAGATGTCGACGATGAAACCGCCCCGCGCGCGCAGGCCGGCCACGCGGCCGGACGGCCAGTCTGCGGGAAGGGCCGGAAGGAGGACGATCTCGCCGGCATGGCTCTGCAGGAGCATCTCGGCAATGCCGGCGGTGAAGCCGAAATTGCCGTCGATCTGGAATGGCGGGTGGGCACAGAGGAGGTTCGGGTAGAGCCCGCCGGGGTGATCGAGTCCAACCTTGTCCGGCGGGACCGGGAAGAGAAATTTCCCGACGAGGCGGCCGACGTGGTCGCCGTCGAGCAGGCGCGCCCAGAAATTGATTTTCCAGGCAAGCGACCAGCCGGTGCCGTCATCGCCCCGGGCCTCGAGCGACCGGCGTGCAGCGCTGGCGAGGCGGGGGGCACGTGCGGGATCGATTTCTGCCGCCGGATGGAGTCCGTAGAGATGAGACACATGCCGGTGGCGGGGCTCCCATTCCGGGTAGTCTTTATCCCACTCCTGCAGGCGGCCGGACGCGGTGATCGCTGGCTGCGGCAGGCGCTCAAGGACATTCTGCACCCGCTGAACAAACTCCGGCTCCCGGCCGCCAAGGGCGCGCTCGGCGGCCAGACAGTTTGCGAGCAAGTCCCGGATGATCGCCAGGTCCATGGCTGAACCCGTGGCAATCGCGGCCCGGAATCCTTCGGCGTGAAAAGAGTTTTCCGGAGAGGTCGAGGGGGCGGTGGTCAGATGCCCGCCGGGGCTTTCCACGAGAAAATCGAGCAGGAAGTCCGCAGCGCCTTTCATCGCCGGCCATGCGCGCTCGCGCAGGAAAACCTGATCGCCGTGATAGAGGTAATGCTCCCAAAGGTGACGGGTCAGCCAGGCCCCGCCCATCGGCCAGATCGCATAGCGGGAGGCGCCCTCGTTCGGTGCGCCAGGAGTGAGGCCAGTCGGCGTGGCGGACGCCCAGAGATCGGTCTGATGGTGAGCGAGCCAGCCGCGGCAGCCGTAGAGCGAGTGGGCAGCGACCTCCCCCGTCCGGCGCAGGCGGTCGATGAAATCAAAAAGCGGTTCGTGAAGCTCACCCAGCCCGCAGACTTCGGCCGGCCAATAGTTCATCTGCGTGTTGATATTGAGAGTGTAGTTCGACCACCAGGGCGGCTGGACGTCCCGGTTCCAGATGCCCTGCAGGTTGGCCGGCTGCGAGCCGGGGCGGCTGGAGGCGATCAGCAGGTAGCGTCCGTAATCAAAGAGCAGGGCCGCGAGGCCGGGGTCCGGGCCCGCCGGAGACCGGCGGCTCAGCCGCTCGGGGATTGTCAGGTCTTCGAGGACCTCATCGAGGTGTCCCAGCTCCAACCGCACGCGATCAAAAAGCGCCCGGTGGTCGGCCACGTGATCCGCGCGCAGGGCGTCCCAGCCGATCGCCCGTGCACTGTCGAGCGCGGATGCGACGTCGCCGGCCGGATCGTCCGAGGCGAAGCTCGTCCGGGTGTCGGAAAAAATACTGATCCCGGTGGCTCCCTCGACGCGGAGCCCCGTGCCCTCGCAGGAAATCCTGGCGCCCGGGGCGACAACTGCAAGCCCGGTCACAAACGTCATCCCGGAGCGGCCGGACCGCTCGTCGTGAAAGATTCCCTCACCGGGTTTGGTTTGGAACCATTCCACGCGGGAGGGTGCCTGGCCGCTGAGCGTCAGCGCCGACTCGCCGACCGCAACCCGGTGGCGCTGCGGCGACTCCAGCCGGATGCGGCAGCTGAGCGCGCCCGGCCGATCGACCGTCCATCGGAGAACAACAACTCCGGCCGGATGGCTTGCAAAAACCTCGCGGACGTGCCGGACGCCGTCCTCTACAAACGTGACCGACCCCACCGCCTGTTCTAAATCCAGCTCCCTGCGGTAGCCGGAAACCGCGCCCGGCGGCCGCAGGGATTCCAGCACGAGATCCCCCGCCGGCTGGTAGGCCTCGGTGAATGGGCCCGGCAGCGTGCGGATGGCGAGCTCGTGGGCCTTCCGCAGCTCGCCGGCAAAGAGGAGGCGCCGGATCTCCGGCAGGGCCTCCAACCCTTCGGGTGGGACTGCAGCCGGCCCGCTTCCCGACCAGAGCGAATCCTCATTCAGGTGCAGGCGTTCGGTGGCTACGCCGCCATAGAACATGGCGCCCAGCCGGCCGTTTCCCACAGGCAGAGCCTCGTTGAAATGGGTGGCCGGTTGGTCGTATCTCAGGCGGCGCGGGTGGTTTGTCATTGTGCGAAAAAGGTGTTCATGCCGGAGGAGGGGTTCAGTCTCTGCCCACGCGGCAGGGTGGTCCGGGCCGGCGGGGGGAGATACGTGGCGGTATCCAGCAAAAGCAGTTTTCTAAGCATCGGGAAAGTCATCGGGCGTGCGGAATTTGACCCACTATTTTCCCTCGAGGATCGGCTTGCCGTCGCGGAGGACGCTGACACGGGTGCGGCCATCTGTGAGCGGGAAGTTGAGGGTGTCTTTCTGGTCCTTCCAGGCGATTGTGGTGCGGCATTTTTCAGGATCCCAGCGGATTTGCGGAAGTTCGTCGCCGATGCGGAACGGGATAAGAGCGATGCGCGAGCGCAGGATTTCGGCGCGGCGGGGTGCCACGAGCTTCGTGCGGGCGATGATCTCGCCGGGCTTCGAGCCCGCGTGGGTCTGTGTCTCGAGGCGGAAGGGCTGTGCGGTGTATTTGAAGAAATTCCAGAGCTGCGGGGCCGCGGTCATCGGGACGTCGAGCAGGACCACGAGCAGCGCGGGCGTTCCGGGCTTGGCCGGCTGCAAATTCGGCGACCGCCAGTCGTCGGAGCCCGGGGTTTTCACCAGCACCGTGGCGGCCGGGTTATCCTTCGGCATGGCGACTTCCGCAAGGCTCACGCTGGAGGGGACCTGCATCGTCCACTCGTAGAGGTGTTCGCGACTATCGCCCTTGTCGGTGTCGTCAACGATGAGCGCATACGGGTGCTTGCCGCGCACGATCCCGGCCGTGCGGAACGCGGACTTCACCGGGTTGGCTGAGGCGACGCGCATCGTCGGTCCCCAGTTCTGGTCGAAGTAGCTTCCGCCCCAGATTCGCATCTTGTCATGCTGGGTGCCGCGGAAAAACGCGACCACATCGGGATCGGTCTCGACGCTGATTTTCCAGTCCTTCGCATCGGGAATCGTCCACTGGAACTGGGTTGGCCCGACCCATCCGTGGTTGTAGGCATTCGTCAGTTCAGCCGTCGCAAGCGCACCGTCAGGCGAGGTGTTCGCGCCAAGAAAACTGACGCGCGGCGGGTAGGCGACGTCGGCGAG
The DNA here is from genome assembly GCA_964467415.1 of uncultured Chthoniobacterales bacterium. Taxonomy (GTDB): domain Bacteria; phylum Verrucomicrobiota; class Verrucomicrobiia; order Chthoniobacterales; family Terrimicrobiaceae; genus CAYXRX01. Next base: position 27,450 of record CAYXRX010000008.1, read on the forward strand.
CCCGAGCCCGTCGATGCGGATGACATTGTGGTCGGACGAGTATCCGGACTTCGGTCCCGCCTCGACCGCCCACATCTCACCGTTGGCGGCGAGGTAAAAATGCCCGGCATCGTGCTGCTGATGGCCGATCGTCGACAGGTTGGCCCGTGCCTCAAACATTAGGAAGAGCGCGTCCGCATCGTCGCCGGAACGGGAAACAAGCCGGCCTTGGACAGGATCGACCGCATCAGGCGGAAGCCCGAGCGCCTCGCGTGCCACGGCGTTCTTCGGATCGTCCACACCGGGCCAGTCCACGCAGGTGTAGATCGTCGGACCGAGGACGTGGGTCGGCGTCAGGAGGCTGATTTTCCTCAGGTCGATCTTGCCGGGCTTTTTTCCGTCACCCTCCAGATCCCGGCGGTATTGCTCCGGGTTGAAGGCGGCCAGCTTCGGCTCGGCCTGACGGAGGAGGAATCCCGCCGCTTTGTCGTTCGGGAAGAAATCCACGAAGAAGTGCGCGGACCCAAACAGCCCCGACCCCCACGTGCCGTTGTCCACGCTTCCGCCTCCGAAAGGAACAACGGTCTGCGCCTGCGCGGCGGTCAGCTTGCGGAGGTGCGGGTGGCCGAAGAAGTTCTCGCCGCGCCGGGCCAGGGCGGCCGCGCTGATCATCGCGTAGTTCAGGCCGCCGCCGTTTTTTCCGTTGCTTTCAAAGATCGTTCCATCCGGGCTGATCCCCCACTGGAGATACCCCTTGAGTGTGCGTTTTGCGGCCTCGGGGATGGTGGCGTCGAACCCCTCCTCGCCCTCGATGGCGAGCGCGGTGATGAAATGCTCCAGATCCCAGCCGGTCCAGTTCGTCTCCGCCCAGCGGGCGGGACCGTTCATCCCGTAGGCGAGACGGTGGGAAGTGGCCTGCGCAACGGCGCGTCGCATGATCGCCTTCTGTTCGTCGTCCATCCAGCGGGCGGCGAGGTCGTAGCAGAAGCCGACGTGGTTGCCGCCGAGCTGTCCGCCGATCGAGCGCCAGTAATCCTTCGGCGCGATCTTCTTTTCCTGCAGTTCGTCGGCCAGCTTCTCGATGACCGGCCCGCGGAGCTTGTAGTAGTTTGCTGCGGCCGCTGCCACCTGCCGGCCCCGCTTGTCATCACCATCAAGCAGGCACTGGAGTGCAGCCGCCACAAACATGTTCGGAAGATACGCCGTGTGGACACTCGAGCTGGCGGATTTTTTATAGCCCGCAAACCAGTGATCCGGTGCAGCAGGGGGAGCGGTCGGAGCGGTTGCGACCGGGGATTCCGGCACCTCCCACTTCAGGTCAGCGCAGTCGCCGCTTGCCAGCTTCGCAAAGATCTTCCCCTCGTCTGAAGCGGGGTTAAAGAGTGTCCGATCCAGAAACCATGCCGTTTCCATGCGCGCTTTTTTGCCCTGCTTGCTGCCGTCGAGCCGGGCCTTGAGCGTCGGGATGTCCTCCGGGCTGAAGAGCACGCGCGGATGCACGCCAGCCGGTGGCACCTTCGAGCCGAGGAGGGTCGGGTCAAAACCGGTGAGGTCGTATTCCGACTTCGGCACCTCGGGATAAACGGTCTTCGGTCCATCAAAGAGGGCCGCCTCCTCCGGCGTTGCAAAATCCTTCCAGAACCGCTGCTCCAAAAGCCTGGGGTTTGATTGGCGCAACGCTTCCGGATCTTTCAGGATGAGCGGGTCCGCAAAGGCAACTTGCCCGGAGGATTTTTGAGTCGTCGCCGCAGGCTCGGCCGAACGTAACGGGTGGGTCCAGATCAGCGACGCCAGAAGCACGGCCGGAAGGAAATAGTTTTTCGCCAGGCAGACGCGTGACAGATCATTTCCTTGAAAAGCCGTCAACGCCCTTGCGCGAGCATCCTTTGCCGGGGAGAACAAATGGCTTGGATACCGGGGTTGGCGGTCTGCTGATTCCATTTTCCGGCGAGGCCGCCGGAAACCACACCCGGGCCGGGTGTGCTGCCCGGAATTCCGCGCATAGGCGCCGGTTTTTGATGCGTTCATCGACCATGATTTGATGTTCATAAGGAATCTGCTTCGCTCCATTTGATCGTTCTCTGCGGTGGACTGGGCTGCCCGCTACCTCCTGGGTTTCACGAAGACGTCCTCGTAGAATTTCATCCCGCTGACGTGATCGGCGGACGCGTTGCTTGCAATGACGAGGATGTTGCGGCCGGGAGGGATGGGGAAGGATATTTTCGGCGAGTTGAGGGTGACAACCCTGTTCCCGCTGTCCTCGCCGCGCTTCTTTTCCCATTCGGCGCGGTTGAGGAATTTGTCGCGGTCCACGTTGCCGTCGGTTCCGAGGTGGAGCGAGTATTTGGAATACCCGGGCGGCATCGCAAACGTCGCTGTCTGCACGGTATCGGTCGAATTCTGGACCAGCGCAAACGATTTTCCCGAGGCGGTGAACTGGAAGCCGATAAGATTCGCTCCGAGATCGAGCTGCTTGATTTCCTTGGCAGGTTCGCTCCAGACCGGCGTGATCTCAGCGAGGCACCAGTCGTTTGCCCCGGGCTGATAATCCTTCAAGGTATCGGCTTTGCCGGGCTCCTCGACCAGGCGAAGGAACCCGCGCATCTGGTCGCCGCCGGTGAGGCCGCCATTCCCGTAGGCGGTCTCGACGCCAAGATATGAAGTCGCAGGAACGCGCAGCTTCAGGTCGCCGTATCGGTAGGTCCACGTGTCGAGCTTCTCAAATTCCTTGCGCTTCCCCCAATGCGCGCGTCCGCTCACAAATTCAAACATCGTAGAGATCCGGGCATCTTTGACCTGCTTGAGCGCCTCGATCTTCATGAGCCCGACCGCGCGTTCGCCGGTCACGATCCAGCTCTGGAAGTTGACGAACGGCACCGGGTCCCAATTCCGGTTTTGCCCGACGCGGGCGGAGGATGAGTATTTTGCCGAGACGCCTGCGGCGCCTCCCGCCATGGCGACCGAGGATTCAAGTTCCTGGCCCTTGTCGTATGCCTGCTTGCCGATCGTGACATGGTTCATCATGCGCTCGACGACGGCGTTCATCGGGAAACCGGCCTTCTTTTCCTCCTCGGGCGAATACATGGCACGCATGCCGAGGAACGTCGTCACGCCAAAGCCCTTCTCAGGCGTCCTTCCGCCGGGGCCCTTTTTATCGGGGTAGTAGCTGAAGTCGCGGGTCGATACGGCAAAATCCATATTCCCGAATTTCCCGCGGGGGCCGATGATATTGCGGTCGAAAATCATGTAGTTGTCAGGCAGTTGGGCGGACGCGAGCGAGGGATCGTAGAAGAACGCGTTGAGGAGCGAAGCTGCATTGTTGCAGCAGACCACTGCAAAGGGATCGCCGGCCAGCCAGCCGATATACGGCCACGTGGCCCGAGCACCGTTGTAGTAATGCTTCTGCTCGGGCGCGGTGTAATATTCGCCGATGAACCGCTGGGTCGTCATCGGATAATACGGCGCGGAGTTGGCCACGTATTTCCGCGCGGTCTCGTCGCCGGTGAAAAGCCAATACCAGGTCATGCATACGACCGCCGCGTCGTGATACGGCCAGACCTCGTTCTGGTATCCGGTATAGTTTGTGGCTCCGTCCGGTTGGAGCGTGAGGTAAAGCCTCTCGGCTGCCTTGTCCATCCATTCGCGGTATTTCGCATCGTTGAGAGCGAGGCCGCAGAATCCGACCTGGATAAAATTGCGGATGTCCCCGTTCAGCCAACTTCTGGAGATGTAGCCGTCATCAAGGATTTTGACGTAGTCCTTGATCTGCTTGTCGCAGCGCGCGCGCATCACGCTTTCCCAAGCCTTACGCACGGAGGCGGGTACGAGGTTCGGATACACCGCGTTGAGGAGCGTGTAGGCCATGATCGGATTGTGCTCTCCCCAGGTTTCCTTCTCACGGATGCACCACGACTGGTTCATTGCCGTAAGCAGGGCGACGATCGCCTGCGCGTCGCCGCGCGCCGGACTCTGCGGATGCAGCGCAGCATAGGCCAGAAGGAGCGCGTCGCCGTCATCCAGATCCGGTTTAGCCCCGTTTTTTTTTGGATGCGAGGGGTTGACTCCCTCGTATGGCTTCATCTCGAAAAGACCCTTTGCGCCGGGGTTGTTCGCCATGTCCCTGATCTCGGGGAAAATCTGCTTGGGCGGGTCTTTCTTTTCGGAAACCTGTGGATCGCGGGCCATGCGCACGATGTCGTTCGCCAGCTCGTCCGCCCGCGCCGCGCTCGCGGCATTTCCGGCTTTGCCGGCATCAAAAAGCCGCTGGCACTCGGCAATCGCCCATGTGAGAGCGGCCGACTTGAGCGGATCGCTGGTGATCCCCTGAACCATCGCGGGTGCTGCGGGCAGGAGTTTTGCCGCCGTGGTGCGGTTGGTAAGCGGCGGCGCGGCGGGCGCGATCGCCGGAGCGGTTTCGGGGGTTGGCGCCGTCTCGGCAGAAGGAACACTTGGCGGCGTCACCTCCGGTGTCGCGATGGGTTCAGGTGTAGCCGATGGAGAGGGAGCCGGCGCCAGCGTGGCCTCGGGCGTCGGCTTGTCCACGGGCGACGGGCGGGGGGCGGGGGGCGCCTGCGGAGCGGGCTGACCGGTCAGCTCCTTCGCGATGCGCTTCCAGATCTGCGGCGGAGTCTCATCGAAGTAGAGCATGGCCGAGACCAGCGCCGCGCCGAGGAGGAGAACAAGGATTACAATCAATCGCATCATAAAAAATTTGCCGACGCGGGGGTTCTTCAGTTCCCCGCGCCGGCTGGCACCTCCACCCATGAGGCGGGCCTTCAAACCGCCTGTTTATGGAGGTGCCGTTTTTGAGCTATCCCCTGCGCCCCCACTGCCGGCACCTTATAACCGGCAAAAAACGCAAGGGAACCACTCAAATTGGTTAATTGGTTATTCGTTCATGGGTTCCGGAGGGCATTTTCAAAATCAACTCAAGCCAGCGGGCTCGAATCCGGCGGACCGTCCTGTAGCGGAAGTCTGAAAGACTTTCGTTCTGGTCGAATGGAGGATTCCGGCGGCTCTTCATAGAAATTTCTATGTTCATCCGCGACGCACGCCCATCCCTCGCGCGACCCGCCGGCGGTATAGCAGGAATGTGAGTCCGAGTACGACCATCACCCATGTGGCCGGTTCGGGGATTGCAGCGATTCCCAGGTTGTTCAGGTTGTCGTCGTAGGTGTAGTTGAAGCCTCCGACCTCGGCCGAGAAGATGCCGCCAGTCTGATCGACGAGCGGAGTCCCGCCCACGCTCACGCTGGCGAACGAACCGCCCGGCGCTGTCCCGCTGAACAGGCTGTAGCTGCCGTCCACGACATTTGTCAGCGTGAAGGCCAGCGCGCCGGTCTTCGTGAGCGAGGAATCCAGCGTGATTGCGGCGAACGCCCCACCGGTCAGGTCACCCGTGATCGCCAGCGCCGACGGCGTGAAGCTGCTGCTCCCGGAGAGCGTCGCTCCCTCGTCCAGGCCGAGCGCGGTCGTCAGGGCGGTGGAATTATTTGTCAGCGTCGCCCCGGTCGAAACCGTCACGCTGCTGGACGAGTTGAGCGATCCGCTGCCGTTCACGACCAGCGTGCCGGCCGTGACGAGCGTCGGTCCGGTATATGTGTTCGCTCCCTCGAGAATGAGCGCCCCCGACCCGCTCTTGCTGAGGCCGAGCGCGTTCGCGCCCGCATTCGGATCGGCGATGGTCGAGCTGTAGGTGAATGACCCGCCGGCATTCGTCGTGTCGATTCCGAGGGTTGCCCCGCTCTTGAACCCGCCAGACGGAGTTCCGAGGGCTTTCAGGAGATCCAGATCGGATGCCGTGAACTCGCCGGAACCACCCACATTGAATGCCGCTGTTGCACCGGACTCGACGACAAGATTCGTATCCGTCCAGCTGGCGGTGACATTGTTGTAAAGTGCGACCTGCTTCGCAAACTGGAGCGCCCCCGCGTTGACCGTCGTAATACCGGAATAGCTGTTGGTGCCGGCGAGCACCAGCGTTCCTGTGCCAGCCTTGGTCAGTCCGCCGCCCGAGCTACTGAGGTTCCCGCTGTAGCTGGACGAGAGGTTGGTTGCGCCGATGCTCAGGCTGTTTAAGGCGATGCCGAGCGCGCGTGTGCCATTCAGTTCGCCGAGGTTATAAGTGTTTGTCCCGACAACGGTAAAGGTGATCGCGCCTGCGTCGGCGGCATTCATGTCGAGGGTCGAGGCCGAAAGCGCATCGACGTTGCCCACGGCCAGCGTGCCCGCGTTTGAACGCGTGTCGCCGGTGTAGGCATTCGCACCGTTCAGGTTTAGCGTGCCGGTGCCAAGCTTCGTCAGGCCGCCGGTATTGCTGCTGTCGATGGCCGTCAGCGAGACCGTCTGGCCGTTGGTGCCGAGCGAGATCGGGCCTGCCGTGCTGTTCTTGAAGCGGGCCGCCCAGTTCTGTCCGGCGCTGGCAGCGGTGTATTGGAGTGCCCCGCCTGAAAACGTGATGTTGCCCGTGCTGCCGAGCGCGTTGGCGTTGTTGGCCTGGAGCGTGCCCGCCTGCAGGTTCGTCGTGCCGGCGAACGCTGTGTTGCTGCCGGTGATGTTGAGTGTCGCCTGGGTCGTGTTCTGGCTGATACTCGTCACCTGCACGCCGATGGTGCCGGTCATCAGGGTCGTTTCGGTGGCCGCACCCGTTCCGACGTGGTTCAGCGTGATGTTGCCCGCCCCGCTGTTGCCAATGCCGGCATTGATCGTCATCGGACGCGCCGCATTCCCTCCGTTCCACCGGATATTGAGGTTCTGGTTCGTAGTCGCTGTGATGTTGCTGCTGTTGGCGGAGGTGCCGATCAGAACGCCGCCGCTGACCGAGCCGATGTCGAGATCGGTGTTGGCGATGATGATGTCCGGTTGGACTTGGGTAATATTGGACGCGTTGGCATTGCCAATCCCAACGATCGCCGCATTGGTGTTGCCAAACGAATTTGAGGGGCCTCCGGTGTTGTCCATGGTGAGGGCGAAGCTCCCCGATTTTGCAACAGTAAATATCCCCGTGCTTCCTCCGACGCCGGTCTGGTGGTCAATGATGCCTACGATGGCGTTCATATCCAGGGTGACTGTGCCGGAAAGGCTGCCTCCACCACTATGCGTGTATCGGACCACCGCGCCGGCGGCATTTGGCACCGTCGCGGATTTCCAGTCGGTCGTGAGATTGCTGCTGCTCCAGTTGCCGGTGGTATTGTTAGACCAGTTGAATGTTGCTGCAGATGCAGCCGAAGAGAGTGTGGCCATACCAACCGCAACGAGGACAGAAGCCAACCTTGAAACTTGCGAACTGAATACTGCCGGGTGCTGGGTGGATTGTGGGCGGAGATGGCGGGGTAGGCTTTGCATAGTTGTGAAAGGATGTTGGGTGTGGCTGCGGGAAATGATGTGAAAGTTAAGGCGAAGTTTACCGGATCTTGGCGGCTTTCAAAAATCCGCGATAGATACAATTGCGTATTTCTTTATGCATTTTTGCGCCAACGGTTCGCCGCCTGCGGCGGCGGTTTTCAGTGTTCAGGGAAGAGGGGCTCATGCGGAGGCGCGGGGGCGAGGAGGGGAGCGGGCGAGGCGACGTGGAAACAAGGGAAAGGCACATGTGAAGGCGCTGGGTTGGAGTCGGTGGGAAAGTATCAAGGCGGCGCTGGCTGGGGCGCGGGGTAGCCGGTAGAATTACCGATGGGAGCGAGAGTGTTCGGTTTTCCGTGTTCAGTTTTCAGAAGGAGGTTCCCGCGAAGGCGCGGAGGCGCGAAGGGGGGAAGCAGAAGAGTTTTCAGTGTTCAGTTTTCAGCACCAGAACCCGAGCGGCGCCGGGTGGGGAAAAGGGAGTAACTTTGGTTCAAGTTAGTCGGGAGGGGAAGAGGGTTCCCGCGAAGGCGCTGGGGCGCGGAGGAAAAGAGAAACCTGAAAGGCCGGGACCTGAAACCTGAGAATTGAGTCAGGCCCTCAAAAATCTGGATATCCTTCCCTCTGTGCCCGCCTGGCCACTGTGGTAAATTTGCATTTCTTTTTCAGTTCATCATGTAAGTCGGGCACCTCGGCGATGTGCCCCTACCTCACATGATCTGCCCTTCCGTGTTCTCGGTGTGCTTCGTGGTTAATCCCCCCTTTTTCTACCTTCGCGGCTTCGCGCCTTCGCGGGAGGAATTTCCGGGGCAGGCTGTGAGCGGGGAACCGGCGGGAGACCGTTTTACTGCGGCTTAAGGCGATCGCGGATGGCCTCCAATTCGAGGACGGCATGGAGGTCGCGCGGGCGGCCCATCGCGCGTTTGGCCGCGATGAGGGCATCGAGTGTGAGGACGCGGATTTCGACTCCGGAGAGGCTGAGCGGCTCGCTTTGCTCCAGGCAGGCGAGAAAATTTCCTATCCCCTTGATCTCCCCGAGAATGTCGATTTGCCCGAGATCCGTGGAAAGATAAAGGTTCTTCAACCCGCCCCGTTCAGCCTTCTCGCGGGTGAACGGCAGGTGTTGAGGGGTCATCCGGTGAACCGGGTGAAATGCCGCCAGCGCGGCATGCACGCGCACGAGTGAATCGACCGACATATCGCAGGCCACATCCACGTCCCGGGTGACAAGCGAGCTGCCGAGTGAGACGGCCCCGAAGCCGCCGACAAGGACAAACCGGACATCCGCCTTTGCGAGCTTAAAGAGAAGATCCTTGAGGTTTTCCATGAGGGGTGCGGGCCGCAGACAAAACAGCCATGAGGTCGAGCGCCGCCTGGTTCTGGTCCAGCCTCTGCTCGGGCGTCAGGCGGAGGTTGTCATCGACGAGCGAGAGATCGATGCCAAAGGCCTCCGCCCGCTCGGATGGAGTGAGCCCATCGTCGGTCCTCCAGAAGGGTGCCAGCAAGGATTCGATATGCCCGCTCATGAATAGGCATGTTCCCGCTGCGGATCGCGGATGTCAAGAAGGCGCGGGGGAAGTGAGGGTGCTGAGGAGAAAAAGTGGAAAGCAAAAAGTGGAAAGCGGAAACAAGGGGCGCCTGCTGGCTTTTGTGCGTTTTGGGCTTTTTGGGGCCGGCCCGTTTTGTCCTCTGTCTTTGGCTTGGCGGCTTCGCGGGAGGAATCGCTGGATTCGGGAGTGCGCCCGGAGTGAACGGGAAGAATCGGCTTGCAGTAAGAAAATTCGCGGAGGAAAGTGTTACCCATGAGGACGACAAGCAAGTGCCAGGTCACGCTGCCGCGGCGGTTGCGCGAGGCGGCGGGAATCAAACCCCGGCAGGAAGTGGAGACATTTTTGCTGGATCACGGCGGGCGGGCGGTCATCGCCATTGCGCCGGCGACCGACCGGAGCAAGGGAGCCGCCATGGCCGCACGCTGGGCGGGCGGATTGAAGGGAGTGGGCACGACGGACGAAATCCTGCGCGAGGTCAGGGGGCACGAGTGATCCTGGTTGACTCGTGCGTGCTGCTGGATCTGGCGACCGGCGACCCGGACTGGTTCGAGTGGTCGCTGCGGCAAATCACACACTTCGGTTCGGTGGACGGTCTGGCCTATAACCCGGTGATCTATGCGGAAACCGGCGTGAGGCATGCCAGCAAGAAGGAACTCGACCGCCGGTTTGCGGGATGGCATTTCGATCCGTTCGACACCGATGTGGCGTGGCGCGCGGCCCGGGCGCACGCCTCCTACCGTGCACGGGGAGGAAAGCGGGAGCGGGTGCTGGGGGACTTCTGGATCGGCGCCCACGCTGAGACGCGCGGATGGCGGCTGCTGACCCGCAACCCCGCTGACTTCCGGGACTTTACCCTTGGCAAGAACCTGATCCACCCGGACCACCGGGATGCCCCGGCTTAAAAGACACACAGCATGCGAAAACCTTCCTCAAACCAGACGGCTTCGATCGCGGTCGTCCACGATCCCTCGAAATCCTGGGGCCGTCGGATCATCTCCGGAGTGCTCGATTACGCGCAGCAGCACACGCCCTGGCAGATCACCATCATTCCGGTGCTGGTCGATGATGCCGTTCCGGATTTCGGGAGTTGGCAAGGAGACGGGATCATCACGCGCATCACGGGGCCGGCGACGGTGAAGGCGATGAAGAAGACCGGGCTCCCGGTGGTGAACGTCGGGATGCCGCGCCCGGTCGATTCGCCGTTCCCGCGCGTGTCGGGAAACTCGGAAGCCATCGCCTCGATGGCCGCGGACTTCTTCTGCGGACGCCAATACACAAATTTTGCGTGTGTCGGAGAAATCCGGAAGGGGCTCGTGCGTTCCTGTCTCGACACGTATCGCCAGCTCCTCGCCTCGCGCGGGCACGCGTGTCCGCTGCAGGATCTCGAAGTTCCCTCGCGCAAAATGAAGGCGTGGCTGAAATCCCTCCCCAAGCCGGTGGCGGTGTTCGTCTGGGGGGCGGATGCCGGCCGCCGGATCATTGAGGCGGCGAGGGCCGCGGGGCTCACGGTTCCCAACGATGTGGCCGTTCTCGGGAGCGACTACGACGACCTGATCAACGAGGCTTCGTATCCCGCGCAGTCTGGCATCCAGCTCGGTCCGGAGCGGATCGGCAGGGCTGCGGCGAAGGTTCTGGACGAGATCCTTCACGGTCGCAAGCCGGGGCGCAGGGATCTTCTTTTGGGGCCGGTCGGCATCGTCGAGCGCACGTCCACCGATTCGGTTGCGGTGAGGGATCCGGCGATGGCTGCGGCGATCCGCTACGTTCTGGCCCATGCGCTCGAGCCGATCTCGATCGACGACGTCATCAAGGCCCAGCCGATGGCCCGCCGCAGCCTGGAGCGGAAATTCCGCGAGATGTTCGGATGCTCGATCATCGAGCAGATCCGCGAGGTCCGGGTGGCCAGCGCCCGACGCCTCCTGGAGCACAGCGACATGCCGGTCACCCAGATTGCTGAGAAATGCGGGTTCGGCAGCTACAACTACATGGGCCGTGTCTTCCGCGAAGCCACCGGGCTCTCCCCCAGCGAGTGCCGTGACAAGGTCCAGGGGCCCCGGAGCCGGCGCGGGTAGCCTTAAGCCACCGTTTTGCCGCAGCTTGGAGTGCTCCAATTGCCGGCGGGATGCCGATGCCACGAAACCAGGTGCCTGATGGGCGGGCGGCATCCGCTGACACCCGCTTCCCACTTGAAGAAAGCAGTTGCAAAACATTTCAAACTAAGGCTCAGTGTGCGCCTAATATGGATCTTACTCATATCACCAGCCAAACTCTGCGCCGGGCCATCAGCCTTTCGGAGCGCAAAGAGGAACTCGTCAAACTCATCGCCGAACTTGAAACCGAGCTTGCCAAGGTGCTGACTGGAGTTGCGGCGCCCGTGCTCGGGGCTGCCCCGCAGGCTGCTGCGCGGAAGACCCGCAAGCCGGCGAAGGCTGCTTCGGCGCGGAAGGGAAAATCCGGAGGCGTGAAGGACCGGATCCTCGCTCTGCTCGACGCCGCCGGCAGCCAGGGGCTCAAGGTTAAGGAGATTGCAGAGAAGCTCGGCTCGCCCTCCGGCAACATTTCCGTGTGGTTCAGCACGACCGGCAAAAAGCTGACGCAAAAGATTGAGCCCGGCCGCTACGCCTCGAAAGGCGTCAAGGTTGCCGCGCCCGCAGCAACTCCCGCAGCAGCGGCCAAGCCCGCTCCGGCGGTCAAAAAAGCCGCTCCGGCCGCGAAGCCGGCTGCTGCCGGCAAGGGAAAGCTCACCCCCGAGGGTCGCGCCAAAATTGCCGCAGCGTCCAAGGCTCGATGGGCCGCTCACCGCGCGAAGGCTGCCGGTAAGCCCGCAGCCAAAGGGAAAGCTCCGGCTCCCAAAAAGGAAGCCAAGGTTACCAAAGCTTCCAAGCCGGCGCCGAAGGCATTCCGTCTTCCGAAGCCCGCGAAAAAGCCCTGATTCTGGCGGGCGGGATCAGGAATTTCTGATCGATTTGGTTGCACGGAATCCCGTGCCGTGAAGTGTTCTCGCAGGGAGGTCTTGAGCGCGACGTCTCAGCCGGCGCGCATCGGGACCGGAGGGCGGCGGATCACGCGGGGGGAAGAAAAACTAACGCTTGGATTTCGTGATGAGCCAGCCCACGAGCACGGCCAGCACGGCGGCCAGCGCCCCGGCCACAAGCATGTGACTCAGCGGGGGAATGTCATCCAGTGTGCAGGCTTCGCTATCGCACTCCCGGGTGGTGGTGAAACATTTCAGCTTTTCGAGGAATGGGCACTTGGTCATAGGGATGACCATGGCTTAGTGACCTTTGTCTGAATAGGCAAGGGGATTTCCGGGCGGCACCTGCGGCGAAGGACAAGTGTCCCGACGCGAAGCGGCACCAATTTCCGGTTGCGGGGAATTTAGGATTGCGGGTGAGGGGACGTCCATTCAGGCTGGATGGTCTTCCCATGGCAACTGCATTTGATCCTGAATTATCCGTCCGCATTGAGTCCTTTGGCGTGATTGCGGTGCTGGTCGTCGACCGCGCCGATGACGCCGTCCCCCTTGCCGAGGCTTTGCTGGCCGGCGGCGTCGGGGTGATGGAACTCACGATGCGCACCCCCGCGGCGCTCGAAGCCCTCAAAAAAATCCGGACCGCGCTGCCGGAGATGATCGCCGGCGTCGGCACGATTCTGACGTCCGACCAGCTCAAGGCGGCCCGGGATGCCGGGGCGGCGTTCGGGGTTGCGCCCGGAACTAATGCCCGCGTGCTCGCGGCTGCGGCCGCGGAGGGGCTTTCATTCGCGCCGGGGATCGCGACGCCGTCGGACATCGAAGCGGCGCTGGAGTTCGACTGCCGGCTGCTCAAATTTTTCCCGTGCGAGGCGTCTGGCGGGCTTTCGTATCTGAAAAATATTTCCGCGCCCTACGCCCACCTCGGCCTGAAGTATGTCCCGCTGGGCGGGCTGAACGAAAAGAACATGGCGACCTACCTTGGCGAGCCGATCGTCGGCGCGCTGGGCGGATCGTGGCTGGCCCCGCGCGACCTCATCCAGGCGGGCGACTGGCCGGCGATCACCGGCCGCTCGGCCGCCGCCACCGAAATCATCCAATCCATCCGCAACAAATCATGAGCAACACGACCATTGTCACATTCGGAGAAATCATGGGGCGCTTCGCCCCGGCGGGATTCCTGAGGTTCCGTCAGGCGCTGCCGGGTCCGCTCGACCTGACATTCGGCGGCGCGGAGGCCAACGTCGCCGCGTCGCTTGCTATCTTCGGGGCCTCCGCGCGCTTTGTGACCGCGCTGCCGCAGCACGCGATCGCCGACGCCTGCGTGGGCGTCCTCACCGGGCTCGGTGTGGACACCGGCCACATCGTGCGGACAAAGAAGGGCCGGCTCGGCCTTTACTTCCTTGAGAGCGGCGCGAACCAGCGTCCGAGCAACGTCATCTACGACCGCGCGAACTCGTCGGTGAGCATGACCCCTGCGGCGGACTACGACTGGGACGCCATCTATTCCGGCGCCAAGTGGCTGCACACGACCGGGATCACGCCGGCTCTCTCGCAGGTTTCGGCGGACGCGGTCCTCGCCGCGGTGAAGGCCGCCAAGGCGGCGGGCCTGCAGGTCTCGTGTGACCTGAATTTCCGCAAGAAGCTGTGGAACTGGGAACCGGGGACTGCGGCCGGCGAACTCGCCAACCGGACGATGCGCGCGATCCTGCCGTTCGTCGATGTCGTCATCGCCAACGAGGAGGATGCCGCCGACGTGCTCGGCATCCACGCGGCGGAAACCGATGTCCACTCCGGAAAAGTCGCCGCGGAAAAATACCCCGACGTGGCGCGGCAGATTGCCTCGCAGTTTCCGAACGTCTCGCTGGTCGCGATCACGCTGCGCGAGAGCTACTCGGCCTCGCACAACAACTGGGGGGCGATGCTCTACGACGTGAAGGCCGACAAGGCCCACTTCGCCCCCGTGCGCGACGGACAATACGAGCCCTGGCCGATCAAAAACATCGTCGACCGCGTCGGTGGCGGCGACTCGTTCGGCGCCGGGCTCATCTTCGCGCTGAACACACCCGAGCTGGCGGATCCCGCGCAGGCGATCGCCTTTGCGGTGGCCGCCTCGTGCCTCGCGCACTCGATCGTTGGTGACATCAACTACACGACCCGCGCGGAGGCGGAGGCGCTCATGAAGGGCTCCGGAGCCGGGCGCGTCGTCCGCTAGGCCGGCCCTGCCGCCAACCCACCATGTCGCTCGGCTTCGTGCGGGAGTTTTTGCGTTCGCCCGCATCGGTGGGGGCAATCTGGCCGTCGTCCCCCGCGCTCGCGAGGATGATGGTCCGGGCTTCCGGTGTGCCGGCCGCTTCGCGCGTGCTGGAACTCGGACCCGGGAGCGGCGCATTCACCGGGGAGATCCTCAAGTCGCTCCGCAGCGGCTCCCGCTTCGTCTCGATTGAGAAGAGCCCGGAGCTTGCCCGCACGGTCGCCGCGAAATTTCCCGATGCCCGCGTGATCGAGGGCTGCGCTACCAGGCTCACCGCCCACCTGGAGGAGGAGGCATTCGGCAGGCCGGATGCCATTCTATCCGGGCTGCCATGGGCGGCCTTCGATGACGGTTTGCAGGCGGCGATCCTCGACGAGGTCCTCGCGTCGCTGGATGAAGGCGCCGTCTTTTCCACCTTTGCCTACTTCGGGCCCCACTGGCTCAAGGCCGGCCGCGCGTTCCGCAGACGTCTCGAGGCGTCGTTCCGCGATGTCCGGCGGACGGAGGTCGTCCTCGCCAACATCCCGCCGGCATTCGTCTACTACTGCCGCAGGTAGAGTGCCGCGCTCCGCGCACAAAAATAATTGCCAGCGGCCCGGAGCGGTGGCAATCTGACTGTCTCGTTTGGGGGGTTAGCTCAGTTGGTAGAGCGCGTCGTTCGCAATGACGAGGTCAGGGGTTCGACCCCCCTACCCTCCACCACTTCCGCGCAGGATGACCGATCCCGCGATGGCAATCTTCTCAATCCTGCCGAGCCGGATTCGCTTCGTGAGGACTGGAAACATTTCCTTTTCCATCCGGCCAAGAATCCGCTCGTAGAGGGCGCGCATGATTTCGGCGGGCCGCAGCGTCCGGGCATCCGGCGCCGGCGGGACGGCCGCGGCAAACCGGGCCCGCGCGCGGCCCGCCATCGATCGCATGAGCGGCTGGAAGCCCGCACCCGGACGGCCGGCAAGCAGGGCGTCCGCCTCCACGCCGAAGCGCGCGAGCTCATCGGCCGGCAGGTAGAGGCGGCCGCCGCGCGCATCCTCGCCGATGTCGCGGAGGATATTGGTCAGCTGCAGCGCGTGTCCGAGGTTGACCGCGTAGCTCTCGCTGCCGGGATGACTGCAGCCAAAAATCCGGATCGACGCGAGGCCGACCGCGCAGGCGACCCGCCAGCAGTAGGCCTCGAGGGCGGCGAATGTTTCAAAGCGCGACGGGCGGACATCCATCGCGCACCCGCGGACCACCTCCTCGAGAAGCCGGCGGTCGAGGCCGTTTCTCCGCACCACGTCCTCGAGCTCCGGCGGCAGGTTCGAGGGGATCGCGGCGAGCCACTCGTTGAGGAGGAGTTCCTTTTCCTCCGGGCTGCGGCCGGGCTCGTCGGCGAGGTCGTCGACGGTGCGGCAAAACCGGTAGAAGACCAGCGCGTCGCGCCGCCGCTGGCCGGGAAGGCAGAACAGAGCAAACGCGAGGTGTGAGGCGCGGGCGGACGATGCCGGAGCGAGAGCGATCATGGCAGCGCGCGGCCGTCCCGCATTTCGATGATCCGGTCGGCATACGGCTCGAGCGCTGTACGCTCGCCGGCCCAGAGGACAGTGAGCCCCGACAGGTCTGCGGCAAGGCGGGCCAGCGGAAGCAGCCCGTCCGCAGGAGGGGAGATGGCGATGAGGACATCCGGCTCGTGGACCAGGGCCCTTGCGAAGGCGGCGCGCCATCGAAGCTCCTGGCTCAGCTTTGCGGCCAGGCAGGTTTCCGCGCCGGCCAGCCCGACAAATTCCAGCGCCGCGAGCGTCCGTTCGCGGGCGCTGCGGGCGTCGCCGCCACAGATCCTGAAGAGCGGCATGGCGAGGTTCTCGGCAACCGTGAACGAGGGAAGCAGATAGGGGTGCGTGAACAGGAATCCGCACGCCTCATTCCGGAACGCCGCCGCCTCTTCGGGGGAAAAGCCCCCCGTGTCGTGCCCGAAAAGATTCAGGCTGCCGCTGTCGGGCATTTCGATGAGCCCGATCAGGTTCAGAAGGAGGCCCTTGCCGCAGCCGTCCGGACCGCAGAAGCCGACGACCTCGCCGGCAGCGAAGGATCCCGAAAACTCATGGACCGCCCGCGGGCCGAACGGCTCGTCGGCCGGCCGCCGGCAGCACACTGCCTCGCACTCGATGCCGCTTTTCATCGGGCGTGAGTGGAAAATCGCAGCGGCAGGCGGCCGCATGGAGAAAACATTTTCACCGGCCCATCATCGAAACCGGATTCGGCGGCTTCTTCAAGCCCGACGATCAGTATTGCCGCAGCATGCGTTCCTGCAAGCCCGGTGAGATTTGGCCGGATGCCTGCTTCTCGGCCGGGCGGCGCAAAATTCCACTTGAGAAGGCGGGAGGGCGGACTAAGGTTTTGCTCCTAATGGAAAACCAGACTTCTGCCCCTGCCGAGCCCGTCGTTCTTTCAACCGCCGGAATGCAAACCTCCTACTCCAACATGGTGCGCGGTTTGATGACCGCCGAGGAAGTCATTCTGGATTTCGGGGTCAACCCGAACCTCAATGGGAAGATTGTGGATGAGCCGGTGAACCTTTCCAACCGCATCGTGATGTCCGTCCAGTCCGCCGCCCGCCTGCACCAGCTCCTCCAGGCGATGCTCACCCGCCGGCAGCAGGCCGTCCAGCAGGCCCGCGAGACGGCTGCTGAGCAACCGTCCGAATGACCCTTGCCGAACAGCAGGTCTTCGAGCAGACGCGCGACCGGATCCAGCGCAACCTTGCGGAAATCGCCGCGCTCGCCAGGTCGGCTGCCGCGCCCCGCATCTTTTTCCCCCGCTTTCTCGACCTTGCCGCGGACTGCCTGAACGCGCAGGGCGGTGCGGTTTGGACGCTCGAGGGCGGCTCGCTGCGGAAGATCGCAGGTGTCCGCTTCGAATCGTCCGGCTACGAGGGCGGAACGCGCCAGAAGGAATGGGTCGACGCGGTCCTCTCCCAGACCGTCACGGCGAAGCGCCCGCACATCGTGGCGGCAAATGATCCGCAGACCCAGCCCCGCGAGGTGCCGGAGGGGGGGATCGGCAACACGGTGCCGCATCCGTTTTTTTACCATCCGATTCCTGTGGGCGACCAGGTTGTCGCGGTCCTGCAGATCTGGCTTCCGCAGGCCGGAGACCCGCGGACGTATAACGACATCTCATCGTTTCTCGCGCAGGTCTGCGCGCAGGCCGAAAACTACCTCCGCGGGTGGCATGGCACCCAGCTGGCCGCCAAGAACGACCAGGCGCAGACGATGCTGCGCCTGCAGAACGAGTTTGTCGGCGAGCTGGATCCCAAGCTGCTGTGCGGTGCGGCGGCGAACTATCTGGTCGATCTCCTCCGGGCCGATCTGGCCTGTGTGTTCCGCAAGAAGGGCCGGGAGTGGGTGCTCGCCGCCGCCTCGAACCAGGAAGCGGTCGATGCCCGCGCGGTGCACTCGCGGGCGCTCGGGCGGGTTGCGGAAAACCTGGCCCTGAGCACCGGCGGAGGTCTTGTCGAAACATCCGCCGCGGATGAGAAGCTCCGCCCGGCGCTTGAGGAGGCCGGCCTCCTGCGGGCGGCGTGGTGCCATCTTTCCACCTCGAAAAATGCCCCGCCGGATTGCCTTCTGATTGCCGGCCGCAACGAGGACGGTCCCTTTCCGCCGAACGCGCAGGAGCTGATCACCTGGTGCGCCGCCCAGTTTGCAAAGGCACTCGACGCCGCGACCCATTTCCACCACATCCCGTTCCGTCCGGTCGCATCGGCTGCCGGCCGGACGATCCGCGCCTGGACGCAGAACCGGCGCCGGAAGGTGCTCGGTTTTATTGTGGCCCCGATCCTCGTCGCCGCGGTCGTGCTCGCCATCCCGGTGCCGTGGAAGATTTCGACCGACTGCACGGTGATGCCCTCGCGCAAGGCGCTGGTCGTGGCGGAGACCTCCGGCCGCGTCGTCAAGGTGGCCGTGAAGGAAGGCGAGATTGTCAAGGCCGGACAGCTTCTCGCAAAGCTCGACGACACCGACTATGCGACCCAGTTGGCGGTGTCGCGGCAGCAGCTCCTCCGCTGGCAGGTCGAGGCCGGCAAGGCGCAGACGCTCGGCAGCGAGGCGGAGCGCAAGATTGCCGAGCTCGGGGCCGCGCGCGAGACCGAGGCCATCCGGCGCATCGAGTATTTGCGCAGCCGCACCGAGCTGCGCTCGCCCATCAACGGCATGGTCCTGACGCGCAACCTGAACAACCGCGAGGGCGAGGCGCTCGAGACCGGCAAGCCGTTCTGCGAGATTGGCGGGCTGGGCGACTATGAGATCCATCTCGACATCCGCCAAAAGGACCTTGGCGACGTTCTCTCCGAGCTCGAGGCCGGCCGGGCGCTCCGTGTGGATTTCATCCTGCACCCGCACCCCTCGGTGCCCCTGACGACGACGCTCCAAGGGGCCAACCGGGTGAGCCAGGTTCCCGAGCTGAAGAAGACCGGCAGCGTTTTCATTGCGCGCGCGCCGTTTCCGCAGAACTCCCCGCTGGACGAGCTGCTCAAGCCTGGCTTCACCGGCAAGGCCAAGCTCCTCATGGGCCGGCGCCCGCTCGGCTGGGTCGCCACGAGGCCGTTCCTCAACTACCTCCGGACCGAGTGGGGGGTCTGATTTTTATGAAACGCATTTTCCTGTTTCTCGCGGCCGCCGCGCTCGCCCAGGCCGCCCCCCAGGAGGTCAAGGGTCTCCTGGTTCCCTACGAGCAGGCCCGCATGGCCAGCCGCGCCCAGGGTGTGATCGGCAAAATCAAGGACGAGGGGGACCTCGTGAAAAAAGGCGACATCGTCATGGAGCTGGAGAACGACATGGAAACCCTCCAGGTCGAACAGCAGCGCCACGTCCTTGCGCTCCGGACCTTTGAATGGAAGTCCGCCGAGGAGCTCCGGAAAAAGAACGTGGTCAGCCAGACCGAGGGCGAGGAGAAGCGGATGAACCTCGAAGTCGCCAAGGTCCAGCTCGCCCAGGCCGAGAAGCTTCTTGAGCGCCGGAAGGTCGCCGCCCCGTTCGACGGCGTGGTGACCGAGCAGCTGCGCGAGGTGGGGGAGGCCGTCGACGAGTTCACTCCGGTCCTGATTCTTGCGGACGTCAACCGGCTTTATCTGGAGGTTTTCCTGCCTGCCGCCCACATCCGGGAAATCAAGGAAGGCCAGGTGGTCACGGTTAAGGTCCCCGACCTCCCGGACCGCGTCTTCGAGGGCCGGGTGGAAAAGCTTTCCTCGGTCGTCAACGCCGCCAGCGGCGAGTTCAAAGTCCGGGTCATCATTCCAAACGGTGACCGGGCCCTCGTCGCCGGCACCTATGCCGTGGCGTCGTTTGCGCCGCCCGGCGAGCCGGCAAAATGACGCCGGCCGCACCGGCGACGGTTCCGGATCCCGCGGGGATTGCCCCGGCGCCGATGCGCGGCGACCTTATCGAGCGCGAGCAGCGCTATCTCGGCCGAACGTATCTCGTCTACAAAAACCCGCTGAGCCTCGGCTACTTCCGGCTTCCGATCGCGCACGTGACCGCCGCGCGGAAGTTCGACGGCAAGCTCCGGCTGGATGCGATCGCCGAAGGCCTGCGCGCGGAGTCCGGCTACTGGCGGGGGATGTCGAAGGAGGCCGCCGTGCAGGAGCTCTTTGCGCTGGCGCAGCAGCTGGGCTCGGCCGGGCTGCTCCGGGTGCGCGCGCCCAGCGCGAGCGACCGCGCGCGCCGGCTCCGCGAGGCCAAGAAGAAGCACCGCTTTGAGGCCGGGGTCGGCCATGTCCTCTACTTCAAGAAATCGCTCTACGACCCCGACATTCTGCTCGAGCGGCTCATGCCGGCGGTCTCGTGGATCTTCACGTGGCCGGCCCTGCTGGCGGCCGGGCTCTTCATGCTCGCCTCGCTCGGAGCCGCCATCGACCACTGGGATTCGATCACGGCACAGGGCGCAAACTTTTTCACCCTCCAGAACCTCGGGCTCACATGGGTCGTCTTCATCGGGGTCAAAATCGTGCACGAGTTCGGCCACGCGTTCACCTGCAAGCGCTACGGCGGCGAGGTCCACGAGATGGGGTTCATGTTCATCTTGTTCACGCCCTATCTGTTCTGCAACGTGAGCGACTCGTGGCTGGCGCAGAAGCGGGCGCGCATCGTTGTGACGGCGGCTGGCATCGTGATCGAGCTGTTCCTGGCGAGCATCGCGGTGTGGCTCTGGCTGTTTTCGCAGCCCGGGCTCTTCCACCAGATGTGCTTCAACACGATGGTGCTCTGCAGCGTTTCCACTGTCCTGTTCAACGCGAACCCGCTGATGAAATTTGACGGCTACTACATCATGACCGATCTGCTGGAGATCCCGAACCTGCGCGCGAAGAGCAACGCGTGGGTGACCGGCTGGGCGCAGCGCACTCTGCTCGGCATGAAGACCAGCGCGAAGCGGATCGCCGGCCACGAGACCGGGCCGATGTTCGGGCTCTACGCCGTGGCAGCCTATTGCTATGGTTGGTTTATCACCTACAACATCTCTGTGAAAATGTTTGACGTCCTTGAGCCTTACGGCCTGCAGGTCCTGAGCCGCACGTACGTGGGCCTGTTCCTGTTCGTGTCGCTCGCGCTGCCGCTCTACCGTCTCGGCCGCACGCTCAAAGGTTCCGGGGAATTCCGCACCGCGGGCATCCCGCGCCTGCGCTTCGCCGGGCTCATCGCTCTGCTCGCCGGTTCGCTGCTTTTCTTCGTGCCCTGGCAGGAGACGATCCGCCGTTCGGCCGCGCTCGAGCATGGGAAGATCGAACCGGTTTCGTCGCCGGCCTCCGGGTTTCTGCGCGAGGTCAAGGTCGCCGAGGGCCAGCACGTGGCCGCGGGCGAGCTGCTCGGCCGCCTGGAAAACCCCGAGCTTGAATCCCAGCTGGCCGATACACAGCTCCAGCGCGAATCCGCTCTTGTCCGGCAGCGGGCGGCACTGGCCAACCCCTCCGTGGAGGCCCGGCTTTCCGTTCCGGTTCTGGACAAATTCGTCTCGGAAGCCGACGAGCAGCTCAAGGGGATCAAGGACCGGATCGCCCGCCTCGAACTCCGCGCGCCCCGCGCGGGCATCGTGAGGACAAGGCGCCCGGACGACCTGCTGGGAATCTACTTCCCGGCCGGGCAGGCGGTTTTCGAGATCGGCGATGACAGCGCACCGAAAATTGTGATCCCGCTGGACGAGAAGCAGGCCCGGCGCATCGCTGTCGGGCAGTCAGTCAGCGTTCGCTTTGCTGCTCTTCCGCGGCAGACATTTCACGGGCGGATCACCGCAATCCCCGTTGCGGCGGCCGACCGCCTGTCCGTCCCCGGCCTGGCCAACCTCTACGGCGGCGACGTGCCATCCGACCCCGATGCCAACGGCCAGCCCCTCCCCTCGATCGCCCACTATGAGGCGGAGGCCCAGGTCGAAATCCCTCCGGCCGCACTGGCCTCGCTGCGCGCCCAGTCGCTCGGCAACGTGCGAATCCGCGTCCGCTCAACGACTGCCGGACGGTTTCTCGGCGAAAAGGCGCTCGACCTGATCGACCCGAACATCCGGCTTTGACGGCTATCCGCCCCAGCGCGCGCCGGGGCTGAGGGCCGGAACCCACCCGCGCAGGTGCCCGTCGGCGTAGTTGGTCTTTCCGATCGCGCCGATCATCCGCTTGCCGGTCGCCTGCTTCCAGAATTTGCTCATGCTCTCGCCGGTGTGGCAGCTCCAGCTCTTGATGAACGCGTCGGGGGTGAAGAGCCCGCGGCGGATGCCGGCGAGCTCGGTCTCGTGTAGCCAGCTCTTCGATCCGCTGTCGATCTCGTTGCTGTAGTCGAACATGAAGCACGCCCGGTTTGAGTGGCCGTAGAATTCGAAGTTCGCGATCTTGACGCGGTCGCGCGGTTTCCCGGCATTGAGGTAGTTGATGACGTCCCTGCCGTCGTCGAACCAGACGAGGTTGACGCCGTATTTGTCGCGGACCGAGGTGATGTTACCGATGAGGTCGGATTTATCCTGACGCGCGGCACGCCGGGCGTAGCCGGGGCGGTAGACGAGCCAGGTGATCAGCGCCCCCGGACCCTGTTCCTTGCGGATCTGCTCGATGCGCACGCGCGCTGCGCGGATGAAATTCCCCCACCACACGTCATGCGGGGTCGCTTTGTATTTTTCCCACTCGATCAGCGACGGCCCGCCGCTCACGAGAATGAATTCCTTCTGGGTCTGGGCCATCGCCACCGAAGCCCCCGCAAGCAGCATGAACATGATCAATCGACGCATAGTCAGGAGCATTCGCGCCCGGCGGAGAAGTTCAAGCAGAATTCCCTCCGGCCGCGCGCAAATTCCGGCATGGCCCGATGAAGCATCGGGGCTTGAGGGATGGATGACACGGGGAATGATATGGCTTCGGCAGAGGGCAAGCACATCTACAAAAAGCATCGCAATGCAGGATTCTGGAGAGCACGCCCGGCCTCGGGTGTGGTTTCCGGCGGCCTCGCCGGGAAATGGACTTGGCGGGCCGCCAAGCCCGACACCCGGGCCGGGTGTTACTCCCCGGCAAAAGAAGCTTGCGCCGGGGAGTTCGCGGATTTTCATCTGTCTGCCCCGGGTTTCAGCTGGCGAAAATACCGCGTTTTGGCAGTATCGGCGCATGTCGCTCGATCCCTCCGCATTTGAGAAGCTCGGTGCCTTTTACCTCGGCCGCCCGCTCGAGGGTCCGGATCAAAAGCCTGTCGATGTCCCCCTGCTCTACGATTCCCGCGATCTGGTGACGCATGCGGTCTGCGTGGGCATGACCGGCAGCGGGAAGACCGGGCTCTGCCTGGCGCTGCTCGAGGAGGCGGCGATGGACGGCGTGCCCGCGATCATCATCGATCCGAAGGGCGACCTCGGAAACCTGCTCCTGACATTTCCCGATCTGCGGCCGGAAGATTTCCGCCCATGGATCGTCGAGGAGGATGCCCGCCGTAAGGGAATGGAGCCCGACGACTGGGCGGCCAAGCAGGCGGCCACCTGGAAGGATGGCCTGGCCGCATGGGGGCAGGACGGCGACCGCATCCGGGCGCTCCGGGACAAGGCCGACTTCGCGATCTATACGCCCGGAAGCACGGCCGGAATTCCCGTCAACCTGATGGATGTCTTTCATGCGCCGGATGACCTGGACGATGCCGAGGCGCTGGCGGAGCGCGCGCAGACAGCCGTGGCCAGCCTGCTCGGGCTCCTCGGCATCGCGGCCGACCCCGCCAAGAGCCGCGAGGGGGCGTTCCTCGGTGCGCTTTTCGCCCACGAGTGGAAGGCGGGCAACGACCTCGACCTCGCGGGCCTCATCCCCAAAATCCAGAAGCCGTCGTTCGACAAGGTTGGCGTCCTCGATCTCGAATCGTTCTATCCCGCGAAGGACCGCTTCGCGCTCGTCCTCGCGCTCAACACTCTGCTCGCATCGCCCGGGTTCGCCTCGTGGCAGACCGGCGAGCGCCTCGACATCGCCCGGTTCCTGCATACGGAGGACGGCCGGCCCCGGCATGCGATCTTCTCGATCGCGCACCTCGACGACGCCCAGCGGATGTTTTTTGTGTCGCTCCTCCTGAACGAGGTCGTCTCATGGATGCGGCGGCAGAGCGGGACGACCAGCCTGCGCGCTCTTGTCTACATGGACGAGATTTTCGGGTATTTCCCGCCCGTCGCGAACCCGCCGTCGAAGCTGCCGCTTCTTACGCTTCTCAAGCAGGCGCGGGCATTTGGCGTCGGGGTTGTCCTCGCCACCCAGAACCCGGTCGACCTCGACTACAAGGGGCTCGCCAACTGCGGGACCTGGTTCATCGGGCGGCTCCAGACCGAGCGCGACAAGGCCCGCGTGATCGAGGGGCTCCTCGGTGCGGCCTCAAAGCTCTCGAAGGGCGAACTCGAGGCCCTGCTGGCAGGGCTCGGAACCCGGAAATTCCTTCTCAATAACGTCAACGACGACGCGCCGGTCGTGTTCGAGACCCGGTGGGCGATGAGCTATTTGCGTGGCCCGCTGACCCGTGACCAGGTCAAGGTTCTCATGGCCCCGCGCCGGCACGCCGCGGCGGCTCCCGCCCCCGCCGCCGCTCCAGCGGCCGGAAGCCCGCCGCCGTCGCTTCCTCCGGAAATCAAGCAGGTCTTCCTGCCCTCCGACGGCACGCTCCAGCCGCGGCTCGTTGGCGCCGCGCGTGTCCGGTTTTCCGATGCCAAGTCAGGAATCGACGAGATCCGAGACATCCTGCTGGCCGCGGAATTTCCCGTCGGAGTAGCCGCCGTCGACTGGGCGAACGCCGAGCGTCCCGAAGCCGAAATCGCGGATTTTCTTACCGCCGCCCCCGCGGATGCCGTCTGCGCTGCGGCCCCCCCGGCTGCCGCTCAGGCGAAGAACTACGCCTCATGGCAGAAGGATTTCCTGCGCGCGGTCGCCGACTATGAGCGGCTCGAGGTCCTGCGGTGCCCGGCCCTCGGACTCACCTCGGAATCCGGGGAATCCCCGGCCGACTTCAAGGCCCGCGCCGCACTCGCCCAGCGCGAGTTCCGCGATGCAAAGGTCGATGCGCTCCGGAAAAAGTATGCCCCGAAGATCGCGGCCCTGGACGAGCGTCTTGCGCGCGCCGAAGCCGCCGTCGAAAAACAGAAGGAACAGGCCAACCAAGCAAAAGTTCAGACCGCCATTTCCTTCGGCACCACGATCCTCGGCGCCCTCTTCGGCCGCAAGGCGATGAGCGCCTCGACGATCAGCAAGGCCGGCACCGCCGCGCGCGGTGTGAGCCGCACGATGCGCGAGGGCTCGGAGGTTGCTGCCGCCGTCGAGTCGGCGGAGACCGTGCGCGCCCGGCAGGCTGCCCTCCAGAGCGAGTTCGAAGCCGAGTCCGCCGCCCTCGCCGCACAGCTTGCCGACCCCGAGGTGGTGACGGTGTCGCTCAAGCCGGCCCGCGGCGGCATCACGGCCGGGCTCTTCGCCCTCGGTTGGATCTGAGGTGCTGAATTCGTTGAACGCCCGGCCTTGCCGGGTGTCTCAAATGAGGTAATTTTTATCAACTTATGATGACTTGGATTCTTCTTATCGGTGTGCCGATGCTGATCGGTCTCTGGGCGCAGTCCCAGGTCTCGAGCGCGTTTGGCAAATGGAAGCAGGTGCGTGCGACCTCGAATGTGACGGGCGCACAGGCGGCCCGCGAGATCCTTCGCGCCGCGAACATTCACGATGTCGAGGTCCTGCAGATCCAGGACATGCTCGGCGACCACTACGACCCGACGAAAAAGGTCCTCTGCCTCTCGCCGGATGTCTACAATACGCCGTCGGTCGCCGCTTTGGGCATCGCCGCCCACGAGTGCGGCCACGCGATTCAGCATTCCAAGGCCTATGGCCCGCTGAAGTGGCGGATGACGATCGTGCCGGTGACGCAATTTGCCTCGCAGATGCTGCCGATCATCTTCATCGCCGGATTCTTCTTCCATGCGTTCCACCTGATGATGGTGGCCGTCGTGTGCTTCCTCGTGCTGGTGATCTTCAACCTGATCACGCTGCCCGTGGAATTCGATGCCTCGCGGCGCGCGAAGGTCATCCTCCAGCAGATGGGGATGGTCCAGGCCGGCGCAGAGGCCGACGGTGTGAACAAGGTCCTTAATGCGGCGGCCCTCACGTATGTCGCGGCCTTCGTCGCCGCTCTCGGACAGCTTATCTTCTTCTTCCTCCAAGCCACCCGCTCGCGCTGATCCGCCCTTGAAAGCCCCGCCTGTCGTTCTCACCGTCGCCGGATCGGACAACTCCTGCGGAGCCGGTGCCCAGGCGGATCTCAAGACGATCACCGCGCTCGGAGGGTATGCGCAGACGGCGATCACCTGCGTCGTCGCCGAGGTGCCTGGCCGCGTCGCCGCGATCCAGGCCGTGCGCCCGGACATCGTCGCCGCGCAGATCCGCCTGAGCCTCGAGGCGTTTCCGGTCGCTGCAATCAAGACCGGGATGCTCTTCTCGACGGCGATCGTCAAGGCTGTGGCCGCCGAGTTCGGCCGCTGCAGACACCTTCCGCCGCTCGTCGTGGATCCGGTAATGGTCGCCTCCAGTGGCGATCCGCTTCTGAAAAAATCAGCGATCGCCGCCTACCGGGATCTCCTTTTTCCGCTGGCCACGCTCGTGACGCCGAACCTCGATGAGCTTCGCGTGCTCTCCGGGGTCCCGTGCCGCACCCTGGACGGGATTCGCGCCGCCGGCGCCGGGCTTGTTGCACGCCACGGATGCGCCTTTCTTCTCAAAGGCGGCCACCTCCGGGCGAGGACGGCCACCGACATTCTGGCGACCGCCGACGGCTTCCAGGAATTTTCCGCGCCGTTCCGCCGCGGGGTCGAGACGCACGGGACCGGCTGCACATTCTCCGCCGCCATCGCTGCAGGCCTCGCGGCCGGTCTCCCGCTCGCCGAAGCCGTCGGCCGGGCGAAGGAGTTCATTACCCGCGCGATCGGCGGCAGCCACCGCTGGGGAAAGACCTCCGCGCTTGGAGCCGGTCGCTAATCAGGTTGACTTGCGGGGTGCCATTGAGAAACCTGCCGGCGATGGAACCCGCCGCGCCCGACCACGATCATGCCTGTCTCCCGATTCATGAGAAGCTACTCGAAATAGTTTCCGGCGGAATCATCGAGCCGTCTCCCGGCTTTGATGTCCGCTCCGATCTCTTCGATGCCGGCCTCGACTCGCTGGCCATCATGCAATTGCTCATCCGGATCGACCAGGAGTTCGGCGTTCGGATCCCAACGCACAAGCTGACCCGGGAGAATTTTTCCACGATCGAAGGTCTGGCCCGGCTGATCGCTGCCGAGCGCCCCGGTCCATCCTCTCCATGCGGGTCGACGTAGCTGTCATCGGAGGCGGGAGCGCGGGGGTTGCGGCGGCCGTTTCCGCGGCGCGCGCCGGCGCGCGCGTCGTGCTCGTCGAACGGCAGGGCCTGCTGGGCGGGCAGGCTTCCTTTGCTCTGGTGCATACCATTTGCGGCCTCTACCTGCTTCGCGAAAACGACGACTCGCCTCTTGTGCCGGCCAACCCGGGATTCCCAATCGAGTTTGCCCGCCGGTTGCTTGCCGCCGGCGGCGCCAGGGGTCCGCTCCGCATGGGACGCCTCGATGTGCTTCTCCATGAGCCGGACGCCTTCGCCTCCGTCGCGTCGGAACTCTGCGCCGGCCAGCCGGAGATCGACGTCCGGCTGGGCGCGGAAATCCTTGAGGCCTCACCGGACGCAGACGGGATCCGGCTTTTGGTCCAAAACCCCGCCGGCCTTGAGCGGGTGATGGCGGCGGCCGTTGTGGATGCGACGGGCGATGCGGTGGTGGCGTCGCTGGCCGGAGCGGTCTCGGAGCTGTCGCCCCTCGAGCGGCTCCAGCGACCGGCCTATATTTTCAAACTCGGGGGAGTCGCGGAATCCTCGCTTGCGGGGGACGCACGCCTCCGGATCGCGCAGGCCGTGAGCGCCGCCGTCTACGATGGCGCTCTCCCCGCTGCGGCCCTGGGCGTCGCATTCCGCGCAGGGGTCGCGAGCGGCGAAGTCTGGGGCACGATCGATCTCGCCGCTGGAAATTTCGATCCCCGGATGCCCGCCCTCATCACCGACATCACAGCCGGGGGCCGCGCTGCGGCCATGGACATCGCGCGCTTTCTCCGCGGTGCGGTCGAGGGGTTCCGCGATGCCGTCGTCACCGCCGTTCCCGTTCAGGCGGGAATCCGCGAGAGCCGCCGGATTGCCGGGCTCTATCAACTCACCGGGTCTGACATTTCCGATGGAACCGGGTTTGAGGATGCCGTCGCCTGGAGCGCCTGGCCGATCGAGCTCCGCGAAAAACCCACCGGCCCGAAATTTCGTTATCCCGGAGCAAATCGCCCGTGCGGAATTCCGCTTCGCGCTCTCCGCTCACGGGATCTCGACCGCCTCTTCATGGCCGGTCGCTGCATCTCCTGCACCCATGAGGCCCAGGCGGCCATCCGCGTCATCGGAACCTGCCTCGCCACCGGCGAGGCGGCTGGCAAAGCCGCAGCTCTTCAGGCGGTCAGTTAATTACCCGAGCCAATCGCGGCTTGCTCAGTCGGAGAACAGCTCCCGCTGTGTTGAGCTCCGCGAAGAAACGGAGCAGGAGCTGCGTTCTCCGGAATTGCTGCCCCGCTGGCCGTAATTCTGAAAATCGTTGATGTGCGGCAAGGAAAGCTTAAATAACTCGCCCGGAGGACTTTCTAGCCATCATTGTCGCTTGACCGTGCCCGATCCGGGACGGATGGATGATTCAACGGGGACTCCCCTGTTGATGGGGTCCCTTCCACTTTGAAAACCAAAACCCCAATAGGAGAAGTGTCATGAAAACTCCAACGAGCAGGCCAGATTTGGCCTCGCTATTTGCACGTCAGCTTTTGCAGGCGGCAGCTGTCTTAGTTTTGTTCACCAGCGCGGCGGCATCCGGGGCGGCTCCGGGCCTCCGGGTGGCGAAGGTTCTTCCCACTGGCGGAGCCGGGCATCCGTTCGACACGATCGAGGTGACATTCAGCCAGGCGGTGCAGGACGGGACGTTCACCGTGGCCGATGCCAAGCTCACGAGCGGCGCGGATATCCTGCCTTCGGCCGTCAACAAACTGGCGTCCGACCGCTATGAGATTGTTTTCACCGGTCTGACTTCGGTTGCTAACTACGGGCTAGTGATCGGACCGAATATTTCGGATGCGTCCGGCAACCCGATGGACCAGAACCGCAACGGAGTCCCCGGCGAGGCATCGGGAGATTCCTACCGCGGTAACCTCTATGGTGTCGCCACACTCATCAACACAGCAGGCGCGGACGGGCAGGGGATTGTGGCCTATGGGACGACCCTGACCATCGAGGGCGTACATGCGTTTGAAAGCCTGTTTATCCTTGGCGGAGCAACGGTGACACATCCGGCCGCAACCGCCAACGCGACCTCCTCGCTCGATCTGGCCGTCTCCGGCGACGTGTGGGTTGATGGGACGTCGAAGATCGATGCCTCGGGGTTGGGCTATCTGAGCGGCAAAACGCTGAGCCATGCCGGTATCGTCGGTCAGGGCGAGTCTGGCGGCAGCTACGGCGGGCTGGGAGCCAATGATTTGGGTGCGGCGAATCCGGTTTACGGCGACTATGCAAACCCGAACGAGATGGGAAGCGGCGGTGCCTCGGGTGGGGCAGGCGGTGGGCTGATTCGTCTCAGTGCCGCCAGCATGGAGCTTGCTGGCGCGATTCGTGCAGACGGACAGGCGGCATCTGGCGGGGGCTACTATGGGGGGGGAAGCGGCGGCGGGATTCGCCTCGATGTTGCCACGCTCGCAGGCAATGGCACCGTCTCGGTCAATGGGGGATCGGGCTACTACGGGGCCAGTGGCGGCGGCGGACGCTTGGCCATATATTTCACCGATGCCAGTGGGTTTGACCTCGCCAATAAAGCCATGGCCCACGGCGGCGATGGCGGTCAAGGCGTCGGTGCGGTTGGCAGTGTTTATCTGAAAAAAGCCGGCCAGGAAGGCGAACTCTGGCTCGTGAGTCACGGGGCGAATACCGGGTCCTGGACACCGCTGGGCATCTCGACCGATACGAGCTTTGTGTCCGAGAAGCTGATCATTTCCGGAGCCGGGGTCGTGGCAAAACCCGAGCACCAGATGCCGATTTCCGCCAACGATCTGACGGTGCAAAATGGTGCCCTGCTGACCATAAAAGCCTCGGACGCGATAAACACTTACTCATTGCAGGCGACTGTAGCGAGAACCTTGACGGTGGATGCCGCTTCCTCGGTGAACGTGTCGTCGCTGGGCTATCCGGCTGACAGGACACTCGGAAACGTCAGTGGCGCCGTGACAGGAGAGTCGGGAGGCAGCTACGGCGGGCTGGGAGCCAATGATTTGGGCGTGGCGAATCCGGTCTATGGCGACTATGCAAACCCGAACGAGATGGGAAGCGGCGGTGCCTCGGGCGGGGCAGGCGGCGGGCTGATTCGTCTCAGTGCCGCCAGCATCGAGCTTGCTGGCGCGATTCGTGCCGATGGGCAGGCGGCTTCTGGCGGGGGCTACTATGGGGGGGGAAGCGGCGGCGGGATTCGCCTCGATGTGACCACGCTCTCAGGCAATGGCACCGTCTCAGTCAATGGGGGATCGGGCTACTACGGGGGCAGCGGCGGCGGCGGACGCCTGGCCATTTATTTCACCGATGCCAGTGGATTTGACCTCGCCAATAAAGCCATGGCCCACGGCGGCGATGGCGGCCAAGGCGTCGGGGCGGTCGGCAGTGTTTACCTGAAAAAAGTCGGCCAGGAAGGCGAACTCTGGCTTGTGAGTCACGGGGCGAATACCGGGGCATGGACTCCCTTGGGCATCTCGACCGATACGAGCTTTGTGTCCGAGAAGCTGATCATTTCGGGAGCCGGGGTGGTGGCAAAACCCGAGCACCAGATGCCGATTTCCGCCAACGATCTGACGCTGCAAAATGGTGCCCTGCTGACGACGAAAGCCTCGGACGCAGCAAACACTTACTCGTTGCAGGCGACTGTAGCGAGAACCTTGAGGGTGGATGCCACCTCCTCGGTGGACGTGTCGTCGCTGGGCTATCCGTCCGACAGGACACTCGGAAACGTCAGTGGCGGCGTGACAGGCGAGTCGGGCGGAAGCTACGGCGGGCTGGGGGCCAATGATGTGGGTATGGCAAATCCGGTCTACGGCGACTATGTAAACCCGAACGAAATGGGCAGCGGCGGTGCCTCGGGCGGGAAAGGTGGTGGGTTGATTCGCCTCAGTGCCGCCAGCATCGAGCTTGCGGGCGCGATTCGTGCCGACGGGCAGGCGGCTTCTGGCGGGGGCTACTATGGGGGAGGGAGCGGCGGCGGGATTCGCCTCGATGTGACCACGCTCTCAGGCAATGGCACCGTCTCAGTCAATGGGGGATCGGGCTACTACGGGGGCAGCGGCGGCGGCGGACGCCTGGCCATTTATTTCACCGATGCCAGTGGATTTGACCTCGCCAATAAAGCCATGGCCCACGGCGGCGATGGCGGCCAAGGCGTCGGGGCGGTCGGCAGTGTTTACCTGAAAAAAGTCGGCCAGGAAGGCGAACTCTGGCTTGTGAGTCACGGGGCGAATACCGGGGCATGGACTCCCTTGGGCATCTCGACCGATACGAGCTTTGTGTCCGAGAAGCTGATCATTTCGGGAGCCGGGGTGGTGGCAAAACCCGAGCACCAGATGCCGATTTCCGCCAACGATCTGACGCTGCAAAATGGTGCCCTGCTGACGACGAAAGCCTCGGACGCAGCAAACACTTACTCGTTGCAGGCGACTGTAGCGAGAACCTTGAGGGTGGATGCCACCTCGTCGGTGGACGTGTCGTCGCTGGGCTATCTGTCCGACAGGACACTTGGAAACGTCAGTGGCCGCGTGACAGGCGAGTCTGGCGGAAGCTACGGCGGTCTCGGTGCCAATGATGTAGGTGCGGCGAATCCGGTTTATGGTGACTATAGAAACCCGAACGAAATGGGCAGCGGTGGTGCCTCGGGCGGGAAAGGTGGTGGGTTGATTCGCATCAGTGCGGCCAACATCCAGCTTGCGGGCTCGATCCGTGCCAACGGTCAAAGTGCCGACGGGGGCGGCTACTATGGCGGGGGCAGCGGCGGAGGGATTCGCCTTGATGTAAATACTCTGGCCGGCAATGGCACCGTCTCGGTCAATGGCGGATATGGCTACTACGGGGGCAGCGGCGGCGGCGGACGCGTGGCCATTTATTTCAACGATGCCAGTGGATTTGACCTCGCCAATAAAGCCATGGCCCACGGTGGTGATGGCGGTCAAGGCATCGGGGCGGTCGGCAGTGTTTACCTGAAAAAATCTGGCCAGGAAGGGGAACTCTGGCTCGTGAGTCACGGGGCGAATACCGGCTCCTGGACTCCGCTCGGATTGCCCGGCGACTCTGCATTTTCGGCCGAGACAGTCGTGGTCAAGGGAAGTGGAGTCGTGGTGAAACCTGAGCATGAGATGACTCTGCAGGCCCACCATTTTTCTCTCCTCTCTGGAGCTAAGCTGACCTCGCATTCCATTTCTCCGGTATCCGTCAACCTGAGGGTTTCCGGTAATTTCACACTCGATGCCGAATCGTCGGTGGATGTCTCTGCCCAAGGCTACAAGTCCGGGCAAACCATCTCAGAATTCAGTGCCGCGTCGGGCGAGTCAGGAGGCAGCTACGGCGGTTCGGGGGCAAGTGATCAAGGTGTTACAAACCCCTTGTACGGTTCTGAGCAAGATCCACGGTTTTTTGGCAGCGGTGGAGCCAGCGGTGGCGCCGGAGGCGGAGTCTTCCGTTTGAGTGCCCACAGAGCCGTCTTGAACGGCTCACTGTTGGCCAATGGCAGTCCGGCTTCATCTGGAGGCTACTACGGCGGTGGCAGTGGCGGCAGCCTTCTCATCAATGCTGGCTCGATCTCGGGCAACGGAACAGTCGCTGCCAACGGCGGGGCCGGATACTACGGAGGAAGCGGCGGCGGGGGACGAGTGGCAGTCTATTCGTGGACCTCGAACGATTTTCCGACGGAAAAAATTTCAGCAAATGGTGGCACCGGAGGGGCGGGTTCTGGCGGTAACGGCACAGTCGTCGTTCGCAACACTCCTCTGTTTGGGTGGGATTCCTCGAACGCGCTTCTCCACGGGCAGGCCACCACCGGCTGGTATGCGCTCGGGGTTGATGCCAGCGCCCTCACAGCGGATCTCCTTACCTACCGAAACGGGCCCCCGGTTTCGATCGTCTCCGGAGCTTCTGCCGCTGGTTCCATCCAGTGGAATACCTCGATCCTCCCGGATGGAGTCGTCGAACTGAAGGCACTCTTCAAACAAGGGGGACAGGTTATCGGGGAGGTCTCTGAGACGGTTCTCGTCAATAACTCAGCGGTTTGGCACTCGGGGAACATTTCCTCGAACGAGACGTGGAGTGCCGACAAGGTTCACATCGTCGAGTCTTCTGTCGCCGTGACATCGAATGCCACCCTCACGATTCTCCCAGGAGCCGTGGTCAAATTTGCTCCCGATGCCGGCCTGACCATCAGCGCTGGTGCAACGGTTTCTTCTCTGGGAACCGATGGGAACCCGATCGTGATGACCAGCCTGTCCGACGATTCGGTTGGAGGCGATACGAATTACGATGGCTCGAAAACCCGGCCTCTCGCCGGCGACTGGGCGGGGATTGCCCTGCTGGGCGATGGAAAATTCGATTCCAATGCCGACATTCGATACATTTCCCAAACGCACACCGGCACATTAGCTGGAAACGAGGCCTGGATGGGAACCATGACCCACAAGGTCAGCGGAATCGTCACCGTGCCGACGGGTGCGACTCTCACCATCAATCCTGGCGCCGTGGTGAAATTTGAAAGTGGAGCAGGGATTACGGTCTCCAGCGGAGCCATCCTCAACGCGCAGGGGGCCTCTGCCTTGCCCATCGTTTTCACTTCTTACAAAGACGATCTCGTGGGCGGCGACATCAACCACGATGCCGATCTCACCTCGCCATCGGCTGGAAACTGGCGTTCCATCCGCATCGAATCCGGCGGTTCCGCGACGATTAACCATGCCGAGGTCTGGTATGGAGGCGACTCGATTGTGAATGCCTATTCGGCCGGGGGGATGATCGAGAACGTCGGCGGCAACGTAACCATCACGAACTCGACCATCGCTCAATCACTCAAGGACGGCTTCCTCGGCGGTGGGGTGAACTCGATCACAAATTCGATTATTCTCAACAACGACCGGGCTCTCACGGCTTGGGGAAGCCCGCTTACCATCAACCATTGCACGTTCTATGGCAACCGTCTGGCGGCCGAGTGCCATGGTGGAACCCTGACCGTTCTCAACTCGGTCCTCACGCACAGCCTCCATGCCGGGATTGATCGCGACTGGGGCGGCGCCGAGGTCATCGTCAAAAATTGTCTCCTCTGGAATCCGAATGCCCAATTTGGAAACTACTACGCCGGCCGAGTGCCGGATATGACCGGGACGAATGGAAATATCTCGGTAGATCCCAAGTTCCGCGATGCCGAGGGGGGTGACTTCCGGCTGGGCTTCCGCTCACCGGCCATTGACGCCGCAGACGGAACGACTTCGCCGGCGACCGACTCCTCGAATGCTCCTCGCTACGATGATCCCCGGGTCGTCAACACGGGCACGGCGATGCCGGATGGAGCTTTTGCTGACATGGGAGCCTTCGAGTTTGTCGAGGGAGCCGCTTCCGATGTCGATCTCGTCGTTACGCAGGTATCCGGCCCCGACAAGGCGAATGCCGGAGATGAAGTGACGATTCGCTGGACGGTCGCCAATCTCGGCACGCGCCCGGCGAGAGGGCCATGGAAAGATGTCCTGTCGATGGTGGCTGACTCGCCGACGAGAGAGAACGCACGGGTCGTCCTCGGGGATGCCGTTTCGTCGATTTCCCTCGCGGCCGGTGAGTCGGCGGAGTGCACGGCGAAGGTGAAAGTGCCGGGAGGCACGTCGGGACAATGGCGCTGGGAGGTTCAAGCCAACGCACTGGGAGAGGTCTTCGAGGGAGCCAATCTGGCAAATAACGTCGGCCCGCTTTCCGCGCCCTTCGCCCTCTCGATCCCCTCGCTTTCTCTCACTTCACCTCGGACCGGTTCGCTGGCATCCGGCGAGACATCGGTCTGGTATGAGGTCGCTCAATCGGCAGGAACAGAACTTCTGGTGGATTGGGATCCCGCTGCTACCGAGGGGCGGTGCCGGATTTATGCCGGGTTCGGATCCATGCCCACAAAGCAGGATTTTGACTTGAGGTCGGGCAGTTGGAACTCTCCCGACGCGAGGTTGTCGGTCCCCGCTCCGAGTCAGGATCGTACGGTTTACCTCCTGATTGTGGCCGAGCGGCTCGTTGGGGATGATCGTTCGTTCACCGTCTCCGCTGCGGGAGGGGGCTTCCGGCTCGATTCCACAGATCTAGCCGAGGGAAGTTCCGCCGGCTCTGTGACGGCGCGACTGGTCGGAGGTGGTTTCAAAGAGGGAATGACGGTCGAGTTGCGGAGCAGCGATGGATTAATCACCCGCAATGCCACCACGGTTCGGGTGGAGGATTCGACCACGGCATTGGTGACATTTGACCTGCGTGGGCTCACTCTCGCGGCTTACGACATCGTGGCCAACCTTGGCGGCACCCCCGCCTCGCTCTCCTCGGGTTTCACGGTGAACAACAAGCCTGCCGGGGAAATCTCCACAAAAGTCATCCTGCCGACATACGCGCGAGCCGGTCGTCCCTTTG
Source organism: uncultured Chthoniobacterales bacterium (assembly GCA_964467415.1). Taxonomy (GTDB): domain Bacteria; phylum Verrucomicrobiota; class Verrucomicrobiia; order Chthoniobacterales; family Terrimicrobiaceae; genus CAYXRX01. Next base: position 62,778 of record CAYXRX010000008.1, read on the forward strand.
AAGGTTTGATCGAGTTTACCAATGTCGGATCGACCGACCTGGCGGTTCCCCTGCTTGTCCTCTCAGGCGGAACGAGAAACCCGGTCTGGCAAAAGGGAGACGAGAATACTGACCTCACAAGCCTCCAGTATCTGGCGGCTGACCCCGATAAGCCTTGCAGCGGAGTTCTTCGCCCGGGCGAGTCTCATGTCATTCCCTTCGAAACAAAATCGATCGTCGCCTCGCCTTACTACCAGATCTCGATTCTCGACGCTGGCCGGAGCGAACGCGTGGATTGGGCGGCATTCAAGACCACTTTCCGCCCCGAAGACCCGCACCCGCTGTGGGAGGAGGCCTGGTCGGCTCTGGTGACCAGGATCGGCACCAGTTACGCGAGCTACCTCTCGGCTCTCGTCTCAGCTTCTGACGAGATGATCGGGTTTGGCATCGCCTCTCGAAATGTGGACGAGATCCTCGGCTACATGATCCGTCGCGAGATGTATTTCCTGCCGGGATCGCTGAATACCGGGAACCTGACCGAGGTGGGCACGGGACGTCCCCTCGGTGACACAACTGTCCGGCTTCGCAGCCTCGCCACCGACAACGAATACCTCACGGTTTCGTGGTATGATGGGCGCATCGTATTTCGCGATCTCCCGGCTGGCACCTACGAAGTCAATGTGCATGGCCGATTTGCAAATCCCAGCCAGATCACGATCGGAGCCAACGGCACGATCTCTCTTCAAGCCGCACCCGGAGCCGCCATCGCGGGTCGGGTGAGTGCCGATCCCGAAGGAACCCCTGTCGCCGGGGCTCTTGTCACGGTGGAGATTCCTCAGGAGGACAGGGTATTTGAGGCCGTCACCGATGAACTCGGTGCGTTCACGCTGACCGGACTTGCTCCCGGTCTCACCCGGATCAACATCCGCGCTGAGGGACTCCCAATGCCGGAAACCGTCTATATCACGACGGCTTCGGGAGTGACTACCGAACTCGCATGGAGGCTTGAGGAAGGCGGGGAAATCTCGGGGTCGGTCGTCGGCCCGAATGGACTGCCGCTGGCCAATGCGACCGTAGCGGCTTCCTGCCTGGATCTCAGCTCGCAGCTCTCGACCGAGACCGATGCCTCCGGAAATTATCAACTGACCGGCCTCATGGCGGGAAACTACACAGTCTCCGCAGACGCGACAGGATTTGGTGGTTCTCAGATCACCGGTGTCGTAGTGAAATCGGCTTCAGTCACATCGAACCAAACGATCTCACTCACCCACGCTGGGCAAATTTCTGGTTCGGTCCTCAGTTCCGTCGATGGTGCGCCCGTCGCGGATGCCGTGGTCACGATCATCTCGACCGAGCTGCTGGCGGAACCAGCTCTGACGAGCGGCAATGGCACGTTCAGCATTTCCGATCTGGCTCCCGGTGCTCTGCGCCTGCACGTATCCGCACAGGGATTCCTCTCCGAGTTGAAGGATGTGACGATTACGGCGAACCAAACGTCCAGCTTCTCGGTTTCCCTCGCGCAGGCCGGCAGCATCGCCGGGCAGGTGACCTCGCCGGCAGGGGAGGTCTTCGGGGGACTCTCTGCAATCCTGATACTTCCCGATGGCACGACGCGCTGGACTGAGACCTCGTCGGCGGGAGCCTTCGAGTTCACCTCGCTCCCGATGGGCTCCTACTCGATCGAGATTCGCACGGCCGATTCGGTGCTGCTATCCCGTCAGAGTGTCACGCTGGGCGACTCCAGCAAGTCGGCGACCGTCCCGATCAACGTCGCTTTTGCTGAGCTGGCGGGCTCGATTTTCCTCGCGGACGGCCTCTCTCCGGCGGCTGATTGCCAGGTTTCTCTCCTGAAAAATGGAACCGTTGTCGCCGAGTCAACCACGGGCGCAAATGGAACCTACAGCTTCCTGGTGATGCAAGATGGAGCGATGGATGTCACCGCTTCGGGTAACGGTGTCGGCCTCACTCGACTGGTTGGGGTCAATGTCAGCACGGGCACCGATGCCCCGGACAAAAACCTGACGGCAGGTTCGCAGTCGATCAAGCTCCACATCTCCTCGAGCGCGCTTGGACTGACTTCCGTCGCCGGGGCTCACGCATTTGCCGTGCCGGACTGGGCGGATTCCCTCTCTCTCGGGGGCGTGTCCGGGTTCGCAGACAGTGACGGCATCATTTCTCTGCCGAACCTCGCCTCAGGGAACTACACCGTCTATATCTCGGCCACGGGAACCGCCCCGCAACGAATCGCGGTTGCGGCCTCGGCTTCTCCCGGCACTCTCGAAGTCAATCTGACTGCTGGTCGAGCCGTGACCGGGGTTGTCAAGGACTCGACTGGAAACCTGCTCTCCGATGTCTCGGTTCGCGCGTGGGATCCTGTCACCAAAACCTCCCACTACGCGACGACGAATGCCATCGGACAGTATGTGTTCGACTCGCTCCCAGAGGGAACTCTCTCGCTTGTCGCCTATGGATCGGATCTCATTCCAGTGGTCGTCAGCGGCATCAACACCGCCAACTCCTACTCAGTCAATCTCCCGATCACGATTCCCTCCACCGGAACTCCCGTATCGGGCATTGTCTCAGCATCAAGCACCCCCATCGACGGCGCACACGTTTCGCTGGTCGGTCCTGACGGATCCAGCTTCTTCTCGGTCTGGTCGAGTGAGAATGGTTCCTACACGATCCCGGCTCTGGCAGCCGGAAATTACACTCTGCAAGTCGAGAGCAACGGTTATGCACCCGTCCAGCAGTCGCTTGCTGTCCCCACGGCGGGAGTCGTCAATCTGCCTCTCGCAGCCCCGGTGGCGGCGGCTATTGACGCGGGGCTCGACATTCGGGTGCCGTTAAAAACGAAGACCGCAGCAAAGACGACCGTGCGGGACATTATCAACAGTTTCGGATACAACCTGGACGAGGCCTTCTATCCGCAACGTATCCGCCCGCTCGGGTGGGAGTATGAATGGATCAATGTAAAGCCCTCAAAACCCTGCGATGCCTTCAGGCGCGCACAGGAGGCGTGCAACTTCACTGATGATCTTGTCTATAATGCCTATACGGCCTGGCTGGATGCCAAGTCGGGGCAGCGCGGGGAGAAATGGAACGACATCCTCAAGTTGTCGGCAAACGTAGCAAAAATCGCCGGGGACATTGCCAGCACTGTTCTAAGCCTCATGAAAATCCCCACTTCGCCAGAAATGTTTTCCAAAGAAGAATGGGCCGAACTGGGGCCGCTGGTAACTTTTGGGATTGATACCCTGAACAATGCACGGGATGCCTTTTTCTCTGGCGATTTCTCAAAGGGAGGAACGAACCTAGCCTTTGCATTAGGTAAATTGACGGAGTCTAAAGTCGTCAATATTTTCAAAAAGAGGGGCGTTAATCTTGCCGAGAAAATCCCCTTCGTTGGGCAACTCGTCAAAATCTGCAAAATCGTTAAAGATAGCTACGAGAAGTATCAGGAGGTTAAGAAGGAATACGCGGTCTACCAGGGAATGGTTAAGACACTTTACGAAGCCTACCGCAGCTACCGTGTCGCCATCCGCCTCCACGAGGACAACTACAAATACCTCCTCGCTGCGGCGAACTGGTGCCAGAACAAGCCGCATCCGGGGGGATTGCCTCCCACGCCGCCTTGGACGCGCAATGGAGGAGGCGGGTCTAACCAAATCAAAGGCGCCGTCGATCCCAACGAAAAAATCACCATCGGCTACGGATCGGCGGGCTGGATCGTGGGCAATACGCTCATCCCCTACACCATCCTCTTCGAGAACAAACCCGATGCCTCTGCAGCGGCACAACTCGTGACCGTGACCGATCAACTGGATACCACCCACCTCGACCTGAGCACATTCGAGCTCCAATCCATTGGGTTCAATGGACTCACGATCGATGTGCCGCCCGGGCTCCAGGAGTTCACCACTGAAGTCAATGTCGACACCGATCCGAATCCCGTTCGCGTCACCGCCAAGCTGGATCCAGAAACCGGGATTGTTTCATGGGCCATGGAATCCTTTGATGCCCAGACTGGTGAACTTCCCGCAGATCCGCTCGCCGGGTTCCTCCCTCCGAACGACGCAGAGCACCGGGGCGAAGGCTTCGTGAAATACTCGATCCGCCTCAAGCCCAACTTGCCAACAGGAACCCAGATCCTGAACAAGGCGAGCATCGTCTTCGATGTGAACGACGCGATCATCACGAACGAGGTCATCAACTCGGTCGATATTGTCGCGCCGACGAGCAGCGTGAATACTCTCGAAACGTTCTCGCTGCCGGAATTCACGCTCTCGTGGTCGGGAACCGACGAAGGTTCGGGCATCTCGCTCTACGACGTTTACGTCTCGGAGAATAACGGGGCCCCGACGCTGTGGGCGGCCGGGACCGCGTTGACCTCGAGCGCTTTCACGGGATCACGGGGTTCGACTTATGCGTTCTACGCCGTCGCGACCGACAATGTCGGCTGGACCCAGAGCATCCCCGCTTCCCACCAAGCACTCACCAAGATCAAGGCGGTGTCGTCGGCGGTCGCCGATCTCTATGAGACCGGAAAGAATTCCGCGCTGAGCGTGCCGGTGGCAACAGGCGTCCTGACGAACGATCTTTCGCCCGATGGCCTGCCACTGACAGCGGTGATCGACTCGCAGGTGTCCCACGGGAATCTCACACTGAGCGCGAACGGATCGTTCACCTACACACCGGACAAGGACTTCATGGGTCTCGCCCGATTCACGTATCATGTGAACGACGGCATGGAAAACAGCTCACCGGCGACGGTCGTCCTCTATGTCGGGCCGGTCCCCGGCATCGATGTTTCCGGTCCCGCCCTGACTGCCACGGTGGCCACGCCGTTCAGCTACCAGATCAAAGCCGAGGGCAGCCCGACCGCCTTCGCTGCCGCCGGTTTGCCCAAGGGGCTCACGGTCAACAAGACTACCGGCCTGATCTCCGGCACCCCGGCCGAGGGCGGGACATTCCAGCTCAAGCTGTCCGCAAAAAATGCCAAGGGCACCGGGACAGTCACCACTTCGCTCACGGTGACGAACCCGTTCGACGGACTCACCGGAAACTACTACGCGCTCGTGGACATCGACGCCAACCACCCGCTCGGTGGAACGTTGGCGCTGACGCTCACACCGAGTGGCGCCTACACCGGCAAGCTGAAATCCGGCAAACTCACTTACCCGCTCAAGGGCCAGCTCGACTCGTCCGGCAATGGCACGGTTTCGGCCGTCCTCCGCAAGGCTGCCACGCTCAACGGAACGCTCTCGATTGCGCTCACCGGAAACAGCACGGGCACGCTGGCCGGAGCGATCCCCGCCGGCACGAAAAACATCCGCGGCGAGCTCACCCGCAAGGTGCCCAAGTCGCCGGGCTCGCAGCTCGCCGGATACTACACGATGCTCATCGAGCCTTCAGCCGGCGACGTCGGGGTCGCCACCAAGCCGCAGGGGGCCGGATTCGCGGCCATGACGATTGATAAGACCGCGGGGGTGAAATTCTCCGGGCATCTCGCCGATGGCTCGGTCTTCACATCGAGCGGTCCGCTCTGGGCGAACGGCGAGGTGCCGGTCTATGCGCTGCTCGGAGGATGCTGCGCCGCGGCCATCGGAAACCCGCTCGTGCAGAGTGGGAACATCACCGGCACGCTCGACTGGGTGAAACTTCCCGCTCCCGGAACCCTCTACCCGGCCGGCTTCTCGATGAGCCTCGATGTCGCCGGATCGCTCTGGAGCCCTCAGGCGTCAACAAACCTCCTCACCGGTTTGGCCGGGCAGACCGGATTCACCTTCGCTCTTGATCCTGACCAGGTTGTCCTTCCGGCGGGCATCGACCAGGCCGGCCAGTGGCCGGACACCAACAAGCCGGCACTCACAGCTCCCGTCACCCCGGGTATCGGACTCACTGTCGCGCCGAAAACAGGAATCTTTACCGGAAAGGTTCCGGTCCTCATTGGCGGCAAAACAAAGTCCGCCAAGGTCCAGGGTGTCCTGCTGAGCAAGCCGCTGCCGGAGGCCGGGGGATCCCTGATCCACGGAGCGGGATTCTTCCTCGGCGAAGGGGCCTCGGCCCCGGTCTGGATCACAACGCCGTGACGGGGAGCACGAACGTTACCGGCCTTTGACAACGAACGGCTCAATAGCCTTCAGCGTCTCGCGGAGCGCAGCATAGCCGAAGTGGCCCTGCGCGACGCGGATGAGCTTGGCGCCGCGCCAGCGCTCGCTCAGGGTCTCGAGGTCCTCGCGCGGCGAGACGCGGTCGTAGAGGCCTGCGGTGATCACGATCCGGCGGTGGTCGCAGAGCGGCATGCCGTGCAGCGGCGAGCCGAGGTGCTCGAGCCGGGCGACATTCCCGGGCGCGTGTCCGCGTGCGCGCAGCGAGCGGCGCATGGCGGCGGCTCCCGGGTTTTCCCAGACCGCCTTCTCCACGTTCACGATCGGCTGGACCAGTGCGACAAAGCGGAAATCTGTTTCCAGAAACGAGAGGAGGGCGGCATTCCAGCCGCCGTAGCTTGTCCCGAGGACGCCGAATTCCCGCGAGCCGCGCGCGCGCAGGAAAACCATCAGCTGCCGTAACTCGACGACCCCCTGCCGGATGCCCTCGGCATTGCGCACCAGGTCGGCCGTGATCGCCAGTTCGCCATTCAGGCTGCGGCGCGGCGTGCGGGAGTAATGGTAGGGGAGGTGGGGGAACGCGACGTTCCACCCGTGGGCGTTGAACCAGGCCGCCACGCGGCGGTAGCCCACATCGCTCGCGCTCATCAGGGCATGCAGGAGCAGCACGGTCGGCGCCCCCGGATCCCGCACCGGATAAAATCTCACGCGCGCCCGGTCGTTTTCATGGTGCCCGGTCGGGTGCGGGCTGTCCCACTCGATCAGGCCTGCTTGCTGGCGCAGGCGCTCCGCGGGCGGGATCCGGAAAAATTCCTCCCGGCTCATTGGCGAGCAGGCGGAAAGATACCGGTCGAGCTGCTCGCGCGTGCAGGTGTCTGCGCGCCGGCGCCACTGCAGGATGTTCATCATGTTGCACATCGTGCCGTCCATCGCCCAGGCCGAAGTCTTCTCGATCAGGCGCTTCATGGTTCACGCATGCGTTCCTGCGGGGAGTGTGGGAGATCGTCTCTGGTGAGCCGGCATCTGGTCACGAGGTCATCCTTGAGGCGGATCATTGCGGCTCCGAGTTCGTCGCGCATCGCCTCGCGGGCGGCCCCGCGCGCCTGCCCGGTGGGCGGCAAGACCGGCGCGCCGGTGGCGATGTAGACGCGGGCCCGCCGCCAGGGCAGCCAGTTCCGCTTGTTGTAAAGCCGCTCGCTTCCGAGGATCACCACCGGCACGACCGGGCAGCCCGCATGCACCGCCAGCATGACAGCACCGTCCCGCACCGGCGCACCGGCCAGCATCGAGCGCTCGCCGTCCCGGATCCCGCCCTCCGGAAAGACCCCGATCACCCGTCCGGCCGCGAGGCGCTTCAGCGCCTGCCTCAAAGCCTGCCGGTCGTCTCCGCCCCGATCGACCGGGATCACGTCGAGCCAGCCGAATCCGGTGCGCGACCACCCGGTGCCGAAGAGTTCGGACATCGCGATCCAGTCGATCTTCCGCGGCAGCCATCCGCTGAGAAACGGGGGGTCGAAGTGGCTGATGTGGTTCGATGCCATAACGAATGCGCCGTCCGGCAGCTTGTCAAAATCGACGCGGGTCACCCGCGCCCCGGCGGTGAGGATCCAGCGGAGCACGGTGACCACTCCATGATAAAAGACTCTGTGAAAGGCGCGGCGTGCGATCTGTTTCAAGCCGGGAATTTTTAGCGGCCGCCCGGCCGGCAGGCGAGAACGGAATTTTTGGACTTCCGTCCGGGTCCGGCTATCATGCGGCCGATGAAGTTGAAAGACACGCAGAGCGAGCCGGACGACCGCCGGCTTCCGATCGACCGCGTGGGCGTGAAGTCGCTGCGCTACCCGATCCAGGTCCGCGACAAGGCCCACTCGCTCCAGAGCACGATCGCCACGGTCCAGCTCACCGTCGACCTGCCCCACCACTTCAAGGGCACGCACATGAGCCGGTTCATCGAGGTCCTCGCCTCCCACGGCCCGGTCATCCATGTGGCCAACATCCGCGACATCCTCACCCAGCTCACCGTCCGCCTGGAGAGCGACTGCGCCCACCTCGATTTCGAGTTCCCGTTTTTCCTCGAGAAGAAGGCGCCGTCCACCGGCGCGCCGGGCCTCATGGACTACACCGCCCGCTTCCGCGCGACGCTCGAGAGCGGGCGGATGGACTTCGAGGTGACCGTGGTTGTTCCGGTGACCACGCTTTGCCCGTGCTCGAAGGCGATCAGCGCCGCGGGCGCCCACAACCAGCGCGGGCACGTGACGCTCGCGGTGCGCTGCCGCAAGCCGATGTGGCTCGAGGACATGATCCGCCTCGTCGAGGACTCTGCCAGCTCGGAGCTCTACAGCTTGCTCAAGCGCCCGGATGAAAAGGTCGTCACCGAGCGCGCCTACGCCAACCCGGTTTTCGTCGAGGACCTTGTCCGCAATGTCGCCCTCCGCTGCGAGGCTGATGCGAACGTCGTCTGGTATCGCGTCGAGGCCGAGAACTTCGAATCGATCCACAACCACAACGCCTACGCGCTGATCGAGAAGAAGGTCTGCTCCTGATCGGGACTTAGTCCCGTACTTTTCCGCGAAGCGATTTTGTTGCGCTCCGCCGGCGCTTGCCCTCGACCAGCCTGGCCTTGGTTCCGCGTGACCGCTTCGCGCGCTGCCGGCGCGTGCGGGAAGCCTCCGCCAACAGGGCTTGCCTTTTTTCCTCGCGGGCTTCCGCGAGCCTTGCCGCGAGCCGCTCGCGGGCGACCGCGCGGTTCCGCGCCTGGGAGCGGGAATCCGAGGCGGTCACCGAGATCCCGGTCGGGATGTGCCGGAGGGTAACCGCCGTCGAGACCTTGTTGACGTGCTGGCCGCCCGGTCCGCCGGACCGGCAGAACAGCTCCTCGATATCCTCTTCGCGGAAGGTGGCCATGCGAACGACTTTCACGCGGAGTTTGAATTTTCGCAAGACCTGTGATCGGATGGTCTCAGGATGGAATTTCGAACCACCACCAGCGATGGGCTTACTCTCGATGAAATCGAGTCCGGGGGGCTGCGGGTCCGCATCAGCCGCCTCGGCGCGGAGATGGTCAGCCTGTGCCGGCTTGGTTCCAGCGGGTGGAAGGGCTTCCTCTACCGCGATGGCGAAACAGGCGCTCCGGCGTCCGGCTGGGGAAACCATGCCACCGTCATGGGCTACTTCATCCACCGCCTCTGGAAGGAACAATCGATCTACCGCGGCCACATCATCCGCGGAGGCAACCACGGGTTTCTCCGGCACTTCGCATTCGCCGCACCGGAGCGACTGGAGGACGGACTCGTCTACCATGTCCCTGTGGAGGCCGTGCCGCCGGACGCCTACCCGCTCAAAGTGTCTTTGTCCCTCTCCTACCGCATCGTCGGCGGATCGCTCCGCATCGGGTTTGACTTCACCAATCATGAGCGCGACCTCGATGCCCACCTCAGCTTCGGCCTCCACCCGGGGTTTGCCGTCGGCAGCGTTTCCTCCGCGCTCATCCTGCTGCCGGCCGGCACCTACGAGCGCCACCTGGCGCCGGGAAATTTCCTGGACGGCCGGGTGGAAACGATCGCCTTCCCGGGTGGCGCGATGCCATTCGACAAGGCGGCGCTTCCGGGATCCTTCCTGCTCGGCATCGACGGCGTGCCGGATAAAACTTTTGTTCTCGAGGACGGCGGCAGCCGGATCACTCTGGATTTTTCCGAGGTGCCCTTCGTGACGCTCTGGAGCGAATCGGATCAGTTCCTTTGCATCGAACCCTGCTGGGGCCTTCCGGACAGCAACCCGCCGGTCCCGTTCGAGCAGAAGGCCGGAATCCAGATCGTTCCGCGCGCCGGCCGCCTTCAGCGCAGCTTTTCCATCACCCCCGAATGTCTCATCTGATCCAGACCCTCCTCGTCTCCGCCGCACGGCTGGCCGTGCTGGCGGCTTTCACCTTTGCGTTTGTCGTCCTTCTGGAACATGGCCCCGGCGGGTTTTCCGAGGGAGCAAAGACCGAGTGGCAGATTCTTACCGGCGCCAAAAAATCCGCTCCGCCCGCGCCTGCGGCTCCGGCAAAATCTCCCGACAGTGGCGCTTGAAGAATTCGGCGGCAGGGGATACAATCCTCACCTCCTATGGCAGTAAAGACCGAAAAGGACCTCCCCGAATTCCACAAAGCAGCATGGCTGAAGGCTGTGAGCGCGATGCAGCTCCGCAATTACGGCTATGCCGTCCAGCTGCTCCAGTCGGTTCTGAAAAGCAACCCGGACTTCCTTGACGGGCGCAAGCTCCTCCGCAAGGCGGGGATCTCCAAGAACGCCGGAAAAAAGGGGATTCTCAGCGGGCTCTCCAGCGCCTCGTTCAGCACGATGAAAGTCCAGGGGCTCCTGAAGAAGGATCCCGTCGCCGCTCTCGATGCCGCGGAAAAAATCCTCGAGAACGACCCCCACAACGCGCAGGCCAACCAGCTCCTCCGCGACGCCGCGCTGGCCGCCAACCTGCCCGAGGTGGCGGCCTTCGCCCTCCAGACGATCATCGAGGGCAGCCCGAAGGACACCAAAACGATGCACGAGCTGGCCAGGCATTTCCTGCAGCACGGCCAGCCTGACAAAGCCGTCGAGATTTATACCAAGATCACCGAGATCACCCCGAACGACCTCGCCGCGCTCAAGGGCGGCAAGGATGCCGCGGCCGCGCACTCGATGCAGAGTGGCGGATGGGAGCGCGAGGATGCCACCTACCGCGACCTCATTAAAAACAAGGAGGAGGCGATTTCCCTCGAACAGAAGGGCCGCATCGTCCGCAGCGAGGAGATGATCGACCAGCAACTCGCTGAGCTCCATGCCAAGGCCGAGGCGAACCCCGGCGTCGTCGACACCGCCCGCCGGATCGCAGAGCTCTACGAACAGAAGGAAAATTTTGAAACCGCCACCGAGTGGTTTGCCTACGCGGCCTCGCTCAGCGGCGACTCCGACCTCGCCCTCGTGCGCAAGGCCGCGGACATGCGGCTCAAGCAATTCGACATGGCGATCGAGGCCCGCGAGGCCTACATCGCCGCGAACCCCGGCACCGATGAGGCCAAGCAGTTCGAGGAGGAACTCGTCACCATCAAAGCGCAGAAGGCCGAGATCGTGCTCGCCGAAGCCCGCTCTCGCGTCGAGCGCAACCCGACCGACCTCCAGTTCCGCTTCGAGCTCGGAGAGATCCTCGTCAGCACCGGGAAATTCCAGGAGGCGATTCCGGACCTTCAAAAAGCGCGCCAGAACCCGAACGTGCGCATCCGTGCGATGAGCCTGCTCGGCCAGTGCTTCATGGCCCGGTCGATGTTCGACCTCGCCGCAAAAACACTCGAGGATGCCGCCTCCGAACTCACCGCGATGGACAACGTCAAGAAGGACATCGTCTACAACCTCGGGCTCGTCTACGAGAAGATGGGCGACAAGGAAAAGTGCATCGCGAAGATGAAGCAGATCTACGAGGTCGACTACGGCTATCGCGACGTGGCCGCCCGCGTCGAAGGGTCCTACTGAGCCGGGCGTCCGGCCAGCCCGAACTCCCGGATGAGCCGCGCATAGGTCGCTGAAGGGTTGTCTCCCAGGTGGTCCTCGGCCCGCCGCGCCAGGCCGTTCGCATAATCGATGCGGAAAAGCCCGAACCGCGGCGTGAACGACCCCCATTCGTAGTTGTCGGTCAGAGACCAGTGCAGGTAGCCGTGCAGCGGGATCCCATCGTCCAGAATCCGTCGGACCTCCCGCAAATGGGCGGCAAGAAACTCGCTTCTCAACACCCGGTCGCGGCGTCTTCCCGACGTCTGGCTGCCCACTTTGCTGCGGAGGGCCATCCCGTTTTCCGCGATGAGGATGCCCGTTCCGGGAAAGGCTTCCGCATAGTGCTTGCAAAAAGTGTGGAGCGCCTCCGGGGCGACGTGCCAGTCCCACCACTTGCTGGAAACCCCGTCGATCAGCCGCCCGGACAGGCTCCCCGCGTCAAACTCCAGATCGGAAAACGTGGGCGGCCGGAAGAGGTGGGAAAAAAACGGGTCGTAGTAGTCGAGGCCAAGGAAGTCCAGCACGCATCCGCGCTTCGAGTGTCCGGCCTCACGGAAAAAATACGCGAACCCATCGGCCGTCGCCGCCCGCCTGCCATAAAAGTCTGCCAGCCGGTGCACGAGTCTCCCGACCCCGGCGAGGATATCTTTCCGGCATCCTTCGCGACAGGGTTCGAGCGCGCGCCGGAACCCTTCCTCCCGCGAGAGAAAGTAGTCGCGGGCTCCGGATGCGGGGATGCCCCTGCCCCGCAGCGAAAGCAGGTCGAGCAGGAGGTGCTCGGACCAGTAGACGTCGCTGCAGAACGTGTTCATCGCGACCTGTGGGACGGGCCAGCGCTCGCTTTCGTAGAGGTCGTGAATCGCGTTGTAGGCGCGGATGTGCGCCGCCAGCAGGCGGTTATAGGCACGCACCCCCGTCGGAATCCCCGCGTGCGGGCCGCCCGGAAAATGACGGCCCATATAGGTGTTCAGCACGAGCATATTTGGCTCGTTGATCGTGACATACCATCCCGCAGGCGGCTGGCCGTGCCGCGCCGTCAGCCGGTGGTTCACGCGCGCGACCGTCGCCGAAACGAATTTTTCAAATAGCCCGGGCGTTTCGTCGTCGAGCCAGGCATCGACCCCCAGCCATGCCGGGTGCGTGAAATGGTGGAGGGTCACGACCGGTTCCATCCCGGCCTCCCGGCAGGCGGCAATCCGGTCGGCATAGGCGTCCATCGCCTCGAAATCGAATTCCGGTGCGCGCCCCGCTTCCGCCGTGCGCGACGGCTGCACCCGCGCCCACTCGATGCTGAGCCGGAATGCATTGAGTCCGATCCCCCGGCAAAGCCCGAAGTCCTCGCGGTATCGGGTCCAGAATCCGGTCGCCTGTCCGGTGCGCGCCACGCGCCCGGCCGCCTCATACCCAGACCAGTTGTTCTGCGGCTCTCCCGGGCCGTTGTAGCCGCCCTCGCTCTGGTAGCCGGACGTGGCCACCCCCACCAGAAATTGCCGCTCTTGATCCCCCCCCATGCCGTAAAATCCCTTCCTAACCTGCTTCGACGATCCGCTTCCTTAACGCCTTTTCGCGCAGCTTGGAGATGATGGCGGGCTTCCGCACCGGCGACTCCAGCACGATGCGGGCGATGTCGGACGCCGCGTGGGGGCGTCCGAGTGCGCGGGCGTTCTCCGACATTGCCCGCAGCCTTCCGGGGTTGTCCAGAAGCCGGCGCAACTTGTGGGCGACCAGTGTCACTTCTGTGCACTTCACCGCGGCCCCCGCCTCAAGTAGGATGTCTGAGTTCCGTTCCTCCTGGCCGCCGATCGGATCCAGGATCATCATCGGCAGGCCTCGCGCGAGGGCCTCCGCCGTCGTCATGCCCCCCGGCTTGCTTAGCAGGATGGTCGCGGCCCCCATCAGATCCGGCATCTCGGTTGTATACCCCAGCACCCGGAAATCCTCCTCGCGGTCGCGTACCATCTGCCCGACCTCGCTCCGCATCTCCTCGTTCCTCCCGCAGACGATCACGGCCTGGAAGTCCCGGTCGAGTTGGAGCAGGTGACGGACAACCGCCGTCGCCGGGCTCAGGCCCAGCGCCCCGCCTGCAACAAGGATTGTCGGACGCCCGGGAGCCAGCCCGTGCCGGACCAGCACCGCAGCCGCATCCACCGGTTGCTGGAACTCCGGCGCGATGGGGATCCCGGTCACCTCAATCCGGTCGCCGGGCAATCCCAGCGCCTCCATGTGGATCTTGTCCTCCTCCTGCGCCACAAAATACCAGTGGAACGCGCGCGTGATCCAGAAGGCATGAAAGTGAAAGTCGGTCACAACGATCCCGAGCTGGGCATGGAGCTTCCCGTTCCTCACCAGCCAGGAAAGCACCCCCGCGGGCATGAAATGCGTGCACAGGATAATGTCCGGGCGGAATTCCTTCACCAGATTGATCAGCGGCAGCGCCTGCGGCAGGTCGATCGCCAGCCGGTTGCGATCCGAGACCCACGGGTCGTCGCTCGACTCATACCACCAGCCTAGAAATTCCGGCAGCATCGCCGAGAGCTTCGCGTAGAGGGTGGAGTAGAGCTGCTTGTGCAGCACGTTCGTATGGTCCAGCGAATCGTCGCACAGCACCTCCTCCACGTCCGGCCTCGCACGCATCACCCGCTCCAGCGCCTCCGCCGCCTTCACGTGCCCGGACCCCACAGAGGCCGATAGTATCAAGACACGCTTGCTCATCTGCGAGGATCCTGACGGACATCTTCCCATCCCTCAAGCGTGATCGGCTGCCAATTATTGGAGCGATCGCACAAATCATTGGCAAGTTGAGGGCTGGGGAGCTTTGCTGTCGCCAACCCCGGTCCCCATTTCCGGCCGGCGCGCCGTGGGCCGCGCGTGGCCCTGGAAAAATTTTTCTTGCCAGCGGGGCGGGATGGTGGTTGGGTGTTCCCCTTTTCCGCTCAACCGGCGGATCACTCTCTTATGGCGAAAGAAATTGTTGGACAGATCAAATTGCAGATTCCCGCAGGTCAGGCAAACCCGGCACCCCCGGTCGGCCCGGCCCTCGGTCAGCAGGGCGTCAATATCATGGCGTTCTGCAAAGAATTTAATGCGGCGACCCAGAAGCAGGCGGGGGACATTCTCCCTGTCGTCATCACGGTCTACAAGGACAAGTCATTCACCTTCATCACGAAAAACCCTCCCGCCGCGATCCTTCTGAAGAAGGCGGCCGGGCTGGCTGCCGGATCCAAGGAGCCCAACAAAATCAAGGTTGGCAAGCTCAGCAAGAAGCAGGTCATGGACATCGTGAAGGTGAAGATCAAGGACATGAACGCGCGCAGCGAAGAGGCGGCGTTCCGCACCCTCTGCGGCACCGCCCGCCAGATGGGGCTCGAAGTCACCGAATAGGATTCCGTCGTTTCAAAGGCCGCATCGCTCGATGCGGTCCCGGACCTCGCTGACGGCAAGGTCCCCGAGATCCCCCTGCACAATTTGGACGCCGGGGTTTTTTGGCGCCCAGACTCCGGGGTCGGTCGGCCCGAACAGGAGCAGGCAAGGCGCTCCGGAGGCGGCGGCCAGGTGCGAGATCCCGCTGTCGTGTCCGACAAAGAGCGCGCACCTGGAAAAAATTGCGCCCAGAGTGCAGAGCGGGAGGTTCTCCAGAAAGCGCACGCTGCCAGCTCCTGCAAGCGCTGTGCGAAGCGAAGCCATCCGTTGGCGGTCGCTCTCTCCGCCGACCACCAGGAGCGTCCCGTGGGTGTCTCTCCGGCTCAAGGCGAGTTCCTCCCAGCGCTCCAGCGGCCAGTTTTTTATCTCTGACCCGCTCCCGGGATGAATGGCAAGGAACGGCGGCTCGCAGCCGGCGAGGAGAATTGCCGCTTCCTCGCGGTCAGCCGCCGACGGGAAAAATTCCGCCGCGGGGTTTTCCAGCACGAGCCCGAGGTTTTCCAGCGGTTGGGCGAGGTGGCGGGCGGCATGGACAGGGCCATCGACGCGCGGGTCGGCGCTGGTCAGGTTCTTCACGCCGCAGCGCCTCAGGTTGCCCTGGAAAAACCCGTCCGGATCGAAGAGGTAGGAGACGACCCGGTCGAAGCCGGCAAAGTAGCCGGCGAGCCCGGGGTCGAGATCCGAGCGCGGGTTGAAAAACCCGGCCATCGGCGCGTATTCCATGCAGCGTGTGGCTTCGGCATAATAACGTCCCTCGGCGAGGGCGCAGATATGCCGGTAGCCGACGATTTCGATCCTGTGGCGGGGGAATCCTTCCCGGAGCAGGCGGATGGCAGGAAGCGTGAGGATGAAGTCGCCGATTGCGCCGCCGCGGATGACGAGGAGCTTCCCTTCAGCGGTCCCGGAATCCGGCATGAAAAAAATCGGAGCTGCTGGCCCGGGAAATCCGTGAGCCGGCTACTGCGAGCCCTGCATCATTGAGCCCATCACGCCCGGGCCCTCCCACTTGGCCGGACGGTTCCAGGGAATCGTGCTGCCGGCGTGGTTCGCGTCGGTCTGCCCGTCGGCCGCGCATCCTCCGGCCGTGAGGGCCAGGACAAGCAGAAGAAGGCTAATCCTTAACCTCTTCATAGATCGACACCACCTGATCGCCGGGCTGGACGCTGAGGCCGCCGGGGATGCTGCCGGAGACGATGTCGGCGATCGACGTGGACGGCTCGACCGAGGTCACGCGCACCTTGCCGACGAGCTGGCCGCCGCGCTTGACGAGCATCTCGACGTTGTTCGTGATCCCGTTGCGGTCGCCGAGGTTGAGGACGACGAAGTTCCAGGCCTGGTTGACCGCGAGGACGCGGCCGTCGAAATTGTTTTTCCGCTGGAGTTCCTTGCGGTCGTTCTTTTCCTTTGTGAGGGCCGAGACCTTGCCGCGGGCATCCGAGACGTCGCCTTCGAGCTTGCTGATCACGAGCTTGTTTTCGGCGATCTGGTTTTCGAGGTCCTTGATCTTGCCGCCGCTTTCGCCTTCCTTGCCGCGGAGGGCCTCCAGCTCTGTCTTGAGCCCGGCGTTCTCGGCGAGCTTGGCCTCGATCTCGGCGGTCTTCTCGGCGATCTGGGTATTGAGGGTGGTCACCTCATCGCGCGTGCGCTTGAGGTCGCTCTTCGTGGTGTTGAGTTCGGCCGTGATCTGTTCCTTTTCGGCGATCGTGGACTGGAGGGTTTCCTTGGTCGACTTCAGATCCTTTTCGGTTTTTGCGAGGGTCGCTGTCGTCTTGGCCAGATTGTCCTTCGTCGTATCGAGGACATCCGAGGTCTCCTGAAGATGGGTGCGGTTGATATAGCCCAGCGCTGCCGTTGCGGCGGTGATGATGATTGATACGATGACGAGGATCTTGCCCATTTCTTGGAGGTAGGTTCGGAGGAGGCTTGTGATTAACCTGTCCGGGCCTGCTGGTGCAAGACTGAAATCGAAAATGCAAATGATTTTTTCGTCGGCGCGGCGGGCGACGCCGGCCGGCACTCGCGATTCCGCCCGTCGCGGCCTTAGCGCCCGGCGGCGAGCGCTTTCTCAACCAGGCGGGTGGCCAGCGGCTGGGTCGCCTCGTCCAGGGCGGCGAGCGCTTTTTTTAGCCGGGATGTCGAGCGGTCGGCGAGCGCGCCGCGCACCGTCTCGACGCATCTCCCGATCGCAGCCAGCTCTTCCGCCTCGACCGCTCCAGCAAGCTGCGTGAGGGCGGTTTCCACAGCGGGCAGCATCTCCTCCGCCTTGAGGCGCGCCTCGGTAAAAACGCGCTCGTCCATGTCCTCGAAGGCGTGTTCCAGCGAGTCCCCGAGCATCTTTTCGACCGCCTCATCCGAGACCTCGACCGCGCTGTCGATCTGGACGATCTTATCCAACCCGGTCGAAGTATCGCGGGCGAGCACATGCAGGATGCCGTTGGCATCGAGCTCGAACTGGACGCCGACGCGGCAGCGGCCCTTTGGCGCGGGAGGGAAAGCGATGTCGAATTCTCCGAGCTTCCAGTTGTCGCGGGCCATCTCGCGCTCGCCCTGCAGCACGCTGATCCGCATGGCGGCCTGGTTGGCGACAGCGTTCGTGAACATTTCCCCCGCCTTGCAGGGGATCGTCGTGTTGCGGGGGATGATCACGTTCATCAGCCCGCCGAACGTCTCGATTCCGAGCGAGAGCGGCGTCACATCAAGAAGCGTCACGCTCTGCACCGAGCCGTCGAGCACCCCCGCCAGGATCGTCGCGCCGATCGCCACCGCCTCGTCGGGGTGCTGGCTGGTGTCCGGTTTCCGGCCGAAAATCTCCTCCACAAAAGAACGGACAAACGGCATTCTGGTCGCGCCGCCGACCAGCACGACAGCGCCCAGTCCGGAGGCCTCCGTGCGCGCATCGGAAAGCGCGCGGATGCAGTGGCTGCGGGTCCGCTCGACGATCGGGAGGCAAATTTTCTCCAGCTCGTCGCGGGTGAACGTCCGGCCGTCCAGAATTGTCTGATCCGCCGCGCTCAGCGCCTCCTTGAGCTGACGGGCGCAGGGCCGGGAGACGCCCCACTCCGAGGCCAGCGCGGCATCGATGTCGTCGCCGCCCAGGTGGGTGTCCCCATGGGTCGCCAGGACCTCGAAGATGCCGGCGTTGAGCTCGAGGATCGAGATGTCAAACGTGCCGCCGCCCAGATCGTAAACGGCCACGCGGGATTTCTCCCCGAGACGGTCGAGACCGAATGCCAGGGCGGCTGCGGTCGGCTCGCTGAGGATCCGCTCGACGACCAGCCCGGCGAGTTCGCCGGCCCGTTTGGTGGCTGCCCGCTGGGCATCGTTGAAGTAGGCTGGAACCGTGATGACCGCACGGTCGACGGGCTGTCCGAAGACCCGCTCGGCGTCCGCTTTCAGCTTGCCCAGGATGAGGCCGGAGACCTCCTCCGGCAGGAGAGCGAGGCTTTCGGGAAAAACCCGCAGCGCCTCGCCGGCCGGCCCACCGGTCGCAAATGCCGGGACCGGCAAAACCCGGTCCCCGCTTCGAAGGCCGACGAGCCGCTTCACCGAGGTCACCACGCGCGTCGGGTCCGCCTCCTGCCGCTCGATCGCGGGATAGCCGACGACCGGTTCGCCGACCTCGGGAAACCAGACGGCCGAGGGGGTGAGGCGGCGGCCATCCGGATCGGCCGCGAGCACGGGAAACCCGCTCTCCATCGCCCCCACCAGCGAGTGGGTGGTTCCGAGGTCGATGCCGACAATCATGCGGCTAATGGCAGCCGCAGCCCGCTCCGCCACAGCAGTGGCCGCCGCGGGGAGCCGCTGGGACCGGAGCGCTGGATGAGCCGGATTTGATGATCCCGAATCCGCCCGAGACCACGCGGCGGACCGCCTCGCCGGTCTCGGGATGGTGCGTGAGTGCCGCATCCTTCATGCTCTGCCGGAACTCGTAGCGCTTCACTGCGGCGCCCTTTTTTTCCGGAATCGTTTCGTAAACGTAGGTCGTCATCTGGGAAGAATGATCTATTGGCCTGCCGGAATGAAGAAAAGAAATTTTCTGCTTCGGCCGCCGACCGGCATCGTATAAGATTTGCTCACCATGTCTGAATCCAAACACATCAAACTATTCATTCCCGGTCCGATCGAGGTTTCGGAAAAAACGTTCCGTGCCATGTGCACGCCGATGATCGGCCACCGCGGTGGGGAATTCAAAAAGCTCTACGCCGGCATCCAGCCGCGGCTGCAGACGCTGTTCGGGACGAAGCGTCCGGTCTTTTTATCCACCTCTTCGGCCTGGGGCGTGATGGAGGGGGCGATCCGCAACCTTACGGCCGGCAAGGTTCTGAACGGCATGTGCGGCGCGTTTTCGGACAAGTGGTTTGATGTGAGCCAGCGCTGCGGCAAGCAGGCCGAGGCCCTCCAGGTCGCGTGGGGCGAGGCGATCAAGCCCGAACAGGTCCGTGAAAAGCTCGCCACCGGCGGGTTCGACTCGTTCACGCTCATCCACAACGAGACGTCGTGCGGCGTGCGCAACCCGATCGTCGAGATCGCGGAGGTCCTGCGCGAGTTTCCGGACGTGATGTTCATCGTCGACAGCGTGTCGTCGTTTTCGACCCAGCCGATCCCGATGGACGAGCTCGGGATTGACGTGCTGCTGACCGGCAGCCAGAAGGCGCTGGCGCTGCCTCCCGGGCTTGCTCTCTTCGCGGTTTCCGAGCGGGCTCTTGAGCGCGCCGCCACGATCAAGGACCGCGGATACTACTTCGACTTTGTCGAGTTTGCCAAAAACCAGGAGCAGGACATGACGCCGAGCACGCCGGTGATCCCGCTCATCAACGCGCTGGCCTCCAAGCTTGACGACATCTTCGCCGAGGGCATCGAGGCCCGCCATGCCCGCCACGCCGCGCTCAACGCGCAGGTCCACGAGTGGGTGAAGGCGAAGGGCTTCGAGTTCTTCGCCCCCGAGGGCTACCGATCGCTCTCGCTCACCTGCGTGAAAAACAACCGCGAGGTCGACGTCGCCGCCTGGATCAAGCGCCTGCGCGAAAAGCACAGCTTCGTCATCGATGGAGGCTACGGCAAAATCAAGGGCAAGACATTCCGCATCTCGAACATGGGCGACGAAACGCCGGAGACGATCGCCGAGCTGCTTGCGGCGCTCGACGACACGCTCGAGTAGGAACGGTCTTTCCATCGCGCGAGGAGCGCAGGGAGCACGTTTGTGCTTCCTGCCTGCGCGGCCGTTTTTGTATCGACGGCGAGGAGACCCGGGGTGCCTTCAGAAGTGTTGAAAGCGTTTGGCATTCCTGCTAAGCTCACCGGGTTATGAAAATTGTCGCTTCCCTCCTTGCGCTCATTCTCTTCGGCCTTGTCTTCTGGGAACACTCCCAGAACTCCGAACTCAAAGCATCCCTCGAACAGGTTCAGGTCGAAAAAACCGACCTCAGCCAGAAGCTTGCGGAGGCGGAATCCAAAGCCCAGGAAGCCGCCAAGCAGGCGGAAGCCTCCAAGGCCAGGATCGCCGAATCCGACTCTCAGCTGGTCACGCTCAACTCTCAGCTGGTCACGCTCAAGGCGGCCGCCGACGAGGCGCAGAAGCAGTTCGCGGAGGCGCAGAAGCAATTGGCGGCGAGGGATCAGGCAGTCGCCGAGGTGAAGCAGCAGTTGGAAGCCGCGAACGCCGCCACCTCCGAGGCTCAGCAGGCGGCCCAGACCGCCGCGCAGCAGGCTGCCGCCGCGCAAGCCGCAGCCCAGAAGCCCCGCACGCAGTGGCAGCCGACAATCAGCAATACCGCGGCCCCCTCATCGACCCGCGTCTACAAGCGCGAGTAGTCCGGGCTCCCGGTTGCCTTCGAGGCATCCAGCTCGATCTCGAAGAGCAGATCGTCCCTGCAAATCGTGCAGCCGGCGGTGACGACGGGAAGTTCTGGCAGCGCCTCGGAGCGGCAATACTCGTGCCAGAGCGCGATGTCCTCCGTATTCCGGAAATACGCCACTGCCCGGGTCGTGTCGCCGAGATCCATCCCGGCTGCGCCCAGAATGGCGTCCACCACTTCCATCGTCTTGAGGATCTGCAGCGCCGCATTGCCCTGGTGGACGGTTTTCCCTCCGTATTCGATGCTCGCGGTCCCGGAAACATAGAGCGTTCGGGCGTGCGGGCCGGCGACCTCGATCGCGCGGCTGAACGCGCTCCCGTAGGCGGATGCCTCGCATTGCAGCGGGGATTCGGCCATCCGGACAGTTAGCTTGTCCGACTTCGGCAGCACCGCCGCCACCTTGGCAACCAGCGCGGTCCCCAGAGGGTTCGGTGCCCCGATGCCGGTACTGGCGGGCAGCAGGGTGATTCGATGCTCGCGGAAAAACGTCGTGCGCACGCGGTTGAAGTCCGCATACCAGTCGAGGATCCGGTCATTATAGAACCACGTCCTTGCGACGTGGCGGAAATCCATTCCCGCGCCGGCGAGAGCGGTTTCGATGATGCGGAAGACCTCCTCCGCCTGAGCGCCCGGAGTTGCCGAAGGGTCGGAGGGATACACGCCGCCCAGGAGGCAGTATTTTGCATCAGGGTCCTCAAACACCTGACCGATGAGGCGTCCCTGGTGAAACACCGGCGTGGCAGCCGTGCCCGAGATGGAGGTGGTTTGCAGCCCGCCCGGGGCGCCTTCCTCAGAGATGACGCAGGTCGGACTTGCAGGAGTCCGCAGGCTGCCGGCATCTTTACGGACGATGGAAAGCCATTGATCGTCGCCGAAGGCATCGATATGCGTGAACGTGGCGTCCCGGCCGGCGGCCAACTGTTTGCCAAGGCAAGTTGTCTGGTGTTCGGTCCATGTTCCGTGGGAGATCCGACGGCTGATAATGGCATCTTCCTGGGGGGGGCAGAGCATGGAGAGTCAACCCCGGATCTGACGAAAGGTTGCGGCGCAGCCACACAAAATCCGGACTCCATCCGGGCCGGGCGCCCGCCGGATTTTTGAAACTTTCCCGTGCGGCCGGGGTTTCTTTTTTGGCCGGTTGCGAACATGCTTTCGGCTCCGCATGAAATCCCCCCTCCTCAGTGCGATTGTTGCCGCCATGGTCTGGCCTGCCGTCTGTGCGGCCGAACCGCTGGCGCCTTTTGAAAAGCAGTCGGATTTGCAGGCGGTACCCCCGCTTTCCGCCAACATCGATGCGCTCGTGCTGGCGCAGCAGAAGAAGCTCGGGCTCCAGCGGGCGAACATCTGTTCGGATGCGGTTTTTCTCCGGCGCGTGCACTTGGACCTGATCGGCACGCTGCCGACGGCGGAGGAGGCGTCGGCGTTCCTCGATGACAAGGATCCGGGCAAGCGCGCGGCGCTGGTCGACCGCCTGCTGGAACGCGGGGAATTTGCGGATTACTGGGGGATGCGGTGGGGCGACGTCCTGCGGGTGAAGTCGGAGTTTCCCGTGAACCTGTGGCCGAATGCAGCGCAGGCCTACGACCGGTGGATCCGCGATGGCCTGAGGCAGAACCTGCCCTACTCGAAGTTCGCGCAGGAGATCCTCACCGCATCCGGAAGCAACTTCCGGAATCCCGCCGTGAACTTCTATCGCTCCGCGGGCAGCAAGGATCCGAAGGCGCTCGCCCGCGCGGTCGCCCTTGCCTTCATGGGCCAGCGGGCGGACAAGTGGCCGGATGCCAAGCTCGACAGGCTGGCCGTCTTTTTCTCACGCATCGGGTTCAAGAAATCCGACGAGTGGAAGGAGGAGATCGTCTACTTCGACGGCGTCGACGGCTCGAAAAAGGGACCGGCCGAAGGCACGTTGCCGGACGGGACCAAAGTTTCTTTAAAGCCCGGCGAGGACCCGAGGGAGGTTTTCACCCGCTGGCTGCTCACCTCGAAGAATTCCCCCTTCGCGGCCAATGCTGTGAACCGCATCTGGTATTGGCTGGTCGGGCGCGGGATCGTGCACGAGCCGGACGACCTGCGCGCCGACAACCCGCCCTCGAATCCCGAACTCCTCGCCTGGCTGTCCAAGGAATTCGTCGCCTCGGGCTACGACCTCCGGCACATCTGCCGGGTGATTCTCAACTCGAACACCTACCAGCTTTCGCCGATCCCGCCGGTCGGGCAGACGAAGGGCGCTGCAAATTTCGCCTATTGTCCGCTCCGCCGCTTGGAGGCCGAGGTCCTGATCGACGCGATCAACCAGATCACCGGTGCGCAGGAGGAATACTCCAGCATGATTCCCGAGCCGTTCACGTTCATCCCCGGGGACAAGCGCTCGATCGCGCTGCCCGACGGCAGCATCACCAGCACGTTTCTGGAAATCTTCGGGCGTCCGCCCCGCGATACCGGGTTTCTTTCCGAGCGCGGCGAGCGAACGACGACCGCGCAGCGGCTGCATCTCCTGAATTCCGGGCAGATTCTCGGCAAGCTTAACAAGAGCGAAAACCTCAAGGAAATTTACAAGACGCCCGGCGGGCCGAGGGCGGTGGCCACCCGGCTCTACCTGACCCTCCTCTCGCGGTATCCGACCGACGAGGAGTGGAAGGCGGTGCAGTCCTACGCGCAGGCCGGCGAGGGCTGGCGGGCGATGCAGGATCTCACCTGGGCCCTCCTCAACTCCCCGGAATTCGTCTTCCGCCACTGACCACTTATGAACGCAAATCCGCTCTCCTCCTCCGCGCTCACCCGGCGCTCGTTGATCCGCTGCGGGGCGCTGGCCACCGCCGGACTTCTGCTCGGCCGCCGGACCGGGCTCTCCGCGCCGCCCGCGGCGACATTTCCCGCCAGGGCCAAAGCGGTCATCCAGATCTGGCTCTGGGGCGGGCCGTCCCACATCGATACGTTTGATCCGAAGCCGGAGGCCGGCAATGACTATTGCGGTCCGCTCACCAAGCCCCTCGAGACCAACGTGTCAGGAATCCGGATCAGCGAGCTCATGCCTGAGCTTGCGAAGCAGGCAGACAAATTCTCGCTGATCCGGAGCATGACCCACGGCTCGGGCGGCCACGAGACCGGCGCCTACATGATCCAGACCGGCCATGCCGAGGGCGACCGGCTGGTCTACCCGTCGATCGGCGCGGTGGTCTCGCTCTTCAAGGGCTACGACGCCGGCTACAAGGGGATCCTGCCGCCCTACATCGTTCTCACCGAGCCTCAGGGGCGGTTCTCCGAGGCGGGATTTCTCGGACCGCGCTACAAGCCGTTTGCCACTGGCGGCGATCCGGCCAAGGACCCGTTCGCCGTGCAGGGGATCGTGGCCGAGGGGATCACCGAAAAGCGCCAACTCGCCCGCCGCGGGCTGCTCGGCAGCATCGATACGTTCGGGGCCGCCATGAAGGGCGACCGGAAGGTCGCGGAGTTCAACACCTGCGGCGACGCGGCCTACGACATGATCCTCGGGGACGGGGCAAAAATCTTCGACCTTGCCCAGGAGGGGGATCCGATGCGCGAGTGGTATGGTCGCACGCGCTTCGGCCAGTCGTGCCTGGCCGCCCGGCGGTTGGTCGAGCGCGGGTGCAAATACGTCACGATCAATTTCAAGGGCTGGGACACCCACAAGCAGCATTTCCAGGCGATGCGCCAGAAGCTTCCGGATCTCGACAGGGGCCTTGCCGCCCTGCTGCAGGACCTCTCGACCCGTGGGCTTCTCGACAGCACGATCGTCTGGGTCGGCGGTGAGTTCGGACGGACTCCGAAAGTTCAGTGGGAAGCTCCCTGGAACGGTGGGCGCAGCCACTACGGGAAAGTCTTCTCGATGCTCGTTGCCGGCGGCGGGTTCAAGGGCGGGCACGTTGTCGGGGCCTCGGATGCGCGCGGCGAGGAGGTCGCCTCACGCCCGGTCTACCCCTGGGATCTCATCGGCAGCATGTATGAGCTGCTGGGAATTGATCCCGACAGCCCGTTCCCCCGTATGGGCGATGACAATGTCCGCCTCACCCAGCCAATCGTCGGCAACATCCAGTCCGGCGGCCGTCTCAAGGAGATCATGTGAAGCCGGCAGGACGCCAGCGCTGTCGGAGCGGGCGGAGGTCCGCTGTGCGGGCTGCTTCAGCGCTTCTCGCTGCGCTTGCCTTCACCGCCTCCCCCCTGCAAGCCCAGCAGGGAAAGGATCCGCGCGCGGGATACGCGTTTCCGGCAGGCGGAAAAGCCGGGTCATCCTTCGAGGTGACGGTCGGCGGGCAGTTTCTCGAAGGGACGAAGGACGTCCTGATCTCCGGCAGCGGGATCAAGGCCACCGTCGTGCGCTACAGAAAGCCTCTGCCGCAAAAGCGCTTCAACGAGTTCAATGACTACCTCCAGGAGGAACGGAAAAAGCGTGCGGAAGCCCGGAAGTCAGGCGCCATGCCGCCCGAGGCTCCGTCACCCGCCATGGCGGCTGGAACCCCCTCAGCCTCTCCCGTGCCGTCCCCTGCGCCGCGCCGGTTGCCGCTCGACACGCCCGAGGGCGTCGCCGAGGTCCTTAAGGAAACCGGAGCCACCGACGAGGAAATCTCCAACTACCTGCAGATGCGGGAGGAGCGCAAAGACACCCGCAGGCAGCAGAACATGCAACTCGCCGAGACTGTGACGGTGAAGGTCGAAATTGCGGGGGATGCGGAAGCCGGTCCACGCTCGATGCGGCTTGTCACGCCGACCGCCGTTTCGAATCCGATCGCATTCTGCGTGGGCCGGCTCGCCGAGCGCACCGAGCCCGCCAGCAAAAAGCGCGACGCGGCACCGCTGATCAGGCTTCCGGCCGTGCTGAACGGCCAGATCATGCCGGGAGAGAGCGACCATTATTCATTTGATCTCCGCAGGGGTCAGCGCATCGTCGTTGCCGTTCAGGCCCGCGACCTGACCCCCTATCTCGCCGATGCGGTGCCCGGCTGGTTCCAATCGGTCGTGGTGTTGACGAACGAGAAAGGCCGGGAGCTCGCCTCGACGGGAATCTTCCGTCCGGGTCCGGATCCCGTGCTCTGCGTCGAGGTCCCGGAGAACGGAAAATACTTTCTTGAGATCCGGGATGCGCTCTACCGTGGGCGGGAGGATTTTGTCTACCGTGTGTCGGTCGGCGAGATTCCGTTTGTGACCGGAATTTCCCCGCTCGGGGGCCGGGCGGGCACCGCGGCAACGGTTGATGCGGGCGGTTGGAACCTTCCGCGCCTGAGGGGAATTCCCGCCCCGACGGGGGGTGTCGGACTGCAGGCGGTCCCTGGGCTTTCGAATGGTTTCGTCGCCGGCGATGTCGTCTTCTCGGTCGACGACCTGCCGGAAATTTCCGACACCGAATCGAACAACAAGCCGGCGGGCCCACAGCGGATCGCCATTCCAGCGGTCGTCAACGGCCGGATCGATGCCGCCGGCGATACCGATACATTTTCCGTTTCGTGCCGCGCCGGCGAAAAAGTTGTCGCCGAGGTCCAGGCGCGCCGGCTCAATTCCCCGCTCGATTCCTGGCTCAAAGTCACGGATGCCGACGGCCGCCAGATCGCGTTCAATGACGATTTCGAGGACAAGGGTTCCGGGCTCCTGACCCACCAGGCCGACTCGCGCGCTGAGTTCACTGCGCCGTCCGCCGGCCAGTATTTTGTGCAGATCGGCGACACCCGCAAGTCGGGGGGAGGGGAGTTTGCCTACCGCCTGCGCATCGGGCCTCCTCGCCCGGATTTTGCGCTCCGCATCGTGCCTTCGGCCATCAACGGACGCACAGGAGCCGTCCTCCCGGTGACGGTTTATGCGCTGCGCAAGGATGGCTTCGCCGGCGACATCGATGTCGTTTTGAAGGACCCTCCGGCCGGCATGCTCTTGCAGGGCGCCCGCATCCCCGCCGGTGCCGACAAGGTCCGCGCCACGCTGACGCTTCCGCCGGATCCGACCTCCGCGCCGCTCCAGCTCTCGCTGGAGGGGCGGGCCGACATCGGCGGCAAGGATACCGTGCACGCTGTTGTCCCGGCGGATGACATGCTGCAGGCGTTCATCTACCACCACCTCGTTCCAGCCGGCAACCTGCTCGTCCAGGTGTCCGGCAATAAGAACGGCAGCGCCCCCGTCATCGTGAGCGGCAGCGCGCAGATCCCGGCTGGTGGCAGCGGGCAGGTCGTGGTCTCGCGGAGCAAGCGAGCGCCCTTCACCATCGAGGACACGCGCCTGGAGCTCCGCGATCCGCCGGACGGGATCACGATCGAAGGGGTTAAGCGCACCGAAGGCGGGGCGGCGATCACGTTCCGCTGCGACGCCAAGGCCAAGCCCGGCACGCGAGGGAACCTGATTGTCGAGGCCTTCGGCGATAAGGCCTTTCCGGCCAAGGACGGAAAGAAAGCCGGCCGGAACCGCTGGTCGATGGGCTGCCTGCCGGCGATCCCATTTGAGATTACGACGCCTTGATTCCATGAAGTGCGATCTCACCTGCCTGTCTTTGGCCCTCGCTCTTGTTGCTTTTGCAGGCCTTCATCTCCCGGCGCATGCGCAGGTCCGTGCGACCTCGCGGATCTTTGCGCCCGACAGTTTTTGGTATCAGGCGATCCCGAGGGATGTGCCCCTGCACCCGAACTCGGCCAATTTTACTGCGGAGTTCACCCGGCAGATCAAGGCTTACTACGGCACCGTCAGCATCAATACCAAAGCCTATTCCTGCCCGGTCTACCTTGCCGGGCCGGATGTCCAACCCGTTCAAGTCACCGAGTGGGATGCCCAGAAGAAAGGATTCAGCGACCCCCGCCTCGCCGGGGAGTGGCGTGCGGTCCCGATTCCGCGGGACGCGCAGCCGGCCGATGGCACCGACGCGGAAATGTGCATTTACCAGCCGTCCAGCGATACGCTTTGGGAGTTCTGGCTCATGCGGAAGGTTGATGGTCAATGGCAGGCGTGCTGGGGCGGAGGCATGCGCGGGGCTTCAAAAAATCCGGGCATCTGGGAAAACAACCACGGGACAACAGCGACGAGCCTCCCATTCGTGGGGGGGCAGATCACTCCCGCCGAACTGCGGAGCGGTGTGATTGATCATGTCATGGGCATCGCTCTGGTCGACACCGAGAACCACGATGTCTTTTCATGGCCGGCAACGCGTTCGGACGGATATAACCCGTCAAGCCAGCCAAACCGCATACCAGAAGGACTCCGCTTCCGGCTCGATCCTGCCGTCGATGTCGAAACTTTGAATCTCCCGCCGGCCGGCAAAACGATCGCGCGCGCCGCCCAGAAATATGGATTTGTCGTCTGGGACAAAGCCGGAGCCATCACCCTGCGTGCCGACAACCCGAAATCCTATGAGGCTGCCGGGGGAAAGGATCCGTATCCTGAACTTTTCTCCGGAAAGCCCGCCTGGGTGCAACTGCAGGGCTTCCCTTGGGACAAAATCCAGTTCCTCCCAATGGATTACGGCCGGCCATCGCCCGCCAGATAAAACACTGGAATCTGTGACTGCAGGCCGGGGCCGCTCAGCCCCGGAGCGCCTTCCAGACCGCCGGTCGATGGGCTGCCTGCCGGCGATCCCGTTTGAGATCACCGGATCCTGATTTCCTTGTTGACCGCGGCCGACAGCTGTCGTATTCGCCCGCAGGCATGAAAACCGCACTCCTTTTCCTTGTGACGCTGGGCCTGATCGCAACCGCTTCCGCCGAGCCGGACCAGATGGAAACCCGCTGGGTCGTGATCCTCTCAGCCACCAAATCCTTCGATGAGGCCCGGCAGGATGCGGTGAAATTTTCCAAGGCGGCCGGAATTCCGTTCAGCATGCGTGGCCTGGTTTTCGACAAGAAAAAAGGACTCTGCTACCCTGCCGATGTCGAGCCGGACCACCTGGCCGGCGCCTATCTTCCGCGCATCCACAATTTGGTGGACGAGGATGGCAAGACTCTCGAGGCCTTTATTTCGATTGAGAAATCCGCCGACTATCCCGGGTTTGTTCCCGGCTACTACATCGTCGTTGCCGGGGTCGAGGAATCTGCCGCCGCGGCGGCCAGCGCGGTCAAGTCCTTCACAAAAATCGCGCCCTCGCCGTATTTCAAGAAGACCAAGGTCTACATGGGCTGCTCGAGCTAGAGTGCGTCAACATCCGCGCCCCGCGCAGACCGCTTCGATCGAGCCGGCGATCGCTTCCACGGCCAGCCGGATCTGGTCGGAGGTCGTGCAGAGCGGCGGCATGAGGACAAGCGTATCGAGGACCGGGCGGGTGAGCAGTCCGCGGTCGCGGGCCGCCTCGCAGATCCGGCCGCCCGTGCGCTCCTGCCATGGGAACGCAGTGCCGTCCGGATGACGGACCTCGATGCCGGCAATGAAACCGCACTGCCGGATCTCGTAGACGTGAGGAAGGGATTTGAGGTCGTCCAGAAGGCTGCGCATCAGAGCGATTTTCGGCTGCAGGTTTTCGAGGACGTTTTCGTTGCGGAAGACATCGAGGCTTGCAAGGGCGGCCGCGCAGCCGAGCGCGTTGGCGGTATAGCTGTGCCCGTAGTAAAATGTTTTCTGCTCCTCGTAGCCGCCGAGGAAGGCGGAGAAGATCCGCCCGGTGGTGAGCGTGGCTGCGAGCGGGAGGTAGCCGCCGGTGAGGCCCTTGGCGAGGCAGAGAAAGTCTGGGACGACATCCTCCTGCTGGCACGCGAAGAGCGTGCCCGTGCGTCCGAAGCCGGTCAGGACCTCGTCAAGAATGAGCAGCGTTCCGGAGGCGTCGCATTTCTCCCGCAGGCGCCGGAGGAGACCGGCCGGCCAGAGGCGCATCCCCGCAGCCCCCTGGATGAGCGGCTCGATCACCACTGCCGCAACCTCCCCGTTCCGGAAGGCGGGTAGCGAGTCGAGGTCATCCGGGTCGGCGATGTGGGTAACAGGAAAATGGTGGCCGGCGAACCGGTCGTGGAATGTTCCGATCCCGCCAAGGCTGGCCGCACCGGCGGTGTCGCCGTGGTAGGCGCGGTCGAAGGCCACGAAGTGTCGCCGCTCCGGGTGGCCGCTGAGCTGCCAGAACTGGACAGCCATCTTCAGCGCCGCCTCGACGGCGGTCGATCCGTCGTCGCTGAAGAAGACCCGCGTGAGCGAATCCTGCGGGAAGAGCCCGGCGAGAAGGTGGGCGAGCTCGGCCGCCGGGGCGTTCGATGTGCCAAGGAACGAGACGTGCGCGACGCGGTCGAGCTGTTCGCGAATCGCCCCGGTGATTGCCGGATGCCGGTGGCCGTGGATATTTGTCCAGATCGAGGAGTTGCCGTCGAGGTATTCGCGCCCGAGGCTGTCGCGGACGATCGCGCCCTCGCCTTCGACGAGAACAAGCGGATCGCCTGCGCACCAGTCGCGCATCTGGGTGAACGGGTGCCAGGTATGGGCCTTGTCCCAGGCCCGGAGGGAATCAGTCTGCCAGTCGTCTCGCATCAGGGCCGAATTTAGCGGATTTCCGCCGCCTCTGGAAACGAATTCCCGCCTGCCGGATCGACGCGGGATTCGCCTGCAATCCGGAAGAATTCAAGGGATGTTCCTGAGGACGTTGATCCGGAGGAACTGGGGTGCGCCGGAGTCCGGACCCTGGACGCGGACCTGAGTGGATTCGGTGGCCGTCCAGCCGGGTGCCAGCGGGGCGAATGCCGCGCCGGCCGTGCTGCGGGCGGCCGGCTGCCAGTCGGTGAGGTCCGTGCTTTTTTCGACGGTGATCGTGGTGTCGGTCGCGGCCGGATTCCGCTGGAACTCCAGCACCAGGCCGCCGTCGGCCCCGGCAAGC
The DNA here is from genome assembly GCA_964467415.1 of uncultured Chthoniobacterales bacterium. Classification (GTDB taxonomy): domain Bacteria; phylum Verrucomicrobiota; class Verrucomicrobiia; order Chthoniobacterales; family Terrimicrobiaceae; genus CAYXRX01. The sequence goes on from CAYXRX010000008.1 coordinate 93,430, forward strand.
GAAAAGAGGCTCAGGTTGGCAATGTTCGGGTCGCCGAGCAGGCCGTATTCCAGAAGGTTGGAGAATGTGTCGCCGTCCGGGTCGACCGATGGTGAGGCGACCGCAGGATCGGAAAACTGCCGGAGGAAGACGTCCTGCGTCCAGCGGTCGTAGGCGCCGGGCGAGATGCCGGCCTGAAGGTAATCGGGCGTGCCGTCGGCGTTCGAGTCCAGCGGCTGATCCCAGTAGCGGCCGAGTTCGGTGGTGTCGGAGGTGCCGTCGTTGTCGCTGTCGGTGTCGAGGTAGTCGGGCGTGCCGTCGCCGTCACTGTCGAGCACGGCGGGCGCATTTTCCGCGAGGTCGACCAGTCGGTCGCCATCGCTGTCGGGCAGCGCGGCAACGGCGGAGCGGATGCGGGGCTCGGCGGTGACCGGGTTTTCGCCGCCCCAGGTCTGCCAGGCATTGCGGATATAGGGCGTCGAGATTGTGGCGGGATAGAGCGCTGCCAGCGCATCGTAGGCGGCCCAGGCCTCGTCGTGCCGGTCGAGCCACCCCTTGAGTTTGAGCGCGTCCACACCCTCATTGGCTTTGAGGTTCTTCACGGTCTGCAGCATCTCGAGGAGACGGAGGCCGTAGAGGCTCGAGGAGAGCAGGAACTCGCGGTCGGTGGGATCGGGCGGGGACAGGGAGCGCGCGATCGCCACGATCTCCTTGAACTTTGCAATCGCGTCGTCGTGGTCGGCAAGAACCGTGGTGATGGCAGCCGGCGTCGCGGGAAGTGTCGGGTAGGTATAATACTGGTCGCGCGACCATCCGGCGGTGAGCCCGTTGTTGGTCCCGCGCTTCCAGCGCCAGGCGGCCTCGGCGGAGAGGAGGCAGAGGCGGCGGAAGGCGGCCACCTGGCCGGCCGGCAGCCCGAGGCGTTCGGTCACGAACCTGCTGAAGAGCGATTCCTCCGACGCGGCGGGATCCAGCGCCCATTGTGCCAGAACCCACGCGTTCAGCTCGCACCAGCGTTCATTTTTGATGTAGGGCCCGCGCCAGCCGCCACCGCGCGACCACGTCCAGACCCCGCGCAGCAGCGGCGAATATTTCCAGAGGTGCCGCAGGTTTTGCGTGGGGTCCGCGGCGTGTTCCTCGAACCCCTCGATGGCCCCGTTGGCGATATAGTTGGGGTAGGCCCCTTTACCCTCGTATTCCCGCGCGCACTGCACCTCGACGATGAACGGATGGCGTCCCTGGCCCATGACCTTGCTGTAGGGATTCCCCCGGTGGAAGTCGCCTTCGCAGTGCTTGACCGACCAGATCAGGTTGGCGTGCGGTTCGACGGCGGCGCTCACCGCGAGGAACGTGGAGAGGTTCGTGTCGAAGCTGTTCCAGGTGCGGAAAAAGATCTTCTTGTTGAGCTTCACGCAGACCTCGTCGCGCAGGATGTTCATCAGCGGGATGATCGTCGTGGCCGCGTTCGAGGGGTTGTCGATTTTCCCCTGGTGGTAGGGCGCATCCTGAAGATACGTCTCGCCGATCCGGACCATGATCCCGTCGAGTTGCGGGAACTGGGTGAACATCAGGTTCATCGTGCGGCGGAGCCAGAGCTCGGTGTCGGCATTCGTCACGTTGCCCATCGTCGTGGATATCCCGTAGAGACTGACCAGGCGCTTGGGGAGGAGGACAAGGTCGCTCATGGCATATACCTGGAGTCCCGCGGCCTTGGCGGCATCATATTTCGCCGTGACTTCCGCGCGCTTCGCATCGACCCACGCGCGGTCGGCCGAGCCGGCCGGGAGGATCACCTTGTCGGCGGTGTCGTAGGCGTCCCAGCTTACGGCGAGCTGCGCCGACTCGAAGAGTCCGTAAACCTTTCCGTTGAAGCCTACGTTGCGAGCAAAAGCAGGATCGTTGAACACGCTGTCGTATGGGGCCTCGCCGGGGTTGTTGTGGACCATGTCGAACACGCACGGAAACGTCGCGGGGCTGACGATCGGCGGATCGACCGTCTCGCCGCTGATCAGCACCCGGTCGATCTCGAAGCTGAACGCGTCGGCCGCCGAGTCCTTGAATCCGAAAAACCCGATGCTGTTCCCGATGGATGCTGCCGTGCAGCGGAATCCGAGGCCCGTGACCTCGACGCTGGTCGCACCGTTGGTGATCACCACCGAGTAGGTCCGCGTCGTTGGATCCAGGGAAACCGTGAACCCGTAGGTGACTCCGGCAACGGCGGGCATCCCGGAGTTGACGAGATTCGCAGCGTTGAAGCCCCCCCCGTCTCGGCCGCCGTTGTAGCACTGCCACTGCGGGTTGGTGCCGCCGACGGCCCGGATAATCCAGGTCGAGGCTCCCGATGAGCTGACGTCCCCCGCATTCCCGCAGAGAGTCAGGTGCTCGGAGGCCCCCGAAAACCCCGTGTTCGCCGCACCCAGCCGCAGGTCGAACGCGACGGTCACCGGGCGCGTCCCGTCCACGCCGGTCGTGCTGCTCGTGTTGGTAAAAAGCCGCCCGACCCCGCAGTTGGCATTCGCTACAGCAACGGTTGCGCGCAGGTAGTTGCCGCCGTCCGTGCTGAGCGGGGACGCACTGGCCGCGCCGAATGAGATATTGGCGGCCGGCAGGTTCCCATTTGTCCACGGCCCGGACCAACCGGCCCCCGCAACGCCGGGAACCTGGTCGGCCGAAGCCGTGCCGTTCCCGCCGGCAAACCCGGCCCCGATCGTGCCCCCCGATGCATACGAGGGAAGCCATCCCAGAGCGGCTGCGATGAGAAGGCTGAAAAATCGGGGGGTCATTTTTGCCGGGGGGGCGGTGGGTTAGGTTTTCACGTGGCGAGGATTTCCCGGAGGTTTCCGGTGATCTGGCCGTCGTAGAGCGCCTTGCCGATGATTGCGCCGTAGAGGCCGGGCAGGGCGTTCAGGCGGCGGAGGTCGTCGGCGCTGGAGACGCCGCCGCTCGCGATCAGGCGGCAATCCAGGATCGATAACATTTTTTCCAGCTCGGGAAAGTTTGGTCCGGTGAGCATGCCGTCGGTGGCGATATCGGTATAGATGATCGTCCCCGCACCGGCTTTTTGGGCGGTGCGGGCGAGATCGGTTGCGAGGGTTCCGGTGGTTTCCGTCCATCCCTTCACCGCGACAAGCCCGTCCTTGGCATCGATGCCGACGGCGATCCGCTCGCCGCCGAATTCCCGACAGGCATCGATGATGTCGTCCGGGGACTGGCAGGCCGCCGTGCCGAGGATGACGCGGCTCACGCCGGCACTGAATGCCGCGGTCACATTCCCAGGGTTGCGCATCCCGCCGCCGAGTTCGCACGGGATGTTGACCGCCGCACAGATCTTCTCGACCGCCGCGAGGTTCTTCGGCTCGCCGGAGAATGCGGCATCGAGATCGACGATATGGAGCCAGTCGGCGCCCGAATCCTCCCACTTTTTCGCAAATGCGACCGGGTCGGATGAGTAGACGGTCTTCTCGGTGGCGAGCCCGCGCTTGAGGCGCACGACTTCGCCGCCCATGAGGTCGATGGCGGGGAGTAGGATCATTTCAGTGTGGATAAAAAGTTCCGGAGGATCGCAAGACCGGCGGCCTGGCTTTTCTCAGGGTGGAATTGTGTGGCGTGGAGCGCGCCATCGGAAACGCTGGCGGCAAAACGAACCCCGTAATCGCAGGTGGCACTCGCCAGCGCTGGGTCGGCCGGCACCGGGTGGAACGAATGCACAAAATAGACCGGCGTCCCGTCCGGGATTCCGGCGTAAAGCGGCCCCCGGAGTCCGCTGAGGTTGTTCCATCCCATGTGGGGGACCTTCAGCCCGGCGCCGGCAAACCGGACGACCTTTCCCGCCAGAACCCCGAGACCCTCGACGCCCGGCGATTCCTCGCTCGATTCAAAGAGGAGCTGGTAGCCGAGGCAGATCCCGAGGTAGGGGCGCCCCTCGCGGATCCATGCCTTGAGAGGATCCCAGAGACCGGTCGCCTGGAGGTTGGAAGCACAGTCGCCAAAGGCTCCGACACCCGGCACGACGACGGCGTCGACTCCGGCGAGTTGGGCCGGAGATGAAACAAGCAGCGTCTCCGCGCCCGATGCCTCGAGGGCCTTACAGACGCTGCGGAGGTTGCCGCTGCCGTAATCGACGACGCCAAGGGATTTCATGATCGGAGCGATCCCTTAAAGGACGCCCTTCGTGCTGGGGATCCCTTTAACACGCGGGTCGATGCCGGTCGCCTGATCCAGCGCGCGGGCCAGCGATTTGAAGATCCCTTCCGCCATGTGGTGGGCATCCCGCCCGGCCAGCACGTCGACATGCAGGTTCATCCCCCCGTGCACGCTCAGCGCACGCAGGAACTCCTCGACCAGCTGAAAAGAAAATGCCCCCCCGATCTTCTCGACCGACTCCGGCGCGCGATAGGCAAGAAACGGCCGTCCGCTCAGGTCGACCACCGTCCGCACGAGCGCCTCATCCATCGGCACATAAGATGTTCCATACCGCCGGATCCCCGCCTTGTCGCCCAGGGCTTCCGTCAGCGCCTGGCCGAGCGTGATCCCGGTATCTTCGACCGTGTGGTGAAAATCCACATCGATGTCACCCTTTGCCGTCAGATCGAGATCGAAAATACCATGTTTCGCAAACAATGTGAGCATGTGGTCGAAGAACGGGATCTCCGTGTCCACCCGCGAACTGCCGGTTCCGTCCAGGCCGATGCGCAGGCGGATCGACGTCTCCGAGGTTGTTCTTTCAATCGATGCTTCGCGGTCCATACCCCACCCAATCACAGTCCGCCCCTCTTGAAAAGCCTGTCTTGCTGTTTTGGTTCTTGAATTCCTGCGAATGTTATGAGAATGTCCGGAAACCTCAGGCGCCTATTACCATGTAATCCGGGTCCGCCGACCCGCAACTTACCCGTTGTCCGTCGGCCCGTTTTCATAGCGCGTCCATGTTCTTCGCGGCGCGCCACCTGGCGCGCTCTCGCGGGGGGATGTGCACCGCCAGAGGTCCAAAAACCGGCAGGCCGCACCGGAACACAACCACGGGGATCCTCCCCGGACCGGAGCGCCGCCAACGTACTGCACAACTAGAAAAATGCCAACAGACTACTCACCGAGCGGATCGCGCCGCTCGTCCCGCCAGGGCGGACGCCGCCCTCACCGCGGGGATCGTTCCGCGACATCCACCCGCCAGGAACCCACCCCAGCCCCGAAAAAATCCCTGATCGCGAAGATCCTTGGGTTTTTCAGCGGCGAATCAGAAGCCGCCGTCCCCTCTCCGGCCGCCTCCGGATATTCCCGCAGCGAATCGCCCGAACGCAGCCGCTCGCCCCGCAGCGAGCGCTCCGATCGTCCGGAACGCCAGCCCCGCGGCGAAAAGTCCGAGCGCGGAGAGCGCGGAGACCGGTCCGACCGTCCGGGTCGCACCGACCGCCCGACCGGCATGCGCAAGCCGGAAATCGTCGAAGTGACCAGCGCCCGGCTCTATGTCGGGAACCTGTCGTTCGATGCAGCCGAGAGCGACCTCCTGGAGCTCTTTAACGGAGTCGGACTCGTCCAGAACGTCGAGGTCGTCACCAACCGCCACACGATGCGTTCGAAGGGCTTTGCCTTCGTCCAGATGCAGACGGTCGACGAGGCGAAGCGCGCCGTCGAAACCCTGCACGACAAGGACTACATGGGCCGCAAGCTCGTCGTGAGCGGCGCCAAAGCCGTCGAGGAGCGCCGCAGTGAGCGCACCCGCCAGCCTGAACAATAGCCAATCATCCCGCCCGGGGCCCCGTCCGATCATCGTGACGGGGCCCACGGGTTCGGGCAAATCTCCCTTCGCCGTTGCTCTGGCCGAGCGCCTCGGCGGCGAAATCCTCGGTGCCGACGCGTTTCAGATCTACGCCGGCCTCCCGCTCCTGACCGCACAGCCCGGCCCCGACCTGCTCGGACGTGTGCCCCACCACTTGATCGGCGTGCTGCCGCTCGGGGAATCCTGCGACGCCGCCCGCTACGCTGCCGCCGCGCGCGCCTGCATCGCCGAAATTTCCTCACGCGGGCGGGTTCCAATTCTCGTCGGCGGAACCGGTCTCTATATCAAAGCGCTCACCCACGGACTCGCCGAACTGCCGCCGGTCGATCCGGTCGTGCGCGCGGAAATTGGCGCGATGGATCCCGCCGCTGTCCTCGCCCGCCTCGCAGACATCGATCCCACCGCGCCGTCCCAAATCGATGCGAAAAACCCGGTCCGCGTCCGCCGGGCGCTGGAAATCGTCCTTGCGACCGGACGCCCGCTGGCTTCATCGCGCGCGACCTGGCCGGCCGGGTCGTCCGCCCCGCAGGAGTTTCGCGGGGTCGTGCTCGCGCGGGATCGCGATGAGCTTTACCGCCGGATCGCGGACAACGTTGATGCCATGTTCGCAGGCGGTGTCGTGGAGGAGGTCCGTGCCGCCTCAAATGCCGGACCCTCCGCCTCCCGGGCGATCGGCTTCCGCGAAATCCAGGCGCTCCTGCGCGGAGAGTGCGACCTGGTATCCTGCCGCGAGGCCATCGTCACCGCCACCCGGCGCTACGCGAAACGCCAGATCACCTGGTGCCGGAACCAGTTCGCCTTTCCGGCAATCGACCCCGCGCGTTCCGATGCGCTCGGGATTTTCCAAAGCTGAAGGCCGCTGGCTTGTCCGGAGAACGCAGCTCCTGCTGCGTTCAGGTCGGAGTGGAGCAGAGCGGGAGGGCCACACCTGTAGAGAAACAGGGAACCTGTTTCTCCGGGTAAGATCGGCCCTCGAGTGGGAGGAACTCCGCCGTCGAAATATTTTCAATATTTCGCTACGGGGCGCGGCGGTACGCCCCGGTTTTTCGAGCGACGGAGGCGCGCCACTCTTCCGGAGAGCGCAGCTCCCGCTGCGTTCAGGTCTGTTAGGAGCAGAGCGGGAGCTCTGCTCTCCGGGCGTCTAACCCGCCAGGCCGGCAAATGCCTTGCGTCCCGACCAGAGCAAGAACGCGGCGAGCACGCAGATCAGCACAAGTGGCGGGTCGAAGAGCCGGGCCCCCTTCAAAATAAAAATGTGGAAGGCCAGGATGTTCACGATGATCGGACCGAGAACGAGAAGTCCGAAATTCCGCGTGCGGGGAATTGCCACGAGCAGGCCGCCGATCACTTCCAGCACCTTGACAAATGTCAGGTAGCCGGTCGGAGCCAGCGCCCCCATGAACAGCGCGGCCGCACTTCCCTCGGGAGGCGGCGGCGCCGGAACCAGCTTCAGCAGGACAAGCAGTCCGAATACGACAAAAAGAAAGCCTAGCAGCGCGCCGGCAATGTGGGATGCGATTTTCATTCGATATTTCCTCGGGTTTGATTTTTCGAAAAGCGGTTTGGGGCTGCCCCTCAGACGCTCCGGGGCCGGCCCGTCCCCGTTCAAAGAGGACTTCAAACATCTTGCCGGAATTGATCCGCGTCAATAACAACCCGTGCCGGTCGGGAAGCGCCGCACGACCCGTCTGCGTTTGGGAGTGTGACGAATTTGTTGCAATACTCCGGTTGCTCATTTGACCGGCATCAACGAAACCTCACGCGAATTCCGGAGGAGGGTTTTCCTTTTCCGGGAGGAAAAACAACCAGCGGATTCCGGTCGGCAGCGGGTATTCGGTGCGGGCCGGGGGAAGCAAAACCAAAACACCATCCAAATGAAAAAACATCTCGCAATCATCGGGCTTGCGGCGGCCGGCTTAACCGTCGCCCAGGCGCAAAACCAGGGTCCGTCCTCATCGCAGACGCCCTACCTCGAATCCACGTCCAGCTGGACGATCACCTCGCTGCTGACGACCGGCGACACAATCGGCGGCTATAAGATGGTCGGCATCCCGGACGGTCTGGGCGCCTACGACAACGGAAACGGCACGATCACTGTGCTCATGAACCACGAGCTCAACAATGCCGTGGGCGTCACCCGTGCGCACGGGTCGATCGGCGCGTTTGTTTCGCAGTGGACGATCGACAAGAACACGCTGCAGGTGCTCTCAGGGCGCGACATGGTGCAATCGGCCTCCGATGTGTTCACATGGAACAGCGGCAACAGCACGTGGAACGCGGGTACGACCGTGTTCAACCGCCTGTGCTCGGCCGATCTTCCTGCGTTGAGCGCATTTTACAACAGCGGATCAGGGAATGGCTACAACGGCCGGATCTTCATGAACGGCGAAGAGGCGGGCAACGAGGGCCGCGCGTTCGCTTTCGTGGCCACCGGCGCTTCGGCCGGCACCGCCTACGAGCTGCCGAAGCTGGGCAAGTTCTCGTGGGAGAACTCGGTCGCCCGGCCGACAGCCGGCAACCAGACGGTCGTGGCCGGTCTTGATGATACGACACCCGGTCAGGTTTATTTCTACGCGGGAACGAAGACGTCCGCCGGCAACGCGGTGGAGAAGGCCGGCCTCGCCAACGGCAGCCTCTACGGCCTGAAGGTCGCAGGGACTCCGCTGGAGGTCAGTGGCACTCACAACGCGACCGGCGTCAGCGGGAACTTCACCATGGAGCTGATTGACACTTCGGTCAACGGCGCAACCCAACAGTCGAACTCCGCCAACGCCTCGGTCACCGAGTTTGCCCGTCCGGAGGACGGCCAGTGGCTCGACGACGACACGTTCCTGTTCGTCACAACCGGCACCGGCGCCGGCGGTTCAGCGAAGCTCTACCGTGCGGATTTCGCCAACGCCGCCGACATCACGCTCGGCGGAACTGTCAGCATGGTGCTCAACAGCAGCTCGTTGACAGGGCTGGACGGCGATGCCGCCCGCTCGTTTGATAACATCACCATCGGTGCGGACGGCAAGGTGTACATCCAGGAAGACCCGGGCAACACCGCTTACATCGCGAAGATCTGGCAGGTCGATCTCTCGAACCCCACCGCGGCCGTCCAGCTCTTCGAGTCCGACCGCGACCGGTTCCTGAGCGGCGGCGGAAGCTTCCTCACGCAGGATGAGGAGCACTCCGGCATCATCGATGCCACGAGCCTCTTTGCCGATGCCAGCTGGTATCAGGCCGGCCAGAAGGTGTTCCTCGGCGACACCGAGTCGCACCTGGCCGTCGGCGGCGAGCTCGTCGAGGGCGGGCAGCTGCAGATCATGAGCACCCACGCCGTGCCGGAGCCATCGACCTACGCGCTTCTCGCGCTCGGGCTCGCGGGCGCCTATGCGATGTCCCGCCGTCGCAAAGCCTGATCATTCCACCATCAAAATGCAGCCTCCGGTCCGTTTGGGCCGGAGGCTGTTTTGCTTTTTGCGCCCGGAGAATCCCGGTGAGGGTTTCCGCCGTCGAAATATTTTCAATATTTCGCTACACGCGCGGCGGAGGCTTGAGGTTTCCAGATTTTATTCAGCGCTTGGCGGCGGCCTGTTCGATGGCTTCGGCGAGATGCTGAATGCTGACCGGCTTGGAGATGTAGCCGTCCATGCCTGCGGCGAGGCAGGCCTCGCGATCGCCGGTGAGCGCGTTGGCGGTGAGGGCGATGATTTGCGGCCGCCGGGCGTCGGGGTAGCGGCGGAGGATCTCGGCGGTCGTCTCCAGTCCGTCGAGCATCGGCATTTGGACATCCATGAGGATCAGGTCGCAGGGTTTCTGTTTCAGCGAGGAGAGGACCTCCACCCCGTTGTCGGCAAAGTCCGGGCGGTAGCCGAGGTGCTTCAGCATGAGGCCGATGAGCCGCTGGCTGACCAGGTTGTCCTCGGCGACCAGGATGCGGAGCGGACAGCGGGCAGCAAGAAGCTCGACCTCCGGGATCTTCCTTGGGGGTTCCTGTGTGACTGGCGCCGCGTTTTCGGCCGGCACAAGGGGGATCTCAAATTGAAACTCCGAGCCCTCGTCGGGCTTCGATTCGACCCAGATCCGCCCGTGCATGAGCTCGACGAGGCTGCGGCAGATTGCGAGCCCGAGCCCGGAGCCGCCGAACCGCCGGGTCGTCGAGGCATCCACCTGTGTGAAGCTTTGAAAGAGGCGCTCGCTGTCCTTCGGCGAAATGCCCATGCCGTGGTCGCGCACGGAGACGTGCAGTCGCTCGCCGTCCGGGGCAGGATGCCCGCGGCTCAGCGTGAGCGCCACCTCGCCCCGGTCGGAAAATTTGACCGCGTTCGAGAGGAGGTTGACGATAATCTGACGGAGTCGGGTGATGTCGCCGATGATCGCCGCGGGGAGGTCCGGCGCGACGGCGAGCACGAGCGGGAGCGACTTTTTGGCGGCCAGTGGCGCGACAATATCGACTGCCGAGCGGGCGCATTCCGCCAGGCTCATCGGCGCGCTCTCGATCTGGAGCCGGCCGGCTTCGATTTTGGAAAAGTCGAGGATGTCGCCGATGATCGAGAGGAGGGCGTGGCCGCTGCTGCGGATCGTCTGCATGTATTCCTTCGCGTCCGGACCCTCGGGATCCATCTCCAGGAGTTCGGCCATGCCGAGGATCGCGTTGAGAGGGGTGCGGATCTCGTGGCTCATGTTCGCGAGGAACTCGCTTTTCGCGAGCGCCGCCTCCTCCGCGCGGTCGATCGATTCGCGCAGGACGGCCTCCATCCGTTTGCGATCGGTCACGTCGACTTTCACCGCGATGAAGTGCGAAATTTTTCCGTCGCCGCCCACGACCGGCGAGATTGTCGCCTCCTCCCAATACAGCGCGCCGTCCTTTCGCCTGTTGTGGAACTCCCCGCGCCAGGTGCGGCCGGACTTGATCGTCTTCCAGAGCAGGCTGTAAAACGTGTCGTCCTGCTCGCCGCTCCTCAGGATGCGTGGGGTCTGCCCGGCGGCCTCGGCGGCGGCGTAGCCGGAGGACTTTTCGCTGGCCGGGTTCATGTAGACGATCGCGCCCTCGGCATCGGTGATCAGGATCGTGTTGGCGCTCTGCTCGACCGCGGTCCGCAGGTTGACGAGTTCCTCCTCGGTGCGGCGCAGTCCGGAAATGTCGCTGAGCGTGAGCCGGCATTCGCTGCCGCCGTCCGCCTCGCTGACAAGCCGGGCCTCCATGCGCACCCAGACCGTGGATCCATCGCCCGCACGCAGGCGCAACTCGCCTGGCGCAGTCGTCCCGCCGCCGAAAATTTCCTGCTGCTGGCGGTAAAAAACATCCTGGTCGTCGGGCAGGATGAAGCGCGTGAGCGGCTTGCCGGTGATCTGGCTCCGCGGGATGCCGAGGAGGCTGGAAAGCGTGAGGTTCGCCTCGAGGATCCGGCTGTCGCGGGCGATCGTGAGGTAACTGACCGGGGCAAGTTCGAAGAGGTCGAAATACTTGGCCTGCGAGGCGCCGAGTTCGTGCTGGATGCGGCGGAGCTCCTCGTTCTGAATCTCCAGCTCGATCTGGTGGACGTAGAGCTCGTGGACGAGTTCCTTCGAGCGTTCTTTCGAAAGAGTTTCTCCTTCGGGAATCTGCGATGCGACGGATTCCGCCTTCTTGCGCAGGAGGGGTGAGTGGCTGCGCCACTCTTTGGTTGCAGGGTCTTTCGGGGTTTCGTCAGGCTTCCCGCTCGGGGGCTGCGTTTTCATGGACGTTCGGGGGTTGGGTGGGGTCGGGCCGCTCGGTGGTGGCGATGGCGTAGATTTTTCCGGCATTGTCCAGCAGGGCCGTCGCCGTGAGGAGAACGGGGATCGTGCGGCCATCCTTCGCGATGCGCAGCGAGCGGTAGGGCTCCAGGATTTCCGAATGGCTGAGATGGAGGACTTTCTCGAAGTGTTCCTGACGCCGTGCTTCGGGGACAATCGAGGTGATGTTTTTTGCGAGTGCCTCGGCCTCGGTCCATCCGTAGATCCGCACTGCGGCGGGGTTCCAGGCGAGGATCCGGCCCTCCATGTCCTGGACGAGAATGGCATCGTTGGCGTCGAGCACGACCACGGCAAGCCTCCGGAGGGATTCGGATTCCTGCAGCGCCGCGCGCGCATTTTTGAGCAGCGTGATGTCGGTGAACGTGATGACCGCTCCCTCGATCACGTTCTCCAGCGTGCGGTAGGGCCGGATGTGCAAAAGAAAGCACGCGCCCGTTTGTGTGAAGGCTTCGACCTCGACCGGCGCGAGCGTGTTCAGCACCGATTGAACATCCGCCACCAGCGTGGTGTAGCCGGGGAGGTTGGTGGCGATGTGGCCGAGCGGACGCCCGATATCCGAGGAGATCAGGTTGATGACCTCGGTCGCCGCCGGCGTGAACCGCACGATCTTCTGGCCGTGATCGACAAAGACCGTGCCGATGCCGCTGGCCCCCATCAGGTTGTTGAGGTCGTTGTTCGACTGGGAGAGGTCCTGCACCTTCGATTGGAGCTCGGCATTGAGCGTGACGAGCTCCTCGTTCATCGACTGTAACTCCTCTTTTGATGTCTCAAGCTCCTCGTTCGTGGATTGCAGCTCCTCGTTCATCGACTGCATCTCCTCGTTGGACGACTGGAGTTCCTCGTTGGCCGTCTCAAGTTCCTCGCAGATGCTCTGGAGGTATTCCTCCTTGGAGCGCAGTTCCTTTTGAAGCGCTTCGATGAGCCTGGCATCCGCCGTGTTGGTCCGGCGCCTGGAAGTGGCGGGCGCCGGGCTGGCGCCAGACGGGACATCCTCCAGGATCACGAGCAGCAGCGAATCCTCCACCTCCGGAACAGCCTGCAATGGTTGCACGGAGAGGTTCACCGTGCTGAAGTCCCCGTTTGTCTTCACCCGGAGGCCGGCCACGGTCACCGGCCGGTGGTCCGCCGCCACCTTGCGCATTGCGAGCGCCAGGTCGCGATGCAGGCCCTCGCGGGCCATCTTGAGGATGTTCATGGTGGCGGTGCCCGGTGACGGTTCGAGGAACCTTCCGGTGCGGCCGTGCAGGTAGAGGATGTCTCCCTGTGCGGTCACGAGCGCCGCGCTCACCGGCAGATTCCGGAGGAGGGCGCGCATCGTGAGCTCCTGCGCGGAGACGGCTTCCCGCCGCGGCTTCGGCCCGGCCGAAGCACGGGCGGGATCCCGCTCCGCCACCGGCGGCGGGGCTGGCAGGACCAGTCGCCGGGGGACGGCGCCGACATCTTCCTTGCGCTGGTAGATTTTGGCATGCCGCTCGAGGACCGAGAACAGGTCGGCAAAATCCCCCACCGTCTCCGACGTGCCCAGGAGGAGCAGCCCGCGCGGCCTGAGCGCGTAGTGGAAAAGCGGGATCAGCTTTTTCTGCAGCGAGCCGTCCATGTAGATCAGGAGGTTGCGGCAGGAGATGAGATCGAGCTTCGAGAACGGCGGGTCCTTGATGACATCCTGCTCGGAGAAAATCATCATGTCTCGGAGGCTCTTGTGGATCCGGCAGCTGCGGGCGTTGCGGTCGAGGATGAAATGCTGGGCAAAGCGCTCGGGCGTGAGGTCGGCGGCGATGCTTGCCGGGTAGAGGCCGGCGCGGGCCTTGTTGATCGCGGCCGCATCGATGTCCGTGGCGAAGATCTGGAACCGGAACGCCTTTTTGAGCCTGGCGGCCTGCTCGTGGAGGACGATGGCGATCGAGTAGGCCTCCTCGCCGGTCGAGCAGCCGGGCACCCACACGCGGATCGTCTCTCCGCCGGCCATGTCATCCCGCATCCGGGCGGCAACGGATTTCCCCAGCGCTTCAAAGACCTCGGGGTCGCGGAAAAAGCTGGTCACACCGATGAGGAAGTCGCGGAAGAGCCACTCCACCTCGTCCGGGGTCTGCTGCAGGTAGCGGACGTAGTCGTCCATCAGCTCGACCTGCTGGAATGCCATGCGGCGCTGGATCCTGCGGGCGATCGTCTTTTCCTTATAGTGGCTGAAGTCGTGGCCGGTCCGGCTGCGGAGGAGCACATGGATCTTGCGCAGGGCCTCTGCGCCGTTCGCCGGCACGCCCTGCACGGCCTGCGGGATCCGCAAAAAGGCCTCGGTGAAGTAGTTGTTGAGCTGCCCGGGCATTTCGGCCGGGGCGAGCACGTAGTCGGCCAGGCCGGTGGAGATCGCGCTCCGCGGCATGCCGTCATACTCCGCCGATTCCAGGCTCTGGACGATGGCGATGCCGCCGCCGGCCTTCACCTCGCGCAGGCCGAGCATCCCGTCGCTTCCTGTGCCCGAAAGGACGATGCAGGCCGCCCGCCCCTGGGCATCCTGCGCGAGCGACCGGAAGAAGTAGTCGATCGGCATCCGGTGTCCTCTTTCCATCGTCGGCTCAAGGAGCTGGAGGACGCCGTTGATCATGGCCATGTCGCGGTTCGGCGGGATGATGTAGACGTGGCCCGGGCGGACCGTGACCCCGCTCCGCACCTCATGCACTTCCAGCTTCGTGAAGCGCTGGAGGATCTCCGGAAGAATGCTTGCGTGGTTCGGGTCGAGGTGCTGGACCAGCACGAAAGCCATTCCGGAACCAACTGCGGCCGGCATCGCGGAAAAAAACTCCTCGAACGCCTTCAGTCCGCCGGCCGAGGCACCGATTCCCACAACCGGAAAGCCTCCGGACTCCGGCTCGCCGGCCGTTTTCGGGGCGGGAGAGCTTGCTTTGCGCGCGGGACTTTTCAGGGCGCCTTGAGGGGGGGCGATTTTTTTAGGCATGTGCGGAAGGGCGTTCACAAGATGATGCGTGGGGTTTCATCCGCCTTTGTTCGGCCAGTGTGAGCTCCGCGCACTATAATGCAAGGCATTTAAAAGTTACATACCGCAGTCTTGCCTGTGGATGCGAAACCCGTCATCAACAGTGGCAGACCCAGCTATGCCCGAATTCAACGACACATCCCTGCGCGAGCTCAAGAAGCGCGCGCCGCTCCTCAAGCCAACGATCCGTCTCGGGAAGGCCGGGGTGACGCCGGAGTTTCTTACGGCCTTCAGCGAGACGCTCGACCGGATCCATCTGGTCAAGCTGCGGTTCGAGGGGATGAAGGACGAGAGGAAACCACTCTCGAAGGAACTGGCGGCCCGGACCCGCAGCCTCCTCGTCCAGCAGGTCGGTCACACCGCGGTCTACTTCCGTAAGCCGGAACGCCCGGCGGAGTAGCCGGCGGTTTATACTCGCGTCGCGTCGCGCGGCGGTATCTCATCGGCGGATCCCGCCGCTTATGAAAACGCTCACGCGCCTCGCATTCTTTACGTTCCTCTGCACCTTTGCCTCCCAGGCCGCGCCGGCGGCCAAGTCCCGGGAGATTCCGGATCCGCTGAAGCCTTGGACCGGCTGGGCCACGTGGGACGTCAAGGACATCGGGTGTCCGACGCCATTTATGGACGCAACCAAGCCGCTGGCCTTCTG
Source organism: uncultured Chthoniobacterales bacterium (assembly GCA_964467415.1). Classification (GTDB taxonomy): domain Bacteria; phylum Verrucomicrobiota; class Verrucomicrobiia; order Chthoniobacterales; family Terrimicrobiaceae; genus CAYXRX01. The sequence continues at coordinate 108,586 of CAYXRX010000008.1, forward strand.
GCCGTCGCGGCTTTCGCTGCAGGCGGACAAGACCTCCGGGCGCTTCGAGCTGGGGGTGACGGTCTTCAGCGAAACCTGGATTCCCCTGCCGGGAGGGAATGCGGTCTGGCCGGTCGACGTGAAGGCGGGCGGGGCGCTGCTGCCCGTGCTCAACCGCGGTGGACGTCCGTCGGTCCAGCTGCAGCCTGGCACGCACCGGATCGAGGGAGCCTACCGGTGGAACGAAATCCCGCAGCGGATTTCGCTGCCGCAGGAGATCGGGATCCTGGCGCTGTCGATCGACGGCAAGCCGGTCGAGTCGCCGGTCTGGGACGCGCAGGGGTTCGTCTGGCTCAAGCGCGATGCCTCGACCGAGGAGACCGACAAGGACTTTCTGTCCGTCAAAGCGTATGCCTTGATTGAGGACGGGATCCCGCTCTGGCTCCGGACCGAGGTCGAGCTCATCGTCTCGGGGAAGAGCCGCGAGGAGGACATCGGGAGCATCCTGCCGGATGGCTGGAAGCTCGCGGCGGTCGAGAGCCCGATCCCGGTCGCCGTGGACGATGCGGGCCGGATGAAGGCGCAGGTGCGTGCGGGCAAGTGGACGATCAACGTCTCGGCCTTCCGGATCGACAACCCGAAGGCGTTCGGTTACGCGGCGGGCGCCAAGCCGGCCGCCGCGGAGGAGCTCATCGCCTTCCGGGCCAGGCCGGACTTCCGCATGGTCGACATTGCGGGAGCAGTGCCGACCGATGTTTCGCAGACGACGTTCCCGGCCAGATGGCGGGAGTATCCGGTCTACCTGTGGGACACCGCGAAGCCGTTCCAAATCGAGGAACGCATGCGCGGGATGGGCTTGCAGAAACCCGCCGGTCTCAACATCCAGCGCGAGCTGTGGCTGGATGAAAACGGCTGCGGGCTGACATTCCGCGACCACATCCGGGGAGAGATGCAGGAGATCTGGAGGCTTGATGCGGCGGAGGGTCAGGACCTCGGATCAGTCCGCAGCGGCGGGCAGGGCCAGCTCATCACAAAAAATCCGCAGAGCGGCGCGCCGGGCGTCGAGATCCGCACGCGCAACATCAATCTCGAGGCCACTGGACGCATGGGCAAACCGAAGGAAATCGCCGCCACCGGCTGGCGGTCCGACGCCGACAGGCTCGATGTCACGCTCAACCTGCCGCCCGGCTGGCGGCTCTATGCGCTGCTCGGCTCCGACTGGGTGCGGGGCGACTGGCTCACCGCATGGTCGCTCCTCGACCTCTTCCTCCTGCTCATCTTTTCGCTGGCCGTGTCGAAACTCTGGGGCCCCTGGGCAGCCGTCCTGGCTTTCGTCGCGTTCGGAATTTCCTACCACGAGCCCGGCGCGCCGCGCTATGTCTGGCTCGTCCTCCTCATGCCGATCGCCCTCCTGCGCGTCGTCCCGCACGGATGGGGACACCGCCTGCTCACGCTCTGGAAATGGATCATGCTTGCCGCGCTGGTCTTCATCCTGGCTCCCTTCGTCGCGCAGCAGGTCCAGCAGACGCTTTACCCGCAGCTCGAGGAGCTCTCACGGCTTGAGGGAACCCGCGGCATTGCCGACGGCGGGCTGCAATCAAATACGGTGGCTACACAGGCAAACGAGCCCGCACCGGCAGCCCCCGCAGCGGCTCCGGAACCGCAGAGCGAGCGGACGCGCGACTCCTATGGCTGGGCGAGCGGGTCCGGGGGCAGTCTTGGACTCTCCAGCAAAGCGAAGGCCCGGCAGCCCTCCTCAAACCTTTTCTACGACAACAAGGCCCGGATCCAGACCGGTCCCGGCGTTCCCGACTGGACATGGCGGACCGTTCGCTTCGGCTGGAACGGCCCGGTGCAGGCGGATCAGCGGGTCCATCCGATCCTGATTTCTCTGCCGATGGAGCGCGCGATTGCGGTGCTCCGGGTCGCACTGCTCCTGGCGCTTGCCGGCATCCTGCTCAACGCCCGGGCGATGGCGGCTCCGCTTTTCCGCAGCGGAGGGAAGACCGCACTCGCCGTCCTCGCGGCGGCATCCTGCCTTTCCCCGGCCAACGCGCAGATGCCCGACCAGCAGATGCTCGACACGCTCAAGCGCCGGCTGCTGGAAGTCTCCGACGCCTACCCGAATGCGGCCGACATCTCCTCGGTGGCGCTCACTCTCAACGGCCGGAAGCTCACGATGGATGTCGAAGTCCATACCGCCATCCGGACGGCGGTGCCCCTGCCCGGACGCCTGCCCGCATGGTCGCCCATCACGGTGACGACAGACGGACTACCCGAGACCGCGGTGCGCCGCGAGGACGGTTACATCTGGGTCGTGCTGCCCGAAGGCGTGCACCGCGTGCGGGTCGAGGGCCTCATCGCCGACGTGACCGAGTGGGAATGGACATTCCTGCTGAAGCCCCACCGGGTCGCGATCGATGCGCCCGGCTGGACGTTCAGCGGGGTGCGGCCGGACGGCTCGCCCGAGCAGCAGGTCTTCTTCGCGTTGAAGCAAAAGGCCACGGCGGGCGAGGCCAGCTACGACAGGCAGGATTTTCAGTCGGTCGCATCGGTCGACCGGCATCTTGAGCTGGGGCTGATCTGGCAGGTCCGCACGACCGTGACGCGCCTCTCCAACGCCGGCAAGGCGGTCTCCCTCCGCGTCCCGCTCCTGCCCGGAGAAAATGTCCTCACCTCGAACGCGATCGTTAAAGACGGCTTCATCGAGATCCGCCTCGGGGCGCAGGACCCGTCGTTCACATGGGAAAGCGAACTCCCGGTCAAACCCTCGGTTGTTCTCAAAACCAAGGCTGACGACACCTGGGTGGAGCGCTGGTTCCTCGTGGCATCGCCGGTGTGGAACGTCTCGTTCCAGGGGCTCGCACCTGTGTTCGAGTCGTCAAATCCCGATCTCGTGCCGGTCTGGCATCCCTGGCCGGGGGAGGGCGTCGAGCTGGCGGTCAGCCGCCCGGAAGCAATCGCCGGCGCCACGGTCACCGTGCGCAAGGGCACGCACGCAGTCGCCCTCGGCAAGCGCCAGCGCACGAGCGAGCTCGAACTCTCGCTGCTCTGCAGCCTCGGCGAGGACTTTCTCATCGATCTCCCGCCGGAGGCCGAAATCACGTCGCTCAAGCAGGACGGGAAGGCGATCCCCGTGCGCAAGGACGGAAGCAAGCTCATCGTCCCGCTCCACCCGGGCGAGCAGCCGGTCGCGGTCGCGTGGAGATCGAACATCCCGCTCGGCTTCCGGGCATCGGCCGGCGAAGTCCGGCTTCCGGTCGGCAGCGCAAATATCGCCACGTCGATCTCCGTGCCTGACAACCGCTGGGTCCTCTGGACACACGGCCCGCTGCGGGGGCCGGCGGTCCGGTTCTGGGTCATTCTCGCCTGCTCCCTCATCGCAGCTCTGATCCTGGGGCGGATCAAATCCTCGCCGCTTCATTCCGTCGAGTGGATGCTCCTGGCGATCGGCCTCACCCAGATCCCGCTCCCGCCGGCTCTGCTGGTTGTCGGCTGGCTGTTCCTGCTCGCCTGGCGCGGACGCGAATCGTTCGTCAGCCTGCCCGCGTGGGCGTATAACCTGCTGCAGGTTGCGATCGTCGCGCTCACCGCCATCTCACTGGGGATCTTTGTCGCAGTGGTGGCCGAGGGGCTCCTCGGCAACCCGGAAATGTTCATCGCCGGCAACGGATCGACCCGCACGGCGCTGCGCTGGTATCAGGCGCGCTGCGAAATGCTGCTCCCCGATCCGGGCTGCATCTCGGTCTCGATCTGGTGGTATCGTCTCCTCATGCTCATCTGGGCGCTCTGGCTCGCGGCCTCGCTCATCCGTTGGCTCCGCTGGGCCTGGGATCAGTTCAGCACTAGAGGGGTCATTAAGCGCAGCAAGAAGACTCCCGCCACGCCCCCGCCGCTCAATCCCTAGCGGTTCCGCTCCCCGGAGAGCAGAGCTCCCGCTCTGCTCCTCACCGACCGGAACGCAGCAGGAGCTGCGTTCTCCGGAAGAGCGGGCCCCTCCGGCGCTTGAAAAATCGGGAGCTCCCGCCGCGCCCCGTAGCGGAATATTGAAAATATTTCGCCGGCCGGCCGCTCAGATCCGCTGTTCCTCGAGGTCGTAGACATCGAAGAGAACGTAGACCGGGCGGTTGCGCGGGACGAATTTTGGAATGTAATCCTCCATGTATTCCTGGACTCGGCCAGGTGCGCGGCAAGCCCGGAAATAGGCGCCGCCGTTAGACCGGTGTTTGCCCTGAAGGAACGGGGACAGGGCGCAGCTGACTCTTGGACGATCATGCCTTCTTGCAGTCTGGCTCGTGAGCAAAACAACGACAATTTTCAGCAAGCGTGCGTTAGCGCGCTCCGGCTCGGTCGTCTAGGGATATCGGCCACATGAAAAAACTATCAATGAGAATGCTCTCCGGGGTCCTGGCGATCAGCGCTGCCCTGGTCGCGCCGACTGCGAGGGGCGCCTTTGTGAACCTCGGCCTCCCGGGAGCAAGCTCCCAATCTTCATGGAGCGGACTGACTGCCACCCAGTATCCCGGATACCCAGGCTATGCGACCAGCAGCGCGGCATGGCCGGCTCCTATTGCTGCGACCGGGGGCGTCGAAGGGCTTTTACTGGACAAGACCTCGGGGCTTGGTTTTCCGAGCAACGGCGGCGGAATCTATGTCGGCGGGCTCAGCAGCGGAACCGGTGCCTACCAGATTTTTTCCGGAGAGTCCGTCACGCTGGGGGGCTTGGAGACGGTGGTATTCCAAATCGAAATCGAGGGAGTTGGCGCGGCTTGGACCAGCATTCTCTCCGGGCTATCCCTGGACTACAATGGCGGAACTCAGGCCCTGGTGCCCGCCTTTGCCAGCGAGGTGTCGGCGATCAGCGCCGGCGAGATGTTCGGCGAGCCTGCAATGAGGTTCTGCCTTGCATTCCAATGGGATCTGAGCGGCCAGCTGGCAGATGTGGAGTCGTTCAGGATCGGCTGGACCGCCGCCGAGCACTCGATGAGCAGCGGGTTCCAGATCAACCAGGGTGATACGATGGTCCAAGCCATTCCGGAACCCACCGTGTGGGCTCTGGTGTGCCTCGGAGCCGCCGCACTTTGCGCCCGCACGGCACATTCGCGGACCGGGAGGAGAAATTCATGATCTCCCGTGCCGACAGAGGGGTCACGCTGGTCGAGTTGATGGTGACGATGGGAATCGCCATGATTCTGATGGCCGCCGCCTTCCCAATCGGCAAGCACTGCATCGAGCGGGCGAGGGCGTCCGCCGAGCTTGCCGGTGCGCGCTCCTCGATCACAGCCTGGCGGGCTTATTCGGCGGACAACAACAACGCCATCATTCCGGGATATCAAGCCGACGAAGCTACCGTGAACGCCCAGGGGCAGAGGGTCGGATTCCCTGCAAACGCCCGCTACGTATTCCGGCTGGCCCCTTACCTGGATTATAACCTCAAGGGCACGCTTCTGGTGAATCAGCAGAAGCGGATCAACAGCGACTACGAGATGAGTCTCGCCCCGTCGTTCGGCATCAACCTCACATTCGTCGGCGGGGACTACGGCGGGGGAAGCGATCTCCTGCCCACAGAGGCGAATTTCGCCGCCTACGGAAAGTTCGTCGTGACAAACCTGAATGAAATCCACCAGCCATCCCGGCTCATCGTTCTGGCCTCCGCGCGGATCACAGATGCCCGGGGGCGCACCCAGCCGGGGTATAACGCCATTAAATCCCCCCGGTTTTACTCCGAGCGGTGGGATGTCCGATTCGACGAGAAGCGCCCGTATTACCAGTTTGGGGCGGTCCATCCGCGATATGGGGGACGGGCGATCTGCGCCATGGCGGACGGCCATGTGGAAATGATTAACGAGAAGGACCTCCGCGATATGCGCCGATGGTCGAACCTTGCCGCCCAAGCGGACGATCCTAACTGGACGTTGCAGCAATTATGAAAACACAATACATGGAGACACCAACTGAAGACCAAAACGCCGTGCGGGCCCGATGGGAGTCGCTTCTCCAAGAGGAGCCCCGCATCCGCATCCGCGACGCTGCCGAAAGGTTGGGCCTGAGCGAGGCGGAACTGCTCGCGACAGGGTGCGGTGACTCCGTCACCCGGTTACAAGGCGACTGGACCCAGCTCATCAGGGATCTTCCCCTGCTCGGGCGTGTGATGTGCCTGACCCGGAATGCCCATGCGGTCCACGAGCGGTTCGGGGAATTTCATAGCCCCGACTTCTTTCATGGCATGGGCCAGGTCGCTGGGCCGGATATCGACCTGAGGCTCTTTATGAGCTGCTGGTGCCATGGGTTTGCCGTGAGCGTACAGACGCCGGACGGCGACCGTCAAAGCCTGCAGTTTTTTGATGCGGCGGGGACCGCCGTCCATAAGATTTACCTTCAAGAGCAAAGCAACTACGGTGCTTACGGCGTGATTTTGAATAAGTTCCGGTCTGCGGATCAGGGGGCCGGGATGAGCGTGCGGCCGGCGGCCCCGGCCGCCCCGGAGCTTCCCGATGCCGAGGTGGACGTAGCCGGCTTTCAGGACGCCTGGCGGGGGTTGAATGACACGCATGCGTTCTATCCGTTGCTCCAACGGTTCCGGGTGACCCGCGTGCAGGCGCTGCGGCTTGCGCCCGGGGGGTGCGCTAGCAGGCTGCAGGTCTCCTCCATCCAGGCGATGCTGGAGGAGGCCTCCGGCTCCGGGCTGCCGATCATGGTCTTCATCGGAAACCGTGGCTGCCTGCAAATCCACACCGGACCGGTGAAAAATATCCGGTTCTTCGGAAGCGAGTGGCTCAACGTTCTCGATCCGGATTTCAGCATGCACCTGCGGATCACTGCGGTGGAATCGGTGTGGGCCGTCCGCAAGCCGACGCAGGACGGCGTGGTGACATCGATCGAGGCCTACGATGACGGGGGAAACCTGCTTGTGCAGTTCTTCGGGCGGCGCAAGCCCGGAGCTCCGGAGGACGAGGCCTGGCGCAGCCTGGTTGCCAAGCGGGAGGAGGCGCAATGAGGCTGGCTGTGGCGGCGCTGCTGCTTTGTGCGGCAGTAGGTCAGGGCTCGCCGGAGCGGATCGTCTCGATCGGAGGCGCGGCAACGGAGACGGTCTTTGCGCTGGGGGCGGGCGGCCGGATTGTTGGCGTGGACACAAGCAGCGAGTTTCCGGAGCAGGCGAAAACCCTCCCGCAGGTCGGCTATCAGCGGGCGCTCTCCGCAGAGGGGGTGGCATCGCTGAGCCCCGACCTTGTGGTCCTTTCCGCGACGGCCGGTCCCCCCACTGCCCTCCGGCGGATGGAGGAACTCGGGCTTCCATTGCTGCGTCTTGGCGAGGGGAACAGCATTGAGGCGGGCGCTGCTCGGATCCGGCAGATCGGGGAGGCGCTGGGCATGGAAAGCGAAGCCGAGCAGTTGGCAGCCCGACTGGCGAAGGAGGCCGAGGCGATTGTCCCTGCGCCGGATCCACTGCCGCGCACGCTGTTCCTGATGTCCGCCGGCGGCGGCATCCCGATGGCGGCCGGGAGGGGGACGGCCGCGGATGCCGTGCTCGGCCTCGCAGGCGGAAAGAATGTGGCGCGAGGGTTCGAAGGCTACAAGCAGCTCTCGCCTGAGGCCATCGTCCAGCTTGACCCGGAAATCATTGTGACAACATCGCGCACGATCCGGAATGCCGGAAAGGCCGCTTCCGAGCTCCTTCCCGGGCTGGGGGTCACATCCGAGGGACGGGCCGTACGCCTGATTGTGATGGATGATCTCTACCTGCTGGGATTCGGGCCCAGGACCGGGTGCGCGCTTGCCGAACTGTCCCGGCAGCTGGCCGCTGGCCGCGCGTCGGCCTGCAAATGAGCCGCTTCCGCCCAAGGCAGGTTGCCGCAGCGCTCGGCTTCCTCTCCCTTGCTTCGGTGACCGCCTCGCTTGCAAGCGGGGCGGTTTCCATCCCCTGGGCCGCCCTCCTCTCCTGGGAGGACTCGATCGGGAGCAGGGTTCTGTGGCAAATCCGGATACCCCGCACCCTATTCGGATTTCTTTGCGGCGGGGCGCTCGGGATCTGCGGCGGGGCGCTCCAGGGGCTTTTCCGCAACCCGCTTGCGGACCCTGCGCTTGTTGGCGTGTCCGGCGGCGCGGCCCTCGGCGCGGTCGCAGGGATCCTCCTCGGCGGCGCACTGCCGGCTTTTGCAATTTGGATGCTTCCCGCAGGCGCATTCCTAGGAGCCCTCGGCGCGACAGCTATGGTCCTTGCGATCGCTTCACGGATTGGAAGCATTGATGTGTCCCGGCTTCTGCTGGCAGGAATTGCGGTGAACGCCCTGGCTGGCGCGGGGATCGGTTGGATGATCTATGGCGCTTCCGATAGCCAGCTGCGGGATTTCACCTTTTGGAGCATGGGCAGCCTTGCCGGTGCCGACTGGAACGCCCTGCTCATCAGTGCCCCGTTGATTGCCGTGTCCAGCGGGGTGTTGATGGCGGGATCGCGCACCCTGAACGCCCTGTGCCTTGGTGAGGCGGACTCCTGGCTGATGGGGGCACCGGTCGAGCAGGTGAAACTCGGCGTCCTGGGGGCCACGGCTCTCTCTGTCGGAGTCGGAACCGCCTTCTCCGGTATGATTGCATTTATCGGCCTCATCGCACCACACCTGGTCCGTTTTATTTGCGGCGCTGATCACAGACACCTGCTCCCGTTTTCGTTTCTGACAGGTGGGTGTCTTCTTGCTGTGGCCGACATCGTTTCCCGGGTCGCTCGCCAGCCTGCGGAAATCCCCGTGGGAGTCGTCGTCTCGTCGCTGGGCGCCCCGTTTTTTGTCGCGCTTCTGCTGCGGAAGCGCGGGCAGCTGTGAGCGGGCTCGCGGCCGCAGCACTGAAGATTGAGCGGGGCGGGCGGGTGCTCGCCTCCGACCTCACCTTCACCTTGCCGGCCGGTTCGTTTTTTGCGGTGCTTGGAACCAACGGCGCCGGAAAGACCAGCCTGCTCCGCGTCCTTTCCGGAGAGGTGCCGCCTGCCGCCGGCCAGGTGCTCTATGCCGGCCGGGACGTGCGAGCCCTCTCCCCTCGCCGGCTCGCGCGCATGCGAGGCTTCCTCGCCCAGAATTGCGAGTGCCGTCTGCCATTTGCGGCGGGCGAAATCGTTCGCCTGGGCTCGGAGGCAGCTGGCTACCGTGGGTCAGCCGCCTGCGCCAAAGCCCGCGCGGCCATGGAGGTGGCCGGCATCTCACGTCTTGCTGACAGGCAGATCTCAATGCTTTCCGGCGGAGAGCAGCAAAGGGTGCACTGGGCGCGGGTGTTGGCACAGCTGGATGGCCGGACCGCCGGGAAAATCCTCTTCATGGATGAGCCGGTCGCCAGCCTCGATCTCTCTCATCAGCACGGGATTCTTTCTGCGGCAAAGGATCTTGCGGCCTCCGGCCTTGTGGTTGTCGCCGTGCTTCATGACCTGAACCTTGCCGCGCGGTATGCCTCCGGCATCCTGCTGCTGCACCACGGGAGAATTCTGGCACTGGGCCCGCCGGAAAGTGTTCTCACCCCGGACCGCATCGAAACAGTCTTCGGCGTGCGGGCGCGCCTGCTGCCGCACCCGGATGGCGGGGCGCAGGTTATTTTGACAGACGTTCCGGCAAGTGAGCGGACTGTTGGAGCGGAAACACGCACGGGCAGTGGCCGAATTGTTCAGCAAATGCCCTGCTGAAATGGCTCAAGCTTGAGTAGCCCACCATCATTGATGTTTCGGTGACATTGAATTTTCCCGTGCACAGCAGCTCGGCTGCCCGATCCAGGCGGAGCCTTCGCAGGTAGCGAGTGATCGTCGTGCCTGTCACCTCGGAAAAGATCCTGCTCAGGTGGAACTGGCTGCACCCGACTTCGCGGGAGATTTCAGACAGTCCAGGAGGGTATTCCAAGTCGCGGGCCAGGATCCTTTTGACGGCTTCGACCCGCTCGCTCCAAGCCCGCTTCTGCCGGTCGCCGGCCACTTCCGCCGGAGCAAAAAGCTGAGAGGCAATTTCCATGATCTTAGCCGGATACCACAACCCGGCAAGCGCACCCGGCGGGCAAAGCATCTCCTCGGCTGCGCGTCGCACCCCCGCACTGAGCGGGCGGGAGTGCTCCCGACTCCATCGAAACCTGCGTCCCTCCATAAATGACCGCACGCCTTCGGGCCACTGGTCCGCCACCGAGTCCAACCTTGGAATCAGCCAGGAGCGGGACATCCCAATCGTCAGGAAGCGGTGTCGGTGCCCGGAGCACCGGATGCTCGACCGCGGGGCATCGTGGTAGTAGCAGACGCTGGAGGGCAGAACCTTTGCCTCGTCGCCCCGGGAAAGATACCCCGTGCCGGATAGGTTCACGCAGATCTCCAGACTCCCGGGATGAAAGACGTTCCACCAATTCATCGGCTCGGTTGCCATGAAATCATGCCATTCCACGCTGAACCCGCAACGATCATAGCCGCCGAAGACTTGGCGCCATTCCCCCTCGGTCCCAACCCGGGACGTCTTGCCTGTTGATCGCTTTTCTGACCCCGACTTTTCTTTTCGGCCGGTCATCCCGGCACGCTGCGCCCCCTCCATCCCAAGCCAACCGCCTCCTCATTCGCTAAAAGCCATGCCCTCATCTCTCCAGATGATCATCTGCGGAATAGCGACTTTGTCAATGCAAAATAAGAATGAGTCTCATTATCATTAAGATCAACTAACGGACGATTGTGCTTGAGTTATGAGAAGGAAGCCCGCTGCTCAATCCCTAGCGGCGAGCAGCCGCCCTGCTTTTCCGGAGAGCAGAGCTCCCGCTCTGCTCCTCACCGACCGGAACGCAGCAGGAGCTGCGTTCTCCGGAAGAGCGGGCCCCTCCGGCGCTTGAAAAATCGGGAGCTCCCGCCGCGCCCCGTAGCGGAATATTGAAAATATTTCGCCGGCCGGCCGCTCAGATCCGCTGTTCCTCGAGGTCGTAGACATCGAAGAGAACGTAGACCGGGCGGTTGCGCGGGACGAATTTTGGAATGTAATCCTCCATGTATTCCTGGAGGCCGTCGGGGAGCTCGCTGAGGCGCTTGCCGCGGAGGTCGTTATTCCAGCGGATGACCTCGATGCGCGGGCGGGGCTTCGCATTCTTTTCGATCCATTCGGCGACTTCGGCATCCGTCGCCCCGGTGGCCACAAAGTCGCGGAAGCTGTCGTAGGGGATGCCTGCAAACTCAAGGAACATCAGGTCGAGCGGGCACCCCGAGTGGTAGTCGCCCGCGGTGCCGGCGAGGACCGAGCGGCACTTGTCGAGGGCGCGCGCGGCGATGACGAAGCCGGCGAGCGTTTCGCGGGGGCTGCGGGGGAATTCACGGGTGAGGTCTTTGGCAAGGAGTTGGAGTTTCATGTTGGTTGTCATTTGCAGGCCCACCCTCGTGCCGGCTCCACAATTTTTCCAATACCAATTTTGCCCCCCTTGCCATACCGGATTGGTATCGATTTTTCCCGGAGGCTCCTGCAGGATAAGCGGCTTCCCGTTCTGGACCGCCAGCCGGCCGGCGGGTCAGCAAATACCCATGGTCTCGATTTTTTCCCTCCTAAGCAACCTCCATCCGCTCCGCTCATTGGCGGTGGTGCTCATCGCCTGCCTCCTGATCGGCTCCCCGCCCACCTTTGCGGCGGATGAGTTGGAGATCACGCCGCCGGCCAAGCCGGTCATCGTCAAGGCCGGATACTACCTCGTGGACATCAACGCCATGGAGGAAGCGTCCGAGACGTTCGAGGCGGACTTCTATTTTTCGTTCCGCTGGAGCGATCCCCGGCTTACCTTTGCGGGAAGCGATCGGAAGCGCTACATGGAGGAACGCGCGGCGGAAAAGCTCGGGGAAATCTGGTGGCCGCAGATCGAGTTTGTGAACACCTCTGAGGCCAGGATCACCAACCAGATACTGGAGATCCAGCCGGACGGGTCGGTCCAATACATCATGGGCGTGAGCGCCAAATACCGGGAGCAGTTCGACCTGCGGCGGTTCCCGTTCGACCGCCAGGAACTCAACGTGCAGATCCAGTCGTTCGCCTTTGACAAATCCGAGGTTCTGTTCCAGCCCGACACCGAGTATTCCGGGTTTTCGCCGAAGGCCGCGCTGGAAGGGGTCCGGGTCACGGCGGTGTTCCCGTCGGTCGGCGAGACCGAGATCCACGGGTGGAATACGACCTTTTCGGAGTTCAACGTCCACATCCTCATCGAGCGGATCTCCCAATTCTACCTCTGGACGATCTTCGTTCCGGTCACGCTCGTGTTCCTGATGTCGTGCAGCATTTTTCTGATTCCGATCGAGAACCTGCAGGACCGGGTCGGCATCTGTCTGAGCGCGATCCTGGCGTGCATCGCCACGCAGTTTGCCATGAGCTTCAATCTGCCGCAGATCTCCTACCTTACGCGGATTGACTCGTTCTTTGCGACGACCTACTGCCTGGTGGCGCTACAGGTCATTACCAGCGCCGTTCAGCGCCGGCTCATCCGCTCGCATCCCGTGGCCGTGAAGTGGATCGACCGGGGAGCCATCGCAGTGTTTCCGCTCCTGTTTCTGGCAGCCGCAATTTATCAGGCGCTCTAGGGTTTTGCGGCTTCAGCCGCCCGCCGCGTGAATCCCCAGGCTCCCAGGCCGAACACGACCAGCGAGACGATCTGGTAGCCGCTCAGCGGACCCGCGACGCGCGGGGTGTCGCGCAGGAATTCGTGAAGAAACCGGAAGAGCCCGCAGGCCATGAGGTAAAGATGGAAGTGCTGCCCGGGCAGGAGGCGACGCGCCCGCAGGATGAGGAGCGCCGCGAGCGCGGCCGCGTTGAATGCGATCTCGGCCGGAACGGCGGGCCAGCGGCTTTGTCCATCGGGTCCCGTGATCGTGAACCAAGCTGGTTCGCAAACGACACCGGTGCAGCATCCGTGGACAAGGCATCCAATGCGGCCGAGGAGAATGCCCAGCGGCGCGATCACTGCGAAGAGGTCGCCGGTCGGCTCCTTATATCCGGTCAGCCGCTTGGCGGCCTCGACCCCCGCGTAGCCGCCGAGAAGAGCGCCGAGAATGCTCTTGCCGGCAAGCCAGGCCGCGAGCCGTTCCGGGCGGTCCCACCAGAGCCAGCCCTCCGCGGTAAAGTAGACGAGCTTCGCTCCCGCGAACGCGCACACCAGCGCGGCGCTGTAGATGACCGTGAGCCGCGGGTCCCTGCGGGCGAGCCGCCGCCAGGTGAAAAACGAGAGGACGATGCCGGCCAGAAGGAAGGCCGGATACAGCGAACCCGTCATGAAGCGTAATACCGGCAGAACGAGTCCAGGCTGCCATCCGTGCGGATGACATGCGTGCAGCAGCGGTCGATCCGGTCCTCATCCCACGTCCAGGCATCCATGAACGGCTTGATGAATAGCCGGAACGCGCTCTGCTCGTTGATCTCAAGATTTTTGAGGATCGCGCCGAGCGGTTCGCTCTCGCAGCCGCAGCGGGCCAGGTCCTCGATCGAGTAGCGGATCCGGTCGCGCAGGAACCCCTGCACATTTTGAAAATCCAGGAAGTCGCTGACCGAGCGGACACCCTCCGGCGTGCGGAGAAGATAACCGATGGTCGCGCAGTTCGGGTCGCCGCAGGGCAGTGGAGTGAAATCCTCGAAGCGAAGCCGCCCGCCGCTTCCGGCAACCGTGCTGAGAATCACATCGGCCACGTTCAGGCGAGGTTCGTCGTCGAGCTCCGAGCGCCCGCTCCCGAAGACCGGCTGGAAGCTGACCCCCCGCACGTGCTCTCGCGCCAAGCCGAACGCGACGGATTCCCAGAGCGACCCGAGGTTGTCCGGCGTCACCGTGACCGCGAGCGTGACCGGGATCCCGGCGTCCGCACAGCGGTCGAGACAGCGCACCCGCATTTCGCGGAGGTCCGCGCCGCGTAGCGCGCGCTGGCCGGCCTCCTGCGGGCCGTCGAACTGCAGGTAGAGCTGGAACTTTCCCTTTCGGAATTCCGAGGCGAGGCGCGCGGCAAATTCTCCGTCGCTGGCGATCCGCACGCCGTTCGTGTTCAGGAGCACATACTCGATGTCCGGGTGGGCCTGGCACCAGTCGAGCAACTCAAAAAACTGCGGATGCAAGGTCGGCTCGCCTCCGGAGAGCTGCAGGATTTCGATTTTCCCCTTCCGGTCGATCACCCCCTGCACGCGGGCCCGGACGTCCTCTGCCGGCACGGCGTCGATGTGCGGGGACTGCGGTGACGAGGCGTAGCAGGTCGGGCAAGCGAGGTTGCAGGAGTGGACGATCTCGATGAGCGCGAGGCAGGTCGAGAGCTTCTCGTGCACTCCGAGCGCCGCGCCGGCCCCGGCATTCCGCCCCAGCGTCCCGTCGGTCCCTCCCGTTCCCGGGCAGCAGGCGCCCCCGCCACAACCGCCCTGGCCCTTGGAAAGCCAGTAAAACCGGGCGTCGGACGAGATGCAGGCGTCAAACGATCCGTGGTCCGGGCACGTCCGGAACAGCCGCACCGTCTCCGGCGGACCCGGGACAAGGGTGACTGTCGCCGGGCACGATGCCTTGCAGACCGGACAGCGCGACCGGGTCTCCTTGAGCACCTTGCTCATGAGGTGAAAACGAGGATCGTGCAGCCGCCGACAAAAATGCCGACGGCCGCCAGGATGAAGATAAAGCCGAAGAGCACGCCCATCACCCAGCGCAGGCCGCCCTGCCACCACCGGCCGGCCAGCACGCAGCCGAGCGCCATGAGTCCGATGGCAATCAGCGAGACGGTCATGATGATGAGGGGAACCCAATACGTGTTGCTCATGGTGTAGCGCCTTGCAGGCGGAGGAATTCGCACATCCGCGCCGCCTTCGCAAGACCGCATGCGGAGACCTCGCCGCATTTGGCTTCGGGGAAGGACCTTGGCGGGAGCTCCGCTCACCGGATGCGGCTTGCTGCCCGTCCGGTTTATGTTATGCCAAAAGGCTCCGATGACGATGAAACGCGCTCTCCTCGCAGGAATTTTGCTGGCGGCTGCGGCCGGGTCTACCGTTGCCGCCCAACCCGGCGGCATCGTGCTCGTCATCGCCGACGGGACCTCGCAGGAACTGATCACCGCCACGCGCAACTTTGCCCTCGGTCCGGCCGGACGCCTGGAGGTCGACAAGTTCCCGCACAGCGCGTTTGTGCGGACCTATTCGGCCTCCGACCTCGTGACCGATTCCGGCGCGGCGGCCACCGCGATCGCGCGGGGGATCAAGGCCGACAACCGCGTGATCGGAATGGCGGCCCCCGACTCGACCGGCAGCCCGGCCAGCCTTCTCGATCTTGCCCGGAATGCCGGCTGGTCGACCGGCGTCGTCACCGACGACTCGGTCACTGGCGCCACGCCCGCCTCATTTCTGGTCGAGCATCCGAACCGCAACCAGCCCGACCAGATCGCGGGGAAAATCCTCGCCCAGCTCGGTCCGCGGGCCGACCTCGTGCTGGGCGGCGGCACACGGTGGTTTCAGGACATGTCCGCCGGGCCGGGGGCCGCGTATGCGCCCGGCCAGCTCCCGATCGTCCAATCGACCGCCGCCAAGTTGAAATCCGCACCGGTCAAAGCCTTTGATTCCTGGGAGGCCCTCCGCGATTACCGCCCGGAGAAGGGACCCTCCGCTCCGGTGCTGGGCACGTTCTATCCGGATGTCTTTCCGTTCCACGCCGACGGCAAGCGCACGCTGCGCCTGCGCGATATGGTCGAGAAGGCGGTCGAGCTCCTCCGCGCGCGCGAAAAGCCGTTTTTCCTCATGGTGGAAGCCGGGCTCCCCGACAAGGCCTGCCATCAGAACCAGGCCCGGCGGGCATTCGGCGAGGTCATGGAACTCGACGCCACGTTGGCATGGCTGCGCGAAAATCTGGACCCCGACACCCTGGTCGTTGTGACCACCGACCACAGCACCGGCGGCCTGGCATTCAGCGGGCCTCCCGCGCCCCTGAAGCTTCGCGGCGACGCTCTGCTGGGGGTCAACCCGCTTAACAATGTCGAATACCTGACGTGGGCCAGCGGGCCCGGCGCAAACCGTCAAACCGCCAACGTCCGTCCCGCCTCTCCATCTGGACCGCCTGCGCAGGAAGAAAAAAAGTTGCCGACCGATCCGGACTACATGCAGCCCGCCCTCGTCCCAGCGGGCAGCGCCTCGCACACCGGCGGGGATGTCTGGCTCGTGGCCGGCGGCGCGGGCAGCGAAACGTTTTCCGGCTCGCTCGACAATACCGACATCTACCGGCTCCTGGCCGGCGCCATCGGGCGTCCAACCCGGTAAGCGCGATCCGGATTGCCCTGCCGTTTGGGCTTGATCGGCGGACGCCTGTCCGCGATATTTTTTTCAGGCAAGGAAGCGTCTTATGCCTGCAATCCTCCATCGCCCGGCGCGCGCGGGAGATCCTCCCGTGGCAGGAGCGGCTGTGCGTCCTGCGGGAAACGAATCCGTCGGGCTCGGTCTCACGGCAAGCCTTTCGCAATGCCGGATCCAAGACCTCCTGGCAACCGCCGGCATTGGCACGGACGGCCGCCGGAGATGGGATCTGGATGTGCATGACCGGCGTTTCTATGACCGGGTGCTGGCGGAGGGTAGCCTGGGGTTCGGCGAGTCTTACATGGACGGCTGGTGGGATTGCGAGGCGCTGGATGAGATGTTTTTTCGGGCGATCCGGTCCCACCTGGATGAGAAAATGCCGCTGACTGCGCGGACGGTCCTCTGCTACCTGGAATCGGTCGTCTGCAACTTTCAGACCAAGCGGCGCGCGGGCAAGGTCGGCGAACGGCATTACGATCTCGGAAATGAGTTTTTCCAGGCGATGCTCGATCCCGCGATGCAGTATTCCTGCGCCTGCTTCCGCGGTGCCGGCGACCTGGCCACCGCCCAGCAGAGGAAGCTGGATCTGATCTGCCTGAAGCTCGGTCTCGCTGCGGGAATGCGGCTTTTGGATATCGGCTGCGGCTGGGGCGGACTCGCGCGCCACGCCGCCCTCCACCATGGCTGCCGGGTTGTTGGCATCACGATCTCCCGCGAGCAGGCTGCGTTTGCCTCGGAATTCTGTCGCGGATTGCCGGTTGAGATCCGCCTGGTGGATTACCGCGACGTCCGCGAAGCGTTCGACCGGGTTGTCAGCGTGGGCATGATGGAACACGTCGGCTACAAAAACTACCGCACCTATTTTGAAACCGTCAGCCGCTCGCTGGTCCCGGGCGGTTTGCTTCTTTGCCAGACGATCGGCAACGATCGTTCCGGCACCCGCTGCGACCCCTGGATCAACCGCCACATTTTTCCGAATTCCATGCTGCCCTCAGCCGCGCAGGTCGCCCGGGCCGCCGAGGGTCTCCTCGTCCTTGAAGATGTCGAGAATTTCGGGGCAGACTACGATCGCACACTGCTCGCCTGGGAACAGAATTTCAACCGCGCCTGGGACCGCTTCTCCGCGCGCTACGGCGGGCGGTTCCGGCGGATGTGGCGGTTTTATCTGTTGAGCTGCGCCGGAGCGTTCCGCGCGCGGAGCCTCCAGCTTTTCCAGTTTGTCTTCTCAAAAGGAGGCGTGCCGGGCGGCTGGGCGGCCGCGCCCGAAGCCCCTTAAAACCCGACCGGTCCGGCGGCATATGCGACCCGGTCGGCGGAGAGCTTGTCGACGTGGATCTCCATCGACTCGAACGTGACCGAGGCAGACATCGTCGCGACCGAGGTGTCGGCGGCATCGTGTCCGCTGCCCACCCAAATGAACCCGTGCTGCGGCGCGAGGCGGGTCGCGTCGTAATACCACCAGCGCCCGCCAAGCCAGACCTCGAAAAACGCATGGAAGTCCGGCTGAGGGAGCAGATATGCATAGGCGCTCCCGTAGCGGGCCGGGATGCCCATCGCGCGGCAGAACGTAATGCCCAGGTGCGCAAAATCGCGGCAGACACCCGCCCGCAGGGTCAGGCACTCGACGGCGCTCGTGTGGGCGTCGGTGATGCCGGGCTCGTAGTCGATGTGCTCGTGGATCCAATTGCAGATGCCGGCCACGCGTTCATGTCCGGGCGGTAGGTCGCCAAACCCCTTGGCGGCCAGGCGCGTGAGCTTGTCGGACTCGCAGTAACGGCTCGGATAAAGATACCGGACCACCTCGGGCGGCAGGTCGATCAGTGGGATCTCCTCGTCGGTTTTGTGGTGCTGCGTGTCCGCAAGCTCCCGCTCGACCACGGCCTGGTAGAAGATATCCAGATCCCCGGCCGGTGCCGGGAGGCCATGGAACCGCGTGGTGCCGTCGGGCACTGCATGCGCATGGAACGCGATCCCGCGGCTGTTGTGGGCGGTCTCGCTGATCACCCGCTGCGACGGACACCGGATCGCTGCCATGTTCAGCAGCAACCAGCCTTCACGGGCGACCTGATAGCTCAGGTGTGTGGAGATCGAAAACCGGTGGGTCGTGCGCATCGGGGGAGAATGGGTGCGCGCGGTGATCGGGACAAACTTATTCCGGAGCGGCAGCCGCCGATGTTCTCAGGCAGCCGTCCGGTGCAGCCACTGCCTCAGGCGATCGCGTTCCCTCCAGGCGACCATCAAGGCAAGAAGCGCGGCGGCTACGACAGCCTCGGCCTCAGGAACCGCCATCGGAACAAGCTCGCCGGTCGTCAGAAGCTTCGCGCCGGCAAACCCGTTGAAGGCAATCTGCGAGAGCTGGGTCGACGTGAGGGCGAGATCGTCGGTCCCGAAGAAAATTTGTCCAGCCGTGCCGCTGGCATCGGGCAGTCCGGTCCAGCCGTAGATCGTGAGCATCGTGCCCGGCGTCCAGACAGCGAGGTTGCTGGCGCCGAACCGCAGGTTGTGAATGCTGGCGCCGAGCGAGATGCTCGAATCCGAGCTGAGCGTCAGGGTGCCGAGCTCCTCGGAGAAGCCGGTTCCCGTGCTGAACGCGCCGCCGGCCAGCGTCATGTTGGTGGAATTGGAAATCTGGTTGCTGCTGGAGAGCAGGAGCGTGCCGCCGGTGTTCACGGTGATCGACGAGCCCACGATCGCTGTGGCCGGGCTGTTCAGTTCGAGTGTGCCGGCTCCCACGGTCGTGGCGCCGGAATACGAGTTCGAACCTGTGTAAACGAGGGTGCCTGTCCCAACCTTCGTCACGTCGGCCGATCCGGTGATGTTGCCGGAGATGGTGAGCTGCGAGCCGGCATCCACGCCGATCGAGGTGGCCGACGCGGTGACGCTTCCCCCCGCCCAGCCAAGGGTGACCGGACCGGAAATGGTATTGGTGCCGGAGACGCTTCGCAGCGCGCCGTTGGCGCCGGCCCCGGTGCCGTTGAGCGCGATGACTTCTGCAAGGGTTGTGCCGCCGGTGACTTCCAGCGACCCGGCGCTGTAAACATACGTGCCGCTATCCGCCGCGCTGCTGCCGAGCGCGGTGGCGCTCGCGGCACGAATCGCACCTCCGCTGATGAATGTGCGGGCGACGTAGCTGTTGTTGCCATCGAGGGTGAGCGTTGCCGTCCCGGTCTTGTTGATCCGGCTTCCACCCGCTGGATTTGGAGTCCCCACGACCGCGATGCCACCGGTGATCTGTCCGGAGAACGTTGAGTCGTTGCCGGCCCCCGCACCCATGAACTCGAAGCCGTTGCCCACCGCGGCGTTCAGGCGGATCTCTCCGGTGCCGGTGGCCGAGTTCAGCCGGATGAGCCGGTTGTTCGCCTGTAGAACAAGCCCGTCTGATGCGATCGACAGGCTGAGCGCGTTGGCAAAACCCATCGCTGCGTTCAGGTTCAAGACGGCGGAATCGGCCGCACCCACGCCGTTTCCGACCGAAACCGCTCCTGCGGGCAATGCTCCTGCGGTGTTGTAGTTGACCGTTCCGTTGTTGATTGCCGTTGCGCCGAGGTAGGTGCTGGTGCCCGAGAGAGTTACCGTGCCGGTCCCTTCTTTGGTGAGTCCGCCAGCTCCGGTGCGAGAGCTGAAGAGCGTGAGGGTCCCGGAGGAACCCTGCGTGACAACGAGATCGCTATCAAGCCGGATCGCGTTTTGAATCGTATGGGCTCCGTTGCCATTGAGATTCGTCACCGTCAGGGCTGCAGCTCCCACGCCCGCGTCAAAGATTAGGAGGTTGTTCTGTCCGGTAGGATTCCGGAGGGTATAATTATTGTTATCGTCGATGAGCAGGGAGCCTACAGTGATATTTTGCCCCAGGGTCAGGTTGCTGTTCGCGGTAATCTTGTTGCCGAGCACCGCAGTGGCTCCCGGCGCATTAGGAAAAGGGGCCGCCGACCAGTTACCGTCCAGGTTCCAATTCCCGCCGCCGGTCAGGTTCCACGTCTGGGCCGACGCAGTCCACGCGCACGCGAGGAGCGCGGCGGCCGCAACGGCAACTATTTTTAACCTGATCATCCAGATCCCCTATTACGCCGCATTAAGCGAAAGTCAACCGGCAACCTCCACCTGCGCCCGCTTCCGGAGCGTCTGCTCTCAATCGCCCGCCGGCCGGGATTTCATCACCTGCTCCAGAATCCGCCTCGCGGCGGTGTCGTGGTCGACCCCGGTCGAATCGAAGCGGAAATCCGCGGAGGCCTCGTAGATCGCCCGCCGGGACCCCAGCAGTTCGTCGAAACTTTTGCGCGGGTCCGCCGTCTGCAGGAGCGGGCGCCGGTTCGAGCGTGTTGCCCGCTCGAAAAGGACGTCCGGGTCGGCATCGAGCCAGGCCACGACCCCGATCCGGCGGAGCAGGTCGCGGTTCGACCCCCGAAGCACGGCCCCGCCGCCGGTGGCAAGGATCGCCCCCGCAATTCCCACAAGGCCCTCCAGCACAGTCGATTCCACGGCGCGGAAGGATTCCTCCCCCCCCAGGGCGAAAATCTCCGGGATGCTGCACCCTTCGGACTGGGTCACAAGATCATCGGTGTCCAGAAACCGGTGCCCGGTCAGGCTGGCAAGCCGGCGACCTACGGAGGATTTGCCGCAGCCCATGAAGCCGATGAGAACGATGTTCGGAAGCACAGGCAGATGCTCGCACATTTCCGCCGCCCGGTGAATTCTTTTGATCGTCCCCCGGCGCTGGCCGGAGCATTTCCTGTTCGTTTTTTGCCGTGGGTCTGGTAGTGGTGCGTGGGTGCGGGCCGTGCGCGCGGGGGTGGCAAGGATGGTATCCCCGGGGCGGACGGCTGAAAATCCTGCGCACGCATTTGACAATGAAAACGAAACGTTCACAACCCGCACCGCTGGTCGGCGTGGTCATGGGCAGCCGCTCAGACTGGGCGACCATGAAGGAAGGCGCTCTGATTCTGGAACTCCTCGGCATCCCGCACGAATGCCGGGTGGTGTCGGCGCACCGGACGCCCGACCTCATGGCAGAGTATGCCAAGTCCGCCCACAAGCGTGGCCTGCGCGCGATCGTCGCCGGAGCCGGAGGGGCCGCACACCTCCCGGGAATGCTCGCCGCACACACGACCGTGCCGGTGCTCGGCGTACCCGTGGAGAGCCGCACGCTCAAGGGCCAGGACTCCCTTCTCTCGATCGTTCAGATGCCGGCCGGCGTCCCGGTCGCGACGTTTGCCATCGGGGTGGCCGGCGCAAAAAATGCCGCGCTGTTCGCGGCCGAGATCCTCGCCCACGACCATCCGGCTATCCGCAAGGCCCTCCTTTCCTTCCGGCAGCGGCAGACCAAAGAGGCCCTCTCCAGCAAACTCGATTGAAGACGTTGATTGTTGATGCGGGGGATGGTGTCACGCCTGCCGTCGCACTCCTCACGATGGGCGACGTCGTCGGCCTGCCGACCGAAACTGTCTACGGCCTCGGCGGAGATGCCCTCAACCCCGCCGCCTGCGCCAAAATTTTCGAAGCCAAGGACCGCCCGCTCAACGATCCGTTGATCGTTCATCTCCCGGATCCGGGCTGGCTCGACCGGCTCGCGGTCGCGACGCCGCTTGCCCGGCAGCTGGCGGAAAAGTTCTGGCCGGGACCGCTCACCCTCGTGCTGGAGAGGACGGCGATCGTCCCCGACCTGGTCACCAGCGGGCAGAGCACCGTCGCCTTGCGCATGAGCGCGCATTCGGTTTTCCGCTCGGTGGTCGAATCTTTCGGCAGGCCGGTTGCCGCGCCCAGCGCCAACCGGTTCGGGAGGATCAGCCCGACCACTGCCGATGACGTCCTCGAGGAACTGGACGGCCGGATCCCGCTCGTGCTCGACGGAGGCCCGTGCGCCCATGGCATCGAGTCCACGATCGTGATGGTCCGCGGCGACAGGCTGCAAATCCTCCGTCGCGGTCCCGTGACCGCCGGCGACCTGTCGGCTTTCGGCCCGGTGGACGAGACACCGGCGGAGGTGAGCGTTCCGGGCGCGATGAAGAGCCACTACGCTCCGCGCACCCCTCTGGTCATCGGGTCCGGGGAGCCGGAAGCGCGCGGGCGGAGCGGACTCCTCGCCTGGACCGGCACGGGCGATGGCTTCGCACGCACGGAGTTTTTGAGCCGCACCGGAGACCTCCGCGAGGCCGCCGCCAACCTCTACGGCGCGATGCGCCGCCTCGATGCCGCCGGACTCGAACAGATCGTCGCGGAACCGCTTCCGGAGCAGGGCCTGGGGGCGGCGATCATGGAGCGCCTGCGCAAGGCGGCCGCCCGATGAGCGAAGGCCGGCGCCTCAACACGCGGGCCAGCGGAATCATCGCTGTCGCCGTGATGTGCAGCCGCCTCCTCGGCCTGGTCCGCGAGGTCCTCTTCAACTCGCTGTTCGGCACCGCCGCGATGGGGCTCTTCATCATTGCCTTCCGGATTCCGAACCTGCTGCGCGACCTTTTCGCCGAGGGCGCCCTCTCGACCGCCTTTGTGACCGTCTTTTCCCAACGGATCGAAAAGGACGGCGAGGCCTCCGCGTGGTCGCTGGCCGCCAAGATGATGACGATCGTCACCATCTTCATGAGCCTCGTCAGCCTCCTCGGCGTCCTGTTTTCGCGACAACTTGTCGGCCTGCTCGCGCCCGGCTTCGCGGCGCAGGATGCCGCCTTCACGATCCTGCTCACGCAGATCATGTATCCGTTCATCCTCCTGGTCTCGCTCGCCGCGCTGGTCATGGGGATGCTCAACTCGAAAAACATTTTCACCGCCCCCGCGATGGCCTCGAGCTTTTTCAACATCGGCTCGATCGCCGGCGGCGTGCTTTTCGGCTGGCTCATCGACCGGGAATTCGGCCGCAACGCGCTCGTCGGCCTGGCCGCCGGCACGCTGCTCGGCGGCCTGCTCCAGCTGACGACCCAGCTCCCGAGCCTGCGGCGGGCGGGCTTCCGGTTCCGCCCGGACTTCCGCTGGCGCGATCCCGGGATCCGGCGGATCCTTGTCCTGATGGTCCCCTCGGTCATCGCGGCCAGCGCGGTCCAGATCAATGTGCTCATCAATACCGGCTTCGCGGCGAGCGTCGGTGCCGACGCCGTCACATGGCTCAACAGTGCGTTCCGCCTCATGCAGCTGCCGATCGGCGTCTTCGGCGTGGCCGTCGCCACGGTCACGCTGCCGGTGGTCTCCCGGATCGCCGCGCACTCGGACACCAGCGAGTTCGGGCCGACCCTGGGCCGGGCGATGCGGCTCGCCGTCTTTCTGACCCTTCCCGCCGCTGTCGGGCTCTGGTTCGTCGCGGGCCCGGTCATCGGTCTCATCTACGAGCACGGAAAATTTGTTGCGCGCGACACGCTGCAGACCGGCCTTGCCCTCCAGCTCTACGCGGTCGGCCTCGTGGCCTACTCGTGCATCAAGGTCCTCTCGCCTGCCTTCTATGCAATCGACCGCAAGTGGACGCCGATGCTCGTGAGCTTCCTGTCGATCGCCCTCAATCTTTCCCTGAACTACTGGTTCATGTTCCGGCTCGGGCTCGGCCACCGCGGGCTGGCGCTCTCGACCACCCTCTGCGCTCTCGTCAACTTCGCCCTCCTCTACCTCCTCATGCTCCGGCCGGCCGGCACGCTCGACTCGGGAAAATTCCTTTCCACGATCCTGCGCTGTGCCCTCGCCTCGGTGCCCCTCGGCGCCGTCTGCTGGGCGGGGCTCAGCTTCCTTCCCGCGATGTTCCCGGACTACGGGTTCCTGCCGAAGGCGGCCGTCCTGCTGTCCACGATCGCCGCGGCTGCGCTCGCCTACCTCGGCGCGTGCCTTCTCCTGCGCGTCGAGGAGACAACCGACGCCCTCGCCATTGTCCGGAAAAAGCTGCGGCGGCGCTAGCCGGGTGCTCCGGTTTCCATTGAGCATCCGCCGATTTCGAGCCATGGTATCCGGTTCATGGATATTGTGTATTTCGATCTTGAGACCCAGCGGACGGCGAACGATGTCGGCGGCTGGGACAAAAAGCACGAGATGGGCATGTCGGTCGGCGTCACCTACAGCACGGCCGACGGCCGCTACGAGATTTTTTCCGAGGCCCAGGTCCCGCAGCTTGTCAAGCGCCTGCAGCGCGCCGAACTGGTCGTCGGCTACAACGTCATCCGCTTTGATTACGAGGTCCTCATGGGCTACATCCCGCTCGACCTGCCGGACCAGCTCCCCACGCTCGACCTGCTCGTCGAAATCGAAAAGTCCGTCGGGCACCGCCTCAAGCTTGAGGATGTCGCCCAGGGCACGCTCGGCGTCGGCAAGGTCGCCGAAGGCCTCGACGCCATCCGCTGGTGGCGCGAGGGCCGGATCATGGACATCGCCGAGTATTGCTGCTTCGACGTCAAGGTGACCAAGCTCGTGCACGAATACGGGGCGCAACACAAGGAGCTCTTTTTCAGCGACCGGTTCGGGCGGAAGCAGCGTATGGAAATCAACTGGCCGGCATGATCCAACCCCTCAAAGCGCCGAAAAATAACTGGTTCCTCTACTGGATCGATTTGGAGGAACCGATTCCGTCGCGGACTGCGTGGTTCCTGCCGACTCTCGTCATCGTCTGCGACCGCTCCGGGACACCGGTGGCCCCTCCCGAAGTGCTTGAGGAACTCGACCAGCCGCGCATCGAAAACATGCTCTACAAGCTCTTCGAGTCGCTCGGAACTCCCGACCGCCTCTCGGTCTCGGCCAGCGAGGATTGGGACGCCGAGGCCTGGCAAAGCTTCTCGGCCGACTGCAAGGTCGATATCCGGTTTCAGACGCCCGACAGCCGCTCGCCCGACGAGCTCCGCTCGCTCACCAAGACTCTGGTGCTGCGCGTCGGACGCGGCGCGGACTCGCAGCCTCAGGTTCGCGACGTGGCGGCCGGCCTCGTCCGCACGGCGCTCCGGCTCCGCTCCGCCTCCAAGCGCGAGGCCCACTTCCGCCTCGCCCTGACGCGCGACGCCGAGTGCGCTGCGGCGCGCATCGAGCTGGCCGACATCGAGTTCCAGACCGGAAACTGGAAGTCCTGCCTCGCTGCCTACGAGGAGATCATCCGGCGCGAAGGCCAGCGCTGGGGCGCGAAAACCGCGTGGTGGTCGGACCGCGAAACCCGGCCGTTCCTGCGTGCGGTTTACGGAAAGGCGATGACCCAGTGGCACCTCGGGCGCTATGCCCCGGCCGCGCGCACGTTGGAGGAACTGCTTGATTACAATTCTTCCGACAACCAGGGCGCCCGCTTCCTGGTGCCCATGCTCCATCTTTTGTCGGACTCCTCCGAGCGGGCGGCTGCCTACTTTTCGCGATATGCGAAGCTGTATCCCGGCGACTATGCGGAGCCGTCATTTCTCTTCGGCCACGCGCTCACGCACTCGCTCGAGGGGCGGGAGCAGGAAGCCCGCGGCAAATATCTCGAGGGAATCCTCAAGAACATCTACCTTGCACCGATGCTCCTCGAACTCGACGAGCCCCCGCGCGGCCTCTGGCTGCCGAACGACCGCGCCGAACCCAACTATGCCGCCGAGTTTGTCGAGTCGTATGCCGTGCTTTGGGACCGCGAGCCCGGCGCCCTCCGCCTCCTCCGCGAGGTCTACGAGGAGGCTCTCCCCAGGGTCGAGGAGATTGCCAGGCACCGCGAACTGATGACCGATTTCCAGGACCAGCGTTACGAGGCCGACTACAAGGCCAAGTGGCTCGCGCTGGTCGCGGAGGACGAGCGGCTGACCAAGCCGTAGAGCCGACGAGCTCCCGCAGTGGCCGGAATGCTCAGGCCGCGCCCCGGGCGCCCAGCGGGATTGCTTCGGCGGGTTCCTCCTGAAGCGGGCTGACGGCTTTTCCAGCAACGATCCGCCACCAGACAAGAGCGTTCGCGCCAACGATCAGGATCACCAGCGCGAGAAAGGAGCCCGTCACCACGCTATTGACATGGTTGTTGAGCACCTGCTGCTGCCAGGCCGCGACCTGCTCCGGCGTGCCGCCGGCGGAGATTTTGGCAGCCAGCGCCCGGGCGGCACTCAGGAAGCCGAGCCGGGGATCGGCCGCAAAGATCTTCTGGAACCCGGCGGTCATCGTCACGGCAAGCAGCCAGCCGAGCGGGAGCAGCGGAACCCACAGATAGCGCCGGCGTCCCATCTTCAGAAGAATCGTGGTTCCGAGAGAGAGGGCGATGACGGCCAGAAGCTGGTTGGCGACGCCGAAGATCGGCCAGAACGAGTTGATCCCGCCCAGCGGATCAATCACCCCCTGGTAGAGGAAGTAGCCCCAGGCGGCCACGAAGGCCACGCTGGCGAGGAGGTTGCCGAAGGTCGAGTCGGTGCTGCCCAGCGGCTTCCACACATGGCCCAGCAGATCCTGTACAAGAAACCTCCCGACCCGCGTTCCGGCATCGATCGTGGTCAGGATGAACAGCGCCTCGAACATGATCGCGAAGTGGTACCAGATCGCGATCGCGGTCGGGTTATCGACGAGCCGCGAGAACATCCGCGCCATCCCGACCGCGAATGTCGGGGCCCCGCCGGTGCGGCCGATCAGCGACTTCTCCCCGACATCCGTGGCGAGCGTGACCATCTGCGCCTCGGTGACCGGAAACCCGAGCGCCGTGATTTTTTCGACAACGGCGGCCGGCTCCCCCTTCATGTTGATCGCGAAATACTCGCCCGGAGCCATCGTGCAGGCGGCGATGAGGGCCATGATGCCGACGAGCATCTCAGTGATCATCGCCCCGTAGGCGACGAGCCGGATGTCCTTCTCCCGCGCGAGCAGCTTCGGAGTGGTCCCTGAGGAAATGATCGCGTGGAATCCCGAGACGGCCGCGCATGCGATCGTGATGAAGCAGAACGGAAACACCGCCCCGGCGAAGACCGGGCCGGTGCCGTCGATGAATCTCGTGACCGATGGCATCTGCAGGACAGGCGCGATCACCAGGATGGCCACGGCCAGAAATCCGACCGCCCCGATCTTCAGAAACGAGCTCAGGTAATCGCGCGGGGCCAGCAGAAGCCAGACCGGCAGCACCGAGGCCAGCAGCCCGTAGCCCATGATCATCCACGCCAGCGACACCTCGCTGCACTGGAACCACTCGCCGACTGGCGTGCCCTGGATCCAGCTCCCGCCCAGGACCGAGAGCAGCAGTCCGGCCACGCCGAACGCGCTGATCGCCCTCATGCCCGCCCACCGGTATTTCATGCCGAGCCCCATGGCGAGCGCGAGCGGCACCGTGGCCGCGATCGTGAAGAGACCCCACGAGCTTTCGGCCAGCGCCTTCACCACCACCAGCGCCAAAACCGCCAGTAGGATCACCATGATCGCCAGGATGCTGATCAGCGCGACCATCCCTGCGAACGGCCCGACCTCGTCGCGAACCATCCGCGCCAGCGATTTGCCCCCGCGCCGCACGGAACAAAAAAGGATGATGCTGTCGTGGACCGCCCCGCCCAACGTCGCCCCGATCAGGATCCACAACATGCCCGGCAGAAACCCGAACTGCGCCGCCAGCACCGGCCCAACCAGGGGTCCCGGACCCGCGATCGCCGCAAAATGGTGGCCGAACACAACCCACTTGTTCGTGGGGTGATAATCCTTCCCGTCCTCGCGGGCCACTGCGGGCGTCGCCCGCGAGTCGTTCAATGTCAGCACCCGGGCCATCAGCCAGGCCGAGTGGAACCTCCAGGCCAGCGCGAAGACGCACACCGACGCCACGACGATCCACAGGGCGTTCACCGGCTCGCCCCGCGACAGCGACAGCACCGCCACAGACACAACGCACGCGGCGCCCGCCAGCGACCAGCCGGCAAGCGCTGCCCAGGATCGGGGCTTGGATTTGCTCATCATACGACGCGCCAAAGGCAAACATGTTCCCCGCGATTTTCCACAGGAAAATTCCATGATTTTCCGGTTGTTGTGCTGATCCTCGAGCGTCCCCGGCTTTCTTGAGGCTCCACAAAGCAGAAAAGCCGGGCCCTTGCGGACCCGGCTTTCCGGTTTTGAGTTTTGGTTCCGGGCGCGGACTTAGTAGTCCATGCCGCCCATTCCACCCATTCCGCCGCCCGGAGGCATGGCGGGAGCTTTGTCCTTCTCGGGAAGCTCGGTGACGAGGCATTCCGTGGTGAGGAGGAGTCCGCTGATGGACGCGGCGTTCTGGAGCGCGCTGCGGGTCACCTTGGCGGGATCGACGACGCCGGCCTTGATGAGGTCGGTGTATTCGCCGGTCGCGACGTTGTAGCCTTCGGCGCCCTTGCGCTTCTTGACTTCCTGCACGATGAGCGCGCCTTCCTGGCCGGCGTTGTCGGCCAGGGTGCGGAGCGGCTGCTCGATCGCGCGGCGCACGATCTGGAGTCCGATCTCCTCGTCGCCGGTGAGGGTGACGGAGTCGAGCGCCTTCTGGGCGCGGATGAGGGCGACGCCGCCGCCGGGGACGATGCCTTCTTCAACGGCCGCACGGGTCGCGTGGAGGGCGTCTTCGACGCGGGCTTTCTTCTCCTTCATCTCGGTCTCGGTGGCGGCACCGACGTTGATGACGGCCACACCGCCGGCGAGCTTGGCGAGGCGCTCCTGGA
>CAYXRX010000009.1:0-136762 GCA_964467415.1 uncultured Chthoniobacterales bacterium
CCGTCAAGAACGCGGAGAGAGCGCTCGACCTCAGCCGTGAAGTCCACGTGGCCGGGGGTGTCGATGATGTTCACGCGCATCTTGATGCCCTCGTAGGCCTTGTAGATCCCCTCCTCCTTGCGCTGCATCCACGAGCAGGTCGTGGCGGCCGAGGTGATCGTGATCCCGCGCTCGCGCTCCTGCTCCATCCAGTCGGTGACCGTCGTGCCCTCGTGGACCTCGCCGATCTTGTGGATCATTCCGGTGTAGAAAAGGATGCGCTCGGTGAGCGTCGTTTTACCGGCGTCGATGTGGGCGGCGATTCCGATGTTGCGCGTCTTCTCAAGCGGGAAGGCGCGGTTCGGCGAGTTGGGATTTGCGGGGTCGATTGGGGCGGTGGCCATAGGAGATGAATTAAAAACTTTGTGGGTCGGGACGTCAGTTGTTCCCGGCGGGCGGGAGGGGACCCGGCGTGGCGCGGTCCCCGCTATCGCAGGTGACTACCAGCGGAAGTGCGCGAACGCACGGTTGGCCTGGGCCATCTTGTGCATATCGTCGCGCTTCTTGATCGCGTTGCCCTGCCCGGCGGCGGCATCCTTGAGCTCGTAGGCGAGCGCATTTTCCATCGGAACGCCCTTGCGGTTGTTCGCGAAGGTCACGAGCCAGCGCATCGCGAGGGCGATCTGGCGGTCGGCCGGAACTTCCATAGGAACCTGGTAGGTGGCACCGCCGACTCGGCGGGATTTGACTTCAAGCCGGGGTTTCACGTTCTCGATCGCCTTGTTCAGCGTCTCGAGCGGGTCGACCGTATCGCTGCCCTCGCGGCTCTTGTCGATCGCCGTGTAGACGATCCGCTCGGCAATCGATTTCTTGCCTTCGCGCATCACGGCGCTGATCAGGCGGGCAACAACCGGACTGGCGTAGCGGGCGTCTTTTTTAACTTCTTTATGGATGACTCGGCGTCTGCGGGACATAATTCAGATTCGGATTACGGATTTAAGATTTCGGGATGGGAGGGTGCTATTTCTTTTTGCCTTTGGCTCCCTTGGCGTCTTCCTGGCCGGGCTTCGGACGCTTGGCGCCGTATTTCGAACGGCTGCGGCGGCGGCCGTCAACCCCGAGGCTGTCGAGGGTGCCGCGGACGATGTGGTAGCGGACACCGGGGAGATCTTTGACGCGGCCACCGCGCACGAGGACAATCGAGTGCTCCTGGAGGTTGTGGCCCTCGCCCGGGATGTAGGCGATGACTTCCTGGCCGTTGGTCAGGCGGACTTTCGCGACTTTGCGGAGCGCGGAGTTGGGCTTCTTGGGCGTGCGGGTCATGACCTGCACGCAGACGCCGCGGCGCTGCGGGCAGTTCACCAGCGCGGGCGATTTTGATTTGACCGTGATTTTGCGGCGTCCTTTGCGGACCAGTTGGTTGATCGTGGGCATTATTGAAATCCAGTTATTGCATACCGCAGTTTCGATGGGAC
Organism: uncultured Chthoniobacterales bacterium; assembly: GCA_964467415.1. Classification (GTDB taxonomy): domain Bacteria; phylum Verrucomicrobiota; class Verrucomicrobiia; order Chthoniobacterales; family Terrimicrobiaceae; genus CAYXRX01. The sequence goes on from CAYXRX010000009.1 coordinate 1,455, forward strand.
AAAAGAGCCACCCAATCGTGGCAATCGCGAACCTCCGACGCTATGCGGGAGGTGAGAGACTAGATGAGGATATCAGTGGCGCAAGACAAAAATGACCCGCCTGAAAAAAAACCGCGCCCGGCGCATGGCGGGTCTTTTCATGTGTCCGGCGCCCTGATTGGAATGAACGGATGTTCAGTGTGACGGTTTTGGCGAGTGGGAGTTCGGGTAATGCGCTTCTGGTGCAAGCGGGCGGGTGCACGGTCCTGGTCGATGCCGGGCTGAGTGCCCGCCGGCTGGCGGGCCACCTGGAGGCGGCCGGCGTGCAGATGGCGGACCTCCGCGGCATCCTGCTCACCCACGAGCACGGGGACCACACCAGAGGGCTGAAAGTTCTCTGCGCACAGCATTCCGTCCCGGTCTTCGCGACCCCGCTGACTGCTGAGAGCCTGCGGCGCTCCGGCGTCGTCGCGGAATGGAACCTTTTTGCGAGCGGCGCGGCATTTGAACTGGCAGGCCTGGAGGTGATTGCGTTTCCGGTTCCGCACGATGCGGCCGACCCGGTGGGCTTTGTCCTGCGCCATGATGACCGGAACTTCGCCGTATTGACGGACCTGGGCTACGCGACCCGCCAGGTGGTCGAACGGGTGCGGGGCGTCGACGGTTTGCTCATCGAAACAAACCATGATGAGGCGCTCCTGCAGCAGGACAAGAAGCGCCCGTGGTCCGTGAAGCAGAGGATCCTCTCCAGGCACGGACACCTCTCCAACTCCGCCGCCGCAGAAATTGTCGCCCAGGTCGCGACGCCCGCGCTCCGGCATGTCATCCTCGGGCACATGAGCCAGGACTGCAATTCTTCGGAACTGGCCGCGCGTGCGGTCGGGCAGGAACTGAAATCCGCGGGGCACCGGGAAGTCTCAATCCACTGCGCGCCGTCCGAGGGACCGGGCCCGAGCGTCCGGTTCTAGACTGTCCGGCATCAACATTCCGGAAAACAGCATCGCAGAGAAATTTTGAAACAATTTCTTTATTCCCGGGCGCGCAAAGAAACCATGCCCAGGTTTCTTGAAATGACCGGGGCCCCTTCCAAAAACCGGGCACGGGCGGTCCGGTTATCGAGCGGTCTAGCCGGGCAGTTCCGGAGAGTCCCCGAAGAGCTGGCGGTAGCTCTGGGTGAGCCACAGGGAAGCCAGCGGAAACGTCGCGAGCATGCCCACGCAGCAAAGAAAAACACCGAGCAGCGACATGAGACCGGCAAGGATGGCGAGCCCGAAAACCGTGAACCACTGGGGGTGCACGGTCCGGCGGCTCAGTTGCATCGCCTCCCAGAATCCCATCTTCCGGTCGATGATCAGCAGCGGCGTATAGTAGAAGGCGACAGCCAGGTAAATTCCTGGAATGATCAGAAGCAGGATCCCGATCCAGATAAAGACCGCCGTCACCAGCATGCCAAGAACCAGCTGGATCCAGACAGAACTTCTGAACCCCGCGAAGAGATCGGCGACCTCGGGAGCCCGGCGCAGCGAGTTGAGGCAATAGTAGAGGAACCCGCCGTTGATGAGCGCCGAGCAGGCCATCGCGATCAACCAGAAAAAGAAAAACACGACAACGCCCGCAACGATCAGCCAGGTCTCCGGCTTCGTGCCCTTGTCGAACATCTCGAAGATATACTGCGCAGCCTGAACCGGCACCTGGCTGACGAAGCTGATCGCGAACATGATCAGGGCACCGAGTACGAGGTTCGCCCAATGAGCCTTGAAGCAGTTCCAACCGGTCTCGATGCAGGTCCCGATATCGATGGTTCCCTCGGGCACGGGAGACCCGGACGCAGATGATGGGGCCTGAACGAGCGCACTGGCAGGTGCCGCTTCAGCAGCCGGTTCGATCCCGGCGCGCTCAGAAGGTGCGGGCAGGTTGGTGAATTCCGCAAGCGGCTTCCAGGAATCCATCGGCTCCTGCCATGCCAGATCGCCCGGCAGGAATTTTCCGCTCTTGAGCCCGTCGGCAACGTCCTGCTCGTCGAACTGCCCCAAGCTCTGGCGGTTCCGGTTGATGAAAATCATTCCCATGGTGGCATCAGGGACTAGCGGATTTTCCCACCGATAGCAAACCATCTTCCGGCAGGAAAAGCGGGCGCCTCCCCCCGCATTTCTTGCAATCCCGCGCCGGGAAGGTATGGTTTGCGGCCCTCGGAAAACACGAACATGAGCAAAAGCATATTGGATCCATCACGACTCGAGTCGATCGAGTTCAGCAACGATGAGGTGGCCCGCTACTCGCGGCACCTGATCATGCCCGAGGTCACGCTGGAGGGGCAGAAGGCACTGAAAGCCGCCAGGGTGCTCTGTATCGGAGCGGGCGGGCTCGGCTCGCCGATCGGGCTCTACCTCGCCGCAGCGGGTGTCGGCACGCTCGGCCTCGTGGATTTCGACGTGGTCGATTACTCCAACCTGCAGCGCCAGATCCTCCATGGAACGAAGGATGTCGGCCGCAAAAAAATCAACAGCGCTCGCGACCGGATCAAGGAAATCAACCCGAACGTCCAGGTGAAGCTCCACGACGCATTCTTCACCTCGGAAAATGCCGTCCAGATCGTCGGGGGTTACGATATCGTGATTGACGGGACCGACAATTTTCCAACCCGCTACCTTTCGAACGACGTCTGTGTCTTTCTGAAGAAGGCAAACATCTACGGCTCGATCTTCCGCTTCGACGGGCAGTGCACGGTCTTCGCTCCGCACCTCGGCGGCCCCTGCTACCGCTGCCTCTACCCCGAGCCCCCGCCGCCCGGGATGGTTCCGAGCTGCGCCGAGGGCGGCGTCCTCGGCGTGCTGCCCGGCGTGATCGGCGTGATGCAGGCGATCGAGGCGATCAAGCTCATCGTGGGCATCGGCGACCCGCTCATCGGGCGGCTTGTCCACTTCGACGCCCTCAAGATGAAGTTCCGCGAGTTCAAGGTCCGCAAGGACCCGAAGTGCCCGGTCTGCTCGGAAAACCCGACGATCACCGAACTCATCGACTACGACCAGTTCTGCGGGATCCCGCAGGCGAAGGAGGCTCACGATGCCGAGCCGCCTGTTCCGGAGATTTCCGTCACCGAGCTCAAGTCGCGGCTTGACCGCGGCGACAAGCTCGTCCTGGTCGACGTGCGCGAGACCTTCGAGTGGGACATCGCCCGCATCGGAGGATCGAAGCTGATCCCGCTCGGCGAGCTCGCCTCCAGGATGAGCGAGCTGGATTCTGCCGACGAGATGGTCTTCATCTGCAAGCTTGGGCCGCGCAGCGAGACCGCCGTGCGCGAACTCCAGAAGGCCGGCTTCTCGAAAACCTACAACCTCACCGGCGGGATCCGCGAGTGGGCGGAAAAGATCGAGCCCTCGATGCCGAAGTATTGAGTTATCCCGGGTAAGCGCCCGTGACGAAATTGGTGAGATCTTCGATCGCGCTCTTCTGCGAGGCGATCGTCCAGTTGACGACGTCCCCGATCGAAAGCAGGCCGACCATCTGCCCGGCCTCCAGCACCGGCAGGTGGCGGACATGGTTTTCCGTCATCAGGCGCATGCATTCCTGCACCGAGTCGGCCGGCGACACGGTCACCGGCTCGACGGTCATGATGTCCCCGACCCGCGTCTCGCGCGAGACCCGGCCGAGCAAAATCACTTTCCGGGTGTAGTCGCGCTCGGAGATCACTCCGAGCAGACGTCCGTCGTCGACAACCGGAAGGGCGCCGATATTTTTTTCCGCCATGAGCGAGATGGCTTCGAAGACGGTGGCATCGGGCCCGATCGACCAGACCCGGCCGCTTCTTTGACTGAGCAGGATACTGACAGGTGTTGTGATTTCCATGGGGTCTCCTTTTTGTCTGCGGTCAATTGTCTGCCACAATTCCGGGGAATCCAGCACGAAATTGCGATATCTTCGAAACAGAAAATTGCCACTTTAACGAAACCCCGTAGTTATCGACGCCGACCGACGATCCGCCATGAACACCGATTTGCTTCCGCTTCTCCGCTGCCCGCTCACCAGACAGTCCCTGCGCCCCGCATCGAAGGACGAATTGCCCCAGGGCTGGGAGGACGGCGTGGTCACCGCGGATGGAAAAATCACCTACCCGGTGCGGAACGGGATTCCTTTGCTGGTCGGGTCCGAAGCGGTCCGGTCCGGCGATCGGGAGTAGCCAGCCGCGTCCTGGGCAACGCAAGATTCTCTTTGTGTTGCCGCCTTGAGCTGTGATTGACTGGAGGGTTCCATGACAGAACTCGAACGCATCCGCCATTCGTGCGCCCACGTGCTGGCGACCGCCATTTTGAAAATCTGGCCCGAGGCCCAGTTTGCCGCCGGCCCGCCGGTCGAGAACGGTTTCTATTACGACGTCGATCTCCCGCACCGGATCTCGCCGGAGGACTTTGCGCGGATCGAGGAGGAGATGAAGAAGGAGATCAAGGCCAACCATGTCTTCGAGCGGGTCGAGATCCCGCGCGATGAGGCAGTCGCGATGGCCGAGCGCGGCGAACTTGCGGCCCTGGCCCCGCGCGGGACAGCCTCGCGGTTCAAGCTCGACATCGTGCAAAACATCCCCGACGGCGAGGTCATCACGCTCTACCGCAACGGGGAATTCACCGACCTCTGCGCGGGCCCGCACGTCATGCGCACCGGCAATATCGGAGCGTTCAAGCTCACGCACGTGGCGAGCGCCTACTACAAAGGCGACGAGAACAACCCGCAGCTCCAACGGATCTACGGGACGGCCTTCAAGAACAAGACCGAGATGGAGGCGTATTTCACGCTCCTCGAGGAGGCAAAGAAGCGCGACCACCGCAAGCTCGGCAAGGATCTCCAGCTCTTCCACATCGACGACGCCGTCGGCCAGGGGCTCATCCTCTGGACACCAAAGGGCTCGATCATCCGCCAGGCGCTTCAGGATTTCATCGGAGAGGAACTCCGCAAGCAGGGCTACGACCAAGTGTTCACCCCGCACATCGGGCGTCTAGGGCTCTACCGCACGTCCGGGCATTTCCCCTACTACTCGGAATCCCAGTTCCCGCCGCTCATCGACCGCGAGACGCTCGCGAAGCTCTCCGAGGAAGGCTGCTCGTGCTCCGAACTGTCGAACCGTGTCACGGCCGGCGAGATCGACGGCTACCTGCTCAAGCCGATGAACTGCCCGATGCACGTGAAGATCTACGCATCGCAGCCTCGGAGCTACCGCGACCTGCCGGTGCGCCTTGCGGAGTTCGGCACCGTCTACCGTTGGGAGCAGAGCGGCGAGCTCAACGGCATGACCCGCGTGCGCGGGTTCACCCAGGACGACGCCCACCTCTTCTGCACCGAGGATCAGGTCCCAGCCGAGATCGAGGGCTGCCTCTCGCTCGTCAAGACCGTCCTCTCCACGCTCGGCATGAGCGACTACCGGGTGCGCGTCGGTCTCCGCGATCCCGACTCCGCCAAATACACCGGCGATCCGGCGGACTGGGACAAGGCCGAGGCCGCATGCCGCACGGCGGCCGGCACTCTCGGAGTTCCGTTCACCGAGGAGCCCGGCGAGGCGGCATTCTACGGACCAAAGATCGACTTTGTCGTCAAGGACGTGCTCGGCCGCGAGTGGCAGCTCGGCACCGTGCAGGTCGATTTCAACCTGCCGAAGCGCTTCGACATCTGGTATAAAGGCCCCGACGGCGCGGACCACCGGCCGGTCATGATCCACCGCGCGCCGTTCGGCTCGATGGAGCGGTTCACCGGCGTGCTCATCGAACACTTCGCCGGCAACTTCCCGCTCTGGCTCGCCCCCGACCAGGTCCGCGTGCTCCCGATCAACACCGACGACGAAGCGCTCATGGCCTACTCGCAGGCGATCCACGACGAGCTCCGCGCCGCGGGCGTCCGGGTCACGCTCGATCCCTCCGGCGACCGGATCAACGGGAAAATCCAGCGCGCCGAGACCGAAAAGGTTCACACGATGTTCGTCATCGGCCGCCGCGACCTCGAGGCCGGAGCGATCAGCCTCCGAGTGCATGGGAAGGGCAACCTCGGCTCGCGCCCGCGTGGCGAGGCGGTTGCGGAGATCATCGCGGCCATCCGGGAGCGCCGCCAGGCCTGACCGCATTCGCGATGCAAGGAAAAAGAAAAACGTCGGTCCTGACCATCGGCGCGCTTGGCGTCGTCTTCGGGGACATCGGGACCAGCCCGCTGTATGCGTTCAAGGAATGCCTGGCGCATCAGGGGGGCACAGCCGATGTGATGGGCATCCTCTCACTCATCCTCTGGAGTCTGATCCTTCTTGTCTCCGTGAAATACATCGGCCTGATCCTGCGGGCCGACAACAACGGCGAGGGCGGAATCCTGGCGCTGCTCTCGCTGGCGTTCCCCAAAGGCAGCGCCAGCAAAAGCCTTGCGCTGATGACCGGCATCGGTCTCTTCGGCGCCGCCCTGCTCTACGGGGACGGCGTGATCACGCCCGCGATCTCCGTGCTCTCGGCCGTCGAGGGTCTCACGCTCATCTCCCCCCACTTTGAAAAGTTCTCAGTCCCGATCGCGGTCATCATTTTGATCGGGCTATTCACCGTCCAACGGTTCGGCACCGGCGCCGTGGGCAAGGTATTCGGGCGGATCATTCTGGTCTGGTTCGCCACGCTGTTCTTTCTGGGGGCCATCCAGGTCTTCCGGTCGCCCGGGGTCCTCTTCGCATTCAACCCGCTTCTCGGCATCGGGTATCTTTTCCACCATGCGACCGGGGCGATCCTCGTTCTCGGCAGCGTGTTTCTCGCAGTGACCGGCGGCGAAGCCCTCTATGCGGACATGGGGCACTTCGGCCGGAAACCAATCCGGCTCGCCTGGGGGTTTGTGGTCTTCCCCGCGCTGGCCATGAACTATCTCGGCCAGGGCGCGCTCGTCATGGCGAATCCGGAGGCCGCCGGAAATCCGTTTTACATGCTGGTGCCGAAGTGGGGACTGCTGCCGATGGTCCTGCTGGCTACGGTCGCGACGATCATCGCCTCGCAGGCGCTGATATCCGGCGCATTCTCGCTCACCATGCAGGCGGTCCAGATGGGCTACCTCCCCCGCACGCAAATCCTCCACACGAACAAGGACGAGTCCGGCCAAATCTTCATCCCCCAGGTGAACACCTCACTGGCCTTCGGCTGCATTCTTCTTGTGATCTCGTTCGGCAGCAGCTCGGCCCTCGCCTCGGCCTACGGGATTGCGGTCACGCTCACAATGCTGGCCACGACCGCCCTCTTCTACTTCGCGGCCCGGCGCCTCTGGAACTGGTCGATCCCGGTCGCCCTCATCACCTGCGGGATCTTCGGGGCCGTCGAGCTTTCCTTCTTTGCCTCAAACATGCTCAAGGTCATGCACGGAGGCTGGCTCACCCTCGCCATCGGCCTGACGATCTTCTACATGATGAGCACTTGGAAGACCGGCCGCGAATACATCCGCAAGGGGATGGTCGGCATGACCACGCTCGACCACTTCGTGGATTCGATCGCGATGTCCGGCGTGCTCGACCCGGCGCTGGCTCCCCACCGGATCAAGGGCACGGCGGTCTTCCTCAACTCGACCCCCAACAGCACGCCGAACGCCCTCGTCTACAACCTCATGCACAACAAGGTGCTCCACGACAGGAACATCATCCTGAGCATCCTCACCGACCGGATCCCCTACGTGTCGACGGGGGAACGCGTCGCCGTGGAGGAAATGCCCCACGGGTTCTTCAAAGTCGTCGCCCACTTCGGGTTCATGGAGATGCCGGGCATCGAACCGGTCATTGTCGCCTGCGCTGCCAAGGGACTCGAGATCGACGCCGAGCGCAGCACGTTTTTCCTCGGCCGCGAAACCCTCATCCGGGCCCCCAAAGGCGGCCTCCCGCTCTTCATGGAGGGCATGTTCATGGCCCTGAGCCGCAACGCCCAGAACGCCGCCGAATTCTTCAAGCTCCCGACCGGACGCACGATCGAAATCGGCCGCCAGGTCGAGATTTGAAAGGTCCGTTTACCGGAACCAGGCCCAGATCTGGCTGCCGAAGAGGATCAGCGCCAGAGCGACGGCGGTGAAGTAGAGCAGGGTTGCAACGCCCCAGGCCAGCGAGACGATCACCATCAGGCCGTCGCGCTCGAGCCAGCCCACGCAGGCGAAGACGATCATGAGCGCCGGCAGGGTATTGTTGAACGGGAGGTTCGCGACCGGGACAGCGAGCAGGAAGCCGCCGGCGAGGATGAGCCAGCCGACAAAGCGCTCGCCCCATTCTCCGGCCACCCAGCTCTCGCAGCGCGGCCGCGTGAACCTGCGGCAGAACGCCAGGATCCTCTGGCAGAACTTGAGCACGCCGACCCAGCCCTTGCCGTGGATGAGAAGCCCGCTGGCGGCGCGGGGGAGCGAGGGCGAGGGCTTGCCCCGGCCCATCTGCCAGCCGATGACCATGAACGTGACTCCGCCGATCATCGTCAGCGGGCCGAGCGAAAACGGCTGGACGAACGGCACGGCCAGGAGGAGAGAGGCGAAACAGAAGCTCGCCCGACCGAGCTCCCCTAGCATATCGCCAAGGCGGATCCCCTCCCCGGCGGCGTGAACCAGGCAGTCATCAAGGGCGGCGTCCAGCGTGGGCTCGGTCATGAATTTCAGAACGCGAGAGAAGCAGGATCGCGGCAATTGCAAAGACCGAATTCCAAGGTTTCCGGTTGCATGCGGCGGACCGACGATTCATAACGGCTCCCGCCATGGCACAAGTCATTGATTTTTTCCTCCACGCGGAGAACCACCTACGCGTCTTCATCGAGCATTACGGCGTGTGGGTCTACGCGCTTCTCTTTGCGATCGTCTTCTGCGAGACCGGTCTGGTCGTCACCCCGTTCCTTCCCGGCGATTCCCTCCTTTTTGCCGTCGGCGCGCTGGCGGCGCAGGACATGCTGAAGGTGGAAATTGTGGCGCCGCTTCTCTTCTGTGCGGCCGTTCTCGGCAACACGACGAACTACGCGATCGGCTCTTGGATAGGGCCGAAGGTTTTCCACTTTGAATCCGGATGGTTCTTCCGCAAGGACTACCTCATGAAGGCCCACGCGTTTTATGAAAAATACGGGGGCCGTGCTGTCACCCTGGCCCAGTTCATGCCGATCGTCCGCACGTTTGCGCCGTTCGTGGCCGGCGTCGGCAGCATGACCTACCGGAAATTCATCGCCTTCAACGTCCTCGGTGCCGTCCTCTGGGTCGGGATCTTTGTCGGCGGCGGGTTCGTCTTCGGAACCATTCCGGTCGTCCAGAAAAACATGAAGCTCGTCATCCTCGGCATCATCTTCGTCTCCGTCCTGCCGATCGCGTTTGAATTTGTGAAGGCGAAGCTGGAGAAGAAGTAGCCGGATTTTTGCGGGCCCAGGGAACCCTCGATCCTGATTCATGCCCCCACCCCAACTGACATTTCTAGACGGTCCCGAGCCGCTGGCGGTCCAGGTGGCGGAGTTCCTCGTGCGGGGGGCTTGCGGACGGCCGTGGGACCTTTCCGCAACCCGGGTCTGGGTGCCGACAGCAGGAGCGGGGCGGCGGATCCGGTTTGCAGCGACCCGGATGGCGGCAGCCGCGGGCACAGGAGTTCTGGCTCCTGAGTTTGCCCAGCCGATGCAGGCCGTCCTGAACGCGGACGAGGGTCTGCCACTGGCCACCCGAGCGGAGCAGGAGGCGGCATGGGCGCAGGTCATCGGTCGCTTCGCCCGCGAGAACATGGAGGCGCTTTTTCCCCGGAGCGAGTCGATTGCCGGTGCGCGGGCGCAGCTCGGCGCGGGCGGAATTCTCTGCGACCTTTGCGACCTGCTGGCCGAAGGCGGGATCGACCCGGGGGATCCCGGACTGGAGCGGGTTTGCGGCGATGATGCCGGGCGATGGGAACAGATCCGATTGCTGCACCGGGCGTATCTGCGGGTGATGGACGCTTGCGGGTTGAAGGATCCGAATGCCCGGAGGCTGGAGGAAATCCAGGCCCCCCGCCCCGCGGCGGGAACTCAGCGGCTGGTGATCGCTTGCATTCCTGATCTCCCCCGGGCCGCCGCCGCCTATGCAGAGGCGCTGGCGCGTATGGGCATCGAGGTCGCCGTCCTTGTCTGGAAGCCGGGGAGCATGGGCGGCGGGTTTGATGCGTGGGGGCGTCCGCTGCCGGACGAATGGACCGGGTGTAATATCGCGCTGGAGGCCCGGCAGATCGTCATCGTCAAGGACCCGGAGGAAGAGGCGTCGCGGGCGCTGCGCTTCCTGACGGAGTCGGCGGAGGCCGGAGACTACGCGCTGGTTTTGGCCGACCCTTCGCAGGCGTCGGCGTTCGGTTCGGAAATCCTGCGGCTGGGAGGGAAGCCGTTCTTGCCGGACGGCGAGCGGCTCACATCAACCGAGGCGGGAATCATCGCGTGCGAATGGATCGCCTGGCAGGCCGACAAGCAGTTGCGGACGGTCCGGCGGCTCCTCGAGTGCCCGCATTTTGCCCGATGGCTTGGATCCAGGTGCGGGCTGACCATGTCCCAGCTGCTGGCTGCATGCGACGATTTGCTCGCCGACGTCCTGGCAGAAACTCTGGCCCAGGCCGGGGCCTTCTTCCAGAACCAGCCGGCGGACGAAGGCGAATCCCTGCGGCACGCGCAGGCCCGCTCGCTCGTCGAAGCCCTCGCCGGGACGGCAGACACCACTGCGGACCGGCTGATCCGCGAAGCATGGTCCCGGGGCGGTGAGGGCCTTGAAGCCGCACGGGAGGTAGTGGAACTCTGGGAGACCGTATCGGATTCCCCGGTTTTTAGCCGGTGGACGGAGGGGCTCGAAGCCGTCTTCCTGCGCGCATTGAAAGCTGCATGCACGTTCGGGGCTTCGGAGCCGGGCGACGTTGAGCTGGCGGGATGGCTCGAGGCCCCCTGGCTCGATGCGGGGCGGGTCGCGGTCTGCGGCTGCATCGAGGGCCGCCTCCCGGCTTCGGTGACCGAGCATGCGTTCCTCCCCGACTCGAAGAGAAAGGCGCTCGGGCTCCTGGACAACGTGGCCCGCGGCGCACGCGATGCCTACCTCCTCACCTGCCTGCGAAACGTGCGCCCGCCCGAAGACTTCCGCTGCAGCTTCAGCAAATTTTCCTCGGACGGCAGCCCCTCGCTTCCATCCAGCCTTCTTCTGCGCTGTTCCGAAAACGGCCTGCCCGCGCGCGTTTTGGAAATGTTCAAGCCGGTCGACGGCGGCGGGATCCGCCCGCGCCGCGAAGCCGGCTGGCCGTGGCAGCTTCCGGACGCCCTGCGCCGATCCGGAATTTCCCGGATCAGCCCGACCGGGTTCAAGGAATACCTGGCCTGCCCGTTCCGGTTCTATTTCAAGCGGGTTCTTCATCTTGAGGAATTCGACCCGCGGGCCCGCGAGATGGATGCGATGCGCTTCGGCTCGCTCATCCACAAGGCGGTCGAGGACTTTGCCAAAACGACCCCTGCCGAAAGCGATGCCGGCAGGATCGAGGCGACCGTGTTTGCCACCCTGGATGCCGAGGCCTGCCGGCTGTTCGGCCCTCAGCCGTCGGCCGCTGTCCGCGTGCAGCTCGAAGCCGCCCGCGTCCGCCTGCGCGCATTCGCCCGCGTCCAGGCCGCCTCGCTCGCCGACGGATGGAGGATCATCGAGGCGGAGAGGAAGATTTCCGCGGATGGAGAGGACCCACTGCGCCTCGGAGGGCTGGCGATCTCCGCCCAGATCGACCGGATCGAGGAACACCCGGATCTCGGCCTCCGGATTGTCGATTACAAAACCTACGCGACCCCGAAGAAACCCGCACAGACCCACCTGGGCTCGCCGGGGGCAAACAGGTTCCTTCCGGAGGCCGCAGTTTCCGTCGACGGAAAGGATCGCTGCTGGGTCGATCTTCAGCTCCCCCTCTACCGCCACATCGCCGAACAACTTCTTCCCGGCCGGCCGGTGCGCACCGCCTACTTCATCCTGCCAGCGGATCCCTCGCAGACCGCGATTGCCGAATTCGAGATGTCCGACGAGGTTTTTGCCTCGGCCATCCGCTGTGCCGGGGCCATCGCCGACCGCGTGCGTCGCGGCGTCTTCTGGCCACCGCAGCCGCCGCCTGGAAACTGGGACGATCCGTTTGCGCCGCTGTTTCTCAATGGTAGCGCAGAGGCCGGCATCGCTCCGGAAACGATTGTTTTTTTGAAAGGTCAGCCATGAGCCCGGAACTGACACACATGATGCTTGTGGCGAATGCCGGAAGCGGAAAAACCTACAGCCTCACGACGCGGATGGTGACCCTGCTGGCGCTCGGCGTCGAGCCCCGCAAGATCGCGGCCCTCACCTTTACCAAGAAGTCGGCCGGGGAGTTTCTCGACGCCGTCTTTATCCGGCTCGCCGCCGCTGCATCGGATCCTGCAAAGCTCGAGAAGCTGCGCGGCGACACCGGCCTGCAGGCGCTGAATGCCGACCAGTGCCGCGCTATCCTCCGCAGTCTGGTCTCGCAAATGGGAACGCTCTGCATGGGGACGATCGACAGCCTCTTCGCGCGGATCGCCCGCGCGTTTCCGTTCGAGTCCGGGCTCTCGGGCGACTTCGCCATCCTCGGCGACCCGATCGTCGGCGCGGCCCGCGAGGACGCGCTCGCGACGCTCTTCCGCACCGCCGCGGAAAATGATGCCGGCTTCCGGGAATTTGTGGACATCGTCCGCCAGCAGAGCCGGAAGCAAGGCGAGCGGGATGTTTTTAAAGCCCTTCTGGATGCCGTCGAGGGGTTCCATGCACAGTTCCTTGCGACGCCATCCGGGGTTGTGTGGGGCGACAGGAAGGCGATCTGGCCGGGCGGCTCAGCCATCTTCGCCGCCGGTAGCCCGCGCGAGGCCGCGGAGGCGTTCCTGCAGGCCGTCGAGTCCACCCACCCGGACCTCCCGGACGATGCTCTGATCGCTCTGGCAGCGCCCCTGGAACTCGCACGGGCACTCCGCCCGGGCGACTCGTGGCCGAGAGAACTCACGGACTTCGTGAAGAGCAAGCTCTGCAGCAGCCCGAAAAGCGGCCACCTGCAGATCCTCAAAAAAAAGGTGGGCTGGGTGGAACTCAACCCGGTCGTCGCATCGGCCAGGACCGGCCTGCTCCGCGCTCTGGTGCGCCAGGAGTTCGAGAACCTCCTTCGCCGCAGCGCAGCACTGCATGGGCTCATGGCCCGCTTCGAGGACATCTACGACCACAGGACGCGCGGCCAGGGGCTGATGACCTTCGACGACATCAAGGACCTCCTGGCGCGACAGGTCGACGATCCGGGCTGGCAGGCGGCCGCAGGCTATCGGCTCGATGCGCGGTTCGACCATTGGCTGCTCGACGAGTTTCAGGATACCAGCCGCTCGCAATGGAAGGTCCTCTCCTCGTTCATCGATGAGGTCGTGCAGGACACCAGCGGCGATCGCACGCTTTTCTACGTCGGCGATACCAAGCAGGCGATCTACCTGTGGCGCGGCGGGGATCCGCAGCTCTTCTTCGATATCCGCGACCACTACAACCGGAGCGGCGGGGAACGGATCGTCGCCGACAAACTGGACGAATCGTTCCGCTCGACCCGGGAGATCATCGATACCATCAACACCGTCTTCGGAGACCCGGACGCCGTCCGGGATGATCTGGCGCTGCCGGACCAGGCGGTTGAGGATTGGAAAAAGGCTTGGCGCCGGCACTCGGTCGCGCCGGCCAACGCCGGAAAAGCTGGTTACATCCGCTGGGTCGCCTGCGAGGAATCCGGCGCCGCAACTGCCGATGAGGACGAAGCCGCGGATGCGGCCGGCCCTCAGGATCTGGAAATCCTCGGCATCCTGCAGGAGATCGAGCCCTGGAAGCGGCGTTGGAGCTGTGCTGTTCTCAAGCGCAGCAACAAGCAAGTCGCAGCCCTCGCCGCACACCTGCAGTCGGCCGGAATCCCGGTGGCCGTCGAGGGAAAATCAAACCCTTGCACCGACAACCCGCTGGGCGCGGCCCTCATTGCGGCGCTCCGGTTCGCCGCCTCCCCCGCCGACACGCTGGCAGGAACGCTGTTCGCCGGCTCCCCGCTGGCCGAGCCCCTGCTCCGGAACGGGGAACTGAAATTCCGTGAGGCGACCCTCCGTTCAATCGCGCTCGGCGGATATGCCCGGACGGTCCGCAACTGGCTGGGTCCACTTGATGTGCCGCCGTTTCTCGCCGGACGCGCGGCGGCCTTTGTCACGGCGGCCGCTGCCTTTGACGACGCCCGCAAGCCGGGCGACGGCCTCTTTGACTTCCTGGACTTTCTCGGAAGCTATCAGGTGCAGGAGGCCGAGAGCACCGATGTGGTCCGGGTGATGACCGTCCACCAGGCCAAGGGACTGACGTTCGACATGGCCGTGGTCTCGGGCCTGGATTCCCGGAATACCGACCGGTCGGCCGGGTCGCTCGCGCTCGGCGGTGACGGCCGCACCTCGTGGGGCCTCCTGCTCCCGCAAAAAATGCTTTGCGAGCAGGACGACACGCTCGCCCGGGCCAGGGAATCAATGCTCGCCGAATCGGCCTACGGAGAGCTCTGCACCGCCTATGTCGCCATGACGCGCCCCCGGTTCGGTCTCTATCTGGTGACCCAGCGCCTCAAGGACGATTCGAAGGCGAAAGGCTTTGCCCGGCTTCTTGGCCTGACCCTCGGCCAGGAGGAACCATATTTTGAAAAGGGAAATGCCAACTGGTTTGAGCGGAACCCGCTGGCAACCGGGGAACGGGAGATCTCCAAGACGGTGGACGAGGGCTCTCCCTTCCTCCCCCCGAATAGCAGCACCCCGCGACCTGTCGCCCCCTCGTCCCTGGAAGGATCCGGCGAAACGAACGTGCCTGCCGGAGGAATCTCCCTAGAAGCCGGCACCTTGGGAACCGAAGTCCACCAGGCCCTGGCAGAAATCACCTGGCTCGGTGAAAACACGCCCGACTTCGAAAGCTGCTCACGAGAGGCGGCTCAGTTGCTCGCGGCATTTTTCGCGTGCGAAGCCGCCCGGCAGATTTTTTCCGAGCCAACTGCCCGCTGCACGCTTTGGCGCGAGCGAGCGTTCGACGTCCAGTTGGATGGCCGCTGGATCAGCGGAATCTTCGATCGCGTCCACGTCTTCCTGAGCCCAGCCGGCGCCCCCGTCTCCGCCACCGTCTACGATTTCAAGACCGACAGGACAACCCCCGTAAAAATCGAGGTCCGCTATGCCGAGCAGATGGCGGCCTACCGGAAGGCGGCCGCCGCCCTCCTCGGACTGCAAGAGGCGCAGATCACCGTCCGGACGGTTCCTATCCGCTGATCCCGGCCGGCGAAAGCTCTACTCATCGCAGCAGCCGGCGTCGTCCAGCGAGTCGGCCTTACGGGACAGACGGTTGGCGAGGATGAAGAAACTTGGGACCCAGAGGCCGATGAAAATCCCGAACCGCTCGCCGTGCGCGCGGTTTTCGTTCGAAGCCGTGAACCAGGTTACGATCGAACCAATGATTGAGAGGAAGCCCAGGTAGAGGCAGATGTCGGAGGCCAGATTCAAATTCTCTTTGCTGCAGCAGGGGCAGCCCGGCTTGAGATAGTCTTTCAGTTTTGAGGTGTCCATAAGGCAAGCAACCTACGGCCGATCCCCCGCGCGTCAACCGGTTTGAGCCGCATGGCCGGTGTTGACAAGGCGGCGACAAGGCGCTTTATCTCATGCCTGTGAAATCTTCCCTCCTTATCATTTTGCCTGCTGCGGCCCTCTCGCTGACGTCATGCACGACGCTGGAAAACCGCCGGGACATGTATTTTCCACAGCAGGTCAACGGGCCCTACACCCGGATGGCCAAGGAATGGGGAGACACCAAACACCCCGTGATCAGAAAAACGGATCTCTCCAGCGTCCGCTACAAGACGGTCCGCGTCAGCGTGGATCCGTATTCCGGTGGAAGCGGGAAAGACTACGTCGCGCCGGCCAACTAGCCAGCACCCCGGGAAACCGAGCCCTGGCACTCCGGCGGGGAGTGATTCAAAGCGGGTGCGCCAGCGCGGCGAAGACACCATGAACCGCAGCCGATTTTCATCGCATCAGGCCCACGAAATATTTTCCCTGAGGATTTGACACGGGAGGCGATCCCTGCCATTCTCTTCGGTTCCTAACGATTCATCGAATGAAAACATATTCAGCAAAATCCGAAGAGGTCAAACGCGCCTGGTGGGTTATTGACGCCGCCGGCCAGCCTCTCGGCCGCGTCGCCGAGCGGGCCGCCAACCTCCTTCGCGGCAAACATAAGACGATTTTCACCCCGCACGTGGACACCGGCGATTTCGTCGTGGTCCTGAACGCATCGAAAGTGGCGATCAGCGGAAAAAAAGAGACCGCCAAGACGTATATGAGCTTCTCCGGCTTTGTCGGCGGCCACAAGTCCGAGACGTTCCGCGCCCGCCGTGAGCGCCGTCCGGAGCTCCTGATCGAGCGGGCCGTCCGCGGGATGATCCCGCACAACTGCCTCGGGCGCTCGGTCTACACGAAGCTCAAGGTCTACGCCGGTGCCGAGCATCCGCACGCAGCCCAGAACCCGCAAACCGCCTGATTATTTTAGAATGAGCACAGACAACCCCATTATCGCCACAGGCCGCCGCAAGACCTCCGTCGCCAGCCTGCGCCTGCAGTCCGGAACAGGAACCATCAAGGTCAACGGCCGCGACTTTACGGACTATTTCACCAGTCTTTCGATGCAGAATCAGATCCTCCGTCCGCTGGAGATCGCGAATGCCGTCCATTCGTATGACGTCGTCGTCAAGACGACCGGCGGCGGCATCAACGGCCAGGCCGGCGCCCTGCGCCTCGCTCTCGGCCGCGCGCTGCTCCAGATCAACGAGGAGATCCGCATTCCGCTCAAGCAGGAAGGCCTCCTCACGCGCGACCCCCGCATGAAGGAACGCAAAAAGCCCGGCCAGCCCGGCGCCCGCAAGCGGTTCCAGTTCTCGAAGCGCTAAGCCGTTCACACGACGATTCAACAGAAAAGAGCGGGAGAAATTCTCCCGCTCTTTTTTGTGCGCGGGCGGCACGGATTCGGTTAGTATTTTCCCGATGAGACCCGTTGTGACGTTGATCCTGTTTCTGACAGCGCTTGGCCTGAGGGCGGCCGAGCCGGTCGATTTCGCGGTTGGCGGCTTTACGTTCGAGCGGCCGGCCGGATGGCGCTGGGCCCCCCCCACGTCTCCCATGCGCAAGGCACAACTGGCCGCGCCTGGTCCCGGGGGAACCGTGGCGGAGGTCACGTTTTTTTGTTTCGGTGCCGGGCAGGGCGGCGGGGTGCAAGCGAACATCGACCGGTGGTTCGGGCAGTTTGAAAATGCCAGCCACTCGACGCGGGAGGAGCTGATCGGCACCACGCGCGTTGTGTTTGTGGAAGCCTCCGGGACATTTCTCAGCGGCATGCCCGGCGGACAGGCCACCCCGAAGGAAGGCTACGCGTTGCGCGGAGCCATACTGCCTCATAAGGACGGGGACGTCTTTGTGAAGATGACCGGGCCGGCTGCGACCGTGGCGGCCGCGGATGCGGGATTTGTGGCCATGATCCAGGCCGCCGCAGGACGTTGACATTTTGCCCGGACGCGCGTTGATTCATCCCCGATGAAAACCTGTTGGCTGTTTTTGCTGGCCTGCCTTTTTTCCCTGTGCGCGGCCGCAGCGGTGGATGATCCGGTTCTCAAGATTGGCCTTCACGAGAAGCCCCCCTATGCGATCAAGAATGCGACGGGCGAATGGGACGGACTTGGCGTGGCTCTGTGGAAGGACATCGCCGCCAGAGCCAATCTCCGATACCAGCTTGTGGAGATGCCCTTTGAGCAGCTCCTGCCGGCCGTGGCCGAAGGCCGGATCGATGCCGCCCTCGGAGAGCTCGGGGTCAGTGCCGCTTGGGAATCTTCGGTCCGCTTCACCCAGCCGTATCTCATCTCCTCGAGCGGAGTCGCGCTACGTGAAAAGTCGTGGACCATCGACTGGTTCGATATCCTTGGCCAGTTTTTTAATTGGACGCTTGCTATGGTCCTGCTGGCCATCCTCGCGGGCATGCTCCTTGTCAGCTTTGTGATCTGGATGCTCGAACGCCACCACCACGTCGGACATTTTCGCGGAGGCGTGAAAGGCTTCGGCTCGGCGCTCTGGTTTGCTGCGGTCACGATGACCGGAGTGGGATATGGCGACAAAACGCCGGCGACCCTGCTCGGCCGGACGGTTTCATTCATCTGGATGCTGATCGGCGTGCTGCTGGTGGCGAGCTTCACCGCAACGGTCGCCTCCAGCATGGCAGCAGCCCGCCTCACCGATGCGTTGCGCTCGCCAGGCGACCTCCGGCGCTACGCATGCGGCGTGATGACCGGCTCGACCACGGAGAAGATCCTGATCCGCGACGGAATCCGGTTCACAAAATTTGAGACGTTCGAGGATGCGTTTGCCGCAGTTGCGGACGGCCGAATCGAAGCCGTGCTCGGAGACAAGATCTCGCTGCGATACGTTGCGGGGAAGCTGCTCGAAGAAAACCCGCCGGTCCGCCTGAGCATCTCCCAGTTCAACCTCGCGGATGAATTCATTGCCATCCCGGTGAGACCGGGCCTGCCTCAATACGAGCAGATCAATCTCGCCCTCCTCCAGACAACATCGTCGGATACCTGGCAGGCCGTTCTCAAGCGCTGGCTGGGGCCCCGCTAGGGCCGGCCGAGGCTCGGCCGGCGACCATGTGCCAGCGAACCGGGCCGGCGTGGTGGACAACCGCATCGACCGCCACGGCCGCGGGGCCGCTGAACGGGATGGCGATCAGATCCGCCTCGGCCCCAGCCGCAAGAACACCGAGCCTGCCGGACATCCCGATCGCGGCGGCCGGGTTGCGCGTGACCATGTCCAGAATCGTGTCTGCCCGGAGTCCGGGGTGGTTTTCTGCGAGACACTGCATTTCGGCGAAGAGGTTCAGCTTCCGGTTGCTGGCCAGGCTGTCGGTCCCCAGGCTCACGTTGATTCCCTCGCGGAGAAAGCGCCCGACGTCAAACGGCTCCCGTTCGAAATACTCATGGCAGCAGGGACAATGCACGACTGAGAAGCGGCGGCCCGCAAGCAGCGTCCAGTCGGACTCCTCAAGGTGGTTCATGTGCGCCAGCAGGGTCCCGTCGGGCAGGGCGTTTTCGCCGATCAGCCGCGCCAGCGGCGTCGCCGATCCAGTGTCGGACATGTTCCGCCCGAGCCCGGAAAGGAACCCGTGCATCGGTCCGCTGCCATGCCGGAACATCAGATATTCCTCGTCGGACTCGGCGACGTGCGTCGTGAATGGCATGCCGTATTTTTCGCAGCAGAAAGCGGCCAGCCGGTAGAGATCGGGCGAGGCGGTGTAGGGCGCATGCGGCGAGAGACCGAACCCTCCCTCCCACCCGGGCCGGCTCTCGAAAAAGCTCAAGGCCCCGGCCACGACGTCCTCGGTGTGCAGACGGTTCCGGACATCCATCATCTCGTAGAACCACCAGGTCCGCAGCGGCGGAGGAGGCATCCGCACCATGAGTTCGGGGAAGGACTCGATGTTGAAAACGCTCGTCGTTCCGGACAGCTGGAGCTCCGCGAAGCCTGCAGCGATCGAGGCAAGATAGTCGTCGTCGCTGAGCGTGCGCTTGATCTCATTGATCCGGCGGACCCACTGGGTGAAGCTGTTATTGCGGAGAATGGCTCCCCGCATAACCGTGTAGTCGAGGTGGCAGTGCGCGTTGATCAGACCCGGCATCAGAATCACCTCGCCCAGATCGGTCGCGGCCGAGCCATCCCATCGCCCGACATGGGCAATCTTTCCGCCCTCGATGCAAACCATTCCATCCTCCACCGGCGGAGAGGAGAGTGGCAGAATGAGACGGGAGCGCAACTTGGTCATACAGATTTGGAGAACCCCATTTTGTCCCAACGTTCCGGTTTGCGCAACCGGACATCCTGGCCGTTCAGCGTTTCGGCCGGATCCACTGTCCCCCCCAGCGCACGAACGGAACCAGCAGGGAGGAAGCCCAGAAAAGCGGTTCCGCAAGACTGGCGAACCAGGTGACGGCGGGTCCTTGCGCTGCGGACGACCGCGGGCATGCCCGTAGACACCCCGTGCGGAGAACGAGGAGCAGACCGTGGAGGAGCCAGCGGGACGCGGAGGCCGGATGGGCGAGGAGGAGGACAAGCGAAACCGCCACACCATGGGTCAGGGGGATGCCCAGACTTCCCCACGGATTGCAAAGCCGGTAGGTCGCGAATGCGCGGTGCTGATGGCTGATCCATTCCAGCCATGTGATCGTTCCGGTGCGGATCGTTACAGCGGCCGAGGCGATCCCGATGGTTCCGCCGGCGGCCCGGACCAGCCGGCCGAGTTCAAAATCGTCGGCTAGGCTGGAGCCGAGACATTTCCAGCCGCCTCCCGCTTGAAGGAACCGCCCCGGCACCCCCATGCAGGCTCCGGTCAGAAAATCGACACGGCCGGCCGCCCGAAGAATGGAAACTCCCGGCCACAGCGAAAGCGTGGTTCCGGCGGCATCCAGCCTCGAAGCCGTTCCCCCATCCCGCGCGAAAGCATAGGGCGCGGAGATCGCGTCGGCTCCGCAAGAAGCCCACTCCGAACGGAAGGCGCGGAGGAAGGCGCGGTCCGGGCAGGTATCGCTGTCGAGGATGATCCATCGCGGATGCCTTGCGCGGCCTTCCATCTGAACCAGCTTATCAACCTTCGGGTTCTCGTGCAGCCCGGGAACGCACCCGATGCAATCGGCGTCGGGAAGGCGGAACTCCTCGATCAGTCTCCGGCACAGCGAGAACTCCTCCGCGGAAGCCGTTCCGAAAATCACCTGATCGCCCGGCTCGATTCCGGCGAGGAAAAGCCGGAGGTCGGCCTCGAGATGCGGCTCGCCGGCTTTGATCGGCCGGAAAAATGTGACCGGCTCAAAAGTGGCGGGATCTGCCGGCCTTGGACGCCCCAGCCATCGCCGGAGGAGAAACGCGGTCACACCATAGAAGACAGCGCTGAACGCGCAAACAAGCAGGGAAGCCCCCCGAAAGCCGGCGATGCCCCGCATGGATCAGCCCACAACGGGCAGAAGATTTTCGCTGATCGCCCGGTCAGTCGAGAGGGCTCCCCCGCCAAGGCAGGCGATGGCAAGCCCGGCAGCCCAGAGCATCAGCGGGAGCTCCAGCACACCGGCACTCGCTAGATGCTGGGCCAGGAACGCGATTTTCACAGACATGATCGCCACCACGGCAAGCCCGGCCAGCCGGGTAAAAAGCCCCAGGAACAGTGAGGCGCTGACCAGAAGCTCCCCAACAAGGAACATGGCGACAAGCACCATCGGCCACCCCAAGCCCTCGGGCGAAGTCCACTCGTTCATTGTCGCGCCCCACCCCGCTCCCTCGAACCAGCCGAACGTGCGCTGCGCCCCGTGGAAGAAAAAATACCCGGCAAGTGCCATGCGGAGAACAAATGGACCCGGGTTCCTCGGCGTATGGAAAAAGAGATAGACGGGGTTATTCGCCACGGGGACGATCCCTAGCAGAGCGCTCCAATTGCGGGAAGCAAAAGTATTCCCACGCGGTGCGGAGTTCGGGTAGAAACAAAACGTGTCCACCCGCACCAATCCTCACCGCGATCTGCTGGCTTATGTCGTTCCCTTCGGGATTTTCATGGCCGGGATCGCCCTGGCGCAGGCCGTGGGCTGGCTGGGGAGCGGCAGTGATGCAATCCTGCTGCAGCGCCCGGCCTACTGGGTCTACCCGCTCCAAACCCTCGCTTGCGGAGCCGCGCTGGTCTGGTATTGGCGCAGCTACGCGTTCGGCCGGGGAGGCTGGCTGGCGGGAGTGGCCGGCGGCCTCCTCGCCCTCGCCCTCTGGATCTCGCCTCAGGCTTTTCTGGGTTCCCCGGCCCGTCTGGACGGGTTTGATCCCACGGTTTTCTCGGGCAGTCCGGCCCTCTACTGGCTGACGGTCCTCGCGCGCTTTGCGCGGCTGGTTGTCGTCGTGCCGCTGGTTGAGGAAATCTTTTGGCGCGGGTTCCTGATGCGTTACCTGATACGCGAGGATTTTTCCTCGGTCGCCTTCGGCACGTTCCGGCCGCTTTCCTTTTTCGGTGTGGCGGGACTTTTCATGCTGGTGCATACCACGCCCGACTGGCCGGCCGCCTTCCTGACCGGTCTCATCTACAACGGGCTGGCTGTCTGGACAAAGAGCCTGAGCGCTTGCGTGATCGCTCACGCCGTCACAAACTTGCTGCTCGGAGTCTACATCATGGCGACCGGCCAGTGGGGGTTTTGGTAATCTTATGAAAATCGGATTTGCGCAGATCAACACGACCGTCGGCGACTTCACCGGCAATGCCCGCAGGATCGTCGAGGCGTGCAGCGACCTCGAGCGGCGGGGCGCGGAGGTCATCCTCACGCCCGAACTCGCCCTCACCGGCTATCCGCCCCAGGACCTGCTTTTCAAATCCGACTTCGTGCCGGGCAACATCCGGCTGCTCGAGGACCTGCGGGAGCGCGTCGGCCGCGCGGCTTGGATCGTCGGCTACGTGGACGCGAACAACTCGCGGGACGGCAGGCCGTTCCACAATGCGGCCGCCGTGCTGGAAAGCGGCCGGCCGATCCGTAAGGTCTTCAAGTCCCTGCTTCCGACCTACGACGTCTTCGACGAGGCGAGGTATTTCGAGCCCGGCCCGGCCCCGGCACCCATGGATATTGGCGGCCGGAAGCTCGGCATCACGATCTGCGAGGACATCTGGACGCGCGACTACCTTCCGCGCGGCCTCTACCTGCGCGATCCCGTGCACGATCTTGTGGCTGCGGGGGCCGGTGCGATCCTGAACCTGAGCGCTTCGCCGTTCCAGCTCGGCAAGCCGGCCCAGCGGGTGGCCATGATCCGCGAACAGGCGGGCAGGCACCGCGTCCCGTTTTTCTATTGCAACGCCGTCGGCGGAAACGACCAGCTCGTCTTCGACGGAAATTCGATGGCGGTCACCGCCGAGGGCGCGCTCTGGATTGCCGCGCCCGGTTTCCGCGACGGCACGTTCATCCTCGACATCGGCGACATGAACCACGAGGTCGCCTTCAAACATTCATCCGGAGCGGTCGACACTCTTGTTCCCTGGATCGGGCGACCCGACCCGCATGCCGGGATGCCCGACCTGCGCGACGCCCTTGTGCTCGGCCTGCGCGACTACATCGGGAAGTGCGGGTTCCGGACCGCCGTGCTCGGGCTGAGCGGAGGCATCGACAGCGCGGTCGTCGCCTGCCTCGCCGTGGCGGCTCTCGGCGCGAAGAACGTGACCGGCGTCGCCATGCCGTCCCGGTTTTCCTCCGGACACAGCGTCGAGGATGCGGTGCTGCTTGCGGAAAATCTTGGCATGCCCTGCCTGCAGATCCCGATTACCGAGAGCTT
Organism: uncultured Chthoniobacterales bacterium; assembly: GCA_964467415.1. Classification (GTDB taxonomy): domain Bacteria; phylum Verrucomicrobiota; class Verrucomicrobiia; order Chthoniobacterales; family Terrimicrobiaceae; genus CAYXRX01. Next base: position 24,803 of record CAYXRX010000009.1, read on the forward strand.
TGACGCCTTCAATGCCCAGATGGGTGAAGCCTTTACCGGAATGCCGGAGGACACCACCGAGGAAAACATGCAGGCCCGGCTCCGGGGGCTGACGCTGATGTCGCTTTCCAACAAGTTCGGCCACCTCCTCCTCACCACGGGCAACAAAAGCGAGCTCGCGGTCGGCTACTGCACGCTCTACGGCGACATGTGCGGCGGGCTGGCGGTCATTTCCGACGTCCCCAAGACCATGGTTTACCGGCTCGCCGAATTTCTCAACCACGAAGCCGGCCGCGATCTCATCCCCCGTCGCACGATCGAAAAGCCACCCAGCGCGGAGCTTCGGCCCGACCAGACCGACCAGGACACCCTGCCTCCCTACGAAATCCTCGACGAGATCCTGCGCCTCTACATCGAGGAAAATCTCGGCACGGCCGCGATTATTGCCCACGGGTTTGAACCGGCCACCGTCCGCTGGGTCATCCGCCGGGTCGATCTCAACGAATACAAGCGCGAGCAGGCCGCGCCGGGGATCAAGGTGACCGGCCGCGCGTTCGGCATCGGCCGACGGATGCCGATCGCCCAGCGCTTCACGGCCGACGGGGTTCTTTCAAAATGAACCCGGAGCGCCCGCGTATCGGCATCACGTGTGGCGATCCGGCGGGCATCGGCCCGGAGGTCATCCGGGCCTCTTTGGCCTCGGGTCGGATCCCGACCGATTGCGATATCGAGCTCATCGGACCCGTCGGAGGCCATGCACCAGGAAAGCCAACGCCCGACTCCGCCAGGGCCGCCTGCGCGGCGCTCGAAGAGGCGGTCACCCGCCTCACCGCGGGGGACTTGCAGGCGGTGGTTACCGGGCCGGTGTCGAAAAACGCCCTCCACACCGTCGGATACGAATTCCCCGGCCAGACCGAGTTCTTTGCCGCGCGGGCGGGTGTGGAAAACTTTGCAATGTGCCTGACCGGAGGCGGGCTGACCGTGGCGCTTGCTACTGTGCACGTCCCCCTGCGGGTGGTGGCCGACAGCCTCACACCAGCCGGAATCGTTCGCGTCGGCCTCCTGCTCGCGGATTTCCTCCGCCGGCTCGGGACCACCCGCCCGCGGATCGCCGTCGCGGGGCTGAACCCCCATGCCGGCGAAGGCGGCGACATCGGCCGCGAGGAAATCGACATCATCGCCCCCGCCGTTGCCTCCCTCCAATTATCCGGCACAGCCGAATTCACCGGCCCCCATCCGCCGGACACGGTCTTCCACCGGGCGGTTCGCGGGGAGTTCGACGCCGTGCTTTGCATGTATCACGACCAGGGGTTGATCCCACTGAAGCTCCATGCGTTTGACGAGGGGGTGAACGTCACGCTCGGGCTCCCATTCGTCCGCACCAGCCCCGACCACGGAACCGCCTTCGACATCGCCGGCAAAGGCATCGCCCGCCCGGACAGCATGCTCGCCGCCATCAGACTCGCGGCGCGGCTGAGCCGCCCCGGCCGGCAGACAAATTCACTCTGACGCCGGCTTCCCCACAGCCTCCAACCGCTGCCCGGAAACCCTCTCCAGCACCAGGAAAAGAGCGGGCGTCACGTAGAGCGTGATCAGCTGCGAAACGACCAGCCCGCCAACGATGATGATGCCGAGCGGCTGGCGGGATTCCCCGTCCTCGCCGTAGCCGACCGCAAGGGGAATCGCCCCCATGAGCGCGGCAAACGTCGTCATCATGATCGGCCGGAACCGCTCGACGCAGGCCTCGTGCACAGCGGCGCGGCTGTCGAGCCCCGCGGCTTTCCGGTGGAGCGCAAAGTCGACCATCATGATCCCGTTCTTCTTGACGATTCCGATCAGCAGAAACATGCCGACATACGCGTAGAGCGACGCCTCCTGATTGAAGAGCAGGAGGCAGGCGAGCCCGCCGACCGTGGCAACCGGGAGGGCGGTGAGGACGGTGAGCGGGTGGAAGTAGTTTTCGTAGAGGATGCCGAGGATGACATACATCGTGAACACCGCGAAGATCATGAGGATGGCGAGGCTGGCAATCGTTTCCTTGAAGACCTTGGCCTCGCCCTGAAGGCTTCCGCGAACGCCCTGCGGGAGGGATTCGGCGGCGGTCTTCTCGACGAATTTGACGGCGTCGCCGATGACCGCGCCCGGCACGAGATTGAAGAAGATCGTGACCGAAGGAAACTGGTTGATGTGGTTCACCGACTGGGGCCCGAGCGTGGGCTTCCATGAGGCAACAGCGGGGAGCGGGACGAGGCTGCCGGTCGCCGAGCGGACATAGAGTTTCTCGAGGTCGGTGATGTTGTCGCGGAGGCTGTCCGCCGCCTCAATGATGACCTGGTATTGGTCGTTCGGCTGCTTGATCAGGTAGGAGTAGTTTTGCGAGTAGGCGGCACGGATCGTGTTGAGGATTTCCGAGGCGGTCACGCCGTAGGTCGATGCCTGGTTGCGGAGGATGTCGATGCGGAGGCCGGGAGTGTTGAGCTTCAGGTCGGTGTTGACAAAGAGGAAGCCAGGGTAGGCGGCCAGGCGGGCAACGAGGTCCATGGCCGCGCGGTTGACCTCGGCAGCGTCCACGCCGGTGAGCGCGTAGGCGAATTTCCCCTGCGTTGTCGCCGTGGCTCCGGTGCTGATCTGGAGGACCGGGTTGGCCTGAAAAAATGCCATCACGCCGGGGTGGGAATTGATTTTTCCGATGAGGCGGCCGATGACCGTGCTGATCGGCGGGCGGTCCTCGCGCGGCTTGAGGAAGGCGACCGCCATGCCCTGCGATGAGGACATGCGCCCGGCCAGCCCTGTCAGGGTGATCGCCGTATCGACGGCCTCATCCTCACGGAAGACTTTGTCCACCGTCTTCTGGAACTCGCGGATCCGCTCGGGCGAGGTGCCCTCCTGCGTCTGAAAAATGCCCCGGATAAACCCGCTGTCGCCGGTCGGCAGAAGCGACTTCGGTACCGCAAGAAAGAGGGCGATCGTCCCGCCCAGGCAAATGACCCATGCCGCCAGGGAAATCCAGGTGTGGCGGAGGAAAAAGTGGAGCGAGCGCCCGTAGGCGGCAACCACGCTGGAGAGGACGGCCCCCGACAAGCGCTCTACCACGGCTTTGCGGCCGCCGGCCCGGTGGCCGCCCAGCATGCGCGAACACATGAGCGGCGTGAGCGTGAGCGACACGATACCCGAGGCGATGATCGCGACGATGATCGTCACCGCAAATTCCTGGAGCTGGCGGCCGAGCAGCCCGGGCATGAAAACGAGCGGCAGGAAAACCGCGGCCAGCGAAAGCGTCATCGAGAGAATCGTCATGCTGATCTCCTTGGCGCCCTCGATCGTCGCCTCCATCGCACTCTCGCCCGCTTCCATCCGCCGCACGGTGTTCTCCAGGAAGACGATCGCATCATCGACCAGGAAGCCGATCGAAAGCGTGATTGCCAGCAGAGACAGGTTGTCGAGGCTGAACCCGAGGAACCGCATCGCGATAAACGTGATCGCCAGCGACATGGGAAGCGCAACCGCCGGGATGAGCGTGTCGGTCGCCCGGCCGAGAAACAGGAAGATCACGATGACGACGAGCGCGAAGGCGATCAGCAGGGTTTCTTTGACGTCCTCGACCGAGGCGCGGATCGTGGCCGCCCGGTCGTAGAGGACGGTCAGCTGGAGGGAATCCGGGAGGTCGGCCTGGATCTGGGGGATCAGGTCCATGATGGCATCCGAAGTCTTGATGACGTTTGCACCCGCCTGCCGCGAAACGGCCATGACGATCGAGGCCGGCGGGATCGTGATTCCGCGGTGCCAGAAGTGGCGTTCCTGGCGTTCGTCCTGGAGCGAGTCCCGGACCTCGGCCACATCGCGGACATAGACCGGATCACCCTCGCGTGTCGCGATGATGAGGTCCGCGTAATCAACCGCCTCTTCAAGCTGTCCCCTCGGCTGGATCAGGAGCGTGCTCTGGGGGCCGTCGAGCTGTCCGGAGCCGACGTAGGCGGTCCCCGCGCCAACGGCGTCGGCGAGGTCCTTCACGGTGAGCCCGCGCGCGGCCAGCTTCGAGGGATCCGCCTTGATCCGGATCGCGGACTTCGGCGAATAAATATCCACCTTGGAGACGCCCCCGACCGTGTTGATCCGCTGCGCGATCTGGGTGGATGCAAAATCGTAGAGCTTCCCTTGGGTCATCGTGTCGCTGGTGAGCGAAAGGTAGATGATCGGCTGGTCGTTCGGGTTGAACTTCGAGAATGTCGGCGGCGCCGGGAGGTCGAGCGGAAGGCTTCCGCTCGCCTGGGAGATCGCGGCCTGGACGTCGGTGGCGGCGGCATCAACGCTTTTGTCCAGAGCAAATTCGAGTGTGAGGTTCGTGTTGCCCTGGGTGCTGGCTGAGGTGATCAGCTTGATGCCCGGCATTTGGAGGAACTGTTTTTCCAGCGGTGTCGCGATGAGGCTGGCCATCGCCGCCGGGGTTGCCCCCGGGTAGCTGACCGTGACGTTGATCACCGGAAAATCGACGACCGGCAGGTCATTGACCGGCAACTGGAGGAAGGACAGCGCTCCAAAGATCGCGGCGCTGAGCGCCAGGAGCGTCGTCATGACCGGCCGGCGGACAAAGGGTTCGGAGAGGGATTTCATGCCGGAGAATTATCGTGGCCGGGGCTTCACGGACGCACCTTTTGAAAGACCAAGCTGGCCGGTCACGACCACCTGCTCGCCGGCCTGCAGGCCATCGGCAATGACGATTTCGCGTCCCTGAAGCTGGCCGGTGGTCACGCTTCGCTGGTCAACGGTATTGTCGGGCTGGAGGACGAAGACGAACGGCTGGTCGGCACCGGTCTGCACTGCCTCGGCCGGGATGAGGACGGCGGCGCGCAGCGTGTCGAGAAGGATCCGAACCTGAACGAACTGCCCGGGCCAGAAAAACCGGTCTGCATTTTCAAAGAGGCCGCGCAGCAAGACGGTGCCGGATGCGGCCTTCACCCCGCTGTCCAGAAAGTTCAGCTGGCCGATCCTCGCCTCTCCGGCGGCGTCGGGCAGGCGGGCCTCGACGGCAAGCGAGCCCTTGGCGAGAAATTCCCGCACGCGGGGGAGAAGGTTCTCCGGAATCGTAAATTCGACGTACAGCGGCTGCTGGCGCTGGATTTCGAGCATGTTCGTCTGGTTGGCGGTCACGATGTTGCCGACGTCGACCAGGTGTTTGCCGGCCCGGCCGCTGACCGGCGATACGATCGTGCAGTAGTCGAGGTTGATCTTGGCCGTCTCGGCATCCGCGCGCGTGGCGTCGAGGCCGGCCTGCGAGGCCTGCTCGGCGCTGCGCGCGCTGTCGAGATCCTGCGGCGAAACGACCTGTCGCTCGCTCAGCTTCTGGTTGCGGTTGAGCTGGGCGGAGTCAAACGCGGCCTTGGCTTTTTCCTGTGTGAACCTCGCGAGGGCCGCATTGTAAGTCGCCTGGAACGGCCGCGGGTCGATCGTGAAGAGGCGGTCACCCTTCTTGACATCCGTGCCCTCGGTGAAATGAATCGCTGTGACGGGACCGGAGACCTGCGGGCGGATTGTAACAAACTCGTAGGCGACGCAGCGCCCGATCGCGTCGATGTAAAGCGGGACGTCCCGCGCGGTCGCGGGCGCGACGATCACCGGACGCGGCGGCCGCACAACAGGCGGGGCAGCTTTTTTGCAGGCCGGGAGGACAGCCGCCAGGGTCAGCAGGAACAAAAGGGATTTTGTTGTCATGGGAGTCTGGGAGATCAGGAGTTTTTCGTTGCGGATAAAAGGACGCTGGAATACGGGCCGAGCAGAAAAGGACTGCCGTGCGGAAGAATCGGACCGCCAGCAGCAGAAAAAATGTCATCCGGCGAAGGGCACCCGGTATTGGCATCAACAGCCCAGGCCCAGCCGCCCGGAAGCTCCGGAAGCGCGAGGCTCTCCGCCTTGCTGCCGCTGTTCCATGCATAGAAGACGGCCTCGGGACCTGCGGATATTTCCGCGGCGATGACTGCGGCGACCAGCCAGGAATTCCAGTCGGGCTGGAATGGCTGGCGTCCGTGCCAGGAAATCTCAGGAAAGCCGAGCGCGCCGGCCGCATCTCCGCGCGGGTGGCCGGGCAGCCGCAGGACCCGATGGGCCTGGCGAAGGGCGATCGCCAGGCGCGTGAAGCGCAGGAGGTCGGCCTCGCTTTCGGCGAGCGACCAATCGAGCCAGTTGAACGATGCGTCATGGCAGTAGGCATTGTTGTTGCCGCCCTGCGTGCGGCCGACCTCGTCGCCCATGAGGATCATCGGGATGCCGCGGGAAACCATCAGTGCGAGCAGGGCGTTCTTCGACTGGCGCAGCCGGAGCCGGCGGATCTCCCCGTCGTCCGACTCCCCCTCCGCCCCGCAGTTCCAGCTTCGGTTGTCATCGATCCCGTCGCGGTTGCCCTCGTCGTTGGCTTCGTTGTGCTTCCCGTTGTAGGACACGAGATCGCGGAGGGTGAAGCCGTCGTGGCAGGTGACAAAATTGACCGAGGCCCGTGGCCCGCGGCCCGATGACTCGTAGAGATCCGGCGAGCCGGTGAGCCTTGTGGCGAGCGCCCCCGCCCGTCCGGGCTCCCCGCGCAGAAAATCGCGCACGTCATCTCGGAACTTCCCGTTCCACTCCGAGAAGCGGCCGTAGTTCGGAAAGCTGCCGAGCAGGTAGAGCCCGCCCGCGTCCCATGCCTCGGCGATCAGCTTGCATTTCTTAAGCACCGGGTCGGCGGCTACCGACTCCAGCAGGGGCGGGTTGAGCATCGGCCCGCCCCACGGATCGCGTCCGAGGATCGCGGCGGCATCGAACCGGAATCCGTCGATGTGGAATTCCGAGACCCAGAACCGCAGGCAGTCGATCACCATCTGGCGGACGACCGGGTTGTTGCAGTTGAGCGAATTCCCGCATCCGCTGAAGTTCAAATAGGAGCCGTCGGGCCCGAGCATGTAATAGGTCTTGTTGTCCAGCCCCCGGAACGAGATCGACGGGCCGCGGTGATCGCCCTCGCACGTATGATTGAAGACGACATCCAGGATGACCTCGATGCCGGCCGCATGCAGCGCGCGGACCATCGCCTTGAACTCGTCCACCTGCATGCCCGCCGAACCCGTGGCCGCGTAGCCGGCCTTCGGCGCAAAGAATCCGACTGTGCTGTAGCCCCAGTAGTTCATGTTCATCCCGCCGGTGACCGGGTTCTGGCGTGAGAGCTCGAACTCGTCGAACTCGAACACCGGCAGCAATTCGACGCAGTTGACGCCGAGCCCGCGGAGATAGGGGATTTTTTCCACCACACCGGCATATGTTCCGGGATGCCGCACGCCAGACGAAGGGTGGCGGGTGAACCCTCGGACATGCATCTCATAGATCACGAGATCCTCGGAGGCGATCTCAGGCGGCTGGTCGCCGGCCCAGTCGAAGTCCTCCGGCACGATGAACCCCCGGTAGGGAAACGGATCGCTCCAATCGGGAGGAGTGCCCCAGGAGTCGCGGCCCGAAACCGACCGCGCATAAGGATCGAGCAGGGTTTTCTCCTTGTCGAACCGGTGGCCGGCGGACGGCTCGTCGGGTCCGTCGAGCCGGTAGCCGTATTCGAACGTCTCGGGGTCGAGACCGAAGACGACCACGCTCCAGACGTCCCCGATGCGGAACGAGTCCGGCAGTGGCAGCGCAGCCATCTCGCGGCGGCTCGCCTTGTCGAAAATGACGAGAGTGCAGGAGGCGGCCGCCGCCGAAAAAATCGAGAAGTGGACGCCCCCGGGAACGAGTGACGCGCCGAACGGGAAAACCCGGCCCGGGCGGACTTTCCAGCCGCAGATTTCCCCCGTCGGATAGAGATCGATCCGGGCACTCATGGCAACGAGCCGGGCAGAGCCGCAATGGCTTCCCCAACCGTTGGCGAGCTCAGGAACTGCTCCCAGAACCCGGTGACTTCCATGACGTCCCGCACGGCAGCCGGAACTTCCGCCAGGATCAGGCAGCCTCCGGAAGCGACCGCCTCGCGGTGCAAAAGCAGGAGCACGCGCAGTCCCGCGCTCGTGAACATCCCGATGCCCGAACAGTCGAGCACGAGCCCGCCGGAGCTCTTCAGCGCCTCAAGCAGCGTGGATTGAAACTCCGGGGAAACCGCGTGCGTAATGTCGCCAGTGACAGAAGCCACCGCCGCACGGGGATTGTGGGTAATAGAAAGATTCATTAGTTTCCAAAAATCGGGGCGGTGGGCTCGAAGGTTTCGACGATCTTTTTGCGGATGGTCACGCGGCCGGTGGCCGGGTCGCGCGCGAATTCGAAATGCTGGCGGGAGAGTGAGGCGTCATACCGGCTTTTTGCCGTGCCTGGTTCCCACGAGCGGCGTTCCCAGCGGACGACGACGTTGGCGGAGGCGGTATTGCCGTCGGAGGTGATTTGGCATGCCTCAACATGGTGGATCTCGTCGAAGTATTTCGCGAGCACATCGGCATACCAGGTTTTGAATGCCTCCTTGCCGGTGAACGGCTCCGGGCGGTTCGGATAGCGCATTTCGACATTGTCGTCGAGGAGGGCAAGAAGTTCCTCGACGGGATGGTGGTCGTTGGTGCCCCGGTACCAGGTGAGGATCACATTTTTTACCATCTCCTCGCTGAGCGGAGGAGGCGCTTGCTGGGCAATGGCGGGAAGCACGGCTGCGAGCAGCGCGAGGAGTGTTGTTTTCATAGTGGTTTGGATTTTTCCGCAGATCCGGCGCGGTCCCGGTGGCGGGCGAGTGTCAGGATGTTGGTGCCCGAGATGCGGTCCATGCGGACGGTGTCCGCCGCCTTGCGGATGAGGACCCAGCCAAGTCCGCCGACCGGACGGGCTTCGAGTGGAGCGCGCAAATCGACCGCGGGAAGGGCCTCGGGATCGAACGGGGGGCCGTCATCCTCAAACCGGAGCATGAACTCGCTGCGCGACCATGCCGCAAAAACCTTGTAGCTACGCGAGGGATCCGAGCGGAGCGAGTGGGTGATGATGTTCGTAACCACCTCACAGGCGGCCAGCGAGATTTCCCTCACTCCCTGCTCGTCCATGCCGCCCTCGCGGGCGCCATCCCGGACCGCCGCGACCACCTCTTCGATGGTCTCGGGCGCGGCGCGAAGCTCAAGGGTGCGGATCGCCGCCGATGCGCGGGCCAGAAGAAATGTGATGTCGTCGAAGCGCTCCCCGCCGCCCTGCCAGCTCACGACCGCGTCGACCACGTTCCGCGCAAGCTCGTCGAGACGGACCTCCCGGTGGCGTGGAAGAAATTTCTCCAGCCGCTCCTCGCCAAACTGATGGCTTCCGGCGTCCGGAGCCTCGGAGATACCATCTGTAAACACCGCCAGAAGATCGCCCGCCCGGAACGGGGTTTCCGCAGACCGGTAGCTCCGGCCGCTCATCGCGCCCAGCGCGGGCCCGCTGCGGTGCGCGAGGCGCTCAACCGTCCCGTCCGAGCGCAGGAGGAACGGCGGGTTGTGTCCGGCATTCACATACACAAGCGACTGCCCGACCGGATCCCACACTGCAAAAAACAGGGTGACAAACATCGCCTCCGGGTTCGACTTGACGAGCATCGCATTGACCTGGGCCACGGCGTCCTCAGGCTCCATCGCCGCCATCGCGCTCCGCAGGAGGAGGCTGGCACGGACAGCAAAAAGGGCTGCGGAGACACCCTTTCCCGACACGTCGCCGACCGCCATCGCGACACGCCCGCCGGGCAGCAGAAAGTGGTCGTAGAAGTCGCCGCCGATCTGCTGCGCAGGAAGAGTGAGGCTGAAAACCCGCCCGCCGGGCAGGCGGATCGGGGCGGGAAGGGCGGACTGCTGGATGCTGCGGGCGAGGTCGAGTTCGGTAGCTGCCCGCTGCTGCTGGCGGGCGAGGTCCTCCGCGCGGCGGAACGCGGCCTGCAGCTCGGCGACCATCCCGTTGAATGCCTCAATGATGTCGGCGGTCTCGTCGTGGCTGGTCGCCGGCGGGAGCATCTCGCGCAGGTTTCCGGCCTTGACGTTCCGCACCCCGTGACGAAGGACGTCCAGATTGCTGGTGACGAGTCCTGCGCTCCACCGGATGAGCAGGCCCATGCCGGTCATGCTCGCCAGCCCGAGCAGGAGAACGGCACCCGCCAGCCAGAAGACGTCGCCGTTGATGGCTCGGACCGGAATCACATAGAGCAGTTGCGCGCGGTTGTGTGGAAGACACTGGAACAGGAAGCAGCTCCTCTCCCCGGTGAAGGGATTGTTTGCAAAGAACCACCCTGTCGGATTCGCAGGGTTTTGAAGCTGGCTGAACCGCTTCATGGCATCCGGGTTTGCATGCACCAGCTCCTGCAGGTTCCTTGCGGGCTTTGTCGGCGCGGAGCCGCCAGCAGCCGAAACCGTGATCCGGCGCGACGGGTTCAGAACAAAGGCCTGGTATTCCGGCGCGAGAGTGAGCCCGCTGAGCGTCGACATGATCGTCTCGACGGTGACATCGACCGCCGCCACCCCGTCGATTTTTGCAATCCCGCCATCGGAACCGGTCATTGGAACCGAGCAGGTGATGATGGTCTCGGGACCGGCCTCGACCGCGTTGAACGGATCGCACCAGATGCCGTCAAGCGCCTCGCCGGGCCGCTCGCGCGAGGGCACATACCAGACCGACCCCGGCGTGCTGGAATCTCCCGGCCAATAGTCAAGCCGCACGCGCACCGGCTCGCCGTCCGGGCCGCGGCGGACGTAGAGCGCCCGCACCCCCTCGGGGCCAAGCAAGCTGTCCGGCTCGAACGCCAGACGCACACCATAGGCCTTGGGAAGCCTTCGCAGAGTGAACTCCATGTATTCAAACCAGGCGTCGAGACTCTTGGGGTCGACCGGCCCGCTCGCCGGGATGTCGGTGCCGAGCTCCTTCTTCTTGAGCCTGATCCATTCAACGGTCGAGACGTCCCACTGCTCGGCCACATCGGTCATGGCGATCGCCTGCTGACGGATCGCACGCAACTCCGAATCGCCACGACTCACCGCCGCATCAAGCCGGTCCTGGATGTCGTGGATCTCGCGCTCGAACAGGAGCTGCTGCCCCTGCCAGACCGTGAAGGGCGCGGTACAAAGGAAGATCGCTGCCGTGCAGGCCAGCACGAGCAGAGTGAACCGGGCCCTCAGGCTTCGGGGAAGATAGCGTTCGAGCGACATAAGTCGGCCCGTTGAGGGCTTACCACCCGTAGCGCTTCAGTCCTTTTTCCAAAACCTCAACCAGCTTCTGCCCGCAGAGCTCGGAATCAAATGTCGTGCGGGCGGTGATGATCGGGTAGTCGACGATCACCGAGGTTTTTTTTCCAATGTTGGCGATGAACTGCCCGTCAGGCCCGACGGCGTCCTTGAGGATGTATTCGAGCTGGTAGGGGGCTCCGGGAAAGCCTCCGTCGACACGCAGGTAGCCGTGTCCGTCGTTGTAATCGTGCACGACCGGATGGCCGGTGACGCGCTTGCCGTAGACGATGCTTTTGTCGGTGATCTCATCCCGCGTAAAAGCGATGGCGGCAACGCCATAGCAGATGCCGGCGACCGGCTTGCCATCCTTGAGGAAGAGCCGGATGAGATCCTGGACGCGCTTGTTGTTGGCCACATCGAGGATCGGACCGCTGCCCCCGACGAGCACCAGCGCATCGTATTTGTCGATATCCTGACCGACCCTGTCGAGGGCGGCATTGTAGGCATAGAGGTCGTCGAGGTAGCTCGAAGAACTGAGATACGGACGGCCGGGCAGCCACTCGGTCAGGCTGATCGGCTTGTCGAGCTTGTCGGACGCCTCGATCTTTTTCACCTTCTCGGCCATCTCGGGGGTGGTGACTTTTTTTCCCAGAGGAGGATCGACGTAGTTGGGATCCATGCTGGGCGGCAGGGCGAGCGGCTTGGTGCCCTTCGGGGTGGCAAAGTCGGCCTTGTATCCGGCGGCCTCGAGTGCCTCGAGCGGACCGACCAACTCCTCGCCCCAGTATCCGTATTCGGAGAGGACAAAAAGCACACGCTTGTTGAGCTGCGGTTTGGCGGTGGACTGCGCGCCGGCCGGGCTTGCCAAAAAAGCCGCAGCCAACATCCAGGGGAGGAACGTTTTCACGTTAGCTATACTAATTTCAAACCGGCTTGCTGTCACGCCGGAAATCGCGTCACGCCCGGAGCATCCCGACTGCTTCATCCGATGAGGAAGCCAGCCGGAAGTAGGGAAGAAATCCGGAGACCTCAAGCGTCCCCCTCATCGTGTCATCGAGGTTGCAAAGCACGAGGCCGCCCTCGAGCGAGGTGATCTCGCGCGTCACGACCAGCAGCATCCGCAGACCGCTGCTGGCGAGGTAGCTCACCGCGGAAAAGTCCAGTGCGAGGAATTTATTTCCCTCGCGGGCGAGCGCGAGCAGCCGCGCCTCGGTGGCAGGGGTGGTGGCAGCGTCGAGCTTTCCGGAAAGAGAGACGACGGTTGCGTCACCGCTGTGGGATTCGTGGAGTTCAATCATGGTTCCGGGCGGGAGATGCGGGATTCAAGGACGAGATACCATTCGCCGAGCACTTTGGAAACATGCGATTTGGATTCCGGCGGAAGCTTGGCCGCAGCAAGAAGGATGGCATCAGCCGCCTCTTCTCCGAAATCGGGCACGAGCGGGAGAACTTCGGAGCGGAGCCGCCCGGCATGGGCCTCATCCGCGAGCGTTTCGAGGATGGCATCCAGCGTGGCCGCGTGCGCACCGGGACAAAACCTGATCACCGCAGCGCCGGCGATGACCCTGATGACGGGATCCGGGGATTCGCCGATGTGGCGGGCTCTTTCCGGATCCGGGCACTCGCCGGTGCGATGGCAGGCGACCAGAGCCGGTCCATGGGCGCAGGGATCGGAGTCGGCCAGAAGTGCCGCGAGTTCGGAGCCCGCCGTCGTCCTCATTCCCGGACAATCCCAGAGCGCACAGATCGCGGCTGAGCGCACAGCGGGAGAAGGGTCGGATAGGCAAGGCCCCATCAGGCGCGCACGGTCCACTTCGAGCTTGGCCAGCGCCTCGACAATGCGCACCCGGACATCGGCCGACCCATGCTTCAGCCAGCCTGCGGCAATCTCGCCGGCTTTCTCCGGAGGCTCCCGCAGCAGGAGAAAGTGGAGCGCTTCCGAGCGGACCGAGATGTCGGGATCGGACTCGATCAGGTGCGAGACGGCCGCGAGGGCCTCAGGCGGCAGCGGGTGATTTGCAGGAACGCGGGAGAGAGCCCGCACGGATGCATGTCGGACCAGCGGCGACGGGTCCGTGCACGACCCGGCCAGCCCGAGCAGCGACGATGGGCTGCGAACCGCACCCCGCACCCGCGCGGCGGCCGCGCGCTTGTCGGGGTCCGGCATCTCCGCGACTTCGTCGAGGAGCGCCTGGGCGCGCGGGTTACCCGGCTCTTCGAGACAGTCGATCGCATCCATCGCGGTGCGGACCTCCGCGCTCCTCAGGTTTTCCGCAACCGTCTCCAGGTAAACCTTGCCGGAGCGGGACACGATGAGGAACCACACGCAGGCAAGCACAAGCCCGGAAATCGTCACCGGATCGAGCCAGCCGCGGTCGCCGGTCGCGTCGAAGAAGTGGTGGAGGCAGAGGATGAGGATGCCGCCCAGAACTCCGCCGAGCGGGTTGATGACCCCGTCGATTACTCCCCGGATCCGCGCGCGAAGGGCGACGGGCACGGCGTTCATCGCGAGCTGGTAGGAATTCCCCTGCACGGTCATGCCGACCATATCCCACGCATACCGGAGGGCGAGACCGGGCCAGAACGTGAAGCGCGCGGCAATCAGAACGAAGCCGGCCAGCGCGGTCAGCGGCAGCGCGCACAGCCCGCGCGCGATGCCGATCCGCCGGATGAGGTAGCCGCTGAAGAAGATCTGGACGAAAAGCCCGCTCGTGTTGATGACCATCCCGTAGATTCCATAGTAGCCCGCCAGCTTCGACTCGGTCGGGAACGTCGCGTTCATGATCCGTGTGTATTGAAAATCGGCGACCGAGCCGACCACCCAGAACATCACCGCCACAAACCCGAGGATTGCCGCCATCTTCGAGGAGGTGAAATACTTCCACCCCTCAAGGAGGTGGCTGCCCCGCGGCCCGGCGGATGCCGTCCCTGCCTGGCGGCCTCGCAGCTCGCCCCCGAAGCGCTTCCTGAGCCAGAGCGTGAGCGGAATGAGGAGCCAGATCGATGCGGCCCAGACGAGCACGAGGTTGGCCGTCCCGAGCGTGCCGGCGAGGTAGTGGATCGAGGCGCCGCCGGCGATGCCGCCGATCGTGCCGGCCGTCCCGAGGATCGGGTAGAGCCGCCGCCCCTGCGATGGACGGAAGAGATCGTTGATGATCGTCCACACCTGCGTGCCGAGCGTCGAGTTGCCGACCCCCTGCGCAAAAAAAACCGCGAGAAAAAACAGCAGGAGCGGGAGCGTGAAGCCCTTCTCCCCCTCAGGGCGAGCGGTGACGAGCGTCCGCGCCAGCACGAGCGCCAGCCCGGTGGCGCCGGCAAAAACCATCAGGAGCCGGTCGCGCCGCACCGCATCCGCAAACAGCAGGTAAACCGACGACCCGAACACACCAAGCAGGCTGATGCCGATGTAGGTATACGGGAGGTATTCCACGCCCATCCGCTTCACGAGCATCGAGTGGACAGCGCTCCAGCCGATGGCGTAGCCAATCGACAGCAGCGCGCACATCAGCCAGGTGAGCGCCATCTTGAAGGCTTCGTCGCGCCGGATGTCGAGGAGTGGCACGGCTCAGGGTTAAACGGGAGGAGGTGTCATTGCGAGGGCGGCTCAGCCCCCCGAGGCGGGTGCCCGGCCAGAAGGTCCATGGAGGCGTCTGGCGCTTCCATCATCGCACTGAAGGTCCAGATCCCACAGCGTTTAACAGCACGGAATTCCGCCAGGGCCGAGATGAATGGATGCCAGTCCTTCCCGTGGGTCGATGTGCAGTTCAGAAGATGAACCGCGACGCGCGCAGACTCCGCGCCCTGCTCCAGAAAAAGGGGCGGTGAACTGATGTGCCGGCGGCGGACCCCGCCGTTTCTGGAATCCTCAAAGCGAGCGGCCATCATGGCCCGGAAGTTGTCGCTGCCCGAAACCTTGGAAGCAGGAGAGCCCGGAATGCGATACTCCGCACAAAATTCCGGAGCGAGTGTCGAAGCCAAGAGCGCCTCGTCGCCCTCGTCGAGAGCCCGGATCATCGCGCCGATCAGGTTCGTAATGGCCAGACGGTCAACCGCATCGAATCGGGTGTCGCCTGGCGCAACGAGCGGAGCGCTTGCGGGCTCCGAGCCTGCAGCCCCGGCGACGGAAGCGACCACGAGACAGGCCAGCCCGAGCAGGCGAGTCCTGAGGGGGTATGTGGAGAGGGTCATTTGATGGGCGCGATGCTGACCGTGAGGAGGCCCGGCTCGTGCCATTTCGGAAGTTTCACGGTCATCGCCTTGCGGTCAAAATCCTTGAACGGCAGGCCGTCGATCTCTGCGGACACGAGCTCCACGCTGCCCGGCGGCAGAGAGATCGGCTGCACGGAAAACGTCGTGCCCCCGGCGTCCGCACAGGGAGCGTAGTGGAGGGTGACCGGGCGCTTGTTAACGAGGAGGTTCGTGTAGAGGTGCGCAAAGTAGGTGAGTTCCATGTTGTGGTAGCCGCTCTTCGAGTGGCTGCCTTTGTCCGCGCGGTCGCCGATGAGGAAGGGCGTGCCGTCGGCCTGCACGTCGAAGAAGACATCGCCGTCGTCGTGATCGGGGAACGCGAGATTGTAGAACCCGGCACCGGCGCGCGCGGAGTCGAGGTATTTGGGATCCTTCGTCTCGGCGAAGAGGACGTAGTTCGCGAGGATCCCCTGCTCCTGCTGCCACCAGGCCTTGCGGTCGTGCCAGGTGAGCTCGTAGCGGCCGGTCACCGGATCGCGCTCGCGCTCGATGACGTCATACCATCCGCCGCGCCGCGGGTCCTGGCCGTTGGTGAGCATGCTCTCGCCGCACTGCCGGGCGAACTCCAGAAAATTCTTGTCACCGGTGAGGTGGTAGAGGCGGGTGAGGCACCATGCAATTTTGAGATTGTGGCCGATGACGCCGCGGTTCTGCTGCCAGGCGTAGGCGTGGTCGGGTGCCCAGGCGGCATCGAACCTCTCGTTGACAAACGGGCATCCGGGATCGGGAAAGTGGGTGGCGATCAGCGTTCCGAGCTGCCGGAGCCGCTCGAGATACTTCGGGTCGCGCGTGCCGAGGTAGAGATTTTCCAGGTAGGCAGGGAGGTGGTCGCCGACCGAGTTCCAGTTCTTTTTGAGCTTGTTGATCCCATCGGCATCCGCCGGGCTGAGCGTGCCGGGGTGGATGTGTGAAAAATACCCCTGCGCCAGCGGGTCGGCAGGGCTCTTGTCCCAGAAATAATCATCCATGAACCTCACAGTCTTTTCGATGTCGGCCAGGACGACGGGGTCGCCGGTCACGCGGTAGAACTGCGTGAGGCCGGCGAGGCAGTAGATTTGCTCGTAGAGAGGGATCGTCCCGGCGTCGTCCGCAAAAAGCGAGGCGAGGACCGGCTTGCCGCCGCGCAGCGCGTGCAGCCAATAGACGTGGCGGCCGTCCGCGGATTCAATCCGCATGCGCTCGCGCTGGAAGCGCACGAGCTCGCGAGCCGCCTTGAGAACGCGAGGGTTGCCATTGAGGATATAGGTGGAGGAGAGCCCGTAGATCAACCGCGAGATGGTCGCCGTCTCCTGAAGGTTGATCGTCTCCGGCCGCTTCGTTCCTGTCTTGGATATATCGGTCCTGTAGCCTGCGGGATCGCCAACATCGCCCTCGCCGAACTGCACGCGGATCCAGAATTCCGCCAGCTCGCGCGCCTGCGACGACCACCAGTCGGCGTCCTCAAAAACCGGCGGCGCATCACTGCCGGAAAAGAATGACACTTCCTTGGCGACGAGCTCCGGCGAGTCGGAATAGATGAGACCGGATGCCGCGACGCGCGCGCCCGGACGGAACGACTCAACGCCCTTCGGATCCGGGATGCGCGCGCGCTCGTCGAGCCCGCGGAGCGCATGCAGATAGGCATTGTCCGAGATCCGCACCTTCTGCACAGAACCTCCCGGCAGCAGGAGCTCGATGATACGCGTCCCGGGGTCAACGCTGACGACGGTCCCCTGCACCCGGTCGAAGCGCACGGAGGGAACCGGCTTGGGCTCTGCCGCGGCAAGGAAGGCCGCTGTGAAAATGATGAACAGGCTCCCGATCCCCCGCTGCAGGATTGCTTTCATGCCGGCAGCATGGCGACCAGCGACCCACAAATCAATCTTATATCACGCAGGACAAAAAAGCGGCCTAGCGGCGGTCGAAACCGAAACGACCGGCGCCCATAATGGCAATCGCAAGGCAGGTGAGGGCTGCCTCAAACGGGTGGGACCACTCCTTGAAAGTCATGCCGGTTTTTTCAAAAACCATGACCGCTCCGACAGCCATGACAAACGTGAGGACCAGAGCTGCCGGGCGCGTGAGAAACCCGATGGCGATGAGCCCGCCGCCGAGCACCTGGCAGAGGGCCACAAAGATGCCCCAGAAAAACGGAGCGAAGTGGATGCCGAGCGCGGCAGACCAGTTTGTTCCCACGGTCCGCAGGAACGACTCGCCGCCATCGAACTTGATTGCGCCATGAACGATCATCGTGATGCCTGTTCCCAGGCGGAGGAAAAGATTGCCAGCGTCGGGCCAAGGGCCGGGGAGATGGATTTTCATAAGTGGGAGGAAGGAATGCGTTATTTACCAGGGAGCGGATGCCAGTTCGATAATATTTCCATAGGGGTCCCGGCAAAAGATGATTGTCAGATCATTGATCGCGGCACGGGAAAGAATTTTGCCTCCTCGGGCGGCGATCCGACCGGCGGTCGTGGCCGGATCGCCGACAATCATGCAGGCATGAACATAGCCGGATCGGCGCTTTGTTTCGGGGGCGGGCACCGGCGGAGCCGGCTCGATTTCAAAAATTTCGATCACCTGCTTGAACGGCGCATCGGGAATGCGCATGCGCACGAACCGGACCCTCGTGATGTCCTCGCCAAAAATCGATGTCGCGATTTTCCAGCGCTCGCCGATGGCCGGGGTATGAACAAGCGGCTGGGTAAGCGGGGCGAACCCGAAGACGTCGGAATACCATTTCATCGCAGGCTCGAGGGCGGGAACGGCGAGTGCCGGGTGATTCCACTGGGGCGTCGGCAGCGAGGAATCCAGCGCGGCGACGACCGCTCCCCGGCGCTCCGGATCGGCAATGTTCTCCGCGTATTGGCGCTGGGTCCGGCCGGAGAAGTCGCCGATGTCACTGCGTGCGCCACTGCCCACCTCCCAACGGATCTGTTCCAGGTAGCGGGGCAGACGATCGGCCGGCGCGGTGCCGGCGCGGAGGACGGCATCGTGCAGAGCGGTCAGTCCGTTGACCGCGGGGATCTCGTTCAGAGCGGCGGCGAGTTCGGCGGCCGTGATCCGCGTCCCCATGAGCTTCAGGATGTCGAGGTGCCCGAAGACCGATGCGCGGATGATCGCGTCGGCGCCCATCGGATGCTTCTCCTTGGCCAGCGGGCTCGCGCCGCGATCGAGCAGGAGCCGGGCGATTTCGAGGCGCAACGCCGCGGAGGACTCCGGGTGCGGCCCGGAATTATTGCCGGTCACGGCGACCACGAGCAGTGGCTGTCGCAGCACGCCCGCGAGGCGGTTCGGATCGACGCCGGCGAGCTTGGCGGCGACCTGGGCCGAAAGCGCATCGGCCGAATCCGGGGTATTGCCGGCCTGCTGCAAGGCATCGGTGATCGCTGCAGCGGCCTCATCGGAGCGGCGCTGTGCCTCCTCCTCACCAGGCGGGACCGTCTCACGGATCCGCTCCAGGAGTGCCTTGAAATAGGCCTCCTTTGCCTCCGGGGACGGTGCCGACGCGGTCAGTGCCTCGATGAGGGGTCGGTTGTCGAACTGCCTGGCGAAATCAAGCGCGGTGAGCCCGCGCAGGGTCGTCGCTGCGGGATTCGCCCCCTGCGCGAGCGCAAATTTGGCAAGATCCACATGGCCATAAAATGCCGCCTGCAGGAGAAGCGTATGCCCGTTGAGGAGCCAGGCCTCGTTGATATCGCCCGACCGCGCGGCGAGGAGGAGCTTCGCGGTTTCCACATCGCCGGACTCACCGGCCATGTGGATGGGCAGCGCGCCGGAGGGCGCAAAGCGGACCCCGGGGTCCGCCTTGCGGACGGCATTGTTCAGAAGCGCATCCACGGCCGCAGCCTGCCCGCGGGCGGAGGCGATCAGAAGAGGCGTCCAACCGTTCTCATCCGCCACATCAGGATTCCCTCCCCCGGCGATCCAGCCGCTCAGCCATTCCGCATCGCCGCGCGCCGCAGCTTTGATCGCATCGGCCAGCGGCGCGGGGGCGTCCGCACAAAATGCGCTTCCCATTGCCGCGAGCAAGACGAGGAGGAGACAAGCGCCGGGGCGGATACCCGCCAGCAGCCTGGTTGTTAACGCATCGACATCGAAACGCGGATTTCCAGTTCGACAGCAGGGCCAGGTGTGCTCCACGGAATAGGAGCCCCGCGCGGTGGCGTTCATGATTTTTTGAACGTCAAATTGTTCATGCGTTTGCCATGAATCCATCTTCTGCGGGCGATCCACGTGATTCCGGCAGTAACCAATATCAGCGCCGCTGCGGACGGCTCGGGGATGGCAGCAAGACGAAATCCCGCGTTCCAGAAGTAGGCGTCCGGCACGGCCCCGTTGTTGCCGAACGAGGCTGCCAGGTAGAGAGGTCCGCCGGGCACGGGCGCGGGGTCGTTCGACGACCCCTGGCGCAACCCGCGCTTGGTGCCATCCTGCTCAACCCCCTCGCTCCACTCCCAGACGTTGCCCGCCTGGTCGAACGTGCCGTAATGGCTGGCGCTCCCCGCACTCCCGACCGTCGTCAGGTTCTCGATCTGTTCGTTCCACGTGCAGCCGCCGGCATAGTTCGCCACGTTCACTCCGGGGTTCGCGATGTCGCCGGTCGCCGTCGCCGTCGCGATGTCCGGGACCGTGTTGTTGCCGGTCGCATACATCCAGTAGTGCGTGCCCGCTTCGGGGTTGGTGTAGGTCGGGTCGTAATACGCCGCCTTATACCACTCGTCTTCGGACGGAAGCCAAAACGCCGTGGCGGCGGAGGTGTTTGGGTTGACTGCATTCCTCGTGAGACTGAACCCTCCGGTCATGATCCCGTTGAGCGTGTAGGCACCGTTTTCCGTGGTCGTGGCATCCTGCGGCCCGGTCGGCTGGCCGTTCGCCATCCAGTTGGCAAACCTCGCTGCGGAAAACCACGTCATGAAGTCGGCCGGCTTATCAGCCATGTTCGCCGCCACCGAGTAGCTGAAGCCTCCTCCGTCAATCGCACTCTGCACGATCCCCCTGCTTCGCGGGTGCAGGATATTTTTGGCATTCCCCGGGTTGCTCGGGTTTTCCGTCGGTGGGTAGAGCAGATACGTGTCCAACGTGGAGGCCACAGCAGTCAGGAATGCGGCATACTGGCTGTTGGTGACCTCGTATTTTCCGATGAGGTAGTCATAGGCCACCGAGCCGAAGGCCGGGTTCGCACCAAAAGCCTGGTCGGCGGGATTGCCAGCGTCGCCGACGTAAACCATATCGATCGTGATCTCCGCATGGAGGGTTGGTGCCGCAGCAAGGAGGCAGGCTGCTGCTGCGAGGGGGAGCAGAATCCGGGGAGATTCCATACTTGAGGAGATAAATTTTTTCCTCCGGCGTGTCAAGGTGACTGATCCGGATGCCCGGGGAGTCGCGTGCACATTCGATATCGCCAAAACCGGAAACGCCGGTTAAGAAGGGCTTATGTTGCGCCTGCTAATTCCCCTGGCACTCCTCGCGGCGACCCTGCATCCGGCTTCCTCCCAGACCGCCCCCGCCAGTGCGCAGTTGGTCGGCACCGTCCGCGACGGGCGGGCGCGCTGGAATCCGTTCCTTGCGGGAAATGACATGGCCGGCCAGCCCGATGGCACCTTCGCCGCAACGGTTCGGCTCAGTGCCACCGGCGGGCGGAACGGCGATGGAATTTACGCCGCCAGGTTCTTCACGAACCACGAACTCCGCCAGGTTTTCAAGCGGGGAAAATCCCCCGGTGAACTGCTCACCGGGCCGGATTCCGCCTTCGCGGGAAATATCATTTTCCGGGTGACGGCCGACGGCGACCACACGTTCACGTTCGATCCCGCCCGCTCGCGCTATTCCATTTCTCCGCCTGTCGAGGAGCTCACCAAAATCGAATCGCTGCAGATCAACGGGTTTGTCCACGACAGCGAGGGTTCTGTTGAGTGCTTCGACGGCCGCCGCACGCGACCAGCGGAAAAGTGGGACGAGTGGAAGCCGTCGCACGAGTTTCACAAGAAGGCCGACGGCTCGTGGGAGATCTCGCTCCCCCTTTCGGCGTCGGGAGGCCACGAGAAGAACGGGATCTACCAGTGCCTGCTCTCGGCCAACAACAACGGCGACTGGGGGTTCGGTGCCATCCTCGGAAAGCCGGGCCGCCTCGCAGGCGGCAACGGCTACGAGAGCCGGGTCGGGCACATCGAGGAGTCAGCCATCGTCTTCCGGGTCCGCGACGACGGCATCTACACGATCCGCGTCTGGCCGGAGGAATTCCGGTTCGAGGTCTCGCCGACGGTGGAGTTTTTCCAGGTCGCCCGCTTCCAGGTCGACGGCGATGCCCTGCCCGATCCCTGGAACCCGGCTGCGCCAGAACATGATATGGACAGGGATGCGAACGGCCTCTGGCACAAGAAGCTGAGCCTGAAAACGGGCGGAGGCACCAAGGGGGTCTACTCGATGAATTTCTCGATCGATGGAAACTGGGCGCTCGACAGCATCGGCTACGGCGGGGAGTGGGGAAAAACCTGGCACTCCGCACCGCAGGAGTGGAACCTTCTCTTCCGCGTCCCTGCCGACGGGGATCACGTCGTCACCCTCGATCCTGCAAGGGGAACATTTTCGTTTGATCCCCCCGTCCAGCCGGTCATGGCCATCGAGTCGCTCCAGATCTCCGGAAATTTCGACCAGTTCGCGGGCGACGGCAAAGGGGGCTGGAACCCGGTCGACCCGATGCACGACATGCAGACGTCCGACGGCCGGGTTTTCACCAAACTCCTGCGGCTCACGGGCGGAACGGCCTACACCTATAAATTCACCGCCAACCGCGCCGGCTGGGGATGGTCGCTCGTGGATTACCCCTATGACGGCAGCCGCCGGCTCGCGCCTCACGGCAGCCCGCCTCCCCTGGTCTTTGAGTGCCCGCGCGACGGCGAATACCGTTTCACTGCGGACGTGGTATCGGGCGACTACGGGGTTCAACTCCTCAAGCACCGGTGAGCTTCGACTGGCCTGTTGTCCGCTTCCCGGCGTGCCCGGCCGCGCCGGATCTTCTTTTCCTGCGGCCGTTCAGCTGATTGTCTACTGACATGAAGGAGCTCTCCGAACCACGCACCATCGTCATGCTGGGGATGCCGTTTCACGACGTGACCATGGATGAAACGCTGGACTGGATCGCCCGCATCATCAAGCGCCGGACTCCGTCATACCTCGTCACCGCGAATCTGGACTTCGCCACGCAAGCCTCCACGGATGTCGAACTCCAACGCATCCTCATTGAGGCCGAGCTGGTCCTTTGCGACGGCACACCTCTTGTCTGGACCTCGCGGCTGACCGGGCGCCCGCTCCGGGAGCGTGTGGCCGGCTCGGACCTTGTCCCCCGACTGGCCGAACGCGCCGCCCGCGAGGGCTGGCGGCTTTTCCTGCTCGGAGGCGATCCCGCCTCGGTCGCAAAGGCCTCGGAGAACTTGAAGGCCAAGCACCCCGGCCTGATCATCGCGGGAGCGTATTCTCCGCCGTTCGCCCCGCTCCACGAGTTCAACCATGCCGACATCGCCTCGAGGCTCCGGGAGGCGAAGCCGGACATTCTCCTCGTGGCTTTCGGCTGCCCGAAGCAGGAGAAGTGGATCTATTCGCACTACCGCGAAACCGGCATCCCCTGCTCAATCGGCGTCGGCGCGACAATCGACTTCCTGGCCGGCAAGGTCCACCGCGCCCCGGACTGGGTGGGAAGGCTCGGGCTTGAGTGGATCTTCCGGATGCTTCAGGAACCCGGAAGACTCGCCGGCCGCTACGCAAAGGACATCAAGTTTCTGATGAGCCAGGTGCTGCGGGAGCGCAACGCGATCCTGCGCAGGCCGCCGGAAAGCGGTTCCGTGGATGCCCCCGCAGCGCAGGACGCCGGCGACGTGGAAATCCTCTTCTGGAAGGGGGCGCTCGTCGCGGGAACACTGGATCAGCTCAAATCTCCGAGCTGCACCAAACCGTTCATCATCGACATGTCGATGGTTTCCATGATCGACAGCAGCGGATTGGGACACGTCCTGCGCACCCTGCGTCGGGCATGGTCCCAGGCGATCACCGGCTGCATCGCCGCTCCTTCGGAAAAAGTGCATTCCGTATTTGCGATGACACGTCTCGACCGGGTTCTCCCCGTCGCAGAAAGCATCACCGCCGCCCACGCCCTGATCAAGCGCGAGCAGGCCGGATCACTCCTGCGCCCGGTGATCGACAGCCTTGAAAAATCAATGCTCCTCCTGCTTCCCCAGCGGGTCATGAACGACAACGTCCGCGAGTGCACCGCCTCGGCCGTCGCGGAGTGGCAGAAGCGTCCGGACCTGCGCATCCTCCGCCTTGACCTCGGAGCAACCACGTTCATCGACAGCTCGGGGCTTGGCTTCCTCATCCGCTGCCAGCGGATGGTCGCCGAACGGACGGACGCCCGCCTCGCACTCCTCCACCTTCAGCCGAACGTCCGCAACGTCATCAAAGTCGCCAAGCTCGAAAAGCTCCTCGGCGTGGAGGGCTGAGCTGGCTTCCTGCGTGCCCGCGGGAACTACGCGCGCTTGTTGAGTCGCAGGAACGTCGGAACGTCCAGGTCCTCTCCGCCCACAATCGTGGGCTCGATCTTTTCAAACCGCCCGCGGGCGACCGGCTCGAACTGCAATGTTTCCTGCTTGATTTTTTCGGGCGCGGTTTTTACCGCCGCCTTGTGGGCGCGTTGCAGAGCGGGGTCGGGAAGCGGTTGACGGGCCGCCGGCACCTCGACGGTCGGAACAAGTTCCTCCTGGAGCGTCGACGCTTCAGGCGCAGGCGCGGAGGGAGGAGGTGGAACCGCCCGCACTGGCCGGGCGGAGAAGATCACATCGACCGGCGCGACCGAGGGGTGGCATTCGGCTCCGGTTTTGCCAAGGAGAGTCACAACGACTGGGGAGGATGGGTCGTTCGACGTGGCCACGCCGAGGTGGAGCAGCGTCGAGGTGGACGCCTGCCGCTCGATTTCCTGCATGATGGCACCGACCTCGGCAAAGCTGAGTCCGGGCGGCCCAGAAATATGGACCAGCAGGTTGCCGGCCTGGTCGAGCAGCGCTCCGCTGTCGAGCAGCGGGCTCTTCAGCGCGGCCTCGAGCGCCTCGTGCGCGCGGTTGTCGCCCTTGGCAACCCCGGTCCCAAACAGGCAGGAGCCGGAGGCTGACCGCAAAACCGAAAGCAGATCGGGCAGACCGACTGCCAGCGGACCCGGAGCGGCGACCAACCGCACCAGCGAAGCCACGCAGCCTCCAAGCAGTGCGTCGCACGCCGAGAAGGTTTCGGCCACTCCGGCGCGGGGCGCGGCCAGGTCGGCCATCCGGTCGTTTTCAAAATGAATGACTGCATCGGCCCGCCCCTGGATCTCGCGAAGGGCGGTCGCCGCCTGGGCCGATCTCCGGCGGCCCTCAAAAGCGAACGGTGAGGTGACGACCGCGATGAGCAGGGCGCCGGACTCCTTGGCCAGATCGGCCACCATCGCAGCTGCCCCGGAGGCAGTTCCTCCGCCAAGCCCCGCGCACAGAAAAACGATATCCGCTCCGGACAACGCGTCTTCAATCTCGATCGCGGATTCCTTGGCAGCATCGAATCCGATTTCCGGATCGCCTCCCGCGCCGAGCCCGCGGGTGGTGAGCGGGCCGAGGGCTACCTTGGCCGGTGCGACGGACGAGGAGAGCGACTGCTGGTCGGAGTTCACTGCCACCACCTGCAGCGGAAGCGGGGCTCCCATCGTGATCCGGTCGGCCAGATTGACCCCGGCATTGCCAAGCCCCACCAGCCGGACGACCGGCTGGATTGTGCGGTCCAAGTATTTCGGGAATGTGATCATTGTTGTTTCAGCGTTTACCGGTGATTTTTCTGAAGATTTTTCCGAAGAACGATTCCTGCGGCATTTCCGAGCGGACGGCCTGCGCGTATTTGGCCACGCCGATGCACGTCGAAAACCGGGGGTTCTCAAAGGCCGAGGTCGGCCCCGAGACGTCGTGGGCATGCGTGAGCTGAACCGGCATGTCGAAGACCGATTCCGCCACCTCCCGGATTCCCCGGATGAGGCTGCAGCCGCCGGTGAGCATGATGCCCGCGCCAAGCAGGTGCTCGGGCACCTCGCCGGCAAACCCCTTGCGCACGTGCTCAAACAGCTCCTTGAGCCGGGAATGGATGATGAGGTTGAGCATCTCGCGCTCGACCTCCTTGCCGGAGAAGCCGGTGTCGTTCTTGAGCACGATCTTCTCGCCCGGAAGCGATTTGCCCAGAATGGCCGATCCCTCCTCGACCTTGAGCTTTTCGGCGCGGGTGATCGGGATCCGTAACCCGATGGAAATATCGTTCGTGATGTGATCGCCACCGACCGCAAGGACGCCGCTGTGCCGGACGGCCCCGTCCAGATAGACGATGTAGTCGGTCACGCCGCCGCCGATATCCACGACAAGGGCGCCCGCATCCTTTTCGTGCTTGCCGAGCACGACCTGCGCGGAGGCCAGCGAGTTCACCACGACGTCGAGAACCTCGATGTCGCACTCCTTCACGCAGCGGATCGCATTCTGGATCCTCGTCCGCACGCCGTGAATGATGTGGAAGTCCGCCTCAAGCTTCCCTCCGAGCATGCCCATCGGATTGAGGACGCCCTGCTGTCCGTCGACGTAGTAATGCTGGATGATCGAGTGCAGGATGATGTTTTCCTTCGGCAGGCTGATCTCCTTGGCCTTGAGTTCAACCTCCTGCATCTCCTCCTCGGTAATCTCTCCGCCGTCCTCGGGGATCGTGACCGATCCGCGGTTGTTAAAGCTCTCGATGTGGCTTCCGGTCACCGAGAGCCAGACATCGCGGATCTCGACATCGCTCTTTTCCTCGGCATCGGAGAGCGCGTCGCGCACGCAGTTCGAGGCATTTTCGAAGTCGATGATCTCGCCCTTCCGCACGCCGCGCGACGGGGTCTCCCCGACGCCCAGCAACCTCACCTCTCCGTCCTCGCGGCACTCGGCAACGACCGCGCAGACCTTGCTGGTGCCAATCTCCAAACCGACATGAATATCCTCCCTGGCCATCAGTTTCTCTTTCCCTTTGTGTTTTGAGCGGTTTTTGCCCGGACAGGATCCGCCGCGCCTTTGGGCGGTTCCGGGGCAGCTTTCGGCGGGTCCGCCATCACAAATGTGACCGGCGTGTTCCGGCGGACCATCAGGTTCACGGATTCCAGTTCGCGGCCGCTCTCGCTGCAGTGCTCGAGAAGCTGCCGCAGGCGGGCGAGCTGGCCGGAAAATTCCTCCGGAGAAAAAACAACCCGCGCGTTCCTGTCGCTAACGACCTCTATGCAAAACCCCTTTGAGATATCCATCGTCCGCACATGGAGAAGGCTTTCAGGATTGCGGTTAATCTCGTCGAGAAGGGCGAGCGCCCGCCGGAGGTCCTCGTTATGCAGCGGTTCCCCGTCGCGGATGTTGTCACTCTTCACCCCGTAGATCACCGGGAGGTGGTAGTAGTCCGGCTGGATAATCCGCGGCTTCATCAGGTAGCCGGTGTCGTCGACAAGGAGCGAATGCTCGGGATCGAAGGGATCCGAGGCGTCATCCCGCCCGGCCACCCACGCGACCGGAATGCGGGCGGCCAGAGTGATCGAGATGTGGTCGGGCAGCTGCCGCTCGATAGAGACGCTGGACACTTGCGGCACGTCCCGAAGAACCTTTTCGGCCGTGGCCAGATCGATGCGGAAAATATTCTCCCCCTCCCGGATTCCGGTCTCGGAAAGAACCTCCTCGCGGGTCATCACTCCATCGAGTTCAAGGCTCACGCGCTTGAGGGTGTATTCGGGGTTTGAGAAGAAGAATTTTTCCAGGGCGGTGGTGGTTCCCACCCATGCGGCCGCGCAAAGAGCGACCAGGAGCGCGATTTTCCAGACGACGCCGCTCACGCGCTCGCGACGCTGTCTGCGTGCGGTGACTGTCCGGACCTTCACATCGAGGAAGTGCTGCCTGCGGCCGCCTACGCGGTGCCTGCGGTTTCCTGGGATCGCTTTGGGTGTTCCTCGGTTCATCTGCTCTTCTTGGCAAGTGAAAGGCCGACAATCTCCTCGCAGAGGGCGGAAAAGTCCAATGAGGCAACAGCCGCCGCCTTCGGGAGGAGGCTGGTCTCGGTCATACCGGGGATCGTGTTGACCTCCAGCACGCTCATGCTCCCGTCCTCCGCCAGAAGTACATCGACCCGGGAGTAGACTTCGAGCCCGAGGGCGCGGTGGGCAGCAAGCGCGGCTTCCTGGACGGCGCGGGTCTGCCCGGCGGCGAGCTTGGCGGGGACATGGTAATCGGAGGCTCCCTTGGTATATTTGTGCTCGTAATCGTAGAATCCCTCGTGCGGCACAATTTCGACGATCGGGAGCGCGTGTTCTCCCAGAATTCCGACCGTCAGCTCGCGCCCGTGGAAGAACGATTCTACCAGGACCTGCTCGCCATAGAGAAAGCAATCCGCCAGGGCATGCCCGAGTTCGGACTCCCCCCGCACGATGTGGACGCCCACGCTCGATCCCTGCCTGGGGGCTTTGACGACAAACGGGAACTCAAATTCCGGCCTTCCACCCGCCTCGATCGCGTGCCATGCGGAGGTCGGGACGCCCGCCTGGTCGAAGGCGGCTTTGGTGGCGATCTTATCAAAGGCCCGGCGGCTTCCCTCAGCCCCTTCGCCGGTGTAGGGGATGCCCCGGCCGTCAAGAATTTCCTGCAGCGCTCCGTCTTCGCCGAACGTGCCATGGATGATGTTGAAGGCCAGATCGGTGCCAGGCGGCAGGTGGAAGTACGGACCGGTGACGTCGACCTCCGAGACCGCGGCTCCAGCGGCGCGGAGGGCGATCGCCACCGCTGCCCCTGAGCGGAGCGAGACCTCCCGCTCCTTGCCGGGGCCGCCCATCAGCAGCGCGACCCGCTTGCCCTTCAATAATCCTGAATGCTTCCTCATAAGTCGACTCCTACAATCTGAACCTCGGTCTCCAGAGTGATTCCCCTCACCCGTTCGGCGGCGGCCTGGATCTCAGAGATCAGGTTGATGACCTCCTCTGCGGTCGCGCCACCATCGTTCACGATAAAGTTTCCGTGCACCTCGGAGACCCTCGCCCGGCCGACCGAGAAATTTTTGAACCCGAGTTCCTCGATGAGCCGGCCGGCCGGCACCGGGCCCGGATTCTTGAAGACGCACCCGGCGCTGGCAGCAACCGGCTGGGACTCCCGGCGCTTGGTCACCGACGTCTCGATGAGCCGGTCGATCGCCACGCGATCGCCGGGCGTGCCGGCCAGAACCGCCGAAAGGGCGAAGTTCTGGCGCAGGATCGGGACGTTCCGGTAGCGGACGTCCAGCTCGGCCGGCGTGCGGGTGAAAATGTTTCCATCCTGATCGCAGAAGCGGACCCGGACGACCTGGTCGAACGTCTGGACGCCCATGGCGCCGGCATTCATGCGCAGGCCGCCGCCGAGGTTTCCCGGGATGCCCTCCATCCACTCGAAGCCGGCGATCGAGGCATTCCTGGCGAGCGCACTGATCTGCTTGAACTTCACGCCGACGCCGGCAGTGATTTCCTGGCCGTTCACTTCGTGGCGGAGGAATTCGCCCCGCGCCAGGTGGGCAACCACGCCCGGGATGCCTCCATCCCGCACCAGGAGGTTCGAGCCCCTCCCCATCACCATAAAAGGGATGCCCTCATCAAAACAATGCTGTACGAGATCGGCGAATCCTTCCTCGGTTTCGGGCTCCGCCCAGAACTGCGCCGGGCCACCGATCCGCATGGTTGTGTGCTTCGAGAGCGGTTCGTGCAGCCGTATGCTGCCAGGGCCCATGATCTTGAGAAGGCTCTCGCGCTGGGCGAGGTCCCGGGCGAGATTTGCACCGGCTTCGTGGATATTTCCCGCCCCGAGGCTCAAGACCAGATCGCCATCCTCCAGAACGGCCGCCGCCGCCTTGTGCAGGCGGGCCACCTCAGGCACATGCCGTGCAGACGGATGCCCGTGCGCGAGGAGGGCATCGACGATCGTCTGGCCGGAGACACCCGGGATCGGCTTCTCGCTCGCCGGGTAGACGTCCGCGACAAAAACATGGTCCGCATCATCGAACGCACGGCCGAACTCGTCCTTCAAGGCCAGCGTGCGGGTGAAGCGGTGCGGCTGGAACATCGCGATGACGCGCTTCCAAGCTCCGGTCCGGGCGGTGGCGAGCGTCGCGGCAATCTCGGTGGGATGGTGCCCGTAGTCGTCCACGCAGAGGTGGCGCTCGGACTCGTAGCGGATCTCGAACCTCCGCCTGGCTCCGCGGAAGCTTTCGAGCGCGGTGACGATTTTCTCAAACTCGACGCCCAGCTCGCTGGCCAGCGCGATCACGGCCAGCGCGTTCACCGCGTTGTGCGCGCCCGGGATGTTCAGAACAACTGCACCCATCTCACGGCCCCGGCACTCGACCGAAAAATACGAGCGGAAATTTTCCGCACGCAGCGAGGTGATCCGGTAATCGCAGCCCGCGGCATGCCCGTAGGTAATCGCCCGCGGGCCGTCGGCGCAGACCCGGCGCGCGCCCTCATCGTCGGCGCAATAGAAGATGTTCCCGGACGTCTGGGCGGCCAGCTTGGCATAGACGGCATCGATCGCGGCGAGATCCTTGTAGAAGTCGAGGTGCTCGGGTTCGATGTTCAGAACAATCGCGTGCGCCGGATGGTAGTTGATCAGCGTGCCATCGCTCTCATCCCCCTCGGCGACGAAATATTCCCCCTCGGAATCCCACCGCGCGTTGGTCCCCAGGATCGGGATCTCCGCGCCGACATAGTGCGACGGCTTGAGCCCCCCAGAGCGCAGGACGTGCGCCGCCATCGCCGAAGTTGTCGTTTTTCCGTGCATCCCGCAGACGACGACCCCCTTCTTGGCGGACATGATGGCGGCGAGCGCATCCGCCCGGCGGGCCATCGGAATCCCGAGCCGGACCGCCTCATCGTAGGCCGGATTGCCCGGCTTGATCGCCGACGAGTAAAGAACGATCTCGGCGCCGCGGACGCCCTCGGCAGACTGCGGGCATTCGAAGCGGAGGCCCTTTTTGCAAAGCCGGCCGACCTCGACGGTGTCGACCTTGTCCGAACCGCTCACATCGTGGCCTAGCGCCAGGAGGAGGGCGGCAATCCCGCTCATTCCCGAGCCCGCGACCCCGATCAGGTGGACGCGGCAAGCCTTGCCGCCGGTGAGGGCGTGCTGGAGTTCCACGACGTTCATGTGCGCGCCTCCTTGACGGCGGCCTGAAGCACGTCGGCGACATTCGTGGCGGCGGATCCGGGCGGGATCCTCCGCGACGCAACGGACATGCGCTCGCGCCGGTTGTCGTCCGAGAGCAAATTCGAAATCATCGCGGCCAGCATCTCCGGCCCGGTGCCCTTCTCGGGAAGCATTTCCGCGGCGCCCTGGCGCGCGTAGATCTTCGCGTTGGCCGTCTGGTGGTCGTCGGTCGCGTAAGGATAGGGGATGAGAACCGACGGGAGCCCGAATTGCGACAGCTCGCTGAGGCTCGACGCTCCCGCGCGGGACACGACGACGTCGGCGGCCGAGTAAGCCTCCTCCATCCGGTGGTGGAACGTTGAAACGTAATGAGGGATTTCATCCCGCTGGTAATTCGCGGCGGCCAGCCGGTCATCGCGCTCGCCGGTGAGGTGGATGATCTGGATTCCCGAGCCCGCGAGCAGCGGCGCGGTTTTGAAGAGGAGCTGGTTGATGCCCGCCGCTCCCTGGCTTCCCCCCATGACCAGAAGGGTTTTTTTGTCGGCAGCCAGGCCGAAAATCTGGCGCGCCGCAGCCCGGTCGATCGGCTCGCCGAGATTCCGGCGCACCGGGGTGCCGGTGATGACGCACTCGGCGGTGGGGAAGTAGGCCTCGCAGTCCTCGAAGCCAAGCAGAACCTTGGTGGTGAACTTCGCTGCCAGCTTGTTCGCGCGGCCCGGGATGGCGTTTGACTCGTGGACGAACGACGGCAGGCCGCGGAACCTCGCCGCCAGCACCGGCGCCGTGGAGGTGAATCCCCCCATGCCCAGCACCACCGACGGACGAAACCGCCGGTAGATCCTCCGGCACTGCGAGTAGCTCTCCCAGAACCGACGCATGAACCGGACGAGCGCCGGGGAGACGATCCGCGTGGGCAGCCCGACCGACGGCAGCTTCTCGAAGCGGAACTCCGGATGCGCCTTGAGCGCCGTCGCGTCGATCTCCTTTTCGGAGACAAAAAGCAGAACCTCGTGGCCGCGCGCGTGCAGGGCTTCCGCAACGGCAAGGCCGGGAAAGAGGTGGCCTCCGGTCCCCCCGCAGGCGATCACGGCGCGGAATGGCGTCACGACACTCATAGGCGGCGCCCCACCCGGGCGTTGAGGAGCGCGGGCGAAAGCCCGGCGTTCAGTGGTTTTCCCTGACGGTGAATGCTGACCAGCAATCCGATCATGAAAAGGCAGACCATCATGTTCGAGCCGCCGTAGCTGATGAACGGAAGCGGCATCCCCTTGTTCGGAAGAAGCGAGGTTGTCACCCCGATGTTCACCGCCGCCTGGAGGCAGATGAGCATCACGGCCCCCGAGGCCAGCAGGCCGCCAAAGCGGTCGCGCGCGTTCGACGCCACCAGCAGCCCGAATAGGCATAACAGCAGGTAGCCGGCCACGGTCAGCAGCGTCATCTTCAGCCCGAGTTCTTCTCCAATCATCGGAAAGATGAAATCAGTATGGGCGTAGGGCAGGTAAAGCATTTTCTGGCGACCCTCCCCGAGGCCGAGTCCCTCGAGTCCGCCGGATCCGAACGCGATGAGCGCCTGCCACTGCTGAAGCCCCTCCCCGAGCTTGTATTTGGCGGGATCCATGAACGCGAGCAGGCGGCCCTGGCGCTCGGTGATCTGCGTGGCGAGCAAGAGGATCCCACCCACGCCGCCAAGCACCATGAAGGCCAGCCAGCGCAGTGCGCCCCCGGCGATAAAGATCAACGCAACAGCGGTCCCTCCGATCAGGGCGGTGTTGCCGAGATCCACCTCGCAGGCGATCGGCGCGAGGAGGAGGGAAATCACGGCCATCGGGGCGATGAACCCCATCAGCAGGCCCTTCGACTGCAGCTCGAACTTTGAAAACCACCAGGCCAGAAAAAAGATCGCGGCAATCTTCGCCAGCTCGCTCGGCTGCAGGGCGCCGATCCCGATGTTCAGCCAGCGGGAGGATCCGTTGATCCGCTGCCCGATCGGAGGCACAAAGCAGAGGAGCAGCAGGACGAAGGCGCCGGCAAACCAGATCCACCAGGTGCGCTGCCAGACATGGTAGTCGAGGCTGGCGGCCACCACCGAGACGACCACGCCGACCCCCAGCCACATCGCCTGGCGCTTAACGAAGAAGTAGACATCACCATGGCTATCCTGCGCGAACGCGCTGGTGCTGAAAAGCATCACCAGGCCGAGGGCGATCAGGCCCGCGACGGTCAGGATGAGAAGAGAGATGCCGTGTTTTTGCATGTGGAGTCCCGGGCCGGTTTCCCGACCGGCCGCGAAGCCTTAGGGAATGATGAGTTTTTGGCCGATTTGCAGCTTCTTCGGATCGTCAATCTTGTTGGCTTTCAGGAGATCACTATAGCTGATTTTCAGCTTTTTCGCGATCGTGTAGGGATTGTCGCCCGAGGCGACCACGTAGCTTTTTGCGCTGTCTTCGGAAGTGGCGGCCGAGGCGGCCGTCTTCGGCTCGGCCGCCGGGGCGGCCTTCGGTTCGGCGGATTTCGCGTCGCTGGCTTTGGGGGCCTTCAACTCAGCGGATTTGGCGGAGGGACCGGCGGCGCCGGCGTCCTTGGAGGCCGCCGGCTTCGACGGCGTATGGGAAATCGCCTGGGTTTTCGCCACGGGCAGCGGTGCGACGACACCGGCAGAGGCAACCTTTGCGGCCGGAGCCGCCGGCGGCGCGGGCTTCGCCTGCGTTGCGACGGCTTTCACGGATGCCGAGGCGGGAAGGCGCAGGACCTGACCGACGCGGATCGTTGTCGTGCTGGTGATGTCGTTCGCTTTCTCGATGGCCTCGATGGACGTCTTGTGCCTGGACGCGATCTTCTTGAGCGTGTCGCCGGCGACGACCGTATAGGTGGGCTGCTCCGCCGGAGCGGGCTTCTCGGCGGGCGCCGCAGCCTCTGCGGCCTGTTGAGACGCCTGAGCGGCCTCGGTCTTGACGGATGCCGCCTTCGCAGCGCGGTCGGGAATCAGCTGCTTCGTCTTCAGGGTGTTGAAGGCGAAGACGCCTCCAACGGCAAGCACATGGAGGACAAGCACGACGATGAAAGCGTGCGAGAGCTTCATGTTCGGCTCGGATTCGCCCTCGATCTCGTCGAAATCCTCCTCGCTCGCTGCCGCCCGCGCATGCAGAACCTTGCGGGGAACCATCCTCCGGGCCATCCGGCGGGGAGCAAGTGGACGTGTGGTTGTTTTCATGTGTGCGTTTGTTTTTTGGTGGTTGGTATCAGTTTTTGAACGTGCGATTTAAAAAGATTTCCGCGCTCCCCGTAGTTGCGGAACATGTCGAACGAGGATGTTCCCGGAGAGAACAGGACGACGTCGCCCGCCCGGGCAGTCCGGCTGGCAAGGTCCACGGCCTCCTCGAGCGAGCCCGCCAGCGAGCAGTCCACTCCGGACCATGATTTCGCGATCCGGTCCTTCATCTCGCCGATGAGCACGGCCGCGCGAACCTTCTCCCGCACAAGCGGTGCGATGTCATCGAATTCGAACCCTTTGTCCTTCCCTCCCGCGAGCAGGATGATCGGGCGTTCCTGGGAGCGGATCGCCTTCTCCACGGCGTCGAGGTTGGTGGCTTTCGAATCGTTGATCCAGAGGACGCCGTCGAGCTCGCGGACGAACTCGCACCGGTGCGACGGAGCGGCGTAGTCGGCGACCGCGCCAGCCATGCGGTCGAAATCGACGTTCAGGGCGTAGGCGATCGCCATGGCCGCCATCAGGTTCTCGGCGTTATGAACTCCGCGAAGCCGGGTCGCGGCCTGGTCGAGGACCGGGCTACCCCGGAAACAAATCTCCGTGCCGCGCAGCGTGAAGTCGCTGTCCGCACTC
This sequence comes from uncultured Chthoniobacterales bacterium, assembly GCA_964467415.1. Taxonomy (GTDB): domain Bacteria; phylum Verrucomicrobiota; class Verrucomicrobiia; order Chthoniobacterales; family Terrimicrobiaceae; genus CAYXRX01. The sequence continues at coordinate 59,230 of CAYXRX010000009.1, forward strand.
ACCGCACTGAATGTGATTTTGCGGACGGGAAGCGGCGGCAGCTCGCTGAGCGCATTGGCCACAACAAAATCCTCCGGCGTCTGGTTCTCAAAAATCCGGAGCTTGGCGTCGCGGTAATCCTGCATGCCCGCATAGCGGTCGAGGTGGTTCGGGCTGAGGTTGAGCCAGGCGGCCACATGCGGGCGGAACGAGCGGACCGTTTCCAGCTGGAACGAGCTCACCTCCAGAACCATCACATCGAGTTCGTGGCTGCTGCGGACCGCAGTGGCAAACGGCAGCCCGATGTTTCCGCTGGCCATCGTCCGGACTCCGCACCCCTGGAGGAGCGCCGTCGTCAGTTCCGTCGTCGTGGTCTTTCCGTTGGTTCCGGTGATCGCGACCACCGGGCACGAGCACTCCTCGAATGCCAGTTCCAGCTCGCCGATGATCGGGACACCCTTCGCCGCCACGTTCCTGACCAGGGGCACGGCCGGATCGATGCCGGGGCTGATCACGGCGATATCGTAGTCTGCCGGATCCTTGTCGGCCGCCCCGCCAAGAAGCACCTGCACCCCGCGGGCGGCAAGCGAAGAGGCCTTCTCGCGCAGCGCGGGGCTGTCGAGCGACTCGCAGACGGTCACGGTCGCGCCCTCCTCCTGGAGGAGGACGGCAGCGGCCTCACCGCTGTGGCCGAGTCCCAGAACAACCGCATTTTTTCCGCTGTAGATCATGAGTTAACGGAGTTTCAAAGTAGCAAGCCCGAGCAGTGCGAAGAGAACCGAGAGAATCCAGAAGCGGACGATCACGGTGTTCTCCTTCCATCCGCTGAGTTCAAAGTGGTGGTGGATCGGCGACATTTTAAAGATGCGCCTCCCGGTGAGTTTGAAGCTGGCCACCTGCAGGATGACCGACATCGCCTCGATCACAAACACGCCGCCGACGATGACCATCAGGAGCTCCTGCTTGCAGCAGATCGCCACAGCGCCCAGCATCCCGCCGATCGCCAGCGATCCGGTGTCGCCCATGAAGACGCGGGCCGGGTAGGCATTCCACCAGAGGAATCCGAGGCAGGCGCCGAGCAGCGCCACGCACAGAACGGTGAGCTCGCCGGAATAGACGACGAACGGCACCTGGAGATAGTCGGCCGCCTTGTAGTTTCCGGCCAGGTAGACCAGCACGGCGTAGGCGGCCGCAACGGTTGCGGTGCACCCGGTGGCCAGGCCGTCCAGGCCGTCCGTCAGGTTCACGGCATTCGAGGTACCCACGATGACAAGGAGGTAGAAGACGAACGTGAACCCGCCCATCGTGAAGACGAGCGGCTCCTTGGAAAACGGGATGTAGAGCTGCTGCGCGACCTGCGAGACCTTCGGGTTCGTCAGAAAGAAGACCGTGAAGACGCCGGCCAGAAGGCACTGGAGGAAAAATTTCAGCCGGCTACTGATCCCGGCGGAGCTTTTTTTCGAGACCTTGAGCCAATCGTCATAAAACCCGATGCCTCCGAGAAACACGGTGCTAAAGAGGACAAGCCAGACAAACGGGTTCTCCGGTTTCGCCCATAGCAGCGTGGAAATGACGATCGAGCCGACCAACAGGATCCCGCCCATCGTCGGCGTTCCCTTCTTTGATCCATGCAGTTCGTAGAGCTTGTGGACCTCCTCCTTGCTGCGGATCGGCTGGCCGAACTTGAGAGAGATGAGCTTCCGGATCACCCAGTTGCCGAAGATGATGCTGATGAGAAACGCGGTCACGCCCGCGCAGATCGCCCGGAACGTGATATACGAAAAGACGTTCAGCGCCTTGAGAAAGCTGCTCTCGATCCCGTGGAGCCGTGCCCACTCGCTGAGGTCAGATAAGTAGTAAAGCATCAGTTTTCAAAATGTTGGATGACGGTTTCCATCCGCGCGGACCGGCTCCCCTTGACGAGCACCAGGTCGCCGTGCCGGGCCAGGCTGCCAAGCATGCGGGCGGCGGAGGCCGTGTCGCCCACCTCGTGGATCCGGCTCATACCGGCCTCGCGGGCGGCTTCGGCAATTGCGGAGGCCTCCGGGCCGACGGTCACCAGGATATCGGCCGTGCGCCCGGCGGCGAGGCCGGTGAGGCGGTAGCCCTCCGCTGCATGGTCACCGAGTTCGCCCATGCGCCCGAGAACGGCGATGCGGTGCCCGCTGCCGGGCAGCGAGCGCAGGGTCCCGAGGGCGGCCACCATCGAGTCGGGATTGGCATTGTAGGTGTCGTCGAGGAAGACGATGTCCCGGATAATCCGGCGCTGGAGGCGGCCACCGGCCAGCTTCGCGCGGCCCAGCCCGCTCACCGCCTTCTCCAGTGGAACGCCGAATTCGAGACCGGCGGCAAGAGCGAGCAGCGCGTTGCCGACCATGTGCGCGCCATTCGCGGCGATCGAGGCCGGGATCTCCCTTCCATCATGGCTCACCACAAACGAGCAGCCGGCATCGGATTCGATCATCGAGGAGGCGGTCAGTTCGCCCCAGGAGAAGCCCGCCCTCACGACGCGGGCTTTGCAGCGGGCGGCGATCGCGTCGAGAAAATCGCCGGACGAAGGCAGGATGACTGCGCCGGAGGCGGGCACGGCTTCGGCGAGCATGCCCTTCTCGAGGGCGATCGCGTCGCGGGACTTCATGAACTCAATGTGCGAGACGCCGATTCCCGTAATGATGGCGGCATCCGGGCGGGCCAGGGCGGCCAGCGGTGCGATCTCCCCCGGGTGGTTCATGCCGATCTCCCAGACCGCCGCGGTATCGGCGGTGGACGCGGCAAGGATCGAGAGCGGAAGCCCGATGTGGTTATTGAGATTGCCCTGGGTCTTCACGACGCGGAACTGCTCGGCGAGGACGGCGGCAGCAAAGTCCTTGGTGCTCGTCTTGCCGTTGCTGCCGGTGACGCAGAGAACCTTGAGGCCGAGCCGTGAGCGCCAGGCGGCGGCGAGGCGGGTGAGGGCCTCCTGCCCGTCGGCACAGAGGAGGACAGGAAATCCGTCGGGCAGGTCTCCGGGATCCCGCTCGAGGAGCGCAGCGGCAGCCCCGCGCGCAGCCGCATCGGCGGCAAAACCGTTGCCGTCGAAATTCTCCCCGCGCAGGGCGACGTAGAGCTCGCCGGGCCCGGCTGTGCGCGAGTCCTTGCCCACGCGGGAAACGCGCACGGCAGGATCTCCGCGAAGAACCTTCGCGCCTGCCATGTCTGCAATTTCAGCCAGTGTGAGGTCGTCCATCGTTCAGATCTCCATGCGCTTGTCCGCAACCGCGCGGCCGGCGACGGCCACATCGTCGAACGGGATTCTGCGGTCGCCGAATTCCTGGTAAGTCTCGTGTCCTTTGCCGGCAATAAGAACGATGTCGCCCGGTCCGGCCAGATCGATCGCGTGGCGGATCGCGGCCTCGCGGTCGGTGATCCTGTCAAACGCCTTGCCGCGCAGCCCGGCTTCGACGTCGTTGAGAACCGCCTCCGGATCTTCGCGCCGCGGGTTATCAGATGTCAGGACCGTCCAATCGGAGAGGTCCTCGGCCGCCGCGGCCATGAGCGGGCGCTTGGCGCGGTCGCGGTCGCCCCCGCAGCCGAAGACGGTGATGAGGCGCGACGGATTCAGCTCGCGCAGCGTCCGCAGCACGCTACGAAGGGCATCGTCGGTGTGGGCGTAGTCGACATAGACTTGGAAATTGCGCTTCGCGGGCACGCGCTCGAGGCGCCCCGGCACCTGGGGCGCGGAAGCCAGTGCGGCGACCGATGAGCGGAGTTCGACACCGCAAGCGCTTGCAGCGGCCAGCGCGCCGAGCGCGTTGTAGATATTGAAAAGCCCGATGAGGGGGAGACGGACCAGGTAGCTCTTCTTGCGGGCTTCGAGGTGGAATGTTGCGCCGTTGCCGTCGAACCGGATCGCGCTGGCACGGAAATCGGCATGGACGCCGCGCCCGAAGGTGACCACGCGCGCCCGCTTGCCGAAGCGGTCGACAAGCTTCTGTCCGAAGCGGTCGTCGGCATTGATGATGAGCCGCGGCTTCTTTTCCGTCTGTCCGGCAACCTCCTCGAGAAATGCCGTTTTCGCCTCGAAGTAGGCGTCCATCGAATGGTGGTAGTCGAGGTGGTCCTGCGTGAGGTTGGTGAAGACCGCGGCATCGAACGCGATGCCGCGCGCCCGGTGCTGGACCGCCGCATGGCTCGAAACCTCCATGACGACCGAGCGCCCGCCCGCATCGATGAGCTGCGCAAGCATCCGCTGGAGGTCCACGGACTCGGGCGTCGTCCGGGGAGCCACGATCTCCTCGTCGCCGATCACATATTTCACGGTCCCGATGAGGCCGCACCGGAGCGAGGCCGCATCGAGCAGGTGCTTCACCAGAAACGCCGTCGTCGTCTTCCCGTTCGTTCCGGTCACGCCCACACATTTAAGTTGGCGGTCCGGATGACCGGAAAACGCGGCGGCGATATCCGCCATGGCCGCCCGGGCGTCGGGGACGATCACGACAGGGCATCCCGGGCTTTCCATCGCCCCCTGTGCGACGACCGCAGCAGCCCCGCGTTCCGCCGCCTGAAGAGCAAACTCGGCGCCATCCGCATTCACACCGGGGAGCGCGAAGAACAGGCAGCCTTCGGCGGCCTCGCGCGAGTCATAGCAGAGCGAACGGATCTCCGGGTCTGCCAGGACGGGAGCCAGGTTTGAGGCGGTGAGGAGTGCGTTCAGCTTCATCGCTCAGTGGGTCTCCCGGGAATTGTTGAGAGCGGTTGCGGAGACCGGCTCGGCTTTCATGGACGGGACCAGATCAAGGTAGCGCGCCGCCTTCTCGCCGATCCGCGAAAAAATCGGGGCGGCGATGAGTCCGCCGTAGGCGACGCTGGAGGCGACCTTCGGATCATCGACCAGGACCAGGCACACAAACCGCGGGTCCTCGACGGGAAGGAACCCGACAAACGAGGCGACATACTTCCCGGCCGCGTAGCCGCCGGCCGGGCTCACCTTCTGCGCGGTCCCGGTTTTTCCGGCCACCCGGAACCCGTCGACCTTCGCGAGCGTGGCCGTGCCGCCCGGCTCGACGACTCCGGCCAGCGCCTCACGGACAAAGCTGGCCGTCTTATCGGGGATGACCTCCCGAACGAGCCGCGGCGGCTTGTCCAGAACCACCTGGCCTTCCGCATCGGACACCGAGCGGACGATCTGGGGCGCCATGAGATGCCCCCCGTTGGCGATGACGCTCATGCCCATCGTGATCTGCAGCGGCGTGACCGCCAAGGCCTGGCCCATCGGCATCCGTGTGATCGTCAGCTTGTCCCAGCGGGCGGGCGGGTGGACGATTCCAGGAATTTCTCCCGGCAGCTCGATGCCGGTGCGCTCGCCGAAGCCGAACCGCCGGACGTATTCGTAGAATTTTTCGTCGCCCATCATCAGCGCCATCTTCGCGGAGCCGATGTTCGAGGATTTTACCAGGATGTCGTGCACGTTCAACGTGCCGTAGCCGTGGGTGTCGCGCAGGATGCGGCCGCCGTAGGCAAAATTTCCATTCTCGCAGAAGATGCCGGTGGACTCCTTGACCTTCCCCTCGGTGATCGCCCCGGAGGCCACGACGATTTTGAATGTGGATCCGGGCTCGATCATGTCGATGATCGCCCGGTTTTTCATCTGCTCCGGCCTGGTGTCCCCGGGACTGTTCGGGTCAAAGTTCGGCCGGTTCGTCATGGCGAGGATCTCCCCGGTTTTCGGGTCGAGCATGAGGGCGACGGCCATGTCGGGCTTGAGGTCGCGGAACGCGGTCTCCATCTCCTCCTCGAGGATCGCCTGCAGGCCCATGTCGATTGTCAGGCGGACGTTCATACCGTTCTCGGCAGCCTGCTCCTGGCCGCGGTAGAGCATGATCTCGCGGCCGGTCCGGTCCCGCTCGATGAAGCGGAAGCCGTCCTTCCCGCGGAGGTATTTTTCCATGGTGAGCTCGATCCCCTGGATCCCGTTGCCCTCGTGGTCGAGAAATCCCAGGACATGGCCGAGGACCGCCCCGTTCGGATAGGTGCGCACGGCATCCTGCTCGAAGTAGAGCCCGCGGAGGTTGGCATCCTGCATGGCCTTGCCGAGCGCGACGGCCTTGTCGTCGGGCAGTTCCTTCGCGACGACAAGGTATTTCCGCTCGGTTGAAAGCTTCTCGGCCAGTTCCTTCTCCGGCAATCCGAGGAAGGGCGCGGCCACGCGCGCGAGGGCGGCGGGATTCTTGATATGAGAGCCGTCTGCAACGACCGTGTGGACCGGAAGGTTCGAGGCGAGGAGCTCGCCGTTGCGGTCGAAAATCATCCCCCTGCGGGCATGAATAACGATACGCATCGTGTGCTTCTCGGCGGCAAGCCGGGCATACTCATCGTGCTTGGCGACCTGAAGATGGATCAGGCGCGCGGAGTAGATGGTGAAGACCAACGCGACGAGCGCACAGACCACGCCGATGCGGGCTCGTGCGGCCTGGTTCACTGACGGCCACCTCCGTTGTAAGCGGTCCTGGCGACGCCGTCCTGCGCGGCGATGGCCGGAGGCACGAGGCGCGCGATCATGCTGCCCTCGATCGGCTGGACTTTGATGAAGCCTTCCGCGATCCGCCGCTGGAGGGCCTGCCGCGAGGAAAGCTCGGTCACCCGCGCCAGTAGCACCTCGTTGGCCGCACGCACCTCTCGGACCTTGCGCTCGACCTTGCGGATCTCATCTCCGAGGGCGAACTGCTGGTTTTTGATATGGACATAGAACAGCCCGGCACCCGCCAGGATGATTGCGGCCACGAGGTATTGGAACACCGTGGACATGTGGACCGGGTTGACCTGCTTTCTGCGGTTGGAGGAAGGATTCATTATTCGGGATGCTGGATGTTTTCCACGACGCGCAGCTTGGCGCTGCGGGCGCGGGGGTTCTTGTCGACTTCCTCGATGCCGGCATCCAGGGGATGCGGGGTGAGAAGCCGGAAAATGTGCTCGGGGTTGCGCCGGGGCGCCGGCCACTCGGGCCGGTCGATCCACTCCTGGCTGCGGTCGCGGAAGTCGTGTTTGACGATCCTGTCCTCCAGCGAGTGGAATGTGATGATCGCAAGCCGCCCGCCTGGAGCCAGGCAGTCCGGCAGGCTGGCCAGCGCGTCGCGCAGCGCCCCCAGCTCGTCGTTCACAGCTATCCGGAGCGCCTGGAAGACGCGGGTGGCCGGGTGCCGGCCGCTCGTGCGCGGAGCCACGGAGGACACCGCCGCCGCAAGGTCAAAGGTGGTCTCAAACGGATGCCCGGTCCGCAACGCGACAATGCGCGCGGCGATCTGCATCGCGCGTGGCTCGTCGCCGTATTCGCGGAAAATCCGGGCCAGCTCCGCCACCGGCAGCGAATTCACAAGATCCGCGGCGGTCCGCATTGAACTGCGGCTCATGCGCATGTCCAGCGGTCCGTCCTTCATCAGCGCGAACCCGCGCTCCGCCGTGTCGAGCTGGTGCGAGGAAACCCCGATATCGAGCAGGATCCCGTCGAGCTTCCGGGTCTCACCGAGTGCGTCGAGCGCGGCCGCGGCATCGCGGAAATTCGCCTCGGCCATGCGAAAGCGGGCTCCGAAGCGCTCCAGCCGCCGGCCGGCCTCCGCGAGAGCATCGGCATCCTGATCAAGGCCGATCACCTGCGCTCCGGCCTCGAGCAGCAGCTCACTGTGACCGCCCCCACCCAGTGTCCCGTCCAGAAACAGCTTTCCCGGAGCCGGGCACAAAAGGGCCATCACCTCTTCAGGCAGCACGGGCACATGGTATCCGCCCCTGGTTTGCTCAGGCTTTTCCAAATTGATTCCCAGTTGGTCTTCGTAGTCCAAGAAGTTCATAAGCATTCCGGGGGCGGATTTTGATGGTGGCGTGACCCTGCTGTTTGCCGCCGGTTTTTCCGGCATTGAAACCGACCACAAACAACCGGCCGCCTTTGGCCATCAGTCCGTTTCCCTCATTCTGGATTGCCTTTCATTTTCAATAAAATCAGAGCCCGATCTCCTCAGCCATCTGCCGGCAGATCTCGGCCTCGCTGGCGGACGCCTTCTCGCGGTTCGCCTTCGACCAGATCTCAAACCGGCTTCCTGTCCCGATAAAGACCACCTCGCCTTTGAGCCCCTTGTCCAAACAGTGGTCGTCCGGGAGGAGAACCCGCCCCTGCTTGTCTGTGGTGACCAGGCGGGACTTTCCAAAAAAGCGGCGGCTCATCTTGGCCTTCACGTCGGCCGGAACAGCCAGCGATTTGATCTGCTGCTCCATGCGCTGAAACTCCCCGGGCGGCATCACCGTCAGGAATTCCTCGGTCGAGTGCGGCGTGACATAAAATTCCTCCCCCTCGCCCGCGACCCACGCAGACGGAATCGCAACACGGTTCTTCGCGTCCATCGAACGCTCAAACGTGCCGGAATAGATCGTCGGCTTTGTGGATTCCTGCCCCATGGATTTTTAGGTATTTCGTGGCACCAACCGCCACAACGCCCCACTTTTCACCACAATTCACCTTGCACGTCAACAGAAATTTCGGCCGCAACACGTTTCTTTTTGAGCCTTCGCAGAAAAGATGTCTGAAATACGCAGATTTGCTGATATTTTACGTATTATTATAAACAAGATATACTTGCGTTTGTTTTTACTGGCATTATTGCTTAAAAAGATGCCGCAAATCTGGGAACCAGGTCACTCGCCGCCCTACTCGTGACGGTCTCTGGCGAGTTTGCCGAGGGATTTGAATCTTTGGGGGATCCGAATTTCCTCCACGGGGCGGATCCGTTTGAGGTCCTGCCGGCGAGACCGCCCGTTGCGAACCTATCGACCCGCCTGACGCGGAAAACGACAGGGAACTTTCCTTGGAGCAGGCCGTAACAAAAAAATCCATGACATTAGGCATCGACAGAGGGAGCCGGGATCTTTTTGACTGGATGGGATGCCCTCCGCTGCGAAAACGCGAAAACTGAGCCTGTCTTCCCGGGCAAACCTGCTGGGATACCGGTGGATCTTCGGGTTGCTGGAAACGATGGGGCCGCCGGCCCCTCGACCGATCCACCTTACCCGCTCAAGCCGGGTTCTGGTCATCTCGTCGGCCGGGCTGGGCGACTCGCTGCTGGATTCTGTGGCGGTCCGGGCGCTGGCGGAGACGTTTCCGGGGATTACGATCGAGGCGGTCGTCCACCACCGCCGACCGGACATCTCGCGACACAACCCGTTCCTCCGGCGCCTCCACCTCCTGAAAAAGGGTCCGCTCGGATTTTTGAAGCTTTGGCGGGACCTGCGGAGCGGGAAGCCTTGGGATGCCATCCTCTACCTGAGCTGCCACGATCCGGAGGCTCGGTGCCTCGGATTTCTGCTGAACAAGGACGCCACGGTCAGCCTCGCATGGAGGACCGAACTTTCCAGCCTCTGCGCATGGAACCTGGATGAGCCGGGCCTGCGGCGCGAGCACCTGTCGCGTCAGGCCCTCCGCGTGGCGGCGCAAGCAGGGGCAGGGACAGTCTACCCGAGGATGATTTATGTCGTCGGCGACGCCGACCGGAAGGCGCTGGATGCCCGGTTGGAGTCGCTCGGGATGCCGGTGGCCCCCGGTGTGATTTTTCAACTCGGCGGCGGGGGGGCTGCCTACCGGGACTGGCCGGTGGAACACTTTTTGGAACTCGCCCGGATGCTCGCCGGCGCGGGCGAGGGCCCGCTGTTCCTTCTGGGCGGGCCGGACCATCGGAAAAAGGCCGATGCTTTCGCCGAAACCGCGCGGCAAGAGGGATTGGAATTTTGCGATGTCGTCGGGAAACTTCCCCTCCCGCTCTCCGCGGCGCTTTTGGAACGCAGCCGCTGTCTGGTCTCGACCGACACCGGCATCATGCACCTCGGGTTCGCGCTGGGCACGCCGACCGTCGCGCTGCTCCACTGCTCGCCCGGACGCGCCCGCGTGGGGCCGCTCGCCGATGAAGAGAAGCACGCGATCATCGAACTCCCACGCCCGGAGGGATACCGCTCGCCGTCGGATGCCTCGATGAGTGACATCCTTCCCGAAGCGGTCTTCCCGCATGTGCTGGCACTCCTCGGGCGGAGCACGGAATGAAAGGCCAGCCGCCAATAAAGCCTCCACGGTCGATCCTTGTGATCTGCGTGCGCTACCTCGGCGACACGCTCCTCCTGCGTCCGGCCTTGCGGGCATTGCGGACGGCGTTTCCCGAGGCGCGGATCGATGCGCTGGTCACCGCGGGAACCGCCTGCGCGCTCGACGACTGCGCGGATGTCTCGCGCGTGCTCGAGTGGCCGCGCTCGTTGCCGGACGGACTCGCGCTCCTGGCGCGCATCGCAGGAGGCGGTTACGACTGGGCGGTGGACTTCACCGGCAATGACCGGAGTGCGCTCATCGCCCTCGCCTCGCGCGCCGGCTTCCGGACTGCCTACGAACGCCCGAAACTTTCAAAATATTCGCTCCGGCGGGCGGCCTACCACTTCCGGCCGCCGCACCGCAAGGCCAAGCCGCATGCGGTCATCCAACGTTTGGAGTTGCTCGAAGCCTGCGGCGTCCCACCGCAGGGAACCTCCTGCGGGCTCGTGCCGCGCGCCGATGCGCTCGCCTGGGCGGATGACGCGCTGGCAGGTCTTCCCATGCCCCGGCTCCACGTCCACGTCACATCCCGCGACATGCAGAAGGCGATTCCGGCGGAAGTCGTTCGCGCGGTCCTCGCCCACACGATCGATTCCGGCGGCGGGGCCGTCGTGACATGCGGCTCCGCCGGATCTGAAAAAGCCCACATCGCAAAATGCCTGGAGGGACTCGATCCCGATAAGGTCCGCCCGTTCGACAACCTGAATTGGCACCAGCTCGTCGCGCTGATCTCCCGCTGCGACAAATACTGGGGCTCCGACACCGCTCCCGCCCACATCGCGTCCGCCCTCGAAAAGCCGCTCCTCATCCACTTCGGTCCCTCGCGCGCCGACCACTGGCACCCGCTGCACCCGGCAGGGACATTCGATGTCCAGGACTGCCCCTGCCTTTCCAAAAAAACCAAAACTAAATGCCCTTCCGGCAGGCCCGGCGCCTGCCTGGAACGTCTGGATGCGCAACAGATCCTCCGGGCGCTCGGCAATCTTTGATCCCTTCTGCCTGCGACGCCAGATCGCACAAAGACCCGGGTGAGCGCATCAACGGCGGCTACATCTTCTGGGCCGACCTCGCCGTGGTCGTCGTGGCCCTGCTCGTTGTGGTTGCCCGGTTGCTTCCCAAGCCGCCGGGGCCGTAAGTCAGCCTCTTCATAAGCAGTTCGAGCAGCCCCGAGCGAAACCGCCATTGCATGAGGGAGCAGGCCAGCGCGGCGAGGAAATACGTCACGATGGCGAGGAAAAACAGCATGCTCATCGACAGCTTTTGGAACCAACCGAACACGAAAAAGATGAGGGCTCCAACCACCAGGTGGAAGGCATAAGCAGAGAAGGAGGTTCGTCCGATGAGCGCGAACAGGCGCGTCAGCGGGGATTGCCATGACCTGGAGATCAGGATGACAACGGCGGACATGACCAGCGACTGCGAGAGCCGATGGAAATAAAACAAGTCTCCGGGGTCCACATATTTGGTTGCCACAAAAAGGGCGGTTCCGATGAGGATCAAACGCACGTAGGCCGCATTGGCTGTTCCCGTAATCAATTTGTGCATTGCCGCATACCACCCGAGGATGAAGAGCCCCAGAAGGATCGACAGGTATGCGATCTGCCCGGGGTAGAACCGCGTGTTGTAACCGTCAGTGAAAAACCCCCAATAAATCCCTTTGAGCTGGACGGGGATCAAATGCAGCCAGTTTACAAATCCCCCGCGGGAGAACAGCGCGGTCAGCGCCTCGCTATCCAGCGCGTATTCGTAGGTGCCGGTCAGCTTGAGGTGGTTGGCGACCGGCGGAACAACCAGCACGAGCAGGACGGCGATGGCGAGATTGACCCTCTCGCCAAAAAGCCGCACGAGGCCCCACATGGTCAGGCCGAAGATCGCATAGGGCACCAGGATAACCCCCCACCAGCAAAGGCCGGAAAGCACCACCCCGATCAAAAGGAGCGATCCCATGCGGCGCACCACGGTCCGGTCGACATTCATGCCCTTCTTTTTCGCGGACACGGCCGTGAACGAGAGCGAATACCCGAATAGGAAAACGAAGATCAGGTAGAACTTCTCATTGAAAAATTCCTGGTAAAGCCACTGGACAGCGGCGTCCAAAGCGCGGTGGAATTCCGGATAGACGCCGACCTCGCCAGGCGGCAGGGCGTTCATCTCGACAAAATTGACGATGAAAACGCCCAGCATGGCAAAGCCGCGCAGGACGTCCAATTCGCTGATTCGTTTTTCTTCCGGCTGTGAGATATTCATATTCGGCTATGCTGCTCTGCAACCCGCTCCCCGGAGGCGATATTTCCAGCGATGGCGGTATTTGCGCAGGAGGCCATCGCGCACTGGAGTTCCGGGAACCACTCGAAGAGCGGCCAGATTGTCAGGATAATCGCGACGCCCGCCTCCGGCGGGAGCCCCAGGGGAACCAGGACGTAGGTGATCATCGGGGCAATCGTGACGTATTCCCCCGAATCGAAGGCCCCGACGAGCGAGCAGGAGAAGGCGATCAGCAGGCAGTTCGCAATCGTGAGCTGCAGCCCGTAAATGTGCGCGACGAACACGGTCGTGATGGCGAAGACAATCGCGGTCCCGTGCCGGTTCAAGACGGCGGAGAGGGGCACCACCGAGCTGATCAACTCGGAGGGGTAACCGAAATCCTCCATCTTCCGCATAATCGACGGAAGGGCGGAATCCGAACTTGCAACAAACGCGAGGGTGAACGGCCCCTTGAGAATCCTCCAGATCCGGGAAACCGGAATCCCCGTCGCCCGCCGGATCTGGGCAAGATACAGCGCGGCCATGACGGCGAAGCAGATCAGGTAGACGGCGATAATCGCGAGCATGGCCTTGAGAGCATCCGCACCGACCTCGGATGCCTGAGCCGCCAGCAAGCAGAAGAGCCCGAGAGGCAGCAGGTAAAGAATCCAGTCCAGAATGCTGATGAACATTTCGTAGACGGCCGAAAAGAAGTTCGAGGCGGTGGCGCGGGCGCTGTCTTTGACCTGCACGAGCGCCAGCCCCAGAAGAATCGCCATGAAGACGACGGCCAGCAGGTTTTCGGATGCCAGGGTATCGATGGCGTTCTCCGGAATGAAGTTCTTGATGAAGCCCAGAGCACCGGGCTCCACATGCTCGACGGCTGACGGCTTCCTGGCGATGCCGTCGAGGGTTTGGCCGATAAACTCGCATTTTTCGTTGTCGGGTCTCAGGAGCGGAGTCGCGGCCAGAGCCATGAAGGTGCCGAGAAAACCGGCGACGAGTGTCCCAAACACGAGCGTGAAAATCGTGCGCCACAGGTATTTTCCGGCGTTGCTGGAGGCATGCAAGCGGGAAACCCCGGTCACCAGAGCGCAGAAGATAATCGGCGTGACCGTCATTGTGAGAAGCTTGATGTAAATTTCCCCGACGGGGGCAAACGCCCCGGCGAGATGTGGCCATGCGGTCCCCACGAACAGCCCAAGGGCCGCCGACAAAATGCAGACCCAGGGCTTTCTGGACAGGGCCAGGAGAAATGGGACCGGGCTATGTGGGAGCGCGCTCATCGTGGGGTTGGGAGCCGAGGGGGCGGGACATCCGAAGCCAGGCGGCAATGAATGCGGCGAGAAGGAGTCCGACGGCGGCGGCCGCCCGCAGCGGAAAGGCTTCGCTGCGCAACGGGGGGACTTCCTGCTTATGCCCGGAAGGAAGGCCGGGGGAGCCCGGCAGCGCTTTCAAGACTGGCGCTGTAGGAGACGGTGGGACCGCACCGAGATGGGATTCCAGCAGGGGCGCAAAGGTGGAAAACAAATGCTCGGTGGAATTTGTTGTGTAATGCCTGGCAACCACATCGGCGATTGCCGACAGATTTGGCAGCTCCGGGTTGATTGCGACGGCGATTCTCTCCTCGTGGTCCGGGATCTCCATCAGCGCAAAGTAGAGCGCGAGTTCGGGGTGGATCTGGGTCTGCAGACGGAAAGTGAGCTCGTCTCCCAGGGCCGCATCGACGCTCCGGGTCGTGAGCAACTGCGCAAGTTCCGCAGCGCTCTCGTAGTGCACCGCAGCGCCAGTCGGGAAAAGAACGGCAAACAGCTCCTCGAAAATGCTCAGTCTTTCCACGGCCACACGGCAATTCGGGATGCCGGGAGAGAGGGCGAGCGGGCTGCGGGGTGAGATTTTTATGGGGGCCGCGCCCGGAGCCGGCAAACAGCTCCGGCGGATCAGCAGAGAGGAAGAAAAGCTGGCGTAAGGAGCGGCAAACAGGACTCTCTGAAGCCGATGTGAGGTAATCGCCAGATGGCTGATACCGAGATCCGCATCGCCCCGCGAAACAGCATCGATGACCGACCGGGACGTCGCGTGACCGCGCTGCAGATCGAGCCTGACGCCCAGTGCCCGGGCGATGCCATTAGCTATCGCGATGTCGATTCCCACGACGGCTTGGCCATCGGGGAGCGCGAATCGCATGGCCTCGCTGACCCCGGTTGACGGTTCGTTCGCAATCATTGAAAATGGCGGGGATTCCGCTCCTGTCTGCGCGACGAGGAGCCGGCCCCTTGTCTGGATTTTGTGGAGATCGGGAAAAACCGCGCCTGCCGGGGATGCGGTTCCACCGGCTTCCTTGATGTCGGAGGAGAAGCACGGAACCATCCCCATGAGCCCTGTAAGCAGGACCAGAACCATCGCGCCTCTGAGCGCCGTGCGGGATGCTGCGTGCCAATGTGTCATGGAAGCCGGGGGGGAATCGCCCCGCACCCTCCAGGACGTCGATCCGGAGCGTGAGGGGAAAAACGGGGGGCTGACCCAAGATTGTCAAACCCGTCTGCGACAGTCAAGCCGCGCACCTCCGTCCGGCTCGCGGCCGAGGACGTGCGTAACTAAATTCCCATCGACTCAACAGAGATGATCGCCCACGGGAGCCGGCTGGCGCATGCAGAAAACCGTACCAGACTGAGGAGGCAAGGACCGGCGGTCACCAGGCACCGCCAGGAAACAAAAACCGGCTCCCTACCCCACCCACTCGAACCGCACCGGCTTCTCGACATCCGGGTGCAGGCTGTGGTGGACCGGGCAGGCGAGCGCGGCCGCTTCGAGAAGCTGGCGCTTCGGATGATCGGCCGGCAGCGGGATGTGAAAGACGATCTCAATGCGGGCGATCCGGCGCGGGGTGTCAGCGGACATCACCTTGTCCACGCCGACGGTCGTCCCGTCGAGCGCGATGCCGTGCCGCTCGGCAGCGATCCCCATGATCGTCGCCATGCAGGCCCCGAGCGACGTGGCCGCCAGATCGGTCGGCGAAAACGCCTCGCCTTTTCCGTGATTGTCCACCGGCGCGTCGGTAAGAACTTTTGAACCGGAGGGCCCGTGAACCGCCTCGCAGCGCAACCCGCCCAGATAAGAAATATCAACGTGAACCATAAGACCTCATTGATCCTCAAAAACTGTTCGCATGGCAAAACAATTGCCGCCCCTACTCGGCGTCGAGCATCTGGAAGACCACCGCGTAAGAGCGAAGGTAACTCAGAATGATGCTTGCCCCGACCAGGATCGCGACCACGAGAAAAAGCACCCGCGGAAGCCAGGCGGCAAACGCATCAATCCGGGTGAAGAAACGGTCCTGGTAAATGTCCGCCCAGCGGCCGGCCTCCTCGTCCAGGCGGCCGGTGGCCTCCGCCACCTCGAACGCGCGTTCGAGATCGGCCGGAAAGGCGTGCGTCTGCCGGATGGCTTTGGCAAATCCGGCACCTGCCCGAATCGCCGGGACCACCTGCCCGGAGGCAGCTTCGAGGCTGGCGCTCCGGCTGGCCCGGCCGGCCCGCAGAATGCTGGCCAGCACGCCGTCGGCCGAGCGGATCCCGAGCGAGAGGACCAGGCAGAACCGGGAGAGCGCCCCCAGCTCAAAGAGCCCGCCGATCAGCGGAATCGCACAGATCGCGCGGTCGGCTGCCGCGCTGCTCCGCACCGCCCGCCGCATAAGAAACGCGGCAACGACCACGATTCCAACCACCGCGTAGCCGCAGCAAAGGATCACCACCACCTGCCGCACAAAGCCGGGCACACCGCCATCCATGATCGCGGGAGCAATCGAGAGAAGCACCGCCGCCAGATGAAAGATTAACACGGGATAGGCCGAGGCCGCGAGGGCCCGGCGGCGGCTGGAAGCCAGCCTCCCGTAGTAGACTGACAGGCGGTCGCAGGCCTCGCCCAGCCGCCCGCTCTGCTCGCCGGCGGCCAGGATCCCGGCATCCAGCACGGTAAAGCCGGCCGCGTCCGCCGCGGCCGAAAGCCCGCCGGCCACATGCGTGGCCATCGCGCGTGCGGCGGCCGCCGGGCGCTCACGTCCCGCGCCCAGGTGCTCCAGCGCCCGCTGGACCGGGATCCCGCTGCGCAGCATCTGCGCGAGGTCGTGGAAGAAATGTTCCTTGTCGGAGAAGCGGAGTTGCACGTCGGGGCGGGTTGTGGAAGATCGCAGCATGCATGCGAGCAACGCCCGGAGCGAGGACGAAAAATTCATGCGGGCGGCATTGGCCGAAGCCCGCAAAGGCACCGGACTCACCCACCCGAACCCGGCGGTAGGAGCCGTAATCGTCAAGGGCAAACGCATCCTCGCGCGCGACTGGCATCGCGCCGCCGGGCTTCCACACGCCGAGATCGAAGCGCTCAACAATTTAAGAAACCGCGCGGCCGCCAAGGGGGCGACAATCTACATTACGCTGGAACCCTGCTCGACGCATGGACGCACGCCGCCGTGCACGCAGGCGATCATCGAGGCTGGAATCGCCCGTGTCGTGTATGGGGCCCGCGACCCGAATCCGCTCCACGCAGGCCGCGCCGACGCCCTCCTCCGAGTGGCGGGCATCAAGGTCACTGCCGGGGTCCTCGCCGCCGAATGCGAAGCCCTCAATCCCGCATGGAACAAGTGGATCTCGACCGGCCTGCCGTTCGTCATCGCGAAGGCCGGCATGAGCCTCGACGGCCGGATCGGATCCCCCCCGGGGAGGCGCTGGATCACATCGTCGGAGTCCCGCGACGACGCGATGGACCTGCGCGCCTCCTCCGGAGCAATCCTTGTCGGTGGCGAAACCATCCGTGCCGACAACCCGAAACTCACCGTTCGCGGACGGCCTGGCACCGCGCAGCCCTGGCGGGCAATCTGGACCCGCAGCGGCGACCTGCCGCCGGAAAGCCATGTCTTCACCGACCGCCACCGCGCGCGGACGATTGTCTACAAGGGACGCAGCCTACGGCAGGTGTTGCGCGATCTCGGTCGCCGCGGCGTCCAGCAGGTCCTCATCGAGGGCGGCGGCCGCACGCTCGGCGAGGCCTTCGACCGCCATCTCGTCGACCGCGTCGTTTTCTACATCGCTCCCGTCCTGCTCGGCGGCCCGGTCCCAGCCGTCGGAGCGCGCGGAGCCAACTCGATCGCCGCAGGCCCTGACCTTGAAAATGTGACCAGCCGCATCACCGGCGGCGATGTCCGCATCCAGGGGGATATCCGCCGCCGGGGATGAACCCGTGATCAGCTGCAGCACGGGCCTGCCCGAGTGCCCTCAAGAAACACAACAGGAACTGCGCGCTCTATAGTTAAAACATTTGTTTTAAACTTCTGATTGATTCTTATTTCCACTGGAGTGGAGTGCCCTGGGGAAGGAGGCGGACAACGCGGGCGATGTCCCAGTTGGTGAGGCGAAGCCCGCCGATGCTTTCCTGCGAGCGCATCCGGTCGGGGCTGCTGGTGCCGTGGAGTCCGTAGGGGAGCGGCTCCGTGGAGTTGGCCTTGGCCAAATTGATCCAGAGGATACCGGCAGGGTTGTTGGGCCCGGCGGGGAGGAACTGTTCGGAGGCGAGAACGGGGCGTTTCTCCTGAACGACGGGCTGATTTTTCGGCCCGACATAAAAGTTGCTGACCGGCGCGAGGGAGGTTCCGCCATCGGTGGGTTCCTGAACGGTCGACAGGCGCGGGCGCGGGACCGCATTGAGAATCGTCCAGGATCCCCGGCCGCGGAGGTCCGGGCGGGCAATCGACATGGGCAGGAGGGCGATCAGGTTTCCGCCCCGCCAGACCTCGATACGCGACAGTTCGACGACGGCAGCCGTCACGGGATTCTGCGGGTCGGCTGGAGGCTGCAGCGGCTCGCGGAGGGCATTCTCGATTTCAAACGGAGGCACGTTCGGGACCTGGAGTTCGGTTCCGATGACCGGCTGGTTTTTCTGTTTGCTGTTCAGGCTGCGGAGAAATCCCTCATCGCAGTGGAAGCGTTCGGCGACAAACTCCCAGGGCGAGCGGTAGGCGAGCAGAGGCGCGGCGATCAGCTCCTCGTAGGTGGGAGGAGGTGTCGCCTTCGGGACCGGTTTGCCCTTCCCCTTGCCGGATGGCGCGGGCGTTGCGTCAGGCTGCGCTGCCCGCTCGGCTTTTGGCGGAGCGATGAATCGGAAATCCTCCGGTTTGAGGGTATAGCGCGTAAACGGCGCGCCGACCTCGGCCCTTGCTTTTTCGAGAAGAGCATCCCCCACCTCCGGGTGGGCCGTCCGGTAAAGAAACGCAAGCTTCTGCAGGGCGGGACCCGGATTGCCACTGATCGGACCGGGAGAAAAATTCGCGCGATCGAGAAAGATCTGCAGGATGACGGCATCCTGGACCGATTGGGCCTCGGTCGGAGCCTTAGCCGAAGCGGCTTGCGCCGGTTTTGCCACCTCGGCGGGGCCACCGCCCAGCGCCTTGACCTCGGCGGGGGTCGGAATTTTGAGCTCCTGGCCGATGCGGATCGTGTCGCCTTGAAGGCCGTTAAACATCTTGAGCTGGGCGAGCGGGACCCCGGTTTTTTTTGCAATCCGGATGAGTACGTCGCCCTTCTGGACCAGATAGATCGAGGCGGGGTCCGGCGCCGGCTTTTCCGGGTGAAAGAGCGAGGGAAGCGCGGCCGGCTGGGCGGGCAGGGCAGGACGCTCCGGCATCGGCAGCCCCCAATCCTTTTCTGCGGATGGCGCGACCTTCCACTTCCAGCGCACCGCATTCTCGAGACCGGGCTCGATTTTGTGGACGACCACCGGCTTGGCAGCCGCCGGCTGCTGCGCGCGAACTTCGGCGAAGCACAATCCGAAGACCCCAACCGCAATGATCAACCTCGAAAAAACTGGCATGGCGGAACAACTACCTCCCCACCGCCCCGCGCGCAAACCGGAAACATGTCCCCCGGCTCCCTTTCCAGCGGCGGCTGATGTGTCAATCGCTGTCAACCCCACAGCGGCGAAGGATACTCCCCTGCGGCAGCCAACCCCGCAAGCGCTTCCACGACGGACGGACGGTCCTCGCGGTAGGTGACCCCGAACCAGCGGCTCTCGACCGGCAGAACCCGGACGGTCGCCTGCCCGGCGCGGATCATCCCGAAGACCGCGTCGGGAATATAAAATTCCGACGTCTCCTCGCCACCCCTCAGGCAGAGAAACTTGGCAAAGAGGACCTCCAGGTCGGGGAAAACCGCGGGCGTGAAACCCCAGCAGTTCAACGAGACCCTCTCCGCCCCCGTGAGCACGATCCCCTCGCCGGCAATGCCCGCCGGACCGCCCGAAATTTTTGTGCACTCGCGGATTCCTGCGAGGAAGCCGTCGTCGCCGACCTCGCAGACCCCGCGCGAGACGGGTCCGTTCGGCGAGAGCGTCGTGTCGAGGCGGTAGCCGGCCATGCAATACGATGTGGCATCGGACGGCTGGGCGCCCAGAAACGATCCGACCGCCGCAATGGCTCCGCGCCCGTAGAAATCATCCGCATTGATCGCAAGAAACGGGGAATCAACCGCCGACCGGGCGCACCAGATCGCGTGCCCGGTTCCCCACGGCTTGCTCCGCTCCTGCGGGACGGAGAACCCCTCGGGCAGATCGTTGAGCTGCTGGAAGACGTAACCGACGTCGACGCGATCCTCAAACTGCCTCCCGATTTTTTCGCGGAAGTCTTCCTCAAAATCCCTCCGGATCACGAACACGACGCGCGAAAACCCCGACCGCAGCGCGTCAAAAACCGAATAGCCGAGAATCGTTTCCCCCGATGGCCCCACCGGGTCCATCTGCTTGAGACCGCCATACCGGCTGCCCATCCCGGCAGCCAAAACCAGAAGCGTCGTATCCATGCGAAAAAAATCTCGGGCCGGCGGGATTCGAACCCGCGGCCTCCTCGTCCCGAACGAGGCGCTCTACCAAGCTGAGCCACGGCCCGATTTGAAGCGTAAATGTTCTCCCAAAATCCTGTGAACGCAATCAGAATCTTCCCGCGGGAGGCGCTGCGTGTGATCTTTTTATCGAAGCGGGCGATGCTCTAAAATGTTCTTCACCGGGTCGCCGCTCGCTTGACCGCCGGCTCATTCGCAGGCATTTAAGCAGCTCATGAATCTTCCCCCGCTTCTTGCCGCCTGCCTTCTGGCATTCCCCGCCGTGCTCGCGTCCGCTGCCGAACCCCTGAAGATCGCCAACGATTTTTATACTGTCACCGTGGATCCCGCCGGGTCGGCGTTCAGCATCCGCGCGAAGGGTTCGGAAACCGATGTCCTCCCGGCAGGCAAACTCACCGGCACCGGAGGCAAGGCGGAGGTACGGCAGATCATGGATAAAACCTTCGGGGCGGGCACGGCCATCGTGATCGCGTATCCAGACGGCAATCGTGAGACGGTCAGCCTCCATCCCGGGCTCCCGTTTGTGCTGTTTGGGTTGACGCTTCATAACGGCGGCAGCGGGCCGGTCGTTCTGAACCATGTTCCGACGGTTTCCGCCAAGGTGGATCTGGGCATCCCTGCAGACCGGATCCGGACGCTTGGCACCGGCGGTTTACTGGCGCCGGCGGCCAATCCAGGCAGCTACGCTTTTCTGGCTGCGGTCGATCCCGAATCCCGGCGGGGGGTCGTCGGTGGGTGGCTCACCCATGATCGCGGAAGCGGGGTCGTATTTTCGCCGGCGGGCGATGGTGCGGTCCGGCTCCAGGCGCAGATCGATTATGGCCGCCTGCGCATCAAGCCCGGAGCGGATGCCGTCACTGAAACCTTTGCCCTCGGCTTCTTCAACGACGCCCGCCTTGGCTTGGAGGCCTACGCCGACGCGATCGCCAGGGTCTATCAAATCAAGCTTCCCAAGCAGCCTGCCGGATTTTGCACCTGGTATACGGACAAGTTCAGCGGCGCCAGCGATGAAACCCACATCGCCGAACTCGCTGCGGTGGCCGCGAAGGAACTCAAGCCGTTCGGGTTCGATTTTGTCCAGATCGACGACGGATGGCAGTCCGGCATAAAGAAGAATGGCCCGAAGAAAAATTTCACCGCTCACAATCCCGCCGGCCCCTACCCGTCGGGAATGAAGTCGATTGCGGACAAGATCAAGCTTCTCGGGCTGGCTCCGGGCATCTGGTTCATGCCGTTTGCCGGCACGCATGATGATCCCTACTTCCAAGAACACCAGGACTGGTTCGCCAAGGGCCCGGATGGCAAACCCTTTGAAACGGCCTGGGGCGGAACATGCCTCGACATGACGAACCCGGCGGCCCGCGAACACCTGCGGGGAATCGTTCAGCGCCTCGCCCATGACTGGGGATACAAAGTCTTTAAGATGGACGGCTTTTGGACAGGCTCGGCCACCAGGCAGGTCTATGTGAATGACGGCTACAAAGATGACAAAATCGGCGAGGCTGGATTTTCCAATCCCGACGTGACCAATGTCGAGGCTCTCCGCAGCGGGGTCAAACTCATCCGCGAGACTGCCGGACCTGGCGTCTATCTGCTCGGCTGCTGCGTTTCGCAAAACATGCGCTCGTTCGGCGGGTCGTTCGGCCTGCTGGACGGCATGCGCGTCGGCCCCGACACCAGCGGACGGATCGGTGCCGTCCAGGGTTCGCGCCTGTGGTTTCTGAACGGCCGGGTCTGGCAGAACGATCCGGACTGCGTGTATGTGCGCGAGCGCACGCCGCTTGCGGAGGCGCAGCTCAACGCCTCCTGGGCCGCGATTTCGGGGCAGCTGTTCTATGACAGCGATTGGATTCCCGACCTGCCGGCCGGGCGGCTCGATATCCTGAAGCGCTGCATGCCTGCCCACGGGCAGCCATCCCGGCCGGTGGACGTCTTCGAGAACCAGCCGGCCAAAGTCTGGCTGCTCACCGATGACCGGACCGAGACACGCCGCGATGTCCTCGCGCTCTACAACTGGAGCCACGACCAGGCGACGGTGTCCTATCCGCTGGATAAGACCGGCCTCCCGCCAGCCGGGGAATTTGTCGGATTCGACTTTTGGGCCAACAAGTTCGTCCCGCCATTCCGGGACCGGGTCCGCGCCGATATCACAGCACAGGGATGCCGGATTCTTGCTCTCCGTCCGGTCTCCGACCACCCGCAGTTGCTGAGCACGTCGCGCCATGTCACCCAGGGGATTGTCGATGTAACCGAAGAGAAATGGAATCCCGCCTCAAAGACGCTGTCAGCCACCAGCCGCGTCGTGGCGAACGACCCATATGAGCTCCGCGTGGTCGTTCCCGCAGGCCCTGGTTCCTGGAAAGCGAAGGAGATCAAGCTCGCTGGCGAGGACACCTCGGCCGGCGTCACCGCCACGTTCCAGCAGGACGGCCCGAGGATCCGCGCGAAGATTCTTTCACCCGCCAGCCGTGACGTGCGTTGGACGCTTTCGTTCGAACCGGCTCCGGTTACGGCCACCCCACCCCAGCCGGTCAAAGGCTTGAAAGCGATCCCGGAATACCGCAGCGTCGGACTGACGTGGGAGGAGAACGGAGCCGATTCTTACCGCGTCACCCGCAGCGACGGCCCGACCTTCGAGTGCAGCGGCCCCGCATTCACCGACACCAGCACGAAACACGGTAGCACCTACCGCTATGACGTGGCGGCGCTCGGATGGGATGGCGCACCCTCCGCGTCCTCGTCGGTGGATGTGACAACCCCGGCCGAGCTCAAGCCCCCGGCGGCGGCGACTCCGGATATTCACCTCGATGCGATCAAGCCGGTCTCGATGCAGGCCGGCCGGGGCCCCGGCGGCATCAATAAAAATTGTTCCGGAAAGCCTCTGATCCTGGGCGGAAAGAAATTCGAAAAAGGCCTCGGCGTCTATGCCGACTCGCTGGCGGTCTACCCGGTGCCACCCGGTGCCACCCGCTTCGTCTCCTTGGTCGGCATCGACGACTCGCAGCTCCGCGACCAGCGCTCAAGCGTGGTCTTTGAGGTGTATGGCGACGTGAAGGAAATGGGAGAGAAGCCGGTGCTCATCGGACAGTCGCCCGTCCTTTCGTCCAAGACTGTCCGGAGCTGGGCGTTCAACAGCGAGTTGGACTCGCGCTTCAAGGAGGTGCGCCTCGTGGTCACCGACGCGGGCGACGGCAACACCGCCGATATGGCCGACTGGATCAATGCCGGATTTGTCACCGGCGGCACCAAGCCGTAAAACATAAGGCTGCGGGCCGGGCGTGAGATGCCCCCGCCTGGGGACGCTAGAGGTCAGGAATGCCGCAGGCTTTGAAATTCGAAGCTGTCGACGAGTGCGAGCCAGCTGGCCTCGATGATATTGTCGGAGACGCCGATCGTCCCCCAGGTGGAATGCCCGTCGGTGGAGACGATGAGCACGCGGGTCCGGGCGGCGGTTCCCCGCGATCCGTCGACGATGCGCACCTTGTAATCGGCGAGCCGGATCTCATCAATCCACTTGTAGAACGGCCGGAGCGCCTTGCGCAGCGCGGCATCGAGAGCATTTACCGGTCCGTCGCCCTCCTCGACGGTGTATTCCGGCACCCCACCGACCTGCAACTTGACCGTCGCCTCGCAGGCGGTCGAGCTGTGGAGCACGGACTGGCGGAACGAGCAATGGTATTCCTTGAGGTCGAACAGCGGGCGGTGGCGGCCAAGGGTGCGGCGGATCAGAAGATCGAACGAAGCATCGGCGGCCTCGAACTCGTAGCCCTGCACCTCGCTCTCCTTGACCTGGCGCAGGATGGCGGCAACTTCCGGCGCACCCTTCTGAAATTCAAAACCAAGCTCGTGGGCTTTGGCCAGGATGTTGCTCTGGCCGGACATGTCGGAGACCAGGATGTTCTGGGCGTTGCCGACAAGGGTGGGATCCATGTGCTCGTAGCTGCTCGCGAGCTTCTGCACGGCATGGACATGGAGACCGCCCTTGTGGGTGAACGCCGACTGCCCGACGTAGGGCGCCCGGATGTCCTGCGGCACGTTCGCCAGCTCGTCGACAAACCGCGAGAGCTCGCGCAGACGCGTCAGATCGGGCACGCAGGGGATTTTCAGCTTAACCTGCAGGGTCGGGATGATCGTCGTCAGGTTGCAGTTGCCGACGCGTTCGCCGTAGCCGTTGACGGTGCCCTGGACCTGGCAGGCTCCCGCGGCCACGGCCGCCAGGGCATTGGCGACGCCCAGTCCGCAGTCGTTGTGGGTGTGGATGCCAACCGGGCGCCCGAGCGCCGCGATCACTTCCGCCGTGATCCGGCCGATCTCGTCGGGCAGCGAGCCGCCGTTCGTGTCGCAGAGCACAACGAGGTCGGCTCCGGCATCCTGGGCCGCCCGCAACGTGCTCAGCGAGTAGGCAGGATCATCCTTGTAGCTGTCGAAAAAGTGCTCCGCATCGTAGAAGACCTCGCGCCCGTGCTGCTTCAGGTGGGCCACGGTATCCGCGATCATCGAGAGGTTCTCATCAGGCGAAACGCCAATCACCTCGGTGACGTGCAGCAGCCAGGTCTTCCCGACAATCGTCACCACCGGCGTGCCCGCCTCCAGGAGCGTCCGCACCTGAGGGTCGTTCCCGACCGGCACGCCGCCGCGCCGCGTGCTGCCGAACGCCGCGATCTTCGCGTGTTTCCAGTCCCGCTTGGCCGCCTCCTGAAAAAATGCGACATCGCGCGGATTCGATCCCGGCCATCCGCCCTCGATGTAATCCGCACCGAACGAATCCAGCTTCTCGGCCACCCGGATTTTATCGAGCACCGAGAATGAAATGCCCGTGCCCTGCGTGCCGTCGCGCAGGGTTGTATCGTAGATGGTGACTGGTTTCATGGGAAAAGAACCCATACTCTACGCCGGACAAGCGGCGGGATCAAGACCGGGGAAAGCCCTCCTTGCACCTGCCCGCATGCGAAGCCTCTTGGTTCAATTTGGATTTTCGGCTGTCCGAAACGGCGGAATTCGGGAATACAATCACCGGCATATGGCCAGACAATTCCCTCCCGTCATTCTCGCCGCGGATATCGGCGGCACGAAGTCGCACATCGCCACGTTCAACATCATCGGGAATGCGCTGACGATGGTGCGGAATCAGAAGTTCTCCAGCACCGCGTATCCGGGATTCAACGCGATGCTGCGCGAGTATCTCGGCCACGACCGGACCCCGATCCTTGCGGCCTGCTTCGGAGTCCCCGGCGTCGTCAACAACGGCCGCGCAAAGCCGACGAACCTGACGTGGGGTGTGGACGCGGAGGAAATTTCCGACGAACTCAAGATCCCGCATGTCAGCATCCTGAATGACCTCGAGGCCAACGCCTACGGGATCGCGCAGCTTCGCCCGGCGGATTTTGCCGTCGTGCAAAAGGGCGCGCCCGATGCCTCGGGTAACCGCTGCGTGGTCTCCCCGGGCACCGGGCTCGGCGAAGCCGGGCTCTTCTGGGACGGAAAACGTCACCGCGTCTGGGCGTGCGAGGGCGGCCATGCCGATTTTGCCCCGCGCAACGAAATCGAAATCGCCCTGCTCCAGTTCCTAATGAAGCAATTCGGCCATGTGAGCGCCGAGCGCGTCGTGTCCGGCATGGGATGCGAGAATATTTACAAGTTCCTGCGCGAAACCGGCCGTGGAAAGGAACTGCCGGCGGTCGCCGCCGCGATGAAAACCACCGACCCGAACGTCGTTATCTCGAAATATGCGGAGAGCGGCGAGTGCCCGATGTGCGTCCAGACGCTCGAAATCTTTGTCGGCTGCCTCGGTGCGGAGGCGAGCAACATGGCACTGAAGACAATGGCCACCGGCGGGGTCTACCTTGGCGGCGGCGTGCCGACAAAAATGCTGAGCCACATCCAGAGCGTGGGGTTCCTCCACGCGTTCAACGACAAGGGCCGGCTCAGCTCGCTGTTGGAAAACACCCCCGTCATGGTGATCCTCAACGATCAGGCGGCACTTCTCGGGGCCGCCCACTATGCGCTGGAGGGCTCGTCCGCTTCCTAGCTGCCCGGATGACTGCCTGCCCCACCTGCCACAAGAAGGGGGACTGGAAGAACGAGTCCTCCGGACCGTTCTGCTCCGAGCGCTGCAAGGTCATCGACCTCGGTAAATGGCTCGGCGAGGAATACCGGATTTCCAGCCCGCTCACCCCGGAATTCTTCGAGGAACTGATGGCGGCTGAGGACAAGACACCCCCGGAGTCGGATGATTGATCCCGCCCGCCGCCCCGTGTTGCGGGTCGGGAACACTTCTCCTTTACAAATGTCCGGCCGGAGATAGGATTTTCAGTTCGCTTATGTTTATTGTTTTGCCAGTTCTGATCACATTGCACGTGCTCGTGTGCGTATTGATGGCCCTTGTTGTTCTCATGCAGCGCCCGCGCAGCGAAGGCCTCGGTGCGGCTTTTGGCGGCGGGGTGACAGACAATATTTTTGGCGCCCAGACGACCCACGTCCTCGCGCGGGCGACCACCTGGCTGGCCGGCGCGTTCTTTGCGCTGACGCTCATCCTCTCCATCATCACGGCAAAATCCGCCACCGGCAAGACGGCGATTCAGAAGGAACTGCTCAGCGCACCGATCCCGGTCGCCTCAGCCACTCCGACCCCGTCCGCCTCGCCATCAGCTTCGCTGGCTCCCACCCCCCAGCCTGCAGCCGCGGCAGCGCCTGAGGCTCCCGCCGCACCCACTCCCGCAGCCGCTCCGGCGAACTGACGGAGCCGCCACCCGAGGGGAATGACCCCGATCCACATCTCCTCTGCGGCAGACCTCCGGCTCACCGGGCACCGGTTCCTTTGATATGAAAACCGTCACGACGATTGCCTCGATGCGGGCCTGGCCGAGAAACATCGCGCACCCGGTGGTGCTGGTGCCGACAATGGGCGCCCTCCACAAGGGACACGCCGCCCTAATCCGCGCGGCCAGAAAAATTGCCGGACGCCACGGCGCGGTCGTGGTCTCAATTTTTGTCAACCCGATCCAGTTCGGCCCGAAGGAGGATTTCTCCAGCTACCCCCGGCCGCTACGGAAAGATATGGCCGTGTGCCGGGCTGCGGGGGCCGATGTGGTTTTTGCGCCCCCGGCGGACCAGATGTATCTGCCCGACCGCTCGGTCTTCACCGACGAGAGCTCGCTCTCGCAAGCGCTCTGCGGCCGCTCGCGCCCGGGTCATTTTCGCGGGGTCTGCACCGTTGTTGCCAAGCTTTTCCTGATCGTCCAGCCGACCCACGCGCTCTTCGGGGAAAAGGATTGGCAGCAACTCGCCATCCTCCGCCGGATGGTCCGGGATCTGAATTTCCCCGTCGAGGTCGTCGGGCATCCGACGGTGCGCGAGTCTGACGGGCTCGCACTCAGCTCGCGCAACGCCTATCTGACGCCGGCCGAGCGTGCCCTCGCACCCCGCATCCATGACGCCCTTTCAGCTGCTGCCGTCCTGAAATCCACCGGTGCCATCCTAAAGGCGGCCACCCGCGGGATCGCGGCGGTACCCGGCGCGCGAATCGACTACATCGAGGCGGTCGATGCCGAAACGCTCGAACCACTCGCCCGGAAGCGACGGCCCGGTCGCCTTGCGGCGGCCGTCTTCCTCGGACGCGCCCGGCTGATCGACAACGTTCCCATCGCTCCCGCCTCATGAGGGAATTTGATTTCATCGTGATCGGCAGCGGCATTGCCGGCCTCTCGTTTGCGCTGAAGTCCGCCGAGAAGGGATCCGTCGCCCTCATCACCAAAAAGGGACGTTCGGACTCCAACACGGCCTGGGCACAGGGCGGCATCGCCTGCGTCACAAGCGATGAGGACTCCCATGAACTCCACATCCGGGATACGATGGAGGCTGGCGCCGGAATCTGCCACAGCGACGCGGTCCAGGCCGTCGTCACCGAGGGGCCATCCCGCGTCGCTGAGTTGATCGCGATGGGAATGCATTTCGACCGGCGCGGAACCCAGGTCGACGACGAACTCGACCTGGGTAAAGAAGGCGGGCACTCGAAACGCCGCGTGCTTCACTATCAGGATTGCACAGGGATGGAAATCGAACGCACCCTGCTCGAACAGGTGGCAAACCACCCGCGCATCGAGGTGATGGAAAACCATATGGCCGTCGACTTCCTCACAACGGGAAAGCTCGGCTATGCCATGGAAAACAGCTGCGTCGGAGTTTACGTGCTCGACGAAGCGACCGGCGAGGTGGAGACGCTCCGCAGCGATGTCAACGTGCTCGCCACCGGCGGATGCGGCAAAGTCTACCTCTACACAACCAACCCCGACGTGGCCACCGGGGACGGCGTGGCGATGGCGTGGCGCGCGGGGGCGACAATCGCCAACATGGAATTCATCCAGTTCCACCCCACATGTCTCTTTCATCCGGAGGTGAAGTCGTTTTTGATTTCCGAGGTCGTGCGCGGCGAAGGAGGGATCCTCCTGGACGCCCGGGGACGGCGTTTCATGGAGAAACACAACCCGCAAAAGGAGCTGGCACCGCGCGACGTGGTCGCCCGCGCGATAGATGCCGAAATGAAACGCAGCGGCAGCAAGTGCGTCTTCCTCGATATCACCCACAAGCCATCCGACTTCGTCAAAGGCCGCTTTCCACACATCTACGACACCTGCCTGCGCAGCGGCATCGATATCACGAAGCAGCCGATCCCCGTGGTCCCCGCCGCCCATTACCAGTGCGGCGGAGTGAAAACCGATCTCAACGGCGAAACCTCGCTGCGCGGGCTCTACGCGATCGGCGAGGTGGCCTGCACCGGACTTCACGGCGCCAACCGCCTCGCGAGCAACTCGCTCCTCGAGGGGCTCGTGCTCGCCCACCGCGCATTTGAAAAATCCGTGCGCAACCGCCCGCCGAGGGTCGAATTCGACCTGCCGGAATGGCGGCCGGGACAGGTCCAGGATGTGGACGAACTCGTGGTTATCTCCCACAACTGGGAGGAAATCCGGCGGCTCATGTGGGACTATGTCGGGATTGTCCGCACCGACAAACGCCTCCAGCGCGCCGCCACACGCCTTCGGAACCTCCATGCGGAAGTGCAGGAGTTCTACTGGAACTTCAAGATCTCGACCGATCTCCTGGAGCTCCGGAACCTCGTCACCGTCGCCTCCCTCGTTGTCGACTGCGCGCTCAGCCGCAAGGAAAGCCGCGGTCTTCACTTCACTCTGGACTATCCCGAACGCGACGATCCGAAGTTTCAGCGCGACACCACGATGCGCCGGACCTGAGCCGCCGGAACCGGCCCGGGCTGCACCATGAGTGCCTATCTCCTCCGTGAAAGGCGGAGGAACCATCGCAAAGCCACTTCCAGATTGCTTTTTGCCCCGCACAGGCGCAGCGTAGGCTCCAGCGTATCGAACAACCATGAGCCAAATCACATCCCTCGACTCCCTCAAACAATTCACGACCGTCGTGGCAGACACCGGCGACTTCGAATCCATCAGGAAATATACCCCGCAGGACGCCACCACCAACCCGACCCTGATTTTCAAAGCGGTCCAGCAGCCCGAGTATCAGCGGCTTCTGGAGAAAGTCGTTGCGGACAACAAAGGCAGCACTCTCTCGGGCGGGGCCTTGTGCCGCAAGGTGATCGATGACCTGCTGATCGCCTTCGGAAGGGAGATCCTGGAAATCGTTCCGGGACGGGTCTCCACGGAGGTCGACGCCCGCCTTTCCTTCGACGTCGAGGCCACCGTGCAGAAGGCCCGCTACCTGATCGGCCTCTACGAAAAACAGGGCACGCCGCGCGAACGCGTGCTGATCAAAATCGCGTCGACGTGGGAGGGCATCCGCGCTGCGGAGGTCTGCCAGAAAGAGGGCATCAACTGCAACCTGACCCTTTTGTTTTCGATGCCCCAGGCGATCGCTTGCGCGGAGGCCGGCGTCCGGCTGATCTCGCCCTTCGTCGGGCGGATTTACGACTACTACAAGGCAACCACCGGCAAGGAATTCCATGGTGCCGAGGACCCGGGCGTGCGCTCGGTCAACGCCATTTACAATTACTACAAGAAGTTCGGATACGCGACACAGGTCATGGGGGCGAGCTTCCGGAACACCGGGCAAATCCTGGAGCTGGCAGGCTGTGACCTCCTGACCATCAGCCCCGATCTCCTCGAGGAGCTTCAGAATGCGAGCGCCCCGGTCGAGCGGCGCCTTGACCCCGCAGTTGCAGCAGCTGCGGACATCACCAAGACCGACCTTGATGAGAAGGCCTTCCGGTGGCTGCTCAACGAGGATGCGATGGGAACCGACAAGCTCGCGGACGGGATCCGCAAGTTTGCCGCAGACATCGTGAAGCTGGAATCGATCGTCGCAAAATCCCTCCAAACCCAATCATGAAATCACACTTATTCGCATCCCTCCTCGTAGCGGCCGTTGTCTCAACGTCGGGCGCCCTTGCCGCCGATTGCGCCTGTCAGGTCGGCCAGCCGGAGCATCCGGGCTCTCTTCCGGTCCTTCTCTGCACCGACGCCGTCCGCAAGGAGCTGAACCTGACAAAGGCCCAGGTCGAAAGCCTCGGAACCATCCGGAACGCCTTCAGGTCTTCCGCCAGGCAGCTCACCGCGCAGGCGCCGGCCACTCCCGCCGCACGGCGCGCAGCCGGAGCGAAACTCGCCGCATTGAAATCCGATGCCGACGCCGAGGCCCTTGCCGTGCTCACTCCTGCCCAGCGCTCGCGCATCGCGCAGATCGAACATCAGATCCTCGGCGGAACGATGCTCCTCTCGCCCGCCGTGCAGAAGAAGCTCAGCCTGACGGCCGCCCAGACCGCGCAGATCAATGCGCTCCAGCAGTCCGGCGAGGACATGACGGCCTCTGTGAACAAGCGTTTTGAAAATGGCGAAATCAGCCACCAGGAACGCTTGGCAGCCCTCCGGGCCAACCGGATCAAGCTGGCCGGGGCGATGACGAAAATCCTCAGCCCTGCGCAGCGACAGGCCTTTAAGTCGCTCGCCGGCGTCCCAGCAGCAAAGAAATGACGGGCGCTGGATCCAGAAAGCGCCCAGCCAGCCAGACCGGATAATCCCGCGGATGTGCCGGAGATCGTCGGCCTCCGCAATCTGACTCCCAGTGAAAATCACCATAACAAATCCCCCCAGCCCCTTGAGGGATGCAGTTTATGTGGGGATTTCGGTGCTTTTGTGCTTCGTTGCGTCGGCCTATTTTATTTTCAATCAGGCGAGCGCGCGCAACAACACCCATAACCGCCAGCGTCTCGAGTCGGTCGCGTGGCGAACGGCAGGAGCGATCGATGTCCGCGATCACTCGGCCCTCGCCCGCACGCCGCTCAGGGACCTCAAATCCGCCGACTACCAGCGCGTGCAGCGCGCCGCCCTGAGCGGAAAATCGGGCGACCCGATCATCTCGCGCATTTTCACAGTCTTCTTCAACGGCGAGCAGTCGCAGATGGTTGTGGACAGCGAAGGCTTCCCGGCCCGCTCGTGGGAACGGCTGCCTTCCACGCCCGGCACCAGCGGGGATTTCAGCAAGGAGACGATGTATTTCTGCGCACAGTCGGTGCTCAAGACCGGCAAGAGCTGGGTGGGCGAAATCGCCTACCCAGGCTCACCCGAGGCGCTCGTTGTTGCCATGGTCCCGATCAACTCGGCTCCGGGAGTGCCCGAAGGTATCCTGGTGGTTGAGTCCACAAGCGAGCGTCTCCAGCCGACGCTCGCCTCGCTGCGGTCCGCGGCTATTTACTCGGTGCTCATCGGCGCGCTCGTTTCGCTCGTCGTCAGCCTGGCGGTCTATTCCTTCCGCAAAAAAAACAACCTCGACGCCGAGCGGCTGGCCGTCGTCGAGCAGGCCGAGCGCGCGCTGTTCGAGGCGATCGGCGAGGCGATCTACCGCGGCGAGGCAGGGAGCAGTTCGATCACATGGGAGGGAAACCTTTCGGGGATGGGCTGGGAGGGGGATGGTACGCTGCCCAAGACCCGGGCGGCATGGGAAGCCTACATCCACCCGGAGGACCTGCCGCGCTGCCAGGCCGCATGGAAGGGCGAAGCAGGCACAAAATGGAATGTGGAATACCGCCTCGTCGACAGGGACGGCCGCGTCCACTGGCTTCTCGACCGGGGCCAGAATGTCAAAGTCGGCAACAACCGCGTGATTTCCGTTGGCACAATCCTCAACCTTTCCCCCCTCCGGGAAACCGAACAGCGCCTCCGCGATGTCGTGGACGCCGCCGGCGAATATATCTGGGAAGTCGACTCCGAAGGCCACTACACGTTTCTCTCCGATCGCGTTGTCGATGTGCTCGGCTACCCGGTGGAAAAGCTCATCGGGCGGCATCCGCTTTCGTTCGTTCCTCCCGGCGACGTTGACGAAGTGCGCGCACAAACCGAGGAGCTGGCAAAATCCCAGCGGCCCTACAAGGATTTCCAGCACCGGATGATGCGCTCCGACGGCGGGATCATCTGGCTGAGCATCAACGGCGTGCCCGTCAGCAACACGCAGGGACGGATCACGGGCTACCGCGGCGCCGGCCTGGATATCACTGCCCGCAAACGGGCCGAGCAGGAACTCATCCGGGAGAAAGAATCCGCCCTCGCCGCCGACCGCGCCAAAAGCGAGTTTCTCGCCGTCATGAGCCACGAGATCCGCACGCCGCTCAATAGCGTGCTGGGATTTGCCGACCTCCTTGCTGAAACGTCCCTCGACCCCGCCCAGCGCGAGCAGTTGGAGATGATCCGCCGCAGCGGCGACGCCCTGCTGGTCCTCCTGAATGACATTCTGGACTTTTCACGGATCGAATCGGGAAAGATGCCCATCCAGGCGTCCTCTGTGGACATCCGCAGCTGCCTGAGCGACGTGGTCAACCTCTACGGCGCCACCTCGAAGGCCAAGGGTGTCACCCTGCGCATCGAGGTGGCCAACGATATCCCCCAGCACCTCTGCACAGATCCGGGCCGCCTGCGCCAGATCCTCCTCAACCTCGTCGGAAATGCCGTGAAATTCACTCCCGCCGGCGAGGTTTTGGTTTCGGCGAGCCTGGGCACTTCGGATCCGAAAGACGGGCGTTTCCCGCTTCTCATCTCCGTGGAGGATTCCGGGATCGGCATCGCCCCCGACCGGGTGGCCCGCCTGTTCAAACCATTCTCTCAGGCGGACTCGTCAACCACAAGACGGTTTGGAGGAACCGGGCTCGGGCTGGCCATCTGCAAGCGCCTGGCCGAATTGCTCGGAGGCGATGTGAAGCTTGTTCGGTCGTCCTCGACGGGCAGCGTCTTTGCGCTGGAGCTCCCGCTGGTGACCGTGCCCGCGGACCTGGAGGAAACATCTCACGCCGAGGCCGCCGCAGCCGCGGAACCGGCCGGCATCCGCCCATGGCGGATCCTTGTCGTCGAGGATAACAAGGTGAACCGGATGCTCGCCCAGCGGATGCTGCAATCGCTCGGCTACGAGAGCGACTCCGCTGAGAACGGGTTGCAGGGGATTCAGGCGCATGCCGTGAAGCCCTACAACATTATGTTCATGGATCTCCAGATGCCGGTGATGGACGGCGTTGAGGCCGCCTCGCACCTTCGCAAGCGCGAGGCCGAATCCCCCGCAACGCCTCCGGTCTACATCATCGCTCTCACGGCGGACGCCATGGCCGGAGATCGCAAGCGCTGCATTGATGCCGGCATGAACGACTATCTGAGCAAGCCGATCCGGCGCGCCGACCTCGCCACCGCACTCGAGCGTGCCGCGCAGGCGATCCAACTGACCCAGGCCTGAACAGGGCTTTTTCAAAATTCCGGTCTTTGCCGCGCGGGCAGGATCGATCAGACTGACGAGCGTGATATTCGACACACTCAAGTCGGCGGTCGACCTCTACAATCACCTGCCGCGCTACCGCGAAATCCTGTCCGTGCTTTTCAAGTATGGATTTGCCGATGTGCTCCGTCTGGTTGCCCTCCAGCACATCCTGAAGATTGAAGATGCGACGATCCGCACGCATCCCGACGACGCGATCCTTTCGAAGCCTCTGCCGGAGCGCCTCCGTCTCGCCCTGGAGGAACTCGGACCGACATTCATCAAATTCGGCCAGATCCTCAGCAGCCGGCGCGACGTGATCACCGATGACTACTTCATCGAGCTCACCAAGCTCCAGAGCGGCGTGCCTCCGTTCCCGGGGGAGGAGGCGAAAAAAATCATCGAGGAGGAACTCGGGCACCCGATCGGCAAGCTCTATGGGCGCTTCAATCTTGATCCGGTCGGAAGCGCCAGCATCGCCCAGGTCCACCGGGCGAAGCTTCCCGACGGAACCGACGTCGCCGTCAAGGTTCAGCGCCCGGACATCGAGAAGACAATCACACTCGACGTCGCCATCCTTCAGGACCTTGCGGCCTTCATTGAAAAGCATGTCCCCGAGGTCGCCGGACTCAATCCGACCGGCGTCGTCCATGAGTTTACCGAGACCCTCCAGCGCGAGCTCGACTTTGAAAACGAGGCGACGAATGCCGAGCGCTTCGGCGAGCAGTTCGAGAACAACCCGGACCTCCGCGTGCCGAAGATCTACCGCGACCACTCGACATCGCGCGTGCTCACGATGGATTTCATCACCGGGATTCCGGTCACGGACTTGAAGGCATTGGAGGCCCAGGGCACGGATCCCGCAGACCTCGCGGAGAAGATGACCGCTCTTATCTACGAGCAGATTTTCGAGCACGGTTTTTTTCATGGCGACCCCCATCCCGGCAACATGACCGTCCTCCCCGACGGCCGCCTGGTCCTGTTCGACTACGGGATGATGGGCAAGTTCACGCCGCAGATGCGCGAGAGCATCGCTCTGCTCGTGAGCGGCCTTGCGGAGAAGGACCACCCGCAGACGACCCGCTCGATCCTCGACCTCTCGGAGGAGGGCATCGCCAGCGACCAGATGCTCCTGCAGGCCGAGGTGGAGCGCTTTGCTGAGCAGAACCTCAGCCGCCCGCTCAGCGACATCAGCCTCGGCGCGGTCCTCAACAATCTGCTCGACCTCCTGCGCGATAACCACCTTCGCATGAAACCGGCTTTCTACCTCGGCATCAAGGCCCTCGCGCAGGTCGAAGCCATCGGCCAGGCGCTCGATCCGGACCTGAACTTCATCAAGCTCGGCGAGCCGTATGCCTCCCGGGTTCTCCTCGGAAAATTCGGGGCCGGACGCGTGGGAGGAATACTCAAAGGTGTGGCAGTCGAAGCGCTCGATTTCCTGAGGGATTTCCCCTCGGACTTCCGACAGCTCTACCAGAGCATCCGGCGCGGAAAGTTGAGCATCCCGCTCGAGCACAAGATCGACCCGAAGGGGTTCGAGCCGCTGAGGATCACGCTCGACTCGATCGCCAACCGGCTCGCCAACGCCATCCTCACCGCAGCGGTCCTCATCTGCTCAAGCATCGTCCTGCTCGCCGCCGTTCCCCCGCACCTCGGCAGCGTCAGCGTCCCGGGGATCGTGGGCCTCTGCTTTGGCGCCTACATGTGCCTCCGGCTCGTGTTCTCGATCTGGAAGCACGGCGGGCTCTAGCGCATCAGGATTCGAGGTAGAGGATCCGTCCGCACTGTGGGCAGGAGACGATGTCCTGGCGGGATTTGAGGGCGACGGTTGTCTGGGTGGTCACCTTCATGTGGCATCCGGTGCAGACCTCGTGCTCGAGGGCCACGACGGCCATCCCGTGCTTGGTGCTGAAGAGCCGCTGATACCGGTCGAGCAGGTCCTCATCCAAACCCGCGAGGCAGTCCGCGCGGGAGGCCTCGATCTCCTGGATCCGCGATTTCAAATTGTTTCCCTTCTCCAGCAGGGCGGCGATCTGCGCCTCGTATTTGGATTTTTCCGACGCGTAGGTCTGCTCGGCGGACGTGATCTGCGGGCGAAGGGACTCGGCCTCCTCCATCAGTTCGATCTCGCGGTCCTCGATTCCGGAGATGAGCTTCTCCACTCCCTCGATCTCGTGGTTGAGCGCGGAAAACTCCTCGTTTTTCCGCGTCTGCATCTGCTGGTTCTTGTAGCGCACGATCTGCTCGCGCTTCCCGGCGGCCTCGACCTCGAGCGTCTTCTTTTCGACCTCGATCTGCTTTGCGCGGGTGCGGGCCTGATCCAGCCGTTCGGCCGCCTCGGCGATCAGGCGTTCCTTTGAGGCCTTTTCACGCGGAATCGCCTCGAGTTCGACGTGGAACGCACGCAGCCGCTGGTCGCGATCCTGCAGGGTGAGAAGTTTTTGGATGATTTCTTCCATCGGTCTATCATGGGCAGATCGTCCGGGTTTATCCAGCCCGGGGCGGAACTTTTTTCGACCGGCCACTTGGCGCGCCGCCTCATCCCGGAGGCTGCAGAGAGGCGGACAGGAGGATGACATCAGCCGCGGGATCTGGTAGATGCTCATCTATGCCCGATCTCCTGGACCCCATCAAAATCGGCGACTGGGAACTTCCCAACCGCGTCTTCATGTCCCCGCTTACCCGTTGCCGCGCCAGCGAGGGCCGTGTCCCCAACACCCTCATGCGCGACTACTATGTCCAGCGGGCCTCGGCGGGCATGATCCTGTCGGAGGCCACCGCGGTTTGTCCGATGGGAGTGGGTTACCCCGACACCCCGGGAATCTGGTCGAAGGAGCAAGTTGCGGGTTGGAAGCTTGTCACCGACGGCGTTCACGCCGCCGGGGGATGCATCCTCCTGCAGCTCTGGCACGTCGGGAGGATCTCGGATCCCGTTTACCTCGGCGGGGAACTCCCGGTCGCGCCGAGCGCGATCGCCGCCGATGGCCACGTGAGCCTTCTCCGCCCGTTCAAACCCTATGTCACCCCCCGCGCACTCGAAACCGGCGAGATCGCCGGCGTCGTGGAGGCCTTCCGCAAGGGCGCGGAAAACGCCTTGGCGGCCGGGTTCGACGGCGTGGAAATCCACGGCGCAAACGGCTACCTCCCGGATCAGTTTCTCCAGGATTCCACAAATCACCGCACGGACGAATACGGGGGGGCGATCGAAAACCGCGCCCGGCTTTTGCTGGAGATCACCGATGCCGCGATCGGCGTCTGGGGAAACGCCCGCGTGGGCGTTCATCTCGCACCGCGCGGCGATGCCCACAGCATGGGCGACTCAAATCCCGCAGCCACGTTCGGGTATGTCGCCGGCGAGCTCGGAAAACGGAAAATCGCATTCATCTGCGCGAGGGAATCGCTCGGCAATAACCGCCTGGGACCGCTTTTGAAGGCCAAGTTCGGCGGCCCCTACATCGCCAACGAAGGGTTCACCCTTGAGAGTGGCAATGAAGTGATCCGGTCGGGCGAGGCGGATGCCGTGGCCTTCGGCAAACTCTTCATTGCGAACCCAGATCTGCCCGCCCGCTTTGCTCACGGAAGCCCGCTGAACACCCCTATTCCGGAAACCTTCTACGGCAGCGGCCCGGAAGGCTATATCGACTATCCCGGGCATTAAACGAGCTCGGCGCCTGCTCAATGGGCCCCTTCGGAGCGCCGGAGGTCCTGCCGGAAACCGTCGACCCACCACTGGGTGATAGCGTGGTTTTTCTGGCCGGACGGATCCTGCCACAGCGTGAGACCGCGCGTCCATTTTTCGAGGAGGGATTCATACGAATCCTTCGAAAGATCATACCTCATCGAGGCGTGGTAGTTGAATGCGGCCCAGCCGCCACAGTTGACGGCTTTGTAGGTCCAAACCGCCCAGTGCCACCCTTCCTTGTTCATGGATTCCGCCATCCACCGGGCGGCCCCGGCATTGTCCTGTCCGGCCTTCATCTCCCCGAGAAAAAGCGGGGTGTCGACTTCCGGGTGCTTCGCGAGGGAGTCGCGATAACTTGAGAGGCCCGGCTGGTCCTTGAACGAATAGTGGTCGGAGTAGACCGTGTTTTTCGGAAATTCCTTCGGCATCTTGTCGTAGCCGCACCACTCGACGATCACCATGCGCTCCGGATCCTGCGCACGGATGGCATCGCTGAACGCGTGGTGCGGCGCGTTCCAGGGCGAGCCCTCGGGCTCGTTGATGACATCAAAGCCGGCAACGGCTCCGTTTCCCTTGAAAT
Source organism: uncultured Chthoniobacterales bacterium (assembly GCA_964467415.1). GTDB lineage: Bacteria > Verrucomicrobiota > Verrucomicrobiia > Chthoniobacterales > Terrimicrobiaceae > CAYXRX01. The sequence goes on from CAYXRX010000009.1 coordinate 97,446, forward strand.
GCTTCGCAACTTCGCTCCAGAGCGCAGCCATCCGCGCGCGCACCGCCTTCCCATCCTCCGACCAGCGGGAAGGAAGTCCGTAATTGCCTTTCTCGAACTGCCTCGGCCAGATGTGCAGGTCGAAAACGACGTAAATCCGCCGCTTGGCGGCCTCCGCAACAACCCAGTCCAAACGCGAAAAGTCGATGTTGCCGGAACGGTCGCGGATCCAGCTTCCCCCGCCATCCTGCAGGTTGCGCCAGCCGAAAGGTACCCGGATCAAGTTAAATCCCCAGCTTTGGATGAGGTCGAGATCGCGGCTGGTGAACCAGTTGTCACGCCAGGCGTCCATCAGCGCCGCCGCCTTGCCGGAGCCGAAGCGGGCCTCGAGCTGCTCCAATGCGCCCCGCCCGGCATCGTCGGTCTGCCCGCACATCCATCCCTCCGTAACAAGCCAGCCGCCGATGTTCACGCCCCGAAGGTCCACGGCCTCACCCTTCCGGTTGACGATCCGCTTCCCTTTGGTCTGCAGATAATCCTCCTCACCCAGCGGGGGCAGGGCCGCCAGCAGCGAAGGAACCAGGAGCAACAGGCCGGCAATTGCCGGAGAACATCCCCGGATCATGAATGAAAGGCGCACGGATCCCGCACGGGTTGCCCGGTTGCGCTTACGGGTTGACCTGGCGGGCAGGCTGCGCCCAATGGCCCGGAACCCAGATTTGGCGGCCGTTGGTCCAGGTCTCGGAACCTTCCACCCAGACCGGAGTGCCGGCTCGCCGCGCCGCCGCCTGCCCGGGATCCCCGTCCAGATATTCCGCATCCCGGTTGTTGTAGGGCCCCCGGTTGCGGTTTGGGGGATCGAACAGATCGAAGATCGCACGGCCCAGCGGATCCGGCGGACGCAGATGTCCGTCAGCGTTGACGCAGCCGTCCAGCAGGGTGACGGCCAACGCCGACAAAAGAAATGCGGGGATTCTTTTTGAGAACGTCATGCCGCAGCCTACAATCAGAAGGGCGGGTCCGCACGCGGAAAAATATCCCGGCGGCCCCGACGACCTGAAATGAACGAAGACCATTCCTGCTGCCAACCGAAAACCAACAGCCAGCCCGCGTGCTGCCACGAGCCGGAGCCGGCCGCCCGAGCCGGGAATTCCTGCTGCCACGCCGGCCCGCCGGCCGGCCCGGTTCCGGTGCCCACGAAGGAATGGTTTTGTCCGATGTGTCCCGGAGTCGAATCCGACCGTCCAGGGGCCTGCCCGAAATGCGGGATGGCACTGGAGCGCAGGATGCCCTCAGCGGACGGTGAGGATGCGGAGCTGGAGCACATGACCAGCCGGCTCCGGATCGCCGTCATCCTGACCATTCCGGTCGTAGTCCTGGCGATGGGAGGGCACTTCCCCCCACTCTCGGCGATTCCTCCGGAAGTATCCGGCTGGATTCAGCTCGCGCTTGCCGCCCCGGTGGTCCTCTGGGCGGGCGCTCCGTTTTTCCAGAGGGGGTTCGATTCGCTGGTGAATCGGCGCCTGAACATGTTCACTCTGATTTCGCTGGGCACCGGCACAGCGTTTGTTTTCAGCTGCGTCGCCCTGCTTGCCCCGGGACTTCTTCCACACGCGATGCGCCACGCCGGCATGCTTCCGGTTTATTTTGAGGCGGCGGCGGCCATCACGACGCTCGTCCTGCTCGGTCAGGTGCTGGAACTGCGGGCGCGCGGGAAAACCGGCGACGCGCTCCGCCAACTCATCGCTCTCGCGCCGAAGTCCGCACACCGGGTAAGCGGCGGAGCCGAGGAGAATGTGCCCCTGGATCGTGTCGTTGCCGGCGACGTCCTCCGGGTTAAGCCGGGCGAACACGTTCCCGTCGACGGGCTCGTGCTCGAAGGGCGCTCCGATCTCGACGAATCGATGCTGACCGGGGAACCGTTTCCCGTAACGAAAGAGCCTGGCGCTCCTGTTGCCGCCGGCACCCTCAATGGCAAAGGCAGCTTTCTCATGAGGGCGGAGCGCGTCGGCGAAACGACAATGTTGGCCCGGATCGTCAGCATGGTCTCTGAGGCCCAGCGGTCCCGCGCGCCTGTTCAGAAGCTTGCCGACGCAGTTGCGGCATGGTTTGTGCCCGCGGTCGTCGCGATTGCGGCGGTCACTTTCCTCGCATGGCTCCGCTTCGGCCCCGACCCGGCATTGGCCTATGCACTTGTGAATGCTGTCGCAGTCCTGATCATTGCCTGCCCCTGCGCCCTGGGTCTGGCCACTCCCATGTCGATCATGGTGGCAGTCGGCCGAGGCGCCTCTATGGGGATCCTCATCAAAGATGCGGAGTCCCTGCAGCGCCTGGAAAAGGTGGACACGCTCGTCGTCGACAAAACCGGCACGCTCACGGAGGGCCGCCCCGCGCTGACAGGGCTGGTTTCGCTGCCTCCACCAACAGAAACCGAACTACTCACAACCGCCGCCTCGCTCGAAGCGCAGAGCGAGCATCCCTTGGCGGGTGCGGTCCTTCGAGCTGCCGGTGAGCGGAACATTGCGACCGCCCCCGTCACCCAGTTTGAGATGCTGGCGGGCGCGGGCGTCCGCGGAATGCTCGGCGGCGGCCCGGCCATCGCCGGAACGCGCCGGCTGCTCTCCGAAAGCGGAATTCCGGATCTGGACGGGCTCGATCGTGAGGCCGCGCGTCTGCAGGCCGATGGACGAACCGTGATCTGGGTTGCCCGGGACGGCCGGCCTCTCGGGCTTCTGGCGTTCGCAGACCCTCTTAAAGCCTCGTCTCCGGAGGCTGTCGCCTCGCTGCAAAATCTCGGCCTTAGAATTCTGCTGCTCACCGGCGACAATGCGGAGTCCGCCAGCCGCGTGGGAAAAGCGCTCGGGATCACAGAGGTGGCTTCAGGCGTCAGCCCCAAGGACAAGCACGACAGGGTGCTTGCGCTGAAATCCGAAGGCCGGGTGGTGGCGATGGCCGGCGACGGCATCAACGATGCACCGGCCCTCGCCGCAGCCGATGTCGGTATCGCCATGGGCACCGGCACCGACATCGCCATCCACAGCGCCGGCGTCACGCTTGTCAAAGGCGATCTGCGCGGCATCGCCGGCGCGATCACCCTCGGCCGCGCCGCGATGCGCAACATCCGCCAGAACCTCGCCTTCGCCTTCCTCTACAATGCGCTTGGCATCCCGCTCGCCGCCGGCGTCCTTTACCCGTGGTTCGGCATCCTCCTCAGCCCGGTGATCGCCAGCGCAGCCATGTCGCTCAGCAGCGTCTGCGTTATCACCAACGCCCTTCGACTCCGGCACGTCAAACTCCTGCCGAGAGGCACCCGGGAGACCACTGCCCTCCCGCCTCAGTAGGGGCCGCGGATTAGGCTGGCGACCTCGCCGGTATAAAACTCGCGAAGCGCGCGGTGCAGTTCAGGCGGGAGCGGCGGCAGGCCGCTTGCGGCAGCATTCTCGCGGGCCTGTTGCGGTTTACTCGCGCCGGGAATGACTACCGAGACCGCCTCGTGGTCAAGGATGTAGCGCAGCGCCATCCGGGGCAGAGAAATCTCTGACGGTTTGAGGGATTCGAGGCGTTCGACCAGACGGACTCCCTCGCCGAACGGAAGCCCGCAGAACGTTTCCCCGACATTGAAAAATTTTCCATCACGGTTGTAGTTGCGGTGATCTTTTTCCGGGAAAACCGTCTCGCGGGTCATCCGGCCGCCCAGCAGTCCGCTTGCGAGCGGGACCCGCACGATCACGGCCACGTGCTTCGCAAGCGCCGCTGGAAATAGCTCGATTGCAGGCTTCTGGCGGAAAATATTGAAAATGACTTGCAGGGAGGCCAGCTCCGGTTGGCCGAGGCAGAGCAGACCTTCTTCCACCGTCTCGACACTGGCGCCGAAATTCCGGATCTTCCCCTGCTCCCGCAGCCGCCGCAGCCAATCGAAAACTTCGCCTGCGCGCAGCACCGAGTCCGGAATGCAGTGAAGCTGGGTCAAATCCAAAGCCTCGACGCCGAGGCGCCGGAGCGAGTCCTCGGTTGCCCGGCTCACCGCCTCCCATGTGTAGCCGTCCGGGTAAATGTCCCCCCGCCGGCCGAGCTTGGTCGCGACAAAAAAATCGCCCTTCCGGCGCCGGAGGAATTTTCCGACGAGTTCCTCGCTGCGGCCGTCGCCGTAGACGTCGGCGGTATCGAAAAATGTGGTTCCAGCATCTGCCGCGGCATCGAGGATGGCATTGGCCTGATCGTCCCCGAGCACCCCCCAGTCGGCTCCGCCAAGCTGCCAGCAACCCAATCCGATTTCGCCGGCTTTGCGGCCGGTCTGCCCGAAGATTCGCTCGTTCATTTGCGGCATCCTTCGACAGTCCGGGAAAGATTCCAACTCCGAATTCGCGCCGCAACTCCTGCGGGCGACCGCGCGGTTGTGCATTGTCGGTCAGAATTTGCTTAACAACTGACGCCCCACTCCATAAAAATGGAACCCTTCATGAATTACGGTCTCAATATCCCCCCCAGCGGCGCCCTTGACTTCATCTCACTCGGCGCACTCGTTCACCGGCTCGACCCGGGCATCATTCCCTTCCGCAAAGCCACCGAATGCCAGATCCACGTCAGCGGCGGCGAATTCAACGTCGCGGCCAACCTTTCCGATTGCTTCCGCCTGAAAACCGGCGTTGCCTCGGCAATGGTCGACTACCCGATCGGCGACCTGATCGCCGAGCGCGTGCGCGCGATGGGCGTGAAGCCGTTTTACAAGCGGTTCGAGCACGACGGCGTCCACGGCCCGAACATCGCGACCGTTTACAGCGACCGCGGCCAGGGGATGCGCGCCCCGGTCGTCTTCTACAACCGGTGCAACGAGGCCGCCGCGCGGCTTCAGCCGGGCGATTTCGATTGGAAGGAAATTTTCTCCGGCGGGATCCGCTGGTTCCACAGCGGCGGGATCTTCGCGGCGCTCTCGGAGTCCACAGCCGAGCTGATCATCGAGGCGATGCAGGCGGCGAAGGCGGCCGGTGCGATCGTCTCGTTCGACCTGAACTACCGCGCGAAGCTCTGGAACATCCTGGGCGGCCACGACCGCGCGGTCGCCGTGCTCGACCGCATCGTCAAGAATGTCGATGTCCTTGTCGGCAACGAGGAGGACCTCCAGCTCGGCCTCGGGATCCCCGGGCCGGAAGTGGCTGCGAAGTCGAAGCTCGATCCGAGCGCGTTCTTCAGCATGATGACGAACGTCACCAAAAAGCACCCGCAGGTGAAAATCGTGGCGACGACGCTGCGCGAAGTCCACTCCACGAACCGCCACAGCTGGGGCGCCGTGGCCTGGATCGACGGGCAAACCTACACGTCCCCGACCTGCGAGCTCGACGTCGTCGATCGCGTGGGCGGCGGCGACGGCTACGCCTCCGGCTTCATCTACGGCCTCCTCTCGGGCGAGTCCCCGGCGGACGCCGTCAACCTCGGCTGGGCGCACGGCGCGCTCCTCACCACGTTCCCCGGCGACACGACGATGTCCACCGTCGAACAGGTCCGCGCGCTCGCCAAGGGCGGCTCGGCCCGCATCCAACGCTGAACCCCGGAATTATTTTATGGAACCCCAAGGAGATATCGCACTGATCGGTCTGGCCGTCATGGGCCAGAACCTCATTTTGAACATGAACGACCACGGCTACACCGTCGTGGCCTACAACCGCACGACCGCCAAGGTGGACGAGTTTCTCGCCAACGAGGCGAAGGGAACAAAAGTTCTCGGCGCCCACTCGATCCCGGAGCTCGTCGCGCAGCTCAAGCGCCCGCGGCGCGTCATGATGCTCGTGAAGGCCGGCAAGCCGGTGGACGAGTTCATCGACCAGCTCATCCCCCACCTCGAGCCGGGCGACATCATCATCGACGGCGGCAACTCGCTTTTTGAGGATACCACCCGCCGCCAGAAATACGTCGAGGAAAAGGGCCTGCTCTACATCGGCACCGGAGTCTCCGGCGGCGAGGAGGGCGCGCGCCACGGCCCGAGCATCATGCCCGGCGGCTCCCCGGCCGCATGGCCGCACGTGAAGGACATCTTCCAGGCCGTCTCCGCGAAGGTCGAGGGCAACGTGCCCTGCTGCGACTGGGTCGGAGAGCAGGGGGCCGGCCACTACGTGAAGATGGTTCACAACGGCATCGAATACGGTGACATGCAGCTCATCTGCGAGGCCTACAACCTCATGAAAAACGGCCTCGGCATGTCCGCGCCGGAGATGCACGAGGTCTTCGCCGAGTGGAACACCGGCGAACTCGACAGCTACCTCATCGAGATCACCCGCGACATCCTCGGCAAGAACGACGAGGACGGCCTCCCGCTTGTTGACAAAATCCTCGACACGGCCGGCCAGAAGGGGACCGGCAAGTGGACGGTCATCAACTCCCAGGAGCTCGGGATCCCGATCACGCTCATGGCCGAGGCGGTTTACGCCCGTTGCGTCTCAGCTCTCAAAGATGAGCGTGTGAAGGCCTCGAAGAAGCTCAAGGGTCCGAACCCGCTCATCCCCGCCTCCAAGGACGCCGCCAAGAAGGCCGCATTCATCAAGGACATCCGCGACGCGCTCTACGCCTCGAAGATCGTCAGCTACGCGCAGGGATATATGCTCATGCGCGCCGCCGCGAAGGAATATGGTTGGAATCTCAACTACGGCGGCATCGCGCTCATGTGGCGCGGCGGTTGCATCATCCGCTCGCGCTTCCTCGGAAAAATCAAGGAGGCGTTCGACACCAACCCGAAGCTCTCCAACCTCCTGCTCGACGGATATTTCCGCGGCGAGGTGAAGAAATCGCAAAAGGGCTGGCGCAACGTCGTGGCCACCGCCGCCAAGCGCGGGATCCCGGTCCCCGCATTCAGCACAGCCCTGGCGTTCTTTGACAGCTACCGGAATGCCGTCCTCCCTGCCAACCTGCTGCAGGCCCAGCGCGACTACTTCGGTGCCCATACCTACGAGCGCACCGACAAGCCGCGCGGTGAGTTCTTCCACACCAACTGGACCGGGCGTGGCGGCACCACCGCCTCCAGCACCTACACGGTCTGAGCCGATCCCATCAAAAAGCCGGCGGCCAATCTGGTCGCCGGCTTTTTGCTTTCTCCGTCAGATCACCTGGCGGATCTGGATCGAATCGAACCGCTCGCTGCCGGCCATCACGTCGCTCAGGATGATGAGCTGGTCACCCTTTTGAATGAGACCGCGGCGCTCGAGCTCGAGCTCGGCATCGGCGATGGTGTGCTCGGGATCGATCCCGAACGACATCAGGATCGGATGCGTGTTCCAGTTGAGCGCCAGACGCCGCACGACCTCGACTGACGGAGAGAAGGCAAAGATCGGCGCGTTGTCGGGACGGAGGTGGCTGGCATTGTCCGCCATGTAGCCCCGTCGGGTGAAGAGCACGAGCTTCGAGTTGGGAAAGGAGTTTGCGAGAAGCACAGCGGACCTCATCGTCTTGAGGCGGGTGGAATCGACGATCGCCTCCTTGGCGTAGCCCGCGCCGCCGCTCTCTCCGATCCTCCGTGCCACGCGGTCGAGGGTCTTCACGCAGTCGATCGGATACTTCCCGACCGTCGTCTCCCCGCTGAGCATGATGGCATCGGCCTGCTCGTAGACCGCATTCGCGACATCGGTAATCTCAGCGCGCGTGGGCAGAGGGTTTTCGATCATGCTCTCCAGCATGTGCGTGGCCACGATGACCGGTCGGCCGATCTGGATGCATTTTTTGATAATCCGGCGCTGGATGATCGGGAGCTCCTCCATCTTGCACTCGATTCCCAGGTCGCCGCGGGCGATCATCACGGCGTCCGATGCCCGGATGATGTCGTTGACATATTTGACAGCGTGCTGGTCCTCGATCTTGGCGACCGTGCGGGCGGAGCTTCCGTGCTCGCGCAGCAGACGCTTGAGCTCCAGGATGTCCGCCGCCTCGCGACAGAAACTCAGCGCCACAAAATCGACCCCGACCGCTGCGCCAAGTGCGACGTCGGCGAGATCCTTTTCCGTGAGCGGGGGCAGGTTGACCTTCACGCCGGGAAGGTTGATATGCCGCCTCGAACCGAGCGTGCCGGCAGTCAGCACCTCACAGCGGATGCGGTTGGACACCTTTTCCAGCACCTTCATGTGCATCACGCCATTGTCCACCAGAACGGTATCGCCAACATTGATGTCGTCGATCAGCCCGTCGTAGTTGACATCGACCGAGTAGAGTTCCTCGCTCCGCGATCCCCGGACGGTAAATTCGAAAATATCGCCGGGGGTGAGGGCGAGCTTCGACTTGAGATCTCCGGTCCTGATCGCCGGCCCCTGGGTGTCGAGAAGGATCCCGGTCACAGAGCCAAGCTCCGCGGCCGCCGCGCGGATGTCTTTCACGACCCGGGCCACCCAGTCGTGGGTCGCGTGGCTCATGTTCAAACGAAAAATGTCAGCGCCCGCCCCGATCATTTCCCTCAGTTTTTCCGGCGAATCCGACGCCGGCCCCAGTGTGCATATGATTTTCGTTTTACGCATGGCCTCCAAGAATATCGGCACATGAAAAAATGCAAGCCGTATCACCCTTGCCGGTGACTGAGGTCAAAATCGACCGTCGTGGGGCGGTGGCCCGGTCAGGTCAGAATTTTGATGTAGGCCTTTTTGCGCAGTGTCTCGAGCCAGCGGTCCTGGACCTTCATGCGCTCCTGCTGCATGAGGTTGCGCTCGATCTCCTCGCGCACTTCGGTCATCGGCTTGACCGAGGCATTTTTGCGGGCCTCGACCATCATGATATAATACGAATCCGCGGCACGGACGACGTCGCTCACCTGTCCGGCGCGCAGCGAGAAGGCGACCTTGGAGAGTTGCTCGTTGAGCGTGTTGCGCTCGATCCAGCCCCAGTCGCCGCCGGCATCGCGGGTTGTGTCATCCTCGGAATACATCTCGGCCATGCGCGCAAACTCGGCGCCACTGGCAAGCTTCTGGCGGATCTCTTCGGCGGTCTGGGCCTTGTTGCCGGCACCCGGGACATCGCCGGCAGACCCTTCGCGCAGCACGATCATCCGGAGCTTGATCTGCTCGGGGATGGCGTAGGCTCCCTTGTTTTTATTGTAGTAGGCTTGGATCTGCGTGGGGGAGACCACGAAATTCTCGTTAACTTTTGCCTGGCGCAGTGCCTGCACGATGATCTTTTCCCGTTCGATTTCCTTGAAGCGCGTGACCGTGTAGCCCTGCGCCTGGAGCGTCCTCACAAACGCCGAGCGGTCGCCGCCGAACTCCTCGCGGATGATCGCTTGCAGACGGTCATCAACCACGTAGTCGGGAATATTTGCGCCCTTCTCCTGCATCTTCCGGAATTCCTGAAGGATGAGCTGCCGGTCGATAAGATCCTTGATGGCGGCCGACCGCATCTCCTGCAGCTTGGCGGGAAGATCCGGGCCGGTGTAGACTTCGCGCAGCGAGCGCTCGCGCGCCCCGATCAGCTCACGGACCTGCGAGATCGTGATCACATCCTTGTTGACGATGGCAGCAAGCCCGTCGATGACCTCGGCTTTTTGTGCGCGGGCAAGCCCGGTCGTCAGGACCAACAGAACAGTGATTGTGGCAAATACGGAAAATCTCATCGGCGGGGCATCTTCTCGAGAGCGGAAAGAACCTCGCGCAACCTAGAATCAGGGTCGGATGCCGTCAAGCGGGGAAACCGTCCGCCGATGAGGATAAACGAACCTCCACGCGTCAGCATGAGCTTTTCGTCCCGCACCTCCACGAGCGGAATCCGCCGGCTCGAGGCTTCGAACCGGATGGCAGAGGCGATCAAGGCATTCTCGGCCGCTGGCGGAAGTGGCCCGAACCGGTCCCGCCAGGACGCACGCAGGGCGTCGAGTTCAGCGCGCGTCCCGGCCTCCGCCAGCGCCCGGTATCCCTCGATCCGCAGCTTGGCATCCGGCAGGTAGGATGCCGGCAGAAACGCCCCGGCAATACCGGGGGCCGGAGAATATGCCGCCTCGTCGGTCATGAGGAAGTCCAACCTGAGGAGCGACGACCCTCCGGCGGATTTGTTGCCCTTGAGCGATTCGACCGCCCGCCTCAGAAGCTTGCAGTAGAGGTCGAACCCGACCGCGACGATATGCCCGCTCTGCGCCGTGCCCAGAAGGTTGCCGGCCCCGCGGATCTCGAGGTCGCGCATCGCGATTTTGAACCCGGATCCGAGCTCGGAATACTGCTTGATCGCGGAGACGCGCTTGCGCGCCGCCCCGACGCTCATCAGCTCCCGGGGCAAAAGCAGGTAGGCGTAGGCCTTGTGGCTGGAACGTCCCACCCGACCGCGCAGCTGATAGAGGTCGGCCAGACCGAACCGGTCGGCGCGATCGATGATGATCGTATTGGCATTCGGGATGTCCAAACCGCTCTCGATGATTGTCGTGGAGACGAGCACATCAGCCTCCCCGGCAACAAACTGCCGCATCACGGGTTCCAGTTCCGTGTCGTCCATCTGGCCGTGACCGACAAGGACGCGGGCTCCCTCGCAAAGCTCGCGGATGCGGGCGGCGGTGCGCTCAATCGTCTGGACCCGGTTGTGAAGAAAGTAGACCTGCCCCCCGCGGCCGAGCTCTCGGCTGATGGCGTCGCGGATCACGCGCTCGTCATACCCGCAGACAACCGTCTCCACAGGCTGGCGGTTGGCGGGCGGGGTCTCGATGAGCGACATGTCGCGCGCCCCCATCAGCGAGAGGTAGAGCGTCCGCGGGATCGGAGTTGCCGAGAGCGTCAGCACATCCACAAGCCGGAATTTTTCCTTCAGGGCATCCTTGTGCTTCACGCCGAACCGCTGCTCCTCGTCCACCACCACCAGCCCGAGGGATTTGAATGCCACATCGGAGGAGAGCACCCGGTGCGTTCCGACCACAATGTCGATCCCGCCCGACGCCAGCCCGGCGACCACCCGCTTCTGCTCGGCTGCCGACCGGTAGCGGCTGAGCAGCTCGATCGTCACCGGATACTCGCTCATCCGCTCGCGGAGCGTCTGGAAGTGCTGCTGCGCCAGCACGGTCGTGGGGGCGATGAGGACCGCCTGCCGGCCTCCGGCGACCGCCTTGAACGCGGCCCGGATCGCGACCTCCGTCTTCCCGAATCCGACGTCACCGCAGATCAGACGATCCATCGGCCGCACGTCCTCCATGTCGCGCTTCGTCTCGCCGATCGCCCGCAGCTGGTCGCCGGTTTCAGTGAACGGAAACGACCGCTCGAATTCGTGCTGCCAGTGGGAGTCCGGGGGAAATGCATGCCCGTTGCCGGTATCCCGCTCGGCCTGCACGCGGAGCATCTGCGCGGCGTAGTCGTAGATCCCCCGAAGCGCCTTGTCCTTGGCGCGCTGCCAGCGTCCGCCACCGAGCTCCGAGAGGTCCGGATGCCGCTTCCCAAGCCCGACGTAGCGGGCGACCTGCCAGGCTTGCTCGAGGGGAACGTAGAGACGGGCCTCGTTGGCGAACTCCAGCGCCAGCACCTCGGTCCCTCCACCATCCGGCGCCTTTTGCAGCCCGAGAAACCGTCCGATCCCGTGGTCGAGATGAACGACGTAGTCGTCCTCCTCAAACTCGGAGAAGTCCATCGTCGCGCGACCGGAGCGGAACTGCCCGCGCCTCAGCGCGGTCCGGCGGGCCCGCTGGCTGGCCGATCGCCCGAGCACCTCGGCATCCGCCAGCAGGGCGATCTTCGCCCCCGGACAGACAAACCCCCGCGTTGCGGCAGCAGAGAGGAAGTGCAGCGCAGAGGCATCGAAGTGAAAATCCGCCGCCAGCTCGCGGAAGCGCTCGCTCTCCCCCTCGCTACCGCAGGCAAACGCAACCGTCCACCCGTCGGAGTTCCATCCGCGCAGCTGCTCGAAAAACCGGCCCCGCTTAATCTCGTCGAGCACCAGGTCCCCGGCGCCGAGCTCCGCGAACGGGGGCGGGTAAAATGGAACCGGGTCCGGGACGGCGCGACCGTCATCCAGATCGACGGAGCCCGCACAGATCGCCATTCCCGAAGCGGGCTCCGGCGGGTCGATGTCGATCACGAGATCCTTCTTCCCGAGGAAATCGCGGAGCGTCCCCTCACCCGTCCCGGACCGCACGGCAAGCAGCTCACACCGCTCCATGGTTCCGACCGAGCCCTGCGTGTCGACGTCGAATGCGCGCAGGGATTCGATCTCCCGGTCAAACCACTCGATCCGGACCGGGCGCGGCTGCTGCCAGGAGAAGACGTCCACAATCCCCCCGCGGCGGGCGAACTGTCCGCGCCCGGTCACTTGAGGCGCCTGCTCGTAACCCGCTTTCACGAGGCGGCCGACCACCTCTTCGATCTCAATCCTCTGCCCCGCATCGAGCGGGAAGGCCCCGCGCGACAGCCCGGCACGCGAGGGAACGAAGGAATCCCACTGTCCGCGGTGGATCACGACGACCTCATCCCCGCCGCTCCGCGCGAGGGATTGCAACAGCTCAAGCCGTTCAGAGGCGGTCTCCGGATCGGGCAGCGCATCGCCGGCCGGCGTCTCGAGCTCGGGGAAAAGGCGGACCCGCCCGCACCAGGCCGCCATCTCCGGGGCAAAATCCTCCTGCCGGCGGACATCGGGACAAACAATCCACACCCGCCCCGGGACTCCGGCGGCAAGCATCGCCGCAACAAACGGCTGGGCCGGCTCCGCGATTTCCGGCACGATCCGGCCGGCCGCTGCCTGCAAGAAGGCGCCAATGCCGGGATCGGAACCGGCCCGCGCCACAAACTGCTCAGCTTCCGAGGACTTCTTCACAGTAACGGGCCTGCAATCCGTCATCATCCAGGACGAGCGGTCTCCCGTCGATCTCGGCGATCGTGCGGATGCCTATCCTGCTGTTGGTGAGGAATGCGGCGGAGCATCTGGCGACATCCTCGGGCCCGAGTAGCAGGTTGCTCACAGGCATCCTTCCGGCGACCCACTCGCGAACGACCCCATCGCGGGCGCCAACCTCGAGGGCTGGCGTGGCCCACTGCCCGTCAAGCTTGAGGAAGACGTTCGCCATGCTCGCGGAGACCAGAGCCCCGGAAGGATTGAAAAGGAACCCCTCGCAGCAGCCCTCACGGCCAGCGGCAACAAGGGCATCGACGTGCTGCCAGTAGTTGCCCGACTTCCAACCGCCCGGCCGGCCGGTAAAGGGAATTCCGAGGACCGCCACGCGCGCCGGCGCAAATCTCCCGCCGACCTCGAGCGCCTCAAACAAGGCAAACAGCGAGCCCCTAAGAGGATCGCAGGGACTCCCTGGGCCGGCCGTGTGGTAAATCCGGCAGACGCCATCAAAGCCCCCGGGAACCGGTGGAGGCTGGAAGGCCGGCTCCGGCATCCCGGAGTCCGCCGATGCCCGGACCAAGCGCTCCGCATGAGCGTCAAAAAACAGAAACCGCCCGCTCCGGATGGCGATGGTCTCAAAAACGCTCATCCCGTAGCGGAACGCGCGGTCATCCAATGGCAGGCAACCGCATGGCACCCAGGCCCCGTCAACGCACTGAAACCTCATCACGCTCCGTCCGGCTCCGGGGCGCCGTTGCGATCCAGACGCTTGCGGAGAGTGGCCCGGGTGATGCCAAGGAGCTTGGCCGCGCGGACCTGGTTGTTGCCGGTCTTCTCCATCGCCCGCAGGGTGAATTCGCGCTCAAGCCAGGGGAGAAGTGCAAGAGTATCGTCCTTCGCGGCAATGGCGAAAAGCGCCTCCACAGCATCGTCCTTGGGCAGGAGATCTGTGGAGGAGGCCTCGGTGACGGCACCGGCCGTAACATCGGCGCCGAAGAGCCCGAGCGGAATGTCCTTCGGCAGGAGGACATCGGCGGTCGCCAGCACAGAGGCGCGCTGCATCGTGTTTTCGAGCTCGCGGACGTTTCCCGGCCAAGGATAGGCCTCGAGAACCCGGATCGCCTCCTCGGAAAGCTTGAGCGGCGGACGGTGCTTCTGGTTTGCAATTTTCTGCAGAAAATATTCCGCGAGCAGCGTGACGTCCTCGACCCGCTGGCGGAGGGGCGGCAGGTGGATCCTCACGACGTTGAGGCGGTAAAAAAGATCCTCACGGAACGCCTTTTTTGCCACCTCCTCCTCAAGGTTCTTGTTCGTCGCGCAGACGATGCGCACATCGGTCCTGATCGTCTGGTTGCCCCCGACACGCGAGAACTCGCCCTCCTGCAGAACGCGGAGGATCTTGCTCTGGACCTGGAGCGGCATCTCGCCGATCTCGTCGAGGAACAGCGTCCCGCGGTCGCTCTGCTCGAAGCGTCCGATCCGCTGGCTGTGGGCCCCCGTGAACGATCCCTTCTCGTGACCGAAGAGCTCGCTTTCAAGAAGGTTGTCCGGGATGGCCGCGCAGTTGATAGCCAGAAAGCTGTGGCCGCTGCGGGCGCTGTAGTTATGGATCGCGCGGGCGACCAACTCCTTGCCCGAGCCACTCTCACCCGTGACCATGACCGCCGCCTCGCTCCCGGCGACGCGACCGATCATCTTGAAGACCTGCTGCATGGCATCTGAGCGGCCGACGATGTCCTCGCGGTGCTGCTCGACGGTGAGCTGCGGCTTGAACGCGCTCGCGCTCCGGAGCTCGGCGGCCGCCTGCAGCGCCGAGTCCGCGATCACCTTGAGGTTGAACGGCAGCTGCTCCTTGCGGACAAAGTCGAACGCCCCCATCTTCATCGCTTCGATGACCGACTGGGTCGTCCCGAACGCGCTCGTGAGGATCACCATCGCGTTGGGCGAGTGCTTGCGGATGCGGGCGAGGAGCTCGAGCCCGGTAAACGGGTGCAGGTTCGTCTCAGCCAGCACGAGGTCGGGCTGCTCCATGCAAAAGGTCTTGTAGGCCGTGTCGGCCGTGGTCTCCAGAAGCACGCGGCAGGACGCGCTCTTAAGCTGGTTCTGTGCCCATTCAAGAAAGTCGGTCTCGCGGTCAACCAGGAGGATCGTGTGCTGTTTTGAGGACATGGGTTTTAAAAAATTCGGGCGCCGGCCCCTCAGGGCACCGGGCGGTCGGTCTCGTCCGACGGATCATCTTCGATCTCACGGCGGAGCGCCTTGGAAATGAACGGCCGGACAAAGCCGTAGATCAGGAAGGAAACAAAAATGACCGCAGGCATCCACTTGTAGTTCATCGCCGTGCAGGCCAGGAGCAGGATGACAAAAAGAAATGCGGGGATCGAGCGCTGGGTGCGCCAGTTCAGGCCCTTGAAGCTCGGGTATTTCACGTGGCTGAACATCATGAACGAAAGGAAGAGCAGGATCACCGGAAGGGAGAATTTCCATGGACCGATCGGCGGCTTGTCGTCCGCCTGCAGCCAGAGCATGAGGAGGGTCAGCGAGGCAATGAGCCCGGCGGCGGCAGGGATCGGAAAGCCCTGAAAATCCTTGTCCGGCTTGTCGCCAGCAGTCTGCGCGGTGCAGTTGAACCGGGCCAGCCGGAGGCCGCCGCACAGGAGGTAAAAAAACGCTATCAGCCATCCGGTCCGCTCGAAATCTCTCAGCACGATCTGGTAGACGAGGAGCGCGGGCGCGACGCCGAACGAGACGATGTCGGCCAGCGAGTCAAACTCGCGCCCGAAAGCGCTCTCGTGACCGCCGAGCCGGGCGAGCCGTCCGTCGAGAAGATCGAAAACGCAGGCGCCGAGGATGAAGGCGATCGCTTCGTGGTAGAGCGATCCGGGCGACCCCCCGCGCGCAACCAGCAGCGAGGCCTCGATGATGCTGCGGACCGCGGCGAAGCCGCAGAAAAGGTTCCCCGCCGTCATCAGGTTCGGCAGGAGGTAGATTTTCGGCTCGCTGGGATCGCTCATAGCTGGCTCATTCGCGCAACCGCCGTTTCGCCGCCGCGCACGCGGTCGCCAGGCTTGACGAGGACTTCGGCATCCATCGGAAGAAAAAGTTCCGTGCGGGATCCGAAGCGGATCATCCCGAACCGCTCGCCGCGAGCGACCCGGTCTCCGACGACCGCCCAAGGGCAGATCCGCCGTGCGATCGCGCCAGTGATCTGGCGGACCATCACCGTGCCGGTGGGGCCCTCGAAGACCCACGAGCGGCTTTCGTTCAGCAGCGAAGCCTCCGGATCGCGCGCATCCAGGAATTTTCCCGGCTTGGGCTCGGAGTGCGCAACCTCGCCGGCGAGGGGAGCGCGGTTCACATGCACGTCCAGCACCGAAAGAAAAATCC
This sequence comes from uncultured Chthoniobacterales bacterium, assembly GCA_964467415.1. Classification (GTDB taxonomy): domain Bacteria; phylum Verrucomicrobiota; class Verrucomicrobiia; order Chthoniobacterales; family Terrimicrobiaceae; genus CAYXRX01. The sequence goes on from CAYXRX010000009.1 coordinate 113,565, forward strand.
CGATCCTCCGCGCGCGCGCCCTAAGGAACTCCGGCTCCTCGATCTCATCGACGGTGGTGACAAGCCCGTCCGCCGGCGCAACGGCAATATGATCGCCCGCCGGAGGGATCCGCTCCGGATCCCGGAAAAAGTAGAGCGTGAACAGGATCATCACCGCGACCGCGATCGACAACACGGGCAGGATGAGAAATGTCGCCAGCCACGCAATGCCCAGCGTTCCCAGAATCCATTTTGCCTCCCCCATTGCTCGATGCTGCATTGGTCGAATGCTAACAGAGGGCAGGCTTTTGCCAAGCCCTGTGGCTGAAAGGAACAGTCGCTGCCACTTGATTAAAGGTCCTCGTCGCCGGCACCCTTCTTATAGGTGAGCCCGCGCAGCTTTCCCTCGATGAACGCATCGATCTCCCCGTCCATCACCGCCTGCACATCGCTGGACTGGACGCCTGTGCGCAGGTCCTTGACCATCTGGTAGGGCTGAAACACATACGAGCGGATCTGGTTTCCCCAAGCGACGTCACCCTTTTCTCCATACTGGCGGTCGACCTCGGCGCGCTTCTTGTCGGCCTCGATCTGAAAGAGTTTCGCCTTCAGCATCTGGAACGCGAGTTCGCGGTTGCGCCCCTGGCTGCGCTCGGCCTGGCAGGCGACGACAATCCCGGTCGGCATGTGCGTGAGGCGGACCGCCGTCTCGACCTTGTTGACGTTTTGTCCTCCCTTGCCGCCCGAGCGAAAGGTATCAAGCTTGATGTCGGCCTCGTTGACCTCGACCGGTGCGTCCTCGATCTCGGGCACGACGTCGACGCTGGCGAAGGAGGTGTGGCGCCGCTTGTTCGAATCAAACGGGGAGATCCGGACGAGGCGGTGGACGCCCCGCTCGGTCTGCAGGTAGCCGTAGGCATTTTCACCGGTGACCCGCAGCGTTGCGGACTTGATCCCGGCCTCGTCGCCGAGCTGGATGTCGGCAATATCGGACTGGAGCCCATGGCGCTCCATCCATCGCTGATACATGCGCAGGAGCATGTCCGCCCAGTCGCACGACTCGGTCCCTCCGGCCCCGGCATGGATCGTGAGAAACGCGGGGTTCGCATCGAATTCCCCAGATAGGAGGGCCGTGATTTCAAATTTGTCGACATCAGCAACGAGCGACCGGAACTCTGCAGCCACCTCGGCAGCGGCTACTGCCTGGCGGTCCGGCGGCTCCTCAAGCGCCAGGTCCCGCAGCACCACAAGGTCCTCGGCCCGCGACTCGAGGGCCTGCATCGGCAGGATTTTCCCACGCAGCGAGGAGACCTGTGCCACATCCCGCTGGGCCTTCTCGCGGTTGTCCCAGAAGTCGGGCTCCGCCATGCGGGACTCGATCTCGGCCAGCTTGCGGGTCAGTTCCGGGAAGTCAAAGAAACCTCCGCAAGGCGGCCAAGCGGGCCGGGATTGCGGAGGTGTCAAGTGCTGAGAGTTCGTCGCTCACAGGGAACGGGGGGCTAGGCCCCGAGGTCCTCGCCAACCATGTAGCGCGTGAACCGGCGGATGATCATGTTTTCGCCGAGCTCTGCGATCTTGGCGGTCAGCAAGTCCTTGATCGTCACGTCCGGGTTCTTGATGAACGCCTGCTCGAGGAGGCAGATCGTGCTGAAAAATTTGTCGACCTTGCCGTCGACGATCTTCTCGACGATGTTCGCCGGCTTACCGACGACCTGCGCTGCGTAGATTTCGCGCTCGGCCAGGACAAGCTTCTCCGGCACCTGCTCGCGGGAGATGTAGAGCGGGTTGGCAGCGGCGATGTGAAGGGTGACGTCCTTGACGAACTCGCGGAACGTGTCGTTCTTGGCAACGAAGTCCGTCTCGCAGTTGATCTCGACGAGCACGCCAACCTTGCCCTGCAGATGAATGTAGGAGGCAATCGCCCCCTCCTTCGCTGCGCGCGAGGACTTTTTCCCCGCGCTGGCGATACCTTTTTTGCGGAGGATATCCTCGGCCTTTTCCAGATCGCCGCCCGCTTCGGCGAGCGCGCGCTTGCAGTCCATCATGCCTGCGTTCGTTTTTTCGCGGAGTTCTTTGACAACTGTTGCTGAGATTTCGGACATAGTAAAAGTGTTCGGTGATTCAGTGGTTCAGTTTTCAGTAAAGCCAGCACCGTGCTGAACACTGAAAACAGAACACTGAAAACTTGTTTTTATTCGGAGACTGCGGACAGATCGGAGGGCTGGGCCTCCTTGGCGCGGGGGCCCTTAGCCTCGACCATGGCTTCGACGATCTTTTGCAGAATCACGCGGATCGAGCGGATCGCATCGTCGTTGCCGGCGATCGGATACTCGATTTTTTCAGGATTGCTGTTCGTGTCGACAATGGCGATGACGGGAATCTTCAGCCGGTTGGCCTCGGCGACGGCGATCTCCTCGCGGAGGGTGTCGATGACGACGAGCGCATCCGGGAGCTTCTCCATGTCCATGACTCCTTCGAGGTTGTGGAACAGCTTGGCGCCCTCGCGGCGGATCGCAGAGGCTTCCGCCTTGTTGATCTTCGACCATGCGGGCGATTTCTCCTGCGCCTGGATCTCCTTGAGCCGGGCGATGCTCCGGCGGATCGTGGTCAGGTTTGTGAGCGTTCCGCCGAGCCAGCGCTGGTTGACAAAAAGCTGACCGGTCGCCGTCGCGGCTTCGCGCACGGCCTCCTGGGCCTGCTTCTTGGTTCCGACGAAGAGCACCTTGCCGCCGCCGCGGACGACGTTGGAAAGGTAGGCGGTCGCGCGCTCGATCTGCTCCAGGGTGATCGAAAGATCAATAATGTAGATCGAGTTTTTTTCCTCGAGGATGTAATCGCGCATCTTCGGATTCCATCGCTTCGTCTGATGTCCGTAATGGACGCCGGCTTCGAGAAGCTCGGTCATATTTTCAATATTCGGTTGGTTTGTGGATTCTTCGGACATGGTATCAATCACTTAGCTGGCAACTTTTTGGGATTCTTGGCTGGGTTCGGATTCAAGTCCATCGCCCAGATGGATAATATCAGTTTCACGGTGTTTCTGGAAACCGGTTCCAGCCGGGATGAGATGACCCATGATGACATTTTCTTTGAAGCCACGCAAGCGATCGACCTTGCCAAGTGTGGCGGCTTCGGTCAACACGCGCGTGGTGTCCTGGAACGAGGCGGCAGAGATGAAGCTGTCGGTCTCGAGCGAGGCTTTGGTGATGCCGAGGAGAACCGGGGAGGCCTCGGCGGGCTTGCCGCCCTTGGCCACGACGGCTTCGTTCTCGGCCTCGAAGGCGAGGCGGTCCACCTGATCGCCCCAGAGAAGGGTCGTATCACCGGGTTCGGTGATCTTCACTTTCCGGAGCATCTGGCGGACGATGATCTCGATGTGCTTGTCGTTGATCTCGACGCCCTGCAGACGATAGACCTCCTGCACCTCGTTGAGGAGATGCTCCTGGAGTTCCTGAGGCCCGCAGACCTCGAGAATTTCGTGCGGAACAACCGGCCCCTCGGTGAGCTGCTGGCCCTTTTTGACCGCATCGCCCTTGAACACAATGATGTGCTTGTTGAGCGGGATGAGGTGCTCCTCTTCGGCCTTGGTGATCGGGTCGGTAACGATGAGCCGGCGCTTGGCACGGACGGTGCCGCCGATGTCGACGACGCCGTCGATCTTGGCGATCTCGGCGGAGTCCTTCGGGCGCCGCGCCTCGAAGAGTTCGGCCACGCGGGGAAGACCGCCGGTGATGTCTTTCGTCTTTGCGATTTTGCGCGGGGTTCGGGCCAGACGCTGGCCGGCCGGAACTTTGCTGCCGTCCTTGACCTCGATGTGGGCGCCCGCGGGGATCGAATACTGGGCGAGGATGCCCTTCGCCTCATCGACGATGGTGATCTGCGGGTGCAGGTCCTCCTTGTGTTCGATGACGACGGTACCCATCACGCCGGTGGCTTCGTCGACCTCCTTGCGAATGGTCACGCCGGGGATCATGTCCGTGAACTGGACGCGTCCGGCCCTCTCGGTGATGATCGGGACGTTATAAGGATCCCACTGGATGAACGTATCGCCCTTCTTAACGTTGCTGCCGTCTGCAACCGAGATGATCGAGCCGACAACGATGTTGTAGCTCTCGAGCTCGCGGCCGTCTTTGGCGTGGAGGCTGACCGTTCCGTTCTTGTTCAGGACGACGAAGCTGCCCTCGATCGTGGGAACGACCTTGAGCTCGTTGAAATGGACCGTTCCATCGTTCTTGGCCTTGATCACCGGCTGCTTGAACGTCTGGCTGGCTGTTCCGCCAACGTGGAACGTGCGCATCGTGAGCTGGGTTCCGGGCTCGCCGATCGACTGCGCGGCGATGATGCCGACCGCCTCGCCGAGCTTGATCATGCCGCCGGTTGAGAGGTTGCGTCCGTAGCACTTCGTGCAGATGCCCCGCTTCGATTCGCAGGTGAGAGCCGAGCGGATCTTGAGCTGCTCGTGTCCGATCTTGTCGAGCGCGGCAGCCGTCTCCTCGTCGACAAGCTGGTTCGACTTGACGATGGCTTTTCCGGAGACCGGATCCTTGACGGTCTCGCAGCTGGTGCGGCCGATGATGCGGGTCGGGAGGCTGACCACCTCCTCGTCCCCCTCGTAGATCGGGCGCACGACGATGCCATTGACCGTCTGGCAGTCGTCAATAGTGATGATCACGTCCTGCGCGGCATCGACGAGCTTGCGGGTGAGGTAACCGGAGTCGGCCGTCTTGAGCGCGGTGTCGGCGAGACCCTTGCGGGCGCCGTGGGTCGAGATGAAGTATTCCAGCACCGAGAGACCCTCGCGGAAGTTCGCCGTGATCGGCTGCTCGATGATCTCGCCGGATGGCTTGGCCATCAGACCGCGCATTCCTGCGAGCTGCTTGACCTGGGTGCGGTTGCCTCGGGCACCGGAATCGACCATCATGAACACGGGGTTCATTTCGCGCTTGCCGTCGTTGTGCTCGAGCGTGCGGAACATCGCGTTCGCGATTTCCTCACCGGTGTGAGTCCAGATGTCCTGCACCTTGTTCTTGCGCTCGCCGTCGGTGATGATGCCCCGGCGGTATTGCTTCTCCACCTCGGCGATCTCGCGGTAGGCCTTCTCGAGAAGCTGTTCCTTTTCCTTCGGGATGATCATGTCGGCGATTCCGATCGAGATCCCCGCCTTGGACGCCTCGCGGAAGCCCATCTCCTTGAGACGGTCGAGCGTCTCGACGGTGCGCTGCTGGCCGGCGGCCTTGTAACAGCGCCAGATGATGTCGGAGAGCTGCTTCTTGCCGCAGACCTTGTTGTAGAATCCGAGCTCGGACGGCCAGATCTGGTTGAAGATCACGCGTCCCGCGGTCGTCTCCAGAATCCGGAGGGATGCGTCGCCATAGACGGTCTCGTGACCGAAATCCGGGTTTTTGAAACGGATCCGTGTGTGCGTGCGGATCGAGCGCTCGGCCAGAGCGAGTTCGACACCGTTCGCATCGGCAAAGAGCGGCATGCGCTTTTCCTTGTTGGCATCCTCTCCGCGTGGCTTCTGCGTGAGGTAGTAGCAGCCGAGCGGGATATCCTGCGAAGGCGTTGTGATCGGCTTGCCGCTCGATGGCGAAAAGATGTTGTTGGTCGCCAGCATGAGCATGCGGGCCTCCATCTGCGCCTCGACGGAAAGCGGGACGTGGACGGCCATCTGGTCACCGTCGAAGTCCGCGTTGTAGGCGGTGCAGACGAGCGGGTGGATGCGGATGGCCTCGCCCTCGATGAGGAGCGGTTCGAAGGCCTGGATCGAGAGACGGTGCAGGGTCGGCGCGCGGTTGAGCATGACCGGATGGCCCTTGGTGACCTCCTCCAGAATGTCCCAGACCTCGGGGGTCTGGCGCTCGATGAGCTTCTTGGCGCTGCGCACGGTGTGCACGTGGCCCTGCTCCTTGAGGCGGCGGATGATGAACGGCTCGAAAAGCACGAGCGCCATCTTCTTCGGAAGTCCGCACTGGTTGAGCTTGAGCTCCGGCCCGATGACGATGACCGAGCGACCGGAGTAGTCGACGCGCTTGCCGAGCAGGTTCTGGCGGAAGCGTCCACCCTTGCCCTTGAGCATGTCGCTGAGGGATTTGAGCGGGCGGTTGGCGGCGCCGGTCACCGCACGGCCGTGGCGGCCGTTGTCGAACAGCGCATCGACCGATTCCTGAAGCATGCGCTTCTCGTTGCGGATGATGACCTCCGGCGTTTTGAGCTGGAGGAGCGTGCGCAGGCGGTTGTTGCGATTGATGACGCGGCGGTAAAGGTCGTTGAGATCCGAAGTCGCAAACCGTCCGCCCTCAAGCGGAACGAGCGGACGCAGATCCGGGGGGATGACCGGAAGCACCTCGAGGATCATCCACTCCGGGCGGGTCTTCGAGGTCGCAAAGCCCTGGACGAGCTTGAGACGCTTGGCAAGCTTCTTGCGGAGCTGCTTGCTGCGGGTCACGCCCATCTGTTCCTCGATCTCGATGTTCAGCGCGGCCAGATCGGTCTGAGCGAGAAGCTTCTGGATCGCCTCGGCGCCCATGCCGGCTGTGAACGATTCGCCATACTGGTCCTCAGCCTCGCGGAATTCCGCCTCCGTGAGGAGCTGGCAGCGCTGGAGCGGCGTGCTGCCCGGATCGATGACGATGTAGTCCTCGTAGTAGATCACGCGCTCGAGCTGACGGGAGGTCATGTCGAGCATGAGCCCGATGCGCGAGGGCATGCACTTGTAGAACCAGATGTGCGAAACCGGCACGGCAAGGTCGATGTGGCCCATGCGCTCGCGGCGCACGCGGGAAAGCGTCACCTCGACGCCGCAGCGGTCGCAGATCACGCCCTTGTGCTTGATGCGCTTGTATTTCCCGCACGAGCACTCCCAGTCCCGCGTGGGGCCGAAAATGCGCTCGCAGAAAAGGCCGCCCTTTTCCGGCTTGAACGTGCGGTAGTTGATGGTCTCGGGATTCTTGACCTCCCCCTTGCTCCAGCTGCGCATCGACTCAGGCGATGCCACGGTGATCGCCACCTCATCGAAACCGACCGGTTTTTGCTCAGAAAATGGTTCGCGGAAATTAGCCTCTTTCATTGGATTCATTCGACTTTCAGTGGGTTGGGATCAGGCCACGCTCTGGCCAAGTGAAGGCTCCTTGCCGCCGACGCGGACGTCGAGACAGAGGCCCTGCATTTCTTTGATGAGAACGTTGAACGACTCCGGCGTTCCGGCTTCGAGCGAGTTGTCGCCCTTGACGATGCTCTCGTAGATCCGGGTGCGTCCGGCGACGTCGTCCGACTTCACGGTCAGGAGTTCCTGAAGCGTGTAGGCGGCGCCGTAGGCCTCGAGCGCCCAGACTTCCATCTCTCCGAACCTCTGGCCGCCGTATTGGGCCTTGCCGCCAAGCGGTTGCTGGGTGACGAGGCTGTAAGGTCCGACAGCACGGGCGTGGATCTTGTCAGCGACCAGGTGGCCGAGCTTGAGCATGTAGATGTAGCCCACGACAACCTGCTGGTCGAACGCCTCGCCGGTCCGGCCGTCGTAGACGGTGGACTTTCCGTTCTCGTTCGTCCAGGTGAAGCCTTCCTTCGTCTTGGCCTCCTTGAGGAACTCGCGGATCTTCGACTCGGGAATCCCGTCGAACACCGGGGTGGCGACCTTGAATCCGAGGGCCTTGGCGGCGACGCCGAGGTGGGTTTCAAGAACCTGTCCGACGTTCATGCGGCTCGGCACGCCAAGCGGGTTGAGCACGATGTCGACCGGGGTTCCGTCGGCGAGGAACGGCATGTCCTCCTCGGGCACGATCTTGGCGACGACGCCCTTGTTTCCGTGGCGTCCGGCCATCTTGTCACCGACGCTGAGCTTGCGCTTGCTGGCGATGTAGACCTTGACCTGCTTGATGATGCCGGGGTCGACATCGTCGCCGCTTTCGATGCGGCCGAGGTTCTGGTCGCGCTCGTTGTCGAGGTCGACAAACTTGTGCTCGAACTGGCCGATGATCTCGTTGATCTTGTTGCGGATCGGGCTCGGATCGATTTCGACATGGTTGTAGACCGCCGCCAGCTTGCGCAGGAGCTGCTTGGTGATCTTGCGGTTCGCCGGGATGATGATCTCGCCGGTCTGGGCGTTCACCACGTCGAGCGGGATCTTCTCGTTGAGAAGGATGTTGGAGAGCGAGGCGGTGAGCTGCTCGTGCATGTCATCCTTGCGCTTCTTGTAGTCCTCAAGGATCATCTTCTGCTGGCGCTTCGACTCCGCCGGCGTCATCTTCGTGCGGGCAACCTCCTTCTTCGAGGAAACCTTGACGTCCATAACAATGCCGTACGTGCCCGATGGCACTGTCAGCGATGTGTCCTTCACGTCGGCGGCTTTCTCGCCGAAGATCGCGCGGAGAAGGCGCTCTTCGGGCGCCAGCTCGGTCTCGCTCTTGGGAGTGATCTTGCCGACGAGGATGTCGCCCGGTTTGACTTCTGCGCCGATGCGAATCACGCCGTCGGGTCCGAGGTGTTGGAGCGCTTCCTCGCTGACATTCGGGATGTCGCGAGTGATCTCCTCCGGTCCCAGCTTGGTGTCGCGGGCGCCGATTTCAAACTCGTCGATGTGGATCGAGGTGTAGATGTCCTCCTTGACGACCCTTTCGGAAATCAGGATCGCGTCCTCAAAGTTGTATCCGTTCCAAGGCATGAAGGCCACGAGCACGTTGCGGCCGAGGGCGAGCTCGCCCTTTTCGGTGTTTGGACCGTCAGCAATGACGTCCCCCTTCTTGATCGGCTGGCCCTTACGGACGATGACTTTCTGGTTGATGCACGTGCTGGCATTCGATCGCATGAACTTGCGCAGTTCGTAGACATAGACGCCATTCTCCGGATCGTTTTTGATCTTCTTCTTGCCTTCGGGGAGGTTGCCGTCCTTCGTGACGACGATCTGGTTGGCCATCACCGAGGCGACCTTGCCGTCGGACTCCGAGCAGATGACTGCGCGGGAGTCGCGGGCGACGCGGCCTTCGAGACCGGTGCCGACGAGCGGCGCATCGGACACGAGGAGCGGCACCCCCTGGCGCTGCATGTTCGAGCCCATGAGCGCGCGGTTGGCGTCGTCATGCTCGAGGAACGGGATCAGACCCGCAGCCACAGAAACGAGCTGCTTGGGCGACACGTCCATATACTGGATCTGGGAAGGCTCGACTTCGACGAAGTCCCCGCGGTAGCGCGCGGACACCTTTTCGCCGGTGAGGAGGCCTTTGTCATTCACCTGGGAATTCGCCTGGGCGATGTAGAAATTCTCATCACGGTCGCCGCTGAGATACTCAACCTTGTTGGTGACATGCGCGTTTTCGACCTTGCGGTACGGGGTCTCGATGAAGCCGAACTCATTGATCCGGGCAAACGTGCTCAGCGAGCTGATGAGGCCGATGTTCGGACCTTCCGGCGTCTCGATCGGGCAGATCCGCCCGTAGTGGGACGGATGCACGTCGCGGACCTCGAAGCCGGCGCGGTCGCGGCTGAGGCCGCCCGGCCCGAGGGCGGAGAGGCGGCGCTTGTGGGTCAGCTCGGAAAGCGGGTTTGTCTGATCCATGAACTGGCTCAGCTGGCTGCGGCCGAAGAAATCGCGCACGACGGCGCTGAGCGACTTCGGGTTGATGAGCTTCTGCGGCGTGATCTGGTCGACGCCGACATCAAACAGCGTCATGCGCTCGCGGACGAGCCGCTCGGTGCGGGCCAGTCCGACCCGGCACTGGTTGGCCAGGAGTTCCCCGACCGTACGGACGCGGCGGCTGCCCAGGTGGTCGATGTCGTCGGTCATCCCGTCCCCGCGGCGGAGGTTGACGAGATACTTCATCGCGGCGATGAAGTCCTCCTTGGTGAGGATGCGCTCCTCTTCGCCGACCTTGAGGCCGAGCTTCTGGTTGATCTTGTGTCGGCCGACGCGGCCGAGGTCGTAGCGCTTCGCGTCGAAGAACAGGCGCTTGAGCATGCCGCGCGCGTTCTGCACGGTGGGCGGATCGCCAGGGCGGAGCTTGCGGTAGATATCCTTGAGGGCCTCCTCCTCGTCGTGGGCGGGATCCTTCTTGAGCGATTTGATGATCGTGTCGTCGTCCTTCGTGTCAACCACCTTCACCGTCTTGTGGCCGATGCCGATGAGGGCGCGCACGGTAGCAGCGGTCAGCGGTTCGAACGCGCGGGCCACGGTGATCTCCCCGTCGCGGATGTCCGCAATAAGAACCTTAGTGGTGATCTCCTCCTCCTCGAGCTTCTCGCTGAGCTTCAGGTCTTCGATCGTGTAAAAAAGTTTGATGATCTCCTCGTCGCTCGGATGACCGAGCGCCCGGAGGAACGTCGTCGCCAGAAATTTCCGGCGGCGCTTGCGGCGGTCGAGGTAGACGTAGAGCAGGTCGCTGGTGTCGAACTGGACCTCGATCCACGAACCGCGGTCCGGAATGATCCGGAAGCCGTGGAGGATTTTTCCGTTGGTGTGGACGGATGTCTCGAAGCAGATGCCCGGCGAGCGGTGGAGCTGCGAGACGACGACGCGCTCGGCGCCATTGATGACGAACGTCCCCTGCGGGGTCATGAGCGGAAGCTCGCCCATATAGACCTTCTCTTCCTTCGTGCAACGCTCGTCCTTGTAGCGGAATGTCACGTAGAGCGGGGCGCTGTAGGTCTGCCCCTCGCGCTGGGCTTCCAGCGACGAAAGCTTGGAGTCCCCGAGCTCGTAGCTGACAAAATCCAGCGACGACTTGTCCTCATAGCCGAGGATCGGGAAAAATTCGCGGAAGACCGCCTGGAGCCCGACATTCCGACGCTTCGCCAACGGCGTGTCTTTCTGGAAGAACTCGTTGTAGGAGTTGATCTGCAACTCGATGAGGTTCGGAGGCTCGATGGCCTCCTGCAATTTACCGAAGTGGATGCGTTCAGACATGGTGAAGTCGGGTATCTCGGGAGTCAGTTCCGCAGGAAATCAGGGTTGAGCAAGCCTTGGGGGAATCCGAGCCGGATCCGCGGCTGCAAAAAACGAAACGTCCCAGCAGGCAGGTGGAGTGCTCCACCCGTCTGTGGACGGATACATTTTGTTTGCTTGCGCGGATCTGAATCAGATGACAGGGCCTTGGCTTCCAGCGGAAAGTGGAAAATAGGGAAATCCGCGGAGAGATCAAGATAAAAATCGAGACCTCTCCGCGGAGGGTTTAAACGGGGTTACTTGATTTCGACTTTGGCGCCGGCGGCTTCGATCTTTTTCTTGATCTCTTCCGCTTCTTCCTTGGTCACGCCCTCTTTCAGGGGCTTGGGAGCGCTTTCGACGAGGGCCTTGGCCTCGGCGAGACCGAGTCCGGCCACAGCGGCGCGCACTTCCTTAATGACGGCGATCTTGTTGCCGCCGGCCTCGACGAGAACGACGTCAAACGATGTCTTCTCCTCGACCGGTGCTGCGGCGGCGGCTCCGGCCCCGGCAGCGGCGACCGCCACGGGAGCTGCGGCGCTGACGCCCCATTTTTCTTCGAGTTGTTTCACCAGGTCAGCGATCTCCAAAACGGTGAGTCCGCTGAGCTGGTCCACGAGTGCTTGTGTATCTGCCATAGTATGTATTTTGTTGGTATCGTCGCGCCCCGAAGCCTCAGGGCATTTTAGTCCGACAGCCGCCGGACCGACAAGGAACCGGTTTTCTGTTGTTTGGTTGTTCGACCGTCGCGGCTTCGGACGCCGGGCGAAATTCTCTGAAAGTTATTCCTGTCCTCCAGCGGCGTCGGCCTTGGCCTTGAGGACGCGGGCCAGGCTGGCACCCGGCTCGTTGAGGATGCGGACAAACTGGCTGGCCGGGGTCTGCAGGAGACCGAGGAGCTTGGCACGGAGGACGTCCTTGCTCGGAAGATCGGCAAGTTCGGCGACCTGGGCGGACGTAAGGGGCGCGTTGTCGAGGACGCCCGCGCGAACGACCGGCTTCTGGAACTCCGCGGCAAATGTTTTGAGAACCTTCGCGGCGGCACAGATGTCCACCTCACCGGTCACCATGGCGGTCTGCCCGGTGAGCGAGCTGTCGAGCTCGGGCATACTGAGCTCCTTGGCGGCAATCTTGAGGAACGTGTTGCGGACAACGCTGATGCGGGAACCGGCTGCGGTGAGCCGGGTGCGGAGCTCCTCGAAGTGGGGGACCTTCATGCCGGTGTAATCGACGATGAGAAGGTAGGGCGACGTCTGGAGCTTCTCGCGGACGTCGGCAACGATCAAAGTTTTTTCGGGTCTCATAGAGTTGGAATTTGTGAGATGAGGATCAGGTTCAGTTCTTGAGGTAGGCAGCCGGGTCGAGGGAGATGCCGGGAGACATCGTGGCCGCAAGGGTGATTGCTTCCACAAACGCGCCCTTGGCCGTGGCCGGGCGGGCCTTGACGACCGCTTCGATCACCGCGGTTCCGTTTTCAACGAGCGCCTGGTCTTCGAAGGAAAACTTCCCGACCGGGACGGCGATATTCGCATTTTTGTCGAGCTTGAACTCGACGCGGCCGGCCTTGACTTCCTTGATCGCCTTCGCGGTGTCGTCGGTGACCGTGCCGGTCTTCGGGTTCGGCATGAGACCGCGCGGCCCGAGCACCTTGCCGAGCTTGCGGACTTCCGCCATGGCGGCGGGGGTCGCGATCGCGACGTCAAAATCGGAGAAGCCGCCGGTGACCTTCTTGAGGAGGTCCTCAAAACCGACAAACTCGGCGCCGGCTTCCTTGGCGGCCTCGGCCGCCTGGCCGGTGGCGAATACGAGAACCCGGACGTTCTTGCCGCTTCCGTTCGGGAGCGGGCAGGTGCCGCGGACCATCTGGTCGCTCTGCTTGGGATCAACCCCCAGCTTGAAAGAAATCGTCACCGTCTGGTCGAATTTCGTCGCGGGGAGGGACTTCAAAGTTTTCACCGCCTCGGCGAGGTGGTATTTTTTTTGGCCGTCGATTTTTTCTGCTGCGGCCTTATAGCGCTTGCTGCGATTTTTTTGCATGGTCTTTTGCAGTTCAAACGACCGCTGCCGGTCTCCTGCTGTTGAAGTTGGATTTCGTCGAGAGTCGGTCAATCTATCCACCCTGCAAATGATGTCAAAGATAATTTTTAAAAATTATTTGACACCCATAGGAACTTCTATACTGTGGACCCTCCACCGCAGTGCCCGGTCTCCGGCACCCCAACCATTTCATGAACGCCCAATTTGTCGAAGACGCCTCGAAAGTCATCCCTGAACCTCAGGTTCTCATCAACATGGTTTCCCGGCGGGTCCGCCAGCTCAGCGCAGGCAGCCGCCCGATGATCGATGCGGATTTCCGCATGGGCCTTGCAGACATCGCGCTCGTCGAGATTGCCAAGGGCAAGCTGGGCGTGGCACCGGTCGTGCCGCCGCTCGCCTGATCCCCGGGCGGGCCGCACCATGTCCGCGGAGATCACCACCAACCGAAAGGCCCTTCGGGACTACCATATTCTGGAGCGGCTCGAGGCCGGCATCCAGCTGACGGGAACCGAGATCAAATCGATCCGCGCCGGGCTGGTCTCACTGCAGGGCGCTTTCGCGAGAGTGGATGGACGCGACCTGCTCCTCCACGACGCAAGCATCCAGCCCTACGTCCGGGCGAGCCATGTTCAGCACGAGCCAAAGCGGCCGCGCCGTCTCCTGCTGCACCGGTCGGAAATCGACCGCCTGGTCGGGGAGGTCGAGCGCGCCGGGCGGACGATCGTTGCGCTCCGGCTCTACTGGAAGAACCACCTCGTCAAGGTCGAGCTCGGGCTCGGCAAGGGCAAGGACGCCGGCGACAAGCGCGCGGATCTGAAAAAGAGGGTCGAGGGCCGAGAGGTCGAAAGAGAGATCGCCGACTTCCAGCGCAGGAAGTAATCTTGCTGAATAATCGGGACCGTTTCCCTGAATGGCCGGTTCCGCTCAGACCGGAGCCATCGCGGCGATAACCGCATCGACCGGGATCGTGGCCACGGTCGAGATCGAGTCCGAAATGGCGTAAGGGATCACCAGCATGCCGTTGTGGACAAGAGCTCCGCAGGTGTAGACCACGTTGGGCACGTAGCCTTCGCGCTCCTCGGCTTCCGGCTTGATGAGAGGATCCTTCAACCGTCCGATCACCTGCGAGGGATCGTCCCGGTCGAGGAGGATCGCCCCGATGCAATATCTGCGCATCGCGCCCACGCCGTGCGTGAGAACGAGCCAACCGGCGGACGTCTCGATCGGCGACCCGCAGTTGCCCAGCTGGATGAACTCCCAGGGCTCGGTCGGACGGATCAGAATCTTCGATTCATACCAGAAATGGAGGTCATCCGAAAACATGATGCGGATGTTCTCGTTGTCCTGGCGCGACAGCATGCAGAAGAGGCCGTTGACCGGTCTCGGGAAGAGGGCCATGCCTTTGTTTTGGACAGCCGGTCCGTTCAGCGTGCAGACCTTGAACTGCAGGAAGTCGCGCGTCTCGAGGAGCTGCGGCAGGATCGTGCGTCCGTCATACGCGGTATAGGTCGCGTAGTAGCATGCGTTGTTGTCCTGGTCCGTGAAGCGCACGAACCGCGCGTCCTCGATCCCGTTGCTTTGGCTTGGGGAGAACGGGAAGACGATCCGCTCGGACACCGGCTGCTCCGGGGCGAACGAGAACTCGTAGTTCGATTTTGCCACCATGAGCATTTTCTGGCCGGTTTCCTCGTTGCCATGGCGGCGCCGGTGGATCTCGATCGCGGTGCGCAGCTCGTCCAGCGTGAACGTCTCGGGAACACCCTCCAGCACGCGCACGTTGAAGTCGTCCATCAGCCCGAGCTCGCCCAGCTTTCTCAGGAACAATTCCCGGTTGTAGGACGTGTTGGGAAAATATTTCGGTTCCCGGATGAATCGGGATGCGGGATCGATGAGGAGGTTCGCCTCGGAATCCAGCAGCCCGGAGCGGAACGTGATCGAGGAAATATGCCCCTCGCCGGTGGCGCGCAGGCTCAGGATGATCCTCAGCGAGCCGGCCGGGACACCGGATTGATCGGGATGAGGGATGATGCTCGGGTTGAACAGCGCCGCACATTCAAACGAATATTCGTTCGTGAAATACGAACCCATGAGGAGCTTCCGGCTCTCCGAAAGCGGCCTGTCGGTGGGGATGAAGGACTCGACCTGCCGGAAGCGATCGGAAAAAATGCTGTGGATTTCCAGGTGGCGGTCGCCGAAGTCGTGCATGACCTCGCGGAGGAGCGAATCCACCTCCTCATCGGTCAGAGACAGGATGCGGGCGAGAATTTTCAAAGCCCTTGGCGCATCGGTGGGGTTGAAGGCGCGGGGTTCGACGGCCGGAAGAAACGGGCGGATGAGCACCCGTCGGGGATCCGGTTTGATGAAGACAGGCTGGCGTTTCAAAGGCAGGGAAGAAGATGGCATGGCGCGATTAAACAGTTGGGAAGGTGAGCGCCAGGTCCTGGACGCGTTTCATTTCGGCCAGCGACAGAAGGAATGCCAGCGAGGACTCTGCCCCCTCGTTCTGGTTGACCCGGTCGACATGAAGTCCGTCCCGGCAGCCGCCGGTGCGGGGATTGTAAACCGGAATGCCGAGCTCGTTGGTGCCGAGGAACCAGTCGAAGGCGCGGCGGGCCTCGCTCAGCCAGAAGGCATCCTTGGTGACGCTGTAAGCCTCCAGGCAGGCGCTAACCATGGCATGGGCCTCGACCGGCTGCTGGTCAAAATGCGCGGGGTCCCCTCCCCGTTTCCAGAACCCGTCAGATCCCACCGGCCGGAAGCAACCACCCGACCCGGTCTGGTTTTTTGCGAGCCAGCGCAGGGTGTTGAGCCCGACCTCGAGCACGTCTCCCCGGCTGGTCCACTTGCCGCTCAGGATCAGCGCGTGCGGGATCTTTGCGTTATCGTAGGTCACGATGTCTTCGAACCACATCCATTCCGGGGAGGACACGTCGCGGAAGAGCCCCATGAGGCGGTTGGTCAGTTCCTCGCGGAATTGATTGGCCATGCGGTCGCCGGAGAGCGTGCGCAGGTATTCCTGAACCCCCAGGATGGTGAATGCCCAGGCGCGGGGCGACGTGAAGCTCTCCACGGCGGAAAGTCCGGCCTCGAAAATATTGGCCGCCCATCCGCGGAGATCCTCCCTCGGGGAGCGCCCGACGCAGGTGCCCAGCGCCCAAAGCGCGCGGCCGTGGCTGTCCTCCGAACCAACCTCCTCCAGCCATTCCCGGTTGAAGCCCATAAAATTCCGGAAGCGGCCGGTGTCGGCGTTGAAGGCGTGCTGGAGAAACGCCGCGTAGGCTCCCGTCATCGGGTATTGCTGGGGCGCCTTTTCGCCGAGCTCGCGCAGGAGCGTCATCAAAATCAGCGCGCGGGCATTGTCGTCGGTGCAATAGCCATGGCTGAAATTCGGGACGGTGAAAATGGCGTGCTGGAACATCCCGACGTGGTCGGTCATCCGGAGAAGGTGATCGAACCTCCAGATCGGAAGCTCGCCCTCGCGCTGGCCGAGGGTGGCGATGTGGAAGGTCTTCCGGTTGGAGTTCACATCCTCCCGCCGTGCGCGGGAGAACGTCGCCGCGTAGAGGTGGGCGACGTTCGACCAGACCATGTCGCGCCCCATGAGGTAGGCGCTTTTCCGCATCGCGTGGCGCCGGGTCTCGTTCCCGAGCATCTCCTTCACGGCTTCGGCAATCGCGGCGGAATCCCGGAACGGCACAAGAATCCCGCGCCCGTCGGCCAGGAGTTCCCGCGCATGCCAGTAGGGGGTCGAGATGATCGCCTTCCCCGCGCCGAAGCTGTAGGCGAGGGTTCCGCTGGTGATCTGCGCCTCGTCCAGATACGGCGTGATGTAGATGTCGGCCGCACCGATGAATTCCATCAGCTCGGAGATCCCGACAAACCGGTTAAAGAAGATCACGTTTTTGTCGACGCCGTTTTTCTTGGCCAGCCGCTCGAGCGAGAGGCGATAGGTTTCCCCCTGGTCGCGGATCAGGCTCGGGTGCGTGGCACCGAGCACAATGTAGACGACATCGGGAAACTCCGAGATGATCGCGGGCAGGGCGTTGAGCACGTTTTCGATTCCCTTGTTCGGAGACAGCAGGCCGAAGGTCAGCAGGACCCGCTTTCCTTCGACACCGAACTGGTCCTTGAAGAAACTCGGATCCGTAAACGGAACATCGGGAATCCCGTGCGGGATGATGTCGATCTTTTCCTCGGGCACCCCGTAAATCTGCCGCAGAAACTCGGCGCCCTGACCGGCCATGACGACCAGTCGCGAAGAGAGCGACAGGATTTCCTCGAAGATGCGTTTCTGTTCCCGCGACGGCTTCTGGAGCACCGTGTGCAGAGTTGTCACCACCGGCATGCGAACCGCCTGCAGGAGCCCGAGCACATGCCCGCCGGAGACCCCTCCGTAAATGCCGAACTCATGCTGAACGCTGAGCACGTCGATGTTGCTCAGATTCAGAAAGTCCGCCGCCCGCTGGTAGGCTCCGGCTTCCTGCTCGGAGATTTCAAACCGCACCTCCGGCGGGTATTCGTAGCCTTCGTCCCTGTCGTTCACCACCACGACAGGACATTCGAGCCGGGAATACAGGGAGCTGATTGCATTCCGCAGGTCCGAGGTGAAGGTGGCGATGCCGCACTGGCGGGGAAGGTAGTCGCCGAGAAATGCGACTTTCCTGAGTTGGGATGGGGATTCCGGATGGTTTGTGAAAAACCGGTCGGCCCTTCCGGGCTCCTGCTTTTTCCCATTTTCCATGCTGGATTGTGCTGTCATACGTTTTTTCATTGGGAATGGGAGCCCGCGAAAAGTGACCGCGGAGAATCACTATACCCCCTTCACTTGATTCCGCTACAACGGTTTTCAAATTCCTCATCCATCAAGACTTGTGACAAAAAATAAAAAGTTTGAACTCCTTAAAAAACAGCGTCGGAATGGCGTTGAAATGACTGTCTCTGCCAGGCAGTTTTGAAAGTCATTCCCGGGCGGGTTTTCCCCATAGAAATCATCGCCGGACCGGCTGATTCGGCCCCACCGTCTTGTCCTCCACGCGATCTGGTTGGAAGATTTCGCATGAAAAATTCTCTCGATCCTGTAAGCCTTGGCGAATGCCTCCCTCCATTGTTGAATTCCTCCATCAAAACCTCGGCTTCGCCTTGTCAAACCTGGGAATCGTCCTCCTCGCCCTTGTCGTCCTCGCGCTGTTTCTAAATGCCGTCACCATCGCCAAGGGCGATGAGATCATCACTCTGGAGCGGAAATTTTTCGGGCGGCCGATGCCCGACGGGCGGACCGTGGCGCTGAGGAACGAGGTGGGCGTGCAGGCGCGGGTGCTTGGGCCGGGATTCCATCTGCTGCCTCCGCTTCTCTATAAGACGTCGAAGCGGAAGTTCCTGGTCATCCCGCCGAACAAGGTCGGCGTCGTCCGCGCGATCACCGGAGCACCAATCCCCTCGGGCAATTTCATGGCGAAGAGCGTCGAGTGCGACCTCTTTCAGGACGGCGAGGCCTTCCTGCGAAACGGAGGGGAAAAGGGCCCTCAGCTCGACATCCTCCCGGAAGGCCAATACCGCATTAATCCCCTGCTCTTTGAGGTGGCCATCGTCGACGCCATCATGATCGCGGACGACCAGGTCGGCTACGTCGAAGCCATCGCCGGCAAGGCCGTCTCGCGCGACGGCGGCAACTTCGGATCCCCCGTGGAGTGCGACTGCTTTCAGAACGCCAACGCCTTCATCAAAAATGGCGGACAGAAAGGCCCGCAGGTTTTCTTCCTTGTGCCGGGCTTCTACCGGATCAACACCATCCTTTTCAAAGTCGAGAAATATCCGGTTACCGAGATCATGGGCGGGCAGATCGGCCTCGTCGAAGCGACCGACGGTGCGCGCATCCCAGAAGGCCGCCTGCTCGCGCTCAAGGTGGAAGGACATAACAATTTCTTCGACGGGGAAGCGTTCATCAAAAACGGCGGCGAGAAAGGCCGCCAGCTCGACGTCCTTATGCCTGGACGCTACCGCATCAATCCCGCTCTCTTCAAGGTCATCAGCGTCGTGGACTGGGCGCATGTGGACGCCGACGAGGTGGGCATCGTGACGATTCTCGAAGGCAGGCCAATCGTCGATTCCTCACACATCGCGGCAGATGAGCTGCCGCTCGGCACGCACAACAACTTCCAGGACCCCGCCGCCTTCCTCGCCGCTGGCGGTCAAAAAGGCCTCCAGATCCCGGTCCTCCGCGCGGGGAATTACGCGATCAATCCCTGGTTTGCCTCGGTGGAAAAAGTGCCCATGATCCGTGTGGATATCGGCTACTGCGGCGTGGTGACCAGCTACGTGGGACCGGAGGGCGCCGACCTCACCGACGATGCGGTGAATGCCAAGATCGTCGCCAACGGCAACAAGGGCATCTGGGCCGACCCGCTCCAGCCCGGCAAGCACCCGCTCAACACCAAAATCCTCAAGGTGGACATCGTGCCGACCACCCAGATCCTCCTGAACTGGGCGGACAGCCGGTCCAGCTCGCACGAGCTCGACTCGAACCTGAAGACCATCACCCTGCGCACGGCCGACGCCTTCAACGTCAATATGGACGTGAGCGTGATCATCCACATCCCGATGAAGAACGCCCCGAAGGTGATCGCCAACCTCGGGTCAGTGAAGAACATGATCTCGCAGGTGCTGGAGCCGGCCATCAGCTCGCACTTCCGCAATGCGGCCCAATACATCAAGGCCCTCGACCTCTACACCGAGCGCAAGGAGCTTCAGGAAAAAGCGAAGGAACATATCGACAGCGTCCTCAAGGTCCACCACATCGACTCGAAGGACACGCTCATCGCCGATGTCGTCCTGCCCGCGGAGCTCACCAAGACCGTCACCAACCGTCAAATTGCCGAACAGGAAAAGAAAACCTTCGCCACACAGAAGGAAGCCCAGGACGAACGGCGCGCGCTGGAAAATGCGACCGCGCAGGCGGCCATGCAGCCGAAAGTTGTGGAGTCGGAACGCAACGTCGAGATCCAGAAAAACATCGCCGAGGGCAAGGTGAAGGAGGCCGAGGGATCGAAGGGCGCCGCCATTCTCCAAGCCTCGGGCGAGGCCGAAGCGATCAAGCTCCGGGCGAACGCGCAGGCCGAGGCCACAAAGGTTACCGCCACAGCCCAGGCGGAGGCCACGTCCAAACTCGGCAACGCCGAAGCCGAGGTCATCCTCTCGAAAGGTCGCTCGACGGCCGAAGCGTACCGGCTCGAAGTCGATGCCATGGGCAAGGACGTCTTCGGGCAGATCCGCGTCGTGGAAAAAATTGCCTCCAGCTCGCTGAAGCTCATCCCCGAGAACCTCGTCATCGGAGGAGGCGGCGGCGCCGGCGACACCAACGGCCTCATGAACGGCTTTTTCGGCATCAGCCTCCTCGAGAAGCTCAGCGGGCGCAGCTTCGAGGTCACCTCCGGCGACAAATCCACCGGAAAGAAAGCCTGATCGCTCAGCGCGGGGATTCCTGCAGAATTTTTTCCAGGAACGCGCGGGCGGCAGCCGGATCTTCCGCGTCGATGACGCCGCCGAGCTCGCCGCCGCGCTGGTAGACGAGCCGCCACTTGCCGAAATTCTGCGCCTGAAAAACCTTGGCACCCGCGATATCCGGGAGAGCCTCCGCCTTCCCGCCATACCGTCCGCTGAATGCCAGAAAAGAATCCCAAGCCTTGGCTGCCGCCTCCGGAGTTGTGACCATCAGGAAAAACCGGATCTTCTTCCCCTCGTGGTCATAGGTCGCCTGGAAGACCTCCTTTAGGAAGTCCTGGCCGAGCGCGTTGTCCTCCGTGTATTCGAAGCTTCCAGGCACCAAGCCCTCCGATGGCAGGCGTTTTCTTGCTCCGAGCCCGGCATCATCCACCGGGATCGACTTCGCCACCCCCTCAGCCAGCGAGCGGGCGAGCGCGAGCGTCGCCGGCTTTTGGTCGGAGGCAATGACCTGCACGTAGCGGTTTCCCTGCCGGAAAAAGAAGCCCATGTCGCCCGCATATCCATCCGGCGCAAAATCCAGCGGCTTGCCGGCCGGATCCCTCTCAAGCGCGAAGATCCCGAACGCATTGACCGGCGAATCCATTCGGTATTCGTAGAGGTCGACGTAGCTTCCAGCGCTGTCCGGCACGGTGAACGAGCGGCAGCGGAGCTGCTGAACACGGAAATCCAGGTAGGCCGGTGCCCGGCCGTTGATCTTCTCGTAAAGCGTGTCGGGCGAGTAAAATTCCGTCGGCCCCATGGGAGTTGCACCGGGGATCTCCAGCGGTTCGCCGCTTGTGGCGGCGGCCGGAGCCGGAGTCGCAGCCGCCTCCTCGTATCCGTCCGGGGCACCGGCCGCCATGCCCGAGGGTTCGGCTGCCCGTGCCACGGCGGGTCCAGCCGTCGGGGCGGATGTCCGGAGCGTTCCCGATTTGCCCTCGACCGTTCCTTCCGTCGACTTCAACGACTCCAGCTTGACGCTGTAAAGGGCGGGATCAAACGTCCGTCCCGCGACCCACACGGCCGCGCCAATCCCTCCGAGCAGGCCCATGATCGCGAGGCTGATCGCCCGCTCGGTCGCCGGAATCTTTGTGCGCTTGAATGCCTTTCTGTCCGGATGGGAACGGGCGGGGGTCGCTTGCGGTCCGGTCATTTGCACCCGGTGCGATCAGGCAAAGTAGCGGTCGGCACGCCGGATGATTTCCGGATAGTCGGTCCCGAAAGAGCAGCCGTCCCGCAGGGCGGCAAGATCGACCTGCGAGGCATCGCGGTCGGATGCGGAGAGCGCCTGGTAAAGATCCCTGGAGCCGAGCCGGCCGTCCTGCTCGTAGTAGGTTACATAGCGCGAGATATCCAGGAATGCGAACCCGGTGGAGGCCGCGAAGGCATCGCAGGACGGACACCCGGGACACATCGTCCGCCGGTGCGCCAGCACGGTCTGCTTCAGGACCTCCATGTCTGCCAGCTTGAGCGGGCCCTTGAAATCGCGGGCGGCGGCGGTGTTGCTCTCCATCTGGCCGACGTTGTTGATCATCGAGCAGACGGCAGCCATCCGGGGATCGCTGTAGACAGCCTGGAGGAGAGCCTGGTGGGTCGTGAGCCCCAGCTTGTCAAATTCCGGAATCCTCGCGGGAACCTCACCCGCGCTCCGCATCGTCTTCATCGCAACGAGCCCGATCCCCGCGCCATGGCAGGCATTGAGCGCCTGGTCAAAGTTGTCCCCTGGCTTGAAAAACGGCGTGTATTTCAGCATGATCGCATCCACGATTTTTCCCGAAGCGGCGGCATTGAGATACTCGACCAGCTTCCCGTCGTGGCAGGAAAACCCGACCATCTTCGCCTTGCCCGAGCTCTTCAGCTTGTCTGCGACCTTTTTCAAAACGTCGCTCTTCGGCCATTCGAGCGAGCCCTCGCCATATTCCTTCGCACCGATCCCGTGGATGAGAAACAGATCGAGGTAATCGGTCCCGCAGGCCGCGAGCCGTCGGTCGATCATCTCGAGAAGCTGCTCCGGCCCCTGCTTGGGGTGGTCCTTCGACACCAGGAAGATCTCCTTGCGGCGCTCGGGGTATTTCGCCAGCCACTCGCCGATGATCTTCTCTGACTTTCCGCCAAGATAGCAGTCGGCCGTGTCAAAATAGCGGATGCCCATCGACCAGGCGATGTCCAGATAATCCGGGCTCAGCGCCGCCATCATCCCGCCCAGGCTGATCATCGTGACCTCGGGTCCGTTTTTCCCTAGCTTGCGCCTGGGAAGCACCCCGCCGGCTCCGCCGGTGTTCTGGGCGGGCGCAGGTGTCTGCGCCTGCAGGGCCTGACCGAATGTCATCGCGACTGGAACGGCCAGAGCGGATTTGAGGAAATGGCGACGGGATGTTTGCGGGTCGGAACTCATGGTGGATGGTCTTCGTTGGAAAAGTTTATTCGGCGCCCCAACCGTGCGGTTTCCGCACCCGTCCGAGCGCTCCCCCTGCAACGCAGAATGAATCACACTCCTGCACCGCCCACAAGCCGGAATGTGGGATCGCAATGAGCGCCTGCCCACCCGCCGCGCAAAATATCGCATGCACAACGCCCCCGCCTCTGCTAACACTCTCCCGCGGCCATGGAGGGGTGGCAGAGTGGTCGATCGCGCCGGTCTTGAAAACCGGAGAGCCGCAAGGCTCCGTGGGTTCGAATCCCACCCCCTCCGCCAATACAATTTGCGAAGCAACATTCCCCCGGTGGGATGAGAACGGGCTCTCCGCCAAAAAGTGGGGATGAGGTCATTTGTTGATGTTTTTGATTAACC
>CAYXRX010000010.1:0-134859 GCA_964467415.1 uncultured Chthoniobacterales bacterium
TCGGGGGTTCAATTCCCTCCCCAGCCACCACTCCATTTTCTCTCTGGAGTCACTGAAACATTGGCTCTCCGCCAAAAAGTGGGGATGAGGTCATTTGTTGTTCGAACGGGTCCCGGCTTCCGGGCGGCGCTATTTCCCGGCGAGTGAGATTTTGAGGACCGTGGTGCGGTTGTCCCAGATGCCGTCAGGCAATTTGATTGTCAGCGCGTTTCCGTCCTGCTGCACGTCGAGCGCCCGGTGTTGCGGGTCGGCGAGGAGGGATGCGGAGACGACTTTTTCGGGCACGCCCGGGAGACGGACGACGCCGTCGGCGGGACGGTCGAAAAGGTGGATGTAAATCGTGCCCGGCTTTTCGGTCGAGCGCCATCCGGCCGGCAGGCCTGCGGCGTGGGTGACGGCGGCGCCCTGCTTGTTGAGGCGGGCTTCGCTGCCGTCGGGGTTAATCTCCTGGAAGACGATGCCGGCGGTGTCGCCGAACCGCGAGGCGGTGGTGCCGCGGATCGACTCGCCGTTGACCTTCAGCCACTCACCGAGCGACTTCAGGCGCTCGACGGAAGGTTGGGGGATGATGCCCTCGCCGGTCGGTCCGACGTTGATCAGGAAATTGCCGCCCTTGCTGGCGACATCGACGAGGCAGCGGACGATCATCTCCGGGGACTTCCAGTTGTGGTTGTTTTTGTCGTAGGCCCAGCGGTCGTTGATCGTGAGGCAGGATTCCCACGGGCGGTGGATCGCGGTGGCGGGGATCTTCTGCTCGTGGATATCGTAATCGCCGAAGCCGTTGCCGACCCGCGCGTTGACGAGGCAGTCCGGCTGGATCGAGAGGATCCAGTCCCTCAGGTCCTTGCTTTGGGCCTTGGTGATCTGGTCCGGGGTGTCGAACCAGATGGCGCCGATCGGGCCGTAGTTGGTGAGCAACTCGCGGAGCTGGGGCTTGGCCTTCTTGTCGATGTAGTCCTGGATCGCGGTGGCCGGAGGGTTCGGGAAATCCCAATCGTTGCAACGCTTGCCGCCGGTCGGCACGCCGGGCACGCTCCAGTCGCGGCCGAGCGAGTAGTAAACGCACAGGACGACGCCCTGCTTCCGGCACTCCGCGGCGAGTTCCTTGAGCGGATCGCGTCCGAATTTTGTGGTATCCGCGATGTCGAAGCCGTCTGACGGCGAATTGAACATCGCGAATCCGTCGTGGTGTTTGGAAACGTAGACGATATAGCTGAGGCCGGAATCCCTGGCGAGTTTCACCCACTCCGCGGCATTGAAGGCCGTCGGGTTGAATGTGGCGGCGAGCTGCTTGTAATCCGCGAGCGGGATCCGGAATTCGTTGAGCATGTGCGCATCGCGCTTGCCGGTCTGACCCTTCCACTCGCATCCCGTGATCGAGTAGGGACCCCAG
This sequence comes from uncultured Chthoniobacterales bacterium, assembly GCA_964467415.1. Lineage (GTDB taxonomy): Bacteria > Verrucomicrobiota > Verrucomicrobiia > Chthoniobacterales > Terrimicrobiaceae > CAYXRX01. The sequence continues at coordinate 1,394 of CAYXRX010000010.1, forward strand.
TGGATGAAGAGGCCGGCCCGTGCGTCATTGAACCATTTCATGCGGGCCGGGGGCGGGCCGGATGGGGTTTGTGGGGCAGCCGATGCAGGAGGCAGGGTTAAAATCGAAAGCCACGCAGCAGCGATGAGGAGGGAGCGGGGGTTCATAAAAGTGGGGGCCGGACTTATCGTTGATTCGGGCGTGCAATTCAAACGTTTTTGAGCCCGCATGCCCGTATCAGCGCCGGACGACCTGCAGGGCAGTGCCCGGGTTGAAGAGGCAGCTCAGAGGTGAGCGTCGCGTCCGGCGTTTCGGAGGGCCTGGATCTCCGCAGCGGCGTCCGGGGCGCGGAAGACCGAGGTGCCGGCGACGAGGACGTTGGCGCCTGCGGCAACCGAGTCTGCGGCCGTGGCGGCATTGATTCCGCCGTCCACCTCGATGTGGAACGTCAGGCCGGCGGCCTTCCGCCACTCGGCGGCGAGGGCGACCTTCGCGAGCATTTCAGGCAGAAACGGCTGCCCTCCGAATCCTGGGTTCACTGTCATGACGAGGAGGATGTCGAACTTTCCGAGAAACGGGTGGACGGATTCGAGCGGGGTGGGCGGGCTGACGGCGAGTCCGGCCAGCAGCCCGGCGGCACGGACCTCCGCCAGCGTCGAGGCGACGTCGTGGCGGGCCTCGACATGCGAAGTGATCGAGGAGGCAAAGCTTGCGAAGCGGGGAACGTAATGGTCGGGGCGGTCGATCATCAGGTGGACGTCGACCGGCCGCCGGGTATGGCGCGAGGCGGCCTCTGTGAATGCGGGGCCGAACGAAATGTTATCGACGAAGTGACCGTCCATCACGTCGCAGTGGATCCAGTCGGCGCCTGCGGCGGAAATGCGTTCGACTTCGGAGCCGAGGTAGCCGAAGTCGCAGGCGAGAATCGATGGGGCGACGATGGTCGGAAGTGGAGGCATGGTGAAACGCTAGCAGATTCCGAACCGTCGGGGAACCTTCGAATTCCCGTAGCCGGTTTGCACAAGCAGCCCGGATGTGTCTATTCTCTGCCACCATGTCAGTACCATCCGAATCCGCTCCGTCCCGCACGCCGCTCCGCTCCGAAGTGTCCCCGTCCGATACTTGGGACCTCGCCCCGCTCTACCCGGATGACGGCGGGTGGGAGGCAGACTTTGAGACGTTGCAAAACGAATTTCCGCAGGTGGAAAAATTCCGCGGTCGGCTGGGAGGCTCGGCGGCCGAGCTGGCTGCGTGCCTGGATTTTGAGAAGCAGACCGATATGAGGATCGAGCGGCTGAACCAGTTTGCGGCATTGCGGGTCACCGAGGATAGCTCGAATGCGGAGGCGCTCGGGCGTGAGGCGCGGCTTGAGAGCCTGCTGGTGCGGGTGGGCGAGGCGTTTTCCTTTCTTGCCCCGGAGATCCAGGCGGTCCCGGATTCGCGGTTCGAGGAATTTCTCGCCGCGCCGGAGCTGGCCGACTGGACGATCCCGCTGCGGAAGCTGCGCCGCATGAAGGCCCACGTCCTCGGCGCTTCGGAGGAACGGCTTCTCGCGCTCGGATCGTCGGCGGTGCGCGGGCATAGCGAGACGTTCTCGCAACTCACGAACGTCGATATGAAATTCGGCAAGCTGCGCGACGGCGACGGAAACGAGCGCGAGCTCACGCAGAGCTCGTTTTCCTCGTTTCTCCAGCAGCGCGACCCGGCAGTCCGGCGGACGGCGTTCCACCAGTTTTATGAGGAGTTCGGCGACCACAAGTTCTCGCTGGCGGCGAGCCTGGCGAGCTCGGTCCGCGCCGACGTCTTCTACGCGCGGGCCCGGAACTACCCGTCGGCGCGGGAATCCGCGCTCTTCGGCGACGACGTGCCGGCTGCGGTCTATGACAACCTGATCTCAACCGTCCGGGGGAACCTCGGCGCGCTCTTCCGCTACTTCGATCTGCGCAAGCGCGTGCTCGGGTTGGAAGAGATCCACCACTACGACACCTACGTGCCGATGGTCGAGAACGTGCAGACCGATGTGCCGTGGGATGGCGCGGTCTCGCGCGTGCTCGATGCGCTCCATCCCCTCGGCGAGGAATACGTGCAGACGCTTGGCCACGGGCTGACCGGTGGACGCTGGTGCGACCGTTACGAAAACAAAGGCAAGCGCAGTGGGGCCTTCTCCTACGGCACGTTCACGAGTCCGCCCTACATCATGATGAACTACAAGGCTGACGTGTTCTCGGATGTCTACACGCTGGCGCACGAGGCCGGGCACTCGATGCACACGTGGTATTCCCAGCGGGCCCAGCTGTTTCAGAACTACCACTATCCGATCTTTCTGGCCGAGGTCGCCTCGACGTTCAACGAGATCCTTCTCACCGAGCACCTGCTCCGGACGACCGACGACACGAAGATGCGCGCATTTATTTTGAACCGCCAGATCGACGACCTGCGGGGCACGCTCTACCGGCAGACGATGTTTGCCGAGTTCGAACGCGATGTCCACGCCGCCGAGGAGGCGGGCGAGGCGCTCACGCTCGACGCGTTCAAGCGGATCTACCGCGGCCTGCTCGACTCGTATTTCGGCCCGGGCTTTGCGCTGGACGATGAACTGGAACTCGAGTGCCTCCGGATCCCTCACTTTTACAGCGCGTTTTACGTCTATAAATATGCAACCGGCATCTCCGCCGCGGTGGCGCTCGCCGCGCAGGTCCTCGAGTCCGGCGACGCCTCGCGCTACCTCACGTTTCTTCGCAGCGGCGGCAGCCGGTTCCCGATCGAGACGCTGGCGGCAGCCGGCGTGGACATGAGCGGGCCGGCTCCCGTGCAGGCCGCGCTCGACCTCTTCGCCCGGCGGGTCGGCGAGCTTGAGGAAATCATTGGTTGATTTTCCCGCTCGTTTTTCAGACCGACGGGCTGATAAGGTTCCTGTGCCTTATGAAAAAAATCTCCCTGGATTCTGAGTTGTTCCGCTGTGCCCCGTTTTTGTGTGCGGTGCGGTGTTCCGCCATCCTCCTTGCCATGCTGCTGCCCGCCCTCCAGGCGGCTGCACCCGCAGCGGGGAAGGCAGATGGTTCCGACCGGACCCGCTGGGGGGATCAGGGTGACGGGACGTATGTGAACCCGGTCCTGCCTGCCGACTTCAGCGACATCGACGTGATCCGCCATGGCGACGGGTTTATAGCGATGTCCTCGACGTTCCAGTATTCGCCCGGCGTCGTGCTGCTCACTTCGAAGGATCTGGTGAACTGGAAGATCGCCGGGCACGCGGTGGACGATGTCCGCCAGATCGGACCGGAGATGAACTGGGACAAGATGAACCGGTTCGGCCGGGGGGTGTGGGCTGGCTCAATCCGGTTTCACGACGGGAAGTTCTGGATTTACTTCGGGACCCCGGAGGAGGGGTATTTCATGACGACGGCGAAGAGCATCGAAGGTCCGTGGGATCCTCTCACGCAGGTCCTGAAGGGGCCGGGATGGGATGACTGCTGCCCGTTCTGGGACGATGACGGCCAGGGGTATCTCGTCGGGTCGAACTTTGCCGTGGATCCCGCGAACGGAAAAAAATATAACATCCACCTCTGGAAGCTGACGCCCGACGGCAAGGGACTTGTTCCCGGATCCGACCGGATCATCCACCAGTCGCCCGGCAGCGAGGCGAACAAGTTCTACAAGATCAACGGGACCTACTACCATTACTTCAGCGAGGTGAAGCCCGAGGGGCGCGTGGTCATGATGCGGCGCGCGAAGAGCCTCGAGGGCCCGTGGGAGACAAAGCAGCTCAACCATTCCGTCGGAAAGATCGATCCGAACCAGGGCGGGCTCATCGAGCTCCCCGATAAAAGCTGGTGGTTCTTCACGCATTTCGGCAGCGGATACTGGCCCGGGCGGGTGGCGAACCTCCTGCCGGTGAAGTGGGTTGACGGCTGGCCGATCATCGGCGAGCCGGGGCCGGACGGGATCGGAAACATGGTCTGGGAGGCCAGGAAGCCGATCGCCGGGCAGCCGCCGTCACCGCGGGTCCTCGACGAGGATTTCAGCGGCGCGAAACTTGCCCCCGAGTGGGAGTGGAACTACCAGCCCCGCGAGGAGAAGTGGTCGCTCAAGGAACGGCCCGGGTTTCTGAGGCTCCATGCCTTCAAGCCCCTCCAGGGCGCAAACCTCCTCAAGGTCGGTAACCAGCTCACGACGCGCATCTTTCAGTCCGGCCGCGGTCAGGTGACTGTGAAGCTTGATGTTGCGGGCCTTGCCGACGGCCAGGTGGCCGGCCTGAGCCTCTTCGGGCGGGCGTTTGCCTGGATCGGTGCCGAGCGGTCGGCCGGAGTGACCCGCGTCGCCTACTCACAAAATGGCAAGCAGACCCCCGGGGACGTTCTCTCCGGCAACGATCTCTGGCTGCGGGCCAACATCACAGTTGACGGAGTGGTCACATGGGCGTTCAGCACCGATGGCAAGGACTTCAAGCCCTTCGGCGGCACCCACCAGTGCGATTGGGCGAATTACCGCGGTACACGCATCGGTCTGTTCACCTCCAACAGCACAGGTGAGTCCGGGTTCGTGGATTTCGACACATTTCATTACGCCTACTGACCCGCGGGGCGGAAGGCCGGCTGACGGCTTAGTCGGCGACTCGGTTGTAAATCCTGAGGTCGAAGATCCTGCCGACGTAGTTACGGCCCTTGCCGGCAGGTTTTTTGGCGGACTCGCCGATGACCTCGCCCACGGCGTCGAACCCGCTGAGGACGGCTCCGAACGTTCCGGCCTGCGTCGAATCCTTGACCCCCTGCGGGATGCCGGATTTTTCCGCGACCTTGCGTCCGTCGATGTAGATCGAGGCGGTCCCCTTGTTGTAGACGCATTTGAGGCGGATGGTCTTGCCGGGGGAATAGGCGCCCGGAGCCACGACATCGGTGAAGTCCGCCTTGCTGCCGATGCGGAATGCCACCTCGCCCTTGTCTCCCAGGACGACCGCCCACCCGTTTTTTCCCTTGGCAGGTGCCCGCGTGATCGGGCACATCGTGGCAAGGATTCCGGGCGTGAGGTCGACGCTCAAGGTCATCGCATTTCCGTAGCCCACATTGCGGGAAATAAAGAAAAACGAGGCGTCGCCGGAGAAATCGATCGGTCGGGTCATGGCGATCTGCCAGATCGGATCCCGGGCGAGCGTGAACGGCCGTTCCGGCGGAGCCAGCTGGCCGGCCGGGACAGGTTTTCTGAACTGGATGTCATCGATGCTGAGGACGTCGCCGGGAGCCCCCGCGGCATGGATCGCGATCTCCGCGGTGTTGCGCGTCACCGGCACGCTGTCGATTTGAACCAGCGTCCACTCGTCGGCCGCCGGGATGACCACGGTCCGGCCGTTGGCGATCAGCGACGCCTTCACCCGGCCACCCGGGTTCCTGATTTTCGCGGTCAGTTGGTAGTCGCCGTTGCGGAGGTATTCCAGCTTCTGGAAGAGACGGATCTCAAATGGCATGGCGCCGCCGATCTCCAGGTAATAGGCATTCCTGGCCGCCGGGCCGCGGACGACCGTGAAGGCATTTTCCGTGCCATCCTGGTGCCAGGCGATCGGGCTCTTCGGGGTCTTGTCGTGGTTGTATTCGAAGTCGCCGTTGGGCAGGAGGTTGTGGCCGGGGAAATCCTTCGCGTAATACCGGAAGTAATCAAAAAACGTGTCCCCCGGCTGCTTGGCGACATCGACTTTTCCGACGCCGTTGAGGGCGGTGAGCCAGACCATCTGCTGGGCGGCCAGGTCGTGAAATTCGGCCTGCCCGACGATTTTGCCATGCTCGTAGAACGTGACCCCTTCGGGAGTGTATTCGTAGCCGTCAACCCACCAGCCGTCCTTGTCGAGGCGGAACGGAAGCCCGTTGCGATAGGGCCACGGGAGCTCGCCCATGTCCTTCGGCGCGATGTGTACGTAGAGGTTGTTCGCGCCGATCCACTGGCCGGAATCGATCTCGTAGGAATCGATCTCGAAGATGTTGTTGTTGTTGTCCCACTTGTCGTTCTTGTTTGCGCCCGCCTGCCAGAATGCCGAGTGGACGCCCTTGCCGGCCATGAACGGCTTCGAGCGCGTCTCGTAATACCCGTAGCCGAAGTTGGAGCGCGAGATGAGCCCGCCTCCGGTGTTTTCGGTCTTTCCGTTGATCGGTTCGACCATCGCTCGGATGACAAGGTTGCCATCCTTGATGAAGACATTTTCCTTCCGGTTGAGCCCATTGATCCAGGTGCCGGACGTGCGCGGGCCCTCCCGGTAGCGCCACGCCGCCGCGTTGACCTGCGGGCCGTCGAAATTGTCCTCAAACAGTAGCTCGTATCCGCCGCCGGGCGGCGCGGCGATCGCCGCGGCCGTGAGGCTGACCGACAGCAATGCGAATTTTTTGATCATGGGATTTATCGGAAAACCGACCGGCCACGCGGGGATAGGTTCCTCCCGCACGGCGGCCAGGGCTGGGGAAATACCTACCCCTGCGCGCATTGGTCCGCAAGCCACTCTTCGGTGCTTAACTCCGGTCGGTAGCCGGACCCGAATTATTCTTTTTTCAAATTCAGAAAAATCGTCGAGATTGTTGAGAACCCGTGAGGTCTGCCGATGTTTCGATCCCTCCTCCGCCATTGCCTTTCCGCTGCAATGCTGGCCACTGCCGGCGGGACGGCATTTGCCCTGCCCGCGGCGCCGGCTGCGCTCCGGCAGGTTCCTTCTGAGGTGACCGGCCAGGTTGCGCTCACTTGGACGGCGGTCGCCGGGGCCGACGGCTACACCGTCAGGCGGGCTGATTCCTTAACCTCCGTGCCGGTGATTCTCGGGACGGCGACGGGCACGACATTCACCGACTCTTCCGCGGTGGAGGGTGCGATCTCCTACTACTCCGTGACGGCCAGCGACGGAAGCGGCGAAGGCCCGCCAAGCGCGGGACTGATGGCGGGCGCCGTCGTGATCGTCGACAACGGCGGCAATGGCACGGCTTCAACCGGAACCTGGTCGTCAACCTCTGTTGCGGGCTACTATGGATCGCTCCCCCTCTACGCCGCGCCCGTAGCCGGCTCGAATGCCACCGCCACCTACTCGTTTGCGCCCGCCCTCCCGGCCGCCGGAAACTACGATGTCTACATGCGCTGGACCGCCCACGCCAACCGGGCCACGAACGCGCCCGTCGACCTGATTTTTCCCGACGGGAACCGCACATTCACGGTCGACCAGCAACAGAACAGCGGGGTCTGGGCGTGGGTTGGTAGTATCGCAGCCGAGGCCGGCACGACGGCATCCGTTGTCCTCCGCAACAATGGAGCCAACGGCAACGTGGTTGCCGATGCGGTGCAGTTTGTTCCCCGCCACGCCCCGTGGGCTCCGGCTGCAGACAACCCGCAGGACTACACGATCGTCCCGCTGGACGAACGGTTCGACGGCGACATTCTCGATGCGGCTATCTGGACCACATTTGCCGGCCGCAGCCAGCACAGCGTGTCTGGTGGACGGCTTCATACCAAGCTGATCTACAAAGGCACCGTGCCGATTGGCAACGCGACGGTCACCGATCTGGAAACCGAGGCCAACTGGGGGGAGGGTGGGATCGTGACCCGCGATGCGCAGAAATTCGGATACCACGAGGCCAGGATCAGGCTCCCGCAGGTTCCCGCCCGCGGGGTCGATACCGCCTACTGGCACGGCGCCTACTCCGAACTCTTGAACGGCTTCGAGATCGATGCCCCCGAGTTTTTCAACAAGGACACCAGCGGAGCCACCAACAACTACGCTTTCGGCGTCTGGGACCACGTGCTCCCGACCCCCGCGCGGGCGGGGCTGAGCACCGGCCGCACATGGAATTTCGGCGCAAATTACTCGACCCTCGGCTCTCCCGCGCAATACGTGACCATCGGGCTGGAGTGGCGGACGGATAATTCGCAGGTCGTCTACGTCAACGGCCAGAAAGTTTACACCGCGCCGACCTCGGGAATGAACGATACCGATTCCATCCTGCCGTCCGCCGCGATCCTGAGCACCAAGGTGCTCGACTGGATGCACCCGAATGCGAGCCTCGACGGTGCCGAAGCCACCTGGGACTACGCCCGCTACTACCAGAAGCCCGGCTGGACCGGTGCGGTGGACGGCGACTGGACCAAGCCCGCCAACTGGGGGCCCGACGGCCTTCCGACAGGAGGCTATGCGGCTGTATTCAACGTCGCAACGGCACCGGCCGCCGTGACGCTGTCGGCCGACCAGAGTCTTCAGTCGCTTTTTCTCGATAGCTCCAGCCTGCCCGCCCACGTCTTCAATGGCCCTGGAACTCTCCGCCTCGGGGCCGCCAAGGCGGGCGACACCTCGGTCACCCACGGCGGAATCGTCGTGAATACAACCGTCCCGACCGACCAGACGTTTAACGCCGCGATCGTCGGACTCCAAAATCTCCAGTTCGCCAATTTGAGCCGGACGCCGGGAGTGAAGCTCGTGATCAACGGACTCATCACCGGCTCCGGAGCCCCCCGCGATGTCGATTTTGTCGGGCCAATGACAACCGTTCCGACGACGGGGCCCATCGTCCTCGGCCAGCCACTGGGGGCCGGAATCCGCCACGTGAACAAGGCCGGCGACTGCCCGTTCGGTCTGCCCGCAGGCAGCCAACACACAGGCGAATTGCGCATCGCCCGGGGACCGGTGACAATTGGAGAAGTTTCCTCTCTTGGAACGACGCCGGATGCGGCGGTCGTCTTCCGGCCGCGCTACAAGCATTCCGAGCCGTGGCGCCCCCGCCTGACCTACACCGGCCCGGGCGGGACCTCGTCCCACCCGCTGGTGTTGGGCGGCTGGCAGGCGGACGGCATTCTGGAGAACCTGGGGGGAGGTCCACTGAACTGGGTTGGAAACGTCACCGTGAACCCCTCCGATGGAAATCCCAAACAGGTTCTCACGCGCGATGCGAAGCTCACGCTGGGAGGAAATGCGACCACCGGGGAGAACGTGTTTTCCGGGACCATCTCCGATGCCGATGCCATCGTCACCTACAAGAACTCCGACAACTCCACCAACTCGGGGCCGGCGACCATCCGGCTGGAGAAAACCGGCACCGCCACCTGGGTGCTCGGAGGGAACAATGCCTATAAGGGGCCGACAACTCTCGCCGGCGGCGTGCTGGCCGTCGCCTCCTTCAACAGCGTCAACGGCGGAACGCCGGCGTTCCCGGCAAGCAGCCTGGGGGCTCCGGTGACGACGGACAATGGAACGATCAGCATCAACGCGGCCAGGTTGAGATACGACGGCCCCGGGGAGACGACCGACCGGATCATCAACCTCTCCGGCAGCAGCGGGGCGACGCTCGAGCAGAACGGAAGCGGGCTTCTAAAGTTCGTGACGGATTTTTCCACGACAAGCTCCCTGGCAAAAACACTCACGCTGACCGGCTCCACCTCCGGCCGCGGCGAGATTGCGGGCGCCATTCCCGATCATGCCGCCGGTGCCAAAACCAGCCTCACGAAATCCGGCAGCGGGACGTGGACGCTGTCGGGAAACAATTCCTACACCGGCACGACATCTGTTGCTGCCGGAACGCTTGTCGTGGACGGAGCGATTGCGGGAGGCGGCACGCTTTCGGTTGCTGCGGGGACCGCGAGGCTGACCGGAACCGGCACGATCGCCGCTGCCTCTTCCGTCAGTGGCACCCTTGTGGCATCTCCGCTGGCATTCGCCGGGTCGCTGAGCCTTGGTGCCACGGGGAAACTCGAGGCGGATTTCTCCGGCAACTCCGCCGCCGGCATCTTGGCCGTCAGCGGTTCCTCCGTCACGATCGCCGGCGGTGCCAAAGCCGACGTGGTGCTCAACGGCTCCGGCAGCTCGGCGAACTTCCTTGCGAGCTTCTGGCGGACGGCACGTACAATCCCGCTGCTCACTGCGACAGCAAAGACCGGGACCCTGGCACTCGGCAATGTGACTGTTGATTCCGCCGGACACCCGGCTGCCACATACGGCGCGTTTTCGCTTCAGCAGACACCCACTTCGATTGATCTCGTCTGGACGCCGGTCCCGGGGTTTCCAGTGATCGATGAACCAACCGTCAGCGTGAGCGGACCGGCCGCCAGCCCGGTGGCAATCGACAGCGGATCGCTCTCCCTCCGTCTCACTGCGGTTCCTGGCGGCGGGCCGACCACGACGGTCGCCTGGACGCTGGTCAGCGGACCGGGCGCTGCCACGTTTGCCAATTCCTCCGCCGCAGACACATCGGTGCAGTTTTCCTCTGCCGGGACGTATGTCCTGCGGGCCACCGCCTCGAACGTTCTCGGTAGTTCGTTTCAGGACGTGACCGTGCGAGTGACACCGCCAGCCAGCATGACGTTCCGGCAGGGAGTTTCCGGTTATTCGCACGCCGCGACGTTCCTAAGGAAGGGGTCAATGACTTGGAACTCCGGCGCGCGCGATCAGTTTCTCGTGGGCGGCGGCAACGGCGAGGCCTTCCGGGGGATTCTTGCATTTGAGCTGAGCGGCGTGCCGGCGGACCTGGCGGTGCAAGGTGTCACGCTTGATGTCTGGACCGATTCCGGCGCCGGGTCGGGGGTCGTGGGAAATCTCGAGCTCCGGTCGCTCTTGCGCGGCTTTGTCGAAGGCACAGGTGACGGCAGTTCCTCAGCCAATGGCACCGGCACCGGCGCCGATTGGAACACCTTCAACGGCACGGCGGCCTGGACGGTCCCCGGCGGCGACTTTGACGCGGGCGTGCTCGCCACGGTTCCCGGATTTCCCGGAAACCAGACGGTCACGCAGAAAACGTTTGCCAGCAGCCCGGCGCTGGTCGCTGCGGTGCAATCGGCCGTTGCCTCAAATGCGACGCTCGGTCTGCTCGTCCTCTCGCCGTCGACCGAGGCCGGACCGACCGGCAACAACTTCACCCGGCTGAGCTCGGACGACAACGCCGCAGAGGCCCGCCGCCCTCTGCTCACGGTCATCTTCGCCAACAGCTTCGCTCCATCCGTCAACCCCGGCACGGCTCCTCTCCCTGCGGTTGCGGGAACTTCTGTGAGTCTGGCCGGCACGGTCGGCAATGCGACGGCTTCCAGCTGGACGAAGCTCAGCGGGCCGGGAGCCGTCACGTTTGGCGATGCCTCGTTACCTTCCACCACTGCCATCTTCGCGCAGCCGGGAAACTATGTCCTCCAACTGACGGCTGCCAACACGTTCGGCGAGACGATCCGCACGCTCGGGATTACGGCGCTTTCGCAGCTCGAGTCCTGGCGCCGGACGCACTTCGGCACCACCGCGAATGCCGGGGCTGCCGCCGATCTTGCCGATCCGGATTCCGACGGACAGACGAACCTTGTCGAGTTCGCGGCCGGAACGCTGCCGACGGCTTCCAACCGGCCACCCGGCGCAATGGGATCCTCCCCCGGCAACCTCGAACTGACATACCCGCGCAGCCATGCGGCAGTCGCCGGCGGTGTGGTTTTTTCCGTGGAGTGGAACGACACCCTCGTCGGCGACTGGAGCACTGCCGGCGTGACTCAGGCCGCGGTTTCCGGGGGTGATGACGGCACGTCCCAGCTCTGGAAGGCAACCGTGCCCGCCGGCTCCGGCGACAAGCGTTTCTTGCGCATTCACGTGTTCAGCCCTTGAATGGAGCCATGAGCCCCCGCCTTGCTTCGCTTTGCCTTTGCGCGCTCGCGTCGTTCTCCGTGGTTTCCGCCAGCGCGCAGGACATCGACCCCTCCACCGGCAGCGCGATCCCCTACGCGGGGACCCCGGTTACCGGCTACAAACTCGCCTGGTCGGATGAGTTCAATGCCGGGGCGCTGGACTCCGAGAAATGGAACTACCGGCTCGACACCCGCTACTGGAGCCTGCAGCGCGCGGAGAATGTCCGCGTGGGGGAGGGCGTGCTCTACCTCGATCTCAAGAAGGAAACGTTCGGCACCACCAGCTACACAGCGGGCGGAGTCATCAGCAAAAAGCTGTTCCGCTACGGATACTACGAGGCGGCGATGAAGGTTCCGCCGGGCGCGGGCTGGCACACGTCGTTCTGGATGATGAAAGCCAACCGGCCGGCGACCGACACGGTTGCGATCGAGCTCGACGCCATCGAAAACGATTCGATCACGCCGCTCAAATACGGCGTCAACACCCACCGCCATCTCCCCACGCCGCACGTGACCTTCGGATCAAAGAGCGTCGTGACCCCCTCGCTCAGCGCAGGATTCCATGTGGTCGGCTGCGAGTTCACCCCGACTGTCGTTCGCTACTTTTTTGAAGGTGCCGTCGTTCAGACAGTCGTCGCCAGCCAGTTTCCGCACAACGACCTGAACATCTGGCTGACCTCGATCGCCGCCCCGCTCGGCGGGACTCCCAGCGTCGATGACAGCCAGCTTCCTGCCGCCGCACTTTTTGATTATGTCCGGTTTTTTGCACCCAAAGCGACCGCCTCGGTGAACATCACCTCGCCCGGTAGCTTTGGCGTCACCCTGGCATCGACCGCTCACTCGCTCCGCCTCTCGGCCAATGCCACTTCAAGCGACCCCGCGCTCACGCCGGTGATCGAGTGGTCGAAATATTCCGGGCCGGGAAACGTCACGTTTTCCGACGCGCACGCCCTTTCGACCGCGGCCACATTCTCAGCGCCCGGCACCTACCTGCTCCAGTGCCAGGCCTCCGTCGATGGAAATCCAACCACCGCGCGGGTGCCGATCGCGGTCGATGCGCCGCTGGCGGCCCTTTTCCGGCAGAGCTTCGACGGCTACAGCCACACGGCAACGTTCATCCGCGGCGACAGCACGTCCTGGAATTCGGGGGCGCGCGACCAGATGCTGGTCGGCCGCAACAATGGTCGTGGCATGCGCCTGCTGCTCGCTTTTCCTCTCGAGGGACTCCCGGCCGATTCCGCGATCGAGGATGCGAGCCTTGAACTCTGGACGTCGACAACACTGGGCACCGGGACGGTCGGTCCACTTGAACTCCGGCCGCTCCTTGCTCCTCCGACGGAGGGTGCCGGCACGGGGGCAAGTGCAACCGACGGCGCGGGAACCGGCGCCACATGGCTTTCCCGCACCGGAGGGAATGCCACCGCCGATTTGTGGGCATCGCCCGGCGGCGATTTCGGTTCCCAGGTGCTTGCCACGGCGCCGGGATTTGATGCCGCCATCGCGAACCGGCCGGTCACGTTTTCCGGCTCAACCAGCCTGACCGCACTCGCGGAGGACGCCCGCCTCACGGCGCTCCCGCTCAAGCTTCTCGTGATTTCACCCTCGACCGAGGCGGGTGTGGTCAACGCCCTCACACGCATCCACTCGGATGACAGCCCCGATTCGGACTACCGGCCGCTTCTGACCGTCTACTACCGGGGCAACTACGCGCCGGAGCCGTCGGCCGGCCCGCCACCCGCCGCTGTGGCGGGATCGCCTGTGGCCCTGGCTGGGACTGCCGCACGGGCCAACTCGGCACGGTGGACCCAGCTCTCCGGGCCCGCCTCCGCCGCATTTGCCGATGCGAATCTTGCTGCGACCAGTGTGACATTTCCTGCGCCGGGGAATTACACGCTCGAACTCTCGGCGGCGAACCCGCTTGCCGAGACGTTTGCAACGCTGGTTGTCCCGGTGGCTCCTGCTCCTTCTGCGATCGAGCAGTGGCGGACCACCCATTTCGGAGGACCAGCGAACTCCGGGGACGGGGAGGATGCCGCCGACCCGGACAAGGACGGGCTGGTGAATCTGATGGAGTTTGCCACAGGGAGCCACCCGAAAACATCCAACGGGCCAGCCGGATCCGTTGCCATCCCCGGCAGCAGCCTTGAGTTTACCTACCCGCGCAGCCATGCGGCCACCGCTGCCGGATGCCTCTTCACTGTCGAGTGGAGCGACACGCTGGGCAGCGACTGGAGCGACTCCGGCGTCACGCAATCAGCGGTCCCGGGCACTGACAACGGAGTCACATCGCTCTGGCGTGCGACGGTTCCGGCGGGATTCCCGACGCGGCGGTTTGTGCGTCTGCGCGTGCAGTTGCCTTGAACAAACCGGCCGCCTACGGGATCTTCGCACTGACCTCCACGCCATAAACCGTTAGCAGGGGGTGCTTGGCGACGGCACGGAATTCATACTTCCTCCCGGGCTGCAGGCCGGAGCATTCCGCCGTGAAGCCGCCCGCTGCCGTCCGTGCGGCGAGGGGCGCGGACTTCCAGTCGTCGGTGCGCTCGTTCACATCCAGTCCGGTGATGTCCCGGTATTGCGCCCCGACCTCCACCGCCTTCGCATCGCCCAGCGACTGAAGGTTGCCTCGGAATGCGACCTTCTTTGCTGATGGATCCCACGTCGCGGAAACCGATTCCACCCGCGGCGGCACCAGCGCCGGCTCGACATTTGTCAGCTTGATCACCACCGGGTTCGGCCACTTGCGGTCGTTGTAAAGCCTCTGGGCGCGCATCGCGCGCACGTGCAGGCCGTCCCCCTTCTGCTCGAACGTTGACTGGGGCACCACGTCCTCGCGGTATTCGAGGGTCTTGTCATTCTGGCTGAGCACGCTGACGCGCGTCTTCCCGGTGGCGCGCACCGAGTGAAGGACGAGGTCTTTCCACTCGCCGTGCTTCCAGCGTTCCTTGCATTTGACGATCGCATAGAGGTCGCCGGTCTTCCGGTTGTGGGTGAACCATACATCGTTTTCATTGGTGACGACCCACGGGCGCACGCCGTAGATGCACTCGCCGTTGACAAACATCCAGAGCGCCACCTCGCGCAGACGTTCCTCCTGCTCGATCGGCAGCTCGCCGTCGGGCTTCGGGCCGACGTTGAGCAGGAAGTTGCCGCCTTTGGCCCGGGTTTCGATGAGCATGCCGATCACTTCGCCGCCGGTCTTGTATTGCTCGTTGGTCGGCTTGTATTGCCACTGCGTGCCCATGGTGAGGCAGGACTCCCATGGCTCGTCAAGCGGGACTCCAGGGATATGCTGCTCCGGTGTTTTGATCTCCCCGCGCGTCACGACGATGTCGGGCTGAAGCTTCCAGGCCAGCTCTTTCAGGCCCTCCGGCTCCCCGTCGAAGAATGCCATGCCGATCGGGCCGTAGCCGGTCAGCAGCTCGCGCAGCTGAGCCTTGTTCATGGCCATGAGCCCGGGGTTCCGGCTCGGGAGAACCGAGGGCACCTGGCGCTGGATGGGAATCCCGTTCTCGCGGAGCCAGAGGAAGTCGTCCGGGGAAAAATAGACGCCGGCCGTGATCCCCTGCGCCCGGAACGCATCAAAAACCTCCGCCGTCGCATCGCGGTGGAACGGGGTGTTCATGATGTTGAAAGGCGTCGTCTTTGTCGCAAACATGCAGAAGCCCGAATGATGCTTCGTCGTGAACATCACGTATTTCATCCCAGCAAGCTTTGCCAGGACGGCCCAGTCCTGCGGGGCAAATTTCCGGGGGTTGAATGTCTTCGGCAGCTCGTTGATGAACCGGTCGAGATAAGCGTCGTCCGCACCGACCATCGAGTGGCTGATCACCGAGCCGAGCTGGCTGTCGAGGCTCCAGTGGATGAACATCCCGAACCCGAGATCGCGGAACCATTCGATCCGCTCCGGCCGGTTGCCGGCCGGCGGGGCCTGCTCCTCGGCGGCGGTAGCGTGGAGAGATACGGCTGTCATCAGGCCGATGGCGGCCCATGCGGCGAGGGAGTGGGATCTTTTCATGGGGATTTGTCTTTGACGCAGAACGGGGTCGCTTCCCCCGAGAGAAAAGCGGTCTTCCGGAAAGCGCAAGCGAACTTTTTCATCGCCAGGTGCCAGCGCGCGCCCGCGCCGGCCCAATGCTCCCGGCAGCTTGTCAGAAGAGCGCAGGAGGGTGGCGCAAATGTGCATGTCAAATGGCGCAAAAATGCATATGAATGGGATTTGCGTTTCACAGGTTTGCAAATTAGAAAAGCGGTATCAATCACCGGCGTCTGTCCGGTTGTTCCTTTCCCATAAACCGACACCGGGAACACTCCTGCCATATTCTTTCTTTGAAAGTTGCCTGCGCTTGATGTAGATCAAATTAACCTCTGCCAACAACCTCCCGCTGGTTTTTCCTCCCTATGCAAACGATTCGCCTTACGAGCGTTGCAGTTCCTGCAACTTCCCGGTCCATCCATCAACAAACCCTGACATCCCGGTTTCCGCGACCGGCTCTGCTCTTGACGCTGTCTGCTGTCCTCAGTTGCGCAGGATCCCTTTCGGCGGGGACGACGTGGACGGCAAACGGAACGGACAGCAACATCAACAACGCCGACAACTGGGGCGGCACGGTGAACTCCCTGAACGGCACGACCGCCGCAACGTTCGGTTCGGCCGGGAGCAATGCGACGATCAATGTCGATGCGGCATTCGGCAACATGACGTTCACGAGGCCGTTTTCGCTGGAAGCGGGGGACGGCAACCTGACCGTTCGCGGGACCAATAGTGGAGCAACCGCCAACCTACAGACCAACAGCGGGGCGACAACCGTCACGATCAACGAAACGCTCTATGTGCGCACCGTGCCGACCGCCGCTCCTGCAGGCGGACTCCTGGTGATCAATGTCAACCGGCCCACGGACGGTGCGACTGCGCTTTTTCTGAACAACGGCATCGCTCGGGATGCATCCAGCACCGGCAGTGCGACCTACGAACTCCGGTTTGCCAACGGCTCGGGCGGCCTCAGCAACGCCCGGATTGCCGGGCCAATCAGCGGCATGGGCAATCTGGTAAACGCGGGGAGCGTCTGGCAGGGCGATCTGATTATTGCGGGAAACCAGTCCCTGGGGACGTCCAGCATTGCGATCAGCAGCGGCGGGGGCTTCGGAAATCCCACGGCTGCGGCAAGGATCGTGCTGGGCGAATCGTCTGCCGACGCGCAGACCTGGAATAACGTCACCCTCAACAATGTGATGAACCTCGCCATCGGTGGGAATGTCACGATCAACTCGTTCGGAGGTAGCGGCGCGGCGAGGGTTACCGGGACAGGGGCCGCCGGTGCCACTCTCTGGGTTTCCAGCGGCACCATCGCCTCCAATGTGACCTTCGGGGGCAACGCCACCGGCGAGAACAGCCTGAACCTCGTGAAGCAGAATGCAGGCACGCTGACGGTCAATGGAACGCACACCTACAACGGGACAACCACCGTGAACGGGGGTGCGTTCAACCTCAACGGCACTCTCGCTTCGGCGCTCACCGTCAACTCGGGGGCCAGCCTCGCTGTCAGCACGACGGGAAATGCGACTGCCTCCATCACCATCAATTCCGGTGCCACTCTGAGCGGGGAGGGTCGCACCGGCGGTCAGCTGACCTTTGGAGCCGGCGGCAGCAACCTGATCTTTGACTCCTCTACCGAGCCGGGGGCGTTCACGGCGGATTCGATCAGTGCAGCCGGGGCCTCGGTTCTCTTGACTCCGAGCGGCGCCACGACGATCAACGCGACGTATACGGTTCTGAAGCAGGTCACGGGCACGTTCAGCGGCAACGCGAGCGACAGCTTTATCGCGGCCACCCGCGGCACTCTGGCCTTCGCCAACGCCAACAAGGATCTCACGCTGACACCCACCGAGGCGGCCTCCCTGGCCTGGACCGGCGCGAATGGCACCAACCCGACGTTCTGGGATGTCGCGACGACGGTCAACTGGACAAACGGCGGATCGCCCGACCGTTTCTACGCGAACGATGCCGTCACATTTGACGACTCGGCGTCGTCGTTCGCAGTCGCCGTTCAAGGCAGCAGCGTTTCGCCAGGTAACATCGTGATCAGCAATTCGGCCAGCGACTACACCTTCAGCGGGGGAGGGATTGCCGGGCCCGGCTCGATCACAAAGAACGGCACCGGCAACGCCACGATCGGTAACGCCCTTACAAACGCCGGCGGGATCGTCGTCAATGCGGGCACGCTCACTCTCAACGCGGTCAACAATTTCGGCTCCGGCGGTGTCACTCTCAACGCCGGCGCCCTCAACCTCAATGCCGCAAATTCCTTCACTGGAAATCTCACCGTGAACGGCGGGACGCTCACCGCCACCACCGGCGGGCTCGGCACGCTGGCGCTTGTCCGTCCGATCGCCCTCAGCGGCGGCATTCTGAACTACACGGGCACGACGCTCTCGAGCGATGTGCTGGCGTTCGCGATCAGCGGGAACAACTCGCTCGCCGCCGCCACGGCGGGCCAGACCCTCCGGTCCGGCGGTCCGCTCACCGGATCCGGCAATCTCGACATTTCCGGGCCCGGAATCATCGCGTTCGGAAAAAACAGCGTCGCCACGCTGGGCAGCACCTACACGGGCACCCTGACGGTCAAAAGCGGCGGGACGCTGGACATCCGCAATCCGGATTCGATGGGTGCCACGGGTCCCGGGTCCGGAACGATCGTGGAAGCCGGCGGCCAGCTGCTGATCAATCCGTTCAACCAGGCTGCCGGCGTCGTGTTTGACGCCGAGACGATCTCGTTCCAAGGTTCGTCGGGCTTGGTCAACTGGAACCAGTCCACCACCGCGGCCACGACGAACACTCTCACCGGAGCGGTTTCCACCGGAGGCACTCTCACCATCTCCTCGCTTTCAAGCGGCGGGGCACCAACCCTCGCGATTAATGCGACGATCAGCGGGGCCGGCGGTGTGACATTCGGAGGAGCCGGCCAGGCGGGCACCTATGTGCTCAACGCGGCCAACACCTTCAACGGTCCAACCACGGTGACCAGCGGCACGCTCGTCCTCAGCGGCGCGGGCACCCTCGCCACGAGCGCGGTGGCGGTGAACGGCAACATCACGGCCAGCGGAACCCTGGCGGGCTCCGGTTCGGTCGGCGGACCGGTGACCGTCAATGCGTTCGGGCAGCTCCGCGCCGGCATCGACAGCCTCGACGTGGCGACGCTGACTCTCACCGGCGGCTTGACCACCATGGCGGACTCCCTCATTGAAATCGGGCTGGGAGCCGACGCTTCCACCCACGATGTCCTCGCCCTCAGCGGGGCCTCCAGCTTCCAAGCCAGCCAGGCGTTCCGCTTTCTTGATCAGGGAGCCGCTGCCGGCGTCACGTATACCGGGCTGATCACCGGGATCGACTCCGGCCTCAATGTCGCCGGCTGGACGGTCACCAATGCGGGCTGGACCGGCGTCTTCACCAATAACTCCGGCACGCTCAATTTTGAGCTTACCGCAATTCCCGAACCGGCCACCCTCGCGCTTGTCGCAGGCGGCCTAGCGTTCCTGTCCGTCGCCCGTCGCATCCGTCGCCCTTGACCACATGCCCGGCAGGGCCTTCGCGGAAATTTAACCCGGATCAAAAAAAGTTTAAAAAAGTTCTTGCGCTCGGATGGGGTTGTGTTAATTTGATCGCGTTCTGGGGGGAACAGTAGGCCGTCGTAACACTCGTTGCGGCGGCCTACATTTTTTTGTAGATGGCGTCTCAACCCTGTAGAGCGATCTCCAGCGCGCTTTCCGGCCGCAGGTGGGCGCCGGCATTCCACAGCGTTTGCAGGCTTTCCGGTGGAAGGCATTTTCTGAGCGCCTCGACCGAGGCATCCCATGTCATTTGTTCGCTCGGGGTGAAGCTGAGCCCGAATTTGCCGCGCAGTTTTTCCGAGATCCCGAAGATCCTGGCACTGAGCTCGGCATTCCCTTCGATGCGTGCGGCATCGGCGAGGTGCTGGAGGATATACGGGGTCGCCCAACGGTTTCCCAGTTCGCTGGCGATGGCGGCCCACTCGCGCAGCGCCTCGCGGGCCTCCGCCGCCTGACCCAGCGCGAGGGCGACCTGGGCTACTCCCCAGAGGCTGTAGCCGGTGGTCCACTTGTCTCCGATGGAGCGGAACATCTCGAGTGCCTGTCGCTTGATCTCGAGCGCGCCCTCCAGGTCTCCACCGGCGGCGGCGATTGTCCCCCGGCCGGCGAGGGCCATGGCGAGCAGCCGGCGATCGCCCGATTCGCTGCCGATCTCCCCGGCCCTGTCAAAAAGCTCGATGGCTTTCTGCCTGTTTCCGCTCGACCACGCCAGGAACCCTCCGGATCCGCAGATCTGCCCGAGCTCATCTTTCCGGCCTTGATCGGAGAAGATCTGCATCGCGCGGTCCAGGAAAACCTGCCCGTCCTCGTAGCGGTCCTGCGCCCAGGCGATCCGGCCGGCGCCGGCCATCGCGCGGGCGTGCCAGAGCGGAAAGGCGTCGCAATCTGGCCTGGCGAGGATCGCCTCGATATGCCTCCGGGCCTCCTCAAGGTTGCCGCAGATCTCCCAATGTCGGCAGAGGGAGGCGATCATGCGCAGACCGGCTTCGGCGCTGCCGGGGCGTTCGGCGGCCCATTCGAGGGCGAACCTCAGGTTCAGCGCCTCCGCGCTCAGCCGCCGGAGCCAGCCTCCGGGGTCGGGACCGAAGAGGTGAGGGGAGGCATCGTCGGCCAGGCTGAGAAAGTGGGCGAGGTGGCGGTCGCGGAGCTCGTCGAACTCTCCGTCGGCCTGCAGCTTTTCGCGGGCGTATTGCCAGACCGATTCGAGCAGGGTGAAGCGAGTGCCTTCTTCGTCGGATTCCATGAAGATGAGCGACTTGTCCGCGAGCGACTGGAGGAGGTCGAGAATGTCATCCTCGTCGACCGGGCCACCTGCGCAAATCGACTCGATCGATTCCAGCGTACGCCCGCCGGCAAAGACTCCCAGCCGCTGAAAAAGCACCCGCTCGGGTCCGCCCAGAAGGTCGTAGCTCCAGTCGATGAGCGTTCGCAGCGTCTGCTGGTGGGGGAGGGTGGTTTGGTCGCCTCCCTTGAGCAGGCGGAACTGGTCGTTCAGGCGCGCCGCGATCTGGGCCGGTGCAAGCACGCGGAGGCGCGCGGCGGCCAGCTCGATGGCGAGCGGGATCCCGTCGAGCCGCCAGCAGATCCTCGCCACATCGGCCGCGTTGGCTTCTGTGAGCGCGAAGCCGGGAATGACCCCGCGGGCGCGCTCGACGAACAGCTGAACGGCCGGAAACGCCTCCAGATCCTCCGGGGTGATCGCCCGGTCGCGCGGGCGCTTCCAGATGTCGAGCGCGGGAAGCGGGCGCACCGGAACCGTGGTCTCGCCGCGGACGTGCAGGGGCTGGCGGCTTGTCGCAAGGACACGCAGCTTCGGGCAGCACTCCAGAAGGGCTGAGACGTTCCGGGCGACCTCGTCGAGGAGGTGCTCGCAGTTGTCGAGGACAAGGAGTGCGTTTCTGCCGGCGAGCGTCGCGCACAGGCTCTCACGCAGCGGGCGGCCCGGTTCCTCCCTCACCTCAAGCACGGCGGCCAGTGCGTCGACCACGCCTGATCCCGTGTCCAATGTGGCGAGTTCGACGAGCCAGACTCCGTCGGGATAATCCTCCAGCAGCTCGCGCGCGGCTTCGAGGGCGAGACGGGTTTTGCCGGTGCCTCCGGTGCCGGTGAGCGTCAGGACGCGCGCGCTGGAGACCGCCTCCTTGACCTGCTCGAGCTCTCTGGCGCGGCCGATGAGGCTGGATGTGGCGGCGGGAAGATTGTGCGGAAGGTTTTTTGGCGAGCGCAGGGGAGGGAACGCCTGCGGGAGTCCGTCCGCGTTGGCCTGGAAGATCCGCTCGACCCGGTGCAGGTTCCGCAGCCGGAAGTCGCCGAGCGACTGGAAGCCCGCCTCGGAAACCGTGCCCAGCGCCTCGGCCAGCGCGTGCGATACGAGGATCTGGCCACCATGGCCGGCGGACGAAATCCGGGCGACGCGGTTGAGGGTTCCACCGAAATAGTCGCCGTCGCGGAATTCCGCGGGTCCGACGTGGAGCCCCATCCGGACCCGCAGCGGGCCGACTGCGCCCCAGTCCTCCGCAAAGAGTGCCCGCTGAGCCACCAGGGTGGAGCGCAGGGCCTCCATGGCGTCGCCGAACGCTGCGCAGAACGCGTCGCCGACCGTCTTGAAGACAAAGCCGCCATGCGCCTCGATCGCCCCGCGCAGGATCGCGTCGTGCCGCGCGAGGGCAGGGCCCATGTCCACCGGGTAGCGCTCCCACAGGCGGGAGCTGCCCTCGATGTCCGTGAACAAAAATGTGACGGTTCCGGTTGGCGGTTGCATGGCGCGGACGTCAACGTAGCCGCGAAATCCGGAAACTCCAGCCGCGAAAATCCGTCAGTTCTTTTTGTTCATCGCCGCGCTGAACCAGTCAACCTGCGGGGCCGCGTTGCGGCTGCCGGAATTGTGCCGCTGGACGTCCCGGGGGCTTCCCGGCGAAGTCCGCTCGCCGGGCTTCGCACGGTTGAGGTCGGGCTTGCTCTTCATCGAGAGCGCGATCCGCTTGCGCCCGAGATCGACCTCCTGCACGGTCACCGTCACGCGCTGGCCGACCTTCACATGGTCGGCCGGGTTCTTGACAAACTCGTCGGAGAGCTGGCTGATGTGGACGAGGCCGTCCTGGTGGACGCCGACGTCGACGAACGCTCCGAACGCGGTGACGTTCGTGACGATGCCGGGCAGCTTCATGCCGGGCTGGAGGTGTTCCATCTTGTCGACGCCCTCGGCAAAGTGGAATGCCTCGAACTGCTGGCGCGGGTCGCGTCCGGGTTTCGCAAGCTCCTGGAGGATGTCGGTGAGCGTCGGGAGACCGACCTCGTCGGTGACGTATTTTTTCGGGACGATCTTGTCGCGTTTGGCCTTGTCACGCAGGAGGTCGGTGACCGTGCAGCCGAGGTCGGCGGCGATTGCGTCGACGAGCGGGTAGCGCTCGGGGTGGACGGCGCTGGCGTCGAGCGGGTGCGCGCCATCGCGGATGCGCAGGAATCCGGCCGCCTGCTCGAACGCCTTCGGTCCGAGGCCGGAAATTTTAAGCAGTTCCTGGCGCGACTGGAACGGGCCGTTCTTGTCGCGGTGCTCGACGATGCTGGCAGCGGTGCGGGAGTTGAGGCCCGACACGTAGCCGAGGAGGTTTTTGCTCGAGGTGTTGAGCTCGACGCCGACGCTATTCACGCATGAGACGACGACGTCGTCGAGCGACCGGCGGAGTGCGCCCTGGTCGACGTCGTGCTGGTATTGTCCGACGCCGATCGATTTCGGGTCGAGCTTGACCAGTTCGGCGAGCGGGTCCATGAGCCGGCGGCCGATCGAGACCGCTCCGCGGACCGTGAGGTCGAGGTCGGGAAATTCCTCGCGGGCGGTCTCCGAGGCCGAGTAGATCGAGGCGCCGGATTCATTGACGACCACGACGGTGATCGACGCGGGCAGCCCGCACTTTGCGACGAAGGCCTCGGTCTCGCGCGAGGCGGTGCCATTGCCGATCGCGATCGCCTCGATCTGATATTTTTTACAGACCGAGTGGAGAAACTCCGCCGCCTCGAGCTGCTCGCGGGCGCTTTTCTCCGGATAGATCACATCGTGGTAGAGGAGCTTGCCCTGGCGGTCGAGCACGGCGACCTTGCAGCCGGTGCGGAACCCCGGGTCGATGGCGAGAGTGTTCTTGCGTCCGAGCGGCGAGGCGAGGAGCAGTTCGCGCAGGTTGTCGGCGAAGACCCGGATCGCCTCCTCGTCGGCCTTCTTCTTGTAAAACATCCGCGCTTCGGCCTCCATGGCAAAGCCGAGAAGCCGCTTGTAGCAGTCCTCCACGGCCGCCCGCACCTGCATCGCTGCGGGCGAGGTCCCCTTCACGAAGAGGCTGACGAGGATCGCGACCGCCTCATCCTCCGGCGGGTTGAGGCGGGAGAACAGGAACCCCTCGGCCTCGCCGCGGCGGATTGCAAGGATCCGGTGCGAGGGCGCGGCGGCCGCCGGCTCGCTCCAGTCGAAGTAGTCCTTGAACTTCGCGCCCTCCTCCTCCTTGCCGAAAGCGACTTTCGATTTGATGACGCCCTTGCTCAGGTAGAGCGCACGGAGCCTGGCGCGGGCCTCCGCGTCGTCGTTCACCCGCTCGGCGAGGATGTCGCGGGCTCCTGCCAGCGCGGCCTCGGCGTCGGGGACTTCCTTCTCCACATCCACGTAGGCTGCGGCTTCGGCGACGGGATCGGTCGCCACTGCCTGCGCCCAGAGGATCTCGGACAGCGGTTCGAGCCCGCGCTCCCGGGCGACCGTCGCCTTCGTGCGCTTCTTCGGCCGGAACGGCAGGTAGATGTCCTCGAGTGTCGTCAGCGTCTCGGCCGCCACAATTTTGGCTTTCAGCTCCTCGGTGAGAAGCTTGCGCTCCTCGAGCGACGAGAGGATCGAATCCCGGCGCTTGTCGAGCTCGCCGAGCTGCTCCAGGCGGTCGCGGATCGCCGTGATCTGGACCTCGTCCAGCTCGCCCGTGCGCTCCTTGCGGTAGCGGGCGATGAAGGGTACCGTCCCCCCCTCTTCCAGCAGCACGGCCGTGGCGGCCACCTGGCGGGCCTGGAGGTTCAGTTCTTTGGTGATTTTGAGGATGTGGTGTTCGAGCATGGCGGCGGAAAAGCGCGCCATGATGCGCGATTCGGCAGGGGTGTCAATCCGGCAAAAATCGGCAGCGCAAACGCGGCGGGAGTCCTTGCGCACCCGCGGCGCAAACTGTTAAAAACTCCCGGTTCCTCCGCCATGAACGAATCCCATCATTGCAAATTCTGCCAGGCCCAGATCGCCATTGACGACGTGAATGTCTCCACAGATCTCGCGCTCTGCCGGGCGTGCGGCCGGACGATGCCGTTCTCGGAGATCGCCTCGCTACCGGGCATCCCCGACGCCGATTTGCAAGCCCCTCCGAAGGGCGTGCGGATCGAGGACGACTTCGCCGGCGCCCGCACCGTGACCTACAAAAAAATCAGCCCGGTCGTCTGGTTCCTGATCCCGTTCACCGTCCTCTGGTCCGGCGGGTCGATGAGCGCGATCTTCGGCAAGCAGCTGCAGCGCGGGACCGTCGACATGGCTGAGGTGCTTTTCGGTCTTCCGTTCCTCCTCGGGACGCTCGTCCTGATCGGCGTGATCGCCTACTTGCTCCTCGGAAATTGGAGGATCCGCTTCGCTCAGGGGCTCTGCGAGGTCTCGACAGGGGTCGGTCCCCTCCGCTGGACCCGGCGCCTTCCGTGCGACCGCACATCCCGGGTGAGCCTTCAAACGGGCAGCGTTAAAGTGAACAACGTCCCCCAGCAGGCCATCTGCATCGAGACCAACGGAAAGTCGCTCAAATTCGGCTCCCTGATCCCCAAGGATCCAAAGACCTACATCGCCGCCGTCTCCCGCCAGACCGTCGCCGGGATGTTCTGACCGCCTCTGCGCGGTTCCTCTCTGCTTTTCTCAAACACTTGTTTCAACAATAAATGTCCCAGCTGTGACATTTATTGTTGAGGTGCCGTGCAGATTGACGCCCCCCGCCGGTTCCATGTATTGCGGAGGGATGCCAGATGCGAACCAGCGCCCTCCCTGGGTTCCGGAAAATGCCGGGGAGGGTTTTACGACGTCGGTGATGCCCGGGATCGAGCCGCCGCAGCGGATTGATATTCCCGGGGTCGTCCGCCGGCGGATGCCGGATGTCGACGAACTGGTGGCCGGAATTTTTTCCGGAAGCCGGGCGATGATCTCGCAGGCAATCACCCTGGTCGAGAGCAACGCTCCGGCCCACCGGCCGATGGCCCGTGAGATTCTGCGCCGGATCGGCGAGCGTCCGGGATTCTCCCAGCGCGTCGGAATTTCCGGGGTTCCGGGAGCCGGCAAGAGCACGTTTATCGAGGCGATGGGGAACTTCCTCTGCGATGCCGGCCACCGGGTGGCCGTGCTGGCCGTGGATCCGAGCAGCTCACTCACGCGGGGAAGCATCCTGGGCGACAAGACCCGGATGGAGACGCTCTCGCGGCGCGAGGAATGCTTTATCCGGCCTTCGCCGTCGGGAGGAGCGCTGGGCGGCGTCGCCCGAAAGACCCGCGAGACGATCGCCGTCTGCGAGGCGGCCGGCTTCGATGTCGTCCTCATCGAGACGGTTGGGGTCGGTCAGAGCGAGATTGCCGTCCGGGCGATGGTCGATTGCTTTCTGCTCGTGCTGATCGCCGGGGCGGGGGACGAACTTCAGGGCATGAAGAAGGGGATCTTTGAAATTGCAGACATCCTTCTGGTGAACAAGGCGGATGGCGAGAACCGGATCCGCGCCGAGGCCACCCGTGGTGAATTTGAGCGCGTGATGCATTACCTCAGCCCCGCCACCGAAGGCTGGGCGCCCCCGGTCCGCACGGTCTCCTCGATGACCCGGGCCGGCATCCCCGAAGCCTGGGCCGCCGTGGAGAAATATTTTGCCCACGTCCAAGGCGACGGCCAGTTTGATCAACGCCGGCGCGAACAGGCGATCTCGTGGTGGCAGTCGCTCGTCGAACTGGAATTGCGCATCCGCTTTCTGGCCGAACCGCATGTCGCAGCTCTTGCGAAGAAGCTCGAAGCCTCGGTTTTGGACGGCTCTCTCGCCCCCTCCCTCGCCGCTGAAGAACTTCTCGACGAAGCCGGATTTTAACCCCCCTCATTGATGCCATCTCCCAGAACCATGCTGGTCATCGGACTTGCATCCGGCTTTGCCGCCGGGTGTGCAGCAGGACTATTTATCGCAACAAAAGCGAATACCGCGAATAAAGCGATTAAAAGTAAAAATGCTTCAAATGTAGCTGAATATAAGCAAGAAAGTAATATCGTTTCGCAAGCAGGTGGGGCTCCTGAGGTCAAGGTGGGTGCACCAGGACAGACCATTCAGCCGATAAATGCTGCCGAGCTGCGTAGTGTTCTATCCGCCCTTCAAAACGGGGGATTCGGGGGCATGTCTTCAATGCGCAAAATCGCGGATCTGCAGGACCGGCTCCGGGTTTCTGACTTGCCTGCAATAGCTGCGGAATACGCGTCATCCGCAGGCCCAGCGGATCGTTGGATGGGTTTGAGTCTTGTGCTTTCGACGTTTGCGGAAAAAGATCCGGAGGCGGCGTGGAAACTGGCGATGGGGATGAAGCAGGGGCAGACCCGGCAATCGGCGATGATGGCAGTGATTTCGACGGTGGCGGCGCAGAATCCATCGGCTGCTTTGGCGATGATCGATCAGATCCAGGAGGTGCAGGTGAAGCAGCAGCTCCGTTCGATGGCGGTCATGAATCTGGCACAGAAGGATCCCCGGCAGGCGCTGGAGCTGGCGCTGAAGGATGGCAACGGGGGGCGGGACGGGGACTTTTCCTTTTCCATGATTTTCAGTCACTGGGCGCGAAAGGATCTCGAGGGGGCGAAGGCGGCGGTGGCGCGGCTGAGCGGGAAGCATGCCGAGCAGGCCCGCAATGCGCTGCTTTCCACTTACGCCCAGACCGACCCGCAGGGGGCGTGGGCCTATGCGCAGACGCTGCCGGCCACGGGCGAGCGGCACCAGGATCCCCGCTATCAGGTCATCCAGGCCTGGTCGCAATCGGATCCGCAAGCCGCACTCAAGGCAGCCCAGGCGATCACGGATGCCAGCCCGCGCGGCATGGCGGTGTCGGCTGCCGTCGGGGCCTGGGCGCGGAACGATTTCGGTGGAGCGCTGAAATATGCCATCGGCGTGGAGGACACCGGGGTGCGGTCTGAGATTCTCTCCACTCTGAGCATGAATCCGTCCGGCGATCGTCGTGAGCTCCTCGATGCCGTTCTCGACCACATGCCGTCCGGCGATCATTTTCAGCGGGCGGTTTCCGGGATTTTTTCCTCCTGGGCACGTGCGAATCCGGCGGAGGCAGCCGCGGCTGTGATGGAGCTTCCGCCCGGGCGGGTGTTTTCGAATGCGGTTCGCCAGATCGCCTCCCAGTGGGCGGAGAGCGCGCCGAACAAGAAGGACGTCTTCGACTGGGCCAGCCGCTTGCCGGAAGGCGAAGCCCGCCAGGAGGCGGTGTCCGCTGTGGTCAGCGAGTGGAGCAGCGAGGCGCCCCAGGACGCGCTGAACGCGCTGTCCGCCCTGCCGGCGGCGGACCGGAAGTCCGCGATGCAATCCCTCGCCTCCGGCTGGAGCCAGAAAAACCCGGAAGCCGTGCTCCAGTGGGCCGCCGCTTTGACCGATCCCGGCGAGCGCTCGAATATCGTCCGCAGTGCGATTTCCCATTGGGCCGGAAAATCCCCCGAATCGGCGGCGCGCTTTGTCGAGCGTCTGCCGGAATCCGACCGCCCTGCCGCCATGCAGGCGGTCGTGAACGAGTGGGCGTCGAGGGATACCGAGGCCGCCGCCAATTGGCTGAGGCAGCAGCCCCAGGGGGCCGCCAAGGATTCCGCCATCAGTTCGATTGCCCGCACGATCTCCCACGAGGATCCCCAGACCGCCATGGACTGGGCGGCGACGATCAGCGATCCGGTGAACCGCAACCGGCAGATCGAAGGCTTGGCCAGGGACTGGCTCCGCCAGGATGCCTCCTCCGCACGCGCCTGGATCTCCACATCGAATCTCCCGGACGACTCCCGCCAGAGGCTGCTGAAATCCTACCAGTAAGCCGGATGGCGGGCATTTATAAAACAATAGATTAAAACAAATGTTTTAACATTTCTTTCCAGCCTTAACCTTGTGGAAGACCGTAGAGAAATTTTGAAAAAATTTCTGTGTCCGGGATCTTCCCGGAGCAAGCGATGCCCCTGCTTGCCGGCAGGGCGGGATGCCCTGCACGAAATCAGGGTGCGTTGGCGTAAATCCCGCAGCGAAAGGAAAATGCCGGGCTTACCGCTGGAGAGCCGCTGCGAGCGCGACGGGAAGCGAGCGGGCGCCGTCGCCGCCGAGGCGGGTGTCGATGGTCTCGAGGCGGTGGATGAGATCGACGACGTCCTTGCGAGCGAGCGGTCCGCCGGCCTGCGCGCAGAAGTGGGTCCGGCAGCCGAACGGACGCGCCTGATAAATCATGCAGCGCGAGGTGCGGGGATCGAGCAGAGGGCAGTCACCACCGGTCTGTTCGGGCAGGGACTTCCTGCCCGAGGCGCGGACGGCTTTCGCGGCGACAAGGGCTTCGCCGCGGGTGAGGAACGGCGTTTTGCCGGTGAGGCGGAACCGGCAGCACCCGGTGCTGAGGGTGCAGGCGCGCTCAACCGGGCGGGCTTCCAGCTCCCGGTAAATCTGCCGCACCTCATCCAGCGTCTTGTGGAGTTCGGCGGTCTGTGGATCAATGGCCGGCATGAGGCGTCAGGATCGAAGGGTATTCAGCAGGCGGCCGCGGCCCGGGGTGCCGGTGAACTGGCCATCCCGCGCGGCGATTTCCCCGCGAACGGTGACAATGGCCGGGCGCCCATAAATCTCCCAGCCTTCGAAGACGCTGTAATCGACGGCCGATAACCCGGAGGCGGCGCTGATCCGGCCGCGGTAGTCCGGGTCGAAGATGACGAGGTCGGCATCGCTGCCGGGCTGGATCGTGCCCTTGCGGGGAAAGAGGCCGAAAATTTTTGCCGCGTTGGTGCTGGCGACGTTGACGAACGTCTGGAGGTCGAGGCGGCCGCTGCGGACGCCATGGGTGTAGAGGAGGCTGACCCTTTCCTCGAGCGAGGGGATGCCGTTCGGGATCTTTGTGAAATCGTAGCGACCCATCGGCTTCTGAGTGGCAAAGTCGAACGGCGCATGGTCAGTGCCCACGGTGTCGATGAGCCCCTGCTGCAGCGCGTTCCAAAGGACATCCTGGTTGGACTTGTCGCGCAGGGGAGGGGACATCACGTATTTGGCACCCTCGAAATCCGGGAGAGCGGCGTAAGATTTGTCGAGAACGAGGTATTGGATGAGCGTCTCGACGCGGACGTCCACGCCGCGCAGCCGGGCGCGCACGGCTTCCTCCAAGGCCTGCAGGCAGCTGAGATGCACGATGTAGACCGGTGCGCCGGCGGCTGCGGCAAATGAGAGGAAGTGGTGGACGCCACCGGCCTCCACCTCCGGCGGACGGCTCTCGTGGTGCCACTCCGGCCCGGTCTTTCCTTCTGCCAGGAGCCGCTTCTGGAGCTCGGAGACGAGAGTCTCATTTTCGCAGTGCGCGGCCGTGATCACGCCGAGCTCGCGCGCGAGGCGCAGGGTCTGGAAGAGTTCGCCGTCGTCGATGCCGAAGGCCCCCTTGTAAGCGAGGAAAACTTTGAACGACCCGACGCCGGATCCCACGATCGCGCGGAGCTGGGCCTCGGTTCCCGCATCGAATTTTGTGACGCCCATGTGGAACGCGTAGTCGCAGCAGGCCTCCCCGGCGGCCTTCTCCTTCCAGGTTTGGAAGGCGTCCGCCGGCTCCTCCCCGCGCGACGGGCAGCACATGTCGAAGATCGTTGTCGTGCCGCCGGCCACGGCGGCACGCGTTCCCGTGGCGTAGCTATCCCTGGCAAACGTCCCCATGAACGGCAGGTGGATGTGCGTGTGCGGGTCGATGAAGCCGGGAAAAACATACTTGCCCGTCGCGTCCACAACCTCCGCGCCGTCCGGTGCCGCGAGGTCCCGGCCGACCGCAGTGATCGTCTCCCCCTCGCACCAGATATCCCCCACAAACCGGGACGACCCGGTCACAATCTCACCGTTCTTGATCAAGAGCGCCATGCCGCCCAGTGAAGCAGATCACGCCCCGGGAACACAGAAATTTTGTCCGGAGCCGGGGACCCCGGAATGATCCGCGCGGCGCGTTGCGATTGATTTCAAGGCCCGGCCGGCATTAGGTTCTGCGGATGACCCTTTCGCATGCCAGCAGTGTGCTTCAGCTTGCCGTGAGCCCGGCCATCGTGATTTCCGCCTGCGGCCTGCTCATCCTGAGCATGACCAACCGTCTCGGGCGCGCGATCGACAGGGCAAGGACCCTTTCGGCCGAGCGGGCGGGCGCCGGGGAATCCCGCAGGCGGGTCATAGCGGCCCAGCTCCGGATCATCCTCCACCGCTGCGGGCTTATCCGGCTTTCGGTGCTCTTATGCACGCTCTGCATCCTCCTGACGGCGGTCCTGATCCTCGCGCTTTTCATCCTGACGGCCGGCGAGGTCGAGGCGGGCCTGATCGTGGCGGTCATCTTTTGCGGGAGCATTTCTTCGCTTGCGCTCGGCCTGGTCTTCTTCACCTGGGACATCATCCTCGCATTGAAGGCGGTCGAGGCGGAAATCGGCGGAGTCGAGTAGTGCCGCCGGCCGAGCTGAAGCCCTGGTTTGTCTACCTTCTCCGGTGTGCGAACGGCTGCCTCTACACAGGAATCACGACCGACGTCGCGCGCCGTCTCGCTGTGCACAACAGCGGGAAAGGTTCGGCCTATGTCCGGGCTCACCGTCCCGCAAAGGTCCTTGCCTTCACCACGGCAGCCAATCGTTCGGAGGCATCGAAAATCGAGTGCGCCATAAAATCCCTGACCCGCCAGCAAAAGCTGGCGCTGGCGAAAAGTTGGAAATCCGGGCGGAAACGGTCGCCGGTGCGGGCGGCGGCTAATCCCTGCGCCGCCGGGTGACCAGCGCGCCGACCAGTCCGGAGAGCAGGAGTCCGACGACCCCGGCGATGATCACAAGAACGTAAGGAGGAACCTTTTTGCAGCACTCGCAGCTCCCGCCATCCCATTTGCCGGTGGAGAGGAGGGTTTTCACAGATTCAATGCAGGGGCAGTCGTTCATACTTTGAGGAGTTGAAGTGCAGGGTATCCGGAATCGGATCCGGTTGCATCAAAAATTGGCGCGATCCACGCAATTCGGCGGATCGGTCCGGCTTGATTCGGGACTGGCGCCGCCCCTCGTCAGGCGCTAGGAATTCCAGGATGCTCACACGTTTTCTGGCGGTCATCGCTTTAGGCCTCAGCCTGTCGGCCCGCGCGGCCGACGACACCACCGATGCCGGTGAGGCCGGTCGGGTCGCGGAGACATTTTTCAACAGCTACGTCAAAGCCCAGCCGGAATTTCACAACGGCTACGAGTCGGTGATCGAATGGCTGAAGGCCAGCCCGCTGGCGACCGAAGCCTATAAGAAAGCCATCGCGAAGCTCTACCGAGATGCCCTCCGTCAGGACCCGGAAGGGGGCTACGGCTCCGATGCGGTCATCGGCGGTCAGGACAACCCGGACCACTTTAAAGTGAAAAAGTGCAAGGTGAAGGGGGACACGGCCGAGGTGACGCTTTTTGGTGATGATCCGTTCCCCATGAAAGTCCGTGCGATCCTCGTCAAGACCGGCGGGAAGTGGCTTGTGGACAAGTCCGGAGCACTTCTCCCCGGAGACGGACCGGGCCAGTAGAAGCAGCCGGACCCGCGAATCCCGCGCTAGCCGGGGAGGCTGGCCGTCCGGGTTTGCTATTATTGAAAAACGAGGTATATTGGAGCCATGAGCACGATCGGATACGATCGGTCATTGTCCTACCTCCGGGCAAGCTCGGCAGACTTTTCTGCGACTCCCCGGCCGGCGCCCGCCCCGGCGCTCACGCTTTCCCGCGAAACCGGAAGCCGGGGCTCTGCCATCGCCCGCCTGGTTGCTGACTCGATGGCGGCGAAGGCGTGCCCGCCAGGTGGGAAGTGGCCGGTTTTTGACAAGGCAATTGTCGGTCGCGCACTGGAGGAGCACGGGCTTGCCGCGGATTTGGAAACCTATGTTCCCGAGGACAAAGTCCGGCTTTTCCGCAGCGCATTCGAGGAAATGCTCGGGCTTCATCCCCCGGCCGATGATCTCGTCAAGGCAACCAACGAAACTGTTCGCTGCCTTGCCCGTCTCGGAAACGTTGTGATTATCGGCCGGGGCGGGAACTTCCTGACCGACCGGATGCCGAATGTCCTCCGCGTGCGGATCGTCGCGCCCCTGCCCGCCAGAGTCCTTAGGATTCGCGAGCGCTTCCAGCTGACTGAGACCGAGGCCACGGAATTTGTCCGCCGGAGCGACAAGGCCCGCGAGCGCTACATTGCCGGAAATTTCCATGCGGCGATCTCCGATCCGCTGCGCTATGATCTAGTGCTCAATACCGGCCGGCTCGCCCCCGCGGAGTGCACCGCCGTGATCTGCGCGGCGCTGGAGCGGATGCCGGCATCCGCCGGCTAGTCCCGTCCCATTAATCCGCCGCCGAGCGGGTGCTCGCGGACAACCCATTCGGCAACAGCCGTATTCTTGAGCAGATGCTCCTCGATAATGCGCTCGCACCTTTCCGGCGTCACCCGGCCATACCATGTGCCATCGGGGTAGATGACCATCCAGGGACCGCCGGCGCAGATCCGCAGGCAGGCCGCCTTGGTCCGCATCGCGGGGATTCCGAGCGACTTCATGCGCTCCTTGAGATATTCCCAGGTCCGGAGGCCCTCCGGCATCGCGCAGCAGTCCGGTCCCACGCACAGAAACACGTGGCGGTTGCTGGACTCCAGTCCCATCTTCAAAAACCCATTTCCGGCTGCGGTATCCTGATCCGGCATCTGAGGCGAGCCTACCGCACCCGGCCGGGCGGGGGAAGCCGCGATCGCCGGGCGGAGCGGGCGCCTGCCCTGCTGGCGGCGCAGGAATTTTTCCTGCGTGGTTGCACCGCCACTCGGTTTCGGGGCATGATCCGGAAGCCGATGCCCGAAATTCCCGACATCCTCAAGGCTCTTATCGCGATCGTTGTGCTGATCAACCCGCTCGAGGGGATCCCGCTTTTTCTGGCGCGCACCTCCAGCATGAGCGACTCCGGCCGCCTGGGCGTGGCGAGGCGGGCATCGCTGACCGTTCTCGCCCTCCTGCTCGGCGCCATGGCCGGGGGCAAGGCGATCCTCTACCTCTTCGGGATCCAAATCGCCTCGTTCACGATCGCGGGAGGGATCATCATCCTTCTCATCGCGCTGAAGATGGTTTTGGATGCGCCCAAGACGGATCCCGATGCCGGCGAGGTTTCCGGGGATATCGCGATCGTGCCGCTCGGCACCCCGCTGCTGGCCGGGCCAGGTCCGATCAGCAGCGTGATCGTTTTTTCCAGCAAGGGCATCGGCCCCCACGGATCGATCTGGGCGAGCGATGCGGTCCTCCTGGTCATCATCGCGCTTGCCGCCGCCGCGACCTATCTTTCGCTGCGGGCCGCGCTTCCGCTTGGACGCTGGCTCGGCGGGACGGGCATCAACGTTCTCACCCGCCTGGCCGGCATCCTCGTTGCGGCCATCGCGCTCCAGATGATCCTCAGCGGGCTGGCGGCGACGTTCCCCGGATGGACCGCCGGCCCCGCGGACCTTGCCCACCCCGTTACGGCCTGCGCAAGCCCGGCCAATTAAACAATGAACTATCCCGAACAACTCCGGCTGCTGTCGGTTTTCCACTATGTGGCGGGCGGGCTGCACATGCTCTTCGGGTCGATGGGTCTGATCCATCTGGCAATCGGCATTCTATTCATTCTGGATCCCTCGGCGATGGCATCGAAGGGCCAGCCGGCCCCGCCGTTCTGGTTCGGATACCTTTTCGCCGTGGTCGGAGGGGGATTTGTCTGCTTCGGATGGTCTCTGGGGCTCCTCACGATTTATTCCGGGCGGTGCATCGCCCGGCGGAAGCGGCGGATGTTCAGCCTGGTGATGGGAGGGATCAACTGTGCGATGATGCCATTCGGCACGGCACTCGGCGTGTTTACGATCTTCCTCCTCACCAAGCCCGAAGCCGCCGGCTTCTACAAATTGCCGCCGCTGCCGCCGCCGGACCAGCCGGCCGCGATGGAAAATGGCACTTGAAACACCGCCGGTGCCCACTACCTTTGCGGTCGCACAACTCAACCAACAAACAAATCCTATGCCATTCGAACTTCCCGCTCTTCCCTATGCACCCGCGGCCCTGGAGCCGAACATCGATTCCAAGACGATGGAAATCCACCATGGCAAGCACCATGCCACCTACGTCGCCAATCTCAACAAGGCGCTCGAGGGCGCGCCCGAGCTGGCTTCAAAGTCGCTTGACGACCTGATCTCGAATCTGGCCGCGGTGCCCGAGGCGATCCGCGGTCCTATCCGCAACAACGGCGGCGGCCACTGGAACCACAGCTTCTTCTGGAAGCTCATGGCCCCCTCGGCCGGAGGCGCCCCCACGGGAGCGCTCGCCGCAGCGATCGACAAATCGTTCGGCAGCTTCGACGAGTTCAAGGCGAAATTCGAGGCCGCCGGTCTCGGGCGGTTCGGCAGCGGCTGGGTTTGGCTTTCCGTCAAGGCCGACAAGTCGCTCTGCATCTGCTCAACCCCGAACCAGGACAACCCCCTCATGGCGGGGGTCGTCGAGTGCACGGGCACGCCGGTCATCGGCTGCGACGTCTGGGAACACGCCTACTACCTCAACTACCAGAACCGCCGCGCCGACTACCTCAAGGCCTGGTGGAACACGATCTCGTGGGCGGCTGCAT
Source organism: uncultured Chthoniobacterales bacterium (assembly GCA_964467415.1). GTDB lineage: Bacteria > Verrucomicrobiota > Verrucomicrobiia > Chthoniobacterales > Terrimicrobiaceae > CAYXRX01. The sequence goes on from CAYXRX010000010.1 coordinate 36,468, forward strand.
CCGCCAACTACGAGGCCGCGATCGCCTGATCCACATTAACCTGCATGCCGCCCGGCGCCCGCGCGCCGGGCGTTTTGCATCCTCTCTCCGTCATGGCAACCCTTAACTCGAACTACCTCAAACTCAAAGCCGGCTACCTCTTTCCAGAAATCGCCCGGAGGGTGAAAGCGTTTGCCGACTCCCACCCGGCCGGCGCGGCGCGCCTGATCCGCTGCGGGATCGGCGATGTCACCGAGCCTCTCCCGCTGGCCGTGCGCAAGGCGATGCACCTCGCCGTCGACGAGATGGGGATCCGGGAATCGTTCCGGGGCTACGGGCCCGAGCAGGGCTACGAGTTTCTCCGCACGGCGATCGCTGCGAACGACTACAGGGCCCGCGGGATCGAGGTGGCCGACGACGAGATCTTTGTGTCCGACGGATCGAAGTGCGATTGCGGGAACATCCTCGACATATTCGGCGATGACAACCGGATCGCCGTGATGGATCCGGTCTACCCGGTCTATGTCGACACGAATGTCATGGCCGGACATACCGGTGAGGGCGACGACAGCGGGCTCTACCAGGGCCTGATCTACCTGCCCTGCACTGCGGCAAACGGTTTTGTCCCGCAGCTTCCAGAGGAGCGGGTCGACATCATCTACCTCTGCTACCCGAACAACCCGACCGGGGCGACCGCCACCCGCGCGCAGCTGGCCGAATGGGTCGAATACGCCCTTGCGAACAACTCGATCATCCTCTTCGACGCGGCCTACGAGGCCTACATCCGCGATGCCGATGTCCCGCATTCGATCTACGAGATCCCCGGCGCCCGCCGGTGCGCGATCGAGTTCCGGAGCTTCTCCAAGAACGGCGGGTTCACCGGCGTGCGCTGCGCGTTCACGGTCGTTCCGAAGGAGCTCGAATGCCTGACTTCCTCGGGCGAAAGCCGGCCGCTCCACCCGCTCTGGAACCGGCGGTTCAGCACGAAATTCAACGGGGTCGGCTACGTCACCCAGCGCGCCGCCGAGGCGCTCTACTCCGACGAGGGTCGCGCCGAGGTCGGGGCGCTCATCGATCTCTACATGGGCAACGCGGAAATCCTCAGGACCGCTGCCGAGGCCTGCGGGCTCGAGGCGTTCGGCGGAACGAATGCCCCCTACATCTGGGTCCGCGGGCCGGAAGGCCTCACGAGCTGGCAGATCTTCGACAAGGTCCTCCACGGGGCGGATGTCGTGGTCACGCCCGGCAGCGGGTTCGGTCCAGCCGGCGAAGGCTACTTCCGCATCTCAGCGTTCAATTCGCGTTCGAACGTCGAGGAGGTCGCCCGCCGCCTCGCCGCCCTCGACTGGTAGGCCTGAGCGCTCCGGATTTTCGTTGTTACGGCACCGCACGGAAGATTTTCCATTTCCGAAGCTGGCAAATAGCGGGCGGGGCGTGTTTAGTATCCCGCGATGATTGAACGTTACAGCCTGCCCGGAATGCGGTCCGTCTGGACCGAACAGAGAAAGCTCGAGATCTGGCTCGAGATCGAAACCCTTGCCTGCGAGGCGATGGCCGAACTCGGCTCGATCCCGCGCGAGGATGCCGCCGAGATCCGCGCCAAGGGGGCGTTTGAAATTGAGAACGTGCGCGAGATCGAGAAGCGCACGAACCACGATGTGATCGCGTTTCTTGAGGACGTGGCCTCGCGGGTCGGTCCGGCCGCGCGCTGGATCCACCAGGGGCTGACCTCGTCTGACCTCCTCGACACGACGATCGCCGTGCAGATGCTGGAATCCTGCAACATTCTCGAGAAGGACATCCTCGCGCTCCGCGAGGCGGTCGCCGTGCGGGCAGTCGAACACAAGTTCACGCCGATGATCGGCCGCAGCCACGGGATCCATGCCGAACCGATCACTTTCGGGCTCAAGCTCGCGCTCATGTATGACGAGTTTTCGCGCGCGCTCGAGCGCCTGGGCCAGACCCGCGAGCGGATCCGCGTGGGCAAGATCAGCGGGGCGGTGGGCACCCACGCCCACCTCGACCCGCGCGTGGAGAAGAGCGTCTGCGAGCGCCTTGGGCTGAAGCCCGCCGCGCTCTCCACCCAGATCCTCCAGCGCGACCGGCATGCGGAGTTCATGACGACGCTTGCGCTTATCGCATCGAGCATCGACCGCTGGGCGACTGAGTTCCGGCATTTGCAGCGCACCGAGGTGCTCGAGGTCGAGGAGTATTTCAGCGCCGGGCAGAAGGGGAGCTCGGCCATGCCCCACAAGCGCAACCCGATCACCGGCGAGCGGCTCAGCGGCCTAGCCCGCGTGATCCGCGGGAACGCCATGGCGGCCTTGGAAAATGTCGCCCTCTGGCACGAGCGCGACATCAGCCACAGCTCGGTCGAGCGGATCATCCTCCCGGACAGCTGCACGCTGGTCGACTACATGCTCGTCACGCTCACCAAACTTGTCGCGCGCCTGCTCGTCTACCCGGAGAACATGAAGCGGAACATGGAGATCACCGGCGGGCTCTACGCGAGCCAGTCCGCCCTCCTCATGCTCACCGAGCGCGGGATGGAGCGGAAGGACGCCTACGAGGCCGTCCAGCGGGCCGCCATGAAGACATGGAAGGACGGCGGCGGACTCGCCAAGAACCTCGCGGAGGAACCGACCGTCTCCTCCCACCTCTCGGCGGCCGACATCGAGCACGCGTGCGCGCCCGAGCGCCACTTCCGCTTTGTGGAGGACAAATTCCGCGCGGTGGGCATAGGCAGCTAGCCCTTCCGGACCACCCGTTATGGCATCCGGCATCCAGGCGGATTCCGTCATCGACCTGGCCCTGCAGGAAGGCATCCTGCGCAGCGAGCGTAGGAGGGTGGCGCTTTTCCTCGTCGTGCTGGGCCTTGTGTTTGTGCTGGTCCTGGGCTTCCTGATCATGCCTTCCTTTCTTGGCGGGCTGCTCACGCCCGACCTCCGCGCCCGCCTTGCCGATGCGGCCCCGCTCGACCTGCTGGCCGTCGGGCTCATGCTGGCCTATGAGGTCGGCGTGCTGCTGTGGCTCCGCAAGGTCGATCCGCGGACCGGTCCCGGCACAGCCTTCCGCTATGTCAACGCGACCTTCGAGGCCTGCATGGTGACGATCCTGTTGGCGCTCTCCGTGAAGCCGCTCGGGGCGCTCCAGATTTTTTCGGCGGCGCTGCCGCTGCTCTACTTTCCGGTGATCGTCCTGTCAGCTTTGAACCTGAACCTCCGCCTGAGCATCTGGAGCGGGGTAGTTTCGGCGGCGGGATTTCTCGCGGTGTCTCTGCCAGCCGTGCATTCGGTCGCTCCGGTCGCCGGCCTCCCGATCCTGACGACCCCCTACCAGTATGTCCTCAAGGCGTTCATCATCCTGATGAGCGGCGTGGCGAGCGGAGTCGTGGCCGGCGGCCTCCGCGCCCAGCTCCTCGAGACCCTGCGGGCCGGCCGCGACCGCGACCGCGCGATCAGCATCTTCGGGCAGCACGTCTCCCCCCAGGTGGCCGAGCGCCTCCTCCGCCAGCGCTGGGAACTGGTCGGCGAGGAGCGGCACGTCTGCGTCATGTTCCTCGACATCCGGAATTTCAGCGGCTTTGCCGCAACGAAGTCCGCCTCGGAGGTGATGGAATTTCTCAACCGGTTTTTCCGCGGCCTCATCGATTGCGTGAACGACCACCGGGGGATTGTGAACAAGTTTTTGGGCGACGGGTTCATGGCCGTCTTCGGGGCGCCGGCGGACGACCTCGAATGCTGCGCCAACGCGATCCGCTGCGGCCGCGCGCTCCTGGAGGAAGTCGAGCGCATGAACCGGGCGGGGGAAATCCCGCCGACAAAAATCGGAATCGGTCTGCACTTCGGTCCGGCGGTGACCGGGATCGTCGGGTCCCAGCAACGCCAGGAATACACAGTGATCGGCGATACGGTGAACCTTGCGGCGCGGATCGAACAGGCGACGAAGCCGCTCGGCTGTTCTTTTCTGGTTTCCGATGCGGTCCACGCTGCTCTGCGCGGGACCGACCTCGAGGCGGAGGACCAGGGCGAGGTGGAACTCAAGGGGCAGTCAAAGCCTGCACGCCTCTTCAAGCTGGCCTGAGGCGCAACTGCCGGCGATCACTCGCCGAAGCCGAAGATGCGCTTCCAGTCGTTTTTCATGCTGATGACCGTCCACCCGCTTTTTGCCGCCTCGTCGTGGAGTTCCTGGGTGAACGTGCCGATGCGCGAGTCCGGGAGACCCTGCGCCGGACCGTAGGCATACTCGCGTTCCGGATCGTCGTGGAGGACGAGCATGGCGAGCCGGGCGCCACCTCCGGCCTTAGTGTATTCGAGCATCTGCTGGTCACCGGTCGAGTTGCCGACCGCGGCGCAAGGCCGGCGTCCGATCATCAGGTGGATGCCCTCCGGCTTGCCGCCGAAGACATCGTTCAGGAGAACCTTGGGCATCTTCGTCAGAGATGGCTTCCCTTCCTTGTCGTAGCCGAACCGCGTGGCATCCGCCGTGCCCATCACCTGCTCGGGCGGGATCCCATACGCGGCCTCGGAATAAACCCGCACAAAATCCTGGCCGCTTCCGGTGACGATGTAGGTCTTGAATCCGCTGGCCCGGAGGAATTCCAGCAATTCCCGCATCGGCTGGTAGGTGAGATCGGTGAACGGCCGGTTCCAGCGGGCATCTCGGGCTTTCGCGAGCCACGAACGGACGCTGGCGCTGTATTCCTCCACCGTCATCCCCGTGGTGGTGGCTTCGAAAAGTTTTATGAAATCCTCCGCGGGGAGGCGGGCAACCGCCTCCTTGTTGCCGGCCAGGATCGTCTGGAAGGGTTCCTGATTTTTAAGGTCCGGATTTTTCTCCACCAGGGCCGGCACCTGATCGATGGCATACAGGACCTGGGCATAGACCGGCTGCTCGACCCAGAGCGTGCCGTCCTGGTCGAATGTGGCGATCCGCTCGGCGGGCGGCACGAACTGTGGGCTCCCGGGGGCGGTGGTCGCCTGCACAAAATTGAGGATCGCCTGCTTGGCCGGTCCGTCATTCCACGAGGCGAGCGGATCGGTTGCGAGGGCGGTCGCGGCACCAACGAGGATCGTAGCCAGCAGGGCGGCAAGCTTGATCGGGCGGACGGTCATGAGGTAAAGTTTTGCCGCGCCACCGGGCCCGCGGCAACCAAATTTGCGGGTCTGGGCTTGCCGCCGCCCGGAGAATGTCTGGGCAATCCCGCCGCCGCAGGGCATGATCCCCCGCATGGCAACCATCGGAAAACGCAACTTGCTCACGGCCGTCCGCCAGGCCCCTCCGGGCTACTTTCTTGACGGAGGCGGGCATGGGGAAATCCTGCTGCCGGGAAAATTCGTTCCGGCCGGTCTCGTGCCCGGCGGCGCGGTCGACGTGTTTATTTACCGGGACTCCGAGGACCGGCTCGTGGCCACGACCGGGAAACCGCTTGCGGAGGTCGGGGATTTTGCCTGCCTGGAAGTTGTCGGCGTCCAGCCGGGCATCGGGGCCTTCCTTAACTGGGGTCTCGAGAAGGACCTCCTCCTCCCCCGGCGCGAGCAGAGCGGGTTTCTCCGCGTCGGGAGCCGGGTTGTCGTTCACGTCTGCCTGGATGAAAAGTCCGACCGCATTATCGCGACCATGCGGCTCCACCGGTGGTTCAGCAAGTCCCCGCCGGAGTTCGCCAAGGACGAACCGGTCAAGCTTCTCATTTCCGGGGAAACCCCTCTCGGCTACAACGCCGTCGTCAACAACGCCCACCGCGGTCTACTCTACAATTCCGATCTCGCCGGTCCCCTCGAGATCGGATCACTGCTTGATGGCTACGTCCGCGCCGTGCGGCCTGACGGCAAGCTCGACCTCGCGCTCGACCGGACCGGGTTTGCCCGCATCGCCCCGCTCACTGATCAGATCCTCGAGGCCCTCAGGAATGCCGGCGGTACGATTCCCCTCGATGACAGCAGCACGCCCGAGGCGATCCGCGCCGCGTTCGGCGTGAGCAAAAAGGCCTTCAAGCAGGCGGTCGGGATCCTCTATCGCAAGCGGCTTGTCCGCCTCGAGGCGGGCGCCATTCACTCCTCGTAGAGCTCGAGCGGCAGGCCGTCCGGGTCGGAAAAAAATGTGAACCTCCTCCCGGTGATCTGGTCGATCCGCACCGGTTCGACTGCGATCCCCTGCGCATCCAGTTCCGCGATGGCCGCGTCGATGTCCGGAACCGCAAAAGCCAGATGGCGGAGCCCGCACGCCTCCGGATACGACGGCCGGGCTGGCGAGCCCGGAATCGTGAACAGCTCGATCCGGGTGCCCCCCGGGATCTGGAGGTCAAGCTTGTGGGACGACCGCTCTTCTCGGAAGACCTCGGAGATTACGGAAAATCCGAGGACCCTCGTATAGAAATCCTTCGATGCCGCATAGTCGGAGCAGATGATCGCGATGTGGTGGGTCTTTGTGATGTTCATCGTAAGAGCGGACAGTTTAATCACAAAATACACAAAACAGGAACGAACCATTCGGGCGGCTACAAAGATGCCAAGCCACGCATCCACGGATTGACTCAGGCTTCTGCAATGGACCAGTATGACCACTTCCGCCCAACCCCTCTTCGGCCATGAAACTTTTTTTCGGCAAACTCATCCTGCCTGCAGCGCTTGCACCGCTACTGTTCCTGCCCGCTTTTGCAGCCCCCGCTTTCCCGAAGCCGGACGCTCCTGCCGATTGGCTCAAAACCCTTTCCTCCTATAATGTTGTCTGGGATACGCCGAGCCAAGGCTCGGTTGATTCCATGCCCCTCTCGGGCCATAACCTCGCCCTGAATGTTTGGTCGGACGGAAAGGATCTGCTTATGTTGGCGGGGAGCCCGAATTGCATGGATGAAAGCGGCAGGCAGGTGAAGCTCGGGCTTATTCGCCTCACGTTCGACCCGCCGGTTTTCGAAAAATCATTCCGGCAGGAGCTGCGGTTGGAACAAAGCGAGATTGTGCTCAGCGGGCAAACCGCCGATGGCAAACCGGTGCAGGTCGTTCTCTGGTGCGCTGCAAACGGGACGATCGCGCATGCCCAGCTCCGCTCGGGCGCTCCGGTGAACGTCACGGTTTCCTACGAAACGTGGTCCGGTTACGAACCCCGGATCGTCGAGGGAGGCATCCAGTGGGTGCGCCGTCTGCCTGAACAAAATCCGCGCCGCTTGTGCGACCTGAAGGAACAAGGTATGGAGGAGTTTGCGGCAGCCGTTCCCGATCCGCTCTCGAAGCTCACCATGGGCGGGCGCATCGACGCGCCGGGCCTGGTGGCAGCAGAGTCCGTGTCTGGAACATTCAACAAACTGCCCACCAAAGGCTGCGCGATGAAGACCGCCGCTCCCGTCAGGCAACTTGATCTGACCATTACCTTTCGTATGGAACAGGATACCTCGCTCGGGGCATGGGAGAGCGCGCTCAATTCCACCGCCAGGGGCGCTCAGAAAAACACTGCCGCCTCCCGGGCCGAAGCGCTTGCCTGGTGGTCCGCGTTTTGGAACCGCAGCCATATCGCGATCCAGCCGAAACCGGGCGTCGCTCCTGCCGAAGACAAGCCCTGGCTGGCCTCGCGCAACTACGCGATCATCCGCTACCTGCTCGCGGCCAATCCCTCCGGTCGCGCCATGACGCTCTTCAACGGCGGCACGTTCGCCTGCACAGGCAATCCAGATAGCCGCAACTGGGACCGCTGCCAGTTCATGGCCCAGAACCAGCGCCTGGTCTATTGGCCGATGTTGCGCTCCGGCGATTTCGACATGCTCTCGGTTGCGCTCGATTTCTACCGCGACCGCACCGAGGCGAGCCGACTGCATGCGAAAAAATTCTGGGGTGTGGAAGGCGGAGTGGCCTGGCCTGAAGCGTTTAGCATCTTTGGATTGGGGGCAATCGGCATGACCCCCGACGGGCGTTGCAAGCCGGATCATCTCAATTACCACTACACGTCAGGCATGGAGTTTGCCCTCATGATGCTGGAGATGCAAAAATACACAGGCAAGACACCCAAGGGCTACGCGGAACCCGCCCTCGGGATACTCAAATACTACGACCAGTATTATCAAAACGCACTGGCTGCAAAAACCGGGAAACCTCTTGATGACAAGGCACGCCTTGTGATCTATCCCAGCGACGCCTGCGAGCCCTACCACGGCTGCACCAACAACACGGACGTCATCGCCGGGCTTGCCGCGCTCACCCGTGAGTTGCTTCTGCTCCCCGCCTCCGAACTCCCCCCCGATAAACGGGCCTACGTCGAGGGCTTCGCCAAACGCATTCCCGATTTCCCGATCAAGGAGAAGAACGGCCGCCGGTATTACGCCGCCGCCGAGTCCTGGGAAAAGGTGATGTTCAATGGCAACATGGACTTTCCGCAGATGTATATCTGCTTTCCATTTACCATCCTTTCGCTCGGGCGCAGCGACATGAGCCTGGCAAAGAACACATGGCAGCTGAGCCCCATCAAAGCCTCCATCCAGCATCAGAACCAATGCTGGTATCAGACCCCGATCAACCTCGCCCGGATGGGCATGACCCGGGAGGCCGCCGATGCCACGCTGGGGAAGTTGCTTCATGGCGGCGCGCGCTTCCCTGTGTTCTACCGGACGTTTTATGGCGACAAGAAGGGCAAGGAATTTTGCCACCTTCCCGACATGGATCACGGCGGCACCGCGATGCTCGCATTGCAGGAAATGCTGATGCAGACCGATGGCAGGCGCATCCTGCTCGGACCCGCCTGGCCGGCCGAATGGAACGCCCGTTTCAAACTCTGCGCTCCCTACCAGACGACGGTTGAGGGCCGGGTCGAGTCGGGCAAAGTGGTCATCGAAAAGGTGACTCCCGAAACCCGGCGCAAGGACATCCAGATTTTTCCGCTCAAAAGCATTTGAAGGGGACTCAGGTGGCGGCGCCAGAGGGCAAAACGAGCGTGCAGATGATTGCAAACGGTCGTAGCGGAGGTGCTGCGCAGAGGGACGGGCTGCTGCCGTCGACCGGAGCTGGCTGATAGTTGATCGGGCAGTGTCGACCGGCAGCTCGTGCTCTGAGATTTTGATCCGCCGCGCCCGCATTTTTTGTTCCCGCGATCATGAGATCTGCCGAGAAAGATTGGCCGGGAGGCGGGTTCTCGTATAGACTTAGCCCCTGCATGAAATACCGGAAATTCCGCGGAACGGATCTGATTGTGAGCGAGGTGGGCTTCGGGCTTTGGACGCTGTCCACCGGTTGGTGGGGCGACTACACCGACGACGAGGCAGTGCGGCTGATGCGCCTGGCCCGCGAGCTGGGGGTCACGCTTTTTGACGCGGCCGACACCTACGGGAACGGGCGTAGCGAGGAGCTGATCGCAAAGGCGTTCGGCGACCGGCGGGACGACATCGTGATCGCGACAAAGATCGGCTACGACTTTGTGAACCATGGCGAGGGCCGGCGCGGCCAGCGGGAGATCCCGCAGGATTTCTCGCCCGCGGCACTCCGCCGCGCAACCGACGCGGCGCTTGCCCGGCTCAGGACCGGGCACATCGACATCATGCAGCTGCACAACATCCGGATGGATCAGGTGGATGACGATGCGGTTTGGGCGACGCTGGAGGATCTGCGCAAGGAGGGGAAAATCCGTTCTTACGGCGTTGCGCTGGGGCCGGCCATCGGATGGCTGGGGGAGGGGGTCCGCGCGATCCGGGCGAGGCGCCCGGCCGTGCTGCAGCACATCTACAACCTCCTTGAGCAGCACCCGGGCCGTGCGATCCATGCGGCGGCGGACAACTGCGGGGCCGACACGATGTTTCTGATCCGCGTGCCCCACTCCTCGGGCATGCTTGAGGGCAAATATACCGAGGACACGGTCTTCCCGGCCAATGACCACCGGAACCACCGGCCCCGCAGCTGGCTGGTCAACGGCGTGCGGAAGGTCGAGCAGCTTCGGTTTCTCGAGCGCGACGGGCGCACGCTCGGGCAGGCCGCCCTGCTCTGGCTTCTCGCCGACCCCCGCACCGCCGCCACGCTCCCGAATATCTACAACGAAGAGCAGCTCCGGGAATTTGCCGCGGCGCCTGACCAGCCGCCGCTGACCTGCGACGAGCTGCTCCGGGTGCAAACCCTGGTCGCAAGGCATTTCGGGATGGAGCCCGAGGAGGGCAAATTCAAAGGCACGATGGAGTTGCCGGAAGAAATTTCCGCGTGAAAAATAGTTCCCGCGTCAAACGGTTTGCCCGCTTCGTCCTCCGGGGCGGACGCCGGAGCGCGGGGGCTGCCGGCCCGCTTCAAACGCGGCCGCGCCTTCTCATGTTTGATTTTGACGGGACGATCGCCGACACGTTCGAGAGCGGGTTTGAGATCCTGAACCTGCTGGCCGGAGAGTTTGGATTCCGTCCGTTGGAGCGCGGCGATCTCGAGAAAGCCCGCGACATGCGCACCCGGGAGCTGATGAAGTTTCTCGGGATCCCGGCGATCAAGATGCGGAAGATCTCGATGCGCGGCACCGAGGAGCTGCACAAGCGCATTGGCGCGGTCGCACCATGCGCGGGTATGCCGGAAATCCTGCGAACTGTTCATGCGCAGGGATTCCGCATGGGGATCCTGACTTCGAATTCCCAGAAGAACGTAACCGCTTTCCTCCGGAAGCACGACCTGGAGCTGTTTGAGTTTATCCGGTGCTCATCGAAGCTTCTCGGGAAACCCGGCGTGATCCGGGGGCTGCTGAAGCGGCTCAAGCTCAGTCCGGCGGACATCCTCTTTGTCGGCGACGAGACGAGAGATATCGATGCGGCCCAGGAAACCGGGGTGCACATGGCCGCGGTGACCTGGGGTTATAACAGCCTGCGTTCGATTCAGGAGTCGGCGCCCGATCACCTCATCGGCTCCCCGGGAGAGCTTTTGCAGCTTCTCGACGGGCTGCCACCTGCGAAGGACTGAGCCGGCTCAGGGCTGCTGTCTGTTGCCGGCGGGTTCCGGCTGCTGGACCACGCGGGAGGAATGAGCGTCCAGTTTTGGCGGAAGCGTGGCGCTGGACGGATCCTCGCGGAGCGCCTTCTGCCAGTAGAGGACGGCTTCCGCCGATTTGCCGAGCTTCTGGTAGGTGTCGCCGATGTGCTCGAAGACAACACCGTCGGGGCCGGGCAGCAGCTCAGCCGCATGAAGCAACTCGCCGAGAGCTTCCTGAAATTTTCCCTGCCGGAAATAAATCCACCCCAGTGTGTCGAGGTAGGCGCCATTATCCGGTTCGGACTCCAGCGCGCGCCGGACGAGTTGCTCGGCCTCGTCGAGGTTTTCATTCCGTTCGGCCCACATGTAGCCGAGATAGTTGCAGGCGCGGGGCGCCTTCTCTGGATCCAGCTCGATGGATTTCCGGAGGAGCTCGACCGCTTTGGCAGGGTTCCCGGCCTGCTCGGCAGCCGCTCCGTAGTTGAAATAAAAATCGCTGTCGAGAAGGTCGCGCCTGCCATTCCCGGCCCGTTCCTGTGCCTGCTCAAAGGCCTTGAGCGATTCCTCATGCCGCTTGCTTTCGCTGAGGATCCGGGCGCGGAAGATGGTGAACCCGACATGGTTCGGGAACCGCTTTTCGGCTTCGGTGGCCGCATCGAGGGCGCCCGGAATGTCGCCGGTTCCAATGCTGAATCGGATGACGTCATCGTGGCGCCGGGGATCTGATGGGGCCAGCAGGAGGGCCTGGCGAAGGTTTGCAAGCGCCTTCGGAAAGTTCTTGCCCGCCAGGTGGAGCTGGGCGAGCTGGTCGTAGGCTCCCAGATCGAGCGGGTTGGCTGCGACAATATCCTCGAGGAGTTTGACGGCCTCGGTGGTGTCGCCGAGCCGGAGCAGGCAGGTTGCCAGCTTCTCGCGCACGCCGGCGAGGGTGGTCCGCTGCGCGAGCGCCCGTTTGTAGAGCGGGGCCGCCTTGTCCGCAACCCCGCAGGAGGCATAGCAGTCCGCAATCCGCGAGACCAGCCCGGCGTCCTCCCCGGCCCGCTCAAGCGCGAGGTCAAGGAACGGCTCGGCGCGCGCGGCGGCGCCTGGCGCAGACTCGCGCGCCCGGAGCTCGGCCAGCGAAAGCCAGAACGCGCCTCCCGCATCCTTCTGCTTCAAGGCACGCTGGAAGAGGGCTTCCAGCTTTTGCGGCTGCGAGGTTGACCGGTAAATTTCCCAGAGCGTCTCATACGCGGCCGCGCTCTCCGGGGTGGCCGCGAGGGCCTGCTGGGCATGTTTTTCGGCGAGGTCGGGCTTCTGAAGCTGCCGGAGATAAATGGCCGCCAGGGCGAGGGCCGGGGTCGCATCCGCTGGCGCCGACTTCGAGGCATCTTTCAGCACGGAGATGGCCTCGGCCGTCTCCCCGTGGCGCAGGTACTGGTGCGCCACCTCGATCGCAAGCCCGGTGAACGCGGGGTCGAGCTGCAGCACCTTGCGCTTTGTTTCCACCGCCTTGTCGGGGCCGTCGGTCTCCTCCTCGAAAATCGACTGCAGGTAGCGGGCGATCGCCTCCGCCTGCCGCGCGGACTTTTCGTTGAGGCGGAGCGGCTGTGGGGATGAAAACGACTCCGGCAAGAGGACGTCAGCCTCGGATGCCGGTGCGGAAGTCCCCCCGGCCGCTGCGATCGCGCAGACCATGGCGGTCCGGACCGCGATCCTCCGCACAGACAAAAACCTCGTCATGCCCCGAAAAGTAGCACGCCTATCGATTTTGCCAAGGGGATGTCAGGACTCGAAGGCCTCGAATCCGATCTTCTGGCTGGAGTTGAAAGCCCGGTATTCCTTCTCGTGCGCCAGAAGAACCGCGTGAACGACCTCTGCGTCGTCTTTATAGCCGATCCCGGGCACGGAGTCCGGAATGATGTCCACGCCCTTGGCCAGATACCTCATGGCAAACACCGCATCGGGAAGCGCGGAAAAATCTTCGGGCACATACATGCCATCCAGCACGTCCTCGATGTAGCGGAGCAGGAAAGCCGACTGCTCCCGCAGCCTCACCTGGCCGGCCGTCGCAAGCATTTCGGCCTTCAGCTTGTAGGCGGCAAGGTGGTTGCGGAATGCCCCGACTTCTCCCGCGGTGACCGATTGCCCGCCCTGAGTTACAAAATCCTGGATGCTTGTCATAGTTCGTGGGTTCTTCTGGGAGATTACCTGCCGGCACCGCCGGGCTCAACGCCAAAGATGCTCCCGCCGCGTTCGGATTTGTGTTTCGACCAGATTCTGCGATGTTCGTCTGATGAAGCGAATCCTGCAGGCATTGTTTCTTTTCCTCATGGCCTGCCCGGCCGGAGCGGCTCCGATCATCCGGGAGCCGGGGGTGATTTACCTTTCCGACTTCGAATTGAAGCCTATCGAACTCCGGCTGACCGGTCCCGCTCCCTGCACGTTCGATGTCGCGGGGAAACGCTTTGCCGGGACCCTCAAGTTCCCGCAGGTCGTCAAGCTCGAGGCGGTCGGCCCGAACGGGTTCTTCCGCGTGCGGGGCAACGCCCAGCAGGGCGGCATCGTTGCCTGGGCGCCGCCGCAGTCGTTCGAACCGCTTCCCGAAAAGTTTGTCGAAAACCTGCGCAAGAGCGAAGAGCGCCGGCAAAAGGTCGAGGCCCTCATCGCACGGAACGAGGTCGCCATCGGTATGACTCCCCAGGAGGTCCTCCGCAGCCTCGGAAAACCCCAGAAAAAAACCAGCCGCGCCACCAAGGAGGGCGCCCAGCAGGTTTGGGAATACATCAAATACGAGCTCGTCCCCCAGACCACCTACGTCCCCGTCTACAACCAGACCGTCATCAAATACCCCCGCCAGACCAACTGCCCGTCGCCCACCATCGTCCAAGGGGGGGGCGGATACGCACCTTCCACCATCTACATCAAGGTTCCATCCGGCACGCTCAGCGTCTCGTTCAAGGACAATCTCGTCGAGGCACTCGACCAGTCCGAAGGAACCACCGCCGGCGGACAAGTATCAGTTGTCATCCCCCCGGTAAATGTGTATTGGTAGCGGCCTGTTGATGGCGGGGTAGCCAAGTGGTAAGGCACGGCTCTGCAAAAGCTGTATTCGCCGGTTCGATTCCGGCCCTCGCCTCTCTTCTTATCACATTGGTTTTGAGTTAGTTACAAAACTAAAAAAGCCGACTGCCAGCAAAACTGCCAGCAGCTTTCCTCGCTCCAGCCTACTCCCCGGCTGCTCGCGGCTACTCCCCGAGCGCTCCTTTGGGGGCTCTTCGAAATCTCGCTATGATGGGAGCGGAAGATGAAAAGCCGCTACAGGACATATCGCCGGAAGGGAGGGTTGTATTACGCCCACGACGCCTCCACCGGAAAGCAGCACTCGCTGGGCACCCGCGACCGGGCCGAGGCAGCCCGGCTGCTCGCAGCCCTCAACGAGTCCTCCCACTCCCAGTCCATGAACCTCCAGATCGCGCGAGTCTACCTGACGGCCAGCAACCCCCGGATGGCGGAGCGAACGTGGGGGGATGTGTTTGGGGAGTTGATGGCTCTGAAGACAGGGGCCACGAGGGACCGGTGGGAAACCGCGCTCAAGGACGACGCTTACCGCGACCTTCTCGGGCGCAAGCTGATCGAGACCGCGGCCGAGGATTTCCTCAAGGCTCTGAACGCGGGGACGATCTCCACCAATATTTTTCTCCGGCGCGTCCACAACTTCGCCCTCGATATGAACTGGCTCCTCTCCCCCGTGATCCCGAAGAGGCAGTGGCCGGTTTTGAACGCGCGTCCAAAGCGCGCCATCACCCTCGACGAGCACCAGCGGATCGTCGCCAGGGAAAAAAATCCCGAACGGAAACTGTTCTACGAGTTGTGCTGGCATCTCGGCGGTTCGCAAAGCGACATCGCGATGCTCCATGGCGAAGATGTGGATTGGCGGGACATGACGGTGGGCTACTTTCGCCGGAAGCTGCGCCACAGGGATTCCATCCGGCCGCCGATCATCCATTTCGGGGCTGCCACGGCGGAGATCTTCCGCCAGCTCCCGAACCGAGGCCCGCTGTTTCCGTATCTGGCGAGCGTGGACTGCAAAGACCGCGCGACCGAGTTCAAGCAGCGGTGCGCGGGGCTCGGGATCAAAGGGGTGACCTTGCACTCCTACCGCTACGCCTGGGCCGGGAGAGCAAGGGCGGCCGGCTACCCGCTTCGTTTTGCGATGGAGGCATTGGGTCACAATTCGAAGGCGGTCCATCATGCTTACGCCCGGAAATCGGAATTGCGTCTGCCTTCCCTTGAGGGGTTCGAGGCCGCAAACAAGGAGGAGAAGATTCTTGTGTTCGAGCCGCAGGTGCCGGAGCCCGCCAGCCCCGCGGCTGACCTCCGGCCCCCCGGGCAGGGTGGTGTCGCGCATGCGTGACAAATGTCCATTTTGGACATACAGCGTATTTTTTTTGGCCCCCCAGAGGACTTCTTCTGGCGCGGTGCCGTGTCATGGGATTTGGTGCCTCCATGATGAAATGTGCAGAACCATCCCTCGAAATCGTCCTGAAGACTTACGCGGGCAGCGGCCCCACCGAGATCCCCCCCAGTCTTATCGAAGCGTGCGTCGCGGTGCGCGACCAGCTGGTGGACGCGGCCCGGCGCGGCAAGCTCTCCGAGCGCCAGGGCGACCTGCTCGATGCGATGACCCGGTTAATCCGTTCGGCCCCAACCATCGAGTCTCTCGTAGAAATCGCTATGGCAATCGCCTACGACGTCGGCCGCGCTCAGGGGCAAAGCGGCATCGTGGCTGACCTGGCCCAAGCCAGGGGCGTCTCGCGCCAGCACGCCGACCGGCAGATCAAGCGCGGGCGCGTCCTGCTCGCTTTCCACAAGAGCGGGAAAAGCCTGAGCAGCCCCACCGGCCGCAAGGTCGAAATGCTCGCCGAACTCCCCGAGGAGCACTGGATCCCGGGCTGGGAGTTCGTGGTCTCGAAAGCCGAAAAGAAGGGGAAAGTGAGCGACAAGGACGCGGAGACCTTCGTGGAGGTCTACAAATACCAGAACACGCTGCACCCTCCCGAGCTGGCCTCGCCGTCCGCACCCGCTCACGTGCCAGATGAAGAGCAGACCGCCGAAGACCAAGGGCAGAAACCCGCGGAAAAAACGGTCAAGGCGTTACCGGCCATACCTGCAGAGACGGCCGCCCTTCTCTTTGATTTCCTTTCCCCGCGGGCCAGAAAATCGCTGGCCGCCTCGGTCCGTCGCGGCAATCCGATCCACGTGGGCTTGGGGGTTTTCCGCCGGATAGCCAAAAGCAAAATGAGATCGAAAGCGGCGAAAGACGATGGATTTTTCAACGCCCTCCGGAAACATGATCCCGTTTTGGCCCAGAACGTCGAAAAATGGGCCTTCTCCCTTGTTATTGATGAGTTCTCGCGGCAGGTCGAGCAATACTGCCGCCGGCTCGACAAGGCGGCCGAAGATTACCGCAGCCATCATCCCGAACCTCGTGCGATATAACTATGAAAAGAAGCAATGAACTCAAGAAGATGCCCCCTAAGATGCTCCACGACCTCGAAGAACGGGGAAAGGAGGTTACAGCCGGCAATGTGGCGTATTACACCATCCTCTGAGCCGCCGGAGGCCATGAAGCGCCTCATGTTCGGGCCGGGTGGCAAAGAAGAAGTCAGGAAAGATCCTTTTCGGGACGAAAAGATATAACCGTCTCTTCTGGAGTGAGTAGCGGAGATCAAGGAAGAAACGGAATAAGATTCTACGAAAAAATCGGCCGGTCAGTCTGCTTCAACTCAGGCCAGACCCTGCCGTCCAGAAGCCAGATTCCAAATGACATCGTGCTCGACACAGAGACCCGCGCGGCGACATGGCACTATTTCGATATCAAGAGAGGGGTGTTTATGGAGGAGCGTCGGCATGTGTAGCCGCCAGGGAACCAGTCAGGAGCAGCTTCAACGGGTCGCCGGACGGCTGATGTTGAGGCGCAGAAATATTCCGCCGGAGGAGGGGAGTGCGACCTCGCCTCGAAGCAGGGTTGCCGTATCGGAAGTGATGGTCGCTCCGGCATCGGTCCAATTGATGAGGTCGGTCGAGGACTCGGTCACCGATGACGGCAATGAGCGCAGAGGATTTCATTCGAGTTTGATTTGTTTGATGATTGGAGGGTGCCCGACATTCGCTGTTGCGTGCCATGTCGCGGTGCGCTCAGCGAGGTCGAGCAGGATATGGTTGGGAATCTTTGCCGCGCGCGCACGGTTGGCAGCCGGAAAACCGGGGTTGAAGCACCACGTCCCGTCAATCTGATCGGCAAAAGAGCCGCTATATGGCTGGGCGTGCAGGTGTCCGGAGACGACGAAGTTCGGCCGGTATTCCCGGATTCTGTAAAAGAGTTCTGGATCGCCCATCAGTCCGCCCACGGCGGTATCCGCCGGAGGCTCGTGGTGGAGAACGATCCACTGGGCTTGGTGGAATTTCCTGAGAGCGGCACCCGCCTGCCAAAGCTCATCGGCAAACGTGCTCCCGCGCTGGACGTGGTCATAGGGAATCGTCGTCACAACGAGAGGTCCTCCCGATGTTTCCACGACAGTCGTCCGGCCATCTGTGACAATGCCGGGCCGTTCCAGTCTGTCCATCCAGTGCTTGGCCTGCAGCATCTCGAGAGCCGCTTGGCGCTTATTCTCCGGAATTTCTGCGAGGCCCTCGGGATCGAATACCCCGCCTGGAACGTTGGCATCGTGGTTGCCGCTCGAGATCGCCAGATTTCCGGGGAATCGTGCGCACCATTCGCGCAGGGCCAGCATTTGCGGCAGGAGCCCGCCCGGATGAAATCCGTCCAGGAGGTCCCCGGCAATCACGGCGAGGTCAGCACGCGGTTCGAAAAGCCAGCGATACCAGTCGTCGCGGAAATGCAGGTCGGCAAGAAGGAGGAGGCGCATGAGAGTATGGAACGTTTGAGAATGAGGCTTTCGGAATTCAAATAGTCGGTCAGGGCCGGTTGACGGCTAGTTTTCTCCGATCGGAGAATCCAGTCGAGGGCTTCTAATCGCTGATCCCGACACACTGCCGGAAGTGCTGAAGCCTCCGGACAGATTCCTGCCGAGGGATGCCAGCCTTGGCATCGAGCACGGACGTGAGCTCAAGGCACCCGTCGAAGAACGCCTCCATCGCGGTGGTGTCGTAGGTCACGAGGACGCGGTCGCCCGTTCGGTAAGCCCGGAGATTCTTGATGCAGCAGAGAGCGATGACGACGGCGGAGGGAAAGAAAAAGCAGGAGGAAAAAAGCCAGTGGGGCCACAGGTCTGTGAAACCCTGGAAATACCGCCGCACCTCGGGGATCATGTAGAGCTCCTCGTCGTCCCCGGCGTATCCCATCGCCGCGAACACGCAGCGCCCCGCTCGGTTTCTCAACTGCTCGCGCGTGCGATCCAGAAGGAATGAACTCGCGAGATTGCGGATGCTGCCGAACTCGATTTCCTCTCGGCCTACCGGGTGAATGATTGCGCAGACAACCTGTCCCGAAGAATTTCTGAACCGGAGTTTTTCCGGGTGTGCAAGATAGGTTTCCCCCTTTGCTGCATGTCGCGGTAGCGCGAGCGTTTTCTCTTTCATCCAAGCGCGACCTCCACAGCGTCACGGTGAACGCCGAACTGAGTCTCCACCCGTGTGTTTAAGGCGGCGGCGGGCATGCTCTCCGTGTTGATGAGCGACCACTGCGCGAGCTTGATCGCCGCAAACATGGATCGGCCGATTTGGTCCGCGATGGCCGGGCAGTCCCGTTCTGCGGTGGCAGAGAGGAGTTCCTTGTTTGCCGCCAGAATCCTTTCGAAAAGAAGAGACATGGCCTGCCGGCAAATTTCCGCCTCCATCCCCGCGTAGCGCCCATGGGCGCGGGCCGCCACACACGGCTTGAGGGCGGCATCCAATTCTGCGGCGAGGTGTCTTCGCGCTGCACGATCGCCAAATTTGTCGCAAAAGCCGATCCAGGCCCGCGCGCGCGGAATGTTGACATTGTTTGGGAATGGAGCCGGCAGCTGAGAGCGGTGGGATTTTGAAAAAAGTCCCGGAGTCATTCGCAGAAGGCTGTTTCCCACAGCCGGGTGAGGATTTCGATGAGGTTCGCCAGAGCAAGGAGGGCCAGGCCGAGCAAGCTGCACGCGAGGCCCGCAAAAATCTGGAGGATTCCGATGCAGGTTTCGCCTGCGGCTTTCGCGAGCCAGACGGCGACGAGGATGTAGAGAATAGTTGTCATGTTTGTTGTTGAGTTGGATTTGCAGGAGAGAGGTTTCTTTCTCGTTCATGCGGAGGTTCGAAAGGACCTTCCGCTGCGAAAGAGTGTTGGGAGGCGGGCAGCCCTTACTTTTCGGAAATGCCCAGCAGCCTGGCGGTGCTTCTTAACTGCTCGTTTGCACCCTCAATCGAGACCCCTGCCTTTTTGAAAAGGCGGGCTGCCACAGGAAGCGACTGCCTGATAAAAATGAGGGTGTCGGCTTTCGAGATCTCCAAGAGGATCCGTTCCGGGCTTCGCACCATCCAGATATTTGGGAGGATGCAAAGCATCACCGCTCGCAGGCTCGAAAAGCCCAAGTGGCCATAAAACAGCCAGCAGGGAAGAAGCTCATGGAGCCGGGAGTAATATCTGCGGACCTCCGCGATCTCATAGATTTCGTCGCTCGTGTCGTCATACCCGTCGATGACGAAATGGACATTCCCGCGCAGCTTCAGAAGCTTCTTTTTACGAAGCTTCGGGCCGAAGGTCGCCAGGAACCGATCTGTGTCGAGCTTTTCAACTTCCGCGCGGGTTGCGACATAGAGCGTGATGGAAACGTCCGGAGTTTCGCCGCCGGACGAAGCCGGGAGCGGCGAGGCGGTGATCTGCCTGAGGGTGGGATTGGCTTTTCCCGCTCCGGCAGAAAGTGGAAACGGATCATCAGGCGTTTTCATCGGAAGGAAGTTCTTGGCTGTCGATGAGTGCCCGCATGTGCTTGCGCACCGGTGCCAGCCGCGAGTGGACCGCCTGAGGTGAGATCCCGAGTGCCTTGGCAACCTGGCTCTGGGTGAGCGCATCTTCAGCCATCGCAATGGCAACGCCCGCGTTTCCGGCGGTGAAGAGGCCGCGTTCAACCCCCAGTCGCAGGGCGGCCAGCACCATGGTCCGCTGAATCTCGAAAGGCAGCTCCCAGTGCGAAGTCCTGCAGGCCGGGTGGATGCATGCGCACTGCGGCAAGGAATCGATGTCCTCCCCGTATTCGTGCAGTTTGAGATGCCGCTCGGCGGCCCTGTTCATGGACCGTAAAACGCTCCGCAGGGCGCCGCGGAGAGACCTTCTGATCTGATTCTCGATCTCCTCGCGGTCGCCGTTTGCCGTGGCTTCCATCAGCACCTGGTTGCCGACGAGATACCTGCCAACGATGAGAAGATAAGCCTCCTGGCGGACATCCTGTTCCCACCCGTGCAGGCTTCCCTTGCATTCACCATCTGGCAGGTGCCTCTTGAGCAGGGCGTCCATCTCGTCGGCCAGAGCGCTCGCTGATTCCATTCTTCCCGGATCAGCGCAGAACGTGATCCAGGCCTGTCCGATTCTCGAAGTTGAGTTTTTTAAGTGGTTTCCTGCGCTCGTGAGAGCGGCAGCTGTCTGTGTTTTGCTGTTATCAATCATAACAACAACCCCCCTTCTTCTTTGGCGGAAGGGCGTGTCGAAAGACACGGCCTTCCTCCAGTCTTGCAAGCGTTTCCCAGGAAGGAAACCAGCACTTGCTGAAAAATAGTCCCTTAACAAAGGCCGGTTTCGCGCCTCATAGCAGTGAGAGGACAAATTATGCACCAAAGAAATGACCCGCTGAATCCGGCACCCCGGCCAACATCAACCGCGAGGGCGGCCATCAAATGAAACTGAAGTTTTACATCGCGTTTTTCCGGCTCGCCGACGAAGAGCGGAGGGCCTTCGAGGAGCTCGCCGAAGACGACGAGCTCATCCAGAAAACCATCGCGGATTGCGCCGTCATATGGCGCGAAAGCATCCGTCAAATCCACACCGATCCGATTCAGTGCCGGCATGTTTTCCTGTTGCGCGCCCTGCTCATCATGATCAGGAGAGGTCTGAACCCCGGATACGGGATGAACTTCGCCGCCGCCTTCGCGCTTTACATCTGCGACCGCGTGGAGCAGCGCGTCCGGGCGCTCGACTTCGAGGCGGAGCAGTTGCAATGGAGGTTCCGCCAATGAACTCCGTGTTTCACATTCAACCCGAGCAAGGGCAGGTTGTGGAAATCTCGATGCGTTACGGCAGCTGTGATTTCGTGATCGGCTACTGCCGCGCGATTTTGCACGCGGGCGACTTCGTGCAGTTGCTGAAGGGGTTCCGCAGGTGCTCGGACCCGGGGCTGACGGCGACGTGGTCAGAGCCTTGCGACTTTGACATACAGCCGTGGCGCAGGTTGTCCTTCGCCCTCGCGCCGGAAGCTTCCTGGATGCTCGAGGGCAAACCGGGGAGGACAAAATGAGGGATCTACCGCATCACCCCGGTGAAGATCGATATTCAGGAGGAGGAAGAGGTATGAAAGTGATGTGGCTCACGGATCTCCACCTCGACAGCGCGCGCGATGAGCACTGCCGTGCGTTTTTCAGGCGCCTCAGAAATGCCGACTTCGATGCGGCTGTGATCACGGGCGACATCTCCACGTCGGAGAAGCTGCCCGGACACCTGCTTGAACTCGGGCGCGCTTGCGCTCCGCGCCCGGTATATTTTGTCCTGGGCAACCACGATTTTATAGGATCGAGCTTTGCGGATGTCGACCGCGCCGTTGCCAGGGTATGCGCCGGGCAAAACAACCTCCGGCACTTGGGGTACGGAGAAATCGTTCCCCTCGGGGGTGATGTTGCTTTGATCGGCTGCCGGGGATGGCCGGATGGCCGTGCAGGCTGGGGTTCCCGCTCGGTGGTCAAAAGCCCCGATTGCGAGGGGATCGCCGACTTCCGCGGGCTTTCAAAACCGGCGGTGTTTGAGCGCATGGAGGATCTCGGAAAAGCCTCGGGAAGGTATTTCCGGGAAACGTTGCCCTATGCGCTCCAATGCTACCGCCACGTCTGGATCGCCACGCATGTTCCGCCGTTTACCCAGGCCGCGTTCTACGACGGGAAACCGTGTGGCCGGCACCACCTGCCGCACTTCACAAACTGGTCGGCGGGGAGCGCGATTCAGGGGATCGCAAGAAGTTACCCGAAAAACCGCATCACCGTCCTCTGCGGACACACGCACTCCGGTGCCGTGGTGGATATTGCCGAGGGCCTTGAGGTCAGGGCCGGGAGCGCACGCCCCGGATGGCCGATGGCGCAGCAATCGTTTCAGCTCAACTGATAACCATGGACCCGTCAAAAGACTTTTCCGCGACTCCGCAGCTGACACCTCTTGAAATCATGCGTCAGGCCTTCACCGATATGGAGGTTGCGTTCTTGGAGGATGACGGCACGATTTCAACCGCCCTGTGCCTCACAACTTTTGATGCCTGCGTGACGTGCTGGGGAAAACCCGACGACCTTGTGTCGATTGTCGTGCGGCTTCCTTTCCGTGCCGCACCGCAACACCGGGCGGCTGTCGGCGAGTTCCTCCACCGGCTCGACTTCAACGCCAAGCGGAAATTCTGGGAGATCGACCACAACGACGGAGAGATCCGCCTCTCCGCCTACACCGATACGTTGCTTGGTCCGCTGACCGACCGCATCTTCCGTTCGATGCTCCACTGCCTTCTGATGACCGCCGAAACGGTTTTTCCCTATCTGATGGGCGTTCTCACCGGGCGGATGAACCCGGAGTTCGCAAACGATCAGGCTGAGGCCGCCCTGGCGGCGATGTGGAGCAAGGATCAAAGCGAGAAGTCAGATAATTGGGACGGGGAATAGCGGGGTAATGTTGCTGAGTGTGAGTGAACCTGTCGCGGGTCAACCCGCTGCTCTTTCAGAATGGTTAACGATCGTTGACTTCATTACAAAGTAAACAATCGATAACATTTTTTATTTATCAACGATCGAAAACATGGTATAGGCACAAAAATGATTCTTTATGCTGCCAAGGACTTGGGGGCGCTGGTGCGGGATCGGCGCAGACACCTCGGGATCACCCAACAAGATCTGGCCGATAAAGTTGGCGTGAGCCGGGTCTGGGTTGTCGCGATGGAGAAGGGGAAGCCCTCCGCCCGAATGGGGCTCGTTTTGCAGACGCTCAAACAGTTGGGCGTGGCTCTACACGCGGAAGTCGATGACGCGGTCATTCCCGCAGCCGGCATCAATCTCAGCGAAATTGTTGACCAGCCCACTCGAAACTCAACGCCGTGACCGAGGAACTGCACGTTTTTTGCGGTCAGCAGCTGATGGGCAGGATCCTTCGCGACCGCCGTCGCGACAGGCTGGCGTTGAAATACGATGAGGATTGGCGCTCGAATCCGAGCGCATTTCCCCTCTCTCTGTCGATGCCGCTTGCTGCCGCAGAGCACGGGCATGAAATGGTGGTCTCCTTTCTCTGGGGATTGCTACCGGACAATGAGGGCGTTTTGCAGCGGTGGGGAGCAAAGTTCAAGGTTTCCCCCAAGAACCCCTTCGCTTTGCTGTGCCATGTCGGCGAAGACTGTGCAGGGGCCATCCAGTTTGTGCGTCCGGAGAATGTCGGTGAGTGGCAAGAAATCCCCGCAGCGGGCGGCGTGGAATGGCTGAGTCCCGTGGAAGTCGCCGAGCGCATCGCCCTCCTTCTGCGCGATCATGGTGCCAGCCGCGCGGGTGCCGACACCGGGCAGTTCAGCCTGGCTGGGGCGCAGCCTAAAACCGCGCTGTTTTACGATGAAAAGAAAAAACGCTGGGGGGTTCCATTTGGGAGCGTCCCGACAACACACATTTTGAAGCCGGCAACAGGCGCTTTTGACGGGCTTGCCGAGAATGAGCATTTTTGCCTGCGCCTCGCCCGCGAATGCGGTCTCGCTACGGCGAAGTCCACGGTCCAATACTTCGGCGGCTGCCCTGTCATTGTCGTCGAGCGTTATGACCGGGTTCGCCAGCCCGGTCAGGTCGTGCGCATTCACCAGGAGGACATGTGTCAGGCCTTGGGCTGTCCACCACACCAGAAGTATCAAAATCAGGGCGGCCCATCCGCCGCACAAATTCTCGATCTGCTCCGGCAGTATTCGACGGACCGTGCAACCGACGAACAACGCTTTATTGATGCCCTGATTCTGGGATGGCTGATCGGGGCAACCGATGCGCATGCCAAGAATTTTTCCGTCTTGATTGCCCAGAGGGCACAGGTTCGCCTCGCCCCACTCTACGATATCTCGAGTGCGCTTCCTTATCCCAGGCAAGTCGACCTGAGGCGTGCGGGGCTGGCCATGAAAATCGGAGGAGCTTACAAGCTGCGGGAGATTGGCAGCCGAAATTGGGAGAAATTTGCCGCCGAAACGAAAACCAGCACATCGGATCTCAAAGAGCGCCTGTGCCATCTGATGAATGAGTTGCCCGAGAGAGCCCGGTGCGTGGCAAAGAACCTGCACGAAGAAGGGATCGCACATCCTGTAGTTGACACGCTGGTCAAAGAAATTTCCGATCGCGCCGGTCTCTGCAGAAAGGATTTTGGCGTCCAAGCCGGGGGATGACGATCCTGAACGGGAATTTTCCCCCATTGTAATCCTGATAAAAATGCAGGCCGCCGCGACGAATGCCACGACGGCCTGCTGTTCCCCCCAGAACGCGGTCAACTTTCCACGGTTTGGGAAATCCGCAAGGGCTATATTGTAACTTTTTTAACCTGGTCGCCCGGCATTCGCGCAGAGCCCGAGATTTTTGGCGTTTTTTCCGAGGAGCACCGCTCCCTTTTCGCGCATGGATGCCCACCATGCAGCCGATTCCAGCGTGATATACTGGAGGTAGCGCAGTTTATCGGGCGGTATGTTCCGGGCGTGGGCGAGGAAGGTCGCCCGCGCATATTCTTCCCAAGCCGCTTCGGTTCCGGGTCCGTGGACTCGCTCCAGGTGTTCGGATTCCCGGCTGAGGCCCTCGCGGAGGAGTCCAGCCAGAGTGCGAGGCAGGGCATCCCCGCGGATGTTGATCGGTTCGGCCCAGACGTGCTCGCAGCGCTCCACGCGGATTGCCTCGCAGACCTCCCGCGAGAATTTCGCGTAATCCTCCTGCGGCAGGCTCGGGCAGATCATCCCGAATGTCCGGAAGCCATTGTCCTGCAGCCAGTGCAGGGCTTTGATCCGCTGGGCGGCAGACGCGGTGCCCGACTCGATGGCGCGGCAGACGCGGTCATCGATAGTCCCGGTCGAAAAGCCGAAAATCAGACGCCGGTGGTGCCGTTCGGGGATGAGGTCAACGAGCTTCGCAAGCAGGCTGCTTTTGGAGAGAAGCCGGATCTGCCAGCCCGTTTTTTCCAGGATCAGCTTGCAGGCTTCTGCGGTTTCTTTGAGCAGTTCCATGTTGGCGGCGACGTCCACGAGGGTGGAGCTGAAAACGACCCGGCGGTCGTCGGGATCGCGATACTTTGGACGTCCGTCCCGGCGGGTGAGTTGGGACTCGAGCACCGCCAGGGCGTTTGCCCGGCGGATGACCACTTGGTCATAGCGAAGGCCGTCCTCCGCGCCGCCGCTCTGCCGATGCCGGGCGTTATAGCGTTCGACGACATCATACGTAAAGCGCCAGGCTGTGGACTTGCAGTAGCAGTATTTGCAGGAAAATGCGCAGGCATCTCCCATGTTAAAAACAAGACTGTCGCAGAGCAGCTTGTGCCCGAATTCGTCGCTTGGGTCTGTCAGCACGGTGCGGGTGTTTTCTCTGAACAGGACCGGCTTGCTTCCCATGGTTTCCCGTTCGGCTTTACTTTCCTCCCTGACGGGGGCTGTTGTATTCTTCATCGCTGTTTTCCTCTCTGTTTTGTTGTCATCTTTTCTCTGCATTCTCATCGGGAACGCTTGGCATTTCCGGACTTATTAATCCGCTTTCCTTTCAACGATATGAAAGGTCAAGGGGAGATTTTCGATGGCTACGAAACACCGAGATCCTCGCCCGCGACGGAACACGTGAGGTTCCTCCAGACCATACCCCCTGTTTCCCTGCTATGAAGCTCAACACAAGTCCGAGAGCAAAAACGCATAAACAAGTTCCCCCCGAACGCCCCTGCGGCGAGCAGTGCGGGGGGTTGGGGGCGCAAAGCCCCCAGCAGACTGGTCGGCGGTAAGGAATACCATCAAAAGCGCACTTCCTCCGGTCCGGCGAGCGGGGGTTGAAAATAACATCCTCAATTCCTAGCAGTAGTTGGCCGGATCCATTTTGTAGACGACGAGCCTCCTTCCTTTGGCCACAACCAGGGCCGTTCCATTTGGCAAGCTACCCAGCTTGGCGCTGGAAAACCGGAAATCTTTTTGCGCGTCGAGCGAGTGGCCGGTGATCACAGATGTTGGGCCATCCACAAAGCAATGGTTTGGCAGACGGAAACGGGGCGGCTGAATGCAACGCTCGTATCTCAGGGTGGTTGCCATCCGGTATTCCTGGCCCCCGATAAATTCAAAATACTCCGAGGTCTGAGGACAATCGTTGGCGAAGAAGAATTTCGTGCGGCAGTTGTTGAGGAGGTGGTTGAGCATTGCCGCGCTCGGAATGACGGAGTTGATCGCGCTGATTCCCTGGCTGGCGAGGATGCACATGCAGCGGAAATCTCTGGCCCGGTCCAGAAAGTAGGCGTCGCTGCTTCTGCCGCTGGCGCTGAGGATCGTGTGGAACTCATCCATCACGTAGAGGAGCGGCCGGACCTGGTTGATCGCCCGCCCCCCCGCTGCATTGGCGATGAGCTGATTTCTTTGCAGGATCCGCTGACAAAACGCCTTTTTGATCGCCATGCGAAACGGCGTGGCCGCCTCGCCGTAAATCACCGGACTCAAGCTCACGACCAGCAGCAACCCCTGATCGATGACATCCTCCGGGATCAGCCGGCGCTTTTGGGGTGAGGGCTTGAAAAGTTCCTGCAACGCGGGCTGGGAAAATTGCGCCAGGAAGTTTCTGCTGTAGTTGGCGATGGTTGACCATGTCCGGGCATTGCCTCCCTTCACGTCATTATCGATATAGGAGAGAAGCTCCATCCTCTCCGCCTGGGAAATGTTCCCCCGCATAAAGCCCTCATCCAGGATATTTTCTATGGCGCTTTTACCCTTTAGAGAGCTGCTATTGTTGTCGTCATCGTCGTCGTCAGTCTTGCCGGTTTTTACGATCATGTTCAGTGCGGCGGAGATGCCCTCCAATCCGCCAAACTCAAAACCGTGGATCGCTTTGGCGCATGTGGCGGCGGCCCGCAGAAGACGGCGCGCATTTTCCTCCCAGAAGGCCTCGTTGCAATTGCCCCCGGAGTTGCACCGGTCCTGCAAGGTTTCATAGAGAAAGTTGCTGACCCCCGTGGCGTCCCCTTCAAACTGGGAAAAAATGGAAAACCAGCAATTGCCGCCGGGGCCAAGCAGGTAAAAGTCCTCTTTTCGTCCGCTGCGCTCAACACACCGGGCCGCGAGTTCGCCCATGTCGCCCTTGGCATCGATCAGGACCATGCCCGCTTTTTGATCGGCCTCTTTGCCGAAGCGGGTGAGAACGGATTCCACCAGCGGGAGAAGGAACGAGCGGGTTTTGCCGCTGCCGGTTCCCCCGGTGGCCAGCACGTGCTCGAGCAGATCTATCGGTGCGATCTCGAGGCCCCCCAGGTGGAAGGGCGTTGTGTAGAGAGGGTTTTGGTGGGGATTGGAGTCTTTCCGTTTCATAGAGATTTGGGGCGCGCGCAGGAAAATTCCAAGGCTGCCGCACGCAGGGTTGCGAGTTCCATTCTGTCCGCACGCAAGATCAACTGCGGATCCTGCTGAAAATTGACGCAGAACCAGTGGGCCAGGACGACCATCCGTGCCTCCGGGGTCGGTGGTGTGTGGATGGGCGGGCTTGCCATATCGGCATACGGAAATGCCGCTGTTGTCCTGATGGCGCTGCGAGCCTTCTCGGCAACCATCGAGATTCTGTGTTCGAGAGCCTCCGTCTTCGGAGTGACCGCGCTCTGGAAGCGAAGCCGCCATGGATTTCCTGTGACCGATTGCCTGCCCGTTGCGACTTCGACGGCCAGCAGAATGAACCCCCAGAAGTTTACCCAGTGCCCGAGGACCTCCTCCGGGGTGCCCGTCTTCTTGTAATCATGGAGCAGTTTCCTGTATTCCATGACAAAATCGCACGGGTTTCCCATGCACTTGGCTTTCTCCAGAATAGCAACCCACTCGATGAATACCCTCGGTGAGGCAGTTTCCGCTGGCAAAGCCTCTGGATTGATTTGATCGGGGGGATCGTTGTGGAACCAAATGGGGTTCATCTTTTTGTCGGGATTCTGTGGTGGTTCGTGCTCTGTGCTCATAGATGGTGTTTTTTATTGTTTGGGTTCGCTGGAATTTTGTCGGGCGCGACCGGAAGGATGTGGTCGACCAGCCCGAAGTCTTTTGCCCTGCGCGCATCCAGCCAGTTGTCTACCCGGGACGCATCGCGGATTAGCCGGCGGGTTTTTCCGGTTGCCCTGGCCAGGAGGATTTCGAGCTCGGACTCGAGAGCGCTCTGGTAAGTAAGTGTGGAGCGGAGGTTCTCAAGAGTTCCTCCCGCAAAGCCGTTGGGCTGATGGATCATGACCCGGCTGTGCGGCAGAATGTAACGGTGCTGCGGTTGGCCGCAGGCCAGCAGCACGGCTCCCATGCTCGCGGCGTAGCCGATGCAATAGGTGAACACCGGCGCGGAGATATGTGCCATGACATCGACGATGGCCAGGCCGGAAGCAACGCAGCCCCCGGGCGAAAATATGTGCATGTGGACCGGGCGGCCCGGGGAGTTGGATTCGTAGGTGAGCAATTTCAGAATGGCCTGGTTTGCAAGAAGTGGGGTGATCGCTTCGCAGATCTGGATTATCCGATCTCCCGTGTCACCTTGCGGTTCATTGGCCGTCAGGACCGGGTCGGAATCTGACAGCTGGAGGGGCCCATGCCCTTCCGCGCGGATCTGAGCTTTGATTTGATTTTGGCTGTCCTCCGGCCGATTGGGTCTCTTCATAAATCCGGTCCCTATTCGCCCGCAGTCCCCCGGCCATGGGTCCGGCATCCTGATGGCTGCTGCATTTTCAGAAGTGTAATGGCACGCTTAGCGTGGGCTTTTGTGAGTCCGGTTTCGCAGGATGTCCGCACCAGCCAGGGCCTCAAATGGCCTCCGAAGGGCTCGTCATCAAGGATTGCCAGGCCCCGCGGCCAACCGTTCGTATGCAGCCAGCAATCGATTTCGTCCTCCCTCGTGGGAAAGTCAGCGCAATCAAGCAGCGGGGTTGAGCCGATGATCTTCTCGGAAACGATGCCGAGCCCGTGCGCTTTGAGAACTTCATGCAGGCGTTCCATTCTGTTTTCCCGCCATGTGCTCGAGATCACCACCTCGCATCCGGTGGCGGTGACGATTTGCCGCAGGCCCTCGACAGCGCATGTGGTGAAGATCTCGCAGTTTGAAGGAATGTTCGTTGTCGTGTTCATCACTCCGTCGATGTCCAAGAAAAGGATGGGGAGCTTGTGGTTTCGAATTGGCATGGTCTCGGTCAATGTTGCGGGTCGATTGTTCGTTTGGTTCTCGGTATGATCGCTGAGGGAGCCGGAGGGATTGATCTCCTCCGACTCCCTGTGTGCTTAGCGCAGGTTTTGGTTTATGCTGCTTGGTTCATGCCGGCCCGGATTCGGGCGACGTTCTCGGGCGCGATGACTCTGCCCAGGCACTGCCACTCTTCCTCAGGCGTGAGTTCGCGGACGGCCTTCTCGAGCGGGCAGAGCGCCGCCGTTTCCTCCGGGCTCATCTTCGCGAGCAGAGCATCAATCGGCGCGGGCTGCCGTCCGAGCCGCAGTGTGTAGCTCGGGTATTTTGCCCCCCGGGCCTGCATCTTCTCGACGCAGATGAGCCGGCCCTCTGCCGGGGCAACCACGTCGCAGGCGAGCTTCCCTTCCTCATCGAGCTCCCTCGTCAGCTTCCAGAACTCGTAGCCGAGTCCGGGGGCCCCGCCGCGCGAGCCGTCGTAGGCGGACCCTAAGAAGAGGCGCGCCACTGTTTGGCCTTCTTCTTCCACCAACGCCCAGAACGCGCTCAAGGGATCAGTGAGCAGGCGCACGCCCGCTTTGTTGCTCTTCGAGTAGAGCCCCTCGGGGTGGTTCTCCTTCATCCATGCGTAGGCGTGTTCGAAGCAGCTCCTAGCCTTCTTGCGGTGGGTTTTGGGGTGGTTGCAGCGTCCGCCCTCGAAGTTGAGGACGTGGATCGGCATCATCCAGCCGTGTTCGCTCTGCTTGATGGCCGGGACGATCCGGATCCAAGTCTCGCCAACTTGGAACCGGAGGCGGCGGCCCGCAAGCTCCGGCTTGAGCACCAGGTCCTCGTAGTTGGTTGTTCTGGGGCGATCCCAGGGGGTTGCTGCTTCTGTGGTGGTCGCGTCTGGCGCGAATTCTATGTATGTTTTCATAGGACTTACTTGTCTTTCAATTAAGGGACGGCGCCTGCCGTCCCCTGGTTTGTGTTGCTCACGGGGTAGGCGAAGCCGCCCCGATCTTTCGTCAAAATCAGTCAGTCAAGAATCCGAACCGAATCTCATCCTTACTGCTTCAAATGACTCTTCTCCTGATTCTTCTGAGCAACTGCTGAGGTCCCTGAAAGGGGACCTCAAGCCCGCTTTGATGGTCTGGCTCTGCTGAAATCAATTTAAATGCCCGTGACCGAGAGAAAATCTGTTGTTTCCGCCCGTATGCGTTTTCGCCGACCGGTCGCTCGAAAATAATCCGAGGCAATTTCAGCCCGAAATGTCCGTTCCCGTTCGCCTTTTGCGCACGTCTCCAGCAATGGGCACTATCAACAGGAATCATCAGGTCATCCTGCGGGTGCGGTTTCTCAACCGCCGGGTAGCGTAACCGTCAGAATGGAATGATCTGACGCTTCCAACCCTTACAAGCCAGAATCGAGTCCCAACTATTTAAAAGCGTGAGTTGTCGAATAACCCATTAAAGATCGCCAATTTCTCATATTCGCAAAAGTCGCTGTTTTTGAACAGGTCGCCCGTTTCAAGGTATGCTCTGGCGCGGCAGGCTCCCCCACATAGGAGGCGGATAGGGCAATCTGAGCATCCTTCATTTTTAAGGCTGGAAAAACTTCGCGCCCGCTCGAAAGGAGTGGATTCCATAATCTCCAGCAGCGATTTTTCACTGAGATTTCCGCCTTTGAATTCCGGGTTCGCCAGCAGCTGGCAGGGGTAAACGTCGCCGCTTTCCGAGATGCTGATCTCACCGTCGCCCATCGCGCATTTGGTGGTGCCCCGTCCGCGGATCTTCTCAAGATGCCTGTCGATACCACCCATCGGCTGAAATCCCTCTATCCTCGCCATGGCGTCGTAGTATTCCTGCCCCGATATCACGAAATCAGTCCTTTGCACACCCCGGCCGGTCCGGAAAAACGGCTGCACGTTCAACTTGTTGCCGAATTGCTGTGCCATCTCAGGCAGGCTGTGGATGTTCGATTTTGTAACAGTCATTGAGACCGCAACATGGACACCACAGTCTTCCAAAAGGGATACGCCGCGAATAGCTCGCTCAAATGCGCCACGGCCCCGTGTCATGGAATTCAGATCTTCGTTGGGGCCGTCTATGGAGATCTTTACGAACGAGCATGTATCGGCGATGATTCGGGCATTGGTATCAGTGACTCGTGTTCCGTTTGTGAGAAGGTGAACCTCGTTCCCTGCGGAATTGATCCTCTGAAGGAACTCCATGGCTTTCTCATGGAGAAGCGGCTCGCCCCCCGAAACGGTAAATGTAGGATGGGAGGCTATCCTGGATGCCTCTGCCAGAATTTTGTCCAGGAGATCGGATTCGAGAAATGGCTTCTTGCAGCCGCCGCTACCTGAATAGCAATAGCCACAGTTCAAATTGCAGTTGTCCGTGAATTTCAGGTGGATGAGGTGCAGCGGGTATCTGGAGCTATGTTCGTGGATGCGGGGTGACTGAGCGGGCACCTCAAGAATTCCGTGGCCTTTTAAGCTGGCAAACAGCAAGTCGAATTCCTGCGGATCGTAATCGGGGTCGATCTGGCCCAGCTCATGCGCAATCCGGTCGAGCGTTTTAACCCCATCGATGAGCCCGACAATAAAGGCAGCATTGGAGTTGGTAACGATCCAATCGGGGACCTCGGGATTTAGAAAAAGATGCCTCCCATTTTTGGACGTATGAAAAATGGATTTCGAAAGTCGGAGGATCTCTGATTTCGCCATAGATTCAGGATCCGGCACAATTCTGGCTGGTACTGCACTGGCCACCGCCCCCGGCGCAATCCAGCGAGCTGCTGCACTGGCCGCTGCCACCTCGGCCACTTCCGGCACAACTCCGGCTCGTACTGCACTGGCCGCCGCCCCCGGCGCAATCCAGCGAGCTGCTGCACTGGCCGCTGCCGCCTCGGCCACTTCCGGCACAACTCCGGCTCGTACTGCACTGGCCGCCGCCCCCGGCGCAATCCAGCGAGCTGCTGCACTGGCCGCTGCCGCCTCGGCCGCTTCCGGCACAACTCCGACTCGAACTGCACTGGCCACCGCCCCCGGCGCAATCCAGCGAGCTGCTGCACTGGCCGCTGCCGCCAGCGCAACTCAGTGAACTGCTGCATTGACCGCCACCACCGGCGCAGTCTAACGAACTGCTGCACTGGCCGCTGCCGAACGGCTCACTTTGCCCGGGCGAAGAGCGCGCAACCTTGATGCCCTCCCCTCTGGAGTAAACCACCCCGCTGAGCAGAATGTTTCCGATCAGGCTGGCTGCCGTCCAGGTCGATTTGACCAGAAACTCGCGCTTATTGATGTCTTTCATACTTGCTTGGTTGTTAGCTCACCACTGAGCTGACAGAGTGTGTTTTCTACTTCGATTGCTCGGCATCTCACAATTGAGGCAACCTGCAAACCGGTCTCAAAATCATAATCAGGGACCTCATCGAGGGCGCCGGTGTTCGCATTCTTGTTTCAGTTTTAGGAGGTCGTCGATTTTCATGGAGGTTTTATCGTTCGTTCCATAAATACGACGGCACCCAGGGTTTAGCGCAATTTCTAGGGCAGATGCGTTGGGCGCCTTCGAGTCGTCCGGCATCTTGCCGTCCCTGAGTTCCTGAGCGACCTCCTCCATCGCCAGCCTCCCGGCTTCCGCGATCATTTCCTCCAAGCTGGGTGAGGGCTCGTCTGGTGTAGCAGCTGATTGTTTCATTGGTGTTTGTATTTTGATATCCTGCTCGCGCGGCCGGCGAGGCCTTTGACCTCGGCCGCAATCTCGAATGTCTTCAGGTGCAGCGGCACGAGTTTTTCCTCCATTGGTTCCTGGTAGCCGCCGGCGAGGACGAAGAAGAATGGAATGCCGAGTTCAAGCGCCAGGGTTTCCATGACCAGCCTGTCGCGTCCCTCAAGAAATGACGCAGTCATCCTGGATCGCGCGAGCGGATCGTCCGCATGCGGATCCATCCCTGCCTGATAGATGACAAGAGAAGGCTTCGTCGCAGCGGCGAGGTCGAGCGCCTCGTGGAGATACCTCCGGTATGCCCGTTCGTCCCGGGGTTCGACGTGGCGCACAATCGCGCGGGGGCCGGTCCGCGAACCCATGAGGCACCCGCAGATCGAGAAGTTCGTGAGGTTCGGGATTTTCTCGACGAGGTCGGCCGTGCCATCTCCCGCATGCTCATCGCAGTCGATGACGAGGACCTGGAGATCAGGGTTGAGCGCCGCCACAAGGGCGAGGCCGTTGAACGTGCAAAACCCCGCCCCGAATGTGGCCCTCGCGTGGTGAAATCCCTGACCGACATTGGCGGCAATCCCGTCCTCCAATGCCATTCTTGCAGCAAGGAGATTGCCGCCGTTGATCGCAAGCACGCCGTCACGGTAGCTCTCGCTCCAGAACCCGAACGCGCATTCCGCGAGTTCGCCCTTCCCGGTCATGATACTTTTGACGTAGCGGCGGTGGTGGACCTTCTCCAGCTCCTTCCTTCCGACCGGCTCGGGAGAAACGAGCTCCGCATATCCGTGCTCCTCGGCCATGCGTGCCACAAGCGGGAGCTTCCGCATCGAGGGCTGCGGGGTTTCGCAGTAGTAGGCGTCCGAGTAGGCGGTTCTGATGGCCTTCATGATGGCCGTGCCGACTTGCCGGCCGGGCTGTGCAATTTTAGACGGTTCATAAAAGGCGCATTTTCCTGCGGCTTCCCTCGGGCGGTTCATGGTGGAAGGGCCGTCCGATGGAATCGCCCGAACGCACATGATTCATGTGGTAGCATTCGGGGTAGGATTCGAGGGGCTTCCCGGAAAGCTGTCGGGAGTAGGTGAGCACCCCCGAGAGGCATAGCCCGTATTTTGCCGTGAGAAACTCGAACTGTTTCTGAATCTGAAAGAACTCCCTCCGCGAAAGATCAATTCGCTTGCGGGTTTCTGGATCGATCTTTCCGATGATGAACCTGTGAGGATAAAGCTCGAAGTGAAAAAGTCCGTGGTCGCGGACCCAGTTTGTGAACTCATCGTTCCATCCGATGCAGTCGCAATCATCGATCTGCGCGGTTCCGACCGGCCCCGCATAAAATCCGAGCCAGAAAGCGTCGAACGGGTGGATATCGGGCCTGTCGTCGCCGGATTTTTCTTTTGGGGAATCATCCCCCGGCCCCTGCGGTGAGGGCGTGTGCTTGCTCGCGTTCAACGAGATGAAGACCGCCCCCGGAGCGTGGCTTTGGTTTGGAACGGTGAGCGTTGCTGTCATCGGTGCCTGCTTCCCGAAAGCGGGGTTCCATCTCCTCATCCGTGAGAAGACTTCCCCGCGGGCGGGCTCGGCGGAGAGCAGTTCTTGCAGCACGTCGAAGGAGTTGGCTTTGAAGAGCGTCAGCAGCTCTTCGGCGCTCAGGCGGGTGTCGAGGCCGCGTGCCCGATACAGCTTGAAGAGTTCGACGCTTCCGCCGGTGGCGGTGAGAAACGTGCCCCACGAGCCCCCCTGACCGTTGCCGTCGTAGAAGCACTGCTTTGCTTCCACCGGGACCAGCGGGATCAACTCCCCGATGTTCTGCCGGACCCACTTCAGATCCTCGTCGGAATGGCCGAAAAAATAATCTGCAGCCGGCGAGATCCAGCGCGGACGCTCCTTCCTCACCGCCCGGATTCGCTTCACGCGCTGGCCTCCAGGGTCCAAGCTCGCAAAAGTTGCCCCCCGCTCCAGCAGTTTGAGGGCAAAGTCGGTCTTCCCGTCCGACACCGCCATGTAGAGTGGCAGATTCGGGATGCAGAAATCGGTTCCGGCGGGATTTGCGCCCGCCGCCAAAAGCAGCTCCGCAGCGGGGATCAGGTCGTTGCCGCGGCAGTAGCTCAGGGGGCAGTGCTTCTCATTAAATGAGCGCTCGAGAACCCAGATGGGGGCGTCCGGGTTTGCACCATGCTCCAGGGCCAGTCCGGCCGCGTGGATGTTTCTCCGGATCAGGGCGGCCTCGAGAACCAGATCCACGCACCGGCAGCTGAGCCGGCTGATCTCTTCGGAAAACCTCCCGGTTTTCCTGACCGGGCCGTCGTATCGGGGCACGTCACCTGTCAGGTCTGACGAGGCCTCCAGAACAGCAGCCAAAATGCCGTCCTTGCGCCATCTGATGGCATTGCAGGCGAGCTCGCAGGTGGACGCCGCATCGAGCTCACATCCCGGCAGTCGCGGCGAGATCCACACCCAGTAATTCTCGCTCAGGGAAAGCCCGGCGGCTGCCCGACCGCGCTGAGTTGGAGGCAGTCGGTCCCAGAACGCATCCAGCAGTTCCAGCTGCTCCCGGCGGCCGGCCTCCCATGCGTGGCGGGCGACAAACTTCGCATCTGCCGATTCCCAGTCACGATCGATGCTAGAATTTACCTCAAGCCCACTAGGGGCGGAAATACGTCCGGCAGACGCATGGTGCAGCCATCGAAACCATCCGTGAGGCTCAAGCGGTTCATCGGGAATTTCAATCATGGGGATTATTGTCTTTCAGGGGGTGGGACAACTGCTGGGCTATGCCAAACAAAATGTCATTGGCCTTTTGCAAGCCGCCGGGCATTGTGCGCCGGCAGGTTCGTTGTTTTGAACCGGGCCTGGGCGCGGGCGATGTCGTATTCCACCCGGCGGTGGAGGAGAATCCGGCGCTCGTAGTCGTAGAGCACATAGCTGGCGCGCGGGTCGTCGTCTCGCGGTTGCCCGACGCTTCCCACGTTGATCGCGTAGCGGTCGCCCTCCTCGAGCTGCACGGGCTTGTCAGGCGGGTTATAGCAGGCGATGCACCCGTCCCTGGTCTCCTCCCAGATCGCCGGCACGTGCGTGTGCCCCTGGAAGCTGACGAACGTCGTCTGCACCGCGAAGTGGGCTTTTGCCGAGTCCTCGTCATCAACGTAGTGGAAGCTGCCAGGCGCGTTGAGCGCTGCGTGGGAGAGCGTCATCGGATCGAGGCCGGCCGATATCGGGAGGCTCTGGAGCCACTTCATCTGCTTACCGCTGAGCTGCCCGGCGGCCAGGACGAGTGGATCGCCCACCGAGGGCCGCATCTCGTCGGCCGGAAACTCGTCCGCCAGAAAGAGCATGGCTTCATGGTTGCCGAGCACCGAAACCGCGCAGGTGTCGATGACCCGCTGAACGCAGGCAGCCGGCTCCGGCCCGTAGCCGACGATGTCGCCCAGGCAGAGGATCCCCCGGCAAGGCCAATGCGCGATGTCCGCGAGCACGGCATCCAGCGCATCGATGTTCGCGTGGATGTCGCTTATGATGGCGAAGAATGCGGGCGGGTTTGCTTTTTTCATAAACTGATTTATCGCTGGTTGGACTGCATGGGCTCCCTCAGCGCTGACTGCTCCCTCCATGCTGCTGTGAGGTATTCGAGCTTTTCCCGGAAACACGAGTTGTCCAGATTCAGGATTTCTGTGGATGGAGGCAGTGCGATCTTCGCCAAAAACAGCCGCCTTGATCGGTCCGGTGTCTGGATGCCGACGTTCCCCAAGGTTGCCGATGCGGGAGAGTAACAGGCGATGGCAAACCGCTCCGACTCCGGAGTGTTTTCAATGAACCCGGCAGCCAGAAGCTCTTCGGCCAGCGTTTCAACCTCCCGCTGCACAGCCGTCAGGCATACGATCAGCCCAGCCTGGCGAACCGTGAGCGCTCGGTCCCTTTCCCCCTGCCAGACCGGAGCAATTCGCGGGAGATACCCGCTCATGCGTCTCATGACTCCCTCCTCGGATTCCAAGTCCGGACCACACCGGCCTTCCCGGAAATTCACCGCAAATGTCTCAACCCAGCAGTGGCCGAAGACGGTGAACGGCCGGTGCATTTCCCACTCGTCGAACAGATCAGCTAGACCCTCCAGCTCGTCGAAGCGGAGGACGAATGTCACCGTGAACACGAACCCGTCCGGGTAGTAGCCAACCATGTTCTTGCCGCCAAATTTGTCCGCCGTGAGGAATTGAACCCCCTTTGTCTCCCATTCGCGCTGGACGGACGCTTCGCCTTCAGCCAGCGGTTCCCACCGGAGCCGGATCGTCTCGATCATCCGCATTGTGGCGGGAAAGCAATCGTGTGCCAGCCGGGCACCCCTGTGGCTCTCCTTGACCGTGAGTTGTCCCTCCCTTTGCTCGATGAGCATCTCAAAGCCCCGCGACTGATTCCACGCGGTCCAGCTGCCTCCGCTGCGGTGGAAGGTGTTCAGATGACCGTTGAAAAGCGACTGGGGCAAGTCCTCCGCCTGCCGAACATCCTGCCAACTCTCGGCGGACCCCTCAATCCTGTCGGCGACGACACGCGGACACGCGATGACCAGCTCGCTCATGCCGCACCTCCTTTCTCACGCGTTCCCAGGATCGCGCCGGCTTCGAAGAGCACGCCGTCGCGCAGGAACCGGGCAATCGCGCGGTCCGCCGTGCGGAGGCTCCGGCGGACCCGCCGCTTCGTGTAGTCGGGCAGGTGCTCGGTGTAGTGGCACCACCAGGTGCCGTTGTTGTTCCAGAGGTGATGGTCGGGATTTTCACCCCGGACCCGGATTGCGAGCTTGGTATTCATTGGTGGTTCTCTCTCTATTGTGGATGGAGTTCTCACCAGGAATTGCGGACGCAAAAAACCACCGTCCCTCATCAGGAGCGGTGGTCTATCGTATCCGCGGAGATTTTTGTTGTTCAGGCTGGAGCCCGCACATCGTTCCGGTTTCCCGGAACAAGCCACCTTGGGGTTGTCTCCTCCCCCGGTTGGCACCCTGACCCGCCTACGCGGCTACAAGGATTCCTGATGCTTTAACTTTTATACCACAAAACGGCCTCGCGCCCAAGCCTGAAATGCGCGGATGTGTGTCATAAACCGCAAAATCGACCGCTTTCGGGTCGGAGCACATCTTCATCGCGATTCACGTGTTTGTCGCATATGTTACCTTATCATCATGTTTGAAGATCTCTTTTCCATGGGCGGGCTTTCCATCGACCGGTTGAAAAGCTTCGTGGATGTGGCCGAGAAGGGGGCGATCGCACGGGTGGCCGACGGCGATCCCTCCCGGCAGTCGCTCATCAGCCGCCAGATCGGTGAACTCGAGACGTTCTTTGGAGCCGAGCTTACGCGGCGCAAGGGAAAGGGGCTCGAATTGACTGATGCCGGCTACGAACTTGCACGTCAGGTCCGGCTCCAGTTTCAAGGGCTCGCCGACTTCAAGGCATCCTGCTCAGCGACCCCCGTGGAATTCCGAATTGCGGCAGGGAATAGCGTGCTCGAGTGGCTTCTGGCCCCCGCAATGGGCGACATCACCCGCGCATTGCCGGACAGCCGTTTTGTTCTCCTCGATTCCCGCACTGGCGAAGCCGTGCGCGGCCTTCTCGACCATACGATAGACTTCGGGATCATCCGCAAGTCTGCGGTCGTGCAGTCGCTGAAATTCAGGCCCGTCGGACGTTTCGGCTATGCGCTCTTTGTTCCGAAGGCGCTCGATCCGAAAGGGGAAAAACTTCCGGAGTGCCTTCCGCTCGCCATGTCGATGGGGGGCGACTTTTTTGAATCCTTTCTGCGCGCCGCTGAAAAGGCGCGAGTGGTGCCGAGCATCGTTTACCGGTGCACGAGCTTCACCCAGGCCGCCCAGCTTGTCCGGTCCGGGACATGCGGGGCTATTCTCCCGAGCATCGCTGCCCCCTTCCTTGCCCGCGAAGCCTCCATCCACGACCTTCCATGGCTCAAACCCGTTACCCGAGATCTCGGGATCGCATGGCACCGCCGGCTCATAGACATCCGACCGCTTGCGGAGAAGCTTCTGGGAACAATGGAAGAATCGTTTGTGCGGGCACTGAAGCAATCCTGACTATAAAGTCATCCACCCTGCATTATCCCGCATGGCTGGATTTCGTGATATGCCTTATCAGTGTCAGGATGAAACCGCACAACGCATCCCGCCAAGGCGGTTTCGCTGACGCCCGATTGATGACCATGAAACGACGATAACAAGGAACCGCTCAAGACATCTGGACCACAGGAGCACTACGCCCAAACGGAGCGCAGTGAAACGGGTTCTGATGCCAAAGCAGCATGTTCCTTGAAATCATCAAAACAGCGACAGTCCCGGCTCGCAGCGAGTTCGGGAGAAACCAGGATTCCGTCAATCTCCACATCTGGAGGCTGGCGGACGAAAACAAAACATTGCGCGTGGCCTGCCGGCTCGGAGAGTTTTCCGTGTGGCAGGAGGGGAAGGAAGAGCAGGAGCTTTTCCGAATCAATCTCGGAATCCTCGCCGAGATAGCCCGCCGCGCCAACAACAGGGTCTGGGCTTACAGGCGGTCCCTGCCCACCCTCAGGAAGGTTACTGAGAATGAAATTGCGTCGATCTGGAGGTCCTGTGCCTCCGACCCCGAGGTGAGGTTCAGCGCCTCGCTGAGAGTGAGCGCGGCCAGCATGGGGGGCTGGATGCGCTGCCTGGAGTTGGCCGGGACACTCTTGCGTATGCAGGGGTGCCCAGTGCCCTGGGAAAACGCGGAGTTCGTCGAATACGACTGCGCAGCCTGAAGAAACAACAGCCCCGTCCGGTCAGATGCCGGGCGGGGCGAAAACCAACAAAACTAATATGACCGCTATCCACTACTCAAAATCCATCATTCGTAGCTCCATGCCAACCCGCTGGACCCGCAAGGCGTTCCTCGGGATTGAAACCCATCTCGACTGCGCGATGGCGCTCGTTCGTGAGGACAAGCTTGCGAAAGCCCGCATGCTGCCCCTCACCCCGCGCCAGAAGCGCAAATTCGAGAGGTGGATCGAAGGGAGGCTTGTTGCCTGAAGAAAAACCCAACCTCAGAATCTATGAAAACAACCCATCGAAAGAATAATCTATCAGCGGCAGTTCCCCTGCTGGCGAGCATGCCATTCCGGATGTCGGTTTACAGGAATCAAGAGCAAGACCCCGGGCAGTGGTGCAAAGACTCAGGAATCGACTTCAAAATGATCCTCGGGGAGACGCCCGAGGAAGGCCTGGGTTGCTTTGCCTGCGACGAGTTCCATTTTGCCACGGAAGAGGACTTGGTGAAATTCAACGCCCAATTTCCCGCCAGCATGGCTTGGGTAGAAACGGCGGGCGGACGTCATCTCCCGCTCGCCTCGGTCCCCCCATGGGAACACCGTCCGGATCGTATCCGGCGGGAGAGAAAGAATCCCCTAAGGAAAGCCTCCGCCGGATGGGATCCGAACCGCAGCCTGTCATGGAAGCAGCGGGCAAGAATGGAGCGGGACGCTGCCTGGGCTATTGAAAACATGGTCAGGCTCTTCTACCGGACATCGCCTCCCTCGACTCTCACAAAGGTTTCTGGGATGAATGAGGGGCCGCTCTTCCTTCTGGATTTTCTGGGGCACCGTTTCCTGATCTTCGTGCAGGTCATGCGTCCGAGGATAGCACCCGATTGGAATATGATTCCGGGAATTCTCGGGGAGGCTGCAGAACGCTACCAGGCCAGCCCTACCGTCGTGTTCGTGGACCCCGACAGAAAATACCGAACGGCCGGATTTGCAGCCCTGGAGGCGCGGCTCAAGAACCTTCCTGAGTGGAGGGAGTTTCTCCTCTACGGGCGGGCGCCTGCGGACTTCGCGGGAATGCGAGGGGCGCGGCTTTCACACATCGAATTTCGCGCCGACATCCGCAGCACTGAAGATTTCTGGCACCGCCCGAACCGGTTCGTTGAGGCCGAAATGCTCGTTGATGGGGAGCGGATCAACGCGCTTTCGCTTTCCGCAGCGGATCTCCTGAGATCCCTCGCGTATCCCGACCAGAGAGAACTTCTCAACTGCAGCTGCGGGCATTCCGGGTGCGCCGGAATCAAATTCGGGTGCATCACCTGCGAGCACGAAGGGATCATGCTCATAAAACTGTATTCCGCGAAGAGACCGCGCCTTCTTCTATTCGACGCCGCGCAATACCGGATGAGCGCGATTGCCTGCCTCGGCCGCCTGGTGACGATAAAGCACGTCCCGGGAACCTCGACAGACTGGACTCTCGTCAACCCGCAATACCTGGAAATCCTTTCCCATGAACTTGCCATCACGTTGAATCATGAAAACTGAGCCGCAGAAGGAACCCGCCAGCGCTCGCATAGTGTCACCGCCGGAATGGGAACTCACCACGCGCAGGATGGAGGATTTGTTCCTCGGTTTCCATCTGGCGCTCAGCCGCCCGCTGCCCGAGGAGTGCGAATGGGTCGGCTGGATTGACACCTTCCGCAGCGACTTGCTCAAGACGGGCGAGGGGGAGCAGGCGTTCTTTCTAGTCGGCCGGGGGGATGGCGAGGTGCGCGGGTGGGTGAAAGCCGAAATGAAGCATGTCGACGGCGGGTGGCGAACTCCTCCTGCACCGTTCCTGAGCAACCTGATCGTCCTACCCAAGTGGCGCGGTCGTGGATACGGCGGGTTCCTCCTGCGCAGGGGCGAAAACTACTTCCGCGGCCGGGAGGATAAGGAGGTTTATCTCACCTGCTCAGCGGGAATCGCCCCCTGGTATGTACATCAGGGATACGAAACCTGCACCCCCACCAAGGAGGATGAGCATGCATGGATGGAGAGGGGGCTTTATCTTCAGAGGAAAAATCTGGACCTGCCAAGACGGCAATTACGGGCTTAGCCCTCTATTCGGGGGAGACGCGACGAAACCCATGCTCGATCATGAAGCCCTTGATCATGTCCGTCCCGTCGGTATCGATCACGTCATCGTAGCCGGCTTCATCCACCCGGCGCTCCAACTCTTGAAGCAGACCGGCATCGTTCTCCTCGAGCCATTGAATCGCGGCTTGCTCGTGTCCGCCCAAGCTGAGCCCGGTGATCCGCACGGCGGGCGTCTCCTCCGACTCGAAAAAACGTCCATCGGGCGCCAGCCAGCCGCGTCGGCCATCCTTCTTGAGTTTTGTGGCAAGTTGGGCGAGCGATTTTTGAGTCATGGGCTTGTATTTGAAAGAATGGAGGCCCGGTTTGCGAGCGCTCCGCCGGAAAGAACTTCCACCGTGCACCTCTGGGCTCCGGCGGCGGAGAAAATCGCTTCCCTCGCCGCCGCAGTCATTTCGCCCGAAGATGTCTCGGCATAGATCGTTGATTCCCGAGGTCGTGTGAGCGGCTTGATACGGATCCAGCCTTCTTCTTCTGCCGACTGGTTGTAGGCGAGATCGCCGGAGTAGGGATTCGGGAATCCCTCGTCGTCGCAGTCCTGGGCCAGATCTGGATGCTCCACGAGCAGGGAAATTGCGCGCTTGCGCATCCTTCGGGCGATTGCGATTTCCTCCCGGTCGGGGAAAAATCGGTCGAGGCGGAAGCTCAGCCAGTTCTTTACAAAGATGCCGTGGCTGAACGCGGATCCGTCATCGTTGCGTCCCTCGAATTCCACGTCTACCACATGCCCGCCCGGCAGGACCCACACGGAGCGGTTGGGGCGGATCGTATGTTGCCGCTTGGGAACTACTGCATCAGAATTTGGCATGACGGAGGGATTTGGGGGAGAGGCTTGCATCGCTATATTTGAGACCTATCGCATCAAAACAGCTCAATTCCTAGGGCAGGCAAGTGCTTGATTCATCTCATTTCTCCCAGTCGGATCACGCGCCGTCGAAATGAAAACAGCCCTGCACCGGCAAGCAGGCATTCCGGCGTTGCTATTCCGTTATGCGGTTCATTGGGCATGAAACGTCGGGCACGAAGCCGATTCCGGTAATGCTTAGGCGCCTATGAGGGATCTCACGCCCGAATCTGTTGAAGCCCGCGCCGCAATGGGGGAAGCGTCTTTCTCAATGAGGTGGCAATCTCCTCCAGTAGAGCATTCTGAGAATCGGTCTCGGGATTTGACCCAGCACGCTTCACATCGCATCTCGCAGCAGCAAGGCTTCTGCCGGCCGCGAGGAGAACGGTCACGGCAAACAATCCCGTCCTTCCATGGCCGGCGGCACAGTGGATGACAATTTTGCGTCCTCTGCGGAGCTTCGCCACCACCTCGCTGGCACATGCCAGCAGTCCATCCACATCATCTGGAACGTCGTAGTCCGGCACCGCAAACCGCCTAATGGCCAGCGGCCAATGACCGCTCCTGAGAACAGCCGCGTAATCCGGAGATTTCTCTTCAATCTCCTCGTCACGCACAAGACAGATAATTTCCTCGATAGCATTCTCTTCACATTTATTCAGGAATTCTGCCAGCGGCTCAAACCGCCCGGGCATCGAGGTGAGCCAGATTCCTCCGGATAGACCATCGGGGAGTTGGAGGGGGCGCAGCATGACAGCGGTTCGTTTGGGCGCCGGCGCTGAGGTGAGCGGCTTGATCCTGATGCAGCCTTCCTCCTCGGCGGCCTGATTGTAGGCCAGGTCCCCGGAGTAGGGATTTGAGAACCCATCCTCGTCGGAATCGAGCACAAGATCGGGGTGCTCTGCGAGCAGGGCTTTTGCGCGCTTCCGGATCCTAAGGGCAATTTCAACCTCCTGCCGGTCGGGAAAAAAGCGATCAAGCCGAAAGGCCAACCACTTTTTGACGAAGATCCCGTGGCTAAACGCGGAATCGTCATCGTTCCTTCCCTCGAACTCCACGTCCACCACCTGTCCGTTGGGCAGGACCCAGACCGAACGGTTTGGGCGTATAACAGGCAGGCCAGTCTCCGTTTCGGCTTTCATCCCAGAACTCCCGGCAGGGCACCATCTGACTTTTCATCAACATTGCAGCCCACATTTCGTGCGGCATCGTGAACGGCTGTCAAAAGGACAGGCGAGGCACAGGACTGAACATACTGCAGAATGATGGTAGGCCGGGTCGGATCCGGTGTCGCCCTGATCCTGATCCATCCCTGTTCCATCGCTGCCTGCTTGTATGCCATGTCCCCGGAAAATGGATTCGGTTGTCCCTCTTCGTCGAAATCGGCTCTCAAACTTGGGTCCTCGGTCATCAGGCAGTGCGCCCGAATCCGGATAGATTCTGCTGTGCGGTACTCCTCCCGGTCAGGATGGAATCGATCAAGCCGGAATTTCACCCATTGCTTGACGAAGATCCCGTGGCTGAATGCGGTCTGCGTCTCGTCGAATCCCTCTGTGGCGATATCCACAACCCGGTTATCGGGAAGAATCCACAGAGAATGCCAGGGGAAGAAATTCTCCAGTCGAGAAAGCAAACATCGATTCGTGTACGTCATTTTCTTTGGTATGGCGGTCCCGTTACAGGAAAACTGACGGGCGTGAGATTTCATGCCTTCGTGGGCGGCCGTTTGAGTCACCGAATGTAAGCCTGCTCCTCTCGTATTGCTCATGAGGGTCGCTCCGGTCGAGCTCAGCTTCCGGATTG
Organism: uncultured Chthoniobacterales bacterium; assembly: GCA_964467415.1. Classification (GTDB taxonomy): domain Bacteria; phylum Verrucomicrobiota; class Verrucomicrobiia; order Chthoniobacterales; family Terrimicrobiaceae; genus CAYXRX01. The sequence continues at coordinate 81,182 of CAYXRX010000010.1, forward strand.
GACCACGCCCGCATCAGACAGCCAGATAGCTTGAGATCAACTTTCTCGATGATCGAATTGAACTGATCCTGAAATTGGAAAAAGTCCCTTCGGCTAAGCGGTTTTATGAGCGAGCCCAACTCAAAGTCGCCGTAGTGTCTGAAGTTAAGGATCTGCCATCCCCTTGGAATGATCACGAGGTTGATGCGCTGCATCATGCTCATGAAATTGATATCTGGAGCTGTGATGTCGTCATCGGAGGAGGACCATTTGATGATTTTCCTGTTGGGGCCGGGAGTTCTCGGCAGGTCGAGGACCACAGTCCGCATGCAAGCCTCCAGAAACCATCGGTTCCAAAGGAGAGACTCGGGAGCGATATCGGGATATGTTCGCGGCGTGCGTGGTTGCCTGAGAATGCGGAGGGTTGCCTGATTGTGAGCCGTATCCGTGCCATCGAAAATACGGCAAAACTCGCGGAGGAGGTTTGCCTCGGGCGAGTAGCCGGCCGCTTCCGCTTTCTCCGCCCACCTGCCGAGTGTTTCACACGTCCTGGCAGCCACATGCTGGCGTGCCCGGTAAAGCGCCGGCCAGGTCCCCGCCTTTTGCCACACTACGGCGATACATCGGCTGAGCGGTCCCGACTTGCGCTGCTCCCCCTCCGCCGCCTTCACCCGTCTTTTTCTGCGGTGAGGAAACACTTTACGGAATCGCATATGAATTCTCTCCGGCCACTCGAAAATGGCGTCCGTCATCCAGCGAGGAAGCTTCGAACTCCACGCAAAGAGCAGATCACCCAATCGATTTTGGTATGCCATCAGAGCCCATGCACAGCGACCTTTTCGCAGGCCACTAAATCGCACGCCTCAAGCAGCACTTCTTTGAGCCTCCGATATTTTTCCGGGGTTTCTGTGTTCCGCACCCGTTCGGCGACCTGCCGGATCAGAGGGATGAGAGCGTCTTTTTTCAGTTTGAGGAGATCATCGAGTTTCATAGGGATGGCAATTGTTGCGGTGGTTCCATAAAAGCGGTGGCAACCGGTGATTGGCTCAATTTCTAGGGCTGCCCCCCCTCAATGCCTCCCTTCTGTCTCTCTAAGTGGCGCTACGCGCCTTCAGCCTCAGGAATGCAAGCAAGACGCTCCCACACGTTCGTCCATGGCGGACCCATTTCAGCACAAGGAACTGGAATGCCAGGATGAAGTCGCCTCATCCGCAAGCGTTTTTCCTGGGCTGTCTCAGGTCTTGGAGGTTCAGCAGTAGTCGGTCGCGTTGCTGCTCTGCAGAACTTTGCCATTGGGTTGCGCATTCGAGCGGAAATGCTGCGCGCTTCGACTGCTGGCACAATAATCGCTCGAAATAGAAGATCGAGACGTTCCTCGAATGAAAGACTTGCGAAAAACAAGTGGCGGCACGCTCGTGCGCGCTGCGTGCCACGTCCGGTGCGGAGCGCATGACGCAGCGACTGGAGTTCGGGAATTGTCGTCGGACTGATAGCAATCCGCTCCTCGGTAATCATGGATGCAATTTCCAGCTGCATATGGGCGGAATATCTTCGAAAATGGGAAAGCAGTGTGTTTTTTGAACACCTCATTCTCGCGGCGGCGCTTGTCGCGCTTTCACCCAGGCAGAACTGCTTCATGGAGGCCAACTGCCGTTCAAGCCTGTCATAACTCCATTTTAGCCGGCAGCTTGGGCACTGGCGCTGGAGGTCGCTGCTGGCGTGCGTGGGCCTCCCATCACCCCAACACAGTTTATTCTCAAGATAATGAGCATAGGCGGCAATGCTCTCTGAAGGATCTGTAGGAATCAGCATGCCTCAGATTGAAAGAATGTTTCGATCGAGCGAAAAAAGGCCTTTAAAGCCATTACCTTATGCTCCTCTATTTTTTTAGAAATATTGTTACCGATGTATCATCCTCGATAATCGCTTCGATGAGTTTTGTCTTAATAAGGATGTTCGCTTGCTGGCAGAGTGAAGCGGCGTGCTCTTTCTCAAATTCCCGATAAGCCGCTCGCAATATATCCATACTGTATCCCGGCCACCCGTGGGTGAATGCGCCAAATGAAATAAGTCTGCCCTCACGAAGAAGCTCAGGTGTGACACGTGAAGGAATTTGCCTTCGCTCTTGTGGTTCGTGCGTATGCCGTCGAGCATTTTGGCGTGCTTGCGCTGCATTTTCAACTTCTTCACCTGGGCCACCAAGGCCCGTATAAAGCTCGTTTTCAAGAAGTTCAAAAAAGGTCTCTCTGGGAATTGTGTCTCCCGGATGGATTCCTTGTTTTTTTAGATTCTGCACTCCCTCATCTGTGATCTGATATGTGCATTTTCTTGTAATGCCATCTTTAAACCAAACATTTTGCACATAGTATCCTCCATCACCTCTTATGTTAAAACGAGCCATAATATTCTGAAGTTAGTCCTCTCGCATTGTTTTCTTGTTAAGCCAAAAGCATTGTCGATATTATAAGCTTTCGCAATTCATATTTCTGTCAGTGTTATCGTCGCAGCATCTCCCGGATCTGCTCCCATGTTTTCACCCACGGGTCCACGAGGCGTTTGCATGCGGCTGATGGATAGGGGCAGTCCGGATCAAAGCGAGCCCGGACTTCCCGAAACAATGACCTCCACTTTTCCCTGGAAGTTGGAGGGACCGTCCTCATTCTGTGCCCACCTCTCAGTGCCGCGTAGCGGATATCGCGTTCTGTTTCAACCTTTCCGGCTGACCGGGCGGCGAGGCGCTTTGCGGCATCTTCCCTGCGGGTATGGATTTCAGGGACAATGCGTCGGCGAAAAAGCAATTCCTGCCGCTCCTGAAAATTCAAGCGGCACAGGAAAAGGTGAAGACAGGCTTTTCCCCGTCTCCGGTCACTCCCGGCCCGCAGTGCCTTTTCAAGTGATCGAAGCTCCCTGATCGTGATCGGGTTTGTGGCGATTTCGCCGTTCGTGAGCATCTCGCTCACCAGGTTCTCCACGGCCCGGCGGAAATTGGAATAGTGGTGGAGCATCGTGTTTTTTGCGCATCCGATCTTCCGGGCGGCTTCCGATGCCGGGCGCCCGAGGCAGAACTGCTCCAGCGCGGCAAGCTCCAGAGCCAGACGGTCATAACTCCACTTTGTCCGGCATTTCGGGCATTGCCGCTGCTGCCCGCTGCTCGCATGCGTCGGGGTGCTGTCCAACCAGCAGAGACGGTCCTGAAGCTGTCGGCTGTATTCTCTGATGGCCGATGCCGCCGGGAGATCGCCCACCGCATTCGCCATTTTCTGGCGGCCGTGAGGAGATTCGATGGTTTGCAGTTGCACGCCACAACAATTACGAGATGCGGACGGTCAACAGCTGTCCTACCCCATAAGAAATTTCAGGGATCTTCATCACATGTCCGCCCCTGCGCGTCCGTCCTACATTTTTCGCTACATCGGATGGAACAGCCCCGGCGGCTTGATCATCGCCAGGTGCTTTGCCAGAAGCATTCTTTTGCCAGTTTCCCGCCACCTCTTTTCGAGCCGATCCAATTCCGCCCTTTGCGCAGCCAGCACAGCCGGGTCTCCTTTGGGGCGCTGCATCAGTGGGGGGGTATTCCTCTTTCTTTTCCATACGTGGTGGCTACATCCGGGGAATTCCCCAATCAAAGGAGCAACTTCTGGGCATCCCCATCGATGCCACTTTAGTTGCGGCGTCCCGCATCCAGCGCTTGCGCCTCTCGTCGTCATCAGACGGAGATGCGCCGAACGCATCGAGAAGTTCGGGCAGGCGGCCTCCCGGGACCTGCCAGTAAGCCAGGGCGTTCTCGCTGATGTCGATGATCCATCCGTTCTCCGTTGGGTTCGTCCAAGGACGCTCACAAAAGAAGGCTATCCGGTCCCCCTCCTTGACCCGCCAGGCATTTGGTGCTTGGACGGCATCCGGAAAAGCTTTTACCCCCTTCAGCTTTTCATTCATCGTCCTCGCGACCTCCTCTTGCATTTCCGAGGGATGGAGCGTGAACCACGCGGGAAGATCGGAGAGCTTGCTTGTGATCGCAAAATCCACCGGACGGTCGAACAGCCAGAAATCTGCCGGATAGGCTGATGGCCCGGCAAGGGCATCCATGGGAAAGTGCATCAGGAGATCTCCTGGCCTCGCGGGCATGGAGAACGATTCGGCGCCGGCGAATGTGGAGCGGACAATTTTCATTTGCTCATTGCCTTGTGGTTGCGAACTTTAGCGGATCGATTTCCTTTTCCCCATCCCAGCGGTAAGCGCAGAGGAAGCCGCCCTTGCCGGTGCCGTAGTCGAGGCAGGCAAGATTCGGGCGGATTGGTGCCGGCGCCGCAGCCTTAAGCGCATAGTGGCCGAAGAATGTCGGCGGGGCGTCGGCAGAGTATCCCGTTTTTGGAACATCGCAGGCCGGCAGATCATCCGGGGCGTTCGGGTTTTCGGGGAAGATCGCCTCCCGACAGCTGAGCCCTTGGATGTCGATCCACCATTTTACCCTGATGTCTCGGCGCATCGTGCCGTCAGCCGTCTCGTGCAGGAATCCCTCCGGGAGAAGGGCCTCGGGGCCGTTTACGATCCGGCTGATGGTCTCGTATCCGGGAGCGCCCTTCAGGCTGTATTCTTCCAGGGCCGCGCCCTCCAACCGAGCGATCCCGTTCAGGTCCCGGATCGCATCATCATCCCATGAGGCATGCACCGCCCGGAGACCTCCGAGGTCGAGGCTCAGCGGCAGCCCGCCAAACCACTCGATCCACCCAGCCCATTCCTCCCTGTCAGGGAACTGGTCCTCCGTCGCCTGCTGCTGCCGAAGATTCTTGGGCGTGTGCGGGCGCAGCGGTTGGCCGTCGCTGCCCCGAGTGTGGAGCCGCATCGCGTTGACCTCGTGGTTGCCGAGGATCGCCAGAGCGGTGCCGGCATCGGCCATCCCCCTCACGATTTCCAGAACCTCGCGGATCTTCGGGCCGCGGTCGATGTAGTCGCCGAGAAAGATGACCTTCCTGCCGTCCGGATGGCGGCAGGTGCCTCCGCCGTTCTTGTAGCCGAGCGTTGCGAGCAGGGAGCGTAGTTCATCCGCATGCCCGTGGATGTCGCCGATGATGTCGTAGCTATTCATGATTTCGTCCCTATACTTGGTTGAGCTCTTCTTCTCACTTCTTCTTGCATATTTCAGGGTTCATCTCGCCATCGGGGGGTGAATCAGGAGAGCCTCCATCATTTGCGGTCGCATCCGGCGGCGGCACGCCTTTCACGACGCCGCCAAGATTCGGCTGACCGTAGAATTCCCTGTAGCTGAGGGATTCATGGGAGCTGCTGCGGGACTCGATGCGCTTGGTCAAGGCGTCTGCGTCGCGGAGGTAGTGAAAGGCCGGCGGCACGTTGGCTAGGAGCAGGTCGGCGCAATCCCATGCTTCGATCGCGGCATAGTTGAGCAGGAGATTGTAAAAAGCTGCGGGATCGTCCGGCCACCGGCGAATGACCTCGATATTCCAGTCCCGCGCCACGGCATTGCCCTCTAGGTTTCTAGCCACGACCGCTAGGCCGAGGAGCCATGCCGTGGTCGTCTTGGCTGCCGCGCCGCAGTCATCCAGAATTTGCGCTTGCCCCCCGCTAACCTTTGCCGAGGGGGTCATCGACTTGATCAGTTTCCGGAAGGTCGGGTCCTCCGCCCATGCGCTCCGGATATCATTGAAAAAGTAGTCCATCCCGAGCGGGCTGAGTACCGCGTCGAACTCCGCAAAACACTCCGGTCTCCTCGTTATGGCAAGGGTCGTGTGGTGGCGGGCCGCGAGAAAATCTCCGCGACCTGCCGCCGCCCGGGCAAACCCCAACTGGGCGTCCATCACGATGTCTTTTGCCCGGCAGATCCCCCGGAGCACCAGTGATCTGAGGCGGTCGGTCACGCCGCAAATCCAGGCGCGGAATTGGCACCGGATTTCCTCAGGCGCACAAGGCGACAGCGAATGGTGGCTGCTGCAGCCGTAATCCTGCCTCATGTGGGAGCGAAATGCCGCCGGGATTTCCCGGTAGAGCATCCCCTCCACCTCCGTATCGCACCCGCAGAAGGCCGACAATGCCTCGGAGAACCTCGGGTTCGCGAAGCAGAGCGCTGTGACGAGATCCATCGCCCCCTCGGCTGCGTGGAGATAAAGCGGCTCCAAATCCGGGTCGGCGAACATGTGGGAGAACGACGGGTCGAGGCCGGCGTCCATCCCCCTCATCAGCGAATCGGCGGCCTCCTGCCACCTTCCGATGTGCGAGGCGTAGGTGGCAAGGCCATAGAAATCAACCGGCTTCCAAACCCGGTAGGCGCCATACCATTTTGTAAGCTCGTAGGCCTCGCGTGACCTCCCTGCGTAGTGGAGCCGCAGGGCCGTTGCATCGAGCAGGAGCGGGTCCCTCCACCCTTCACGGATCAGCGCGAGCCCCGCCTCAGCCTCGATGCTCTGTGCCGCCACATCCGAGGTATCCGTGAGGAACATCAGCTCCCCCTGCGCGCGGCCGTAGAGGGCATCGCCGGGCGGGATCGCTTCAAACTCGCGCCGGGCCTCCTCGGGAAGCCCGAGCTCCAGATACCCCTGCGCAGCTGTGAATTCCTTGTTCATATGTTTCTACACTTTTCAAACGCCCGCCGGTCAACGTGTTTTTTGGCGCAGCCGGGGATGTTTGTGGTTTCGATCACTTTCACGTCCTCAACATGAGGTATCCTTGAAATCTTGCCTATCGCTGAAACCGCAAATAACATGACCGCATAGTCATGTATCAAAAGATCCTCTCGCAGTCCGGCTTTTCGATGGAGCGCCTGGCGAACTTCTGTTCCGTGGCCGATGCCGGATCCATCGCTGCGGTCGCCAAGGGAGATCCCTCAAGGCAGTCGCTGATGAGTCGGCAGATCCGGGAGCTCGAATCCTTCTTCGGCGTCGAGCTCGTCCGCCGCAAGGGTCGGGGGCTCGAAATCACAGAGGCAGGACGCGAATTGGCGGCCATTGGCCGTGAGAACTTCAAGGGGTTGACTGATTATGCCGCCCGGTGCCGTGGCCGAGAATGGACGGTTCGCATCGTGGCCTCAAACAGCGTCGCGCAGTGGCTTCTCCTTCCGCGGCTGAGAGCGGTCGCCGAAGCCCATCCGGATGTGAAGTTTGAGGTTTTCCACGAGCAGACCAGGGCGATGGTCGCCGGCACGCGCGAGGGCACCTACGACGTGGCGTTCGTGCGGAATGATTCCCTCGTGCCGGGCCTGAAGCATGCGGTCCTCGGCGAGATCGCCCACTCGCTCTTCATCCCCACCGGACTTGCCAAGACAATGCCGAAGTCGCTCGGCGATGCCTTGGCCACCATACCGATGGCGCTCCCGATTGGCGGCCGGATGCGCGAGGCCATCGAACGCATGGCAGGAGCCCGCCCTCTCCGAGTCACGCTGGCTTGCACTTCCTATCTTCAAGCGGCCGAGGCGGTCCGCTCGGGCATGTGCGCCGCCGTTCTTCCAGATACCGCTGCTTCCTCCCTGCAGGGACAGCGAATGCAACAAATCCCTATCCCGGAACGCTTCACGCTCTGCATCGCCTGGACCCCTCGCAACGTCGATACCCGCCCGGCTCTGGTGGATTTGATCGCAACCCTCAAAGTGAAGATGAAGATCGAATGACGCGGGCTCACATCACCGCTCATCCAAACGGCTGCACGAGCGAAAACGTCGAGACGATCTGCCACGCGATCAGCGACTTCCTCCTCAGCGCGATCCGGACCGATTTCCAGCGTCGGCTCAGGCTCGCACAGGCTGCAGTCCGACGGTGACCAGCATAATGGCAAACGGCCGGAATAAAACAAAAGAAGGGATGCGCAGCGTCGCCCTCATCCTGACTGCGCGATATGCCGACTTCGAGCACTTCAACCGGCGCAACCCGCTTGAGGAGCTGATTTTCATTATCTGCAGCGTCCAGACGCAGGAGAGCGGTTACCGCCAGACATTCAAAGGCCTGCGGAGGAGCTTTCCGCGCATGGAGATGCTGGCCCGGGCAAGAGTTGCTGAGATCGAAAGGCCGTTGAAGCCAGGCGGCCTCTACCGGAACAAATCCCGCCAGATCCAAAAAATCTCCCGGCTGCTGATCGCAAAGTTCGGCAGGGCAACGCTCGCCCCTCTTGCCAAAATGGGGGACGCCGAGTGCGAGGCATTCCTGACATCTCTTCCCGGAGTCGGACTCAAAGTTGCAAGGTGCGTGATGATGTATTCATTCCGGAGGGAGGTTTTTCCGGTGGACACCCACTGCTGGAGGATCTCACGCAGGCTCGGTTGGATCAGGCAGACCCGGCCCGGGGTCTGCACCAAGAAGGACATGAACCGGCTACAGGAAAAGATTCCACCAAGTTTGCGCCTATCCCTGCACGTGAACATGATCGCCCTCGGACGAGAGGTTTGCCGGGATGACAGACCGCGATGTGAGGTCTGCCCGCTATGCTGGCACTGCATGACAGGGCGCCGACATCACAGTTGTGGATAGAGTAGCGCGTGCTTCCCAGGTGAGGTGCCGAGTTTCGGGTTTTAAATAAATGCAGTTGCAGATATTCGTTTATGCAGTTTTAATGCAATCTGTGCTCAGGACAACATCTGCATTAAATCTTGTGGTCAACTGCACCGCAAGGAAGGCGGTTTCTGCCGGATCCATGATTTCACTCGGCGACTTCAGTGCCCCTTCCATGGATAAAAGGGTGAAAGCCTGGACTGGGGCATTGGATGCAAATTGCTGCCAGAAGACGAAGGCCATCGATCTTTACTGCGGCGACTACTGGGCCACTGTTCGGAAGGCGACTGAGCTAGGATTCCACCGAAAAGCAATCTCGCTCTTCATTGCGTCAGCAGGCTACGGCCTTGTCCGGTCGGACGAACCTTTAGCCGCCTACTCCGCCACATTTTCTGGCCGCAATCGGGACGCCATCTGCTTCGAGTCAGACGGGGGGAAGACGGTTCAGCGTTGGTGGTCGCATATGCGAACATGGCGCAGGGAGTCTGGAAGAATTCCCTCGTGCATTGCCGATCTGGCATGCTTCGAACCCGATACGCCGCTGATTGCGGTTCTATCTTCGGATTACTTCAGAGCCCTCTACGAGGATCTTCTTGAGGCGAGAGCGAACCTCTCGAATCCAGACCTATTGATCCTCATTTCTGTCGGCGTTAAAAATCCAATGGAACTTTCGCAGAACCTTCTCCCTTCAGACGCGCGCCTCGAGCATTTTCTTGGCGGAGTTCGCAGTTCCCTCAACGCTAGACTCGCTCTCCATGTTCTGAGGCATGCTCCCGAAGGTGGTCTACTCGCAAGTCGCCTTGCTCCCAAACTTGCAACCCTTCTTGATAAGCAACCCCCCATACGCACCTACAACCGGTCCAAGATGAACGACAAAGCGGTCCGCGATTTTATTTATAGCAGGCTATCCGCATCGCCTTCTGCCTCCTATACCTCGCTGCTCCGAATGCTCAGGGATATTGGAGGCGCTTGCGAGCACAAGCGCTTCCGAAGCCTTTTCTACGAAGTAGCCTCACTATAACCAAACCGCACCACCAAGAGATGAAAAGAACTCCACGAATCATAGAGCGCAAAGCCCTGCGCATCACGCAACCCTCAGGCAAGGAACTTTACCTCCTGACCATGACTGGAGAGGAGCTTATCCGCATTGCTGGAATTTCCAGAGTTAGCCGCGACAACGATGGGAAGTTGATCGGATACCAACGCGCTGAGGTCCGCAAGCATGTGAAGGAAATTGCCGACTACCTGGAGTCGCCGGATATGATGCTGGCCCATCCCATCATCCTGAGCTTCGGATCCCAGGTGAGATTTGTCTCCAGTCGGGGAGCAAAAACAAGCGACGGACTTGCGACCGCAGGAATGCTCCAGATCCCAAACTCCGGCTTTGGAGATAACAAGCCCGCATGGATCGTTGATGGCCAGCAGCGAGCCCTGGCAATAAGCCTTTGTTCAAAAAAGAATTTCGCCGTGCCGATCTGCGCATTTGTCGCCGATGACGTCGAGGTTCAGAGGGATCAGTTCCTGCGTATTAATAACTCCCGGCCCCTGCCCAGAGGCCTGATCACGGAATTGCTTCCCGAGGTCTCCTCACCGCTGCCGCCAAAACTCGCGGTGAAAAAGTTGCCCTCTGCTCTGTGCGACCTGCTAAATCAGGAGGAGGCATCACCGTTTAAGGGACTCATCCGCCGCCCGTCCAGCACCGAGAAACAGAGGAAGAAGGCCGTGATATCAGACACGGTTGTTATCAAGATGATCGAGGAAAGCATCACTCACACCTCAGGCTGTCTTTTCCCTTATAGGAATGTTGCGACGGGAGAGTGCGATCACGCTGCCGTATGGACCGTTCTAGTCACCTTCTGGCATGGCGTTAAGGCGACTTTTCCTGATGCCTGGGGAAAACCACCGACGCAAAGTCGTCTCATGCATGGCGTCGGCATCCGGTCGATGGGCAAACTCATGGACAGAATTATGGGGTCGATTGACCTCAGGGACCGTGACGCCTCGAAGGTTGTCAAAAAGGAACTCGCCGTTATAGCCCCGGAATGCCGCTGGACTTCCGGTTCATGGGATGATGTAGGAGGTATCGAGTGGAATGAACTGCAGAACCTCCACAGGCATCTCGCCATGCTATCCAACTATCTGATCAGGCTCTATCTTGAGCGGCGTCATCATTGAGGCCGAGAGATGAAATTTTTCTTCCCCGATAGCCACGACCTTGTCGATCCCAGCTTCGACTTCATAACCGAACGAAGAAAATTTTCCGGGAGCCGTCAACAGTCCCAACTTTATGCTCATGAGGTTCTTGCCAACCCTCCTTACGATGGGATGCTCCTTTCAAAAGCGATGGTCGACCCTCTTTCCACATCGAAGAGCGTCCGCTACTCGTTCGCCCAGGTTCAACGCCTGAAGCGCGTCGGAGCGAGGGAGTTTTTGCGACTCGACCGAGAGGATGGCAGCAAGCGTCTTGAAACAATGGGAGATTGCGGTTCCTTCTCATACGTAAACGAGGACGAACCGCCATATGGTGTAGACTCCGTGATTCAGTTCTATCTGGACTGCCAGTTCGATTTCGGAATTTCGCTCGACCACGTGATTCTCGGATATTGCCAAGACGAATCAAGGTTTGGGAAAGACTTGCCCGAGTGGCGCCGCCGATTTCAAATCACACTCGACAAGGCGGAAGAGTTTTTAAGGCGCCATAAACAAGACCGATTGCCATTTTGTCCAATAGGAGCAGCGCAGGGATGGAGCGCTGACTCCTACAGAGATGCTGTGGTGAGCCTGCAAAAAATGGGCTACGAATACATCGCTCTTGGAGGCATGGTTCCGTTGAAGACATGTGAAATTCTTGAAACCCTCGAGGCCGTCAGCGAGATCAGAAAGCCCAAGACAAAACTTCACCTCCTTGGCATATCTAGGCTTGAGAATCTCGATGCATTCGAGTCCGCAGGAGTGTACAGCATCGACAGCACCTCACCACTGAAGAAAGCTTTCATGGACGATCGGGACAATTACCACACCCCGGATCGCACATATACAGCCATTCGGATCCCCCAGGTTGAAGGTAACGCCCAACTGAAAAGAAGGATTCTTTCTGGGGCCGTAGATTTTTCCGCAGCTAGAAAACTGGAACTCGCTTGCTTCGAATCTGCCATTGCCTTCGATAACGGGAAAGAGAGCGTCTCGAGCCTAGTCGAGAAACTCCGCGAATACGAGGCCCTCTGGCACGGCAAAAAGGACGATAGTGCACGCTACATAGAAACCTTGGAGGACCGCCCCTGGGAAAGCTGCCAGTGCGCAATCTGTAAAGCCCTCGGTATCCATGTGATGCTTTTTCGAGGTGCCGAGCGCAACAGGAGACGCGGCTTCCACAATCTTCATGTCCTCCGCCAGCGCATTGACCGAATAACCAACCAAAAAAATCAAAAGCATGAAAAATAGAGAGACGCTTGAACTCCCCGCAATCGCGATACGTCAGAATTCGAAGCGCGAGATATATGCATTCGCTGTGGATGGAAAAATATTGCATGACTTTGCCCAGGTGTCTCGACTCGGAAGGGACAACCGGGAAAAGATAGCAGGCTACCAGCGTCCAGAAGTCATCTCACATATTGCCGAGATAAGAAACTATCTGGAGTCGGAGGAACCAATGCTCCCGAACGCCATCGTGGTTGCTTTCAACTCCAGGGTCAGCTTTGTGCCTTTGAATAATCAACCATGTTGTGACGGACCGGTCCATGGGCATCTGACCATACCAACGGATACAGATGTCCATGGCAGCAAAGCAGGATGGATTGTAGATGGGCAGCAAAGGGCCGCAGCGATACGAGATGCGCGCCTCGATGCATTCCCTGTTTTTGTGACTGGCTTCATCACGGATAACGTAGCTGAGCAGCGAGAACAGTTCATATTGGTAAACTCCACCAAACCGCTCCCGAAGGGTCTCATTTATGAACTTCTTCCGGCAACGGACGTGCAGCTTTCTTCCCATCTGCAACGCAGGCGTTTTCCGGCTTACCTGCTCGATCGCTTGAATTACGATTCGCGGTCCCCACTACATCTGGCTATCCAAACCCCGACCAATCCATACAGAGATCTCAGCGCCAAAAGTCGCCGGGGATTTCAAACCGACGTTTTGCCCGCAAGAGCAAGACTATCCGCTGACGGAGTCACCCCTGCGGAGGCAAAGGTTCAGGGATTCATTAAAGATAATTCTATCCTGCGAATGCTGGAAAACAGCCTCCACGATGGCGCTCTATACAGATGCCGCCTTCAAGCGGATGGGGAAATGGATACTGAGAGGATTCTTGAATTGCTCTTCAGCTTCTGGCAAGCGGTAGCAGAAGTATTTGATGACGCGTGGTGCAAACCGCCCACAAGATCTCGTCTGACCCATGGAGTCGGAATTGTTTCAATGGGTCACCTTATGGATGCAATTGGCGATCGCTACAGGAGCGCTGGAATCCCAACAAAAGAGCAGTTCGTTGCAGATCTTTCCCCGATTGCACCACTCTGCTCATGGACTGATGGCTATTGGGATTTTGGAGCTAGCACTCAACGGAAGTGGAACGAAGTTCAAAATACTTCAAAAGACATACAGATGGTGGCAAACTATCTGCTCATCAAATACAAGCAACTGGTCTGGAAGTAATTTTATCGGAAGGAGCGCGATACGGTCCACCGCTCCAGCGAGCGCACGATGCTTGATGCTCCGGTGCCCTGAACATAGCAGAGCGCTTGACGATCATAGTTGTCAAAAGCGCGGAAGACTGCGTGGGTGGACGCGAGCCAGACAAACAAGACAACATCAGCCGAGCAAGCGTGGGCCGTCTGTGCGCCAGCGGTCGTGTCCGAAACGACAGTCACTCTGGCGCCGCTACGTTCACGGATTTCATCCGCAGCTTGTTTGGCCTGTTGCTCGCGCAAGCAGACAATGGCGACATGCTGCAAACCGGCAGCAGTAATCGGATCGACCGGATTTTCTTCCGGAGGTTCTGGAGGCATGTATTGAGAGATTGTCGTCTCGTCAAATCCAAGTCGGTTCCCAACGCGCCGCCACAGATTGCGGTCAGCGGTTGTCAGTCCATCTGGCGCACGTTTGATAACATCCGCAGCTTCAATCCACAGGTTTATGGCTGGCTTCGGGTCAGGAAGTTCGCGTTCAAGCAATTCAATGGCATCCAAAGCGAAATAGAGTTGACTGGGAGCAGGCTTCGCTTTCCACCAATCTTCCAACGTCTGACACACCTCGCCTGGGCTTTGGTTCAGTTGACACAATGCGCTCGCGAGTTCAAGCAGTACATGGCCTTGCTCCTGCCCAGCGGAATTGCCTTTATGCAAAAGGCACCAGAGGCGGAACAAGGAGAGATAGAACGCCGCCAAATTCGAACGAGGAAATCCTGTCTCGCGGACGTAACGTTCCAGCAACTCGCCAATGGCCGCCAAAATCAGGCCGCGTTCCCGCAAACGCAAGACGTCGTCCAGCACAAGGTCATCGAGGCAATTGCACAGCGCCTCCACGCGGCAGGATGAAAAATCGAGAACATCCCCAGGCTGGGGATCTGTCAGGAACGCTTCAGCGACCTCTTTGCGACCTGCCTTCACCGCGTCAAACCAATCAATCCAAGTGTTGATCGCAGGAGTGACCGGCCCCGGAGGTTCGCGTGGCGGTGATGCAGAAGGCAAGGGATCGGAACCCGGCAAATCTGGGGCGGCAGGGCCAGCAATCGACGTCGCCCCGCATGCTTCATCAATCCATCCGCGGACTCTCGGCGGGAGCGGTTGGACCAAAAGGTGAGGCAAGTCCGGATGATTGCGAATCCGTTCGAGTTCACAGAAGCGGTGCCACATTCGGATTCGCATGAACTGGGTGTTGATCGCAGTTTCCAGTTGGAGGGAATCCAAAAGCTGAATGATTTCCTCGGCACCGTCTCGGTCACCCACCAGCAGGGTCGCGGCGAAACGAGCGCGCATTTCGTAGAGCGATGGACGTGGAGGACGAGTGCGGGCAGGACGAACCGCTTCTAGGCCGCGACGTAAGCGAAACTTGTCGCAGACTTTGTTCACCAAGTTGCGCGGACAGCGCCATTTGTAATAACCGCTAGGTGAAGCGGCGATGACTGCGGAAGCCAGCGCTCCTTTGGCTGTCTCTGGTTGAAAATAACCGTCCCCCGGTCGCTCACCCCCGAGGCTGGGTATCACCCACGCGTGCACGGATGCGACGGCCTCCCTGAGAGTGTCGCCGTCTGGGGCAATGGTGCACCAGACGACCTCGTTGTCCTTGGCGAAGAACGGCAACGAAGCCGAGCGCCCGCTACAAAGCGATACAAGTTCCGCATATATAGGATGACTCTCCTCCACATCGAGTTCCTGGTCAGTAATCGAAACGGCAAACACGGGCGCATTCGTGCGCCAATTCTGGTCAAGTTGACCAATCAGAGCTGAATACGGGCCTGCATTCATCAGGTTCTGATAATCTCTGAATCCTTGCGCGCGTCCCACAAGCGGTTGAACTCAAGAGTGGCCGAGGCGATCTTTTGTTGGCCCTCCGCAGTATCCGGTGTGTGAGCTGTTAGCTTTTCATCGCGGCGGTAAACACCGTTGTAGGTGAAGTTCATCGATCCCTCCAGGTAGAAATCTTGGCAGAGCAAACCCTTCTCGTGATAGAGATCGGACGCGTAGCGCCCAGAAATGTTTGGAGCTTCGAACCGCACGGCATTGCGAAGGAAGACATCTGCATATTGGCCGGGCACACCGATCAAGCGCACAGGCATCCGGTTCGAAAGCTCTATCAAGGTTTGGCTGAAGAGGATCTCCCCACGTTCTCCAAAATCGGGACGATAGCGAAAAAGCGTCTGAAACTGACCAAACGCATTGTCGAACACCGGGAAGTCAGTCAGATAGGGGGAGCACACGTAAAGTGGATCGGTCGAAGTGTCCGCCAAAAGACGAGCAGAGATCAGAGACGCGAGCAAATCGCGAATCTGTAGGCTGCCGGCACGAGACCAAATGTCGCGACTAGCCATTTACGAAGTCCGGGATGTGCAGAACGACGGAAATGCGGTCGCCTGCTTGTTCGATTCTCGCGACCGACACCGGAACGCGGAGGGATTCCAAATCAATTTCTTCCACAAAGAACCTTGGCAAGGCCCCTGCCAGCGCGGCGTTCTGGACCGGTCCACCCACTAGGCGCACCCTCCCCTCGGTGCGCAGGGCCTGCCGCGCGCGATCCTCCCAATCGATTGGAAAATCCCTGAGCGATACGGTCTGGATTTCAATACCGAGCCACTCGCGGGCAAGAGACCGCGAGGGCAAGCCCAAGTCGTAGAAGCGGCCTCGCTGGTTCAAGCACTCGGGGCAACTATCTTCGCAGGTTTCGAAAAAGAGTTGCTGCATCTGAGCAAAAAGTTGCGGTTCCGTCGGAGGTTCGCCGCCAATGTTCTCGAAGTAATCGGCGAGAAAAGGCCCGATTCTGGAGTGCCGGACGCAGGTGTAGGCAAATGTTCGCAAGGGTACGGCGATGCCGAGCTTTTCTGAGCGCCTGCGCCAAGAGCGGTTCAGACGAAATACAAGCCGATCGCTGGCCAAATCTGTTGCCGGACGAAGCAACTTAGTGACTACGGACACAACGAGGGAGCGCTGCGCTTGGAACCCACGGGTCTGCAAGGCCTCCTGAAGGTTGCCCTTGGCGGCCTCAAGTTCTGCGAACCCAGCAACTGCGCGGACCTGATCGAAGGCAGTGGCAATTCCGCCGCCTGTCTCGCATGCGGCCGCTCGGGCTACCGCCATGAAATCAGTGGCATTTTTTTCGCGAGGGCAATGGTTGAAGGCAAACTCCAAGCCATCCAGAAAGCGCCGCGGTTGGCGCTGCATTTCTCGAACGACCGTTTCGATTTGCCCAAGACCGCCCGGCGACGACTCGGTGACCGAGAGGTCGTATCCATTGTCGTCGCGACGGAGAACGTCCACGACCAGTTCTTCCTCACTGACCTGAGGTGCAAGGCTAATCATGGCCGCGCACAGGGCTTGTGCGAGTGAGGCGGCGTAGCGCTGGCGCACCCATGCCGTGAACGCATCATCCGGAGCATCCCACAGAGCTTGCTCCAACAGAGATATCTCGTCGCGGACAACCGCGATGTTCCAGAGATCGAGAAGCGTCGTACGCAACCGCGCATCTTCTTCCACGCCGGCAACGCTTACTCCTCGCATTTGGAAAATGACGTCGAGTACACGCGCGGCAGCCTCTGGTCGTCTTCCCTCCAAAGCCTGTTGGGCCTGTTGCAGGTTCAGTTTCTGCAACAAGGCGGTGGCGGTGAGCATCGCAAGGGACATCTGGGTCAACCAATCCGCTTGAAAACTGTTCACCAATCCTCGGAGATTCGGCGAATTCGCGACTGAGTGTTTGAAGTAATCTGCACGAAACCGGTTGAGCGTTGTCCCTGAAATGGGCGGACGCGAGTCAAGATGAGCTGCGCTCAGCACAAAGTGTACGCCATCCACTCGGAAGCGAAAGCCGACGGCCTGGCGATCAACAGAGCCATCAGGAAGCATCGCCTGTAAGCGGAGTGATCCGGAAATACTCTGCTTCTGTCGGCGCATCTCGAAGCTGTTTTCCTCCGCATAGCGCAGCACTTCGATCCACTCCGCGTTGGAATGAAGATAGGCGCGCGCATCGCTGAAGACGCTTCGCCAAGGGTTTGCCTCGCGGACAGGCAGCAACTCCCCATCACCTTGAACTCGGGCAACGGTTTGCCACAGCCACGATGCATTGCAGGTGTCACTGAACTCTTTTGGGCGATGGACCGCGCAAGCGCCATCTGGCTGCACGACTGAAACTCCGCCAACTGCCTCCAAGAAAGTGCAGCGTGGAAATATCGCGTCCACCGAGGCGACGTTCTGCCCCGCTACCAAACTCGTGGAGTGCGGATGCCAATAGCCGGACTCACCTGGAACCGTTGCAAACCGCTTCGAAACCCGACCCGGACAAGCTTCAGAGAGCAAGCGCGCGATCGCCATCGTCTCCGGTTCACGAACAATCGCGCTATTGGGATACTTGGCGTTCTTAACAAAAGATTCCAAATCAAGCACCGCTTCACCGACTTCCAACTCAGTGAAGGTTGCTTGGGGAATAAACTGCGGAAGAGGTCGACGGGCGCCTTCATCCTCCTTCGCTCCTCCGACCGAGGGATAGATGTAAGCCCAATCAGCCTCCAGTTTGCGAAGGAGAGTTGGTACGACCTGCATCAGCAATGGGTGAGGCTCGTGCCACAAAATGTTATTCAGAAGGTCACGAGCAGCCTCTTCACCGAGAGAACTGGCAAAACGGAAGAATTGAAACAGGTCCTTTTCAAACTCCCTCCACGTCTGACCCTGATCTAGCAGACCGCGAAGCAACTCACGGGCACGATCTTGGGCTGTCCGCTCGGGCGGATAGTTCGTCGGTCCTTGAAGGTAGCGATAGGCGCTGCTGCGTCCTCCGAGACGGCGTCCGATCCAATCGATGAGATACTGAGCAACCTGCACTCTGAGCACATAAGGGTTGAGCGTCGGAAGAACCAGCTCATCCACCACTGGTTGGAATAGTTGTTCTGCAGAATGGAACGCCCAGCGATCTGCTCCATAATCAGAGAGCACAACCACCGTCCACGGCCTTGAGCCTCGGGTACGACCTGCCCGACCTTTACGCTGAATAAACGAGGACATCGAAGTCGGTCGCTTGTGGTGCAGCATGATGGCCACGTCGGGATCATCGAAACCAACCTCGAGCGAACTGGTAGCGATAACCAGGTCGGAATTGGCGTCTGCTCCAGCATCCTGAGAGCTACAGCGTGTCACCGTAAGAGGTTGGTCAAGATTATGCCCGATTAACTGCGGGAGTTCCCAGACCTGCCCCTCCTGAATCCGGCGGCGACGAATATGGTCCGGCGTGCCTGACGGAAGCTGTCGGAGTGATGCAAGCAACGGATGCCGCCAATTCGACGATTCAGCGTCCGACATGTCGCTAAACCAGCGGTTTACTGAATCGAGGTTGTCGCTGAAGCCGAACACCTTCTTTCGGAAGAACTCCTCCGGGCGAATCTCCACGCCCGAACCGCTCGGTCCTTGGGTTCTCGGAGTCAACAAGCGAGACAAGAGCATTCCTGCCTGAATGGACGTCCCAAGAAGGGAGGCCCCAGCTGCGGGGTCGCCCTTTACCGCCAAGCTGTATTCAGCACCTTCTGCCTCCATTTCGCCAGCCCCGTCCATTCCGGGCGTGGGGCGAAACTCCTGCACTTGGGATGCTTGCAGGCCTGCGACCCGCGCCAGATGCTGCGGTGCGTCCCGGAGCGTCGCGGACAATCCAACTACGTGAAGCCCCTTCACGCGAGCCCAGTGACGCCATCGGCGCAAGACCCAAGCGACCTGAGCGCCCGTCAGTCCTTCGTAGGCGTGAACCTCATCGAGTAATAGAAGCCGCGGTGATCGGTCTGGTGCGCGTCGCATGCCGAAGGTTTGCTCCCATTGCGGGCTGCACATCTCGCGATTGAGCATCTCGAGGGAAAGGAACAGGACATCCGGAGGCGATTCGGCCAATTCCTCGCGTGTTAGTGCCAACACGCCTGACGCGACATCTGGCTGCGTTGCCCCTTCCCGGTAAAGGCAAGTGCGCCCAGCTTTGCGGTCCTCATCGCGCCATATCAGGTCGCTGCAACCACCGTCGACTGGGGACTTCAGATAGGGAATAACCGCTCCATTTCCACGACGTTTCCAATGGTAATGCCTGGCAGTTGAGGCATCGAAGTAATGTCTGAATGGTGTATCCCCAAGCAACGCTCCAAAACGAATTGGGCGCAGGCCCGCCGCACCCAAAACTGGGCGTAGTTTTTCCGCCTCGGTTATGGCCTCGCGCAACTGATCAGCCAAAAGAACATTGCGTGGGTAGATGGCGATGATCTTTGCGAACGGAGGTTGATTCAGTTCCGGGGCAATTGCCAAGAAAGCTGGAACGTAGAACGCCTTGGTCTTGCCGGAACCTGTCCCGGCACATACCACTGACCCACTAAAGCCAGCAGAGCCGTAACGCTCCAAGATATGCTCGAAAGCCCGCGCCTGGAATCCCGCAAAACTGAACGGACCCCCCACCCGGGAAGCGAGCGCGAAAAAGCATAGCCGCATCAACTCGATATTTACAGTCGGACACTTTGGTTGTAGCCGCTCCCAGACTGCGTTCGCACTCAGATCGCGACGGGGGTATTGGCGCGCGGTGACGTGCAGCTTTATATCCGAAACTAAGCGCGGTCCCGTTGCCCAATCGTCCGACTTGAACATCTGCCGCAGGTTGGCCAGCAGTCGCACTCCCTCAGCGAAACGCGTGCGGTAGGCGTCGGGTGACGTATCCGGAACGAGGTATAGTAAATTGCGCTGCCGCATCTGCTGCATGAGCGAGCTAAGGGTTCGTCCTTGGTTGGCAAACTCCTCCCACGCCAACTGCAAGGTTTCGTGCGCTTCGACAGGGAACGCAGCGACAATTTCGGCAGCAGTCCAGCGTACATTGTAAAACCCCCATGAAATCAGGCGCTCCTCGCGCTTTTCAAGGAACGTCAAAAACTCGCTGACGAAGTTCTGAAGTGACATGGCTAATACGAAAGACGGATCCTGAAGACTTTGGACAGCTTCAGGTCCGCAATCTGCTGCGAAACATCGTCGGCCTGAGCGGCGCCCAACTCAGCGCCTGCCGGAGAGGCGGCGTCTTGGAGGAACTTTCCGAAGGGGGTGTCGAGTCCGAGTTTGGAGACGGCCTCCTGCAGATCCGCAAGGTCTCGCTGGACCCGGGCGGAATCCGGCGCGGTTCGTGGTAGTTGGTCTTTCGCGGCCGAGAGCGATTCGATGGCAGTCTTGAGTTGCATCGCCGTGGCCTTCAGTTCCTTCGCTTCCTCTTCCTCCCCTAGTTTCCCCACCACTTCAGCGATGGCCTGCCAGTTCTTGATCCTCGCCTCTAATTCGTTCTCCCATGCGGTCTGGCAGGATTTCAACGCGGTGACCGCGTTATCGAAGAGACGGATGAAGCTTGCCTCTGTTTTTTTCTCAACAATGGCGGCCGGTTCGGCGGACAACTTCTCCTTCAGTCGGGTTGCCATACGCTTCGTTGATCGAATGGTGGTGAGGGCATTGCCGTAACCGGACGCCGGGAGGACCGCCGCCCCATGCACAGCAGCGTCGGCGGCCCGCCCCAGGCGGTCGCCCGCGGATTCGCACTTTTTTGAGAATTCAGCGAAGTGGGCTTCGTGCTGTCGCGCTTCACGGATGCGGGGCAGTGCTTCCAATCGGGTCTTTAGATTCGCCAGGGTTTTCATTCGTCGTCCGCAGTTTCCGGAGCGTCTCCCGGCATTAGGTTTTCGATTCGTTGCAGAGCATCCAGCAATTTCGTCCGACTGTCACCGGTCTCTCCATGATCGCTCTCCTCTTCTTCCATGTGCCTCTCGACGAGTTCGAGAAATAACTGCACGGTGCGCAGCGTGGCGACGCACTCTTTCAGACGCGCGGGATTGAACGCGAGAAGGTTCGCAGGATTGCGCTCCGTGGAGACCTCGATCGCCTTGCAGGTCGCCGCGCCCCAGGAACTGCGCAGATCAGTGTCCCGCAGGATTCCCGTTTGCCAGAGAGTGTCGAACTCCTCATGGGCAATCGGAAGAATGGCCCTGTTGTGCTGGCCACCGCGCTGGATCCGAATTACCTCCACCAACTCCTTAAGGCATTCACACAAAGCCTCGCGAAGGTTGTCACCCGAGAAACCGGCAGTTGTCGCAAACGTACGCACGGCTTCCACCGCGCGCTCGATGGCCAAGCGCTCCTTCTCGATGCGCTCGTTGAGGTTGGCATAGGCCTCCAGGCGACTCACGGAACTGAACCGCGCTTTCCAAAAGCCGTTACCGACCTGAGGAGGAGTGACGGAGAGCGTATTTTCGGATTCTTTCAGAACCTCGAGGATCGGCGTCGGATCGATAAAATCCGAGGGTGCCGCATCACCCTGTCCTGCCCCGAACTCACGAACCACCAGGGCTCGGAGCAAGGCGTGCCGGGTTTCCAGATCCGCGGCAATCTCCTGCAGTTCGGTGGAGAGTAACGTCGGCTTCGCACCTGCCTCCCAGATGGACTCGAATAGCACCCCGATCCGCTCGGCGGCGTTCGCCGGGAGTTTGCGCCGATCGCGCAAAACTGCGGCAACAGCAAGAGCCTGAATGGCGCACTGACGCGCCGACTGCACCAGGGTGAATGGATCAGGACGCAAGCTCTCGATCACGCGCGGTTGATGTCGTCTCAACCAGCGCGATATTGTTCGCTTGTGCAGTTCGCCATGCGGAAAAACCCAGGAGCCGCGGCGCTCGAAATGCGAGAGCGAATGTAGAAGATCCCGGGTCTCCTCATCACGCACGAGTTCGACGAAATAAAGCTGATTGGCGGGACTCGAGGTCTGTTCTTCGATCCTAACGAATGCGTGTCCGGATATCAGCCTCCCCTCGCCGGTCGTTGAGACGGTGATGGGTGTGCCGCGTTGATGGGACCAGGCGATTGATTTCCGCAGTAGGCTTCCCACCATCTTGCGAAAATCTGCATCCTTCGCGAGCCTGGACCCGTCGAACCAACTGTCCACTGCCTTCAGCAGATCCTGGAGGGCGGAATCTTCGCGCGGGGGCGGCGGGGGCGGCGGACCTGAAGAGCCACCTTTCAGAGGAGGGGTGGCTTCGCTTGAGAACTTTGGCATCCCGAGCGGCTCCAAGACTGCCGTCAGAAGGGCTGCGGCCTCGTCAGCGGTGGCGGCATTCGCCCAGTAGCCTGCAAGGAAGCGAATGCGAGTTTTCTGTGGTTCGGTCCATCGGGCGCCGCCGAGATAGCGCGTGGAGAAGCCCGTCCAGTCGAAGCGGAAGGTCGGTGCCTTCACGCTGAACTGATTCTGTTGGGGGAATTCGCGCGCTTGCAGCGCGGAATAGGATTGGTCGAGGGCTGGCAGCAGGACGCGATCGAGCAAGCCCCGCTGCGACTTGTAATAAGCATCATTGAGCGAACCAAGGAGCGCCTTAGGCGCGACAGGATTCAACGGGAAGAGCCCGATTCTCACGCCATTCGGCAGTTCGGAATATTCGAAGTCTTGGAAGCACTCTTCCTGCACCGGGCAATCGTCGCAGATGGAACGCGTCACATCATCCGAGAACCGCTCCTCGGCCAGGCTACGGATCCCCTCGTCATTCGTGCGGACGGCATTCAAATAGCGAGCGGTGAAGGCCGCGACGGCCGGGGGGTCAGCCGCCCAAGATTCGGCCACCTGTCCTCCGACCTCGAAGACAAAAGTCGCTCGTTGCTTTTGGTTGTCCGGAAAGTTCGAAGATCCCCAAGCGCTGTTCGTAATGCCGAGCACTGCGACCATCCGGCCCAGACCGTCGATCTCGCGCGGTTCGAATGCGTTGATGATATCCTGATTGATGCCCCCGACCGAGACATCCTCGATGAAAACGGCCAACTGCTTTTGCGGTCCGAGTTCGCGCCGGATCTCGGTAAAGATCTCCAGCAGATCGGAACCCTGGAGGCCAGTCAAACCGCGGACCGCGTCCGCGAGCGCCGTGTTCAGTATCGTCGCGGCCAGAGCCCGGCGGTCGTCCTCTTCCGCTAGATCCTCGGCGAAGGCGATGACGTTGCCTGGCGTGGTGTTGGGACGGAGGAACGTGATATCGACGCTGAAGTCGGCGGGTGCAAACGCCGGAAAATCCTCGCGATCCTCAACCGAACTCTCCTCTGTTAACCGCTGGATCACCCGATGAATCACACCGCCGTCACGCTTCATCCAGGCACCAAAGCCGGTGGTCGGTCCCAACGCGGCCGCCAAATGCTGCAGTGAGACAGGCAGCGGCATGTCAGGATGGCGTGCCGGCCAATGCGTGCCGATTTCGAGGGCGAGTGCGTAGAGCAAAGTGTCGCGCGCAGCATGGTCCGATAATTTGTCGATGGCACCCCGGATACGGGCGGTGTGTTGCCGGAACTCTGGTCCGAGTTGCTCCACGACTTGGCCGAGCGCGTCTTTCAGGCTACCATTGCCACGGGAAACGAGCACTAACTTGAAACGTTCGAAACCCGCTTCACGCTGCCCCTGAGCATGGTCGGCGCGCAGTTTCAGCCAGCGGATCAGGTGCGACTTGCCGGTGCCGGGTTCGCCCTTCACGAACGCCTGCACTTCTCCTCGCGCTGGTGAGAAGAGTTCGGCAAAGGCCTGCTCCTCGGTCAACTGACGCCCGCCCGTTTTGGCATCAGTGATCCGCGCGAAGGGCGAGTGCGCCGCGAGAAAGTAGGGTGCGGATTCGGCGCTCGTGTGCGCCGTCAAGGAGATGACTTTGCGGACCTGCTCCGGTATCCAACAAGGCTGGCCGAGTTCTTTCGGGTAAGGCATATCAGGGTTTCCTCCACTCGACAGACGCGAAGCGGTCGCCCTTGAAGGCGTCATCCCGTGGCGGTTCTGCTTCTTTCAAGCTCCACTCCCGGCAATCCGCGGGACAGTCCAGATGAATCACGCTATCCTCATGCAGTTCGATTAGGGCGTGGCTCAGCCCGAGAGTGCATTGCTTGTCCGCCCCGTTCCATGTCCGGTTGGCTTGCCGAAACACCTCGCCGCCGTCGAGTTCTGGGCAGGCGTCGGCTAGTCTCTTCATGAAATCGTCTGAGCTAAGTTTACGCTTTTTGGCGAAGATGCGCGGTAACGCGCGCAGAAGGCGCTCGTAAGGGTTTGCTTGCAGTTCGTCCATCTGATCATACCAACCGAGGCCAACGTAGCTAAACCATCGATGAAGCCCGGTGAGTTTCTCTTTATTAAATGGATTCGATTGCGGTTCGTCGAGAAACACTTCCTGGTTGAACTGCCTGGCCCAATCCTCGCCGCTTTGCCTCGTACGCGCATGAACCGCTTTGCCGAGATTCAGATAAAAAGAATAGAACAGTGCGAAGTATTTTTCGACGTCGGTCCGCGCCAACACTTTTTCATCGAAGGCCTCCAGGACAGCGGCACGCGTCTCCTTGCGATGCTTTCCCAATACACTGAGCGAGAACGTGCCTCCGCTTTCCTCGGCTAACCCCAACTCCACTGCGGCGATAACCGTGGCCGAGGCCGGTGCGTATTTGGGGTCTGGCTCCAGAGGTGTGGGTTGGAGTAATCGATAAATGTCTCCACGCGACAGGCCTCGATTCTGTTGGCGCAATAGGTCGACAAGAATTTCGAGTCGAACTGGTGTTACAGGGTTGTCGGTAAACATGAGAGAGATTGGCTTGGAGATTTTGCGAACCAGGCCTCCAGCGATGGCCAGCGGCGAAAATTCTCATCTACGACCGCGTCACGCCCGCCGTGCGACGCGGAGTTCCGGACGCCGCAACTCAGGTGAACCGCAGGGTGCGACTTGCCGAGAGCGAGTGCAGGCACGTTGGTCGCATCCAGATGCAGGAAGACAATGGGAACGCGAACGGACGCGCTGAGTCTGGAGACCGCCGTGACGGAGTCGAGGCGATGAAGTTCGGCAGTGTTTTCGGGGAAGGCGTCGTGGAAGCAGTTCATCACGGTGGCGAAATGGGACTCCGGCGCGTAAAATTGCCGTAGCCCTTTAGAAGTGACGCAGCGTGAGATCATGTCGATGAATTGGATGCGTGCCGCTAGCCCAAGCGGCGATGGACACTCTTCTACCCACTCCGATTGAAACGGCGAACCCCACGGTGGCGCGACTGGAAAATCGAGCGGTTCGCACGCTGGTGGCACCCGAGACTGTTTCCGGCAAAAAGGGCATCCGGGGCACCCGATTTGCTGCATGTCGTAGAGTTTCCCCAGTACGCGACTGGCGCACTTCGTCCCAGCGAGGAAGTCATCCAGTTGGAGCAAGCCTGCTTGAAAACGGCGAAGCTCTTCGTTGCGCTGCTCGGCGATGAGCGAGCTCAGGCGAAGCGTGTTTGGTTGGAACGACTTGATCCTCACCACCGCCCATTCCTCAGTTTCGTCGTCGGGCGAAGGCGGGCGGCGGTAGTCGAGGTCGGCGAACTCCAGTCGCCCGGCGCGTTCCAGTTGGAGGAGGAGACGTTTATTCCAGCGGATGTTCTCGCGATAGGTGCGTGTGCCGATCAGACCGGTGTGCCGACAAGCCATGGGGAGGGCATAGACGTGATCTTCACGCGCCTCTGCCATGACAAACATTGACTCCCAGCGTGCCTGAATAGACTTAGGCCGCATGAGTTTCACTGTGATCTTCTTGGCGGTATTTCGGTCTTCCGGTGCCGATAGGAGCAGACTGACTGAGGACCATCCGTCCCGGGCACCGCGTCCTGCCTCCTGGTAGTAGCGATCGAGGTTCTCCGGATAGCACGCATGCACCACCGCACGAACGTCGCCCTTGTCCACGCCCACGCCAAACGCGGATGTTGCCACCATGAGGTCGATTTCGTTGCTCTTCCATCGGCGGAGGATTGTCTTGCGGTCGTTCCTTCGCGTATCGCCGTGGAAGGTGGCGATGCGTCGGAACCCCCTCTCTCGCAATCGGGAGCACAGGGTCTCTGCGTCGGCCTTCTCCGTCACGTAGAGAATCGCTGGACGCGGCAGTTGCCAGAGTGCCTGGATGGCAGCGTCGTCGCGTCCCACTTTGTCCGGAAATCGGTATGAATAATAAACGATCTCCGGTCGGACTCGTTGGCTGACGAATTCAACAGGGATCTCGTCATTAGAAAACAGCTTGTGCAGCACCTCGCGGCAGTGCTTCGACATTGTCGCCGAGAAGAGGAAAGTGCGCAGTTTGCCACCAGACGCAGCTCGCCAGGTCCGCCGCGCTGCGGCTAGGATCTGAAACTCCACCCTGAATTGTGCGCCCCACGTCTCAATGAGATGCGCTTCGTCCACCACGAGATTGGTAAGCCAACCAGATTCGGTTCTAGCAAAGCCGTCAAGTATCGGCCGCAGGCGACCGGAGACGCAGGCTTCAGGTGAAGTGAAAAGAAGCCGCGTTCTTTTCTCTTTCACTGCCAACGCCGTAGCCTCGGGATTATCGTCCGAGGCGAAGGAGAGCGGGTTCACGTCGGGCGTCTTTGCAAAGAGTCTCGCAGCGTTGACCTGTTGATCCAAAGCAAGCGCGATCGTCGGCACAACGACGACAGTGAGGCCCACTGAAAATCGCGGCAGTAACTGGAAGCATAGGCTTTTTCCCGACCCGGTTGGCAAAACCACTACCCGCGTGGAACCCAGCGGGGCAGTGGCAGTTGCCCAGGCAGCTTCCTTCTGAGCTTGCGAACGCCATCGCTTATAGCCGATCGATTGCAAATATGCCTCGGCCGCAAAGCTCTCGTCTGGAGCTCTTTTTCGCGGCGGCGCGTCGCAGTGCGTGGTTTCCGCCAACCAAGAGGCCGAAAAGGAACGAACAAACAATTCCCCGTCGTGTCTAAAGTCCACGCCTGCTTGGTTGAGGCGACAGACGAACTCTGGCGTCAAAACGGGTGCATGACCGATGAATAGCGAAGTAACTCCCAGCCAACGCAGTGCCTGACGCAGTAAGACGGCCTGATCTGCCCCTAGTTCTCCAGTTTGTCCCCACGAGAGTAAAAAACGGCCAACGGCGTAGGCGGCCGATGGTTCCTCGGGAAGCTTAATTAATGCCGTATCCGGCGGCGTGCCGCGGCGAAGCGACTCCTTCATTTCTCCCAAGGGGTCCGTCATGGGATAATTCCCCCATTTACGGAAAGAAAACCAGCGGTGTCCAATTCCACGTCCCAGTCGTTAATGGCCGCGAGCAACGCCTCCAGTCCAGCGATTTCATCCTCCCAGCCATCGGCACCGGCAAGCTTCGCCTGACGGATCTGCTCAACTATTCTGGCTGCCTCAATCTCGAGAACGTTTGCGAGGGACAAGGAAAAATGTTTTTTTGCTTCAACGCGAGCTATCGCCTCAGCGCTGTTGACAAGAGTCTCCCATCCCGGATTGGCATAACGTTCCGCTAACAACTGCACCCTCGTATTGTTGAGGGTGAAATTCCTCCAAATTGTATCTTTTCCTTCATTCGTCAGCGACCTCCGAAGACTCAGAAGTCCAGAGTTGTCTACTGCAGGGGTCAAATCTTCATCGATGAAATAATGTTCGCCCCGGACCGCGAATAAGCGATCTAAGTGCTTCAAGAGTCCGGGATGCAGACGTAAAAGGTCTCGATCAACAGTAGGAAAGTAAGAGAATTCGAAACCGCGCCAAAGTGAACATATTGACTGACACTCAACGGAGTATGTTCGCCCCTTGGAAGATTGCCACAAGGCAGCGCAAACTACATCGAAGAAATCGTTCCCAACGCTGAAAAACTCAAGATCAGGTCGTTCCTGTGCAATCTTTCGGCGGAACGTCCCAGATCGATCTGTCAAAGTGCCATCGGGGGCAGTTTTGAGAGAAAGAACATCCGGGGGTATTTGGTTTGGGCGAAACTCCACTATACCTTCTGGAAAGTCGCCAGCCTTGAGAAATCGAAGCACGCTGTTTCCTCCAATGAACCTCAGCCAATCACAAAAGGCATGCTCAAGAGCAATGTCCCGATCCAGCGTAGACTGTGCTCTCCGGAAAACTTCTGCACTCGTTCGCTCAAGGGAGGCTGCGTCGAGCATTCCTTGAACATCATCCTCCGCTCGTTCTGCCTCGGCACTGGTCTTTATATCGTTGATTAGCAAAAAAAGCCCTTCATAACCGTCCGCTATTGCAGTTTGTGTAACACGACATTCGAGTTGGGATAGCGCAAACTCAAGCCCACTGATTGAGCGCGTGAAGACTTGGAAACCAGATTCCATGCATCCCAACAATCCGTCCTCCTCTTCGCCAATCGCGAAAAGCACGTTGGAACAAACCTTGGGAATATGGCGGCCCAAACGGTCGAGACGACCGATGCGCTGCTCAATCTTTGAAACATGCCAGGGTAGGTCGAAGTGGATCAACTCATCTACAAATTGGAAATTGCGGCCTTCTCCCCCCGTCTCATCCGAGACCATCAGCCAACACTGGGAATCGCGCTTGAAACGCATGACCGCCTTCTCCTTCTCCTTCGTTTCCATGTCCCAGGTGAATTGCGCAACACTGGCACTCCCAAAGGTATCAACCAAGTGCTGTGCCAACCTTTCGCCCAAGCCGAAGAAACCCGCGAAGACGAGGAACTTTTTCGATGGCGCCCCCCTATGTCTGGTTCGCAGGAAAGTTACAAAAGCGTCCATTCTGACAGAGGTCGCTGCGTTGCATTGCCAGTTTTCAGCAGCACGCTCAAGATCTGCAAATGCTTCGATTTTTGGTTCTAGATTTGCTGCTGCCCAGAGGTTCGACGCGTATTCCGTCCAGTCTTTGTAATTGATCTGACCGTCGAACTCCAGCAAGTCCGTAACTATTGGTTTTCTTGAGTATCGAAGAGCTAAGAAATCGCTAAGGCAGACGGGATCACACATGGAGTGAAACAAGTGTCTTGCAAGCGGCAGTAGAACTGAATCGTCAGTGCCTGAGTTGAGGAGATTCTGCAAAAGCCTCCTCGCCGCATTGCCCGCATCCAATTCCAACTGGTCCGGTTGATGCCCTAAACGATACAACTCCCTGTCAATGCGGAGATCGGGTTCGATATCGAACAGTTGGCTACGGCGATTTCGAAGAATACGCCGACTGATTCGATATCGGTCTCCGACATAATGCAGAAGCAAATGGACAGCTTCGATAAGCTTGGTTGGTATGGATGGTTCGAGCAACTTCGCAGAAGAGGCCAAAAACTCGTCCTGAGACAGCACTGGAAGGGAACACAATTCCCCGACTTTCTGTAAAATTCGGTCTGCGTTCTCTTCGCCAGCGGCAAATTCTCCGAGGCGCCTTGAAATGTAACTTAGCTTCCGTCCCAATTCGATTTGTCGGTCATAAAGTTGCTTGAAGTGCTCTTTGGCCCCCTCAGCGTGGGGCTTGTAGCGCTGCGGTTCCAGCAATGCGAGAAGGCGCAGGTATTCCTCCTCGCGGCGCTGTGCTGGTATAGCGCTCAGAAGCAGGCATCCCGGGGCATTGGCAGACAGTTGTTGAACCAGACTGTAAAGTTCAGGGGTAGCTAGAAGGTGGTGCGCCTCATCAACGACGAGCATATCCCATTTCATCTTTCGAAGTTTTGACGAAAACGAAAGAGCGTCGGTGAACGCGACAATTGCTTTCTCAGGGATGATTCCCGTCATCGCCTCCTCAAGACGAAGTTCTAACAAGTGAAAGACATTGCCCGAGAACTTGGAATAGAGTTCGCACAACCACTGTTGTGTCAGAGTGCCGGGGCAGAGGATCAGGATCTTCGCCTCCGGTTTACGCTCCAAAATGTCGTGAATCACAATGCCCGCCTCGATTGTCTTACCGAGTCCGACCTCGTCCGCGAGCAAGAAGCGCGGCACCCGATCAAGGAGAATCGCGCCAGCCACATAGGCCTGGTGCGGACGCAGGTCAATTCGACTCGAAAGCAAAGCCCGCAACCCCAATGCTCCCCGAACACTTGAACACCAGGCATCAACAAACGCCTCCCGCTTCAGGAAAGTACCAAATCCTTCCAATTGCCGTTCGGCCAACGCATCGAGCGGGGAGTCAATGAGGGGAATCTTTTTGGGAATCAAGTCCACTTCTGAAACCTCCCTGGTAAGTCCGTCATCAAACTCAACTTGATACCGATGCTGTTCGCTGACGCTGATCGCCGCCGCAGTATTGGTAATCCGGCACTGCTTCATATCTAGCGTGTTACAGATGGTATTTTGCGGCAAAAGAACCCGTTTGAGAGCGTGATGCTCCCCGACTCCACCAGCAATAATTTTCACGTCGTCAGATGACAAAAAGAGCACTGCGAATTGTCCGTTTATTGAACTGAAAACCTTCCCTATACCGAACCCTCCATGCCTTACAATGAAGCCATTCACACTTTCTCTCCATTCTGCTCCGGATCTTTTGAAACCACCGCAAAAGCGGAGTGGTTGTGGATGCTCTCATGGTTCACCGCGCGAACTTCGAACCAGACGACTCGCGGGTCTTCCTTGAGTTGGGCGGCTGCGTTGCGAACGACATCCTCGACGAACACTGGGTTGTCGTAGGCCTGCATGGTGACATGACGCTCGTCGGTGCGCTTAAGCAGGGGGTAGATCGGGGCGGAGGCTGATTTCTCTGCGATGGCTACCAGCTCCTCGATCCAGAGGAAATCCCATTGCCCGTCTTCATGCTTCCGTGTGCGCACGGTTATCGTCACGTAGCCCCGCTGGTTGTGCGCCCCGTAGTCGCTGATTTCCTTCGAACATGGGCAGAGCGTCCCGACGGGAGTGCAGACGCGGAGAAGGAAGTCGTCGCTTCCGCCATTTGACTCTCCGATAAACGCGCAGGTGTAATCCATGGGGGCGCTCAGGCCGGAGACTGGAGCCTTCCTCTGAAGGAAATACGGGAACTCAACCTCGATGTGGGCAGACTCTGCATCCAGACGCTTTTTTAGATCGTGGAGGATCGCGGGAACCGTCCGCATCGTGACCTCGCCCTGATGTTCGGCCAGAACCTGCAGGAACCGGCTCATGTGCGTCCCCTTGAAATGGTGGGGCAGGCTTACCGACAGCGAAATCTTGGCCGCGCACTGCTGCTTCTGATTTTCCCGGTCAAGGACGGTGATCGGATACGTCAGATCGCAGACGCCGACTTGGTCGATGGCGATGCCGCGGGTGTCTGGGGAGCTCTGGACGTCTTTCATGCCTCGTATTCCGCCCATGACGAGCTGGTCTCCCAGACCCGGACTTTGACCAGGCGCACAGTGGGTCGCAATTTGTAGCGGGTGTCGGTGCGGGCGGCGTATGCCAGCAGCTGCCGAGCTATCTCGTCGAAGAACGTCCTCGCAAGCACCTCGGTGGTCGGCTCGGTGTCCGCAAACGGGATGACCCGATCCCCATAGGCAGCCTTGAAAGTCTCGAACATCGGGTCCTGCGTGTTCACGCAGAGCGCGTGGTCGAAGGTTTCGAGGTAGTCGCCCACCGCATCCTTCACGATCTTGAAGTCGCAGACCATTCCGCCGGCATCCAATTCGTCCGCCTCGATGACGATCTCGACCTTGCGGCTGTGCCCGTGCGGGAACCGGCACTTGTCCGGGTGATGCGTGAGCATGTGCCCGTTCTCGATTTCGATGGTTTTGCAGATCCGGTAGGGCATTCAGGTTCCTTTGGTGTTGCCGAAAAGATGGATTTGGAGGCGGAAGCAGTATCGATAGCCGTGTTTTTTACAGAAGTCGATCAGCCAGGCGTCGCGGCCCGCAAGGGTCTTGCTGTCCGTGCCCTCGGGCATGAGATGGATTTTCGATTTCGGGATATCCGGCAGCGCTATCCTGAGAATCGCGATCGCCTCGACCGCATCATCCTCGCTGCCGACGACGAGCTTGAACTGGTGCGGATATTGCCTGGCCCACTCCGCCAGGATCTCCGGCTGGTGGCGGGTTTCCTCGTGGCGCTTGATCCACGCGGAGTCGATGCTGCCCTCAACGGGTGTCGAATTGCTAAACTTCGGGCTGATCGAAGCGAGGTCGCAGGCGATCCCGTCCGGGGCGATCGTCCCCGCGGTCTCGATCGTGATGTGGTAACCAGCATCGCGAAGCCCTGAGGCGAGGTCGCGGATGTTTCGGGCGATCATCGGCTCACCCCCGGTGAGGACGACGTGCTTGGCGGGATACTCTTTCACCTCCTCCAAAATCCGGTCCACGCCCATGTCCGTTCCCTCGGGGTTCCATGAAGCGTAGGGGGTGTCGCACCACCCGCAGCGGAGGTTGCACCCCGATGTGCGGATGAACACGGAGGGGACGCCCGTCAGCTCGCCCTCGCCCTGGATGGAGTAGAAAATCTCGGAGATCAGCATGCGGCAGGCTTCGGGGGAAGGGGGCCTGTAGACAGGTAAGCCGTGGGGTCGGGAACGTCGGCCAGGAAGAATGCCTCGCGGCGCTCGACGCAGGTGCCGCATTCGCCGCAGTGGGTCTCCCCGCCGACATAGCACGACCAGGTTCTGGAAAAATCGACACCAAGCTCGATCCCGCGCCGTGCGATATCGGCTTTGGTCATGGCGATAAACGGGCGGAGGAGCTCGACCTCGGCATACGTCCCGAGGCGGATCGCGTCGCCCATGGCCCGCATGAAATCCTCCCGGCAGTCCGGGTAGATCGCGTGGTCGCCGGAGTGTGCGGCGATGACGAGTCCGTTCGCCTCCTTGCTCTCCGCGAATCCGGCTGCGATCGAGAGCATGATCCCGTTGCGGAACGGGACGACCGTCTTCTTCATCGACTGCTCCTCGTAATGCCCCTTGGGGATCTCGCCCCCCTTGGCGAGGAGGTCGGACTCGAACTGCTCGCCGATGAAGGAGAGAGGGACGGTGAGGTGGGGTATCCCAAGGTGGTCGGATTGCCACTTTGCGAACGGGATCTCCCGGTCATTGTGCTTGGATCCGTAGTGGAAGCTGATCGAGGCCACAACCTCGTGGGACTGGCGGGCCTGGTGGAGCGCCACAACCGAATCCATCCCTCCGCTGACAAGAGCTACGACCTTCATGATTCCCCCTCTTTCATTGGAAGCGCATCGTAGCCAGAGCCAAAGGAAATGCCAGATATTAGATAAGGCAATATCGTCAAAAAATGCTGCGGTTGTCGTCCTGAGGATGCGCATCCGGTTGCTTGCCTGAGCGCCAGCCGCTTGCCCCTGCTGACGGGGAATTGTGAGGTGCGGTTCATTCGAAAAATGCCCGGAAATGGGCTTTCAGCGGGGGCTTGAACGTTCATTTTCGGGCCAATATCGCACGGGGGGTGGGACAACGGCTGGGGCAGGTGAAAGGAATTTTAATTTTCATCGAGAATTTTCCGGTGGCGGCTAAGGCTGCTTTCGCTTGAGCGGAAACCCGGGCAGGAGTTGAATGGCCGGCATGCAGGCCGAAAACTCAGCCAGGCGCAGCGCGCGGGAGCTCTTTGACGGGCATCGGCCGCTGGCGGCAAAGATCGCCGCAGGCTTCTCGAATATCCCCCGGGCCACGCCGGACGAGATCGAGACGACGGCCGATCAGGCGCTCTGGGATGCGGCGCGAAACTTTGAGAACAGGGAGGGGAATTTTGAGGCCTATGCGGTGACCGTGATCCAGAACCGGCTGAGGGACCTGCACCGCAAGAGCAGCCGGCTTGACGAGCGTCAGCCGCTCTATGACCCCCTGCCGGGGACTGAGGCGGCAGCGCCGGAGCCGGTTTCATCACCCTCGCCGGTCGTCGAGCAGATTGCCCGGAACGAGACATCGGCCTACCTGGAAGGCGTTCTCGGCAGGATGGATCCCCGGCGGCAGGATGTGCTTCGCAGAACGGCGGCCGGAGAGAGCGGCTCGGAGATCGGGGAGGCGCTGGGGATTTCAAAGCAGATGGTGAGCAAGATCCTGGCATCGGCCCGGGAGGAGGCTCAAGAGAAAATCCGCGATATCGGACTGCGGTATGAAGGGTGCGTCCTGCGCTCGCAGTCTGCGGCCCCGGCGGCCGAACCGGCGAAACCGGCTGCCGAGCCCCCGCGTCCCATGCCGGCGATTTCAGAAGTGGGGGCTCCCCCTCCGGGCCCACCGGGGTCGCCAAGCCTCTGGCAGAGGATCCTTCGGGCGATCGGCCTCGGGCGTCATGTCTGAACGACAGGACCGTAGTCCTCTTCGGCGTCGAACGTCCACGCGA
Source organism: uncultured Chthoniobacterales bacterium (assembly GCA_964467415.1). Classification (GTDB taxonomy): domain Bacteria; phylum Verrucomicrobiota; class Verrucomicrobiia; order Chthoniobacterales; family Terrimicrobiaceae; genus CAYXRX01. The sequence continues at coordinate 115,359 of CAYXRX010000010.1, forward strand.
CAGCCTCACGGGCGGATTCGACGTCAGGCGGCACGCGGAGGTAGTAGTCCCGGAATGTGCCGTCCGGTTCGGGGGTGGCGTTGAGAACCTTAACAACGCAGATGTCCTCGTCCCCCGGAACCTCGATGCGGAAGAGCTTCCCGAAGTCGTCATCCACGGTTTTGGTTTCGACGCCTGTGTTGTAGATGAGCTCCTTCGGGCCGTAAGCCTCGATGAGCTCCCGCCGCAGGACCACGTCGTCCACCGCCATTACGGTGGCAGCACCGGCCCCCTGCGCGACCTCGCGGGCCCCGGCTGAAGCGACCAGACGAGTCCGGATCGCAGGCGGGAAGTCCTCAAGGATATCTGCGGACGGCAGCAGGTCTGGACGGTCGAGTCGGTGCGCCACCGCTTCCGAAACTCGGATGCCGCCCCAGAAATGCTCGGTCGTGCCGGAGCGGTATTCAAACGTGAGGCCGGGACCCGCGCCGCCGGTATGAGGGGGCCCGAACGAGGTGATCCGGGCGGGATTGTCGCAGAGGACGGCGACTCCGGGCAGCGGGAAGAAGGCAGGGCATTCGCGCAGGATGCCGAGCATCGCCTCGTGGAGGCCGGTCACCTGGAGCTTGCCGGAAGCGATACGGTCCTGAAAATGGGCGAGGCGCGAGGGCGCATAGATGTGAGGAAGGAGAGCCGTTCTAGGAACGCCCACCGTCTCATATTCGATTTCATCATCGTCGCGCTCCTCGTCCTCTGCGTCCTCATGGTCCTCGTCTTCCGCCTCGCGATATTCGACAGCTATTATTTCGAATGAGCTCAGCGCGTGCGCAAGCGCCGCACCGAATCCGGAGGAATCCGGCTCCACAAACTTGGATGTCTTCAGAAAGCTGTAAAGGACGTGCCATCCGAGTTCGCGATCCATGCAGCGGACCAATCGGGCAAACTCCGGGTAGGAATTTGCCCACAGCACGGCCTGCATTTCGCCAAGAAAGCCTGCGCGATCGTAGAAGCGCCGGGCGGCTGCCTCCGCCGCTGCCCGGTCAGCCGGACGCGTGTCGGAGGCACGCCGAAGCCATTCCCTCTCGAAGTCTGCATGGGTGCTCTCAGTCATCGGCGCTGACGGCCTGATTGTAGGTGTATTCCCGCTGGCGCCGGATCCGGTAGCTGCCCGGGGGGAGGTCGATCGGCGCATGCTCGTCGTGGCGGAGGGTGCCGCCATCCGGGAGGTTGAGGGCGGAGACGAGCCCGTCCCGGTCGGAGTCGAACTCGATCCCGTCGGCGTGGAGGACATGGGCGTGGCCGGTGACCTCGCCTTGGGCGATCTCAAGGGCCCCGGCGGTCGTTTGTTTTGTATCGATGGGAGACTCCGAGCTGACGAAGAGGATGTCCCCCTGGCGGTATGTGGTTGTCATGTGGTGGCGTATGTTGGTTGGTGGTTGGAAAGTGTGATCTCGCGGGCCAGTTGACGGATTACCGCCCGCGGGCAAAACGCGGATGAGGGGATCGTATGGGCGCTGAGCGAAAACTTCTCGGCCCAGCCGATGAGTTCCTCCGCATCCATGCCCGCGAGGTGCAGTGCCCGGAGGATCTCGTGGAGAAATTGGCGGCACCGGTATTCTGCGGGTGCCAGCGAGGGGAGGGATTCGAGAAAATATTTTGCAGGTGCAGGCCAATCGTTCGAATTGGCCACCGCACCCCCGTCGATGATCCCGACGGCGATGAAGGCATCGGGCCTGCCTGCAGCCGTCTTCTCGGAAAGAGGGTGCATCCAATCCAGCGATTCGAATAGCGGATGGACGTGCCCGAGCTTGCGCAAGGATGCAGCAAGCGGTTTTGCCTGTGGGAGGAAAACAATGTTTGGCGGAGCCGAAAGCAGCACGTCTGCCGCTTCATCAAACCGGCCCATGCAGCGGAGGGACTCCGCAGCAATGAAGAATGGAGTTGGATCGTCCGGCCACTGGTCGGCGACAGCGTTCGCCAGCTCGAAGGCCTGCTCGTAGCTCCGATCATAGAAATGAAGGATCGCCCGCTTGTGCTGGAGATGTGTCAGATCTCCTGCCGTCGCGCTCAGCCGACCAAGGACCTCAAAAGCCCGATCAGTCTCTTTGCCCTCGGAGAGTTTCTCTAGCGCAAGAAGATCGGAGAGGGCACCGGGATAAGCATCCCGGCAGCACTGCAGGTCCCGGATCGCATCCGAGATTGGTCCAAGCGAAGCATCATCGATCGCGAGATCGAGCACTGTTGGGCATTGGTCTGCGGATTCAAGAACTGAACCCCTCGCCGTGTGAAACCTGCCAGCTGAGATGTATGTTTTCGCGTTGGGCAGCCAGACCGCTTGTGCGTTCGTTCCTGTACTTTTCCGCACACCCTTCCTGATCGCCTCCATGTTTTGCTCCATGAGCGAGGAGCTCCACTGCATGAAGCTGGCGGCTAGGCTAGGGTGGCGTAGGCAGGCGGACGGATCGATCCGAGCCACCCCCGCCAGGATATCGGGAGAAAAGAGCGGACAATACTCGGGGACGATGTCCTGACGGCTGAGAATTCCTACCTCCATCGGATTTCCGATCCGCTCGAAAAATGTCTCCATCTCGAATTTCCTGCTGAGCATCCCGATCCCCCGGAGGAGCTCTGGCGGGGCATCGCACTTGGCGCAATAATGCCAGAGTCGCCAGATCCATGGATCCATGAGCCAGCGTTCCGCCCGGAGTTCCCTTGGATCGATATTTTGTAACCAGCCAGCAGCATGATAGAAGTTTCCCACGCTCGAATAATATGAGGCCATCGCCAGATTCCGTTCGACATGGACGGCCTCGCCTTTCGTCGAAAGAAGGAAGTCGCTCGCCTTGAGAAAATCCCCCTCCGCAAGGCAAGCCTGGAGCATCTTTAATCTCAGTCGGTCAGGCAGCGGGGCTGCCGACCGCTGCCCGATTGCCATCCGTGCGCGGCGGGGCTGCCCGGTCCAGAGAAAGATCCCAGCCAGCCATTCCGTCGCCAGAGCCCCCTCAGAGCATGTGGGTGGGACGTTCTCCAGGATGTCGACCGCCTCCTCCAGTCGGCATTCCTCCAGGAGTTCCCTCGCCACATTCATGAGCGCTGCGGAATTTTGGGTAGATTCGTTCATTTCACTCCTGAAGACGTTTGGAATCGAAAATCGTCAACCAGGGGGTCGCGACGCGGAGACAGCGACTTCTGGGCAACCGGGACGTGGGGGCTTCGATTGGGTCGGATGGGGCAATTCTCGAAGACGCCATTAATTTTCCTCAGGGCTCTCCGAGTCCATCGCCCCGTCCTTATCCCACATAGCAGCAAGGGCCGCTTCGGCCTGGTCGGCGGCGAATTCCGGGCTCATCCGGCCCGAGAGCACGCTTGTGAGGTAGGGGAAGGCGGTGTCGGCGGTCATGAGCATGCAGTGGAGCATCGAGCGGAAGATGCGGTCGGTCAGGGGGCCGAGAACGGTATCGGTGTAGGCGGCGAGGCGGATCTCCCCGTCGTCGTGGTCGATCTCCCAGAACTTCCGGCGGGCGTTGAAGTTCAGCCGGTGAAGGAACTCGCCGGCTGCCGCCCGGAATTCCGGCGCTGCATGGACCGGGATGCGGATCACGGTGGTGGCGAGGTCGTCCGGGCAGCCCCAGCTGATGACGTGGACCTCGAGATTATTGAGGTTGAGCCGGGTGAAGATCGTATCGTCGTCCTCCTGGAACGTGATCTCCATATCCGTGTAGGCCTGCCGCATGACTTCCAGCGGGCGGGTGACTTCTGTGGGGTTCTTGTTCATAGCGCGGGGTGGGGTGTTCAGTAGGTTTCTTTCGTGGTCTGGTAATCCAGCATCTGCGACCAGAGCCGGGAATACGCCGGCAGTTTATCCTTCTGGTCAGGCTTGTCGTGGATCCGGTCTTTGAAGTTCCGGTAATCGATGGAGTTTGCGAGGGCAGCCATGATTGAGCTGACTTCCGCCTGTCCGACGATGATCCGCCAGGCGTAATCGCCTTCGGTCGTGTGATGCAGAGGTGCCTCGATGCCGGTGAGGGCGATCAGGTTCTCAAGATCCTGCTTGCAGCGGGTCCGGACGTGGAAATGACCGGCGGGTTTTTGGACGATGGAGTAGAATCCGTGTTGAGTAGCGAGCCACATAGTTTTGAGAAAGTTGAAATGGTGAATTGGAAATGAGAGGAGCGGGTGTTTACTGCGCGAGGATGCTGAGGTGGATGGGTTCGGAGACGGCGGTGTCGCGGGTTTCGAACCGGAGTTGGGCTTTCGCCCGGCGGGTCGAGAGCCGGGTTCTCGGTGGGAGATTTTCCTCCTCGGAGGCTGCCGCTGCCGCCTCTTCGAGCCAGGCCGAAACCTCCGCGATATCGCGGAGCGGCTCCACAGGGTGTCCCGTGCGCTCACCGATGGCTTCAAAGGCTGCCGCACGCAGGAGCTTGCGCCAGACCTTTCGGAACAGGACCGGGGAAGCGTAGATATCCGCGTGACTGAGCTTCCCGTTGATCGCCCAGACGACCCCAGCAGCTTCCGCCGTGGGGAGGGATTCCAATCCGGCTAGGTAATCCTCAACGGCGGCGACAGTTTCCTTCTTTTCGTAGGAGAGTTGCAGGCTGGAGGGCGACTCGTCACAAGTCGCGTCCGATCCCATGGCCGCGCTGAGCTTTTCCTGTTCCTCCGCGACAAACTGCCAGACCATGCTCTGGTTTTTCGCCTCCCGGAGAGCAGCCCTCAGCTTCTTGGAAGAGCTGAAATCGCTGGATTTCGAGAAAAAGATGTCTGACTCGCTGCGCCGCTTATGCCAGCGGGCGGCTTCGACGCAGAAGACAGGAACCGGCACCTTCCCGGATTTCGCCGGCACGATGAAGTCAACTCCGAGCGTCCGATCCTGACGGCCTCCTTTAACGATGTCCCCGGCCTGAATGAAGAGGTCGTGGTCTCCCGGGTTCTCGATCATGAGTTCGTTGACGTCGCCGGTCTCGTGAAGGAGTCCGGTCTGATTCTCCATAGCCTCCTCAAGGACGGTGTAATCCGGGATCTCCTGCCCCGGAGGGACAGAGACGAACCAGGCGGTGAGATTGCGGGCGGTGGCGGGTTGAGTGAGCGTTTTCATATCTATCTTCCTTTCGTTGTGTGTGTTGTTTGCTATTTCGAACCGTTTTCCTGGTCGTCCCAGGGAGCTTTGTTCACTCCCTATGCCATCCAACGTTCAGTTAGCCGCCTTTTGGACGAACAGGCGGGTCGCGGTCGGGAAAACATCCGGGAAAACAGTGCACGAGGTCTCATAACGCGGGCCATCATCGCGCAGCCACCCGGTCAAGGAGTGTCCTACACCAAAAACTATCTCAATTTTTCGATTCCGGCGGCCTTGCGGCTTTTCAGATTGCAATCGGGGCGATCGAATCCCGGCAGGTGCGCAGGCTGGCGATGTGCGGCTTGAGCTTTTTGGCGAGTTGCGGGTCCTTTGCTACGAGCGCTTCCAGCTGGTCGATCAGGACGCGGAGGAGGCCGGCTACCTGTCTGGAAAAGTCCGCAGGCTCGTGTTTCGCCAGCATTTCAAGATGATAAAGGACATCAAGCAGCTCGTCGGTGGGAACGATGGCCTCTTTTTTGATGAGCTTGTTCAGCGCCTTCACGACCTTCAGAATCGCAGCAGTGACACCGTTTTCCACGGGTTTCGGCCGCGGCAGAAACCGTGGCGGGCTCGGGCGGATCACGTCTTCATCCGAAACGGGACTCTGCAGAATCAGCCTAGCCACGGACGGCCCAGATGCGCTCAAGCTGAATGCGCTGACGCTCTCGGAGCAGAGGATGGATGGCTGCTGGATTTCCTTCTTTGCGATGACGACTTTTTCCGCCTCGTCCCAGGCGACGAATGCGGCGCTTTTGCAGAGGAGGTTGAATTCCTTTGCGAGGGCGAGGGCGGACGGGTCCTCCCGCCGTTCGAGGTGGCGGATCCTGGCGCGGGCCCAGATGAGGGCGGCGGGCTTGCAGTCCACGTGCGCGGGCGTTACCTCCCACGGGCTCCCATCGCAGCCGGCTCCGGTGATCGAAAGCTCGGGTGCACCGGGGTTTGCGGAAACCGGGACGACGAGATCGTCACCGGCAGTGAGGTCGCGCAGCGGGCGGCCGTCAGCAGCCTCCCAACCCGCAGGTATCGACAGCCCGCTCACGACCGGCGTCCGAAGGAGCGGCGCGAAGCGCTCGGTCGCTGCTTCGATATCCTCGCCGGGCGAAAGAAAAACGGCCCGCCCGCCGGTTTCTTCTGCCACGGCGCGGAGGGCATCGTTCGGGCTGATGGCGATCCCGATGACATGGACCGGGCATCGGGCCTCGCGGGCGCAGGTGACGACCGCCTCCTCATTGCCGATGTCTCCGTCGGTGAGCAGCAGGATGGCCGCGCTGCGTCCGGCGCTGTGCTTTTGAACTTTTTGGGCCACATGGGCGAGCGCCCCGAGCATGTTGGTTCCGCCTCCCGTGCCAACCCGCTCGATCGCCTCGCCGTCCGGGCCGAAGTCGAGACGGCCGGCCGCCTGAGGCTTTTCCGCCCAGTCGCGGTGGCTGCTCTCAAAAAGCGTCAGCCAGACGGGGGTCTCGGGATCCAACCGTGACTTGAGCCCGGCCACAGCCCGGCAGGCCCCGGCCCAGTTTTCGCCACCCATGCTCCCGGAGCGGTCGAGCAGGAAATACACGTCGCAGGCCGGGTCGGAGGTGGTGGCGTGCTTGTCCGGAAGGCGGAGCTCAAGAACGCCGCGCCGGCATTCGTCCAGCCAGAGGCGGGCAACCGGAGCTCCCGGTGCCGGCTCGATCCATGTCATCACGAAATCCTTCTCCGGGAACTCGCGGTCGGTCGCGAGCGAGATGCAGAGGTCGTTTTCTTTGGGGCGGACGGCAAGGATGTGGCTCGGGGAGGAAACCGCGCGGGCGGCTTCAACTCCGCCGCGCAGGCGCACGGAAATTTGTAGTGCCGCGGCATCGGGGTGACCGCTATCGATGCGCGGAGGCGAGATCCGTGAGGCGTCCGGCACCTCGTCGGTATCATCGGAAGCGCCTGGGCCGCTATTCGGCCGCAGGAGCGGGTTGCCGGGAATGAAGCGCACACCCGGGGTCACCGGAACGCGCAGGGTGCGCTGCTCCTGAAGGCGCTGGAGCGGCTGGACGTAGGAAAAGCGCATCAGGATGACGTCTTCAGGTTGCAGGTTGCCGAGTTCGAGGGTGAAAAGGTTTTCGCGCTCCCCTCTGGCTAGAGCCGCCCTCCGGCCCTCCGCCTTGGCCTTTTTGTAGAGCCTTTCTGCCTCCTCCTTTTCCTCGACCCGCGCGAGGACGAGCCTGCCGTTGACGTGCATCTCGCAGCGGTGAACGGCGGCGTCGGCGGGCAGGGGGAAAACATACCGGCAATCGAGGGCCTGGCTGTTGGACTGGACAAAGATCTGGTCGATCTCTACGCGGGCAAACCCGGTGAAGACGTCGGAGCGGATTTCCATGCCCCGCAGGGGGAGGATGATCCGGGTGGATTCGAGCCAGGCTTCAAGACCGAAGGGGGAGTGGGAGGTGCGGTTCATTTGGTGATGGTATTGTTGGTGAGGATTTCGGAAATGGCTGCAAGCTGGGCAGGAGTCGGACGCGCTCCGCCCCGGCTCAGGAGAGCATAGGGACCGCCGAGCGCGGAAACGTTCCAGGTTTCATTGGAAAACGCTGGGAAGACCGGCGGAGCGGAGGCCGCATCGCTGCCTGCCCGCTCAAGGAGCTCTTCGAGGCCATCGTCGTCGCGACCGTAAAGCAGCTCCTGGATTCTTTTCAGTGGAAGCCCGCGGGCCTGGAGCACCCGGATAGAGGCGAGCTGGAGGAAATGCCGGCGCCCGTATCCCCCGCCCGCAAGCGGGCCGTCCAAAAGCCCGAGCGTGCGGTAGTAGCGGATATTGCGCTCGCTCAAGGACTCCGCGGCCTGTCCGCTTGCCGGAAGGATCTGTCGCCCGCTGCACCAGTCGTTCACCGACTCCGCGAGGGATGGAAGGTTCATGGTCGATGTCGTCTTCATGGGATGAAGGATACAGTTGACAGTGTTGCTGTCAATTCTTTTTCGTCTTACCGGGATTATTCCTCTCTACCCTGCCAGGCTGTTCGAATGCCCGCCTCTGCCTGGTCGGCAGCGAACGCGGGCGACATCCGGCCGGTGAGGACTCCGGTCAGATATGGGAAGGCGGCGTCCGCGGCTGCGAGGAGGGCATCCAGGATCGCCCGAAAGAAGGCGGCCGTCAGTGGAGCGACGAGGGTGTCGGCATAGCTCGTCAAGCGAAGTTCCCCGCTGTCGCAGTCGATCTCCCAGAACTTCCGCTTGGCCTCGAAGTTCATGCGGTTGACGAACTCGCCTGCCTTTTCGCGGACCTCAGGCGCTGCTCTGAGCGGAAGCCTGACAATCACATTTGCCGTATCGTTGGGCTCGCCCCAGCAGATAACCTGAACCTCGGTATTCATGAGATTAATTCGGGTGAAGAGCGCCTCGTCCTCCTCCTGAAAGGTGATGCCGCTTGTGGAGTAATAGCCCCGCATGACCTCAAGCGGGTGGACGATCTCGGAAGGGTTCTTGTTCATAGCGGGGCGATCATCGCAGGAGCGGACGGTCAACCGCTGTCCTACGCCAATGATTATTTCGGTATTCCCCAAGCCGCGCCCATGGGAAAGGTCATCTAGGCGGCTTCTTCAAAAACGCCCTTCCACTCTGAGCCAAGCGGGACGAGAGTCCTCCCTTGCCTCCAAGTCTGCTTTCCGTTTACTGCCGCAAGTGCGTATGCCCACCTCGCAACGCCTGCGGTTGTGGATAGATCGCAGGTCATCCCGAGCGGGGCGAGCATCTCGGCGATTGATTCGCCGCTTGTCCGGTTCCGGTCTGCCCACCGCAACAGGTGTTCTACGGAGGGGAGGTGGTCGCTCTTGTTCAAGTTGCAGGCGGCATCCGCCAATACAAAGTTATGCCCCAGATCAACCGGATACACTATCCACGGAACAAAATGGTCCACATGGGCTTTCCTCAATTTTTTCCCGCAGTAAAAACACCGGCCTTCCTGGATTTCCCGCAGTGGTTCGGCGATGCGGACGAGCGAGGTGCGCTCCGACCCGAAAAGGAACTCATCCAATTGGCTGTCTGGCCCGAGAATCAGGGAGTTTTGGCGCCTGATCCACCGGGTCCACCGGCTCCGCGCAAGGTCGTTTACGAGCGGGTAAAATAGCCTCAGGCAAAACATCACGCCGCCTCTGAGCCGTATGGAGTGGGAGCCCGGCTTGTTCTCGTAGAGAAATTCATCCGCAAGGCCTCCGATAGTCTGAAGTTTCCAGAGAGGCATGCCCCGCACGGTCGCTGCCACCTGAAAGACGGCTGCCCGCCACAGTTTTCCGGCGCTCTGGGCCTGTGCCAGTGTCGAAAAGCTCGCTTCTTGGAGGTCGCTGATCACTTTCAGGACCACTAGTTTTTTCCCCGCATTTTGCCGGAGCACACCATCAGACTGGTAGGGGCGGGAATGCCCCCAGTAGTAGCCCAGCATTTTCTCTGCTATTTCTGTCGACTGGATCTCCAGTTCCCCGCCCGAATCGCACCCCCGCGCGACACAGATATCGGCAATCGCCATGATCAGCGCGAATTTATATGTCCCGGTGAACTGGCCGTCTGCCAGAAGCCGCTGCATTCGGGAAAGAAAATTAAGTTGCTGCTGGGGAGAAGGCGCATCCATGATCGTCAGCCTTTCCAGTAACGGGCGCGCTCTGGAAGAACCCACCTGATTCCCCCGCGCGGGTCGGCGACATCATTTTCGTATCTTGGAATTATGTGTATGTGGGCGTGATCGATGGTCTGTCCGGCGGCAACTCCATCGTTGACCCCAACATTAAATCCCGCAGGTGAGAATCGGTCAGCCAGTATTTTTCGGACGGCGACAACCATCTCCCAAAGCTCATTTTGAACTGCCGGATCCAAATCAAAAACGGATGCCACATGTGCCCGTGGAATCACCAGAGCGTGCCCCTCATTGATAGGGAAACGGTCATAAAATGCGATCCCTGTGCTGTTTGCGCACAAAAAATCGCCTTCCTGAATACCACAAAATGGGCAGGGTGCCATTAAATCGTTGTGAAGAGTCTTTCCGCTGTCCACTGACTTTGGTTTATGTGGTTCTAACGGAGGTCGCAACACTCCAATTGTGCAATCGGCATGGATGTGGGAGCGCTTGAGCTTTACGCCACCTTGGTAGAAACTCCTCATCTGTGCATTTCATCCCACTTCTTCGAAAAATGCTCTGATTCACTGTGGACCAAGAAACTGACATTAATCGTTACCTCATGGCCGCTCAGGGCTACTTCGAGCTCGGGATGTTCGAGGATGCCGCCAACGAGCTGGAGTCCCTCGACCCGGAACAACGAGGCAGCCCGCGGGTCATCGCCTTCCGCGTCGCCATCTATTCCGCGCTCAAGAGGTGGACGCTTGCGGAGGTCGCCGCCCGGCACATGGTCAAGGTCGACCCCGATCAGGTCACCTGGTGGATCCAGTGGGCATACGCCACCCGCAGATGTCGGAGCATCGACGAGGCGAAGGCGATCCTACTCGACGGCGAGGTGCGGCATCCGAAGGAGGCATTGATCAAATACAACCTTGGCTGCTACGCCTGCCAGCTCGGCGACCTTGAGGAGGCCAGGGCTCGGGTGGCCGCCGCCATCGCTCTGGATGGGAAATTCCGGGCAATGGCCCTCGACGAACCCGATCTTGAACCCCTGTGGAAGGATATCGCCAAGGGGCTGCCGCTGAACTCCAGCAGTCCGTAGACCCGTCCGCCATGATTGCGATTGCCACCTTCGTCCTGCAGATCGCGATGTTCGTCGTCACGATCCTGGTCCTGCCGTCTCTGGGGCCGGGCGGCCTCCCGGGCTTCATCCGATACTCACTCTACGCAGTTCTCCTCTGGGGCTGCTTCATCCTCAGCACGAGCGTAACCAGCGCTGCGCTTGGGGGTGAGGTGTCCATCGCCGGGTATCTTGCCGCGGCGGTTGCGGCCTATTTTCTCGGGACGGTTGTATTCCTTGGGCGACGGCCGGCGGCGACCCCTCCTTCCGGCACTGCTGTCGGCAGGAAACCAGCGTCGGGCGGGGATGATTCTCAATGACGCCCCCCGTTGGATCGAGAGGCTCAGGCGAAACAATCTCGAAAATCTGGGGTGTAGGACGGCCGTTGACCGTCTAGCCCCGGTATTCTCCACCAAGATGATCACAAGAATCGTATCAGGAGCTCAGACTGGAGCGGATCGCGCCGGGCTCGATGTTGCCATCCGCCACGGGTTTCCCCACGGCGGTTGGTGCCCCAAGGGCAGGAAAGCCGAAGACGGCCCGATCGGCGGGCAATACAACCTGGTGGAGACGCCCTCAGCCAACTACCTGCAACGCACGGAATGGAATGTCAGGGACTCCGATGGCACGGTGGTCTTCACCCTCGCCCGGAATGTCACCGGCGGATCCCTGAGAACAATCGAGTTCGCCAGGAAGCACGGGAAGCCGTGGATCCACATCAGCAAGGCGGGCGACTACAACCCCGCCGTGACGCTGCAGGGGTTCGTCAAGGACAACGGGATCGGCGTCCTGAACGTTGCGGGTTCGCGCGGGAGCAAGGAGCCCGACCTCTGGCAGTGGGTCTGCCGGATCGTCGAGGACGCGTTCTTCTGGTCCTCGTCGCACCCGAACAAGCTTGGAGGTCCGGAAGAGGGATGATTACCATGACGTTCGCCGATTTTTCCCTCCACCACTCGCCATGAGATACCTCCTCGCCATCATCTGCCCGCCGGTCGCCGTCCTCCTGTGCGGCAAGCCCTTGCAGGCCATGCTGAATCTCGTCCTGACCCTGCTTTTCTGGATCCCAGGCGTGGTGCACGCCCTCTTCGTCGTGAACAGCCACCTCGCGGACGTCCGGGCCGAGAGGATGATCGCGGCGGTGAAGCAGGAGACGATGCGGTTCATCAAGGAATAGGCCATGAAGCACCTCCTTCGCATGCGGTCGGTGATATTTCTCCTCCTTCTGGCATCGGCACAGGCCGCCCCGGTCACCATCGAGCTCAACGGCGGCAGCGTCATCAACGGCGAACTCCTCTCCTGGAATGGCAGGGAGGCGCAGGTCAAAGCCGAGTTCGGGACCATGACCGTCAAGCGCGAGCAGCTTTCCCCCAAGGCTCTTGAGCGGCTTGAGCTCCAATCGGGTGATCCCCAGAAGCTCGCGGCCAGAATCGCGGAGCTGGAGGCCACAGTGGCGAGCCTCCGCCGGGACAATGCGGCACTCCGGCAGCAACTTTCCCAAGCTCCCGTAGCGCCCGCCGCCTCGACAGCAGCGGTGAGCCGCCCGGCTGCACAGGCCGCCACGTCCCCGACCGGGCTCAGCTACTCGCGCTCCTCGACCGGTAAGCGCCACAACTCCAACTGCCGGTATTTCGGAAGCGGAAGCCCGTGCGGATCCACCGACTGGGTCGCATGCAAAATATGCGGAGGATAGCCCTCGTCCTTGCTGCGGTCCTTCAGCTGGCAGGCGCAGAGACCGTCACGCTTGCGACATGGAACCTGGAATGGTTTCCGGGCAGGAAGCCGACGTCAGCCCCTGCTGACCGGGCACTGCATATGTCGGCGGCCAAGGAGGGTCTGCAGCAGCTCTCCCCGGACATCCTCTGCGCTCAGGAGATCCGGGACTGGGAAAGCTTTGCGGAGCTGACCTCGGTTCTCCCCAGGCTATCGCCGCTGGTGGTCTCGAAGTTCCGGGATAGTCCGACCGGCGGCCCGGTCTCGGTCCAGCAAACGGCAATCGCATCTGTCTATCCCGCCGACTCCTCATGGTATGAGGCGTTCAAGCCGGCACCGAATACGCCACCACGGGGTTTTGCGTTCGCCGCCATCCCGGTGGGGAAGACCATGCTGCTCGTCTACAGCGTTCATCTGAAGTCGAACATGGGCGGAGTGCCGAAGGGGATCCCCAAGCGGGAGGAGTCGGCGGCCCAGCTCGTGGCGCACGTGGCAGACATGGAGAAGCTCTACGGGAAGAGCGGGCCGGTTGCTGTCATCATCGCCGGGGACTTCAATACCGACCCGACCGATCCGCAGTTTGTCGGTGAGAGGACATTCGAGATTTTTGCCCAGGCGGGGTTGGAGTGGGCTTGGAAGGACACCCCGAGAGAGAATCGAGTCACCCACAGGGGCAATGGCCGATACCCGGATGCGACATTCGATGGCTTTCTGACGAAGGGAGTCAAAGTTCTGTCGCCGGAAATCCGCCCCTCGGCTGGGGCATCCGACCACAATCCCGCCGTGCTCAAAATATCCCTCCCATAACCCACCGGCCGGAACCTAAGTCGATACGGCTCTCGGATCTCGGCCGTGCGGGGGTGGCTGCCCGGGGTGCCGGCGAAAGGAAAGCATTACTCCGACCACACGGGTGTTTTTGTGGACGTTGCGCTCCCCTGACGCACCGTTTTCGGACGAAGGGTGCGTCTGTTGCGCCTTACCGCGGGCCTTCCGGGCCCGGGGCCGTTTTCTTTTCGGGATGATTCGGCTCGGAAGGCTGCCCGGTGGTCTGCGTCTTGGGGGTGCCCATGCTGCGGGGAGTTAAAACTATCCGCGGGAGGCTCTGCACGTCGATGATCGGAAACCGGAGACGAGAGCTCAGTTCGGACAACCACTCTGCGCGTCGCAACGGGCCAAGGAAGAGGCTCTCCGACACTTCTTGGATTTTGAGCCCTTCCCACCGGGTGAAGGGAAACAGCCTCGAAAAAAAGGGCGGCCCGTTGGGCACGAGTATTGTAGAGGGTAATTTCACCATGGGGGCGTCGGTTCGATTCATGCGGTGGCTTCTCGCTGTCAGCTCTTTGAAGCGCTTTGCCCGGCGCGCCAGTTCCCGCTTGAGTTCTCGTATGCCTTGGCGCTTTTTGTCGCGGAACTTGGCCAGGTCAAAATCGGCGCGGAACCAGACGCCCGGGAGCCGCACCTCGCCGCCATCGTCGGTCAAGACGGCCAGGCGCCGATTCTTTCCTTCCCGAGACTTTCTTCGGACACGGTAGCCGGCGCTCTCGAGGAAGTCGGCTACGTCGTCAGCCGTGACCTGGGCGGCAGCTTCAAATTTGTTTTGGACCGACTCGGTGATCTTGCGGATCAGAGTATAGTGGCGCGTGCGAGGATTGGGCGTCGAACGGAGTTGCACGTCGAGGTCCTCGGGGTCCGTGAAACCGTGGCTCACGTTGATGACCTTCTGGAAATTGCGCAACCGGGCGGAGTCCCGCCGGTGCACGTAGGGCGAATATTGCCGGCCTGTCGCCAGGTCGACGTTGACGACCAGGATGTGGACCTCGGTCCGGCCTTTGTCTTCGTGGATCACGGCCAGACAACTGAGTCTCGCTCGCTGCCCCCCCGGGGCGGTGAAATCGAGGAACGTCGTCACGATCGGCAGCAGGAGCTGTAGGCTCAAAACAGCACCGCCCCCCGGTTCCTTGGGGCCATTCCCGCCCGACAGTCTCTCGTTGAAGGAGAGGGCGAAGCTGGTGAAGCGGCGGGCGTAGGGGCAGCAACGGATGAGCCCCGCGATCTGATCCGGGTTCCCGAGCAGGATTTTCGCCGTCGGGTTTTTCAGCAGATAGTCGATGTCGGCCGCCTCGCCGCTGAACGGCTGAATGATCATCCTACCCCTCCTTTCGAGAAAGGGATTTGCATATTTTGATCAAAGCGTCCGTGCACGTCTGGAGCAGCTTGACAACATGGCCGAAAGCGATGATCTCCGTGTTGCGCCCCTGCTTTTCCGCAAGGACTTTGGCCAGAACGTCGGTTTTTTCTGTCAGCCGCTGCAAGTTGTTTCCGACCCAGTTCACGGCCACCGCCAGCTCCCAACTGTAGCGGGCGGCGGGGGTAGTGTTCCTGCGATACTCGTCGCCGAAAACCTTCGAGCGGACGAATTCGGCGACGTTCCCGCGGCCGGCTTGGTCTTTCAGCCACCGGTGCTGCTCGAGGCTCATCGTAATCTTGACTACGAAGCTGTCTCGGGGTTTCCGTGTTTTGCTTTTGGCGTTCTTGTCCATGGGGTTTCGTGGCTGGGGCGGAAAACATGGCCATCCGCCTATACTGGCGGGCCGGATGATTCTGGTGGGGGCCTCACCGCTTTCGGCTCGTCGGAGCTGCTTTTATCAGCGGCCGGTGCCGGGCGCTTCCCGCGAGAAGGCATGACATCCCTCAAAGCCTCATGGATGTCTAGGCCCTTGCAAATTATCGCGCGGATATCCCTCGGGGAAAGTTTCTGCAGGATTCGTCTTTCGAACTCCGACCCGATTGCGATCAGCAGGTGCGCTTTCGCCAATTGAACGCCCGTGGCGGAGGCGATGATCCGGCCCACCTGCTCTTTGCTAAACAAGCCGTAAGGCGTTCTGCCCGGAGTTCTCGAAGGCATTTTCTCAGCGGATTCGGGGCCGCATTCGCCTGCGAATGCTTTGGCGAGGAGCTCCTTGATCACGGGAGCCTGGAGTTGGCTTTCTACCATCTGCGTGAGGGCGCGATCGCAGCCGCGCCTGGCTGTGGCCGAGGTCACATCGAGGCCTGCGATTTGGTACAATCTCCCCAAGAGGTCGGGGCGATCAGCGCGAACAGAACTCGACTTCCGGGTTTCGGTGTTCGGGCTGCCGTCCGCCTTGCTGAGGTCGCCCCTCCCCGCTTGTTCTGGTCCTGCCGGCCTCATGGCCAGACCTCCTGCTTCGGGTTAGCTTGGGAGCGCCGGGAGTTCTTTAGCTTCCACTTATCGGCGACCACGACTTCTGCGCGGCAGAGCCATTTCAAGTCGTCGCTTTTGGCGAGAATATCAGCGGAGGAGAACCGCTTCGGCGAGTTGCGGCCAGGCGAACCCAGGGGTTTGAGCAGCCCGCGGGCGATGAGCGTGGGTATGTCGTGGGATTCGAATCCCAGCAACACCGCGGCTTCTTCTGCATTCACTCGAGCCGGAAGCCTTACCGCGTGCAGCAGGCAGTCTTTTGCAATCTTGTTCACGTGACCAGCATTCGCGCTGTTTTGTTCCCTCGCAAGATTCAGAAGCGTGACTGAGGAATAAAAACTTGTGCTCACGTCCAAAATGCACGTAGCCTTGGTCGGTGAGTGCAGCCGCAAATAGACTCAAAAAACTTCGTGATGCGCTCGGCTTTTCACAGAACGACTTACAGTTATGTCTCGGCTGTGGAAGATCAAGCATGAGCAACATTGAAAATGAAAAGACGCGGTTGAGCCCGGATCAGCTTCGCCGGTTGAAAAGAGTATTTTTGCTCGCCCCTGATGTTTGTGACTTTCCTTCTGCTCACCCCACCTACGATTTCGATTCGATTACAGCTCGTGAGATTGCACTACGAGATATCGCGTTATTGAACAGTGATTTTCTTGCTGTGTTTAATAATGCATGCGCGAAGAATAAGGCTCATCTATTCCTGTTGCTTTACGAAGACTTCCTCGCTGCCGCAAAGCAGCTGCTTTGTTATACCAATACAGTTTCTCCGCCGCCTGAAACGGTCCGTGACTTTCTGCGCCGCGAATATCTCGAGCATCTGCAAAGTCAGGAAGAAGCGCTGTTGAGCCGCGCGCGAGCTGTTCAAACTCAACTTCAAGTAAGACCGCAGTGTGCTTCCCTCAAGCGCAACGTGAAAGCGCTCAATGAGAGGCAGCGGGTTACCCTGCAGGATAACGTGAAGAAATTGAATGGCATGGCCGAAAAGCTGGCAATGAAACGGCGTTTAGCTGCAACCGATGCCGAGTTGATCCGGTTTTCAAAACCCCATTTGAGTTTTCTATTGCCGCGCCGCAGAAACTCCAAGCACAAGTTGGTTCCTGATTTAAATGCTGAACTTCCAGCACCGCGTCGCGCATCGTTTGATTTCGAATCCTTCTGGGCGGAGGTTTTCGATCAGACCCAGCGCTTGTCGACTGACGATGATTCGGATGACACATGTCTTTCCCGCCACGATGAGTTGCCGCTTCCAAAGATTCGGTTTAATTCCATTGTCAAAGACAAAATCGAAATTTCGGTGGAGTTTGAGGATTCTTTCTTTGAGGGCATAGAGAGTCTCCATTATCGATCCTCCGCGGCACTCTTTTCTCAAGCTGTCGTGTTTTTTAAGGCGATAAAAACGAGCGCGATACGCAATTTCTTCTGTTGCCTTTCCGTCCCCAAGGGCTGGACGTTTTTTCAATTCCGTATCAAAAGCGAGGGGAAAAGCATTTCGTATCCCATTTATTTTTTAGACGAAACTCGCAGAGTTGAAATGCCTGAAATGTCTGGATTCCCCCAGCACTCGTGGGAGCAGGAATATTCCGAACTCCATGATCTGCTTGCAGTTATCGCTGCCAAGCGCCAGTCCGGCGAACCAAACCGCGAATCTTCAGTTTTGAAGTGCCCCGCCCGCGGTGGCAAGCCACGGGCAAAAGGTGCCAGCAAAACTGCCAGCAAACGGATAGCTTAAAGCCGGCCATGGCAGGAGCGAGCAGTTGAGTAGTATACCATTGACATGAAGATGCAAGTAATGTAATGTGCTTGTAATGAGCATAATACAGTCCGATTCCGGCCCTCGCCTCTCCTTATAATCAACAACTTACGTTGAAAACGTCACACGGACGTCACACGCAGGCGGTTTTGGGCTCTCCGTGGTTCTCCTGAGATGAACCTCAAACGGTAGTTGTGGATATTGTTTATGGGAAGCCGGCGGCCGTTCACTTGCGGGCCTAATTGTGGCAACCGGTGGAGTCGCTGCCAGAAATCAATCTCCCGGGCGGTTCTCTTTTCCCCGTTTTTGACCCAGAATCTATTGGGAAGGGAATCGCTATCAGCGTTTCCTACCCCACGGTCCCGGCGATGTCCGCCGGCGGCCGTCCTGAACATCCACCGCAACCCAGAGAACCTCGTATGCCCCGCAAGGGATATTACTCACCGGCCCTGCGACGGGATCTCGTCAAGCGCCTGTATTTCGCAGCCAAGGATCTGCGCGTGCCCATGACGGTCTTAAACGACCGGCTCATGGAGGCATCGCTGAACCGGATCTGCGAGGAGGCGCCGAAGATCATCCCGCTCCGCAGCGCCAGCACCACCAACCAGACACCGGCCACAACCGCCGCTGCCTGACACACCAACCAGCACAGAATCGCCCGGCCACTACGGTCGGGCTTTTTTGTGCCCACAACGAAAGGAACACAATGGCACTCAAATTGATCGCCAACTACTCGAAGCGCCTGGGCCTACCCGGGTATTCAAGCCACCAGTTCTCAGTCTGCGTCGAGACCGAGATCAGCAGCATCGACGACGTGGCGGGAGAAAGCACCCGCCTTTACCAGACGCTCCAGCAGAGCGTTGACGACGAGATCCAGCACACGGGGTTTGTCCCCGATCACGGATACGGCATGGATGGCCAGACAAACGGCGGCATGCAAACCAACGGCAACGGCCAGCACTCAAACGGGAATGGTCACGCCGCCAACGGCAACGGCCACCCCGTCGGGGAAACCTGGGCGTGCAGCGACAAGCAGCGCGAGCTCATCATCCGCCTCGTGGACGAGCACAGCCTCGACCGCAACGAGGTCGACCACACATCGCGGCAGATGTTCGGGGTCGGGGTCCGGGAGCTCAACAAGCTCCAGGCAAGCGGCCTCATCGACCGTCTGCTCGACGAGCACGGGGGAGGCAGCCGTGGCGGGAACACCCGCCGGCCGAGCACCCGCACGTCACCGCCCCGTCGGCAGTACCAGAACGGGGGTGCCCGGTGATCGCCCTGGCCAATCCGCCGGTGGCGGCCCCAGCGGCACCCTCGGCGGACGAACACCTTACAAGTGTTGTATCCGCCTCGCGCCTCAACTGCTTCCACTCCTGCCGGCTGAAGTTTGCCTTCAGGTATGTCGAACAGCTCGCCAAGCCGGCCACCGCCGCGCTCTTCGTTGGCAAGGCCGTGCACGCAGCCCTCCAGCAGTGGAGCACAGCACGCTGGCGCGGACAGGCGCACGATGCCCCGTCGCTCAAGCACGGGTTCTTCCTCAACTGGGTGACCGGTCAGGAGGACGAGCCGGTCGTGTGGGAGCTCGGGGAGGAGGACGCCCAGCAGGAAAAGGCATGGGGGCTCGTGGAGATGTATCTGCGAGACACCCCGATCCCGGCGGAGGAGAAGCCCGAGGCCGTCGAGGTCCGTGTCGAAGCCGACCTGGCTGCGCACGGGCTTCCGAGTCTCGTTGGCATCATCGACCTCGTGCGCCCCGGTGGGCGGATCGTGGACTTCAAGACCAGCGCAGCGACACCAAACGCCGAGCAGGTCGTCCACAGGAACGAAACCCAGCTCACCGCCTACGGACTCCTCTACGAGGCGGCCACGGGCAGGCAGGCGTCGGGATTCGAACTCCACCACCTGGTGAAGACCAAGGTGCCCAAGCTCGTGGTCACCGAGGCTCCGGCAACCACCGAGGCTCAGCGCACGAAGCTCTTCCGCCTGATCGAGTCCTACGTGGACGGAGTCGAGCGGGAGGACTACGTGCC
>CAYXRX010000011.1:0-133175 GCA_964467415.1 uncultured Chthoniobacterales bacterium
TCTCCGAGCTAACTAAAAAACGGCTCCCGTTGGCTCCGCTTTCCGCGCCACCTCTAAGATCGGTATCTGGTCGCTGTTTTACATTTTCGCAATGGCATTTCCGATTGGCTTCGCAATTCAGGAGAGCAACAAACAGAAAGCGACAAGCGAACAAGACGGTGGTGGACAACCGCCTACTCGCCCAGTGTCGAAATGATCCACTTGACTACAACCCTTAACCCTTTTCCCGAGCAGAGCTCCCGGTAGCCGGTGCCACACCTCGACATTCTGCAATAAAATATGATTCTCGCGTGGATTGACCCTCGCCCATTGATCGGCATCGCCCTTCTGCCCGCAGCGGCGATTGCTGGATTCTTATTGTGGCGTTTTGCCTTCCGATCCTCGTCATGGTTGATCTGCCAGGTTGCGGTTTTTGCTGTTTTCATCGCAGGATATCAATTCGTTTTCTTTGGTCCATTTGTTGACCAGAAGCGGGTTGTGCATGTTAAGGCGACTGTTAACTGGAGACCAGACTTAGGACCTGATGCGATTGGATTTTCGTTCCCCAAGGGATTTGGTTTTGGAGGGTTGATCTCCAGAGATACGGACGTTGCCAAGCGCATCAGGGAGACGGGCATGAATCCGGTCGATGTGGCAATAGAACTCACATACGACTTTGGGAAGGTCAGGGGTATGGATCTTGGTTATGCCTATGCTGATGGTATTCTCTTCTACCCACACACTGAATGAAAAACCAAAAAGCCGAACGGGCGCATCGACCTAACCCCTACAAGCTGGCACTCGGGCTGCTAAAGCACCCCGACCGCCAGTTTTCCGGGGCAGGTCATGCGTGACGTTCGGCATAATATATGATCATCGTATACACGTCCCTGGTTGTTAACATATTGGTAGCTGGTTTTTGGGGATGCGTCCTTGCATTCCTACCTATATCCAAATTCCGAAATTGGCCTTTTGGTTCAGACAGTCCCGGCAGCCGCATATTAGCTTCCTTATATATATCAATTGCATTTTTCAGCGTGTATGCGTTACTAGAACCAGCTCGACTCATGTCGATCTGTATATTTCTATTCATATTTCAGATTTTATATAAATGCCTGAGCGCTATTACTGTGCGGGACATTAAAAACCCAGTTGTCCTATCGAATCTAGCGATAGTCGTGCTGCATTCCTTTTCTCTTAACTGGCTTCTTTTTCACAGCCAAGCGTCCCCGAAAATGTAACGTGCCGACAGCCGTTCAACCAACGCCTACCCGCGTCACGCCTCCTGCGGAGCAGGAGCCGCACCACGGGCAGGTGTCGGTGATCGGGGACGCTGAAAAATACCGCTTGACGTAACGCACGCTTTTTTCGTGCAGACTGTTACCGCCACCACAGCACGATCCATGATTTACAAACTCTTGGATGATGCTTCGGACTCTCATGAGCCGATTCAGATTACTGGCAAGAGGTCCAACGCTGTTCTCGTTGCCGAGGACGACTGGCGCGCCGTTCAGGAGAGCCTCTATTTGGTCTCGATTCCAGGAATGAGGGAATCGATTCGTGCCGGGCTCGCCACTCCGGTTTCCGCGTGTGCCAAGACGCTTGATTGGTGAAATGCGCCCTTGTCTTTACCAAGCAAGCGCAGAAGGACGCCAGGAAGCTTGCGAGCGCTGGTCTGAAACCGAAGGCCCAGCTGCCTCTGAATATTTTGGCGGATGATCCTTTCCAGAACGCACCACCCTGCGTGAAGCTCATCGGGGATCTTGCCGGTGCCTGCTCGCGAAGGATCAACATTCAGCACAGGTTGGTGTATCAGGTGCTCAAGACGAAGCGAGTGGTGAAGGTTCTGCGGTTGTGGACGCATTACGAATAAAATAATCCGAGTCCGCCTACCGGTGCGCTGTTCCTACGGGACTTCTGGCATGCCTCCTGCTTTGGTGACGCGTCGCGGGAAGCAAGAATGTGAGAACACTCGGAACCCGGACTCAGGGAAGCCGGGGGAAATTATGATACCATCCACTCTTAAATACGAGCCGATAGGCAACGACGAAAGTCAGTTTTGCGGGAATCTCATTTATTCCATACTAACCGATTCGGAAATTATGGATACGATCCACGAGCGGCATGCTGCCGGCGTCCGGTGTGCGGTCATAACCGTTGTTGAAAAGGGGGAGGTGGTCGATGGCTACGTTGCCGATCAAGAAGCGATTCTCGATCTGGTGCCGTTCGTTGAGGTTCGCGACGCCGTCGCTTCCTACAGTCTTTCAGATTCCATCTGCTCCGTTGTGATCAGGGATGGGAGGGCGGCGGCAGGCATCTCCGGAAAACTATAGCCGCGCGGGGATATGCAGCATCCGGCGGATGCGGTTCTTCTGCGATTTCCTCTGCAGGGCGCCTTGGATGCATTCCGCAGCCGGGGATCTGTCATCTTGGGCGGCAAACGAATGTGGCAAGAAGCCCGTTCTTGCTGGTAGATGACTAGCGGCCTTATAAGGGCCAGCAATCGGCCGCCGGGGGCGGCAAAAACAAAACCATGCTTCGAATCTGCGTCTATTCCGGGTCCCGTTTCGGCAGTTCACCAGACTACGCGGCTGCGGCTGCGGCATTCGGCAGGGAGTGCGCCCGGCGGGGCATCGGCATCGTCTATGGAGGGGGCAGTGTCGGGCTCATGGGTGTTCTCGCCTACGAGGCTCTGGCAGGAGGAGGCGAGGTGATCGGCGTCATTCCCCGCGCCATGATTGCCGAAGGTCGTGAACACCGGACGCTGACCCGGTTGATTGCCGTGGATTCGATGCACGAGCGCAAGCACCGCATGGCGGAGCTGTCCGATGGATTTGCAGCCCTGCCCGGGGGCATCGGCACCCTGGAAGAAGTGATCGAGGTTTTTACGTGGCTGCAGCTTGGCCTGCACCTCAAACCTGTCGGACTCCTGAATGCCGGCGGCTATTTCGATCCGTTGCTTCAGTTTCTATCGCATATGCGTGATGAAGGGTTCCTCACACCGGCCCACCACGACATGCTTACGGTGGAGCGTGAGCCCGGAGATTTGCTTGAACGGCTTCTCACGACCCGCCACAGTGCGATTCCGAAGCCGATCGACCGCGTGATCTAACTATCCGGGAGGACCGGCGCCTAACAGCAACGAGACTGACCCTCATATGAAACGCACCTTGGTTTGTTTGCTATCCTTCCTGCTTGTCATGCTAGGCGGCTGCCATCTCGTGAAAGCGATTTCTAAGAGCAGCTTCACGACCTCGAAGGCCCCCGTGCTCAAGGTGTATTCTCAGTCGGACGCGGGGCACACATTTCGTGCTTACGTGGTGGATGTTGGCGGCACGGAAGTTGTTGTCAGCGACCCGCTCGGGAGCTCGAGTCACAAGGTGGGCGACACGATTGAGTATATGGCTCAGAAGATCGAATTAGGCGGCGGGAGGAAATCGCTGTCGTTCACCCTGCTGAAGTAAATCAAAAGGCCGTTCGGGGGGGATGCCCACGGCACCGGCTGCAGCATGAACCCGAAAAGGGCGATTCCAGAAATTCTGAAAGGATTTTCCGGATTCGGATCTCACGCTAAGAGAAAGCGAGCGCCGGGAACGGCACTGCGAACCGCTCCCCTGAATCACCCGCCTGTCAGGCTGCGGAGCTCCATCGTCTCGCGCCACAGGTCGAGCAGGGCGCCGGCGTGGGCGCTTTGAGCATCGAAGGCGGCCTTCCGGGCCTCGAGAAAGAGGTCGAGAGGAATGGCTCCCTGTCGGTATTGGCGCCCGGCGAGCTCGGCCGCCTCAGCCATCCGGGCGATTTTTTCCCGGGGGAACGCCTGCATGACCGGCTGGAGTGCAGCGATCGCATCGAGGCGGCGCTGGATCGCCTCGGTGAGGGCGTTCCGGGCATCGCGGCGCAGGTCCTCTCGGGTTTCCGGCGAAAACCGGTCCTGCCCGCCGTATCTGGTGGAGGTGGCAGCGGGGAGGGGTTCGTCCCCGACAAAGAGCGCGGCCAGGTCGGGTGCTGAGGAATCGAACGGTTCAAATCCGGCGAGCCGTCGCTCGGCCAGCTGGTCGAGAATCGTCATGACCGGAGAGGCGGCTGCCAGAGCGGCAGCGGCAGCGGGTGGGGGTTCCGGGTCGGGGATCCCTGCGACTTCGGGCTTGGCCCCCAGGAGCTCAAGTCGCCTCCTGAGCGGAGCAAGCCTGGCGAGGTTCTGAGCGGCGGCCACTTCGAAAGGGACGGCTGCGGCCTCCAGGGATTCGCGCTCAACGCGCCCGGGCATGCCGGCGGGCGGCCGGTCGGCCATCCGGCCGGCCAGCGTGCGGAGCTGATCGGCGATCTGCCTTGCCTGCTCCGCCAACCCGGTCCGGGTTGAGAGCTCGTAGCCGAGCAACTGGATTTCGGAGGCGAGCGCCCGTTCGTAGAGCGGGAGCAGGGCGCGCACGAGGTCCCGGTCCTGGTCGCGCACCGCATCGGCAAGCCGGCCGGCAAAACGGAAGCGGATGACCGGGACCGCCTGTTTTGCCCCGTGCTTTTCCTGGCGCAGCCAGGAGTGCAGCGCGAGCACGTGCGGGTTCCGCGAGACGTCGGGGGCGGGTGCGCCTCCGGCGATGGCGGGGACCGGGATGAGCAGGGCGAGGAGAGCGGCGGCGCGCAGCATGGCCTTGTCTAGTGCTCGGTGCAGGTGCAGGCGTATTCGGGGAGCTTGCAGCCGCCGCAGGTGTGCATGGCGTAGGTGAGCCGGCTGTTTGCCGGTTTCGATTCGGCGGTTGTGCGTGTCTGCACGACAAGCACGTATCCCTCGGGTTTGGGGAGCGGGGCTGCGGAGACAAACGCGTTGTCTCTGGCGACCATTTCGACCGGCTGGCGGCCGGAGTCGAGCTGCGCAAAGACCGTGACTGTCCGCGCGCCGGGCGCGACCGGCTTCTGGCCGGCATCCAGAAAGGTAACGGTGAGAGTCCCGTCGGGGGCGATGAGCACTTCCGCCTGGTCCGGCGGCTGGCCGACAAGCTTGCCCTTGTTGGGGCCGGCCGCGGCGGCGGGATCGGCGGCATGCCCGGAGGCGGTGAGGATGAGTCCTACCGCGAGCGGGAGGAGCAATGATTTAAGCGATGGGTTCATGGTGTTGGTTGGTTTGGTTTCGGGAATTCTCCGCGCGGGCCTCCATCCAGTCGTAGAGGATCGGAAGGAGGATGAGCGTGAGAAAGGTGGAGGAGAGGACGCCGCCGATCACAACGGTGGCGAGCGGGCGCTGGACCTCGGCGCCGGAGCCGAGCGCGATGGCCATCGGCAGGAAGCCGGTCGCCGTCGTGAGGGCGGTCATGAGCTTCGGGCGGAGGCGGGTGAGCGTCCCGTCGATAACCGCCTGCCTCAGGCCGACCCCTTGGCGCCGGAGCTGGTTCATGAAGCTGATGAGCATGATCCCGTTGAGCACGGCGATTCCCGAGAGCGCGATGAAGCCGACTCCGGCGGAGATCGTGAACGGCATCCCCCGGAACCAGAGGGCAAAGACCCCGCCGGTCACGGCGAGCGGCACGCAGAGAAACACGAGAACCGCCTGCCGGAGCGATCCGAAGCTCACGAAGAGCAGGCCGAAGATCAGCGCCAGGGCGGCGGGCACCACGACCATGAGGCGCTGGCGGGCCTTGATCAAATTCTGAAACTGCCCGCCGAACTCGAAGTAGTAGCCGTCCGGGAGCTTGAGCTCCCCGCGGAGCCGGGCGGTGGCCTCCCGGACAAAGCTTTCGGTGTCGCGCCCGCGGAGGTTGATGAGAAGCGAGACCTTCCGCTGGTTGGCGATGCGGTTGATCGTGCCGATCTCCTCGACGACCTTGACGCCGGCGACCTCGCCGAGCGTGATGAGCCCGCCATTGGGCAGCCGGAGGGGAAGCCGCGAAAACTCCGCGGCTTTTTTCCGCTGGTCCTCCGCCAGGCGCACGACGATCTCGTGCCGGCGGTTCCCCTCGATGAGCCGGCCGGCCGGCTCCCCGCCGAGCGCGTGGGAGACGACCCGGTTGATGTCGTCCCCGTGGATGCCGTAGCGCTCGAGAGCATCGCGCCTGGGCACGATCTCGATCATCGGCTGGCGACCCATGGCCTCGAACTCGATGTCGCCGCCTCCCGGCACGGCATTGAGGATGTCCCGGGCCCGCCTGGCCAGATCCTCCAGCTTCTCAAAATCGTCGCCGAAAATCTTGAGCGAGAGGTCGGCGCGCGCGCCGGCCATGATCTCGTTGAAGCGGAGCTGGATCGGCTGGGTGAAGAGCAGGGACTGCCCGAGCACGTTCCGGTTGAGCGTTTCGCGCATCATCCCGATGAGCTCTTGTTTAGTGACCGGGCGGCCGCGGACCTTGCGCCACTCCCCCTGCGGGCGGAGCATGACATAGGTGTCGGCGACGTTTGGTCCCATCGGGTCCATCGCGATCTCCGCCGTGCCGATGCGCGAGAAGAGGTGCGAGATTTCGGGGAATTCGGCGCGGAGGATGCGCTCGGATTTCTTTTGGAGGTCGAGCGAGGCCTCGAGTCCGACGCTCGTGCTGCGGATCATCTGCAGGGAGATCGAGCCCTCGTCGAGCTGGGGGAGGAACTCGGCCCCGAGGCGCGCGAAGACAATGAGCGAGAACGCGAAGATCCCTGCGGATGCCGCGACAACGGGCCAGCGGTGGCGGAGGGCGGAAGCGAGCAGCGGAGTATAGACCGCCTTGAAGAGCCGGACGACAAAGTTGTCCTGCTCAGCGATGTGCCCGCCGAGAAAATAGGAGCAGAGCACCGGCATGAGCGTCAGTGACAGGATCAGCGCCCCGACGAGGCAGAAGATCACGGCGAGGGCCATCGGCTGGAACATCTTCCCTTCGACGCCCGTGAGGCTCAGGATCGGCACGTAGACCACGGTGATGATCAGGACGCCGAAGAACATCGGATTGCAGACCTCCTTCGCGGCCTTGAGCACCTCGACCGCGCGCTCGCGGGCATCGAGGCGGCGCCGGAGGGCTCTCTGCCGCTCGCCGAGGTGCCGCACGATATTTTCCACCATGACGACAGCCCCGTCGATGATCAGCCCGAAATCGATCGCGCCGAGGCTCATCAGGTTTCCCGAGAGCCGGGACGAAACCATCCCGGTGAGCGCAAAGAGGAACGCCAGCGGGATGGCCAGCGACACGATCAGAGCAGCCCGCCAGTTGCCCAGCATCGCAAACAGGACGACCGCCACCAGGATCGCGCCGTGGAAGAGGTTGTCGGCGACGGTGTGGATCGTCCGGTTCACCAGATCGGCCCGGTCGTAGGCGTCGGCGATCTCGATGCCGTCCGGCAGCTTCATCCGGATCTCCGCGAGGCGCTCGCGGACGGCGCCCGCCACGAGCCGGGTATTCTCGCCGGCCAGCATGATCGCGGCGCCGATGACCGCCTCCTCGCCGTCCTCGGTCGAGGCCCCGGTACGGAAAGCGGCCCCGACCTCGATCGAGGCCACATCCCCGACGAGGATCGGCCGGCTGCCGCCCGCGAAGCGGACCGGAAGCCGCGCGATTTCGGCCCCGGATTGCACCCGCGTGTTCGAGCGGATCACGACCTGCTCGTTCCCGATCTCGATGAGGCCGCCGCCGACATTTTCCGAGTTCTTACGGATCACATCGACCAGCTCCTCAAAGCTGATGCCGGCGCTGAAGAGCTTGCCGGGATCCGGCTGGACGACGATCTGCTTGTGGAATCCCCCCGAGGTGTTGACCTCGGCGAGCCCCGGCGTATTCCGGAGCATCGGCTTGATCGTGTATTCCTGGATGAGCGAAAGCTCGAGGAGCCGGGCGAAGCTGTCGGCCGGCCGGTTCGGGGCATCGGGCTTGAAGCGGACGACATACCAGTAGATCTCACCCAGGCCGGTGCTGATCGGCGCGAGCTGGGGGGTGAGGCCCGCGGGCAGGCCGGCCTCAGCGGTCTTGAGCCGCTCGCTCACAAGCTGCCGGGTCCGGTAAATATCGGTGCCGTCATCGAAGGTCAGCGTGACCTGCGAGAGCCCGAACTTCGAAAGCGATCGCAGCTCGACCATCCTCGGCAATCCGGCCATCGCGCTCTCGATGGGAAACGTGACAAGGCGCTCGATCTCCTCGGGTGCCAGCGCGGGCACAGCCGTGTCGATCCGCACCTGGACGTTCGTGATGTCGGGGACGGCATCGATCGAGAGGTTTGCGGCCGACCAGAGACCGGCGGCAACGAGGGCGCCCGCAGCCACCAGCACCAGAACCCGCTGGCGCATTGAGTATTCGACGATTCGTTCCAGCATAGGTCAGTGGGCGTCGCCGCAGCCCTTCCCTCCATTGACCGCCTGCAGCTCGACCATCCAGAGCCCGGCCGCGCCATTTGTGACCACCTCGTCGCCCTCGAAGAGTCCGTCGAGCACCTCGACGACGCGATCCTGAGCGGTGCCGAGTTTGACCGGCGTCCGGAGGAAGCTCCGGCCGTTGAGCACGTAGACAAACGGACCCCTCACCGACTCCACGACGGCCGAAAGCGGGATGGCCGTCACGGCCGGCCGCGCCCGCTGGTCGGGGGCAAGGCGTGCTTCGAGGAAATCGCCGGTCCGGAGCCCGGCGCCGGGATCGTCGATCGCGGCGAGCACCTCGGTAAGACCGTTTCCGCCGGGAGGCTTCACTCCCGTGACGGTCGCCGCATACACGGAGCCGTTCGCGCGTGCCTCGAAGGCATTTCCGGGCGCAAGCATCTTTGCCTCGCCGGATCCCAGAAAGACCGAGCCGAGTGACTTTCCGCCGGGCGGATTTGTATCCGCCGCCGCCTGGTAGATCTGGAGCATGCCCGCCGGTGCGGGCGGGGAAATTGTGGTGGTCTGCACCCCGGCGGTTGCGATGCCGAGAGCCTTCATGCCGGCGCTCCCGAGCGTCACGCCCTGCCCGGCCTTGAAGCTCCAGGCCTCCTCCGGGGAGTGCGGGGGTGTCCCGGCGGCCGGACCCGCCGCAAACAGGGGGGCCATCGCCGCCCCGAGCGCGGTGAGCAGGATTGCGGAAAAGACGGCGTTCTTCATGGACGGGAATTTTTCTGCGTGGCGGGTGATGTCGCGGAGCCGGCGGCGTCGAGGTGCCCGCCGGTGAGCAGGCCGATATCGAGGTAGGTCCGCCAGGCATCGAGGACGGCATCCTGCGAGGCCCGGAGGCAGTTCAAATACGCCGACTGCGCATCGAGGTAGAGCGCCGCTCCGATTGCGCCGGAGCGGAACTGGGCGTCGGCCAGACCGCTGGACTCCTGGAGGCTATTGACGAGGCCGGACGGAATCATCTCCAGCTGCCGGCGGTTCAGCTTGTGGGCAGTGAGGAGGCCGAGAATCCGGGCTTCGATCTCGCGCTCACCCTTGACCCGCAGGGCAACGGCAGCTGCCTGCCGGGCGCGGGCGCTGCGGATGTTGCCGAGGTTCCAGTCCCAGAGCGGGATTTTTGCCGAGATGGCGCCGCCGATATTTTGCTCGGTGTCGCCGGCGACATCCCGGCTGAAAAACGGCCCGATTGCAAAGTCGGGAGCAATGTCGAGACGTGTGGCCGAAAGCTCCCGCGCGGACCGTTCGAGCTCGCACTTCCGGATCCGGAGAAGGATGCTGTGCCTCTGCGCGGAGAGCACCAGCGCATTTTCTTCGAAGCCGCGCGCTGGCGGAGCCGGCAACCCGGCGGGCGGAAGCGGGGAGTTTTGCGGGCGCCCGAGGAGGGCATTGAGCTGAGTGCGCGTTTCCTCGCGGCGAAGCGACGCTTTTTTGATCGTCGCGGCCAATTCGATCATGCGCGCCTGCACAAGGCGGATTTCCAGCACCTGCCGCGCGCCGAAGCCGGGCCGCTCATTCAGCTGCGCAGTCAGGTCTGCGCTCTGCCTGTGGATCGCCCCGGCGGCCTGCGCCTCTACGAGCGCGGCCGCGTGCTCGAGCGCCAGCAGCCGGACCTGCCCGGCCAGAGCCAGGCGGAACTGCGCCAGACCGAGCTCGGCCACCTCGATGTTTTTCTCGGCGATCGCCTTGCGCAACGTCCCCTTGCCCGGGAACTCGAACGTCTGCGTTACCGCAATGCTGAATGTCGTGCCGTTGCCCTGGAGGATGTTTTCGGAATCGCGGACCTCACGCCCGCCCACCTCCACGGAAACCTCCGGGTTCCTGAAAAACCCGGCCTGCATGCGCTGGCCCCGGGCCTCCTCGACGCC
This sequence comes from uncultured Chthoniobacterales bacterium, assembly GCA_964467415.1. Classification (GTDB taxonomy): domain Bacteria; phylum Verrucomicrobiota; class Verrucomicrobiia; order Chthoniobacterales; family Terrimicrobiaceae; genus CAYXRX01. The sequence goes on from CAYXRX010000011.1 coordinate 10,150, forward strand.
GGACTCAAGGGATTTCAGCTCCGCGTTGTTGGCCAGCGCCTCGGCGACGAGATTGTCGAGCGGGAGCGGGCCGGCCGCGAGGACGGCGGTGCACAGCCAGAGGGCAGACGCCCGCAGGCAGGCTTGCAGAAGGGGGTTCGGATGTTGCAGCGACAGGCGGGCCATGCGTCAGGTGTTGTGCCCGTCGAGGTGGTAGCGGACGACCACCTTTGCGGACTGCCGCGCCTCGCCGAGCGGGAAGCTCACGGCATACCTGTGCCTTCCCGACCGGCTGCCGGCCGGGCGGGGGGAAGCCGGCTCGATGCCGTCCTGCTTCTCGGCAACGACCCGACCCGCCCTGTCGACGAGCTGCACATCGACGTGGGCGCCATATGGGACGTGCCGGCCGAAGGATTTCTCAACGGCCCCCGAAACATAGAGCCGGTCGGACGACTCATGCGCCCGGGCGCCGAGGATCGCTCCCCCAGCCGAGTGGCCGGTCTCGACCGGAAGCGGCGAGCCGGCCGTCCGGAAACCGGAGCCGGTGGATGTGCATGCGGTCAAGGTCGCCAAGGCAACCGATGCGGCTGCGATGCGGGCGGATTGCTGGATTTGTGCCAATGGCACGTACTGAAAAAAATTGTTCATGATGGATTTCCTGAGTGGTGAGCGCCGGCAAGCCGGCACGGGTTGGGAGAGGGGATCCGCTCTGCAAGCGCAGGCGGGCCCGGGGAGGCATCCCCGGATCAAAAAGAATCACGGGCACACTGCGCCCATGAAGACTCAGGCCAACTGAGGGGGGTGGTCGATTTCCCGGCAGGGTCCGTCGCCACAGATCTCATTCCGGATCCGGAAACAGCCGGAAGGATCGGATGCTGCAAAAAAAATGTGGCCGCCGAGGTCCGGCAGCGTCGAGCTCATGCACGAGGAGACACTGCAGCAGCAGTGGCCGTCGGGGCATTCCTGCTGATCCGGGCAGGTCGTGTGCTCATCCGTCCCCTGCTCCTGATGGCAAAGCAATTCCGCGCCGGCATGAACGACCTGCCCGCCGGCCATCACGAGAAGCGCCAGCGTGCATACCATCCAGAGTTGGCTGCGGATAAACTTCAGCACGGCGATGAGATCGTCGATCGACGGCGGTTTGTCAAGGCGCGGGCCGGTTGATCCCGTGCACCGTGACCGGCGGCGGCCGCACGGTGTGCGCGCTCACTTGTGCTGCCAGCGGTCGGCGGGATTGATCACCGTATGCGGGCCGTTTCCGTTGAGCCAGTCGCCGGCCGCTTTGTCGCCTTTGAGAAAGGTGTCCCAGAACGCGGTCGTCACGGCGAGGATCGAGCGGTGGTGGGCGGGGTTGCGGCGTCCGGGCATATCGCGGGAGTCGGTGAATGCCGAGTGCTCGGCCCCGTCGAGCACGAGTTCGTATTTCGAGCCCGGCGGGAGCGCGGGAAAGACCTGCTGCCGCGATTCGGCGCTGGCATTGCCGATGATTGAGACATCCCTGGTTCCGGTGAGCAGCATCCATGGGATCGACACGCTGCCGAATGCCCGGGCCGGATCCCCCCGCCGTGGCACGCCCGGGCTGAAGGCGATGGCGGCCTTGATCCGCGGGTCGGTTGCGGAGGTCCCGGCAACGTGAAACGTTTGACCGCTGACCGCCTGCGTCGTGACCGCGCCGAACGAATGGCCGGACATCCCGGTCCGGCCGGGGTCGAGGCGGCCGCAGAGCGCATGGCCAGGCGTGACATTCCATCGCGCGAGGGCGTCGAGCGCTGCGCGCACGTCGCCGGTCCGCAGGATCAGGTTCCCGGCGCTGGCAGCACGGTTCATGGCGGCCATCCGTTCGCTCGAGGGCACGTTTTTCCAGACCCCGCTGTCGCTGCCGGGATGCTGGAGGAAGACGGCAGCATACCCGCGGGCCGCCCAATGCTTCCCGAGGTAGGAACTTCCCTCCCTCGACCCTCCAAGCCCGTGGCTGAACAGGACAACGGGCGCCGGCTCCTTCGATGCGGGCAGGTATATTCGAACAGGAATCTCCCGCCCGCGCGCGGGATCCAGTATGGTGAAATCCTCGATGCTCACGCTCCCGCCCGCCGCCAACGGGTCGTAGGCGGCGGCTTTCCAAACGTGTGCCGCAAGCAGGCAGCAGATCAAAAGCGTCCGGATCATGTTCCATCCAACGCGCGGAACGCCGCAAAGTTGCTGGGTGATGGCACCTTCACGGTTGCCTGGCCGGAGGCCGCGCTGCTCTTGAGACCATCCGGCTTGAAGGCGGGACCGGCATGCCGGCGCCGGCTTGTGCCGCGCAGGACCGCGCCGCCAAGCCGCGCGGGAATTGACACCGGTGTTTCGCGTGCCATTTTGGGTGGCTACCGTATGAAGATTCTCCCCATTGCCGCAGCACTTGTTGTTCCGTTTGTTTGCACCGCCCGGGCGGCAGCGCAGGCCACCGCCGCTGAGGCCGCCTCCCCGACCGAGAAACTTTCGCTCAACCTCGGCTGGCAATTTCATTTGGGCGACATCCCGTTTCCGGTCATCACCGGTCACGGCCCCTCGTATGCCAACGCGAAGGCCGGCAAGGCCTGGGGTGCTGCGGCTCCCGAATTTGACGATCGTGAATGGCGGACGCTCGACCTGCCGCACGACTGGGCGGTCGAGGGTCCGTTTGACCAGAAGGCGAACCTGTCGCAGGGCTACCGCCCCCGCGGGATCGGCTGGTACCGGCGCACGCTCCGGCTCGAGCCGTCGGACCGCGGGAAGGCGCTCGAGCTGAAGTTTGACGGGATCTCGACGCACTGCACGGTCTGGGTGAACGGTACGCTGGTGCACCGGAACTGGTGCGGCTACACGAGCTTTTCGGTTGACCTGACGCCGTTTGCAACGTTCGGCGACCAGCTCAATGTCATCGCGATCCGTGTGGACGCCGATGCGCAGGAAGGCTGGTGGTATGAGGGGGCGGGGATGTACCGGCACGCGTGGCTTATCAAGCGGAACCTCGTCCATTTTGACACCGACGGCATCTACGCCTGTCCGGTGAAGAAGGACGACGGCCAGTGGGTGCTCCCCGTCGAGGCCACGATGACCAACGACGGCAAAACCCCGGCGAACGTCACGGTCGACGTCGAGCTTTTCGATCCCGAGGGGAAGCCGGTCGGACGGGCGTCGACGGCGCCTACGGGGATCGCCCCGCTGGATACCACGGTTGCGAAGCTCTCGATCGCCGTGCCGAAGCCGCGCCTCTGGTCGCTCGAGACACCGGCGCTCTACACCGTCCGCACGACGCTGAAGGAGGCGGGCAAGACGCTGGACGCGACGACAACGACCTGCGGGTTCCGGACGATCCGTTTCGATGCGGACAAAGGGTTTTTCCTCAACGACCAGCCGGTCAAGCTCAAGGGCACGTGCAACCACCAGGACCACGCCGGCGTCGGCGTCGCCGTGCCGGATTCGATCTGGGATTTCCGGATCCGCAGGCTCAAGGAGATGGGCAGCAACGCCTACCGCTGCGCCCACAACCCGCCGTCGAAGGAATTTCTCGATGCCTGCGACCGGCTCGGCATGCTCGTGATGGACGAGAACAGGAATTTCAATGTGTCGCCCGAATACGTCCGCCAGCTCGAGTGGCTGATCCGGCGCGACCGCAACCACCCGAGCGTGATCCTGTGGTCGGTCTTCAACGAGGAGCGGATGCAGGGGACCGAGGTCGGCTACGAAATGGTGCGCCGGATGGCCGCGGTCGTGAAGAAGCTCGACACGACGCGGCCGGTGACGGCGGCGATGAGCGGGGGCGTGAACGCCCCGATCAACGTGACGCAGGCGGTTGATGTCGTCGGCTTCAACTACCAGCACAAAGGCTACGACGGCTTCCACAAATCCCATCCGACCCAGCCGATGACCAGCTCGGAGGACACGTCGGCGTTCATGACGCGCGGGGTCTTTGAAGAGACCGGCAAGGAGGGGTTTGCGCCGTCCTACGACACGCTCAACGCCTCGTGGGGCAATACCCACCGGAATGCGTGGAAGCTCATCGCCGAGCGCCCGTTCGTCGCCGGCGGGTTCGTGTGGACGGGATTCGACTACCGCGGCGAGCCGCAGAAATTCTCCTGGCCGTCGGTGAGCTCGGTCTTCGGCATCATGGACACGTGCGGGTTCCCGAAGACCGCCTACTTCATCCACCAGGCGGCCTGGATCGACGACAAGCCGGTCCTGCAGATCGTGCCGCACTGGAACTGGCCGGGCAAGGAAGGCAAGCCGGTCAAGGTCCTCGTGCTCACCAACGGCGACGCCGCCGAGCTTTTCCTCAACGGCAAATCGCTCGGGGAAAAGCCGGTCGACCGCCTCGAGGGCGGCGAATGGCAGGTCCCCTACGCGCCCGGCAAGCTTGAGGCCGTGGCGAAGAAGGCAGGGAAAGTCATCGCCCGCACCGCGGTCGAGACAACCGGCGCGCCGGTCGCCCTCCGGCTCATCCCGGACCGCAAGGACCTCGCCGGTGACGGCGCGGATGCCCAGCCGGTCACCGTCTCCGCCGTGGACGACAAGGGCCGCGAGGTTCCCACCGCCAACCTGCCGGTCACGCTGGCGGTCAGCGGGCCGGCGGCGATCATCGGCCACGGGAACGGCGATCCGACGTCGCACGAGGACGAAAAAGGCCCCACGCGCAGCCTCTTCAACGGGCTCGCCCAGGTCATCCTCCAATCGAAGCGCGACGCGTCCGGCACCGCCGTCCTCACCGCCAGCGCACCGGGCCTCAAGCCCGCCGAGCTGCGGATCGATGTGCGCAAGGTCGCGCCGATTCCGGTCGTCCCGGTGACCGAGCCGGTCTTCACGCTCACGAAGTGGCTCATGTCGCCGGTCTCAAAGACCAAGCCCGATCCGGGACTGAAACCCGGCGAGACGGACATGAACACGTGGGATGCGGTCACCGCGGGCGAGCTGCAGTCGATCCCCGACGGATCCTGGGCCGTCTACCGCGTCGAGTTCACCCCGTTCGAATCCGTGGTCAAATCCGGCGGCTCGATCGACTTCAAGCAGATCGAGGGTCTGGCCGAAGTCTGGCTCGACGGCAAGCTCGTCACGGAGAAGAAAGATCCGAAGGCGAACGCGCTCCGGGTTCCGTTGCCTGCCGGCGCCGGCAAGCGCACGCTCGCGGTGCTCGTCCAGAGCGTTCAAAAAGGCAAGGCCGGGTTCAGCAGGCCGGTGACGGTCGTTCCGGCCAAGCGCTGAGCGGGCTGCCCGGCAAAGGATGCCGCGCGGAACGGGGAGGTGGAAAAGCGGGCGCAGCGGCGCGCGGAGGGTCGCCCGGTCAGCGGGGGACCGGCGGCTGAGCGTCCACGGATTTCATCCAGGCGTTCAACTTCCCGCGGAGAGCGGCGACCTTTTCGGGCATCCGGCTGGCGAGGTCGTTTTGTTCGCCCTCGTCCTCAGCGAGGTTGTAGAGCTCCCAGCCGTCGTGCTCATACCAGTGGATGAGCTTCCAATCGCCCTCCCGGATCGCGCTGTAGGGGGTGAGGCGTCCGCCGTTCCAGTAGTGCGGATAGTGCCAGTAGAGGGCCTCGCGGGCGGGAACGCCTTTGCCGCCGAGGAGCGGGACCAGGTTTTCTCCGTCGCAGGCCGCGCCGGCCGGCGCGCCGGCCAGGGCGGCAACCGTCGGGAAGAGGTCCATGGTGATGACCGGGGTCGGGCAGACGCTGCCGGGCTTCGTGAGACCCGGGGCACGGATGATCAGCGGCTCGCGGATGCCGCCTTCGTAGGGAAACCCCTTGCCCGCACGGAGCGGCAGGTTCGAGGTCGGGTTGTTTTTTCCGCCGGGGGTGCAGAGGCCGCCGTTGTCCGAGGTGAACATGACCACGGTGTTATCGTCGAGGCGGAGTTCCTTCAACGCGGCCATGACCGCGCCGACGCTGTCGTCCACGCTGCGGACCATCGCGGCGTATTTTGCGTTCGACTGGGCGTCCGTCACGGGCTCGGACTCCGCCTCCTTCACGTAGTCCGGCCGGCCGCCCAGCGGGACGTGCACCGCATAGTGCGGCAGGTAGAGAAAGAACGGGCGGTCCTTCGAGTTGCCGATGAATTTCACGGCTTCCGCGGTGAGCCGGTCGGTCAGGTATTCGCCGTCGCCGCCGCCGGATTCCGCCAGGCCAGGCACCCGGCATTTATCGCCCTGCCCGCCATATGGCCAGAAGTAGGACGCGGGATGTCCCACATTGGCGCCGGCGACATTGACATCAAATCCCTGTGACTGCGGGAGGAAGCTCCCGTCTTTTCCACTGCCGCCCAAATGCCACTTCCCGATGCTGGCGGTGGCGTAACCCTCCTTCTTCAGAACCTCGGCGAGGGTGACCTCCTCAAGCGGCAGGCGCTTCGTCCAGTCCGGGACGCGGAATTTCGAGCCCTCGGGCGGCACCTCGCCGGGGATCCAGTCGGTGAGGTGGAGCCGGGCTGGATATTTTCCGGTCAGCAGGGCGGCCCGGGTCGGCGAGCAGACCGCACAGGCCGCGTAGGCCTGCGTGAAGCGCATGCCCCCGGCGGCAAGGCGGTCGATATTCGGCGTCTTGAAAAACCGGCTGCCGTTTGCGCCGATGTCCCGCCAGCCCATGTCGTCGATGAGGAAGACGACGAAATTCGGCTTGCGCGCGGCCGGATCGCTTGCGGCCGGGGCCGGCGCGGCGGCCAGCAGCTGGCACGAGGCAAAAACCGCGGGAAGGATCAGGATGCCGGAAAGGGGGTGCGTGGACATGGCTGCTGAAGAAAGTATCCGGCCGGAAAGGCGGAACAACCGGAATCCGCCATCGCCCTACATTTGCCGGCCCGCGCCCGGGAAGCCCCGCTCGGCGGCGCACAAAAATCGTGACGTTTGTGCCGGAGGATTTATGGATATCCGCGATGTCAAGCATGGTTGAACTCCGCGACGTGAGCAAAGCGTTCGGGAATTTTCACGCGCTGAAGGATGTGAGCTTCACGATCCGGGAGGGCGAGTTCATGACGTTTCTTGGTCCGTCCGGATGCGGGAAGACGACGTGCCTGCGGCTGATCAGCGGGTTCGACACGCCGACCCGCGGCCAGGTTTTCATCGGCGGGAGCGACGTAACATTCGATCCGCCCTACCGCCGCGACGTCAACCAGGTCTTCCAGAGCTACGCGCTTTTCCCGCACCTCACCATCTACGAGAACATCGCGTTCGGCCTGCGGATGAAGAAGATGCCGGCGGGCGAGATCAAGTCGCGGGTCGACCGCGTGGTCGAGATGACCGCGCTCTCGCAATTTGTGGACCGCAAGCCCGCGCAGATGTCCGGCGGGCAGCGCCAGCGCGTCGCCCTGGCGCGGGCCATTGTCTGCGAGCCGAAGGTTCTCCTGCTGGACGAGCCGCTCAGCGCCCTCGACGCCAAGCTCCGCACCCAGATGCGCCTCGAGCTCAAACAGCTCCAGAAGCGGCTCGGCATCACGTTCATCTTCGTGACCCACGATCAGGAGGAGGCGCTCACCATGAGCGACCGCGTCGCCGTCATCAACGCCGGCCGCGTCGAGCAGATCGGCACGGTCAACGAAATCTACTACGAGCCGGCCACGCGCTTCATCGCCACATTCATCGGCGAGACCAACATCGTCGAGGCCGACGTCCTCTCCGCCGACGGCCCGAGAATCCGCTGCCGGCTCGAGGGCGGCCTCGAACTCAACGTCAAAAAAGGCCGCCAGTCCCCGGGCGAAAAAATCCTGCTCTCCCTCCGCCCGGAAAAAATCCGGCTCCACCGGACGAACCCCGGCGGAGAAAATTGCTTCCCCGGCCGGATCTCGGTCGAAATATTCAAGGGGGCCGTGGACGACCTGACGATCGTCGTCCAGGGCGGGCTTGAACTCGGCGCGCTCCTTGCCAACGACGGACAGGAGGAGATGGACTTTCACGAAGGAGAAGAGATCTTCGCCCGCATCCAGCCGGAGGATATCAACGTCGTCGCGGCTTGACCGGCGGCAGAAGTGGCTGTTTTCAGGCACATCGGGCGGTTTTGCACGGGGGAGGTCAAATTGCGACAGTCAATTGGCTCGATTTGTTCAAAATAATTGAAATTTATTTTTGACAGCCTCAAAAATCCCGCTAATGAGTTGGCACGCCTTCTGCTGAAGAGGGGATCCAACATGTCTCGAACGGCGTGAAACCGGTCCTGGCGATCCGAAAGCGGGTCGTCCGGTCCAAAAAAACAAACAAAGAGAAAAAAACAAAAATGAAACTAGCTACAAAAGTTGTTGCGATGGCGAGCATGGCAGCAGTCCTGACGGGCGGCGCGCTTTTTGCCGGTGAAACCAAAACATTCAAGGAAAAGGTCGTCGTCGAAGAGCCGACCAAATGGTATGCGGCCAACCTGAGCACGGGTTGGGACAGCCTCTACATGTTCCGTGGAACCAACGTGATTTCTCACGGCGCCTACGGCAACAACAGCAGCTACGGCTCGGGCATCTACTGGACCGATCTGGCGCTGACCTGGAACATCACGCCGAACGATTTTCTGACCGTCGAGGGCTGGATGGCCTTCGGAACTCAGAACACCTCGTATAAGGAACTTGATCTCCTGGCGGTGTATACCCACACCTTCGGTGATCTCGCCCTGAGCGCTGGCTACACGTTCTACTACGTGTTCCCGACCGGGTCGAACCTCTACGCGAACGAGCTCAACGTGAAGGCGGCTTACACCTTCCACGCCGGCAGCGCAACGATCACTCCGTCGCTGGCCTACTACTTCAACCTCGGCCCTGACATCGCCAGCGGAAACGGCCTGGTGAATGATGCGACGAGCTACATGCTCGCCCGTGTCGACGCCTCGATCCCTCTCTACAAGGACATCGTTTCGCTCGCTCCCTGGGCGGCGTTCGGCCTGAACTTCGAGTACAACCCGAAGGTCTCCGGCGACAGCGTCAACTTCTTCAACGGTGCCAACAACCTCGAGTTCGGTGTGGCGATCCCTTGGAAGATCAACAGCGTGATGACGCTCTCCGCCTACGGCGCCTACAGCTACGCGTTCTACAACCTGTGGGGCACAACGGATCCCAGCACGTTCTGGGGCGGTGCGAAAATCAACTTCGCTTTCTAAGAGACAGCAGCAGAGCAATAACATAACTTAAAAGCCCTTCCGGCCGGTGCCGGGAGGGCTTTTTGTTTTCCCATGAGATTCTGGAAGTATCTGCGTACATCGAAGGGTCTCGCCTTCGGCTGGCTGACCACCGCGGCATTTGTGTGCTTCGGCGGGGGATGGCTGGACGATCTGAAGAGCCCGCTGGCCGCGGGATTTTTCGGCCTCTGGCTTCTGCCGGCGATTCTGGGCGCGGCGTTCAGCGTCGTCCGCCAGGCCGACGCGCTCGCCCACCGGCTCGGCGAGCCGCTGGGGACGCTGGTGCTGACGATCAGCGTGACGGCGATGGAGGTGAGCATGCTCTCCGCCGTGATGCTGACCGGCCGCGAGGAACCGACGCTGGCGAGGGACACGATGTTCGCGGTGGTCATGCTGGTGCTCGGCGCACTTGTCGGAACGGCGCTTTTGCTGGGCGCGTGGCGGCACCGGCAGCAGGACTTCAACCTCGAGGGGGCGAACGCCTACCTTTCGCTCATCCTGCCCCTTTCGCTGTTCGGGCTGGTGATGCCGAACTTCACGGTCACGACCGAGGGGCCGACTTTTTCAAAGAACCAGGCGATCGTGCTTTCGGTGCTCTGCATCGGGATCTATGCGGTCTTCCTGAGCATCCAGACACTGCGGCACCGGGAATTTTTTGCACAGCCGGAGGAGGGGAGTGACGCGGAAGCGGAAAACCACGGGCCGCTCTGGGTACATTTCGTTCTTTTGGTCCTAAGCCTGGCACCGGTGGTGATCCTGTCCGAGGAGCTCGCCCATGTCCTGGATTTCGGCATCCACACCCTCCACCTTCCGCCTGCGCTGGCGGGCGTGGTGGTGGCGGGTCTCATCCTGGCCCCGGAGGGTCTGAGCAGCATCCGGGCAGCCTGGAAGAACCAGCTCCAGCGCTCGATCAACCTGCTTCTTGGATCGGTGCTCGCGACGATCTCTCTGACCATTCCGGCGGTTCTCCTCATCGGCGTGGTTTGCGGACGACGGGTCGATCTCGGGCTCGACCCACAGGAGGCGATCATGCTGGCGGTGGCGCTCGCGATTTCGCTGATGACGTTCGGGCGGGGCCGGACGAACTTGCTGCAGGGAGCGGTCCACCTGCTGGTATTCATCGTCTGGTTCGCCCTCATCTTCGAGGGCTGAGGAGCAGCCGGACTACGAGGCGATACGGACAGCCCGGGTCTTGTCGAGCTTGAGGACGCCGGCTTCGCCAGCGGGCAGGACGGCTTTCGCATCGGCAACTTTCCCGCCGTTCCACTGGACGCTGCCGCCCTCGATGAGACGCCGGGCGTCGGAGCGCGAGCGGGTCGTTTGAAAGCACCGCGCGTAGGCCTCGACGACGAGGCTCACGAAATCGCGGGCGTCACCCGGAACAAATTCCGGCAGATCAGCGGACTCGAGGTCGCGGGCGCTGAAGCGGATATTGAACTCCTCGAGCGCGCGGGCGGCCTCATCCTCGCTGTGAAAGCGGGCGGCGATCCGGCGGGCGAGCGCTTTTTTGGCCTCCATCGGATGAGTGCCGGCAGGGATCGCCTCGTGGAGGAGGACGTCGTAGTAGCGGACCATGAGCTCGTCGCTGATGCTCATGAGCTTCCCGAACATGTCGCCGGGCGCATCGTTGAGCGAGACGTAATTGCCGAGGCTCTTGCTCATCTTCTGGTGTCCGTCAAGCCCCTCGAGAATCGGCATGACCATGGCGACCTGCTGGGGCATCCCCTCCTCGCGCTGGAGGTCGCGGCCGACCATGATGTTGAAAAGCTGGTCGGTGCCGCCGAGCTCGACGTCGGCCTTGATCATGACCGAGTCCCAGCCCTGCATGATCGGGTATTGGATCTCGTGGGCGCGGATCGGCTGGCCGCGGTCGAGCCGGTCGCGGAAGTCCTCGCGGACGAGCATCTGCTGGAGTGTGACGCGGCTGTTGAGCTTGATGACCTCCTCGAAGCTCATGCCCTCGAACCACTCGCCGTTGAAGACGATGCGCGCACGGTCGCGGCGGAGGATTTTGAACGCCTGTTCCTGAAAGCTTTTTGCGTTGGCAAGGACCTGGTCGTGCGTGAGCTGCGGGCGCGTGACCGAGCGTCCGCTGGGATCGCCGATCATCGCGGTGAAGTCGCCGATGATGAGGATCGCGTCGTGCCCGAGATCCTGGAACTCGCGCAGCTTCGAGAGGGCGATGCTGTGGCCGAGGTGGATGTCCGGCGCGGTGGGATCAACGCCGAGCTTGACCTTGAGCGGCCGGCCGAGCGCGAGCTTTGCGGCGAGGTCGTCCTCGCTGAGGATCTTGGCGCACCCGCGGGTGAGAACGGAAAGTTGGGATTGGACGGGCATGCTCAGCGGGGCTTGTTCAACAGATCGCGGATCTCGTCGATGGTCATCTTGTCTTTGATCTTGTCGGTGATCTGGCTGACGGCGCCCGGGCTGGCTGGAGCGGGGATGAACGCGCGGACAGGGACGACCGGCGAGCCGAAGTTGGCGGTCCTGCCCGAGCTGTAGTAGCTGCCCACCGCCTCCGCCTTGCGGACAGGAACCTCCTTGTCGGCATTCATCACGACCGACCTGGACCAGAGCGAGGCATCTTTCGTTTCGCAGACCTTTTTGCCGAACCAGGGGTTTTTGACGCCGAGGAACGATCTGGTGAACGCGAAATCCTTGATGTTGGCGCCCTTTGCGCCATCGAACGAGCGGCCGCCCATTTCGGCCTGCCGGAGGGCCATCGTGCCGCCACCGTTATAGGCGCGGCTCTGGAACGGATTGCCGCGCTGGAGGTCGGGCTTGAGCATCCGATCCATAAGCTTGCGCTCCTGCGTCTGGGCCATGGCGGACGCGGCGGCGAGAAGGAGAATGGTCAGGGCAGGAAGAATTCTCACGGAAACGCGGACACTTACCACGATTCCCGGCGGTTGCCAAGGATTTGCAGCGCCTTTGCCAAGCCGCGCCCCGCCGGCGGGGTCTGGTGTGCGAATTGCCCGCTACTTGCGATCCTCGATGGAGTAACCTTCCCGGCCGATACTGGTGCGCTGGCTGAAGCGGTCGATTTCGGCATCGGTCGGCAGGGATGTCCGGTATTCATCTTTGAAAAGGCCGATTTTCTCGACGGGGATGGGCTTGAAGGAAGGCAGATCCTTGAGCACCTGCGATCCGGGCTTGAGGGCGAAGTTCAGGCGCGCCATGTCAACAAACCCGGGGTCCCCGGTGTAGCTTCTGTTTTTCTCAAGGACCGGTCCGTCGGGAGCTTTGGCGACCTTCCCGTTGGCGATCACGCTGTAGGACCAGGGCACCCGGCAATCCACCGCCACGTTGTTCTCGATTCTGGAAACGGATCCGGCGGGAACAACAAACGAAAAACCCGTGTCGCACTTCACGGCGATGTTGTCATGGCAATCGAGCGGCTGCGCGTTGGCCGGGTCGGTTGAGAACTTTGGATCTGTCTGCGTTCCCACCTTGTAAAGGATGCCATGGCCGCGCTTCGTCTGGCTTTGGAGAAATACGATGTTGCCGTAGATGTGCATGTCGCGGTGGTCCCAATCGAAATAAATCCCGTCCCCCTGGGCGCTTCCGTGCAGGAGGTTGTAACGGAAGGTCGCGTTGCCCATCCAATCATACCTCCCATAGGAATAAAACCCGCCCAGATCATTCGAGGTAAGGCAGAAGCGGAAAATTTCGTTGTATTCAAAAACGTTGTCCCAGCTTCCGAAGAGGATGCCGCCGTGCGGCGTATCGTGGATCAGGTTGTGGGCGACCAGATTTCCCACGCAGGAAAAGTGGGCCGATCCCTCGGCAGAGCCGCAGTTCACGGCCGGCGTGTAGACTTTCACGATCTCGCTGAAGTGATGGATATGGTTGTTGACCACCTTGTGGCCGGCCGGCTTGCGCGGCGTGGAGTTCTCATCCCCGCCAGCGAGGAAGACTCCCCCCTCGCCGAGGTGATACAGGTCGCTGCTCAGGACGGTGTGGCCGGTTCCGCCCTTCACGCGGATGGCGTATTTGTCGACATTCCGGATGGTGCACCCGGCGACGAGGTTGTTGCTGCCGCCCTTGATCACAAGGGCGTCTCCCATGGCATATTCGAAGGTGAGGCCCCGGATGGTGATGTGGGAGGCATCGGAGATCTCGACCATCGGCTGGTCGGAATCCCCGAGGTAGACCTGCGCTTTGTCCAGAGGTTCCGGCGGGAAAAAATAGAGCTTCTGGTCCTGGTAATCGATGCAGAACTCGCCGGGCTGGCTGACTTCCTCGAGGAGATTCAGGAGCCAGTATTGTTCGCTGCCATTTCCATGCGGGCGGTGGTATTTGCTGCCGATCCCGCCTGCGATCCCTTGGGCGAAGGTGACGGTATGCGCTGTCGTGTCGATGGTCTGGATGCGAATTGCCTCGTTGCCCCACATGACGCGCCAGTATCCCTTCAACCAGATGCCCCGCCCCTCCGCGCGTTTCCATCTGGCATAGTTGTCGTAATGCTCCTCACGGTATTCGAAAATTCCGGGAGCTCCGCGGTTTTCGCCGTTCTGCAGCACGGTCTTCATGGTCATGAACCCGCTCTTGGGAAAGCGCGAGAGCGCCATGCGGCGGCCGTTGAAATACAGGCTCGGCATGTTTCCCGAGTCGGTGAAAACGGCCGGCGGAGGCGTGTTGTGCTTGATTCCAAGCGCCTTGAGGTCCAGCGCCACAATCCTGCCCCGGGCCGCATCCGGAATCCGCGCCAAAGCGGCCGGGTCGACAACCGTTTTGAAATCGCGCGCGGTCAGCCGGCGGGAGTTTGTCAGCACAGGGGTTTGCCCTGCCAGCGGCCTGTAGCAGGTGGGAGCCGACGCCGTCCCGGAATCGCTGCCCGTGAGCGCGATCGGCTTGTCCAAAAAATAGTTTCCGCCGGCGAGCCACACGGTGGCGGGCTCAGCCGGACGCTGGCGCCGGGAGCGTTGGACGGCCTCCTGGGCTTTTTGGAACGTTGCGAACGGTTGCTGTCGGCTCCCGGGAGCGGAATCGGCCCCGTTCGGCGCGATGAAAAAATCCGCGGCGCGCGCCGGCATCAAGCCGGCGGAGCCGAGCAGGAAAGCGACAATCAGTTTCCGGTTCAGGGTTGGCATGGGAGCAGAAGAGCGGGGTGTTGCATGGACGGGGTGGGTAAAGGATGTTGACGGGTCCGCACGAGCCAGAAGAAGTAGAGGACAGCCTCCGCGCTGGCAAGACATCCGGTCCCGGGCGGACGCCCGCGGGAATTGACCGTTTGGCCTGATGATGTCGGGTCCTTCTGGCGGCCGGGGAAAAGCGGCTGCTGTCCGACGCGGTGGCGGCGCAATCGATCAGAAACGGCCGGCGCGGTTCCGGATTACCCCTTGGCTCCGCCGCGCTGCTGCCACGGCCAGCGGCCGCTGACCTCCATTTCCAGAGAGAAGCTCAGGAAGGTTCGGATGGCGACGATCAGTGCGAGGACGGCCAGGTTTTCGAGCGTCGGGGCCACGGCGACGGTCCGGATGATGTCCCCCGCGACAAGCAGCTCCAAGCCGAGCAGAATGGCGCGGCCGAGGCTCTGACGATAAGCGGTGTAGCGGTCGAGGCCGTGCGGCGCCGGCGAGACCAGCGCGCGGATCGAGGCAACAAGGATGCCGCCGACAATCACAAGCACGCCGGCGGCATCGACCGCCATGCCAACCATTTCAACGGTGGTTTGGAAATTTTCCATAGCCGCTGGATAGCACCTTTGCGACCGCGGGCACAGCATGGAAGCACCGCGCGTCCTCAAATGTCGCGGGCCGCCGCTTCAGAGGCCGGCCTGGCGTTGCCATGAGTCCCTTATTCGCGTTCGATGCGGGGGAAGACTGGCACCGGGTCGCCGAGCTGGTGGCCGTCCGCGAGGCGGCCCCAGGCGGCCTCGTTGAGGTCGAGCGGACCGGTCCAGCCGAGCTGGGCGCGGATGGCGTCGGAGGCCGACGGCAGAACCGGAGCGATCAGCAGGGAGACGATGCGCAGAGCCTCTGCGAGAGTGTAGAGGACCTCGTCGAGCCTGTCCGCCTGGCCGGGATCCTTGGCGAGCTTCCAGGGTGCGGTCTCCTCGACGTAGGCGTTGCAGCGGACGACGATCTCCTGGGTGGTCTCGATGGCCGCGTGGATCTGGTGGGCGTCCATCTGCCGGCAGTAGGCGGCGGTCTTTTCTGTGACAAAGCCGGCGAGCGCAGACTCGCAGCGGCGGAGGACGCCCTGACGGTAGCGCTTTGCCATGCTGAGCGAGCGGTTGAGGAGGTTGCCGAGGCTGTTGGCGAGATCGCCGTTGTAGCGCTGAACGAGCCGGTCGTCGGTGAAGTCCATGTCCTGGCCGACCGCGCAGTCGCGCATGAGGTAGTAGCGCAGCGCGCCGGCACCGAACGTGTCGACAAACGTGTTCGGGTCGCGGATGTTGCCGAGCGACTTGCTCATCTTCTCGCCGTCCATCATGACGTAGCCGTGCACCAGGAGCTGCGGGATCTGCTCGTCGGGGAATCCCATCGCGTGGAGCATGATGAGCCAGTAGATCCCGTGAGCCGGGATGATGATGTCCTTGCCGATGACGTGCAGGGCCGGCCAGAGCGCGGCGAATTCGTCCGCCCTGGCCGGATCACTGTAGCCGGCGAAGCTGATGTAGTTCACGAGCGCGTCGAACCACACGTAGGTCACGCAGTCGCGGTCGAACGGGAGCTCGATCCCCCAGGAAAGCCGCGCCTTCGGGCGCGAGATCGACAGGTCGTTGGAAATTTTGGCCGCGGCGTTGCGTAGCTCGGTGAGCCGGAACGAGGGGATGACCGCCGCCGGATGGGAGTCGAGGAAGCCGGTGAGCCAGTCGCGGTATTGGCCGAGGCGGAAATACCAGTTCTCCTCCTCGAGCTCGACGACCTCTCCCCATTCGTGGCCGAAGGCGCCGTCCTCGCCGCGCTCCTTGTCGGTGAGGAACTGTTCCTGGCGGACGCTGTAGAACCCGCGGTATTTCGCGCGGTAGATGTCGCCCTTGTCGTGGAGGGCCTGGAGGATCCCCTGCACGCAGGTCTTGTGGAGCGGATCGGTCGTGGCCGCCCAGCCGTCGAAGCTGATGTCGAGCCGCTTCCAGAGCGCGGTGAACTTCTCCGTCGTCTGCGCGACAAATTCCTCCGGGCTGATTCCCGCGGCCGCGGCGGCCTGCTGGACCTTCTGGCCGTGCTGGTCCACGCCGGTGAGAAAGAACGTGCGGTCGCCCGCGAGCCGGTGGTAGCGCGCGAGCACGTCGGCAAGGATTTTCTCGTACGCGTGGCCGACATGCGGGGCGGCGTTCGTGTAGTCGATTGCCGTGGTGATGAAGAACGGTTTGGACATGGTCTAGAGTTGAACTTTGCCGCCCCAGGAGATGATGCGGGCTTTCCCGCCGGCGGCCTCGGCCTCCTTGATCTGGTTGTTGCGGACGTAAAAAATCGAGAGGCTCGACCAGGCGAGCAGGTCGTTCGGCCGGAGCGCGACGGCCTTGAGGCCGGCCTCGATCGCCTCCGGGTGGCGTCCGGATTTCATGAGAGCCATGCCAAGCGCATGCCAGGCGTCGAAATATTCGGGCTCGCGGCGGACGCACTCGCTGTATTTGGCCACGGCAGCCTCCAGGTCGCCGGTCGCGATGTCGCCGGTCGCGTCATCAAACAGTTCTGCGACCGCAGGGTCCATCAACGCCGCGCGACTCCCGGAACGAAAATTTTCGCCTCATCCCGGCAGGTGCGCAGCCACTCGGCAAAGAGAAGGTTGCGCTTGTTCTCGA
The DNA here is from genome assembly GCA_964467415.1 of uncultured Chthoniobacterales bacterium. Taxonomy (GTDB): domain Bacteria; phylum Verrucomicrobiota; class Verrucomicrobiia; order Chthoniobacterales; family Terrimicrobiaceae; genus CAYXRX01. The sequence continues at coordinate 26,977 of CAYXRX010000011.1, forward strand.
GGAGGCCCTGAACGATCTCGGGCCGCTTCTTGGCAAATTCCTTGTCGTCGATCGGCCCGCGGGACTGAAGGTAGACGGTGAATCCGCCGCCGGTCGCGTTTTCAAATCCGGAGATCTCCCCGTCCTTCAGGGACAGCGTGGCGGCGATGATCCGGCGCTGGTCCGGGGTCGTCGACTCGGCCATCGGCTGGACGTTCGCCAGGCTCTCGACCTTGAGGCCGGCCTGCGACGCGGCGTCGGCAAACGATTTGCCGCCGGCGACAGCCTCGCGAAGCGCGGCGATCTGGGTGGCGGCCTTCTCGCGGAGCGCGCGGGCGGCGAGCTCCTCGCGGAGGCGGGCGGTGATCATCGGAGTGGCCTCGGCGAGCGTGAGCGGGCGGGCCGGAGTGAGCTCGGCGAGCTCGGCGACGTAGAACCCGTCATCCGAGCCGATGACATCGCTCGCCTTGCCGGGCTCCGGAAGCAGGAAGGCCGCCGGGGCGATCACCTTGGCCGCGGGGGCAACCTTGTTGTCCGCGTTGTCGCCCTGCAGCGCGCCACTGCGGTCGAATGCCGGGGTCGACTGGACGGTAAGCCCGGCGGTGGAGGCGGTCTTCTGCAGGGCTCCGGCCTGGCCGCCGAGCGACTCGGCAAACTTGCTGGCCGCATTCGCCAGCTTCTGAAGGGCCTCGATTTTTTCTTTCCCTTCGAGCTTCGAATCCCCAGGGAGCTCGAAGGCGACAAATTTTACCGAGCGCAGCTCGGGCGTGCTGAGCGCCGCCCGGTTGCGCTCGTAGGCGGCAACGATCTCGGTCTCCGGCACCTGGATTCCGGCCGCTGCGGCGGCCGCGTCGAAGCGGACGAACGACGCGGTCACCGGCTGCAGGACCCTCGCCGAGTCGCGGATCTCGGCCTCGCCGACGGCGACCGGCGCCTCGACGATGGCGGAAATTTTTTCCAGCCGGAGCGAGTCGCGCAGAACCTCCTCAAGCTGGCGCTCGGTGAAGCCGAGGGGCGCCAGATTGTCCCGCACAAACGCCTGGTATTTGATCGGATCGAACTGGCCGGAGGTCTGGAAGACAGGGATTTCCTTGATGCGCGCGGCCACCTGCTGATCGGTCGGCTCGACCCCCAGTTCCCGCGCCTGGTGGCGGAGGATGAGAAGGTTCCAGACAAAATCCGAGAGCGAGGACTCGCGGTCCTCCCCGGTGCCGCCCAGCTTGGCGAGCAGGTCGAGCTGCCCGAGCATCATCGTGAGCCGGTAATTCTTCACCTGCCGGTCGAGCGCGCCGGGGGACAGCGATTCGCCGTAGATGCTCGGGTTTTTCATCGAGGACAGGTTGTCGAGCTGTGACGTGTTGTAGAGGAAGATAAAGGACACGATCGTCAGCACCGCGATGACGAGCATCCACGCGCGCTGGTTTTTTCGGAAAATATGAATCATACGGAGACTGGGAATGAGTTGATTTGCGGGGGGAAATTGATTAATGCCTTTGGGCGATGAAAGCAAGCGTCTCCCCAGCGGCCATCGTTTTTGCCGTTTTGCTCGGGTTCTCCGCGGCGTCCGCGCGGGCGCAGGATGTCGTCGTCCAAAAGGACGGTCAGCGCCGGGAGGGACAAATTCAGGCGGTGAAGTCCGGGGCGCTCAGAATTAAGATCGGTCCGGCGGAAACCGGTATCCCGATGGCCAACGTGGCCTCGGTGATCATGGCCCCGCCGAAGGACTTTGACGAGGCCCTCGCGCTCTGGAACAAGGGCGATGCCGCCAAGGCCCTCGCCAGGGTCCGGCCGCTCGTCGATAAGTTTCCCGCCCTCCCGACGAAGTGGGCCGAGCGGGCCGCGGCGCTCCTCGGAGAATGCCTCCTGGGAACCGGCGATGTCGCCGGAGCCGAGGCCGCCTTTGCAAATTTTCAGCGCGACTATCCTGCGGCGGGATCCTCGGCGGACGTCGGCCTCGCCCGTTTGGCGGTCGAGAAAAAGGATTACGCCACAGCGCGGGCGAAGCTGGCCCCGATCGTCGAAACCGCGCGGAAGACGGCGGTCGCCCAGGCGGGAGACTCCGCGGTTTACGGCCAGGCACTCTACCTGTTCGGCCGGGTGCAGGAGGCGGCCGGGGAGAATTCCGAGGCCCTCGAGAACTATCTTCTTGCAGCCAATCTCTTCCGTGAGGACCAATCCTCGGCGGCCAGGGCCGCCGAGCGCGCCGCCGCCCTCAAGGAAAAAAACGTGATTGTCCCGTGAAACCCGGTAAATTCAACCCGTCTCTCATGAACCCGCACCGCATCCTCCCCCCGGCCTTGGCCCCATTGCTTCTCCTCCTTTCCGCGCTCCCGGCATCCGCCGCCTCCGAGACGCCGGAAAACATGAACATCATCCAGACGATCCTGCACGGCGGTCCGCTGATCATCATGATCTGGCTGTGTATTCTCGGGACGTCCTGCGTGATGGTCACGTTCATCATCCAGCTTTTCCTGGTCCTGCGGGCCGACCAGCTCGCGCCGCCGGCGCTGATCGAGTCGCTCGAGAGCACGATCCAGGGCGGAAACTACCAGGAGGCCTGGGAAATCTGCCGGGCCAACAACAAGGCCTACATCGCCAACGTGCTCCAGGGCGCGCTCGAGCGGCTCGGACGCGGAAAAGACGCCGTCGAAACCGCCCTCATCGAACACGGCCTCCGGGAGGCGCAGATTCTCAAGACCAAGAACAGCTACCTTTCGGTCATCGGGGTCATCGCCCCGATGATCGGCCTTCTGGGAACGGTCATCGGCATGATGGGCGCGTTCGCCGTGCTCGGTTCGTCCGGCGTGGCCGATCCCCGCAGCCTCGCCCTCCGGATCGGCGAGGTGCTCATGGCAACGGCCAGCGGCCTTTTCATCGCGATCCCGGCATTCATCTTTTACTACTACTTCCGGAACCGCGCGACGATCGTGCTCGTGGGGGCCGACGACAAGCTCAACCGCCTCATCGAAGACATTCCGTTCGATGAGCTCAGCGGGCTGAGGATCGGGGCGAACTTCGACGCGGGCGCCGGGGCGCCGAGCGCCGGGTCCGGGGATTCCCGCAGGGTCTCGCGGGATCTGACAACGAACTGCCCGGCCTGCAACGGCGTGATCCAGCCGGGCCAGAACCCGTGCCCGCACTGCGGCGGTACGCTTGACTGGGCCTGATTCCGGCGATGTCCGAAGCCCCACATCCTCGCGGCAAGAAGCACGTCCGGAAGGCCGAGCCCGACGCGGATCCGGAATTCCAGATCGCGCCGATGATCGACATCCTGCTCGTGCTGCTGGTGTTTTTCATGTCGATCAGCTCGACCGAGGTGCTGCAGGCCAACCGCGAGGTCAACCTGCCGATCGCCAAGGAGGCCAAGGACGCCAAGGACAACCCGGGGCAGGTCATCATCAACGTGACCTATGCGCCGATCAACAACGCGACCGCGATCGAGGTCGACCAGAAGCTCTACCCCGTCCCGGCCGACCTCATCAACATGCTCCGCGCCAAGGTGGCGGCCAATCCGCTCGTCCGCGTGCTCATCCGCGCCGACCGCGAGGTGCGCTACGAATACATGCGCCAGCTTCTCGAATCCGTCGGCCAGGCAGGCGTGGGCAACGTGACGTTCTCCGTCGTCGACAAGGAGGCCACGGGCCAGAAACCCTCATGAAACCTCAACCCACAACGAGCACCTAGAATATGGCCGGCGGCGGAGTCTCAGAGGACGGGGATGTCGGGTTCCAGATCGCGCCGATGGTGGACGTCGTGTTCGTGCTGCTCCTGTTTTTCATGGCCTCGGCGGGATCGCAGGTCCTGGAAAAGGAGCTGAACATCAACCTGCCGAGCGGACGCTCCGCCAGCAGCCAGCCGGCCGTGCCGTCGACGCCGATCATCATCGACATCCTGCCCGACGGGCGGGTGCAGATGAACAATCGCGTCTATGATTCGCCGACCAGCAAGGAGCTCCCCGAGCTCCGGGCCTGGCTCAAGGACACGATCGCGAAATTCGGGGACAAGGATCCCGTCATCCTGCGGCCGGATCCCGCCACAAAGCACGAGCGGGTGATGGACGTGCTCAATGCGGCCTCCGCGTCGGGCGTAACCAAGCTTTCGTTCAGTTGAAACGCCGCCGATCAAACCGCGGGGCGCGCCTCGCCTGGATCGCGTTCGCGGTCCTCTTCGTTTCCGCCGCCGGCACCATTGTGGCCACCGCGGTCTGGTTCGACTCCTACCTGCGGAGCCGCGAGCTGCTGGGGCTGATCACCGGCCTGACCGGCAGCGCATTCCGCTCCGATGCCAGGATCGAGCCGCTTCGGTGGACCGGTTCGTCGGCATTCTCCGAACAGGTCAGCCTCACCGGCCGGCCGGGATCGGCGGTGCGCGAGGTGGCGGTCAGCCAGGTTCGCGCCGAGCTCAACTGGCGAGCCGCCTTCAACGGGGTCTGGCGGATCGACGAAATTTCGGCGACGCAGTTCGACGGAGATTTTGCGGCGCCGGAGGCCGTTGCGGCCGACCCTCTCCAGCCGGCCGCGCCGCGACCCTCCGGGCTCGCGGCGCTGCTCCCGAGGAAGTTCGAGCTCGGCCAGGCAAAGATCGCGGCGGCCAACATCGCCTACGGTCCCGTGCGGGCGTCTTCGGTGCGCCTGCTGGTCACGCCCGACGGAGTGGGCTGGCGGTTCGATGGAAATGGCGGGACGCTCAATGTGCCCTCGCTTCCCGCCCTGGAGATCCTTCACTTCCGCGCCCGCGAGCAGGGCGGAGATTTTTTCCTCACGGAAAGCGCGCTCGGTCTGGGCGAGTCCGGGAAGATCTCGGCCTCCGGCGAGTCCGGTGACGACGGCCTGCTGCGGCTTACCTGGACCGGCATCCGCTCGAAGGATGTCGTCGATGCCAAGGTTCAGAACTATCTCGACGGGAAGCTCTCCGGCTCGGCGGAGATCCGTCCGCCGGGAAGCGCTCGCGGGAAGTTCCAGCTCCTCGATGGCCGCGTCGAAAATGTGAAGGCGCTCGCGGCGGTGGCCGATTTCACGGGCAACCCGTCGTTCCGCCGGATGCCGCTGCAGGAGATGTCCTCGGATTTTTCCTACGAGAACGGCGCGCTGAACCTGACCGGTTTTGTCGCCGAGTCGAAGGGCCTCCTCCGGGTGGAGGGCGCGTGCCGGATCGGCCCCGACGGGAAGGTCGAGGGACGCTTTCAGATCGGCGTGACCCCGCAGACACTCCAGTGGCTTCCGGGATCGCGCGAGCGCGTCTTCACAGTGGCACGCAACGGTTATCTCTGGACCGACCTCGTCGTGGGCGGAACGCTGGAAAAGCCGACCGAGGATCTGACCGACCGCCTGACGCGGGCGATGGGAGGCGCTGTGATCGAGCAGGGGGCCGGCCTGATCAAGGAGGCCCCCGTCCGGGCGATCGATGGCGCCAAAACCATCCTCGACAACTTTATCGGCCCGCTCGCTCCGTAGGCGCAAGCACCTCCAGAAGCCGCTCCATCGGCAGGCCGATGACATTTGTGAGCGAGCCTTCGATCGAGTGGATGATCCGCCCGTTGTCGTCCTGCGCCGCGTAGGCGCCCGCCTTATCGAGCGTATGGACCGCATCGAGGTAGTCGGCCAGAGCGGCCTCGCCGAGCGGATGAAACCGCACGGTTGAGGACTCGGCAAAATCCTGTCCGCCCGCTCCGGGCCCGCGGAGGACGACGCCGGTCACAACAACATGGCTTCGTCCGGCCAGTTCAAGGAGCATCCGAAGGGCGTCCGGCCTGTCCGCCGGCTTGCCATAAAACCGGCCGTCCATCCAGACAACGGTGTCGGCGGCGATGACGGTTTCCTCCGGGAACTGCCCGGCGACCGCAGCGGCCTTGCGGCCGGCATTTTCCAAGGCGAGCGCAGCGGGAGTGAATGAGGGATCGTCGAGTTCGTCGGCACCCGAGACGACGCATGTGACGTCGAAGCCGGCTTCCTCCAGAAGGAATTTCCGGCGCGGGGAGGCGGACGCGAGAATGAGTCGCCGGGCCATGCGGGTGGCGGGGCCTGACCGCGTGGTCAATCCCGGGTCTCGTCGAGACCGTAGCCGCGGCGGATGCCCTCGAGGCGCTTGCGCATGTCGCGGTTGGATCCCGGACGGTTGTTGATGTTGGTCGCAACGCCGACGATGACCGGCACGAGCGACGCGACGCCGACGCTTAGGAGAGCATAGGCCGCACTGCGGCGGGCACTTTGGCCGATGCGGTCCGCAACAAGCAGGCCCACACCGAGGCCGATCGCAACCTGGGAAAAAGCAACGACTCCCGAAACCGGGAGGTTCTCACCGAATTTGTCCAACGAGAGCTGTGACATGGGGATTGATCGTAGGGGCAGACTGTGTGATTTTCAACCGCAAATGAAGCGAGCCCTCGGAATTGATCTTGGCGATGCCCGCGTGGGCGTCGCGGTAACGGACGACCTCGGCATGCTCGCCCATCCGCTGGAAACGATCCACGTCCGCTCGACCGACGTGCTCAAGCGGGTCCTGGAACTCGCGGCGGCGAAGCGGACCGAGGTGATTATTGTCGGGATGCCACGCAACATGGACGGCTCGTTCGGACCCGCGGCGGAGAAGTCGCGGGAATTCATCGCCGCCCTCCAGGCCCGGACGGAGTGCCGGGTGCTGCCATGGGACGAGCGCCTGACAACCGTCTCGGCCCAGCGCTCGCTGCAGGAGGCCGGAAAGAAGGCCCGAGACCAGAAGGCCATGATCGACCAGGTCGCCGCCCAGATCCTGCTCCAGAGCTGGATGGACTCGCAGCCATGAAGCTGCGGCTCTCCGTCGCCTACGACGGCACGCGGTTTTCCGGATGGCAGAGCCAGCCGGATGGCAACACCGTGCAGGACCACCTCGAGAAGGCCTTCGGGGCCCTCTGCCCTGGACGCACGGCCGTCCACGGCGCCGGGCGCACGGATGCGGGCGTCCACGCGGAGGCCCAGTGCGCCCATGCCGATGTCCCGGACGGCCGCCTCGCACCGGATGGTTGGCGCAGCGCCCTGAACGCCCACCTGCCCGCGGAGATCCGCGTGATGGACGTCCGCCGCGCGCCGGAGGATTTTCACGCCCGCTTTTCCTCGCGCGGGAAAACCTACCGCTACACGATCTGGAACGGCCCGGTCGTCCCCCCGCTGGAAATCAACCGCCTCTGGCATGTCCCGCAGGCACTCGATTTTGACACCCTGCTGGCAGCCTGTGCGCTCTTCACCGGAAGCCACGACTTTGCGGCCTACTCGGCGAAGCGCTCGAAGGAGCCGGAGTCAACCGTGCGCACGATTTCCTCGCTGCGGGCCGCGCGCCGCGGCTCTCGGATCACGCTCACATTTTCCGGCGACGGATTTCTCTACAAGATGGTGCGCATGCTGACCGGCGCGGCCGTCCGCTGCGCGATGGGGAGGATGACCCTCGACGAGTTGTCGGCCCGCCTGCGGGATGGCTCCCCGAAAATGACGCAGGTCGCCCCCGCTTGCGGGCTGTGCCTTTTGCGCGTCGCCTACTGAGGTTGCTTGATCCCGCGGCGTGGTTTGCTAGGGTGCGGCGTGCGGATACAGATCACGAACATTCCGGCAGCCGTTCTGGCGTGCGCGCTCCTGCTCGTGCCGGCTCTCCGCGGGCAGATGAGCGACGAGGAAAAGAAGCAGCTCTTCCTGCAGTCCCGCGAGGATATCCGTCCGGTGCCGAAGCCCTCGCCATCGGCGACCGCCCGCCCGAAGCCGAAACCGCAGACCACCCCGCGTGCCACGCCGGAGGATGACGCGACCCCGCGCCCGAAGCCCCGGACGACGCCCCGCGATACCCCGGACGACGAGGAGCCACCGAAACCGCGCCCGAAGCCGACCCCGCGTGCCACGCCGGAGGACGAGGAAACCCCGCGCCCGAAACCCCGCGCGACACCAGACGACGAGGAGCCGCCGAAACCCAAACCCCGCGCGACGCCGGAAGACGAGGAACCACCTCCCACGCCGAAGCCGAAAGGGTCGGCGACCCCCGACTTTATCCCGCTTCCAACCGACCTAGGCAAACCCGCTCCGGAGGAAAAGCCGCAGGCAAAACCCACGCCTCCATCTCCCGAGCCGGCGATCAGTCCGGCCCAGATCCCAACCGGAAAGACGCCGGCCGGCCACGCGCTGGATGCTCCGATCCTCGTCGAGAAGTCCGGGCTGGAGCAGCAGGAGGGCTACGAGCCCCCGAGCAAGCCGCTCTTTGGCGGCTTCTTCAAGCGCTGGCGCTACCTCAGCCCGGGGGTGCGCAAGGCGATCGACCAGGCGCGCGTGCAGCGCGGCCGCTGGAAATACATCATCGTTCACAACAGCGGGACCCGGCAGGGCAACGCCCGTGTCTTCGAAGTCTATCACCGGCGGGTCCGCAAGATGCAGAACGGCCTGGCCTACCACTTCGTCATCGGTAACGGCAATTCCTCCGGGGACGGCGAGATCGAAATCGGCAACCGCTGGACCCGCCAGATCAACGGCGGCCACGTCGCCAGCGACTACCTGAACAACATCGCGCTCGGCATCTGCCTTGTCGGGGACTTGAACCGCGACAAGCCGACCGCCGCGCAGCTCGGCGCCCTCGACGAGCTGATCACCTACCTCCGCGGCCGCGTGGGAAAAGTCAAAGGCAAGCCCTCGATCGTGAAGGCCCACAAGGAAATCAACCCCAAGCCGACCGACTGCCCGGGCGACCGCTTCCCCTACGGGTGGCTCCACCAGAAGTTCGACTAGGGCGTTTTCTCAACGCGCTCCGGCCGCCACTCAGGCGATGCGGTCGAGCAGCCAGGCCTTGAGGTCCGCGATGGCGATGCGCTCCTGCTGCATCGAGTCGCGGTGACGGAGCGTGACGGTCCCGGCGTTTTCCGGTCCGTTCTCGCCGACCGTGTCGAAGTCGACGGTGACGCAGAACGGCGTGCCGGCCTCGTCCTGCCGGCGGTAGCGGCGGCCGATGGCTCCGGACTCGTCGTAGAAGACGTTCATGTGCCGGCGGAGCGAACCCACGATCTCCCGCGCCTGCGCGACAAGCTCCGGCTTGTTCTTGAGGAGCGGAAAGACGGCGACCTTCACGGGGGCGACGCGTGGGTGGAACCGCATCACCGTGCGCGTTTCAGCCTTCCCTTTGTCGTCGGTGACCGTCTCCTCGTCGAACGCTGCGGACAGGATTGCCAGGGCCAGGCGGTCGAGGCCGGCCGATGGCTCGATGACGTGCGGGAGGTAGTTTCCCTTGAAGAGGTTCCGGCAGTAGCTGGCGACTTCCTCCAGCGTGACGTCCGGATTGGAGCGCTTGGCGAACGTTTCGTTGATAAACTGCTCACGCTGCTCATCGGTCATCGCGGCGCAGGCGGCCTTGAGCTCCTCGTCAAAGACCTCAAGCGGCTTGCCGCTGTGCTTCTGGTGCTGCCGGAGGTCGAAGTCACCACGGGCCGCAATCCCCTCGAGCTCCTCGGTGCCGAACGCGAACTTGAAGAGGATGTCGACCGTGGCGCGCGCGTAATGGGCAAGCTCGTCGGGCTTCTGCCAGTAGTAATCCAGCACGTCGGTGCCGAGCCCGATGCCGTCGTAGTAGGCGGTGCGCTGCGCCACCCAGTAGCGGTGCCACATCTCCCAGCCCCAGTTCGGCTGCGGCTCAGAGAGGTCGGCTCCCTCGTGCCAGGGCGCGACGCTGCCATACAGCAGCGCAATCGCCTCGTCCGGGCGGATGAAAAATTCCAGCTCCATCTGCTCGAACTCGCGCGAGCGGAACGTGAAGTTGCGGGGGTTGATCTCATTGCGGAACGCCTTGCCGATCTGGGCGATGCCGAACGGCACCTTCACCCGGTTCGAGTCGAAGATGTTTTTGAACTGCACGAAGATCGCCTGGGCGGTCTCCGGACGCAGGTAGGCGACGTTGTCGTCGCTCTCGATCGGCCCGGTGTGCGTGCGCAGCATCAGGTTGAACGGACGGGGCTCGGTGAGCAGGGCGCCGTTGGCCGGGTTGAACTGCTTGGAACCCACGATCCCTTCCTCCAGCGTCTCCCCGACAAGCTCGATCGCCTCCAGCGCGGTCCCGGCCGGGAACGACTCGGCGTAAAACGTGCGCGCCACCTTGCGCGCCCGCTCGATGTTCTCACCCTTACGGATCAGGACGGAAAATGCCCGGGCCGACGTCTGCCCGCCGGCTGTGGCCCCGGTGAAGTGGCAGGCCGTGCCCGACTGCGGCTCGACCTGGTCGGCGCGGAACCGCGCCTTCGTCAGCAGGCAGTCGACCATCGGGTCGCTGAACGTGTCCACGTGCCCGCTCGCCTTCCACACCGCCGGGTGCAGGATGATGCTGGCATCGAGCGGCACGACGTCGTCGCGCTCGCGCATCATCGCGCTCCACCACGTGTCGCGCAGGTTGCGCTTCAGCTCGGCCCCGAGCGGACCGTAGTCCCAAAACCCGTTGAGGCCGCCATAGATTTCGGAGGACTGAAAAATAAACCCGCGCCTCTTGCAGAGGCTCACGATCTTTTCCATGCGCTGGGATGATGCGTCTTTGGACATATGCAGCCCCTCATCAAACCCGACCGCACCCCCCTCGTCAACGCAGCATGTGCCGGGAACGCGGTCCCCCGCACCTCCGGCCACGATTTTCCGGTCGATTCGCGTTTCCATCCTGCTCCGGGCTGATACAATCCGGCTTCTCCCAACTCTCCATGAAAGACGTCTACATCGGCACCGATAGCGGGGCGACCACCTCGAAGACCTGCGGGATCTTCGCGGATGGAACCCCGGTCACGCTCCAGCTGGCCCAGAGCTCGACAAACTCCCAGCTCGGCACCGCGGCGGTGATTGCCGGCTGGGTGGCCGGCGTGGAGAAGTTCCTCACCGAAAACCAGATCGTCTGGGACCAGGTGCGCGGAGTCGGCCTCGCCATCCCCGGGCCCTACCAATCCTACGGCGTGCTCGACCGCTCGCCGAACCTGCCGCCATCGTTCGCGGGATGGGAATTTCACGCGGAATATTCGCGGGCGCTCGCTCTGGCTGCCGGACGCCCGATCCCGCTGGTCGTCGGAAACGACGGCAACTACGGAGGCGTCGCCGAAGCCGCCAAGGTCCGGAACCACAAAAAGGCGGGTGTCATCATGCTCGCCCCCGGCTCGGGGCTTGGCGCCGCCTACGTCGATCCGCGCGGCCTCCCTCTCGAGGGCGACACGCTGACGGGAATGGAGGCCGGCCACATGCCCGCGCCGATCCATCTCCTCGGCCTGCCCCCCTTCACCTGCGGGTGCGGTCGCGACTGGGGATGCTTCGAGGCCTATGCCGCCATCTCGGGCCTCCCGCAATACCTCGATTTTCTTCTTCCGAAATACCCCGACCACGAGCTCGCCCACTCGACAGATTCGCCCAAGGCCAAGGCCCTCTCGCTCCGCGACCGGGCACAGGAGGGCGACCTGCTCGCGCTGGAGATCTTCGACTACCAGGCCAAGGCTCTGGGATTGCACGTGGCCAACCTCTCGATCGCCCTCGATGCGGAATACGTCGTGATCGGCGGCGGGCTCATTGACCCGGACGCCACCACCGCGGAGTTCCGTGCCCGCTACCTCGGCGGGATCCGCGCCGCCGCAGAGCCGTGGCTTTTCCCGGTGCAGCGCCAGTCGATCAAGATCGTCGCGGCCTCGCTCGGCGAGCTCTCGCAGGCTATCGGTGCGGCGCTGGTCGCCCTTTATACCGACCGGCCCTCGGCCGCCTAGCAGCCGGCCGCAAATCACAGATCGGTTGACAACACCGCCGGTCGGACGTTCTGTCTGAGCAATCCCCTCTGCGCACACCGCAGGAGCCACATGCAACCATGCCTTCTTCTTCATTGAGCCATGTGTCGCGGCGGATCGCCGCGATCAACCTGGGCCGTGCCTGGTGGCTGCTGGTCATCACCACGATGATCAGCCTCGGGATCGCTGGCCTGACCCAGCTTGTCGGCTTCCAGATTCCGATCGGCCCGGTTCTCTTCATCGATTTTGGGGGATCGCTCGCCTTTTTCATCCTCCTTTTTCTGGCCCGTCGCGACCGGTTGGGGATCTGGTTGGCCGGGCGGCTCCCGCTGGCTTACGCCATCTTCTTTGTGCTTTTGAGCGACGGATATTACTTTTCCCTGCTGCCTGTTTTCGGGGACAATGCCGGCTACGTGTTCGGGGTGCTGACCCCGAGCGCGCTCCTGCTCCTCCCTCCGCGGGTGTTCCTGCCGTTTCTTGCCGTCAATCACGTGGTGTTTGTCACGGTTCTTTATGCATCGAACCAGACGCCGAAGGTTCTCACCGCCGGCACAGCGGGCGGCACGGTTGCCGTCATCATCGCAGGGGTCTGCTGCGCATTTCAATACCGTGCCAAGACCGCTGAGCTGCTCAAGGAAGCGGTGATTGCCAGGAAAAACCGCGAGCTCGCGGCAGCCAACGCCTGCCTCACCAGGAAAACCAACCAATTGGACGAGCTCATGGCCGTCGCGGCTCACGACCTGCGTTCCCCGCTGCTCGCCCTGGAGAGCCTCTGCGCATTTGAAAAACGTGAAACCGCCTGGCAGCAACCGCCCTATTCACAGTTCCTCGGGACGGTGCTGGCCGGAACTCGCAGCATGGTCGATCTGGTGAACCGGCTGCTGCTGGAAAACCGGACGCGTCACCAGCCGGGGACCCAGGGAGCCGTAGCCATCTGCGACCTGGCAATGTTCCTCCCCGAGGCGGCCCTCCGGGCACAACCGCTTGCGCTCCAGAAGCAGATCCGCATCATCGTAACCAACCCGCATGAGGAAGCACTGGTCGAGGTTCCCGCCGATGCGCTTGACCGGGTCCTCGACAACCTGCTCTCGAACGCGATCAAGTTTTCGCCGCCCGGATCGCTTGTCCAGCTCTGCCTGCTGCGCTCGGGCGGAGAATGGACCTGCGAAATCCGCGACGAGGGTCCGGGCATCGCCCCGGAGGATCGCGGTTCGCTTTTTCAGAAATTCGAGCAGGGCAGAAATCAACCAACGGCCGGCGAACCCAGCTCCGGGCTGGGTCTCTACATTTCAAAAAATCTGGTGCAGGAGATGAAGGGGACTCTGGAATATGAGCCGCACGTCCCCAAAGGGTCGATCTTCCGGATTTCGCTTCCGGCTGAGCCGCTGGACGCAGACGGGAAAAAATTGTAGACTGATTCGCATCCGGTGGCAGGGACCGCCGGGCGCTCCGCAACAGATATGAAATCCTACCGGCAAGAACTCTGGTTTGAAATTCCCGCCCGCCGCGGGTTCCGCAACATCACCGGCCGGATCGAGGAATGCCTCGCCGCCAGCGGCATCCTCGAAGGTCTCTGCCTTGTCAACGCGATGCACATCACCGCGAGCGTCTTCATCAACGACGACGAAAGCGGGCTCCACCGCGACCTGGAAAAATGGCTCGAGGATCTCGCGCCGGAACTGCCCCACTCGCAGTATGCGCACAACGGGGGCGAGGACAACGCGGACGCCCACCTGAAGCGGACGATCATGGGCCGCGAGGTCGTCGTGGCGGTCACCGGCGGACGCCTCGACTTCGGTCCCTGGGAGCAGATTTTCTATGGGGAGTTCGACGGGCGCCGGCGGAAGCGGGTTCTCGTCAAGATCATCGGGGAATAGCGGCGCACGCCCACGCGGCAAGATGAGCCGCCAGGCCGGGCTTATCCGGGAGGAGGGCCAGGTTGCCGCCGGGAAGAAGGCACCCGAACCCCTCGCCGAACGCTGTGCCGTTCACCACGCAGGCATCGGTCCGCGCCTCGGCCAGCTGCGCCGCGCCGCGCGCCACCGCATCATCACGCGTGCCGTCGAGCTCGTATTTCCAGCCGACAATTCGCGCATTCGGGAACCATCCGCGCATCCGGGGAAGAACTTTTTGCGCGGGCGTCAGAGTGAGGCGGACATCGCCGCCGCGGCTGGTAAGCTTGTGGCGGCCATCCGCGCCCTCGATGCCGGCCACCGTGAAGTCGCTGAGCGCCGCCGCGTGGAAGACAGCCGCCGGCGGGCGGCCGAGGTCCTGAAGACCGGCCGCCAGCGAGGCATTCGTCGTGAATGGCCGCACATCGCATCCTTCCGGCGGAGGAAAGGTCGCCCCCTCACCACGGAAGCAGACGACTTCGAAGCCTGCGGCGGCCAGCGCCTGCGCCAGGTGGACGCCGATCTCCCCGGTGGAAAAATTCGTGATCCGGCGCACGCGGTCGATCGGCTCGGCGGCCGGCCCGCACGTAATGCAGGCGAGCGGCCGAGTGGAGCCGCCAGCGGGGTGCCGGGCGGCGGCGATCATGCTCCGGCCTGGGTGAAGAACCGCCGCTGCTTGGCGGTGATCTTGTGGCCGAGGAACTCGAGGACCAGAAGCATGTCCTCCCAAACCTTGCGCTTTTCCGTGATGGTCTGGTTCCGCAGAAGATAGGCCGGATGGTAGGTGACCATCAGCGGGATGCCCTCGAACTCCAGCCAGCGGCCGCGCAGGTCGCGCATCGGGGACGTGTCGCCGACGAGCCCCTCGACGGCTGTGGCCCCCAGCGCGACGAGGGCGCGGGGCTGGATGAGGCGGATCTGCTCCTTGAGCCACGGCAGGCAGGTCGCCATCTCATCGGTCTTCGGTTTCCGGTTTCCCGACTCCCCGGCCGGCATGTCGGGCCGGCATTTCAGCACGTTGGCGATGTAGATGTCCGAGCGCTCGAACCCCATCGCCTGGATGATTTTTGTCAGGAGCTGGCCGGCGCGGCCGACGAACGGCTCGCCCTGCTCGTCCTCATCGGCCCCCGGCGCCTCGCCGACAAACATCAGGTCGGCCTCCGGGTTGCCGACTCCGAAAACCACCTGCGTGCGCGACCGGACGAGGTGCGGGCACTTCGTGCAGGCCAGCGCCGCCTCGCGCAGCGCATCGAGCGCCAAGAGCGGCCCGCCGGATTCCTTCGCAGCAGGCCGGGCGGGTGCCGGCGTCCGGTCGGCAGCCGCTGCGGACCGCGCCGTGCGGCCCAGCTTCCGCAGCGCCGCCAGCGAGGCTGCGGGCGGAGGCTTGAGTCCGGTCTGGATTTTTTTCAAAAGCGGAAGGGCCCCGTCGAGAGCCTGCTGAAACTGGTCACTCATGCCTCCACCAGATACCAGCTTCAAATTTTTCACGCGAGGAGGGATTTTCCGGCGTCCGATCCGCGGGGGACCGGCCGCATGGGAACGGGCTTGTCAAACGCACGCCGGTTTGCGAAGCAAGTTGCCATGAACCATTCCCGCATTTTGAAATCGCTCGTCGTGCTGGCCGCGATCCTTGCCCCGGCCGTTCTTTCCGCGGAGGAGGCGACGATCACGGTGAAGAAGAGCGATGCGACAAGCATCGCCATCAAGCCGTTCGGCGGCCCGGAAGGCGGGGCGGCGGCCAAGATCGTGCAAAACGACCTCGACCTCTCGGGCGCCTTCCTGCTCACCCCGCCGGAGCGCGCCAGCTTCTCGGTCGGCGCCACCGCCGGCGGCGGATCGCTTGCAGGAACGGTCACCGACAGCCGCGGCAGCGTCGTCCTCCAAAAATCCTACCCGGGCAGCCTCCGCACGGCCGCCCACCGGTTTTCCGACGACATCGTCGAGACGATCACCGGCACGAAGGGGATCGCCAGCACGAAGATCGCCTTTGTCGGCTCCCGGACCGGGCGCAAGGAAATCTATGTCGCCGACTACGACGGCGCCAATGCCCGCCAGCTCACCAGCGACGGCTCGATCAGCGTCGCCCCGGCAATCTCCTGGGACGGCTCGAAGCTCGCCTACACCGGCTACCAGAGCGGCTACGCGGACATCTACGCCATCGACCTCAACAGCGGCGCGCGCAACCGGATCATCAAGTTCCCCGGCACCAACTCCGGCGCCGCCTACTCGCCGGATGGCGGACGGCTCGCCTGCACGCTCAGCAAGGACGGCAATACCGAGCTCTACATCGTCGGCGCCGGCGGCAATGGAGCACGCCGCCTCACCAGCACGCGCGGCGTCGAATCCTCCCCGGCCTGGTCGCCCGACGGCAACGAGCTGATCTACTCGTCTGACGAGCGGGGCGGGCCCCAGCTCTTCCGCATCGGAGCCGGCGGCGGATCCGGCCGCCTGATCACGACCGGATATGGCTACTGCACCGAGCCGAGCTGGTCGCCGGACGGCAAGAAGGTGGCTTTCAACGTCCGGCAGGGCGGGTTCTCGATTGCGGTGCTCGACCTCGCCACCGGCGCGACGCGCATCGTCGGCGCGGGCGAGGATCCGGTGTGGGGCGCCGATTCCCGGCACATCATTTACAGCGCCGGCTCGTCGATCAACCTCCTCGATACCGTCAAGGGCCGCATCACTCCTGTCGTGACGGGAGTCGGCAAGGTCAGCGAGCCCACCTGGTCGCGCTGATCCGGCGCTGACAGCCCCCTGCGCCACCGCTCTCCGAGCGGTATCCCCGCCGCCGCCAGCCCGGCAGCCGCGGAGAGAACGTCATACCCCCCTGATTGCGCGGGCCCCGGAAGCGGGCCGCAGGGTTGTCGCGCGGCGTGGATCCGCCGGCCGGCGCAGGATTCTTCCCGGCCCCGTCCGGATCTGGCATGCGGATTGCTTTTCTCCCCGCGTCGATATTACGACGCAACAAAAAGTTAATACTAACCAAAGGAGAGATGGCACATATGAAAATCACAAAAATTGTGGCGGGCCTGGCCCTGGCATTTGCGGCGGCGGTCCATGCGGAACCGCTGAAGATTGCCTACAGCGACTGGCCGGGCTGGGTGGCCTGGCAGGTGGGGATCGACAAGGGCTGGTTCAAGGACGAGGGCGTGGATGTGGCGTTCGAGTGGTTCGAATACGTGCCCTCGATGGAGGCGTTCTCGGCGGGGAAAGTCGATGCGGTCTGCATGACCAACGGCGATGCGCTCGTCACCGGCGCCACGGGCGCCCCGAGCAAGACGATCCTGATCAACGACTACAGCAACGGGAATGACATGATCGTGGCCAAGCCGGGGATCGAGTCCATCAAGGACCTCAAGGGAAAGAAGATCGGCGTGGAGATCGGCTTTGTCGACCACCTGCTCCTGCTCAAGGCGCTGGAGGCAAACGGCATGAAGGAGGAGGACGTCACCCTCGTCAACGTCCCGACGCAGGAGACGCCGAAGGCGTTCGCCTCGGGCGATGTCGATGCGATCGCCGCCTGGCAGCCGAACTCCGGACAAGCGCTCAAGGCAGTGCCCGGCTCGAAGGCAATCTATACGAGCGCCGACGTCCCCGGCCTCATCTACGACGTGCTGGCGGTGAGTCCCTCAAGCCTCTCGGCCCGGCCCGACGACTGGAAAAAGGTCGCCAAGGTCTGGTATAAGATTGTGGATTATTTCTACAACGCCGAGACGCGCGCCGACGCGATCAAGAGCATGTCGGCAAGGGTCAACCTCTCGCCCGAGGAATACTCGGCCTTCGTCGGCGGGACAAAGATCCTCAAGCTCGACGAAGCCAAAAAGGCGTTCGAAAAAGGCCCGGGCCTGACCTCGATTTACGGGTCCGGCGAGGTTGTCAACAAGTTCAACGTCGACAACAAGGTGTATAAAACCGCGCAGCCGGTGGCCGATTATCAGGCCCCGGAGATCACCGCGGGCCTCTAGGAGACAACGTTCCGGCACCCCTGCGGCTCATTCCGGCCGCAGGGGCCACCCGGCCGGGCATTCCTTGTGATGAACAGGAACAAGCACAGCCTCTTTGCGCCGTTCGGCGACCTGCCACCGGGCATCCAGCTCCTGTTTGTCTGGCTGTCGTTCCTCACGCCGCTGGCCGCCTGGTGCGTGGTGAGCTACGTGCCGTTCGTCTGGCATCCGCTCATGCGGGTCGCCGATCCCGGCGGGGTCTCGTATTTCCAAAAGGACACCCTGGTGGACAAAAAGGTGTTCCGGGCGGAAAACGAGAAGATGCTCGCTGCCGGGAAGCCGGTCGCGACCGGTGTGCCGGCGAACCCGGTTTTTCTGCCGGCCCCGCACGAGGTCGGGCAAGCGCTTTACAAGAGCTTCACCACGCCGCCGCGCCGCAAGGGCGAGCCGTGGCTCCACGAGAGCCTCTGGCACAGCATCCGGATCATTTTCTGGGGTTTCCTTCTCAGCTCGATCCTCGGGGTTCCGCTCGGGATCCTCTGCGGGACGTTCAAGGTTTTTGCCAAGCTCAGCGAGCCGGCGGTGGATTTTTTCCGCTACATGCCCGCCCCGGTCTTCGGCGCGCTGGCGGTGGCGGTGCTGGGGATCTACGACGGTCCGAAGGTGGCGATCATCGTCATCGGCACGTTCTTCCAGCAGGTCCTGGTGATCGCCAACACGACACGCAAGCTCGACCCCTCGCTCGTCGAGGCAGCGCAGACGCTCGGGGCCGGGCGCATCCAGATCCTGTTTCAGGTCGTCCTGCCGGGCATCGCGGTCGACCTCTACAACGACATGCGGATCCTGGTCGGATGCGCGTGGACGTTCCTGATCGTCGCGGAATACATCGGGGCGAGCTCGGGGATCACGTTTTTCATCAACCAGCAGGCGAAATACCGGATTTACGACAACGTCTTCGCCGCGATCCTGATCATCGGCGTGATCGGGTTCGCAACCGACCGCGTCCTCGACTGGATCGGCCAGCGGATTTTCCCGTGGCAGAAATCCTCCGGGCGGGGCGGCCTCCTCAAGGCGCTGCGCGAATCGCGCCGCAAAACGAACCCGGCATGAACAACGACTACCAAGCCCAGTCGCCGGAGGTCGCCGCGCGCTTTGCCAAGCTCCGGGAGCGCCCGGTCATCATGGACGTGAAGGACCTCACGAAGACGTTCGTCTCCCAGGGGCTCGAGCACACGACGCTCGACCGGATTTCCTTCCAGGTTTACCGCCGCGAGTTCATGTGCGTGCTCGGTCCTTCCGGCTGCGGAAAGTCGACGCTCATCCGGATCATCGCCGGCCTCGACTCTCCCACATCCGGCGAGGTGCTGCTGGACGGCCACCAGGTGAGCGGCCCCGGCCCCGACCGCGGGATGGTCTTCCAGGGCTACACGCTTTTCCCATGGCTGACTGTGAAGAAAAACGTGATGTTCGGGCTCCGCATGGCCGGGCAGGGCGCGGCCACGGCGGAGTCGGAGGCGCGCGAGTGGATCAGCCTCGTCGGGCTCTCGAAATTCGAAAACTCCTACCCCCACCAGCTCTCGGGCGGAATGAAGCAGCGCGTGGCCATCGCACGCGCGCTGGCCAACCGGCCGCGCATCCTCCTCATGGACGAGCCGTTCGGCGCGCTCGACGCCCAGACCCGCGCGCAGATGCAGTCGTATCTTCTGGAGATCTGGAAAAACGTGGACGTGACGATCCTGTTCATCACGCACGACCTCGACGAGGCGGTCTACCTGTCCGACCGGATCCTCGTGCTCGGCACGAACCCGAGCCGGATTTCCGAATTGATCGAGGACCCGGTCCCCCGGCCTCGCGACCGCTCACAGTTTGTCTCCCCGCCGTTCCTGGCGACCTACCACCGGCTCGGCGAGCTCATCCACCCGCCGGCCGCGGACGTTCAGGACCGCCTGCCGATCACGCGGATGACCATGGTTGGGGACGATGTCGAGTAGCGCGCCCATCCTCTGGGAGGAACTGACCTGGCCGGAGGTTCCGGCCGTGCTGTCCGCATGCGGGGGTGCGGTCCTCTTTCCGATCGGAGCGACCGAGCAGCATGGCCCGCACCTCGGCACCGGCGTGGATACCGAAATCGCCCGTGCGGTCTGCCTGGGTGTGTCCGCCATCACGGGCGTCCCGGTCCTCCCCCCGCTGGCCTACGGATGCTCGCTCGGCCACTCGCAGCGCTGGCCCGGAACGCTGTCCCTCGGCCCGCGGACGCTCATCGCCGTGCTGTCGGACCTCGGAGACTGGCTCCACGCTTCCGGTGTCCGCCGCCTGTTCTTCATCAGCTCACACGTGACAAATTATGCCCCGGTCCGGTGCGCGCTTGAGGAGCTGCGGGCCCGCCACGACGACCTGATGGTCGCTCTGGTCCCCACGCCGGACATCAGCCCGCGCGTGCGCGCGGCGTTCGACGCCGACGCCGCGGACTGGCACGCGAATGCAGCGGAGTGCTCGCTCATGCTCCACCTGCGCCCGCCGATGGCGCGCCCGGACCTCTTCGCCACGTCCGGCGATCCTGACCGCACGGCCGGCCTGCAGTTCGCCCACCCGGTGAACCGCACCAGCCTCAACGGAACAACCGGGGATCCGTCGCGCGCCAGCCAAGCCGATGGCGTGCGGCTCTTCGGCTGGATGGTCGAGGACCTCGCCGCGCGGGTCCGCGCCGGCATCGGGGAGAACCCGCCGCTTTCCGCCTCATGGCACCAGACTCTATGAACACCAACGACACCGCTGCCTACAAGGAACACCTGAAATCCCTCGGGGTGAAATACTGCATCGGAGCGTATCCCGACATTCACGGCATCCCGAAGGGGAAGGTCGTCCCGGTTGGGCACTTCGAGCATTTCGCGCACGGCTCGGAGCTCTACACCGGCTACGCGCTCGACGGTCTCGGGCAGAGCCCGAACGACGACGAGATCGCCTCGGTCCCCGACCTCGACCGCATGATCCAGCTTCCCTGGAACAGGGATATCGCGTGGTTTCCGGCAGACAACACGTTTCACGGCGAGCCCTATGAAATCAGCACGCGCGTCGCGCTCAAGAAGCAGCTCGCCGCCGCGGAGGCCATGGGGTTCGGGTTCAACCTCGGGATCGAGTGCGAGGTTTTTGTTGTCCGCCTCACCGGCGACGGCCGACTGGAGATCCCGAACCCCGACGACAACCTCACCAAGGCCTGCTACGACGTGAAGCGGTTCCTCGACCGCTACGGGTGGCTCGACAAGGTCGCCACCGCGATCGACGGCCTCGGCTGGGACCTCTACTCGCTCGACCATGAGGATGCCAACTCGCAGTTCGAGTTCGACTTCAAATTCGCCGACGCGCTCACGATGTGCGACCGCTACGTCTTCTTCCGCATGATGGCCAAGCACTATGCCTCCGAGGAGGGCCTGCTCGCAACGTTCATGCCGAAGCCGTTTCCCGACCGGACCGGCAACGGCGCCCACTTCAACATGTCGCTCGCGGATCCCGCCGGAAACAACCTGTTTGCGTGCGCGCCGGCCGACGACCCGCGCGGGCTGGGGATCTCCCCGCTCTGCTACCAGTTCATTGCGGGCATCCTCCGCCACGGCCCGGCCCTCTGCGCAGCGTTCGCGCCGACCGTGAACAGCTACAAGCGGCTCGTCCGCCGCGGGCTCATGGCCTACTACTCGTGGGCCCCGGTCTTCAACTCCTACGGCCGGAACAACCGGACGAACTCGGTGCGCGTTCCGATGGGCGGCGGCCGCTGCGAGTCCCGGAATGCTGACGGGTCCTGCAACCCCTACCTCGCTGCGGCGCTCGTGCTCGCGGCCGGCCTCGAAGGGATCCGCGAAAACCTCGACCCCGGTCCCGCGCAGGAGGACAACCTCTACGAGCTCGGTCCGGACGAGCTCGCCGCGCGCGGGATCTGCGAGCTCCCCCGCAACCTCGACGAGGCGGTCAAGGCGTTCGCCGCCGACCCGTTTGTCGAGCGCGTGCTTGGCAAGCCGCTCCGCGACGAGTTCATCCACTACAAATCCGAGGAGTGGCGGGAATACCACCAGTCGGTCAGCCAGTGGGAGGTCGACCGCTACGCCCGCCTCTTCTGAGATGGACACCTCGGCGACCAACTTCGACGCCGCCACAGTCAAGGCCGGAGCGCCTCCTGTGACCGGCCGCAGCGGGCAGGGGACGGACATCCCCGACTACCGCCGGACACGGCCGGGCATGCCACTTGCCAGCCTCCTCGAAGAAATCCAGCGGATCGCCGACCTGCCGCTCGAGCGCTCGGAGGCGTTTCCGGCGGAGGCTTACACGAGCGCGGAGTTCCTCGACTGGGAGGTCGACAACGTCCTCGGCGCCGGGTGGATCGCGCTCGCCCACATCTCGCAGATCCCTTCGGCTGGCGACTTCCTTAACGTCGACGCCCTCGGCGAGCCGCTCATCGTCGTCCATGGGAAGGACGGCGAAATCCGCGTGCTGTCGCGGGTTTGCCCGCACCGCGCGATGGACATCATGCCGCCGGGCTTCGGCTACGACGGGCACGGGCCGGCCGACGCGCGCGACGGGGGCTCCGGCTGCGGGCACACCCGCCTGTTCCTCTGCCCGTATCACCACTGGAGCTTCGAGCTCGACGGGGCGCTCAAAGGCTGCCCGGAGATGCACAGGGCCGAAGGCTTCCGACGCGACGAGGTCGGGCTCAGATCGTTCCGCTGCGAGGTCTGGCACGGGTTCGTTTTCCTGAACCTCTCGGGCACGGCCGCTCCGGTCGCGGAGTGCTACGCAGAACTCGGTGAGGACATCGCCGGCTGGGATCCCGGAAAAATGTCGCTCGTCATCGCCAGGGAGTGGGACTGCCCGTTCAACTGGAAGGTTCTCGTCGAAAACTTCATGGAGGCCTACCACCACCTCGGCACACACTGCAAAACCCTGCAGCCTCTCATGCCCGCCAGGGACACCTGGACCGCCGCCGAGCGCGCGCATTCGATGCGCGTCAACCTCCCGTTCAAGGCGGGCACCGCTGCAGATCCGGACCTCGACTTTCCCACCATCCCCACGCTTCCGGCCGACCAGCTCCACCAGATGGCCGTCTACCTCGGCCAGCCGGGCTTCCTGCTGTTCACCGGTCCCGACCGCCTGTTCTGGTATCGGATCGAGCCGGTCACCCCCGACCGCAGCCGCCTGCTCACAACCTGCCTCATCAGCGATGCGGCGCTGGCCGATCCCCGCTACCCGGAAAAGCTGGCCGCGGCCGAGCGCATGCTCGTGGATTTTCACCTCGAGGACATGGAGGTCTGCACCGCCGTCCAGCGCGGGCTATATGCCACCGGCTACCAGCGCGGGCGCCTCAGCCACCTCGAAATGCCGGTCTGGTTGTTCCAACGCTACCTCGCCGCGCGCGCCCGCGGGACGTATCCGACACTCGACCGGCCGCCGGCCGCCGCCCAAAAATGAGCGGCCCCGATTTCGTGCTCGTCCCCGGAGGCGGATTTCTCATGGGCGAAAACGCCGGGGACAAATTTGCAGGCGACACCGAGCGGCCGCAGCATGCAGTAACGGTGCAGCCGTTCCTCCTGGCCAGGGCGCCGGTGACGATCGGTGAATTCCGGGCATTCCGCCCGGCTCACGAACCGGAGCAGCCGGCCGGCTGGCCGGCGGTTTGGGTGAGCTGGGACGACGCGGCTGCCTACTGCGGCTGGCTCGGCGGCGGCTGCCGGCTGCCGAGCGAGGCGGAATGGGAGTTTGCGGCCCGCGCAGGTGCCGCGACGCCCTACCCATGGGGCGATGCGGTCACGCCGGCCCACGCGAATTACTACTACGCCGAGGATGGACGCAAGACCGGCTGCGGCCACCGGACGCCGCCGGGCCGGTTTCCCGCAAATGCGTTCGGTCTTCTCGACATGCCGGGGAATGTCTGCGAGTGGACGCAGGACCCCTGGCATCCGGACTACCACGGAGCCCCGACCGACGGCTCGGCACGGACCGGATCCGGACATCCGGACCGCAGGGTCCTGCGCGGCGGGGCCTGGGACTACATGCCCCGCCTGCTGCGGGTCTCCTGGCGCGACAGCCTCCCGCAGTCCGCCCGCCGCGACAATGTCGGGTTCCGCGTCGCCTCCGACCGATGAAGCTGGAACTTTTTAAAACGCTCTGGGGACATCAGGGCCCCTACGCCGGGGCCGCCAGCCTTGCTGTGGAAGCCGGCTTCCATGGCCTCGAGGGCCCTGTTCCCGAAGACCCTGCGGCCCGCGATGAACTCCTCGACGCGCTTGCCTCGCACGGCCTGCTCTTCATCGCAGAGATCTCCACCACCGGCTTCGCGGTCCCGGACCCCGGATCGACCGTGCAGCAGCACCTCGACGCCTTCGAGCGGATCCTTGCCCGCTCGATGGCCGCCTCGCCGATCCTCTTCACCGCCATGGCCGGAAGCGATCTCTGGCCGTTCCGCGACAGCGTCCGGTTTTTGCAGGAGGCCGGCCTGATCGCCTCCGCCTACGGCGTCCGGGTCGGCTTCGAAACCCATCGCAGCCGCAGCCTCTTCCATCCGCGCATTGCAAAAGATCTCCTCGACGAGCTCCCCGGACTCGAGATCACGGCCGACTTCAGCCACTGGTGCAACGTCTGCGAGCGCCTCGTTCTCGACGAGCTGCCGGACGTGCTCGCCGCCTGCGCCGGACGCGTCCTGCACATCCATCCCCGCATCGGCTACGACCAGGGCGCGCAGGTCCCGGACCCCCGCGCGCCCGCATACGAAAACGCCGTGCAGGCGCACCTGCGCTGGTGGCGCGTTCTTTGGGAGGGGCAGAAACAGCGCGGGTTCTCCCGCGTGACCATGACGCCGGAATTCGGTCCGGACGGCTACCAGCAGACCGATCCCGCAACCGGGGCGCCCTGCGGCGACCTGTGGGATTTCAACTGCCATGTGGCGGACCTCCTCCGGGCGGCCTTCCCCGGTGAAGCCGGACGCAGGTTGGCATGAAAATCGCTTTTCAAATAATATTAC
Organism: uncultured Chthoniobacterales bacterium; assembly: GCA_964467415.1. Classification (GTDB taxonomy): domain Bacteria; phylum Verrucomicrobiota; class Verrucomicrobiia; order Chthoniobacterales; family Terrimicrobiaceae; genus CAYXRX01. The sequence goes on from CAYXRX010000011.1 coordinate 51,529, forward strand.
GAGTTCATAGTTTCCTCATACCCTATGCCCAAGCCGAAAAAATCCCGCGAGCCGGTCTCGCGGATCAGCATCTCCCTTCCCCCCGACGTCTCGCGCGGGCTCGACCGCCTGGTTGAGTCGCGCGGGTTTGAGAGCCGCTCGCAGGCGGTCGCGTCGATCATCAACGAGAGCCTGGTCGAGCAGCAGAGGGAGACGCCCGACGCGATCATGGCCGGAACGATCACGCTCTTTTACAACCAGGGCCGGAACAACATCCTCACCGAACTGGCGGCCCTCAAGCGCCGCCGGATCGACGAGGTGATCGGATCGCTGCAGGTGCAGCTCGAAAACAACCACGTGATGGAGGTCATCCTCGTGCAGGGGCCGGTCGACACCCTGAAGAAGATCACCGACCAGCTCGTGGCCTGCAAGGGTGTGAAGGTTGGCAAGCTCACGCTCACCAGTTCGATCATCCCGCAGCTCCACCCGCTCAAAAAATCCAAGAAACCATGAAGCCACTCTACGAGGAAACCCTGCCCGGCGGAGCGATGTGGTCGATGCGGATCCCGCGCGGCCTCGCGCTCCGGCTGACCGCGCTCGCCCCGGACGCCAACGTTTCCGCCCTTCTCTACAACGCGGAGAACCCGCTCGACCGCCTCAATATCCCGGACACGCTCAAGGCGCTGCACACCGCAAAGCTCACGCGGGGGCACGTCCTCATGAGCGACATGGGGAACGCGCTCGTCTCGATCGTAGAAGACACGCTCGGGTGGCACGACCCGCTCGGCGGACACTCGACGGCGGCGACGATCGCCGCGTCGTTCGGGGAAAAATCCTACCAGTCCGCCCGAAACGATTTCTACCGCAACGCGCGCGACAACTTCCTCGTCGAGCTCTCGAAGTCCGGGCTCGGGATCGCCGACATCGTCGCCAACGTGAACTTCTTCAGCAAGGTCGTCGCCGACGATGACGGCCGGCTGGCCTACGTCGACGGACATTGCCCGGAGGGGGCCTCGATCACGCTGCGCACGGAGATCCCGGTCCTGGTCGTTCTGGCCAACTGCCCACACCCGATGCACCCGCCCGGCGACTATCCGCGCGTGGGCGTCCGGGTTGAGCTCGTGCCCTGCGCCGTTCCTGGCCCGGACGACTTTTGCCGCAACTTCCGGCCGGAGTGCGGCCGTGCCCTCGCCCTCACCGAGCGGTCTCAGATCCTCCCGGTCGCCGGCACGATTCCGGACCTTCCACTGCCATGAGCACACTCAACTACCACGAAAGCCCGCTCGACCGGGACGCCGCGATTTATTCCAAGGTCGTGCCGGCCGGCGACGGCTGGCTCCACCGGATCGAAGCCGGACAGACGCTCCGCATCGTTGACCTCGAGGGCAACCAGGCGGCGGACACATTTTTCTTCAACGCCGACAACCTGAAGGAACGCTACAGCGCGCAGGACACGATCCGCGAGCAGGGAGGCATCTACCTCACGACCGGCACCCGGCTTCAATCCAACCTCTGCCGGCCGATGCTGACGATCACCGCCGACACGTGCGGCCGGCACGACACGATCGGCGGGGCTTGCGCGGCCGAGAGCAACATGGTCCGCTACGCGCTGGAGAAGCGGTTCATGCACAACTGCCGGGACACGTTCCTCCTGCAGATCGCGCTTTCCGGACTCCCGCTCACCAAGCGCGACCTCGCCCACAATATCAACTTCTTCATGAACGTGCCGGTGACTCCCGCAGGCGGGCTCAAGTTCGACGACGGGGTCTCCGAGCCCGGAAAGTATGTCGAGATGCACGCCGAGATGAACGTCTACTGCCTCATCTCGAACTGCCCGCAGCTCAACAATCCCTGCAACGCCTACAATCCCACACCGATCGAGGTGATTGTGTGGGATTAGTCATTGGTCACTTGTCATTGGTAATTGGCATTATGAAAAGCGCGTCATTTGAGGAACTAAGGATCTATCGTGCGGCGGAGGCGGTTGGAGATCTGGTTTGGGAGGTCGCTTCGGCCTGGGATTATTTCGCGAAGGAGACGATCGGGCGGCAGTTGACTCGCGCAGCGGATAGTATTGGGGCAAATATCGCGGAGGGATACGGGCGTCAGTCTTACGCCGATAACAAGAGGTTCGTCGCAATCGCGCGTGGATCCCTGATGGAAACCCGCCATTGGCTCAGAAGAGCCCATAAACGCGGACTTCTCACGCAAGACCAAACCGCCACTCTCCTAACCCTCCTCGAACCGCTCCCAAAATCCCTGAACGCCTACCTGAAATCCATCGGTCCCACCAAGACCCCCCAATGACCAATGACTACTGACCAATGACCAAAATCCTTATCGCCAACCGCGGGGCTATCGCCTGCCGGATCGTCCGCACGATCCGCAAGCTCGGGCTCCAGTCGGTCGCCGTCTATTCCGAGGCCGATGCCGAGTCCCTGCATGTCCGACAGGCCGACGAGTCGGTGGCGCTGGGCGCGTCGAAGCCGGCGCTGAGCTACCTCGACGCCGCGAAGATCCTGAATGCGGCAAAATCGACCGGTGCGACGGTGATCCATCCGGGCTACGGGTTCCTGAGCGAGAATGCGGATTTCGCCGAGGCCTGCGCGCGCGAGGGCCTCGCATTTGCGGGACCGGAACCGGACCAGATCCGGAAGTTCGGACTCAAGAATACCGCCCGCGATGTGGCGAAGGCCTGCGGGATCCCGCTCCTGCCGGGCACCGACGTGATTGAAAGCGTCGAGGAGGCCGAGGTCGCGGCGGAGGCGATCGGGTTTCCGGTCATGCTGAAAAGCACGGCCGGCGGCGGCGGGATCGGCATGCAGGTCTGCCGGCACGAAGGCGAGCTGCGCGGCGCTTATGAGAGCGTGCGGCGGCTCGGCGAGGCAAACTTCCGCGATGGCGGGCTCTTCCTGGAAAAATTTGTCGAGCGCGCCCGGCACGTCGAGGTGCAGATTTTCGGCGACGGGAACGGCCGTGTGGTCGCGCTCGGCGAGCGGGACTGCTCGGCCCAGCGCCGGAATCAGAAGGTGCTTGAGGAGACGCCGGCGCCCGGTCTGCCGCAGAGCGTCCGCACCGCCCTCTGCGAGGCCGCGGTCGTGCTGGGAAAGGCGGTCTCCTACCGTTCGGCGGGCACGGTCGAGTTCCTCTACGATGCCGCGACGGAAAAATTTTATTTCCTCGAAGTGAACACCCGTCTTCAGGTCGAGCACGGGGTCACCGAGGAGGTCTTCGGCGTCGATCTGGTCGAGTGGATGATCCGCTTGGCGCTCGGCGATGCCTCGTTTCTTGACGGCTTCGCCGCCGCGCCGGCCGGCGCCTCGATCGAGGCACGGATCTACGCCGAGATGCCGGCCCGGAATTTCCAGCCAAGCACCGGGACGGTGACGCATGCGGCATTCCCGGAGGGAATCCGCGTCGAGACATGGATCGAGACCGGCACCGAAGTTTCGGGCTTTTACGATCCGATGCTTGCCAAGATCATCGCGTACGGCGCGACGCGCGACGAGGCGCTCGCGCGTTTGCGTCTGGCCCTCGACGGCCTCCACGTCTACGGCGTGGAGACGAACATCGAATACCTGCGCCGGATCCTCGAGGCTCCGGAATTCCTCGCGGGCGGCATCACGACCGGTTACCTGAATTCCTTTGCGTTCCAGCCGGCAGTCATCGATGTCGTCGACGGAGGGATCGAATCGCTTGTTGTCGATTGGCCGGGCCGTGTCGGCTACTGGCATGTCGGCGTGCCGCCATCGGGTCCGTTCGACGACCTGAGCTTCCGGCTCGGCAACCGCCTTCTCGGCAACGATGAGAGCTGCGCCGGCCTCGAACTGACCGTCCGCGGACCGACCCTCAAATTCCAGAAGGACGTCTTCCTCTGCCTCACCGGCGCGGATATGGGTGCCACGCTGGAGGGAGTCCCCGTGAAGTTGGGGACACCATTCCTTGCTGCGGCCGGACAGACCCTCCGCATCGGCGAAGCCAAGTCTACCGGTCTGCGCGGCTACCTTTGCGTGAAGGGCGGACTCGACGAAGCGGAATACCTCGGCAGCCGCACGACATTCCGGCTCGGGCAGTTCGGTGGCCACAGCGGTCGCGCGCTCCGCGCGGGCGATGCCCTCCGCCTGCACGGAGGCTGTGCCGATGTTCCTGCATCGGGCACACCCGCAGAGCCGCTCCCGGAATTTTCCAACCACTGGACGATCGGCGTCTCCTACGGTCCGCACGGCGCGCCGGATTTCTTCACGGAAAACGACATCGCCCAGCTCTTCGCGACCGCCTGGGAGGTGCATTACAATTCCTCGCGCACCGGCGTGCGCCTCATCGGACCGAAGCCCGAGTGGGCGCGCACGGACGGCGGCGAGGCGGGGCTCCATCCCTCGAACATCCATGACAACGCCTACCAGGTCGGCGCAATCGATTTCACCGGCGACATGCCGATCATCCTCGGACCCGATGGCCCGAGCCTCGGGGGATTTGTCTGCCCGGCGACGATCCTCCAATCGGAATTCTGGAAGGTCGGTCAGCTCCGGCCGGGCGACAAGGTGACATTCCGTCCGGTGACGCTTGCCGATGCCCCGGCTCCCTCCACCGATGCAGCGGCGATCACGCGCGTTCCGTCCGCGCTCGAGCCGGTCTTTGGCGGCGCGGCGGGCAACCCGGTTTACCGACGCCAGGGCGACAGCGGCATCCTTGTGGAATACGGCGACATGGTTCTCGACCTGCACCTGCGCTTCCGGGTGCAGGCGCTCTACGAGGCGCTCGTGGCGCAGGAAACCGCCGGCCTGCTCGACCTCACGCCCGGCATCCGCTCGCTTCAGGTCCGCTACGATCGAGGCAGGATTTCCTACGGTGCCGTCCTCGACCTTCTCGCAAAAACCGAATCCTCGCTGCAGCCGGTCGCCAGCATGGTTGTGCCCACGCGCATCGTCCACCTCCCGCTCTCCTGGGACGACGAGTCGACCCGCCTCGCGATCGAGAAATACACGCAGTCGGTCCGCAAGGACGCGCCGTGGTGTCCGAGCAATATCGAGTTCATCCGCCGGATCAACGGGCTCGCCTCGCAGGACGAGGTCAAAGACATCGTCTTCTCCGCGAGCTATCTCGTGATGGGCCTCGGCGACGTTTACCTCGGCGCGCCAGTCGCCACGCCGCTCGATCCCCGGCACCGGCTCGTCACCACGAAATACAATCCCGCCCGCACGTGGACGCCGGAAAACGCGGTCGGCATCGGCGGCGCCTACATGTGCATCTACGGGATGGAAGGACCCGGCGGCTACCAGTTCGTCGGCCGCACCGTTCCGGTCTGGAACCGCTACCGCACGACGCGGAGCTTTCGCTCAGGATCGCCGTGGCTCCTCCGGTTCTTCGACCAGATCCGGTTTTACCCGGTCGGGCACGACGAGCTCATGCGGCTGCGTCACGACATTCTCACCGGGCGCTTTGAACCCCGGATCGAGGAAGAGGAATTCCGCCTGGCCGATTACGACCGGTTTCTCGCGGACGAGGCCGCCTCCATCGAGGCCTTCCGCCTTACCCAGCGCCGCGCGTTCGCGGAGGAACGCGAACGCTGGAAAGCCTCCGGTGCTGAAGCATCATTCGACGAGCCAGCCGCCGCTCCGGAAGCCTCGCCGGTGCCCGAAGGATGCCTCCCGGTCACGAGCCCGACCGCCGGAGCACTTTGGAAAATCCTCGTCCAGCCGGGACAAAATGTGGCAGCCGGCGAAACGGTCGCCATAGTGGAAAGCATGAAAATGGAACTGCCTTGCGCCGCCCCGGATGATGGCACCGTCGAGTGCCTGCTCGCCCAGGAGGGCCAGCCGCTCTCGCCCGGTCAAAACATTCTCGCCCTGAGGCCCGCGCGATGAAGATCGGACCGCTCCTTGCCGCCTATGCTTCGGGCGACTCCACTCCCACCGGCGTCGTCCGGGCGCTTCTTTCGCACCTCGACACGCACGCGGGAATTTGGATCAGCCGGTTTGACGACCGCCGGATCCTCGCGCGCGCGGCCGATCTTGAGAAGACCGGGCCGGCCGGCCGGCCGCTCTACGGGATTCCATTTGCGGTGAAGGACAACATCGACGTCGCCGGTCTGCCGACAACCGCTGCCTGTCCGGAATTCCGTTACGAGCCGGAGGTAAATGCGCCTGTTGTGCAGCGGCTTCTCGACGCCGGGGCAATCTGCATCGGCAAGACGAACCTCGACCAGTTTGCGACCGGTCTCGTCGGCGTGCGCTCGCCCTACGGAGTTCCGGAGAACCCCTTCGGCAGCGGCTTCATCCCGGGCGGATCGAGCTCCGGATCGGCCGTCGCGGTCGCGCGCGGGCTCGTCGCCTTCGCCCTCGGCACCGACACCGCCGGATCCGGCCGCGTGCCAGCGGCATTCAACAACCTGTTCGGATGGAAGCCGACCCGCGGCCTGCTGAGCACTCGGGGTGTCGTGCCGGCCTGCCGCAGCCTCGACTGCGTCTCGGTCTTTGCCGATTCCGCCGACGACCTTCAGAGGATCTCGCGCGTCGTGGCCGCATTCGATCCGGAGGATCCGTTTGCGCGCAACCTTCCGCTGCAGCCGCGTCGGGCGGCGCAGATCGTCGGCATCCCCCGTGCCGACCAGCTCGAGTTCTTCGGCGACGAAGGCTACGCCGCGTGCTGGCAGGAAGCGGTCAATGCTCTCGAGGCCCGCGGGCTCACGGTGGTCGAAATCGACTTCTCGCCGTTCCTCGAGGCGGCCAAGCTTCTCTACGAAGGACCGTGGGTCGCCGAACGCTACCTCGCCACGCGCGAGCTTCTCGACCGCGATCCCGATGCCCTCCTCCCGGTCACGCGCACGATCATCGAAAATGGGCGCAACGGCTCGGCGGCCGATGCCTTCGCCGCCCAATACCGTCTGGCCGTCCTCAAGCGCCGCTCGGAAGCGGTCTGGCAGGAGATCGATGTGCTCTGCACGCCAACCACGGGCACGATTTACACCCTCGCCGAAATCGAGCTGAACCCGGTCCAGCTCAACTCGCTCCTCGGCACCTACACGAACTTCATGAACCTCCTCGACCTAAGCGGCGTTGCGGTTCCGGCGGGCTCACGTCCCGACGGCATGCCGTTCGGCGTCACGTATGCCGCCCCGGCATTTGACGACCTCACCCTGCTGGCCCTCGCCGGCGCGGAGCCGGATACCACCGGCACGATCGAGATCGCGGTCTGCGGCGCCCACATGTCCGGGCTCCCGCTCAACCACCAGCTCACCAGCCGGCACGGCGAGCTCGTCTGCTCCGCCAAAACCGCGCCGGTCTATCGGATGTTCGCCATCGATGATAAGCGCCCGGGCCTCGTCCGCTGCGCCGATGGCGGTGCCGGCATCGAACTCGAAATCTGGAGGATCCCGCTAGCGGACGCCGGTTCGTTCCTCGCCGGCATCCCGGCCCCGCTCGGCCTCGGCCGCGTCCAGATCGACGACGGCTCCGAAGTCTGCGGGTTCGTCTGCGAATCCTGCGCCACCGCCGGAAAACCCGACATCACCGCCCACGGCGGCTGGCGGCCCTGGCTCCTGGCACGGGATCAATCGCCGGACCCGGCTTGAGTTTCGCTGCCCGGAGATGGTTTTGCATTTTCGAGCGACCGGAGCCAGTTGAAGACAGAGTATGGCCAGAAATAGCAGCTGAATGCCAGTTGCGCCCGCTTGAGCGCCGGTCCCGGGTTGCCTTTGTCTTCCGCGTCGAGCAGCACAAAAAGAAGGGCGGTGTCGAATCGCACATTAAGATCCCCGATATCGGTGAAGTCGCTGACAACGGGCTCCCTTCCCGCATCGAGCAGCTTCCTGGCGACCTCGTAGCGCTTTCCGGCCCGGATCAGTTCGAGAGCTTTCTTTCTCAGCTCGCCCGTGCGTTCGTTGTCCCCCGAGCGGCGCGCGATCAACCATTCGACCAGAAATCCCTGCGCTTTTTCCGGCCGCAGCTTTTGGTATCGGCGGGCAAATGCCGCCGCCGTTTTCCAATCCATCAGCACGGTGTTCGCGTGCATCTGCTGCCAGGCCTCGGTGGGATTCGCGTTTTCCGGGGTCAGGTCCGGCCGGCCGGCGATCAGACGACTGGCCTCTTCCTTACGCCCCTGGCGGTTGAAGAGATCGGCCGGGGCAAGTCGTGCCATCAGGCCTTCATAACCTACCCTGTCAAAATAGGCTTCAGCCTCCCGGTAATTGCCTTTCGATTGAAGCAAGAAGGCGCGAAACTGCATGTTGAGACCGCACATCGGGTGGCTGCTTGCCGAAAAGAGAAGCGCTTCCTCCTCCGCTGTCAATTCATCCGGCAGCTTGACGACGACGAGCTTCATGCTCTGCAAATATCGGCTCCCCGGGTATTTTTCCTGAAGTCTGAGAAATTCGTTGCGGGTGCGTGAGTCGTCGCAATCGACCAACCGCGACTCCGCGAGGAAAATTTTTGTGCAGTCCGTAACGTTCCTCCCGGCGGTTTTTTCCGCGAGGAGCTTGTTGGCTTTTTCCCAGCCGAGTGTGACTTGAGTTGCGAGCAGGAGGAACCTCATCGCCAGTTCGTTCGAGGGGTCATCCCGCAGGATGGATTCCGCCATGTCTACCATCCCTTGCGGATCTCCGTGGAGGGGGATGCGAACCATCGCTTCGCACCTCTCCTGGAGCCCGGTGGCCGCGATGGAGACTCCCTTCATCGCGGAGTCGTTTGACCATGCCCGGCTGAGCTCGGTCCTCAGGGCATCCGGGGTCGAAGCGCCGCCTGCCGCCCGCACGATGCCCTTTGGATCGATCAGATACCAAACAGGCGGCGGCCGTTCGTAGTAGCGGCGGAGGTTGAATTGCCGTCCGGCAAAGGCGGCAAGGCCGGCAAACTGCGTGAAGCCGTGCAGCTCGCCGTCCCACACGGACGGGTCGTCAAAAACCTGCACAAACTCAAAGGGATATCCCTCGAGCGCCCCCCGGATGTTGGAACAAACAAGCGCGGTCGCTTCCGAGCTCGGCGACCACGTCGCGCCGAAGAGCAGCAGAACCCACTTGCCGCGAAGGCTGGACAACTTGAAGGGTTTGTCTCCGTGTCCGATCAATTCTAATTCCGGAGCCCCTCCCCCGATCATCGCCGAAGGATCCGCGGCAGCGGGATGCGGGAAACACCAGCTGCCAACCATGAGGATGGACACCAAATTCCGCAGGAACCTCGAGCCCAGCAGGTCGGAGAAATGCTGCAGGCAGGATACCTGCTCGAAGAACGAGACCGGCGACCACTTGTTCACGAAGTCTAATGAAGGGATGGACACGCAGGAGGCGAGATTAAGCCGGCGCGCGGTCGCACGTCAAACCACGCATCCCAATCGACACGGGGGCCGAAGTCTTTGCCGGCCACCTACATTTCGAACCGGGCTCCCTGGCGCGGCGGGTGGTCGGCCGGTTGTCCCTTCTTCCATGAGAGCAACATCTGCGCATGGGCGATCTGTTCGGCGAAGGATGGCGGCGGCCGGTCTTCCATCAGGCGTGTGGACTCCAAGCAAACCTCGGGAAATCCCAGGTCCGGGTTCTGCTCAGCGGAGATGTGAGTCGAGGAGGCTTCGGGTTTCATCGCTGGCATAACGGTTCAGGACTTCAACGAACTCTCGACTCCCGGTGTCGATTTGACAAATCGAAATCAAGTTGAGGATATCCGGCAGATCCTTGCCCTTCTTGAAGCGCTCGGGATTGCGCATCGCGTGAAGCTTCAGCGCAATCAAGTTGAGCGGCTTCGGAACTGGAAGCCGGGGTCCCCCGAAATCCAACAATTGCCGGTCATCATAGAGCTTGGAAAAGGTTTCCGAAGAAACCAGCATCACATCCACCGGCAGCGAAGGCGGGTCAGTGACCGGCGGATCCATCCTCGCAAAGCTCTCGGTCTGGCCGGCCCAGCGGTAGCCCACGAGCACTTTGCCCGGTTCCCCGGCCTTCGCTGGCGGCATCCGCTGGATGTTTGAAGCCCACTTGAATGGCTGATGCCAGGGTTGCCGAAGTCTTTGCTGGCCACCGTGCCCGAATGTTTGCAAATCATAGCCCGGATGGCACTCCCTCGAAGAGGGCAGCCGGCGGGGCGACATCGGGGTTGAATTCCTTCAAGTTCTTTGGCGAAGAGATCGGCGGCATGCGGGTGGTGTCGACCTGGAATGCCGGATAGATCTGGCTTTTTCCGTCCCGGCTCTTTCCATAGACGATGCCTTTCTCCTCGATCAGGAGAAAGGCCGAGAAGAAGCCGCCGCAGTCTCCGATGAGGACCTCGATGTCAAACGTCTGACCCCGTGAGGCCTGGAACCACTCGCTGGCCCCCAACTCCCACCCCGCTGCGCAGACGTTGCCAAACGTTTCGGGCGGCTGCTTGGTGATCGACGTCAGCGCGGGATTGATAAGCCCACCGCGCCTGCCATCCATGCTCCCGTCAAAGAAGTTCCGCTTGTTGAGGCGGACAACGAGCAGGTTGTCGCCGCAGCCGATAAAGCGGAACATCCCGTCCTTGAGCGCGCGCATCCGGCCCCTGTAGTGGACGACCCAGCGGTCGTCCTTGACGTCACGCTCGACGCCGAACGCCTTCGGAGCCTCGGTCGAAACCCCGACCGGAACAAAGACCCGGGGGGAGTAGAGCGCGGCGTCCGGGTGGTAGTATTTGTCGAGAACATCCGGACTCCAGTTCTGCCGGCCGACAAAGTCTTTGACCACCCTCCAATAGGCCCCCCGGTCTGTGGCGATGTCGGTCGGCTTTTTGTCCTTGGTCTGCTTCAGGTCATAGAACATCCCCTTCATCAAGCTGTCGTTCTTGCCGCCGCGCAGGCCGAAGAACGTGATCTTGGAAAACCCTGTGCCTTTTCCGCCACCCATGCCGCCTCCGCCATTTCCACCGCCCCCGAGCCCTCCGGAGGCGCCGAAGCCGCCGGAACCCATCGCGCCCGCGATCGACGGACCCATGTTGGTCGGGATGTCCGGCATATCGGGCAGGGCGACCTTGGCGATGCTGCTCGTCGTCGTGATCCGCTTCGTGGGAGCCGGTGCGGTCGTCGTCGTTTTGCGCTTCACCTTGTGCTGGGCTTCCTGCTTCGGTCCGGCCTCTCCGCCGCCGAACGAGATCTTCCGCTCCTCCACAATCTGGCTGACCACGAGGTACGTCCCGATGAGGAGGATCACCGCATGCACGGCTATGCTCAGAAGCAGGCTGCCTCCGCTCGCTTTCCGATAGGCGGCCGCAAACCGCTTGAGCAAGGGTGGCTTTTCCTCCTTTTCCATCCCGGCGGGCGGATGCTCCTGCGACACGGACGGTGGAGCGGAGGGAGAGAGGGCTTCAGGCTCCCGATGCAGCAGGGCCGAAACCTCCTCCGCCCCGGTGGCCTCCGGCCTCCCCTCGCTCCAGGCGTGCGCTTCGGCCGCCACGGGTTCCGTGGAAACAACGGTCGCCGGCGTGCCGGCGGGCAGGGATGCTGCAGGCGCAACAGAAACAACTGCAGGAGGTGATGGGGGGCCTGACGGGGAGGACACCTGTTTTGTCTTCAGGTCCTGAATCGCGAGGAGCAATGCCTTCCGGTGACCCATCGAAACGATGCCGCATTCTTTCAGGTCCTCCTGAGTCAGCTCCAGCATCGTTTCCCGGTTGATGTCCTGTGCCTCCAGCGCATCCGCATATTCGCCCAGCCCGAGGCCGTTCAGCCAGGCTCTCAGGTCAAATGGTCCGGGGGCGGGATCGTTCATGGTTCGGTCGGAAGAAATCTAAGTGAGTCGAAAGGATTCCGTCACTATCGATAACAGGCCCGAATCTGTCATGTGGCATAAATATGCGACATGACATTTGTCCGGGAATCGTGTTTACTGGAAGGTTGTTGAGTGCGATCGCTCCCCATCGCACGTTTTTTGTCACTGAAAACCTGCAGCTCCTGATTTGCTCTCGTTTCCTCCGGCCTATGCCCGGTTCCCCGGCCTTCGCTGGATGCTTGAAGCCGCCTCGAATGGTTGAGGCCAAGGTTGCCGCAATCTTTGCCGATACCTACATTTCGAATCGGGCTGCCTGACGTGGCGGGTGGTCGGCAGGTTGTCCCTTTTTCGGTGAGAGCAACATCTGCGGCAGAACGCCGGGACGGCATTTCGACTACTTCGCGAGCGATGCCCGTATCGTAAAAACGCGCTGTTCCATTGTCAGGCTTCCCTCTTTGCCGGGTTCGACGATCATTCGCGGCTTTGCAAGCACGACGGCCTTCTCTCCATGATATTCTGTGATGACGGCTTGGATGTCCACGGTGCCGTTGTCCAGCAGCTTGGGCGTCAGGGAATATTCCAATTTCCCACTCCGGATGGTTGCTTGCTTGCCACTCTCAACGATGACGTTGGGTTGACTGAGGACCTCGGTCGCACCATGGGCGGTTTGCTTGGCAATGGATGCCTCCAACAGCAGAGCCGGTAATGCAGAAGCCGACAGCGTGGCGACAATCGTGGCCAGGAATGTGATGACAGCGGATTTCATGGGGTTTGTCCGGATTAGTTAAGCACTGGCCGGTTCTTTTGAGAATAGCGCATTCGATCCGAACTCTTTCAGCCGGGTCCGCTCACGGCCGCGCGGACGGTCAGGGGCTTGACTTTCCTGCATGTCCACAGGAGGTTCTGGCGCCTTGGACGGCCATCAAAACGATCCAAGCCACATCGACCGCAGCATCCCACATGAATCCCTTTCCTCAGCTGGTCACGGCCCTTGCGGCAATCTCGCTTTTCGGTCCCCTCGTCCCCTCCGGCTCCTGTGCCGCGGGGGATCTTCCCGACGCCACGCTGGATCAAATTGTCGAGACCCACGCGGGCAACATCTACCGCCGCGGCCAGACGACCAGCCTCGCTGTCGGGATCACGCTGAACGGCCGGACATATTTCAAAACGTATGGATTCAAGAGCTACGCGGACCAGACGCCGGCAAACGCGGTGGATGAGCACTCGATTTTTGAGATCGGTTCGGTGACCAAGGTGTGGACGACCGTCCTGGCCGGGCAGGCGGTGGCGACCGGGACGCTCACAAGCCAGCCGGTCAGCCTCTACACAACTCTGGGCAGCCTGAGCGGCCCGCTGCCGTCGATCCAGCAGGCGCTCCAGCCGGCCACGATCGGCGATTTGGCCTCGTTCACCGCCGGGCTTCCGGACGTGGGCGACACCGGCGGCAACGGCGAACGGCCGACAATTGCGAAGTGGGGGGTCTCGGATTTTGTAGCGGCCATCTCGACGCTTGTCCCGGAGAACTACAACCTGAAAACGCCAGCGCCGACCGATATTCCGGCGCCCTATTTTTATTCGGACTGGAGCACCGGGCTCCTCGGCCTGCTGGTCACAAATGATCTCTCAGCCGCCCTCCCGGCAAACGCCGTCGAGAACTGGGAGTCCGCGATCCACAGCCGGATCGCCACGCCGCTCGGCATGACTGATACTTACCTGTTTTCCCCGGGACCGGCGCAGGCTTCGAACGTCGTGCAGGGTTACCAGCAGGCGACAGCCGAAGCGGTCGTGCAGGGCGGGAAAATTGCTTCGATCCGCCTGAACGCCAAAGGTGGCGGGTATTCGACCCCGCCGGCCATCACGATCGAGCAGCAGGGCGGATCGGGCGCAACCGCCATCGCCCAGATGGAAGGCGCTGCCCCAGACCTCCGAGTCAAAAAAATCGTCGTCACAAACCCGGGCACCGGGTTCCGCGCGTCGCCCAGAGTTGTGTTCGGGGGTCCGGGAACCGGCGCAACCGGTCAGGCAATCATCCTCAACGGACAGGTCGCAGGCGTGCAGGTCCTGAACGGCGGAAGCGGCTACCAGAGCTCGCCGGCCGTGCGATTCTTATCCGGGGGTCCCGGCCAGGGCGCCTCCGGGACCGGCATCGTCTCGAACGGCCGGGTCATCGCCGTCGTGATCGACAATCCCGGCAGCGGGTATCTGCCCCCGCCGGCCGTGCGCATTGCTCCCGGCTCAAACGTGGTGAACACGGTTCCCGTCTGGGCAGCCGCCGGTGCGCTGAAGTCGTCGGCAAGCGATCTCCTGAAGCTCTGCCAGCTTTGCCTCGGACAAAAAGATCCCGGAGGAATGACGGTCACGCCGGAGCTCGCGGCGGGCGCCCGCTACGCGCTGCTGCCCCTCGTTCAGAATTCCCCGAAGGCACCCGGCCTCTTCACAGGAATGACTTGGCAGGTTTCGACCGGCACGATCGAAGGAGGGTTCAACATGCAGATCTCGAAGGATGGCGCCCTCCCCGGCTTCGCATCCTATGTTTCGCTCGTCCCGGCCGTGAACCTCGGCGTCGTCATCCTCCGCGGCAACAACCAGACAAAGACGGAATATATCGACCCGATCGGCGACGTCTCGACCGCCATCTGCCTCGAAATCCAGCGCGCGCTCATGGAGTGACAGGCGATCGGCTTACCGCGTCCTGAGACCTGGACCGTCCGGCACCATGCCGCCACCGGCCCGGCTCTAAATATTCGCCCCGAGGTCGAGGTCCAGAAACTCCGAGACAAACGCGTTGGCCGGATTCTGGCGCACGTGGGCCGGGGTTCCGGCCTGCTGGATCGTTCCCTTGTCGATCAGCACGACCCGGTCGGCCACCTCGAACGCCTCCTCCTGATCGTGCGTCACAAAGATCGTCGTCAGGTGCGTGCGCTCGTGGAATTCCCTCAGCCATCTGCGCAGGTCCTTGCGCACCTTCGCATCCAGCGCCCCGAACGGCTCGTCCAGCAACAGAACATCCGGACCGATCGCCAGCGCCCGCGCAAAGGCCACACGCTGCCGCTGCCCGCCCGACAGCTGCCCGGGCAGCCGCTTCTCCATCCCCTGCAGCTGCACCGCCTCCAACAGCTCGCCCACCCGCCGCCGGATCTCCGGCTCCGCCGGCCGCGCCGCCCGCGGCATCACCCGCAGCGCAAACGCAATGTTCTCAAAGACGTTCATGTGCCCGAAGAGCGCGTAGTGCTGGAACACGAAACCCGCCCTCCGCTTGTAAGCCGACAGCTGGGTCACCTCCCGCCCGTGAAACGAAACACTCCCGCCGGCCTCCGCAAACTCCAGACCCGCAATCACGCGCAAAAGAGTCGTCTTTCCTGAGCCGCTCGGACCCAGCAGCGCAATCAGTTCGCCGGTCTCGATCTCCAACTGGATTTCCTTCAGCACGGGAACTTTGCTGAACTGCTTCGTGATATTGCTGATATGGATGCTCATCGGCGACGGATGTCAGCCCACTTGCTCACCCAATTCGGCCCCGACTTCAAGACGATTTGTTGAATCGCAATTTGAGATTCCTATCGGGAAGCACCGCCCGGACCTCATGGACCCCACCGATCCACGCTTCAAGGCCGCTGGCCAACGGCCACATAGACGGTGCCGGAGGATTCTCCGCCGCGGATGGGATTCGGGAAGCTCACCGTGTGGGCGCGAACCCCGCCGAACACATCCTCCAGCCTGGAGCAGAAGTCCCTGTCCGGCCCATCGTCCGACCACATGGCAAAGACCCCACCCGGATGCAGATGATGCCGGAGGTTGAGCAGTCCCTCGACACTGTAAAATGAGGCGTGCCGTTCGTTGAGCCAGTGCTGCGGGCTATGGTCGATATCGAGCAGGATGGTATGAAATTTCCGTCCGGGCTCCAGCGGGTCGAAACCCGTCGCAGGATGCGGGGCCATGCCAAAAAAATCCTCCTGCACGAACCGCGTGCGGGGATCAGACGCAAGACATCCCCCCAGCGGAACCAGTCCAGTCCGGTGCCACCGGATGACCGGCTCAAGAAAATCGACGATGAGCAGGGACCGCACGTTTTCGTGCTTCAAGGCAGCGGCGGCCGTGTAGCCAAGTCCCAGGCCGCCGACCACCACATCGAGCGGTCCCGGCACAGCAGCCGCCAGCCCCAGATCGGCCAGCGCGTCTTCCACGGCATGAAAAAGACTGCTCATCAGAAACTCGCCGTTGAGGATGATCTCATACACGATCTCGTTTTCCAGCATCGGGACCTTGCGCCTTCGCAGGACGAGCTCGCCCAGCGGAGTATTGCAAAAGTCGAGTTCCTCAAATGATTTCACCATCCGGGCGACCCTGCTGCCGGGGAGCCGCGATAGCGAGAAGTTTAAGCCGCTCCCGCCGGTGGTATGGACCCGCGCGGATCACGAATGCCGGGATTCCGCTGAGGACATGCCAGCCTGGTGCCGCGGCGCGACCGGCGTCCCGTCATCTTTCGTTCGGCTTCGGAATGTCAGCTGCTCGCTCAGCAAGCGGGGCGGCTGCCCTCGGCGCAATCTCCGGGAAGTCGGGGTTGCGCGTCAGGTGAAAAATGGAGGGCCAGCCAGACGGCATCGACCGACACGGATTCCACCCGGTGACGCGAACCTGCGGCAATCAACAGGCAGTCGCCGGCTTTCATGGCCGCATCCCCGCCGGGTTCGAATCGCAGCGTTGCCTCACCGCGGACCAGCATCACCCACTCGGCGTCCTTTTGCTCATACCAGAAGCCATCCGCGCTGGCCTGGCCGTTCGAGACGATGTGCTCCAGCCGAATTCCGGGCAGGTCGAGCAGGGCACGAAAAGTCTCTGTTTCTCCCTGCGGGGGCTCGAGGAGATTGATGACGACGGGGCGCATCGTCCCATCATTCAACACAGACCGGCTCCTGCAATCCCTTTCCTTCGCTTGATGCCTTCGGCCGAAAATGCGATGGCTTCCCCATGAAATCTCTGCACGCCATCCTCCACAAAATGTTCCGGCGACCCGCGCCGGCGACACGGGCCCGGACCCGGTGGATGCCGTAGCGGCCACGGCTCATGAACAAATCAGAAATTGTCGCCGCCCTTCTCGACCGGCTGCGGGAGGAGTTCGAAGCCCGCAGCCGCGCCTCGAAATCCACACGCGACGGAGGGAATGATTCCGAGAGCAAGGCCGGGAGCAAATACGACACCCTCGCCATCGAGGAGAACTACCTTGCCGACGGCCTCGCCAGGCAGGCCCTCGCCGCGGCCACGGCCGTGGAAGCAATCGGGAAAATGCCGCTGCGCCCATTTGACGGCGACGATCCCATCGATCTTGGTGCATTGGTCCAACTCGAGATTTCCGGCGCTAGAGAATGGTTCTTCCTCGCCCCCTCCGGCGGCGGAACCGAGGTCACGCACCACGGAAAGACGATCACAGCCATCACCCCCGAGTCCCCGCTGGGCTCACAACTGACCGGCCTTCGCGCCGGCGACCGGATCTCCCGACCGGCCGCCAAAGTGATTCGGGTCGGGTAAGAACACTTGCCAACAGGCGTCGGCGATTGGACAATGAGCCGACATGAGTGTGCTGGACCTTCCGATTTCCGTGGATGATCAGAAGATCGCCGGGTTTTGCAAAGCCCGGGGAATCCGAAAAATGAGCCTTTTTGGATCCGTGCTGCGCCCGGATTTCGATCCCGGAACCAGCGACGTGGATGTTTACGCGGAATTCGAGCCGGGAGCGCTCAACGGAATCGGGTTGGATTACTTTGGCTACGGAGACGAACTGGCTTCAATTTTAGGCCATAAGGTTGACTTCTGTGCAAAGCTCAACAAATACATCCTGCCAGGCGCCCTTCGTGAAATGGTGACCATCTATGAGCAGCCATGATCCGCGTGTAACGCTCAGACAGTTGGCCGATTTTATTGCCGAGGCGAATGCGCTCACTGCGGGAAAGACATTGGAGTCTGTTGTGAGTGATCCCGTCCTTTTGCGCGCTTTCGAGCGCGTCATGGAGCTCGTCGGCGAATCCGCAAAGCGGCTGCCGGTCGATCTGCGGGAGAAATATCCGGAAGTTCCGTGGCGCAAAGTCGCCGGCATGCGCGATGTGATTAGCCACGCCTACGAGGATCTCATGTATGAAATCCTTTGGGATGCCCTGCACATCAACTTCCCCGGCCTGCTTTCGATCGTGAAACGGATCCTCGAAGATCTCGGGCCGGCGGAATAGGCGACGGTTACCGGAATTTCACATTCTGAATCCGCATTCAAAATCCCGCCCCGTTTCCTCCGGAAACTCGGATGGCGGGTGCTGACTGTCTGGGAATGCGAGATGGCGAAGCCGGAGAAGCTCAGGCGACGGCTGGAGCGGCTGATGATGTGACACCCCATGCCAGGCGGAAATGATCGCTGCCTGGCGTTCCTGCATTCGTCAAATCAGGCTGGCAGCGGTTTCAGCAGCCAAGGCCTGATTCCTTAACCCTGAATGAGAAAATGGGATTTCACCGCAGAGAACTCAGAGACCGCAAAGAGAGGAATATGCAGGAATCTTCTATGTCGACTCATCTTGCGGGTGGGCCATCCTTTCGCCTTCTGTGGTTTGGCAACCTACTGACCATCGTTTATTTACACTCCATGCCCTCCGTGTTTCATTCCGGTTGACAGGTTAGCCGCTGTCCCCTTCACGTGCCCCGGAACGTGCCCATGGCAGCTTGGATTCCGTGAAGACGTCCGGCTCTTGCCCTATGCCGCGACGAGTTCCACGCGGGGCACAAACCCGAGCTCGGCAAGGATCTCCTCGCAATCCTCCCACGCCAGCCCGAAGGCCCGCACGTCAGCAACCCCGAGACGGGCGACAACCCGCGCAATCACCGCTGACTCGCACTCGTCAAACTCGCCTTCCATCAAGGCCTTCTCCGCCCAATCCACCAAATCGGGCAGCGCGATCTCATGGCGGAGATAAGCCGCAATTTTGCCGGCGACCTGCTGTCTGGTGATTGTCATGATTTTTGACTCTAAACTTTCTTGTGCCTTTATCCCAGCGGGTATTTTTCGTGGATTTCAACGAGACGACCCTGGTCATCGAAAATCTCCTGCCAAAACCGAATGGTGGCCTCCCTGGCATCCACCTCCTTTTTGTAGAGCGCGAGCCAACCAAAGCGGCCTCTCACTTCCAGCCGGTAAAGCCGCCCTCCGCCGGGCAACTCCTCCCATTGTCCGAACTTTATCTCATTTTGTGTTCGCTTGCTCAAATCGCTTTCTCCCGGTCACCGTCATTCTCATTGTCCGGCTGATCAACATCAAGCCGACAAATTCCGAGCAGGTCTCAATGCCGCACTTATCCCCTGCGGTTGTCAGGTTGATCAGTCCCGCGAAGGAAGCACCGCGGCTTGTGTGGCGCGAAGCTCCGCTCCATCTTTGCCCATCGCCCGGCTGAATCGACCGGATGCCTCCTACGCAACCACGGAAAGCACTGTTCGAATGGAACAGGAAGGCACGGGACGTTCGGACACCTCTCAGTGCTTGCCGATCACTTTTCCTCTTTCCACTGATCTTCATCGACGATTTTATGAGAGGAGAATGCGTCTCCTCATAGCGTTTGTTGTCGGCCTTGCTCCGTTCGTGTGTTTTTTCCTCCTCCTGATCGTGACACATCAGCGGAGACTCCAAAAACAAAAGACCCCGTTCACCTCTTACCTTCTTCGTCCACCCGGCGAATCGCTTCGACTGCGCATCGAAAAGCTTGATGAAGATGTTAATGACAAGCTGCTCACGTTGATTGCCTGCTGCGCTCTCGTTGGGTTTGGGGGTTGGGCATGGCAGGAAAGTGTCATTTTTTCCGTCGTTTGCATCATCGTTGCGCTGATCCCATTCGCCTATTTCGCCAGAAAACTCTGGGTCGTCATGCATTTGAGACAAGACTGCTACCTTGGCTTCCTTGGCGAGCGCGCACTTGGTGAGGAATTGAACCGTCTTCTGGCGAATGGCTGGAATGTCTTCCACGACGTCGAGTTTTCAGACAACCCCGGCGCAAAGACATTCAACGTGGATCATGTCGTCGTGGGAACCGGCGGTCTCTTCGCGATTGAGACCAAGACCCGTCGGAAACAGATAAAACACTCGAAGGAAGATCCGAAAAACGAAGTCACCTACAACGGGGCGACGCTTCAATATCCCTGGGGAGAAGAGAATTTTGGCGTCCGTGACGCACGGGAACGCGCGGAATACCTCGCTCGCTGGCTATCGAAGAGCCTTGGTCAACAAATCCCCGTTCAGCCGGTGCTTGCCCTGCCCGGCTGGTTGGTCAAACGGCGGGCGGGAGGCGACCTGCGCGTCATCAGCGGAAAGGAAATCCTCAACCTTTTCCGTGATGAACATCATAAGTCGGTCCTGGATTCCAAAACCGTCCATGCGATCGCTGCCCTGCTTGATCAAAAGTGCCGGGATGTCGGGATTTAAAGGCGACAAATCCCGCAACTCAATTACCTACGCTGCAGACTTCAGAAAAATTTCATTTCGATGGTAAGAAAGAAAATGTTTCTGGTCTGACGTAAACTTTCCAACGCGGCGTTCGACGTCCGGATCGAGTCCCATACGCTTCAAGGAGAGGCGATCAGCGATTGGCGCAAACAGGATGTCTCCCTCATCTGAGAAGGAAATAAAACCGCGGTCAAAAAGGTGATCGATGGAGGGGGTGAGCATGAGCCCGTTCGAAGCCTCCAGCCGCTCGTCGTCATCAGATTCACGCCAGGGTTTGATGTGACTTGCAATGAGGTGAGCGGGGTTATCGACCCGTGTGACACGGCAAGACGACTCATATGTAGCAACCCTCTGGCGGAACAAGCCCTGTCCGCATCGAGCCAGGATCAGTGCCCGACGTTGTGTGGCGCTCAAGCCGGCTTGGTGTTCGATCAATTTTTCTTGTCGATCCTCCCACTCAGAAAGAAGGGTCGTTTTGCTTTCCAACACTTGCTCGCGACCCTCGTGCGCTCGAGTCAGGAAGTCTACCACTGGCGGACGGACGATTGTGGCTAAGCGATAGGCCAAATCCCGCGAAATCTCCGCAAGATAGGCGCCTTGATTACCGTGGCCATTGGCTCTGATCGGAGAATAGGACGATGGAAGCAAAGGAGCGACCTGTGCAGCATGGTCCGCAACTCGAAACGGTTCTTCAAAACGGTTGAAACCGATATCAACCCTCCATCCCTTGACATCCCAAGCCTCCCCGATCTTTCCAAAATCATTCGGTCTGGGACATGAGTAGCAAAACGATTGCGCAAATCCGAACCCCTGAAGCGCTCCAAAAGCAAACGAAAAAACGATGTCGCCGGGGCAGACCTCTCGGACGGTTTCATAAAAATGACTGAGATGCCCGTTCGCCTTTCGCTTTGGGCACCAAATATAGTTTCCGGAAAACTCCTGACGAAACGTCTGTTTATGATTTACCCACCAGTAGCGCATTTTTGAATTGCTGAGCTTGAGCCCCTCTCAGCCTCAGTTCTCTTCGAAGTAATCCGAGTCGATGCGCTTGAGGGAGATCGTCCGGGTCGTTGTGACGCCGATGTTGTGCTCGATCATCAGCTCGGCGAGGCGGGTTCCGTCGATGAGGATAACCTTTTGCTGCACGCTTTTGGCGTAGTCGGTGGCGGTCTGAGCGAAGTCGCTGGTCGTGATGAAAACTCCCTTGTTCGCCTGCTGGCCGGCGAGGGCACCGACGAAGCTCTGGATTTCTTTCCGGCCGACCGTGGCCTGCCAACGTTTGGCTTGAACGTAGATGACATCGAGCCCGAGGCGATCCTCGTTGATGACGCCATCGATTCCTTCGTCGCTCGACTTCTTGGTGACCTTTGCGGCTTCCTCGCGGGATCCGCCGTAGCCCATGGCAAAGAGCAAATCGACCACGAGTTGCTCGAAACGAAACGGATCCATTTTCGCCATCTGTTCCTGGAGTTCCGAGGCGAGGGATTCGTTGAGTTGGGAGAATGCGTCCTCAATCTTCTCGTTGGGCGGTTGCAGATCAGGTGTCTCGGTATCGGCAGGAATCACAACCGGGCTCACTTTCTTTGACGCATGGAACCAAGCTTGATGCTTGGGAATGGTATCAAGAAATTTGAGATCCATCCGTTTGGGTGGGTTTGCCAAGACTTGTTTTCCTTCATCCGTGATTCGATACACTCCGGTCCCCGTCTTCTCGATCAGCCCGGCTTTGGAAAGATGAGTCCGCGTCCACCCTACACGATTGGCCATCTTTGTGGATTGGCCGCTTGGGATCATCTCCTCCCGGTCTGCTGCGGAAACATTCAGATGATCTTCAAGAAAATCTCTGATCTTCGAGGTGTGCTTGGGCTCTCCGTCCGACAAAAATTGCAGGAACGGGAGAAACATTTCTTGGAATCCGGGAACGGCCATATGGTTATTTTAGTGAATTCAGTGCTTCCTCCACAGCGCGGAACTCTTCCAGCGCGGCTTCGAGGCTTTCGACGATCTCGGCGGCGAGTTCGGCGGGCGGTGGGAGGTTGTCGCTGTCTTCAAGGCTGTCGTCCTTGAGCCAGAGGATGTCGAGGTTGGCTTTGTCTCGCGCGACGATCTCGGCGTAGGTGAACTTCCTGAACCGCTCGCTTTCCTTGCGTTTGGCGAAGGCTCCGGGGTGATAGAGGGCTTTGAAGTCGTCGAGGTCTTTGTTGGCGAGGGGATTCGTCTTGAGGGTGAAGTGCTGGTTGGTGCGGAGGTCGTAGATCCAGAGGTCTTGGGTCCAGGGCTTTTCGCTGGCTTCCTTGCGCTCGAAGAAGAGGACGTTGGCCTTCACGCCTTGGGCGTAGAAGATGCCGGTGGGCAGGCGCAGGAGGGTGTGGACGTTGCAGCGCTTGAGGAGTTCGCGGCGGATGGTTTCACCGGCTCCGCCTTCGAAGAGCACGTTGTCGGGGAGGACGACAGCGGCGGTGCCGCCGATCGTGAGTTCGCTGACGATGTGCTGGAGGAAGTTGAGCTGCTTGTTCGCCGTGGTGGCCCAGAAGTCGTCTCGCTCGTATTCCTGCTTCTCGGTGCTGATCTTGCCGTCGTCGCCCACGATGGTGTAGCCGCCTTTCTTGCCGAAGGGCGGGTTGGCGAGGATCATGTCAAACTTCCGGCCGCTGGGCTGGGCCAGGGCGTCGGCGCGATCCACGGGCGGGTCGTTGGCGTCGGCGGTGGAGCCGATGCCGTGGAGGTAAAGGTTCATGGCGCAGAGGCTGACCACGCCGGGGACGATGTCGGTGCCGCGCAGCGCCTGGGTGCGGAGGTGCTTCATCTCCGGCTTGCTGAGCTTGTTGTGCTGGGAGATGTAGTCGTGGGCGGCGAGAAGGAATCCGCCGGTGCCGCAGGCGGGGTCGCCAATCACCTGCCCGGGCTTGGGTGCCATGACATCGACGATGGCGCGGATGAGCGGGCGGGGCGTGAAGTATTGGCCGGCTCCCTTGTCCGACGAGCTGGCGGTCTTTTCGAGCAGGCCTTCGTAGATCGCACCCTTGATGTCCACGTCCATGCCGGACCAATCCTCGTCGCCGATCATCTTGATCACGCGCTGGAGGTCGGAGGGGTTGGAGATCTTGTTCTGGGCCTTGCGGAAGATGATGCCGACGAGGCCGGGCACTTTGCCGAGGTTCTCGAGGGTGTGGCGGTAGTGGACTTCGAGATCGTCACCGCTTTTGCTGCTCAGCTTGGACCAGGCAAATTGTTTAGGGATCGGGTTGTCGAAACCCAGCTCGGTCATCTCGTCGGCGAGCTTGAGGAAAAGCAGGTAGGTTATCTGCTCGACGTAGTCGCCGTAACCGACCCCCGCGTTCTTGAGCACGTGGGCGTAGTTCCAGACTTTGGAGACGATGGAGGCGGAGTTGTCGTTGGTCATTAGGGCTGATAATTAATAAAGAGCGATTGCTTCATGGTCATACCAAACATGCTGATTTTTGGTGGACATCAGTGCGAAGCCAATCTCCTCCATGGATGGCATTAAAAAGTCCTCCAATAAATGGCATGATACTGCGTCCAGCGCCCTATTTGTAAGATGCCACTCAGTCTCTGTATTGTGAACAATGACATTGCGGACTGCGTAGACAATTTGTGCAAAATAGCCTGCCGATTCATCGCCGGCAAAATCTACGTGAGTGAGCGGGTTTTGTCCCCTTGAGATGTTAAGGCGAGCCAGTAACCGTTCCAAGTCGTTGATCTTTGGAGTCGGACAAAACGTCCCCCACCTGCCTTCAACCATCTGCCGAAATGTAAAACCTGGTTTTGCTGTCGTTGGGAAGATTTCTTTAAATAGCCGTTTCAAAACGGACAACTCGCTCTTCTCGATCTCCCGGTAAAGCCTACGAAAGTCCCTTATAGAGAACATATTTCCTCCGTATTTTCTTTCTAGCTCAACGAGCGGCGACTTAAACATAAAGTTCTCGAAAACGTGATACAGAGAAAGATATTTCGCAAGAGTGCTGGTTCTCTCATTGTATTCACTCGCGACATCAAGCGTATCGTTAAGCTGATGGTATGCCTCTCCAGCGATGGGCGCGTCCTTGTCAATAACTGATATCGGATTAGGGTAGATTCTAGCCGTATGAATAGGCTTTCCAGAAACGATTAAGCTGAGACGCGCAAAGGCCAGAACAGCGGGATCAGGGATTAGATCCGCTGTCTTTTTGATCATTACACATTGTTGGCCATTTGGAGGGGTAGATGAGGCGAGTGCCGCCAAGAGGCTGAAAATGAACTCTTGAGTAAGATGATCGGCCCTAAGTTGACCATGAAGTGGTGAAAATTCTTCTTCCTCGGCATCGGGAGGGTCAAACTTGCCGAGATCGAAAACCGCCAAAGAGTCTTCGAATCGAGTCAGATTCTCTTTGCCGAACCACGAGAGAGGAAGTGGTTCCTGTAAAGCTCTGATCTCGAATCGGTTTTCATCAATTTCACCTGCGCTAAGGTCGACATCTGCAGCATGAGGCAATAGCTTGTCAGCAACTTGGACGAATAATCTAAACTTTCGAAAATCCGGATCAGGGAAGTCGGGAAACTGTCGTTCGAAGCTTGCCAACGTCTCACTGACCTCAAGCCATTTCTCAAAGAGAACGCGAGTAGCCTTTGCTTCAGCCAAAACAGGGCCAACAAGTCGGAGCGTCTCGGAAAGCGTGATAAATTCATCTTCAATGGGGCCATCAAGGCCATCAGCATACGTTTCCGCCGTTGTCGAATCAGTTAGCCGTGTGATTTCTTTGATCGGCCAGTCGTAAAGAACTTCGAATTTTTTCATTTCGAACCTCCTTTGAAAAGACGCTCCCAATTGAGTTCAGAGGGTGGATCGTCGTCTAGTAGAGATTTTGTCGCCAGGAAAACTGCCTTTCTATTAACATTTCCGATATTGACCTTGCTTAGCTCCATGCTGTTACGTGCTTTCTCGAACTTGTCTAGCGCAAGAACTTTAGGACGATCATCGATGATCTTAGCAAACTGATTCATGACTTCCTCACGAGATTCTTCATTGGTTACAGCTGAGCTTCCGATGCCACCAAAAAGGCCTGAGAGAACAATTTCTCGACCCATCCATTGAGCTCCGCTTTCTGGATACTGTTCCGAAACGGTATGATCGAGACGTATCAAGAAATGAATGAATGACTGAAGGAAATCCGGAGTGAGAAGTTCTGAGTATTTATCAATTCCTTCCTCGTTGTTCTGAATGTCCTGGATGACAGTAGTTGAAGGGGGAACCGGCTTTGCCTCGGCCAGTGAAAGGAGCGATGTAATTATGTGTGCAAAGTGGAAGGTGCCACACTCCCGATTCTTGCTGAATTGAGTGGCACCTACTTGTTTCTCGCGAACTAAAGTAAATTGTTCTGTCTCTTTTTCTCGCAGAACTGGCAAGAGATTGAGAAATAGAAGTTCGAGCTGATGTCGCGGGCGGACAGGCTTGTGCCCGGCGTTAAGCGTGAGCATCTTTCTCACTTCGTCAGACAATGAGAGATTAACCCACACCTCGAACCACTGAGGGTTCTTGCTGTATGAATCCTTCAAGAATTCCGCGCCGTGTTTTGCCTTCGCCTCAAGAACAGCTCTCAGCACCGAAGTGTTCGAATTGATTTCGCTCAAATCCGAACTGAATTCACGAGAGAACTTAAATTTGCTCCACCCAAGGTAGTCCTCTTTGCCTTTCAGATTATCGATGCAAAATTGAATTGTTTTTTGTATCGCCTGAAGTCGGAACGTTCTCTGAAGACCATCGAGTATCTTAAAATTAGAAATCTCAAAATTATTGCCGTTTCTATCAAAGTCCTCTACAGCAACTACCAGCACAATCGGCGGGATGTGACCTTTTGCCAATACTGTGTCGACCAAACGGTCGAGATAGACGTTCGAAACGATTTCACGCTGAATGTCGTAATCCTGGTAGGCGTCAGAAAGCCCGGATACATATTTTTCCAATGAGATCTCACAAAGGTGACAGTGGCTTGATCCTTCGGCTCTTGTTGCTAATATTCTTCCATTCATATCGTAGGATTTTTCAATTATTCAAAGCCGACCAGAAAAGGCGGATATAAGTGTGGATTGACGGAGGCGGTTGGAGCGGGTGATTTGGCGGTCGAGTTCGGCTGCGAGGTGGTCAATGGCGGTGGTGCGGGCTTCGACTTCGGCGACAATTTGGTGTTGTTCGGCGAGGGGTGGAAGCGGGAATTGCATCTCTTCGATCTCAGTAGGGCTGATGT
The DNA here is from genome assembly GCA_964467415.1 of uncultured Chthoniobacterales bacterium. Taxonomy (GTDB): domain Bacteria; phylum Verrucomicrobiota; class Verrucomicrobiia; order Chthoniobacterales; family Terrimicrobiaceae; genus CAYXRX01. The sequence continues at coordinate 77,927 of CAYXRX010000011.1, forward strand.
TCGGTTGCGCGGCTCCGTAGGCCTCCTTCAGAACTCGGTCTCCAATCTGCTCGACGAGCAACGACAAGAACCCCGCCGTCACGTTGGTTTTTGTGTATGGGAGAAAACGGCCAACTCGCTGATTCAGAAGTGCAGGATCCTCAGATTCATAAACGCCCATCTTGCCTGTCGTTGCTCCAGACATCGCAATAAGCGTGTCGCCCTTGCGCAGAGCAAAACGGGAATACTCTGCAAGATAGTCGGCGGGCAGGTAGGTTGGATTGTGGTCGAGGTCGACTTTGCCGGCGCGGAGACTTGCGATCTTCACGAGGTTGATGCCCTCGGATACGAAGTCATTGCTCTTGAACGCGAAGCCTCCTTGAACCTGACAAATGTGACCAAAGGTAATTGGCTCCCAGCTTGCGGGGAGTTCTTCAAATACACCTTCTGGCTTAACTGGGACTTCATATTTGCCTCGCCCTCTCCAGTTCTGGCGGCGCTCTGAGAGAATACTTTCGAGCAACTTGGCTGCCGGTTCGGTGTCGGGGTGTTGTTCGCGCCAGGCTTGGGTGAGTTGGCCGGTGACGGCGGCGGCGAGGACGGATTGGCGGTAGCGTTGGAGTTGGGCTTTGGCGTGGCGCAAGGCGGCGACGCCGGCGGCGAGCCGCGAAAAGAGTTCCTCAATCCGCGCCACGATGCGGCGTTGTTCGTGGAGGGGGGGAAATGGAAGCGGGATTTCCGACACTGTCTTTGAGGACAGGTGCTTTACCGTCACCGAAGAAGTCTCCTTATTGATTTCGTCGAGGTAGGGTTGGAGAGAATGCGTGAGAAAGCCTTCGTCGTAGAGATTACTCACAAGACGAATTCTGCAAACTCGCTGGTTCAACAGTGCCGGACGACCTGTCCATCGAGCAGTGTTGAAATCACCATCCATTCCGACAAGCAGATCACCATGATTGACAATGAAGTCTTCGTCATAGTCGCCATCATAGTAAGTATCAGTTTCACCCCTTGTCACATCACGAATGCGAATCAAGGGCATTCCTTCTCCCTGCGTATTGAAAGCCTCAGATTTGAACGCAAATCCATTGTCGATTTTTGCGATTTCCCCAATAGGAATCCGGCCCCACGAATCGTGCTTCACGAGCAGAGGATTGGTGGTTTCTTCTATGATCTGACTAACTGGTTTCGATAGAGCCATTATGCGACAAGAATTTCGTTAAGTTCTTCAATGATCGGCTTCAGGGCATCCTTGCCGAATACGCGATTGGCGACAGCGAGCGGAACACCCTCGTCGGAGTCGACGCTTTGCCAGGCGTCGAGATAGGCGTCCTGATCGTCGGTAGCGAAAGCACCGTTGAGGGCGACGTAGTCCCGAATCACCTTCAGCCAGTGGATCTGGCTTTCGTTGAAGCGGGAAGTTTTCAGTTTCAAGTTTTCAGTGTTCAGTGGGGAGTCAGCGGCTTCGCCGGATTCAGGATTCTGTTGTTGAGCGAGCCACTTCTCGAAACGTGCGTTGACGAGTTCGGGGAAAGGCGCGAGCGGAGTCTTCTGGGGATCGACGGTGTGGCGGACGAGGGTGATCAAGTTCGTGAGGGTTTTGACGGGGTCGGTGGTGAGGGGGCGCTTTTCGAGGTGTTCGTAGGCTTTCCAGACCTCGGCGGGGGCGATGTGGTAGGGCGGCCGGGCGACGGCTTCGGCGAGGGTCTTGAGTTCTTCATAAACCAAGTGCCGTTTCGCGTGGGGCCGGTTGTAGAGGATCTGGAGCGCGGTGATTTCGTCCTGATTGTCTTCGAGGAATTGTTTCCAGGAGGTGACAAGTTGGCGGGCTTTTTCTTCGTCGTAGCCCGCGCTGATGACGGTGTCGCCGGTGAGGTGGTCGATGGTGACATCGGCCTTGCGACGTTTGGCTTCCAGCAGATCGCGGAGGGCGGGATTGGAGGCGAGCGGCTTCGCGGCTTCTTCGGCGAGGACTTCGGCGGCGGCCTTGAGTTCGGCGGGAGTGGGCTCAGAATAAGTCGGCGCTCCCGGCGGTAGCGCCCTACCTTTTATTTCATCGGGATCGGTGGCCTTGATGAGGGCGGCGGCGATCTGCTTGACGGAGTGGCCGCCGGAGACTTTGGCGATTTCCTCGCGGTCGGCCTGGCTGAGCATGCGGTCGAGCCGCGCGAGGCGGCTGGCAACGGTGGTAAGGGTGGCCTCATCGCGCGCGCCCATGGCGATGCCGAGCAGGAGCTTGTCGAAGGCGACGGAGGGCTTGCTCTCCATCGGGCGGGAGTCGGTCTTGTCGGACTCGGTGACGCCGACGGCATCGACGAGGACGAAGCGGGTTTTCCCTCCGGCATCCGGTGTGACGCTGGCGAGGGCGTCGGGATCGATGGTGCGGGTCCCCCGCCCTTTCATCTGCTCGAAGTAGAGCTGGGAGCGGACATCGCGCAGGAAGAGCAGGCATTCGAGCGGCTTGATGTCGGTGCCGGTGGCGATCATGTCCACGGTGACGGCGATGCGGAACTCGGGGGCGGTGCGGAAGGCCTTGATGATGTCCTCGGACTTCCCGCTGGCGCGGTAGGTGACCTTTTTGCAGAAGTCGTTTCCCTTGCCGAACTCCTTGCGGACGATGTCGACGATGTCCTCGGCGTGGCTGTCGTCCTTGGCGAAGATGAGGGTCTTGGGCACCCAGGGTTCGTCGAGGCCCATGGCCTTGGCACGGGCGGGACGGTCGGTGAAGATCTCGGTGAAGAGTTTTTCCCGGAAGGTCCTGATCACGGTGCGGAGCTGATCGGGGACGACGACGGAGCGGTCGAGCTGGGTTTTCTGATAGGTTTCCTCGGCTTCCTGGATCTCCCAACGCTTGGCGCGGGTGAGGCGGTCGCGCTTCTGATAGTCGTGTCCCGCCTTGACGGTGACGCCTTTCTCGGAGACTTCGGTTTTGATCCGGTAGATGTCGTAGCCGACGTTCACGCCATCGGCGACGGCCTGCACGTAGGGGTATTCGGTGACGAGGTTCCGGTCGAAGAATCCGAGGGTGGCCTTGCTGGGAGTGGCGGTGAGGCCGATGAGGAAGGCGTCGAAGTATTCGATGACCTGCCGCCAGAGGTTGTAGATGGAGCGGTGGCATTCGTCGACAATGACGAAGTCGAAGGACTCGATGGGGATCTTGGGATTGTAGCGCACTTCCAGCGGATCCTTGCCCGCCGTGGCTCCGGCGACTTCATACCCGGAGTGTTCGTCGGCCTCGTCGTCGAAGGTGGCGTTTCCGGAGAGTTGGGAGTAGAGGCGCTGGATGGTGGAGACGGTGACCTTGCAGACGGGATCGATGCCGCCGGGGCCGAGCATCTGGACGTTGTAGAGGTCGGTGAACTTGCGGCCGTCGTCGGGGGTGGTGAATTGCTGGAATTCGTTGACGGTCTGGCGGCCGAGGTTGCCGCGGTCGACGAGGAAGAGGATGCGCTTGGCACCGGCGTGCTTGATGAGGCGGTAGGCCTGGGTGACGGCGGTGAAGGTCTTGCCGGAGCCAGTGGCCATCTGGATGAGGGCGCGCGGGCGGTTGTCGGAGAGGGATTTTTCGAGGCTGGAAAGGGCATCGATCTGGCATTCACGAAGGCCGGTTTCGACCAGCGGATTGGCGAAAGCGAGATGGCGAAGCTTTCTTCGCAGGGTATCCGGCTGCTGAACGAGTTCGAGCAGGTGCTCGGGCGTGTGAAAGGCGAAGACCGGGCGCGAGCGGGAATCCGGGTCGCGCTGGTCGCGAAAATTCGTCTCGATGCCGGTGGTCTCGTAGGTGAACGGCAATGGGTCGGCCCAGAGCTGCGGAACAAAATCCTTCGCACTCGAATAGCGGGCGGATTGCTCCGCAACGACCGAGAGCGTCGTGCCCACCTTCTTCGCCTCGACAATACCGAGCGCCTTGGCGTCAACAAAAAGCATGTAGTCGGCAGGTCCGCCGAGTGAGCCCATTTCCCGGACGGCCACCCCGCGCGAGGCAAAAAGGTTGAGATCTTTCAGACTCTGAACCGACCAGCCCGCCGCCGTGAGCTTGGCATCAATGGTCTCGCGGGCGAGTTGTTCTGGAGTGGATGCCTCCATTCAAACCTCCGATTGCGTCCCGCGAACGGATAGTGGGGAATGTCCGCTGATTTGGTGAAGGGGGCGCATGATTTGCTGGGTGATATAAGAGAAATTTATGCCGGCATTCAAGGCGCAAAGTCTGGTTTTTACATGAGCTTCGCTACCGCGCCCGCGTAAACCGGCCTCAGTTCCACCTTACTGTGCGGAAGCGCGGCGGTGATCGCCTTCTGAGCTGTTTCGGGTGGAGCGCCTCGAACCAGGCGACGGGGCCCATGTGTATAGAAAAGCGCTATAATCTATATACATTCCGAATGAAGTGCATACCAAATTATCGAATCTGCCATTTCTGGCGCATTCGTTTCCGGTAAATAGCTGATTTGCACGCATATCACGCAAGGCGGGTGGGAGGCGGGCACGCGCAGTGGGTTTGAGGACATTTTCAGTGGATTTTTCGAGGTTCGTTGCTCGTTGGGAATCTGGCAGCTAGCCATCAGTTGTTGTCCGGTTCGTCATCGTTTGAACTGTCATCCTTGCCCCACATCGCCGCGAGGGCGGCCCCGGCCTGGTCGTCGGCGAATGCGGGGGACATCCGACCGGAGAGCACGCTGGTGAGGTAGGGGAACGCGGTGTCTGCGGTCATGAGCAGGCAGTGGAGTATCGAGCGGAAGATGCGGTCGGTGAGCGGACCGAGCACGGTATCGGTGTAGGCGGCGAGGCGGATCTCGCCGTCGTCGTGGTCGAGCTCCCAGAACTTCCGCCGCGAGTCAAAGTTGAGCCGGTGGAGGAACTCGCCGGCAGCCGCCCGGAATTCCGGGGCGGCCCGGACCGGCATCCGGACGACGATCGATGCTAGGTCGTCCGGTTCGCCCCAGCTGATGACGTGGACCTCGACGTTTTCGAGGTTCAGACGGGTGAAGATCGTGTCGTCGTCCTCCTGGAACGTGATCTCCATGTCCGTGTAGGCCTGCCGCATGACTTCGAGCGGGTGGGTGACTTCTGTGGGGTTCTTGTTCATAGCGCGGTGATCATCGCAGGGCGGAACGGTCAACCACTGTCCTATGCCTGAAGAAAAAGCTGAAATCGGGAAAGCTGAAATCGGAAACCGGAACACCCGCGCTAGCGCGCTTTGTAGTTAAATGGGAAAGTCGAACGTGTAGCCGGGACCCAGGCGGCGGGGGAGTTGCACGGGAGATCTGGCGAACGCGAGAGCCGAGAGCCGAGAGCCGAGAGCCGAGGAAGGAGGGGCGGGGGTCTCTTCAAATAACCCGGACCACCTGGCCGGGTTTCAGCGTCTGGAGGGTATTGAGAATTTTGGGAATCAAAGGCCGGATATCCTCAATTTTGTTCGAGGGGGCTGCAAGAACGACAACCCCCAAGGGAAGTTTGCTCGTGTTCTGCTGGTGGGCCAGGTTTCCGTCAATCGTTATGAATCCCTCAAATTTTCCGGAGATTCGACTGAGGAGATCTCCATTTTGAATGCCCGCCCAACCGGCCATGGGAACGGTGACGGGATCATGTCCGGGCAATTCGCGGATCAAACGCCTCGGGAGGCATTCGTCGAGGATGAGCCTCATGCCGTGACCGCCAATTCCAAATCCGCCTTGGCATCCTCCAGGAAGGCGAGAACCTGTTCCTTTGTCACTGTCGGAAAATCCTCGAGGAATTCGTCAATGGTGTAGCCGCCTTCGAGGCAATCCAGCAGGTTGCGAACAGGGACACGTGTTCCCACAAAAACGGGGGTAGCTCCGAGAATCCCGGGATCACGAGTCACAACGGTGCTTTTCATGATTTCTGGTTACCACACTTTGGCTACTGAAGCGAGAGCGGAATACGTCGCCGTGGGAACGGCGCGGATAGACTGGCCGCAGGACAGTCCAGAGGGCACCCAGGCAGCGTGGGACGCTGCTCGGGAATCGAAAACCATGGGTTGGCCTGAGAAAGACATGCCGCGGGACATGCCCCGGAACGGGGTGACGGTTTCGGAAGAAACCTCATCAAAACCGCGAATGCGGGACCCGGAGGGTGAGAAGCTCGGGAGAGCGAGAGCCAACGCGGACCTGAAATGCGAGGATGCGGAACTACTGCGGCGACGGGGGGATCCAGCCCGAAGTTTTCATTTCCGCGACCATCAGTTGCGGGGAGACAATCAGAACTCCTTCGACGGTTTTTCCGTAGAGCGGCCCGAAGTGAGCCCGGTCCCCGGTGACAAGCCGGTCGGCACGGATGGCGATGGCAGCCCCGAGGACGGGCTGGTCCTTGGGAGGCAGTCCGACCTCCGGGCAGACAGCCATGCGGTTTTTCCTGGCGACCATACGGGAAATCTCCAAGAGACCAGGCAGCCACTGTGGGCGCTTCTCTTCAAGGTTTCTTTCGGCCTCCTCCCAAACGCCGGGATGAGTCGTCAGCGACGCATTCTCTGAAAGGACAACGACAAATTGATGCGCCGGACTCCCCGGCTGGGCGGCGGAAAACAGAATGTTGGCATCAAGAAAGATGACCATGGTCTATCACAGAGCGGGAGGGAAGGCATTCGCAATGGCCTCGTTGTTCTCCACATCGAAGTCCGCAAGTCGTTTATCGGAATATCGTTCGATGGGATATACCATGGCCGGACGGACGAGAATCCCTTGGTCGGTATCTTCCAAAACCACGACGCTTTCGCTCTTGAGGCCGAATTTCTCCCGCAGCTTCTTTGGCAACGTCAAGGTGCCCCGGGGTCCGAGTTGAAGGGTTGTGCTCATACGTCAAATATACCGTAATACCGATATTCAGCAATTCCGCAAATTGGAATTAAATCAATCAGGGAGGAGAGGGTGGATGGGCTTCTTTCGTTGTGGTTTGTCGTGGACGCATGGCTGCCTATCTCATTTCTTTCGTGGTCTGGTAATCCAGCATCTGCGACCAGAGCCGGGAATACGCCGGCAGTTTATCCTTCTGGTCAGGTTTGTCGTGGATCCGGTCTTTGAAGTTCCGGTAGTCGATGGAGATTGCGAGGGCAGCCATGATTGAGCTGACTTCCGGCTGACCGACGAGAATCCGCCAGGCGCAATCGCCTTCGGTCAAGAGCCGCCAATCTTGCCGACGTCGATGGTATGCCGCTGCAGGATGGGACGGCCGAATTCCTGATGTGGGCCAGGAACTGCATGGAGCCCGGAATGTTCCATGAGGCGCTGGCGGAGATTGAATAATCCGGCGGCCTGGACCGCTTTCGGGTTGAGACCCTTGAGGGCAGGATCGCCCTTTCCCCTCAAATGGCATCGGCGACCTGCCAAAAGGAGCACAGCAGGGCGGCCTCTTGTTTGGTCACCGCTGCGCCTGCCACCGGGTCCACCAAAAAAATCTTTTGAACGCCAGCCGCCGGGAGGCGTCTAATCTCTCGGTTAAGGCAGCAACGCGGGTCGCCGGCCGGTCAGTTTTATTGTTTTTCCTGATCGTGCCGGCGGCCCGGTTCTCCCTCGAGACTTGGACGCAACCGTTTAACCCCCAACCATGTCAAACCGATGATCCTCCCGATTCTTACCCTCGCCATCCTCTCCCTCCTCGGACTCTCCTGCGTCGTGGCTCCCTTCCTGAAGCCGGCAGCATGACGCTTGCTCCGCAGGCGGCAGAGCCGATCCCGGGACTTGCGGCAGCCCGGTTGTGAAGTTGACACCACGCGCAACCTCTCCCCGATGAGCTCCACGATGAAAGCCCTGACGTTTGATCCGGCGGTCGACGGGTTTACCATCCGGACTCTGCCCGTTCCCACGCCCGGTCCCGGCGACGTGCTGGTGAAGGTAGCCGCCTGCGGGCTCAACCCGGTGGACTCCAAGATCCCGCTCTGGAAAGACATGGTGCCAGACATGGATGACCGATGGACTCCCGGACTCGACGTTTCCGGGGAGGTTGTTGCCACGGGAGCCGGGGTCCCCGGCTGGAAGACCGGCGACCTGGTGTTGTATCACGGGAACATGCTGCGACCCCATGGAGGCCTCGCGGAATTTGCCATCCACAAAGCGGCCACGCTGATCCCTCACCCAAAGGTTGCTCCGGCAGTCGCCGCGGCGACCCCGTGTGCCGGCTGGACCGCCTGGCGGGCGCTCCACGACAAACTCCGACTCACGGACGGGCATTCGCTTCTCGTAACAGGAGGCTCCGGCGGAGTCGGGGGATTCGCCATCCAGATCGCACGCGCGATCGGGGTGCGAGCCATCATCACCACGTGCTCCGCGAAGAACCACGACTACGTCCACTCCCTCGGTGCCACACACGCCATCGACTACCGCACGGAGGACGTTGCCGCCCGGGTAATGGAGATCACGGACGGACGTGGCGTCGACCGCGCTCTTGATACCGTCGGCCCCGACGAGGATCTGGTCGTGGCGGAATGCCTGGCTTTCGAGGGCGAAATGCTCGAGCTGGTCGATGTCGTGCGCCCGGCGGATTACCGGGATGTCTTCTCGCGAAGCCTGAGCTTCCACCAGCTCGCGCTCGGCGCCGGACACCGCGCCGGCCCGGCGGCAGAGGCAAATATTGTCCGGGCGGGACTCGCCTGCTGCCGGATGCTCGAAGATGGAAGCCTTTCCGTGCCGGTGCTGGAAACCATCCCTCTGGAGGAAGCCGGCGATCGCCTTGTCGGGATCCGAAACCGCCGGAGCGTGGGAAAAACGGCGGTCGCTTTTTGAGGGAAATCGTCACCATGTGGCGCTTCACCAAAAACAATGCCATCACCGAGGGCTTCCATAGAAAAATGAAACTCCTCCAACGCCGTGCCTACGGCTTTAGAAACTTCCACAACTACCGCTTGCGCGTCATCGCCCACTGCGGTTAATCAAAAACATCAACAAATGACCTCATCCCCACTTTTTGGCGGAGAGCCGGGAAATGCAGCCGGAAAGACTCGAACTTTCAACCTTCTGATCCGTAGTTTTCCCCACTTGCCATGAGCTTTCCTGTGCCGTAGTGTGCCGATATGAGTGCATCGGAAACATGCGAAACACTGACTGTCAGAGACTTGCAAACGCAATATAATGGGCTCACGACAGCACAGGCCGGCTCACACTTGAACCCGCAAAGTGCAGAGGAAGTGCAGAGGCGAATTCTGAAGCATTCGCGGGGTGACTCCCGCTACTGGCAGGCAAAAGGACGCCTGCGAAAACCAACAGGCTCGCCATACTGGGGGATGCAGGTCCAGATGAAGGGCCGAAGGTTTACTTTTACGACCCAGACGGCAAACAAGGAGGCGGCCGCGAAGATTGCGGCGGGGATCTACAATGATCTCGTCATTCTCGGGATCGAGGCGGCTCTGGCGAAGCACCGCCCGCAGCCGGTGAAGACCGAAACCGTCGCCACGGTCGGGGAATGGATCGAGGCGGCGCGAAAGGTGTCGTCCGCGAACCCCTCAACTTTCAACTGCTATGCCGCCAGTCTCCGCAAGATCGTGGGGGATATTGTCGGCGTGGACCGGACAAAGAACCGGTTCGGACCAGGCAAGGAGGGCGGGGCCGCCGGCTACCGGGCGAAGATCGACGTCGTGAGCCTTGATGTCCTCACCTTCACGGCGGTGCAAAAGTGGCGGATTGCCTATGTCGCGCAGGTCAAGAACCGAGCCCCGAAGAGCTCGCGGGAAACAAGCTGCAATTCCACGATTCGGCAGGCGCGTTCGCTCTTCACCAAGGAGATCATCTACAATCTCAAGGAGCTGATGCTTCCAGCACTCCCCCCGTTCGAAATCCCGCTGGAGATAAAGCCCGAGAAGGGTAAAAAGAATCCGCTGTTGTTCTCGAAGCACAAAACGAAGTATTCGTCACGGATCGATGCGAAAACCCTACTGCAGGCGGCGCATGCTGACCTTTACGAAAAGGACCCGCCCGCCTTCCTTGCGATGATCCTCGCACTTTCCGCCGGCCTGCGCCGGGGAGAGATTGATTCCCTCTGCTGGCATCAAGTCGATTTCAAGCGGGAGCTGATCCGTATCGAGAGCACGGAGGCAGCCAGCTTGAAAACCCGGGACTCCCAGGCCGAGGTGCCGGTTGATCCGCAGGTGGCCGCCATCCTCCAGAGTTTGCGCAAGAAGGCGACCGGGCAGTTCGTGATCGAAGCGGAGGGGGTAGAGAACGGTCCCCGGAAATGGGGGCAGCATTACCGGGCGGATTCCGTTTTTACCCGCCTGACTGCATGGCTCCGCGCACATGGGGTGAAAGCCCGGAAGCCCCTTCATGAACTGCGCAAGGAACTGGGGGCCATGGTCACCGCCGAGCACGGCATCTACGCAGCCTCCCGCGTCTTGCGACACTCCAATGTCACAACCACAGCCGAGCACTACTCCGATTTAAAAACGCGCCCGGTCGTGAACGTCGGCGGGTGGCTGCAGCCAGCAAGCGAAAACTGACGAACGGAGAAGTCGGTCACGAAGGAACGCCGGAAGACCCGAAAATCGCATGACAGCGCGTAAAGCAAAACAACCCTCATGTAACTGCTACAATGTCGGAAGAAGATGAGGATAAGCATATAGCGGCTGTAAACCAGCAGCACGATGAGGAGAAGGCTCTTTACAGAGTTGGTTTATTTCTCGCTAAAATCTCTTCATGGGATGGTCAAGCATCCACCTGCCCACGAGAACTTGATTGGGATGCGCTTGAGGATCAAATTATGATTTCAGCAGAACTTCCTCATATAGAGCGTAAGACGATTTTGGCCGAGGCTATTTCCTGGCTTGATCGCAAACACAAGGAGCTTGAAGTTGGGGCGAAGCTTAGGCTCGTCATGGAACGCATGGATAGACAGGCCAGTGCCCCTCTTATTTACCAAATCAAGAAAAGAGCGGACCTTGGCGACGGCCACGCAAATGAATTATTGGCAATTCTATTTAGCACGAATGCTGCCGAAGTAGACCTTGCGCCTTGGCAGACTTTACTGACATCCAAAAATCAGCAACTGAACTTGCACGAGGCGGCACGTGCTGCGCTGGCAGAATATGCAACATGGCAACGCGACTGGGAGATTCCGATGAAGCACTGTCTCAACTTCTTTCTGAAATCCGGACTTCGTGGTGACACTGCAGAAGTTGTAGAACAACTGAAGGCGCGCACGCGCAATAGTAATCTATTGCGTAAAAGACGCGAAAGAGAGCGTAAGGGGACCCCCAAACGGGCGCTAAAGCAGAACACTGGCCCTCGTCGGTGAAATCGGTTGTGGCGGATGCTTGATGAAAAGTTAGCGGAGAAAGAGACGGTAGTTGGGGGAAGAACGAATCGACTTGCCCGCAAATCAATGTCTGAAAAAGTTTTCAGGGCCAGCGCTTCATCTTCATGAGCTCCCTCTGTGGCGATGCCCTCCCAGCCATCCGGACTGTGGGTGCGGGCTTGCCACCTGCTATCTGGGAAGCGGCCTCTATCGAAGGCGGTTTTAAGGTGCCCGCGAGTGGCTCAAAGAACCGTCTGAATAGGAACGCCACTCCTGCCAGCGCCAGTATTGGCCTTCCGCCTCTCATGATGTGACTTCCTTCCCTACTCTACCGAAGTTCATCGTTTTTACCGCATCGAGAAGAAGACAAACAGGGTCTGTCAAATTTATTTCAAAAAGTTAGCAGCCCTTTGGTGTTTGGCCTGTCTCGAATACCTTACGAGTTAGCGTGACGGGAGAGACGGGAAGGACGGTTAGCGGACCCCGTGTGCTATTGGTTTCGTGTGAAAAAACGCATTCACATACCTGCCGACCAATCGCTTTCGAGAGCTGAGCTCTCCGAGCGGTGGTCGGTCAGCACTGAGACGCTGAAAAGACGCGAAAGAGCAGGCGATCTCCGTTCATGGAAGAACGGTCGCCTGGTTCGCTACAAAATGACGGACGTCATTGACTACGAGCAGAAAGGGCAGGTTTTGCCGAGCGCAAACCTGAAGGGAAACACCACGGAGGGGGCACAATGAGCGATGTTCTCATCCCCCTCGCAAATCAACCGGACGGCGACCGGGGCGGTCGCGCAGGATCCGCTGAACCAACAATCAATGCCGGCTGCATGCCGGTGTTGTCTGCTTCCGAAGAAGCATGTGGCAGGACGGCCTTGGGCTCGAATGCCAACCCAACAACCCCGCGCCCGAACAGGGCGTCGGTACAACAAGAAAGTCAAAATATGGAAATACAACAGTTAGAAAATCTGAAGGATCGCATCGATTCCTTCATCGCCAGAACAAACACCAAGGAAATGTTCTTCGCTCTGGGAATTCATCATGGGGAAATTTACGGGCGTAGAGCGCCCTATCGGGAACAAAAATACCTCGATGCATTTCAGGAACGCCCCGGAATGTATTTCGGCGACGCCGAAATCGATTACCTGACGCAGGAATGCGACATCCTCTCAGCCACAACAGTGGGAGAGGGTTCGCGCTTGTCGGTCGATGATAACACAAAACGAGAAAAGAGCCTGGAGCGGGCATACATAGATGGCTTCGTTCTTGGAGCTCTCATCGGCAGGGATGACTCCGGCTCGGGAGATCTCGGGCTTTTTTAGAACGCAGGAAAAAAAGATCACGGAAAAATTGCCACGCCTCCGGCGTAACGGAGGCGTGGCACAACTCTTACATTCCAATGAAGGATATATCATATTCAGAGGGACATACAAGCGTATCACGCTCACTCGATGAGCTGAAGAAGCTTGCTGGCGCCTGGAAACTGCCCCGATGCGTTGGCCGCAACCCCCATGGGCAGAGAAGCGCGCTCCCTTGGTGCTGGCAGAACAAGGTAAACGCCGAGGAGGCATGCGATCTCGTCGTGGCCAGTCTCGCCCAGACCGGAGAAATCGAGCGCATGAGTTACTCTGCCGGTGTTCCAATGGTAACACGGGACGCAACAATCACGGAGATACTGCGATGACCCCGGCACCTTCGTCGGCAGCGCCACCGCCACCGGTTTCTTTCGCCCCGCAGCCGCCGGCTCCTCCGACGGCTGCGGCGAACATTCCACCTCCGGCACCGCAACAGGCGGCACCGCCTCAGCCGCCTCAACAGGACGCGCCACCGCCTCAGCCACCGCCTCAGCCACCGCCTCAGCCACCGCCTCAGCCACCGCCTCAGCCACCGCCTCCGCCTCCGCCTCCGCCTCCGCTTGCGGGGGGATTCGCGGCAGTGCCACCTTCGAATATCAAGGAGATGGTGGATGGCGGTAAGTGGGAGCCCTTCCTTGTCCGGGCGTTCACTGGCGACAGGGAGATTTATGATTCCCTTTGTCCTTTTCTTTGCATCCACCCTCATCCCAGTAAATTCCCCAGGCCGGACGATGATGACTACAGGGACATCGGGGACGAACAACTTCGCCCACTGGTGAGGGCGGCGAGGACGTGCGGCCCTCAGGCTTCAGACGCCCTCATGCAGTCCGCCCTGTCCGCCATGCTCCTGACCAACACAGAGAGACAAGAGGCACTGGCTCGTCTCAAGGAGCTGCAGTCTATACCCGTCGAGGAGGCGGTTCACATCACGCGACAGGGAGCTGTTCACGCTCTCAGCAAGAAGCGAACGGAAAATGCCTTCAAGGAGGAGACCTCCTTGACCACCTGGACCCCGGATGCGTTCGAGGCGCACATGAAGAAGGCCATGGCTCCAGTCCTAGCGCTGGTCATGTCGAGTAGAGGCCCTGTTTTCTCCGACCTGGTCGGGTTGCTGGCCGGTGACGTAGGTCAGGAGGTTCCGACCGTGGCGGAGGCGTGGGAGGGGCAATCCCTTTTCTATGCGGGCCGCCTCAATGAACTCCACAGCGAGCCCGGAAAGGGAAAAACGAACATCCTGATTTCTGCCTGCATATCCGTTCTGCGGGCTGGCGGGAGTGTTCTTTACATCGACCCTGAGGATACTCCTCGGGGATTTGTGTCTCGCTTCATCGCTCTTGGCGGAGATCCTGCCGACATTGCCCGTGTGCATTATTTGCATAACCCCACGCCCCAAGAGATCACAGCCGCTCAAGTTTGGGCCCAGGAGCATCACCCCACCTTGGTCATCCTCGACGGATTGGCAGAGTCCATGGCCGCCGAGGGCAAAAATGAGGACAAGGCCGTCGATGTGTTGGCCTACTTTCGCGCATCGTTGCGACCATTTGCGGAAGCTGGAGCTGCGGTGGTCATCGCCGATCACGTCACCAAATCGGCGGAGGGAAGGGGACAATTCGCCCGGGGAAGCGGTGCCAAGGCGGGGCGATACGATGGGGTGAGCTACGAAATCATCTCCGGCGTTAATTACACTCCGACGACACCGGGGCATGTGAAACTGAAGGTTTGCAAAGATCGCAACGGTGGAGTCGGTCCGGGGGGATGGACATTTGCGGAGATCCACTTCAAGCCAACAGGCCCGGGCAGAACGTCTGTGACGTTTCTTCAGCCGGAGCACGCGAAGGGTGAGCAGTTCCGCCCGACGGTCATCATGGAGAAAATCGTGGCGCGTCTGAAGACGTGCGGGGTGGCCAGTGCGCGGGAGCTGAGGACTTGCGGTAAAGCTCAAGCGGTCGATTTGGCTGTCGAAATCATGCTCCGGGAGGGAAACCTGGTGCTGGTCAAACGTGAACGGAACCATGAATACTCTCTTCCAAATTCCCGGGGAGACTCACAGTGAGCGTGTTCCGTGTTCCAACAGTGTTCCAAGCGTGTTCCGAACACGGTCCCAACAACCGTGTTCCCGTGTTCCACCCCCTACAGGGGGAACACGGTAGAACACGTGGGGAGAAGGGGGTGGGAATATGACCAGCGTGTTCCAATTATTTTCCCGGGAAAATGGAGAGAAAGAACCAGCACAGAACCGACGGCGGCCCGTGGCGGGCAGCATCGCGCGACCACGGCCCGCGCCAAGTTACACTGCAAAGGCTCGCCCCTCCATGGACACCGCCGTTCTTGCGCCGGAATGAGGTCATGCTGCGATCTGAGCTTTTGTGGCCTTTCGCCCTCAAAGCGGCAGAGGGATCTGCAAGTTCGACGGCCCCAGCCCACTGACACCAAGACTGAAAAGCCGGAGTGGCCAGTCCATCAGGCAGGGTGTGAACGCGCCCCGTCACTGGATGCGTGCATTTTTCCGCAGTGTCAGACATTCTCCGTGGCGGTCGCTGTCGCGGCCTGAGCTCCATCCCTTCCAAAATCATTTTACATGTCCGATCTCTCGTCATTCATTTGGTCCGTCGCCGATCTTCTGCGCGGCGATTACAAGCAGTCCGACTACGGCAAAGTCATCCTGCCGTTCACCGTCCTGCGACGGCTCGACTGCGTGCTGGAGCCGACCAAGGCCGACGTGCTCGACGAGCTGGCCAAGCGCGAGAAGGCCGGCCTGAACCCGGAGCCGTTCCTCCTGCGGAAGGCAGCCCAGCACTTCTACAACACCTCGCCGCTCGACATGAAGAAGCTCATGGGCGACCAGGACCACATCGGCGAAAACCTCCGCGCCTACATGCAGGCATTCTCGCCGGCCGTGCGCGACATCTTCGAGAAGTTCGACTTCCACACCCAACTCGACCGGCTCGACCGCGCCGGGCTCCTCTACCAGATCACGGAAAAGTTCGCCAATATCGACCTCCATCCGAAGGCCGTCAGCAACGCCCAGATGGGAGCCGTCTTCGAGGAACTGATCCGCAAGTTCGCGGAAATCTCCAACGAGACCGCTGGGGAGCACTTCACCCCCCGCGATGCCATCCGGCTCATGGTCAACCTCCTCTTCATCGAGGACGATGATGCCCTCACCAAGCCCGGCGTCGTCCGCAGCCTCTACGACCCCACAGCGGGCACGGGCGGCATGCTGAGCGTTGGCGGCGAACACCTCGCCAGCCTGAACCCCGATGCCCGGCTCGTCATGTATGGGCAGGAGCTCAACCCGGAGTCCTACGCGATCTGCAAGGCCGACATGCTCATCAAGGGCCAGGACATCGCGAACATCATCTTCGGCAACACGCTCTCCGCCGACGGCCTGCTGGGGAAATTCTTCGACTACATGCTCTCGAACCCGCCGTTCGGCGTGGAGTGGAAGAAGATCGAGGCCGTGATCCGGAAGGAATTTGAGCAGATGGGCTTCAACGGCCGCTTCGGCCCCGGACTGCCCCGCGTGAGCGACGGATCCCTCCTTTTCCTCCTGCACCTGATTTCCAAGATGCGCCCGGCGGTCGATGGCGGCAGCCGGTTCGGCATCGTGCTCAACGGCTCCCCGCTCTTCACCGGCGGCGCGGGCAGCGGCGAGAGCGAGATCCGCCGCTACGTCCTGGAGAATGATCTCGTCGAGGCGATCATCGCGCTGCCGACGGACATGTTCTACAATACCGGCATCTCGACCTACGTCTGGATCGTCAGTAACCGGAAACCCGCCGCCCGCAAGGGCAAGGTCCAGCTCATCGACGCCAGCGGGTTCTGGCAGAAGATGCGGAAAAGCCTCGGCAGCAAACGCAAGGAACTCAGCCCCGCACACATCGAGGACATCACCAAGCTGTTCGGGGATTTCCGGGAGGTCACCCGCGACGACGTGCCTATTTCCCGCATTTTCAAAAACGAGGACTTCGGCTACCGCACGATCACCGTCGAGCGCCCCGAGCGCGATGCCGCCGGGAAGATCGTCCTCGGCACGAAGGGCAAGGGGAAGGGTAAGCCGGTCCCGGATGCCAGCCTGCGCGACACCGAGAACGTCCCGCTCGCCGAGGACGTGAACGCGTATTTCAAACGCGAGGTCCTGCCCCACGCGCCGGATGCCTGGATCGACCACGACAAGACCAAGGTCGGCTACGAGATCCCGTTCAACCGCCACTTCTACGTCTTCCAGCCCCCGCGCCCACTGGCCGAGATCGACGCCGAGCTGAAGGTCGTCACCGACCGCATCCTCACCATGATCGGAGGCCTGACAAAATGAATTTTCTTGCCCCGATGCCATTCGAGGCATACGTTTTCCGCCACAGAACCCGCCAAGGCTATGCGCGCAAGCGCATCCTCAAACCGGCGGGTCGCTTTTTTCCCACCCAAAACGAGGAAAGGATGGCCGCTTGAACAAGGAGCCGTTCCCCAAAAAAGCCCTCACGTATTCGGAGCAGGTCGCTCTGCTTCGGAGCCGTGGCATGGTGGTCGATGACGATGCGGAGACCGAGTTCTACCTCCGGCACCTCAATTACTACAGGCTCAGCGCCTACTGGCTCCCGTTCGAGGAAGATCACTCCACACACCGCTTCCTGCCGGGCACGAATTTCCGCCAAGTGCTGGATCGTTACGTTTTTGACCGGGAACTGCGGCTGCTCGTTCTCGACGCCATGGAACGACTGGAGGTTTCTGTCCGCACCCAATGGGCCTACGCGCTCGGGCACATGCACGGAGCCCACGCCCATCTCGACCCGGCCATTGCCTTCCGCAGGGACCGATGGGAAAGCAACCTTCAATCCCTCGAATCCGAGGTCGAGCGCTCGGACGAAATCTTCATCAGGCACCTGACGGAAAAATACGCCGAAGACCTGCCGCCAGTCTGGGCCGTGTGCGAGGTCATGTCGTTGGGCCAGCTCTCCCGCTGGTATGCAAACCTCAAGCCCATGAGCACACGCACCGCCATCGCCTCCGTCTATGGGCTCGACCAGTTCGTCCTCCAGTCCTGGCTCCACTACCTCACCCTCGTCCGCAACGTCTGCGCCCACCACAGCCGCCTCTGGAACCGGGAGTTTTCCGTGACCCCGAAAATCCCTCAAAAGAACCGCCCGCTCGCCTCTCACTTCCTGCCGCAATCCCGCAGGCCCTACAACGCCCTGCTCATGCTCCTGCACTGCATGGACCGCGTCGCCCCAAAACACCACTGGCGTCGCCGCCTCCGATCCCTCCTCGACAAACATTCCGTCCCCATGTCGGAAATGGGTGCGCCCGCAAACTGGTCCTCGCTTCCTCTCTGGCAGGAGAAGATTCCATGAGCTTCCCCCGATACCCGAAATACAAACCCAGCGGTGTGGAGTGGCTGGGGGATGTGCCGGAGCATTGGGAGACCAGCAAGCTACGATACGTCTGCCAATGTCTGGACGGTCAACGCATTCCTCTCAATGCAGCACAGCGATCCGACAGGCAGGGTGGTATTCCCTACTGGGGGGCAAATTCAATCGTCGATTTCGTCGATGAAGCACTTTTCGAAGAAGATCTCGTCCTGCTTGGTGAAGACGGAGCCCCTTTCTTTGAGCCGAGCAGGCCGGTCGCCTTCTTTAGCCAAGGCAAGGTGTGGCCAAACAACCACGTGCATGTTCTTCGTCCAAGTCGCCTAGGCACTGGCACGTTCATCACGCATGTTTTGAATGTTACCGATTACGCTCAGTTTATTGATGGTTCTACGCGGGATAAACTGACCCAAGGGGCCATGAACGATATTCCGGTTCCGTGGCCTCCTCTGCCTGAGCAAACCGCCATCGCCGCGTTTCTGGACCGGGAGACGGCGAAGATTGACGGGCTGGTGGCGGAGCAGCGGCGGCTGATGGAACTGCTGAAAGAAAAACGCCAGGCCGTCATCTCCCACGCCGTCACCAAGGGCCTCAACCCCCGAGCCCACATGAAGCCCTCCGGCATCGAATGGCTCGGCGACGTGCCGGAGCATTGGGAGCTGCAGAAGGTGAAATATCTCACACGCTCCATCGAACAGGGATGGAGCCCGCAATGCGAAGGTTACCCTGCCGAAACCGAGTCCGAGTGGGGCGTTCTAAAAGTCGGCTGCGTAAACGGAGGCACATTCAACCCATCCGAGAACAAGTTATTACCGCCCGAGCAGGAACCGATCCCGGCGTTGGGAATAGTCGGCGGTGACCTGCTGATCTCTCGTGCGAATACCCGCGAGCTTGTTGGCAGTGCCGCCGTCGCGGACCGCGACTACCCGAACTTGCTACTGTGCGATAAGCTGTATCGGCTTCGTTTCATTCCTGATCGATGCTCGCCAGTATTCGTGTGCCGCTACATGGGATCAAGCGCCGTCCGCAGACAGATCGAACTAGGGGCGACGGGTGCCAGCGCATCGATGGTGAACATTCCCCAAGCGGCAATCCTGGAACTGACGATTGCTACTCCGCCATTTTTTGAGCAATGCGAGATCGTCGCCGCTCTTGATCTTGAACTCGCCAAACTCGACACCCTCACCGCCGAAGCCCAACGTGCCATCGACCTGCTGCAAGAGCGCCGGACCGCGCTGATCTCCGCCGCCGTCACCGGTCAGATTGACGTGAGCAACGTCGCCGATATAAAAACCGCATGAGCACGCCCCCCAAAACCATTCAGATTTTTCTGCCGAGCGGCGATCCGCGTGGTATCCGCGTGGCCGAGATCACAACCCGGATCGTGCAGGTGATCGAAGTGCCACGCAGCCTGCTGGCAGACTTCCTCAAGATGCCGGAGAGCAACCAGGTCGGCCTGTATTTCCTATTTGGCGAGTCCGAGGACGGTGTGGAGCAGAAGGTTTACCTCGGGCAAACGGGAGATGTGCGGGCGCGTCTTGCCAAGCACAACAAGGAGAAGGATTTTTGGGAGCGTGCCCTGGTCCTCATTTCCCGGACGAACAGCCTCACGCAAACGCACGCGCTTTTTCTGGAATGGCACTGCCTCCAAGCCGCACGAAAGGCCGGTCGTTACGCGGACGAAAATGGCAACAGTGGCAGCAAGCCGCACACGCCCGCGCCGCTGGAAGCGGACTGCATGGAGATCTTTGAAACAGGACAGGCATTGCTGTCCACCCTCGGCTACCCAATCTTCGATCCCGTCGCCAAGAACGACACGGCGGCAAATCACCAGGAACTCTTTTTCTGCAAAGGTAAGGAGGCAGACGGGCGCGGGCTCTATACCCCCGAGGGGTTTGTCGTGCTGAAGGGCTCAACCGGGCGCAAAGACAACGTGCCGTCCTACATTGGCACCAGCGGACACCGGCACCGGCTTCAGCTCCTCAAATCCGGCGTGATGCGGGAAGAGGGCAATGGAGTGGTTTTTGAGAAAGACCATCTATTCAGCTCCCCGAGCATGGCCGCCCAGGCTCTCATGGGCCGAAATGCAAACGGGTGGCTGGAATGGAAAACCAAGGACGGCGAGACGATGGATGCCATCAAGCGCGGAGCTTCCATATAAAACTCGCATGAGCCGGCACAAAGAAATCCACTTCGAGGACGAGATCTGCGGCCACCTTGCCGCTAACGGCTGGCTATACCAGCCTGCGCTGGCAGGTGCCGGGGGCGATGCGGCCGGCTATGACCGGGCGCGGGCACTCTTCCCGGCGGACGTGTTGGCCTGGGTGCAGGAGACGCGGCCGAAGGCGTGGGAAGCTCTGGCCAAGAACCACGGCACCAACGCCGGTGACACCCTGCTCACCCGACTGCGGGAGCAGATCGACCAGCGCGGCACGCTCGACGTGCTCCGGCAGGGCATCGAGATCCTCGGGCTGCGACAGCCGCTCAAGCTCGCGCAATTCAAGCCAGCGCTGGGGCTCAACCCCGAGCTTCTCTCCCTCTACGCCGCGAACCGTCTCCGGGTGGTGCGCCAGGTCCGGTATTCCCAGCACAACGAAAATTGCATCGACCTCGTCCTCTTCCTCAATGGCGTGCCCGTGGCCACGGTCGAGCTGAAGACTGATTTCACCCAGAGCATCGACGACGCCGTTGACCAGTATCGCTTCGACCGTCATCCGCATCCCAAAGGCAAGGCGCCCGAACCGCTGCTGTCGTTTCCCAACGGGGCGCTCGTGCATTTCGCGGTGAGCAACGCCGAGGTCCGCATGGTCACGAAGCTGGCCGGACCGGCGACGGAGTTCTTGCCATTCAACCAAGGCGACAACGGCGCGGCGGGCAATCCCGCCAACCCGGCGGGCGGACATCGCACTGCGTATCTCTGGCAGGAGGTCTGGGCGCGGGAAAGCTGGCTGGACATCCTCGGGCGCTACCTCATCGCCCGGCGGGACAAGAAAAAGCAGATCACCCAAATCATCTTCCCCCGATACCACCAACTCGACGTGACTCGCGAGATCCTGGATGCCGTCCTTACGGAAGGCGCGGGAGGGAAGTATTTGGTCCAGCACTCGGCCGGCTCGGGAAAGACGAATTCCATCGCGTGGACGGCGCACTTCCTCGCCGACCTGCACGATGCCGAAAACAAGAAGGTATTCGATACCGTTCTCGTGGTCTCGGACCGCACAGTGATCGACTCGCAGCTTTCGGAGGCCATATTCGACTTCGAGCGCACCAGCGGGGTTGTGGCCACGATCAAGGGCAACGACGGCAGCAAGAGCGCGGAGCTGGCAGCGGCCCTCTCCGGCGACAAGAAGATTGTCGTCTGCACGATCCAGACATTCCCCTTCGCGCTGGAGGCCGTGCGCAAGCTGGCGGCCACTCAGGGCAAGCGTTTCGCGGTCATTGCCGACGAGGCGCACAGTTCCCAGAGCGGCGAGGCGGCTGCCAAATTGAAGGCATTGCTTTCACCCGAGGAAATCCTGGAGCTGAGCGACGGCGGCGAGGTGAGCACGGAAGACATCCTGGCGGCCCAAATGGCGGCGCGGGCGGCGGATACCGGGATCACCTTTATCGCGTTCACGGCCACGCCGAAGACCAAGACGCTGGAGCTTTTCGGCACGCGCCCCGATCCCGCACTCCCGGCCGGTCCCGACAATCTCCCTGCCCCGTTCCACGTTTATTCGATGCGGCAGGCGATCGAGGAGGGATTCATTCTCGACGTGCTGGAAAATTACACGCCCTACAAGCTGGCGTTCAAGCTGGCGCACGAGGGCAGGGAATACGACGAGAAGACGGTCGAGCGCAGCGCAGCCATGAAGGGGATCATGGGCTGGGTGAACCTCCACCCCTACAACATCGCCCAGAAGGTGCAGATCGTCGTCGAGCACTACCGGCAGTTCGTGGCCCCGCTCCTTGGCGGGAAGGCCAAGGCGATGGTCGTCGTTTCCAGCCGTGTCGAGGCCGTGCGATGGCAGCTCGCCATCGACAAATACATCAAGAGCCGCAGCTACCCGATGCGGACGCTCGTGGCGTTCTCCGGCGAGGTGAACGACAAAGCCTCCGGTCCCGATGCCTTTCCCGAGAACAGCCCGTTACTGAACCCCGGCCTCAAGGGCGGCGACATCCGGGAGGCGTTCAAGGGCGAGGAATACCAAATTCTCCTCGTCGCAAACAAATTCCAGACCGGCTTCGACCAGCCGCTCCTCTGCGGCATGTATGTGGACAAGCGGTTGGCGGGGATCCAGGCAGTGCAGACGCTCTCCCGCCTCAACCGCGCCCACCCCGGCAAGGATACGACGTATGTGCTGGATTTTGTCAACGACACGGCAGACGTCCTCGCGGCTTTCAAAGCTTATTACACGACGGCCGAGCTCGCGAACACGACCGATCCGAATCTTGTTTTCAACCTCCGCGCCAAACTCGACGCCGCCGGGCACTACGATGACTTCGAGGTGGATCGCGTCGTCGCCGTGGAGTTGAACCCGAAATCCAAGCAGGGTGATCTCGTGGCCGCGCTCACGCCGGTCGTGGACCGCCTCATGAAGCGCTACAAAGCCGCCCAGGAGGCGCTGAAGGACGCCAAAGCCAAGGATGATGCCGACGCCACCAAAGCCGCCCAGGACGAACTGAACGCACTGATCCTCTTCAAGGGCGACATGGGCGCCTACGTGCGCCTCTACACGTTCCTGTCCCAGATCTTCGACTACGGCAACACGGCCGTCGAGAAGCGCTCGATCTTTTTCAAAGTCCTGATCCCGCTGCTGGAATTCGGACGCGAACGCGAGGGCATCGACCTCTCGAAAGTCGTCCTCACCCACCACAATCTGAAAAACCTCGGCAAGCGCGCGATGCCGCTCGGCGGGGGCGACAAGCCGAAGCTTGATCCGATTACCGAAGCCGGCAGCGGCCGGGTGCAGGAAAAGGAGACCGCCTACCTCGGCGAGATCATCGAAAAGGTGAACGACCTCTTCGAGGGCGAGCTCACCGACCAGGACAAGCTCGTCTATGTCAACAAGGTCATCATGGGCAAACTCCTGGAATCCCCGAAGCTCCAGCAGCAGGCCGCGAACAACACCCGCGAGCAGTTCGCCAACTCCCCGGACCTCAACTCCGAGCTCTTGAGCGCCATCATGTCCACCCTCGACGCCCACACCCTGATGAGCACCCAGGCCCTCAACTCCCCAACCGTCCGTCAGGGCCTCAAAGACATCCTCCTCGACCACGCCCGCCTCTGGGAAGCGCTACGGATGCCGGCTGCGTGAGTGGAAAAAATTAAAATTCGAACTCCCCTTGCGTAGGGAGAGTCGGATTTGCTTTCACCATCGTTTCCATGGCGTCGAGCATGCCGAGGACCTGCGCGTGGTTCTCCGGGCTGGGATCCGCCTTGTTCCATCTGGTAATCGACCGGTCGATCCACTCCAGCATTTTTTGTCTCATCGGATAGAACCGGATGTGCCAGCCGTCCACGTGAAGGACATTCTTGGCGACGACGACTTTTTTCGGGAGCGGGAGATCAGGTAGCTGATCCTCGCTGTGAATCCGTCCCCCATCGGGCGAGATGGCCAGCGGCAGGTCCTCGTCGGGAAGAACTGCTTTGGTGGGGATGCGGCGTCTGGCCATGCCGCTATTTTACCCCTCGACACATGCCCGGCAATCCCGGGTTTTTATTCTCCCGGTGTCGGATACTCCTGGTGGATCTTGCCGTCGAGCTTGGCCCCGCCGTCCTTCTTCTCCTTTTGAGGAGCCCCCTCCTCGTTGAAGTCGCCCCACTGTTTGAAAAAGAACGGGATCTTGGCCTTTTTGCACTGGTCCCGGAGGCTTGCCGCCCATTTCTTGTCCATCGGACGTCCGCCCTTGGATTCTCCTCCGACGACCACCCAATCGATGTCTGCGGTTTTGCTCAGCCTGATCGGCCCGAGGAGGGGCTCGCAGCTCAGCCACCGGACGGCCGCCTTGACCTGCCGGAGGTGCTCAATGCGTTTGTCAAAGCTCTCCTGATTTTCCGTTGAGGTGCCGAGCCAGATATTCTCCATGGGCTCCCGGTCCTTGTAGCGCTTCTGCGTGAATGCGGCCATGCGCTCCGGGCGTTTCGTCAGAACCTGGAACGTGTGCCAAGGTGCCTTTTCCATGACATCGAATACGGCGGAGATGAAGTCCTCCGGAACCTTTTTGTGAAACAGGTCCGACATCGAGTTTACGAAATACCTCGTGGGGGTTCTCTTCAAAAGGGGATCGCCCAGGCGCTCTGGGAGCAGGAGGATTTCTCCGGTAAATGCGTAGGTTTCTCCTGTTTTCCGCGCAAGCCCGGGATACATGTCCTTCCCACGCGTGGCCACGAACTTGGCGGCATAGCAGCGGTCGCAGCCCTCAGACGCCCGGGTGCAGCCTTGGAGCGGGTTCCATGTGTCCTGGGTCCACTCAATTTTGCTGGTTCGCCGGGCGCCGAGTGCGGTGACCTTATATTTGAGCTGTTGGAAGAGCTGGCGGATTTCGTCCGATGTCCGGGAAGGGAGATCGCCTTCCGCATCCTCAATCAATGAAATGAACTTCCCCGTTAGTTCGTCTCTTTTCCCCTCTGGCTCGGCCGGCTCCGTGGGTGGGTTCAAGAAGACCTTGGCGGAACGGACTTCGGCGGGAGGAATATCGCCTTGAGCCCGCCATTTGCCCCAGCTCTCCAAGAGGTCAAAGACCTGCTCCAGCTTGTCGGGTTCATCCCGAAGGGATCCCAAGGGGCGGAAATGGGCTTCGCTTTCGAGCTTTTCCAAAATGTCCCCTCGAGGGGACAATTCCATGAGGCGACCGGCATCGGCGATCCGGTTGGCGTGGCTGCGCCCGTAATCGAACTGCTTTTTGAAATACTCGGTGAACGTCCCCTGCCCGCGATAAAGCCTTTGTGCCCGGATCTGGTGGAACGCCTCCGCCATCTTCCGGAACCCCTCCCGCGCCTCTCCAGCAGCTTCGCGGATCACCTCCTCGTATTTTTTGAGAAGCTGAGATTCTTTTGCACTCAGAGGCAAATCGAGTTCCACGTCCTGGGGAGAAGCAGTCATGCCCAAGCGGTATCAGAGGGCGGTGTTGCGTTCAAGAACGCCCGGAATCTCCGGCGCACAGACAATTTCATTCTGTCCCGCGCGGCTGGGTGGGCGGTAAACTGCCGCGATGAAAGCGTTCCTCTCCATCCTTCGAACCCTTTTCCAGAGGCCCCAGCCATCGCCCAGAATCTGGACCCGGTGGATGCCCTAGCAGTCTTTCCGATGAAGCGCTTTCTCGACCGTGGCGGAGCTTGGGTGGCCGGGCAGTTCCTGCTCTTCGCCGCCTTGGCCGGGCTCGCGCTCAGGTATCCCGGTTCGGGGCCGGCGGCATGGAGGGGTGCCGGGATCGGGGTTCTCATCGCAGCTGCGGCCATTGCCGTCGCGGGGGCAAAGGCGCTCGGACGAAACCTCACCCCGTTCCCAAAACCCGCCGACCACGCCGAGTTGGTCCAACACAGCATCTACGCGGAGATCCGCCACCCGCTCTACACCGCCGTGATCCTGGCGGGATTTGGATGGTCACTGGTCTGGCTGAGCTGGCCTGCTGCGGTGGTGGCAACAGCGTTGATTGCCTTCTTCCACGCAAAATCCTGCCGGGAGGAGGCCTTCCTCCGCCAGAGGTTTCCGGGGTATCGGGAATACGAAACCCGAACCAGCCGGTTCATCCCGTGGGTATATTGACAAGACCACCATGAACAAATCAGAAATTGTCGCGGGCATTCTCGACCGGCTC
Organism: uncultured Chthoniobacterales bacterium; assembly: GCA_964467415.1. Taxonomy (GTDB): domain Bacteria; phylum Verrucomicrobiota; class Verrucomicrobiia; order Chthoniobacterales; family Terrimicrobiaceae; genus CAYXRX01. The sequence goes on from CAYXRX010000011.1 coordinate 103,655, forward strand.
CGGGAGGAGTTTGAGAACCGCAGCCGCGTCTCAAAGATCACGCGTGAGGGAGGCAACGACGCCGAGAGCAAAGCCGAGGGGAAATACGACACCCTCGCCATTGAGGAGAACTACCTCGCCGACGGTCTGGCAAAGCAGGCGCTCGCCGCAGCCGAGGCCATCGCCGCCATCGAGAAAATGCCGCTGCGCAAATTTGACAGGGACGAAGCCATTGATCTTGGTGCGTTGGTTGAAATCGAGTTTCCCGGAGCAAGGGAGTGGTTTTTCCTCGCGCCCTCCGGCGGTGGCACCGAGGTCACACACCGGGGAAAAACAATCACGACGATCACCCCCGAGTCCCCGCTGGGATCACAACTGATCGGATCACGCGCTGGCGACCGGACAACCGCACCGGCCGCCAGAATTGCCCTGGTGGAGTAATCTTCCGGTTCAAACGAGACCGTGAATCTTCGCCGCAATCAGCGGTGAAAAGAAAAGGATGGCCATCCCGATCGACAGCAGGCCGCCCTGCCGGAAGTCGAAGTCCGAGAGGAGGCGCTTCCATGACGCCCGGAAGACAAACCGGCCGAAGCCGATCTCGAAGGCCAGCATCAGAACAAACCAGAGCAGGCCGATCCAGTAGCATTGCGCGACGGTAGCGGGGTTCATCCAAGGCACGAGTGCCGTGGCGATGATGAGAATCAGACCGGACCCCGTAAAGACGGCGATCTGACGGGCGCGGCGGTCGCCTACCCGGCGGTTGAGAAACCGGACACGCAGGATGCCGTGCACGACTTCCGCGACGGCAATAAGCACCCAGATCAGGACGGCCTTCAGGATCAGTGGAATCACGGACCTCCCATTCAATCCCGCCGCCGCAGGATAAACGTCCCGAACAGGACTGAGAGGAGGAGTCCGACCACCCCGGCAACGATGACAAGCCCGATGGGCGGAACCTTCTTGCAGCACTCGCCGGCTCCTCCGTCCCATTTGCCGGTTGTGAGGAGGGTTTTGGCCGATTCGATACAGGAGCAGGTGTTCATTTTGTGGAGGAGGAAAGAAGTGATAATAGTCGGCCCCATTTCGCTTGGCAGGTAAAAAATGGAGTAACGCGCATCCTCCCACCTCTATTTCGATGCCCACTCTGTGTGTTCCAGGGCTGGACGATATCGAGCGATTTTTTCAAACGTGAGATTGCGGACATGACAGTCCGATTCCTGCCAGTCGGGAGCAGGTTCGGTGGTGGGAGACGACCCGATGCGGCAAGGTTGATAATGCGGTGAATCAAACCGCTACAGCGAGAGGGTGGTGCGGACAGCCGCGCGCTTTGGAAAAAATTAGAAAACTCTAATGTCCCCCTGACGGTTTTCTAATGCTGACCAGCCAAAATGGCCGCGTTATGAAAACCATCCTGTCCCACATACTCGCCGCAACCATTGCGCTGGCCGTCCTCCCCGGAGGTGCCTCGGCAGCGGTTTCGGAGCAAACAATCAAAAATCTCAACACGGCATTCCAAGGGGAATCAAACGCCTCCAACCGCTATGCCCAGTTTGCCAAGAAGGCGGACGAGGAGGGATTCTCGCAGGTGGCAAAACTTTTCCGCGCAGCGTCGGCAGCGGAAGCCATTCACCGGGATACACACAAGGCGGCAATCCTCAACTTGGGCGGGACAGTTGCCACATTCCAACTCGATCCCGTAACGCCAGGGGCCACTGCGGACAATCTTAAGGCAGCCATCAAGGGGGAAACCTACGAGCGCGACAGCATGTATCCGGAATTTCTTGCTGTCGCAAAAGCCGACGACGCCCAGTCTGCGATCCGGACGCTGCAATTTGCTGTCACAGCCGAAAAGGAGCACGCGAAACTCTACCAGCAGGCGCTCGAAACCCTCGGCAAGAATGCTCCGGCCGACTACTTCGTCTGCCAGATCTGCGGGATGACCCTCACAGAGCTTCCAGCAAAAAAATGCCCGTCCTGCCACAAGAGCCGCGACGAGTATAAAAAAATCAGCTGAGGCACGCATGATTCCAAACCCGCTTCATCCAGCGCTGGTGCATTTTCCCATCGCTTTGATTCTGCTCGGAACGCTGGTAGCCATCGCTGCAATCATTCTGCGGCGATGGCATCTGCCGGCGATTGCCGCAGGCCTGCTTATCTGCGGGGCTGCAGGCGCAGTCGCTGCCGCATGGTCGGGCGGGCAGGCGGTCGAGATGGTCGGCGAACTCAGCCCGGCAGCCAACGAAGTCCTGGAATTCCATGAGGAGTGGGGAGAACGCGCACGCACTATCTCCATTATCGCAGCGGTGTTGGCAACCGCCGCAGCTGCAACCGTCCGGATCCGCATACTCTCGATGAGCCTTACTGTCGTGACGGCTCTCGTTGCACTTGGTGCCGCCTTGTGTGTGGCGAGTGCCGGTCATTTCGGTGGGCAGCTCGTGTACAAACATGGTGTGGGGGTGAATGTGGCAGCAGGCAGTCCGGCTCAGGAAACAGGATCTCACGCCCGGAAGCCAGATAACGATTAACGGCATTCGTCATGGCGCTCGATCTCTCAATGGCTGCGAGTTAAGTTCGTGAAGTGATGCGCATTCTGATAGCGGAAGACGACCCGAAATTGCGGGCCCACCTCAAAAACGCCATGGTTGAGGTTGGATATGCCGTCGATGATACGGCCGACGGCGAGGAGGCACTCTGGCTGCTTCGCGAGCATTCCTACGATGCGGCCGTACTGGATATTTCGATGCCCGGTCGCGATGGAGTCACGGTAACCCGCAGCATCAGGGCCGATGGCCAGAGCCTGCCTGTGCTCCTGGCGACCGCCCGCGGCGAACTGAGGGATCGCGTTGGCGGGCTGGATGCCGGAGCCGACGACTACCTCGTCAAGCCCTTCTCGGTCGAGGAGCTTCTCGCGCGGCTGCGGGCTGTTTTGCGGCGTCAAAGACCGGATATGAGCGACCATCTGCGCGTGTCGGACCTGGAGATTGACCTGCGATCCAGAACGGCCGTTCGCGGCGGACGGGAAATCGCGCTGACAAACCGCGAGTTTGCCCTCCTCGCCGTACTCGCCGAGGCCTCTCCACGCCCGGTGCCCAAGACCATGCTGATCGAGCGGGTCTGGGACCAGCACTTCGACTCAGGAACAAACGTCCTCAACGTCTACATTAACTACCTGCGCAAGAAAATTGACGTGCCGGGAACGAAGCCTCTGGTCCAGACGCTGCGCGGTGTTGGTTTTGCCCTCCGGGAGGAAGCCGCTTGAAATTCCGGCTCCGGTTGGCCGCATGGTTCGGCGTTTCCCTCGCCTCGCTGATTGCGTTGCTGATGGTCACCGCGCACTGGCATCTTGATGAGGAACTCCGGCGTGACCGGTGGGACCGCTCACACCCGAGCTACCCGGATTGGGTCATTCACGGCAGCTACACCAACGAGGAGGTGCATGACATCCTTGGTGAGCTGATGCAAGTCTGGCTGTGGGTGGGAATACCTGCCGTTCTCGTTGCCTTAGGGATCGGGGCGCTGCTCGCCCGCCGCTCGGTCCGTCCGATCCACTCGATCAACCGCGAGCTGAGCCTGCTTGACCCCCGCTCCCTTCGAAAAGGCATCTCTGTGCCCGAGAGTGATGTCGTGCTCTCGGATCTTGTCCGGCACATCAATCAGCTTCTGGACCGTGTTGGCCACGCATATCACAACCTGGACGAGTTCTCCTCCAAAGTTTCGCATGAACTGAGGACACCGCTCACGCTTCTTCGCATGAAAATCGAGCGGTCCGCTGCCGAACTTCCACCAGGGTTATCGGAGGAATTGCAGGATGAACTGGCGCGACTCACCCGCCTTGTGGAGCATTCGCTCCTTGCGGCCAAGGCCGAAAGCGGGCGGGTTACGCCGGAGCTTTCTCGGGTGGATGTCACGGGATTGCTGGAAGATATCGGTGATGGATACGCTCTCCTGGCTGAAGAACGAGGCTTGGTATTCCGATGGAGCGTGAAGCCCGGTATGACATCCACCACTGATGGCGAGCTTCTCCGTCAAATCCTGCACAACCTCCTCGCAAATGCGGTTAGGTATGCCCGCACTGAGGTGAGCATCCGGGCAAAGCTGGTTGCGGGGGAAGCAATCATCATGATCGCGAACGACTTCGACGCCGGATCAATGGCTGCTCCTGGCAGCGGGCTCGGCCTGCGCTTGGTTCGCGGCCTTTCCTCCGCAATGCGGATCCAACACCGTCAGCATCGGACAAAAACCGCTTTTTCCGCTTCTCTAAAACTTCAGACGTCAACCTTTTGAATCTATGACCATCACGACCACTTCCGAATCCGACCGCAAGGCCATGCTCTTTGCCATCAACCTCTCACTCGGGATCGGGCTTCTCATGTTCGTCATGAAAGTTGGCGCCTATGTGATGACCGGCTCGGCCGCAATTCTCAGCGATGCGGCGGAGTCAGTGGTCCACGTGGCCGCCGTTATCTTTGCCGCCTACAGTTTGCGACTATCCTACCGCCCAGCTGACGAGGACCATCTCTACGGACACGCCAAAATCTCGTTTTTTTCCGCTGGCTTCGAGGGGGCGATGATCATGCTCGCGGCGATTTACATCATCTACGAATCCATCCACAAATGGATGACCGGGCTGCAGTTGGAGAACCTCGGGGCAGGCGTCATTCTAACAGCCGCCGCTGCGGCCATCAACGGGGGGCTTGGCGCTTACCTCGTCTGGCTAGGAAGACGCAAGTCGTCGCTCATTCTAGAAGCGAACGGCAAGCATGTCCTGACAGACTGCTGGACAAGCATTGCAGTGCTCGTCGGACTTGGTTTGGTGCTGACAACCGGGTGGCTGCCGTTCGATCCCATCTGCGGCATTATCATGGCCTGCAATATCCTCTGGTCCGGAGCGGGGTTGATGAAGTCGGCCTTTTCCGGACTCATGGACCGGGCAGATCCGGCCGCGCGCACAAAGTTAATCAGTATTCTCGACCGTGAAACGGAGCAGAGAGGGCTGAGCTACCACCAGCTTCGCCTCCGCGACATCGGCGATGCACACTGGGCTGAGTTTCATCTTGTTTTCCCGGAAAACACCTCGCTCTCGGATGCACATAGAACGGCCACAGAAATTGAGAAAGTGATCGAAACATCAATCGAACCGCGAGCAAGCGTCACCACGCACCTTGAATGCGCTTCTGATCATGACGATTTGCATCCGCAAGAGAAATGAAAATGAACAACCGTCACCGTCTTCTGCTCCGGGTGAGCATGATCGTCGGCCTCGTCATCTGCGCAAAACTACTCGTCCACTTCCTCCACTGGGAATTCCTTTCCATCAACCCGCTCTTCTCGGGAATCGTGGCGGCAAACGTATTCCTGATGGGCTTTCTTCTCAGCGGCGTCCTTTCGGACTTCAAGGAAAGCGAGCGGCTTCCGGGGGAGCTGAGCGCCTGCCTGGAGAACCTCGCGCAGGAAGTTTCTGGCATTAAGGCTGCCAAGCCCGAAGCCAACGTTGGTCCATGTCTGCTGCTGGTCTCCGGCCTTTGCCGGGATATTTTAAGCTGGTTCCGAAAAGCGCACCGCACATCGGAGCTTCTGGACCATTTGAACGAACTGACCCCCCATTTTGCCGCGATGGAGCAATGGACGCAGGCGACGCTGGTATCCCGCCTGAAGCAGGAGCAATCGAACCTTCGGCGCAGCCTCATCCGCATACACACCATCAGGGAAACCTCGTTCATCTCATCGGGCTACCTGCTTGCCGACCTCATCACGATCCTGCTTTGCCTCGGCCTCATCTTTGCAAAAATCGAGCCGTTTTACGAATCCCTGTTTTTTGTGGGAGTGATCTCGTATCTGATGATCTACCTCCTGCTGCTCATCCGGGATTTGGACAACCCCTTCGGGTATTACGATCGGCGCTCAGGGGAGGATGTTTCCCTCAAGCCGCTGGAGGATACGGCGGGACGGTTGGAGGCGATTGCCGGCAGTCAGCAGCTCTGCTGAAAAATACGGAAGCGGCAGCAAACAAGAGTCAAGGTTCCAAGCCCCAGCAGCGCAAACGCCGACGGCTCCGGCACAGCCGCAGCATCGAGGGTGAGGCTCGTGACCGCGAAGTCGCAGAACAGCGCGATCTTGTAGGTGTCGTATCCTGTGAGCAGAGCGGTGCTTCCCAGGTAGCCGCCATTGGCATCATAGGAAAATGTGTTCCCGTAGTATCCTGATGCATCGAAAAAGATCGGATCGTTAAATGCATCCTCACCGTCCAGCGTCGGCATGATTTCAAATTGGGCGCCCGTCGCGGCGGTATTTGCGAGGAGCCGGCCCGTGAACGATGTGAGATCGAAGACCCCGCCATCCACCCGCTTGATGGTGATCTGTCCGCCGCTCAAGCTGGGGCCGGTCGTCACCGCCTGGGCCTCGATCCCCTGCGGCCACGGAACGCGCACCGTGCGGCCGATCGGAATGGTCATCCCGACGCCGCCCGTGAACAGCTTGTCCCTGGTGTAGGTGAAGAGATATCCCTCGCTGCTGATGGTGTCCGATGTTGTTTCTGACGAGACGGACACCGCCACCTGCGAGTTGTCGAAGAAGATCACTTCGCCGGCAAGGATGGACGATCCGGTGAGGCAAACCGCCAATGCTGCGGCAAAAAGTGTATGGAGTTTCATGATCGGGAATTGGGGGGGGGGCCGCCGGTGCGATTGCAACCACTCAAATATGACACATGCAATGCCTTTGGCAACTGGCTCGGCTGCGTGAACGGGGCTGGCGGACTTACCGGAAATCTTTGGCGTCGGACACATTCACGGCGAATGTCAGATTTCGACGTCCATCGGGTGATGCTGAGGCGGGGGCTTCGGGACAGACGGCGGAGCTTCTTCGGGCGGGTCCAGCGCCAGAGCAAGCTGAATGGAAACCCGGATCCTGTTCGGCGGCAGCGGGTCGAATGTGATGCGGCCGCCATGGGCATCGATGATCGACCGGGCGATGCTCAGCCCGAGGCCGCTGCCCTCGATTTCCCTCGGGATCTCCGGGCCGCGAAAAAACGGCTCGAAAACATTCTGAAGGGCGGCGGTGCTGAGAGGCAGTCCGGTGTTCTCAATCCAAAGGGTGGCGCGCCCGCCCGATTCCGCCGCACCCAGTTCAATGGTGCCGCGGGGAATGTTGTATTTTACCGCATTTTCGGCCAGCGCGAGAAAAACCTGACGCATCCGCTGCCGGTCGAAGAGCGCGTAAACCGGCTTCCCGATTTTCGCGTGGACAAGAATTCCTGTCGGCTCGGCCAAGGCCAGGATGTCATCATAAAACTCCATCACGAGTCCGTCCAGGCGCCCGGGCTCAACCTTCAGCGGCAGGAGGCCGCCATCGGCCTTCGCCAGCAGGGTCAGGCTGTCCACCATGCGGGCCATGCGGTCAATTTCGTCGATTTGAGCCGCCATGCGGGTCGCTGCGGCGGCGTCGCCACGCGATTCCGCGCGGCGGGCCTCGCTCTCTGCCTGTCCGCGCAGAATGGTGAGTGGGGTCTTCATTTCATGCGATGCGCGCAGGGAAAACTCCCGGATTTCCTGAAACGCGCGCTGCAGCCGTCCGGAGGCGCGGTTGAGGGCACCAGTCACAGCAGCAGCCTCCGCCGACTCCGGAGCGACGGCCATCGGTTTCAGGCCGAGCTCCGGATCCCATGCATCGATCTGCGCCGCGATCTCCGTCAGCGGCCGGAGCGTCCGGCGGATCAGGAACCAGCTCGAAAGAAGAACGATGGGAACAGCGGAGTAGATCGCAAGCTCGGCGTAGGCAACCCATCTCGGAGCATGGGCCGCCGGTCCACCTGCGGAATACTCAAGCGGCTCCTGCACCAGTTCGTGAAAACCAAGCAAAACAAACAGGACGGCGCAGCAGACCAGCAGGAGGATATAGCCGCCGGCAACAGAGAGCCTTATTCGCATCCCGCCTCCCTGAGCACATATCCAGCGCCGCGGATGGCCTGGAGCAAGCGGTCTTCCCCCGTGCCATCGATCTTGATACGGAGGCGCCGCATGTAGACATCCACGATGTTCGAGCCCGGATCGAAGTGAAAATCCCAGACCTTTTCCAGAAGAAGCGAGCGGCTGCAGACCCTCCCTGCATTTTTCATCAGCACCTCCAAAATCGCAAATTCGCGGGCCGTCAGGCTAATCGCGCGTGAGCCTCGGCAGACTGCCCGCGAGCGGGTATCCAAAGTCAGATCGGCGCACCGCAAAACCTGCTCGGCCACCACTGGGCTCCTGCGACACAGAGCGCGCACCCTCGCAAGAAGCTCGGTGATCGCAAAAGGCTTGGGGAGATAATCGTCGGCCCCCGCGTCGAGTCCGACCACCCGGTCATCCACCCCCGCCCTGGCGGAGACGAGCAAAACCGGAAGGTGCCTACCGGCCTTTCGGAGCTCCGCAACAAAGCTCAGGCCATCGCGGCGGGGCATCATGACATCCACAACGGCGGCATCATATGGAGCCACGGCCACCGCGGACAAGGCCTGTGCCCCGTCGGGAAAATGATCGACCGCCCACCCCTCCGCCTTCATCGCCTCGCGGATCCACTTTCCCGTCTTCGGGTCATCCTCCGCCAGTAAGACTCGCATGGCCTGACTCTGAAACCGGACGCTTCGCCCTGCGAGAGTTTTTTCGAAAATGAACAAGAATTCATTTTTGATTCATGAGGAGTTCATCGGCACCGGTCACGTTACCTCCATGAACTGTTCGAAACTCCTCCTCTTGGCAGCATGGGCCATCCCCGTTTCCCTGTCTCCGGCAACCGGACACGCGGCGGCTCCCGTTCCGCCCCCCGCCGTCGCAGGCTCCACATCCGGACGCCTGCTGTCATCTTCCTGCTTTCAATGTCATGCGTCCTCGGGGTTCGAGGGTGTGACCGGAAAATCGCCGTCGGAAATTGTTTCCGAATTGCAGGAAATGAAGGCGCGACGGGTGCCGGAAGGCATCATGGATCTTGTCGCGAGAGGTCTTACCGATACGCAGATCCGTGAAATTGCCACCTACCTCGCCACGCTTCCCCCGACCGGTAATGACGATTAACCCAGCTCCCCATATGAAAACATCTTCCACACTCCCCGACGGCATCGAATTCAGCGGCCTCGATCGGAGGAAGTTCTTCAAACTCCTCGGCCTGGCCGGGGCAAGTCTTGCCTTCCCGCGTCTGATGTCGGCAGCCTCCCCCGTCGCGCGGATCGTCGTCGTTGGCGCGGGGTTCGGCGGAGCCACCGCCGCCAAATATCTGGCCCTGTGGGGCAAGGGCAGAGTCCAGGTAACCCTCGTCGATGCGAACCCCCAGCATTACTCGTGCATCCTTTCGAATCTCGTCGTCACCGGGTCGCTCGGCATGGCGGACATCACCATTGGGCTGGGGACGCTCTCCACAAAATACGGGATCAGCTTCTTGCAGGGACGCGCCATGGCCGTCAATCCGGTCTCGCGTTCGGTCGATGTCGCAACCGGCAACGGGACAACCTCGCTCCCATATGATCACCTCGTGCTTGCCCCGGGCATCGATTTCGTGCCGCCCGCAGGCGACTACAATCCCGAGCTCACCCCCCACGCCTGGATCGCCGGACCGCAGACCTCTCTACTTCGCAGCCAGGTCGCCGGGCTCAAGAAAAAGGGCGTCTTCGTGATGACAATTCCCAAGGCTCCTTACCGCTGCCCCCCTGGGCCTTACGAGCGGGCGTGTGTGGTCGCCGATTTCATCAAGCGGAAAAAGCTCGGCGGCAAGGTCATCGTGCTGGACGCAAACCCCGGCATTACGGCTGAGCCGGTGAATTTCGGAAACGCCTTCACAAAGACCTTCAAGGGAATCGTGGACTACCGCCCGAACTGCCAGGTTCTCTCGGTGAGCTCGGCGGCCAAACTGCTGGTGACAACGCAGGGCAATGTCACCGGGCAGGTTGTAAACCACATTCCCGACATGAAGGCCTGCGCGCTCGTCGCCGGGGCGGGACTCGTCGATGCCGGCTCACGCTGGGCGGCCGTCGATCCGCTGACCTACGGATCGATCCGCTACCCCGAGATTCATGTCATCGGTGACTCGCAGGCAACCGGCCAGCCGAAATCCGGCACGATGGCAAATGCCCAGGCAAAAGTCTGTGCCGACGCCATCCTGCGGGCGCTCGACGGCCAGGCCCCTAATCAGGCTCCCGTGACCATGTCGGCCTGCTACAGCCCGATCACGTCGAAATCCGCATCGTGGCTCACGGCAAGCTACCAGTATGATCCCGCAACGCGCGCAATGAAGCGCGTCGAGGCGTCATTCGGTGAAGCCAAGGCCCCAAGCGCCGAAAACTACATCGATATGTTCGACTGGGCGAACAGCTTGTTTGAGGACACCTTCCTGTGAGCCGATCACACAAGTCCTGGCGCCCGAGTTCTAGTGCGCGGAGAGGGGAATGCTGAAGCAGTGTGGTCGGCAGGAACCTCTGGCAGGTGCTCGAAAAAACGGATGAACCCTCATCTGCTGCGCCGGTAGCGGTAGTAGGCGGCGCAGGCCCCCTCGTTCGATACCATGGTGGCGCCGAGCGGATGGTCGGGCCTGCAGGTTTTGCCGAACGCGGGGCACTCGTCGGGTTTCATTACCCCTTGGAGGATGAGGCCGCTCATGCACCCGGCGGATTCCTCCGCCTGGTGGCCGGCGACACCGAATCCTTCTGCGGCATCGAAGGAGGCATATTTTTCCGAGAGACCGAACCCGCTTTGCGGGATCTCCCCGATTCCGCGCCACTTCCGCGGAATGACCCGGAACACGTCCCGGATGATTTCCTGCGCGGGCCCGTTTCCTCCGGCACGCACGGCCCGCGCATACTGGTTCTCGACCTCCGCGCGACCCTGCTCCAACTGCCGGACACACATCAGGATCCCCTGCAAAATATCGAGTGGCTCAAAGCCGGTCACGACGATCGGAACATGGTATTTTTGCGCGATCGGCAGGTATTCGGAAATTCCCATGATCGCGCAGACATGGCCCGCCGCGAGGAAGGCATCGATGCAGCTGCCGGGTGACGAGAGGATCGCCTCCATCGCGGGGGGGACAAGGACGTGAGAAACGAGCAGGGAAAAGTTGCTGAGTCCCTCGCGCCTGGCCTGGAACACGGACATCGCGTTCGCTGGCGCGGTCGTCTCGAACCCGACGGCGAAAAATACGACCTGCCGGTCCGGGTTCTCGCGGGCGACCTGCACCGCATCGAGCGGCGAGTAGACCATCCTGATGTCGCCGCCGTTGGCTTTCACCGAGAGCAGGTCGCGATCGCTTCCGGGCACGCGGAGCATGTCGCCAAACGAGCAGAAGATCACGCCGGGCGTTGCCGCGATCAGGATGGCTTTGTCGATCAGTTCCAGGGGAGTCACGCAGACCGGGCATCCCGGACCGTGCACCAGACGGAGATTGCGCGGAAGAAGCTCGTCGATCCCGAACTTGATGATGGCGTGGGTCTGTCCCCCGCAGACTTCCATGAGGCTCCAGGGGCGGGTAACCGTCCGGGCGATCTCCTCCGCGAGCTGCCTTGCTGCGGCCGGGTCCCGGTATTCGTCGATAAACTTCATCGGGGCGGATGCGCGCTGAGCTCCGAGAGTTCGTTCATCTGCTTGAGATACTCGAAAATCTCGAGCGCATCGGTCTCGTCCACCGTGCTGAGGGCGAAGCCGACATGGACGAGAACGTAATCGCCGACGCGCGCCTCCGGGGTGTAGGCCAGGTTCACTTCCTTCACGATCCCACCGAAGCTCACCCGGCCGCTGCGCAGGTACGGATCGTCGCCTTCGACGGCAAGGATTTTTCCGGGGACGGCCAGGCACATGTCGATACACGTAGCGGGGTTTTAGGAATTTGGAAACTGCATTGCGACGGCGGCCGCCTGTCCCAGCGAAATCCCGGCATCGTTGGTGGGGATCCGCTGGTGCCAGACCGGCTGGAACCCCTCGCTGCGCAGGCGGTCGACCGTGCGGCCAATCAGCCTCTCATTCTGGAAGCAGCCGCCGGAGAGCACAATTTGCGGACGCCCCGACCGGCGGGCAGCCGCAACGATCATCTCGGCAAGGGCATCGTGAAATGCCGCCGAGAGTGCGGCCGCCGGAACGCCTGCCGCCAGGGCCGATAAAAGTTCCCGCAGCAGAGGCTCCCAGTCGAACACATGGCACGAGCCGTCCACCGCCGTCTTCATTTCAAACGGCGTGCCTGCCGCCGGCGGGCGTTGCGCCTCACCCGCCGCACACTCGAGCTCCATCGCCGGCTGCCCCTCGAATGCGGCGATCTGGCGGATGCCGGCGATCGAGGCCACGGCGTCGAAGAGCCGGCCGATGCTGGACGTGCGCGGCGAGTTGAGTTGTCGCCGGAGCATCGACCGCAGCGCCATCAGCTCGCCTCCGGAAAACGCGCGGATAGTGGCCAGGCCGGTCATCCCGAAAACATCCTCTCCGAAAACCTCGTAGAGCAGTCCCAGCGCGGAACGCCTCGGTTCCCTGACCGCCGCCTCGCCGCCGGGGAGAGGAAAGGTGCGGAGGTGGGCACTGCGGCGGAATCCTCCTGGATCGATCTCAAGAAACTCCCCGCCCCAGATCGTGCCGTCGGGCCCATAGCCGGTCCCGTCCCACGCCACACCAAGTGCCGGGGGGCAAATTTCGTTCTCAGCCATGCACGAAAGGATGTGGGCAAAGTGGTGCTGGACACCATGAAAACGGGCGCCGGTTTGTGCGGCAAGACGGGATGCGAACCCGGTCGACAGGTAGCCGGGATGGAGGTCTGCCGCAATGACCGACGGACGGGTCCCGTAAAGCCCCTGGAAATCCGTGATCGTTTTTTGAAACGCGGAATACGACAGCCCGCTTTGCAGGTCGCCGAGGTGCTGGCTGAGAAAAACCGAGGATCCGGCCGAAAGCGCGATCGTATTCTTGAGATGTCCGCCCACGGCGAGCGTCGCCGGCAGGCCGGCTTTGATCTGGATGGGAAGGGGAGCGTAGCCCCGCGCACGCCTCACAAGCATTTCCCGCCCGAGAATGACCCGCGCCACGGAATCGTCGACCGGTCGCAAGATCGGCCGGTTGTGAACGAGAAAAAAGTCTGCTGTCCCGACCAGGCGCACCAGCGCGTCGGATTCGTCCGTGCAGACCGGTTCCTCCGGACGGTTGCCGCTCGTCGCAACGACCGGGAATCCCAGACGGACCATCAGCAGGTGATGCAGCGGAGTGTGCGGCAGCATGGCGCCCAGAAAGGGATTTCCGGGGGCCACATCCGGAGCGATGGCGGAACACCCCGCGTGACGGCGGAGAAGCACGATGGGGGCTTCCGGCGAGCGCAGCAGGCGCTCCTCCATGGCGGAAAGATGGCATTCCCGGCGCAGTACCTCGATCGCCGGCACCATCACCGCAAAGGGCTTCTCCTCCCGATGCTTGCCGGCACGCAGCCGCCGCACGGCCGCCTGATTTCGCGCATCGACCATGAGGTGGAACCCTCCGAGCCCCTTGATGGCGACAACCGCGCCCTCGGAGATTGCGGCGGCTGCGGCAGCAAGCGCCCTGTCCTGAATGGCGGCCACCGTTCCATCCGGCATCCACCATTCCAGGTGCGGGCCGCAGACCGGGCAGGCGTTCGGCTGCGCGTGGAACCGCCGGTCGCCCGGGTCGTCGTATTCCGCCTGGCAGTCCGCGCACATCGGAAAGCCGCTCATCGACGTGTTGGAGCGGTCGTAGGGAAGGGCGGAAACGATGCTGAAGCGCGGGCCGCAATGCGTGCAGTTGGTGAAGGGATAGCCGTGGCGCCGGTTCGCCGGGTCAAAAATCTCCGCCACGCATTCCGGGCAGGTGGCGGAATCCGGCAGCACGAATGCGGTTGTCGGCCCGCTGGCATCGCTCTCGCGGATTTCAAAGCCGCATGCCCCGTCGGCCGCGAGCCAGAGGGTCTCCAGGCTTTGAATAAAACTGCGCGGCGGCCTCTCCGGCTCGAGCCGCAAAATGAAACGCTCGACGGCCGGGCGGCTTCCCTCCACCTCGGCGGTGACCCCTTGCGGCGTGTTGCCGACCCAGCCCGAAAGGCCCAGCTCGCCGGCGAGGCGGTAAACGAACGGCCGGAACCCCACGCCTTGCACAGCGCCGCAGATCGTCAGCCGGGCTCGCGTCCGTGTATCTGTTTGCATCGGGATGGACCACCGTATCCGGACGCCGCGGCAGCGGGCAACATTTGCTTCACCTCATGGCTGGATATCCCAGCGCCGAAGCGCTTAGATGCAAGGCACGCCCCGCCATGAACATCCCGCCTGCCGCCAGCTGCCCGCTCCCGCTTGCCGACTCTTCCCAGATCCTGATGGGGCATGGCGGTGGAGGAAGTCTCTCCGCGCAGCTCATCGAAAACGTGTTCCTTACGGCATTTGACAACCCGATCCTTGCTCAAAAGCACGATGGGGCGGTCCTCGAGACCGGCGGCAGAAACATCGCCTTCACAACCGATTCGTATGTCGTCCGCCCGCTGGAGTTTCCCGGCGGCGACATTGGCTCGATGGCCGTCAACGGGACCGTGAACGACCTCGCCATGTGCGGGGCGCTCCCCCGCTTTTTGAGTGCCGCCTTCATCATCGAGGAGGGTCTCCCCATGGATTCGCTCCGGCGCATCGTGCAGTCCATGAGATCCGCGGCGGATGCGGCGGGTGTCCGGATCGTGACCGGCGACACGAAGGTCGTCGACAAAGGCCATGGCGACGGACTCTTCATCAACACCTCGGGGATCGGCGTGATCGGGCATTCGCTTTCGATCGCGCCGGCAAGCGTGCGCCCGGGTGATGCCATCCTCCTCAGCGGGGATGTCGGCCGCCATGGCATGGCCATCATGTCGGTACGCGAGCGGCTTGAATTTGAAACGACCATCGAGAGCGACTGCGCGCCGCTCGTCGCCCCCGTGCAGGACCTGCTCAAGGAAGGGATCGAAATTCACTGCCTCCGCGACCTGACGCGCGGCGGGCTCGCCAGCGCCCTCAACGAAATCGCTTCCGCCGCAGGCCTTCCGATCGGCATCGACGAAACCGCGGTGCCCGTCGACGAGCAGGTCCGCGGCGCCTGCGAGATCCTCGGCCTCGATCCGCTCTATGTCGCCAATGAGGGCCGGTTCGTGGCCTTCGTGCCTGCCGCAGAGGCCGGGCGGGCGCTCGGCATTTTGAGGCGGCACGCCGCCTCAGCTTCCGCCGTTGCCATCGGATCCGTCGGGTCCTCCGCCGGAGGTTCCGCGGGGCTGGTCACTGTCAAAAGCACCATCGGGGTCGCACGCATTCTGGACATGCTGGCCGGCGAGCAGCTGCCGCGCATTTGCTGAGCTATTCCGCCAGCCTCCTCAGCTTCTCAACCCACTTCTGCATCCCTTCGCCCGTTCTGGCGGAAAGCTCGATCACGTCGGCGTCGGGAGCGACAGCCCGGATGTTCCGGTGCGCGGCGGCCAGGTCGAACCCGGTTGCCGCAAGCAGGTCGGTCTTGCTGATCACCACGAGTTTGGCTCCGTGGAAGATCGGGGGATACTTGAGCGGCTTGTCCTCCCCCTCGGTCACAGAGATCAGCACCACGCGCGCCGCCTCCCCGAGGTCGTAGGAAGCCGGGCAGACCAGGTTGCCGACGTTTTCGATGATCAGGAGGCGGCGGTCCTTGAGGTCCAGAACCTCGAGTCCCCGGGCAATCATCCCGGCATCCAGATGGCAGACTGTGCCCGTCGTGACCTGAACGACGGGAGCGCCCTTGTCCCGGAGCCGGACGGCATCGTTCGCGGTCTCCAGGTCCCCCACGATCACGGCTGCCGGCAGGCTGCCGGCAAGCATTTCCAGAGTTTTGGCCAGAAGCTCGGTCTTCCCGGAGCCGGGAGAGGAGACCACGTTGATGGCGTAGATCCGCATCGCGGACAGAAACCCGCGGTTGCGCTCCGCCAGGCGATCGTTCTTGGCCAGAAGCGGCAGGTGGACGGCCACCGTTTCCGTCTCTTTTCCGACGTGGTGTCCGTGAGCGTGCGCATGCGTGTAGCGATGCCCGTCCGCATCAACGTGCTCGTGCTCATGCTCATGGTTGTCGGGAGCCTCGACGAGATGGACCTTCTGTAAGGGAACCTCCTGCATGGGGGTCACCTGAAATGCTTCGACATGTCCGCAGCCGCATTGATCGCACATAAGTAATTCTCGGGTTAAGAAATTTTCATTTGCGCCAGCTCCAGTTCCGCTCCGCCCTCGACCAGCTGGAGAAGGCCTCCGCATCCTGCACACTGGAACTCTATCGAATCGCGCCGTTCTTCCAAGCCGCATCCGCTGCAATGAAAAAGACCAGGCATCCGCTCGATTTCCAGCGTGGCATTCGCTGCCGGGGTCCCGGCCTTGAGGACATCAAACGAAAATGCCAGCGCCTCGGGGACAACGCCGGACATCAGGCCGATCCGAAGTTTGATCCACTGAATCTCGGTGCAACCGGATTTTTCCATTTGCTCCCGCGCGAGCTGCAGCGTGCTTTGCATGATCGAAATCTCGTGCATGAGCCGGGGTCAGGCATGGCGCAGGCTGCCCGGAGGATGCTTTTTGGTGCGGGAGAAAAGCCTGTGCGCGGGGGGGTGGGTGGAAGAAACTCCCGGCGACAAACGGCCTGGCTGAATCTTGCGCATGATAACCTTCAATGAGCGCAACCCGGGCAGTTGTCAACTGTTCCTCATAGTCCCATGGACCCGTCAGCGGACCCGGGGTGAAGGACTCCTTGACAATGCGCCAAGCCAAGGGTTAAGAATAAGGCATTCTTAACACGAGCATTATCGCGAGTGTGATGATGCCCCCCAAAAACATGGCACAGTCCATACTCGTTGACCCGGTAACGAGGATCGAAGGCCACCTCTCGATCCGCGTGGAGGTTACTGACGGCCGGGTGGTTTCCGCCGAATCGGCGGGCGAATCATTCCGTGGCTTCGAGGCCATCCTCAAAGGACGCAAGCCGATCGATGCGCAATACATCACACAGCGCATCTGTGGGGTCTGTCCGGTCGAGCACGCCGTGGCTTCGGTGCTCGCCCAGGATGCGGCCTGCGGGGTCACGCCGCCGAATAATGGCCGGCTCGTCCGGAACATTGTCGCGGCAGCCAACTTTATCCAGTCGCACATCCTGCATTTCTACACGCTCTCGGCGATCGACTTCATCGACATCACCGCGGTGCTCCAATACCAGGGCAAGGATCCGGCGATGAGCAACCTCAAAGGGTGGGTGGAGTCGGAGATCCGCTCGACAAACTATTTCCCGGCCGCGCCGTTTCTCCCCCGCATGGAGGGAGCCTATGCGACCGACTCTTCGCTGAACCTCGGAGCGATCCGCAATTACCTCAAGGCCCTTGAAATGCGCAGCGAGGCCTCGAAGCTTGGCGCCCTCCTGGGAGGCAAGCTCCCCCACGTCGCGTCCATCATCCCCGGCGGGGCGACGATCCGTGTCGGGGGCCGCATGATCGAGGATTGCCTGGGCCTGATCCGCCAGCTCCGGGGGTTTATCGACAACTGCTACCTTCCCGACGTGCTTGCGGTGGCGGACGCCTTCCCCGACTACTACAACATCGGCCGTGGGCCCGGAAATTTTATGGCCTACGGGGTCTTTCATGAAAACGCGGCCGGCACGAGCAAGCTCCTGCCATCAGGCGTCCTGACCGGAGCCACCCTGAGCGATCTGGACCAGTCAAAAATCACCGAGGACATCGGAAAATCCTGGTTTTCCTCCGCCTCGGGCCAGCATCCCCTCGCGGGGGACACGACGCCGGCCCCCTCGAAAGCCGGCGCCTACTCCTGGCTGAAGGCTCCGCGCTACGGCGGGCAGGTGATGGAGGTCGGGCCGCTGGCACGCATGCTGGTCGCCCACAAGCGCAACAGCAATGCGGCCGTCACATCCCTGATGAATTTCCTGCTCCAGACGACCGGCAGGCCGCTGGCCAACCTGAATTCGGTGATGGGCCGGCACGCGGCGCGGGCGGTCGAATGCAAGGTGATCGCGGACCGCTGCGAGCAATGGATTCAGGCGCTGGTGCCTGATGCGACAAGTTTCTCGACGTTCACCGTGCCCGCAACAGGAGAAGGCATCGGCCTCACCGAGGCCGCGCGCGGCGCCCTGGGCCACTGGATGCAAATCAGCGGCGGGGTCATCTCACGCTACCAGTGCGTCGTGCCCACCACATGGAATGCATCGCCCCGCGACGACCGGGGGCAGCCCGGTGCCATGGAGCAGGCTCTGGTCGGCACCCCCATAGCCAATGCGGCGGCCCCAGTCGAAACTGTGCGGGTGGTGCGCTCGTTTGACCCCTGCCTTTCGTGCGCCGTGCATTAACCTCCACCCCGCCCCCCCCAATGACCTCCAGCTCCGCAACAACGAACGCTCCCGAGGGAGTTTCGCGGCGCGAATTTCTGTCCATCGCCGGCCGGGTGGCGGCCCTTTGGGGGATCTCCCAGACATTTGTTCCGCAGCTCGCGGCGGCCGTCCAGGCGCTTTCGACCGGACGCGTGCCCCTGCTTTGGCTCGAGGGCTCAAACTGCTCGGGGTGTTCGATCTCGCTCCTGAACAGCTATCCCATCCTGCCCGCGTCGCTGCTCACAAAGCATCTGTCCCTGCAATTTCACCAGACGCTTTCCACGACCCAGGGTCAGCAGGCCGTCGACCTGGTCAACCGCACGATCGCGCAAGGCCAGTATCTCCTGGTCGTTGAGGGAGCTGTCCCTGTCGCAATGCCCGAGGCCTGCCGGTTCGGGGGCGAAAACTTCAGCGACCATCTCCTCCGCGCCGCCAAAGCCGCCAGCCATGTGGTGGCCGTAGGCAGTTGCGCGTCGTTTGGCGGCATCCCTGCCGCGCCGAACAACCCGACCGGAGCGGTCGATGCCATCAGCTTCCTGCAGGGAAAAGGTGTGAGCAAACCGTTCATCCGCGTGCCGGGCTGCCCGCCCCATCCGGACTGGATGATCGGCACGCTCGTGCATGTCATCCAGCTGGGGGTTCCCCCGCTCGACAGCAACCTCCGGCCAACCAAGTTTTTTTCCAAAACCGTCCACAGCATGTGCCCGCTGAAGGAGATGGATGAGGCGAAAACATTCGGCACCCCGGGATGCCTGGAGGAGCTCGGATGCAAGGGGCCGAGCACTTACGCCGACTGCGTCTCGCGGGGTTGGAACGGGATCTCCATGAGCTGCGTGCAGTCGCTCTCGCCCTGCATCGGTTGCACCTCCCCCAACTTCGCCAAATCCACATTCAACAAATGGCCCGCCGGATGAAAGCCGCCACCCTTGCCAAAGCCTGCTGGCTGCTGCTGCCGGCATTGACCGCCACCCTTCCGGCCGCATCGTTCGAGGTGCTGCCGGCCAGCGGTGACTTTCTCGGGATGGGTCAGGTCGGAGCGATTTCTGCCAACGGCACGACCATCGCCGCCGCCGGCTGGTCGCTCTCAACCTGGTCCCCTCAGGCCGTCAGATGGACGCCCGCGACGGGCGCCAAGGAACTCGACACGACGCTGCCGCTCGCAGGAGGGGCCTGGGCCGTGTCCGCGGACGGCACGGTGGTCGCCGGATGGAAATTCAGCTCGAACGGCAAGGCCGCCTGCTGGGTGAACGGAGCGGCCCGCACGCTGTCGGCCGGATGGAACTCGGCGATCAGCGATCTGAGCCGCGATGGTTCCGTGGCAGTTGGCCGCAGCTCGTCCAGCTACTACGGAATTGCGGCCAAGTGGGCAGTGAGCGCCAACGGCACCATGACCTCGCTCGGTGATCTTGCGGGCGGCGCGACCGAATCCGGCGCCACCCGGATTTCTGCGGATGGCTCGACCGTCGTTGGCTGGGGAACCTCCGCCACTGGCGTGACCGCATTCCGCTCGGTCGGGGGAGCCGCGATGAGCAGCATCGGCGATCTCACCGGAGGGCGGGTCTTTTCCGAAGCGCTCGGCGTTTCTGCCAATGGCACAGTGGTCGTCGGCCGGAGTGAATCCGCCAAAGGCATGGAAGCATTCCGGTGGACCTCCACGGGCGGCCTTGCGGCCCTGGGCGATCTTCCGGGCGGGATCTTCCAGTCGATCGCCACCGGCGTCAGTGGTGATGGCAACGTGGTCGTCGGCGTCGGCTCATCCGAGGCGGACAATGAGGTTTTTATCTGGGATGCCGGCCGGGGGATGCGAAGTCTTTCCGCCCTCTGCACCGCAGCGGGCCTGCCGGTCAGCGGCTACCGCTTCACCTACTGCCGGCCCGTGATTTCCGAAGACGGGGACAGCGTGGCGGGGGATGCGATTGCGCCCGACCAAACACAGGTGCTCTGGCGGCTGAGCGGCTTGCGCGCATTGCTTGGAGGATTGCCGAATCCCTCCGTGCAGATCGAGCTTCACGACGGGGGGGTGACCCTCCGGTTCCTTGCAGAGGCCGGGTTCTCCTATCAGGTGCAGCAGACGGCGAACCTCATCGCCGCAAAATGGGTAAGCGTGGGCGCTGCCGTGGCGGGCGATGGGGTCGAGCACGAGCTGACGACTCCGGCCAACGGACCGGCTTGCTTCTACCGGCTGGTTGTCAGCAATTCCCGCTAGTTTCTCTAGCCACATTCTCTTGATGCGTTTCCGGCAGCTTATTTATCAACTATTTTGAGATCCTTCATTCAGGTAGCAACGTCAATTTGCCAATAGGTAAAAAAAGCCCGCCACGGCTGGCAGGCTTTTTCCGCCCCGAGCGCGATCAGCGTCGGGACTCGCTCACCATCTCGATGTGTTCGATGGCGGGAACTGCCTCCCGCTTGGCATCCCCGGTGCCGCTAGAGAACCAGCACCTGTTTCCGGCCACGTCTTTCCACACGACCTTGACCATGCCGTATTTCGTCCAGACCGTGGCGCGGCTCGGCCGCTCCCACCGGTTCAGGTGGATCGAGCGGATGCGTGGGTAGTCCGCACTCAAAGCGAGTGCTCCAGGTGGCCGGGTCCGTTACCCTCGGGGTCGCACATCACGGCGGCGGTCGCGGGGATGCCCTCCCGCTCCTTCCCGCTGAGAACGAGAACCGCCAGAGGACGGCCCTCGAAGTCCTCCCAGCGGATTCCCGTGATCTGGCGGCCGACGAGCATCTGGTAGTGTGCCCTCTCGTATGGCGTGGGCCTGGCGCTCATGATGTCAGGGCAACGCCGGCCGCGCCGTCGAAGAGCCCGTGGAGGGCCTCGCACCGGGCGATGGCGGTGTGAGGGTTCACGGACTTGAATGCCTCTGTGCAGGCGTTCCACAACGACCAGCCGTTGCGAGGAGCAAATTCTGCATGTGCGGAATTTCGCCACTGGGCGAGCACCTCGGGGATCTGGCTCGTCGTGATCGCCCGGCAATCCGTTGCCCGGATCACCAAGTCGTGGGCACGGCTGTCGGTGAGCCGGAGGTTCCGGTAGGCGGTGATGCGGGCCTCCATCCCGATCAGCCGCTCGCCGAGCTGGCCAACCGCCCTGGCAGTCAACTGCCGGAGGTCCCGGACGGCAAAACGGGTGTGCTTGCGCCGGATTTGGATGAGCCCGGAAAAGGACAGATTATCACAAACAAAGACCCTTGTGCCGGCAACAATACCAGCGGGAAAGGTCTTGTCGTGACTGTTTCGCAGGCCCACCACCCAACCGTGTCCGTTTGGAACATTGTCCCCTCGAGGGGACACTTCCAGGACGCCGAAGTAGCGGTGGCCGTCGTGGCTGATCGCGTGGGTGGAGCAGAGCAGGTTGAAGCCTGCATCTGTGAGCTGGTTTTCGAATTCCTCGACCAGGTGGCGGTGGGGAAGCGGGAACCATGTTGCTGTGGGACGCGGGGTCTCGATGCCAAAGAGCGCCTGGCGCTCGATGACCTGTCCCCCGCAGTGCAACAGCATGGGATTTCTGGTGGCCGGCCTTTCGACCGGTAGTTCGATAACGGGGAGGACGTCTGCCTCCCAAGTGCCGGGTTCGTCGATGACTTGGATCATGGTGGTTGATGGGAAGCGGAGGCGGGACGCATGCTTGTGCTGCATCCCGCTCTCCGGTGTCGGTCAGATCCGCACGCCCTGAAGCGAGCGCAGTGTCTGGCGGACTTGGTGGATTTCCTTCTCTCCGGCCTTCTGCTCGCGCACGGCCTGCCGGAGCAGGGACGTGAGCTCGTTGAGCCCGGCGAGGGTTTCGCGGATGCCGGCCTTGAAGCTGTCGATCCTGTCGATCGCGGCTTCGATGGCGGGCTTGTCGGTTACCGGGACGGCCGGCGCCGTGGAGCGCGGGGCTCCGTTGAGGTGGGACGTCGCCGCCCCGTTGGTGTGCCCGATTGTTTCGGTCATGGTGGTGTTCCTTTCTGGTTGCGGCTCGCTGGCAGCCGGGGTTGTTGGTTGTGGCTCACAGGCAGCCGTTTGGTTGTCTGCTGCGGGCTCTTCTGGAGCCGCTTTGGGGGCGACATCGGCGACCCGCAGGGGCATGACGACCATCTGCCGGCCCTCGCGGGTGAAGTGCAGGGGTGACAGGCCATCGATGAGGCCGATGTTTGTGAGCCCGTAGTCGAGCGCCTTCACGAGGTAGTCGCGATTCAGGCGTGTCGTGATGTCCGGTCCCTTGGCCGCCGCGCCTTCGAGGCGGATGGCTGATCCTCCTCCGGGTGGCCTGACTGCGACGGTGCCGCCTTCGATCACCAAATCGACGGGGCTGTCTTTCAGATCGCCGCCGGGGAGGCTGTTCACGATGGCCGCGTAGCCATGCTCGTCCGGCAGGGTGACCGTCGTGCGGTGCTGCCGGAAGTGGGGGACGACCTGCCGCCAATTGGGATAAGTGCCCTCGATGGTTTTCATCGTGAGCGTCCAGTCCCCGGCGACGATGCGAACAAGTGCGTTGTTCTTGTTCTTCTGGCCGGCGAGAGCCCAGGGGACGTCCGACAGGCCGCGCCACAGGAGCAGCTTGTAGCTCGGGATCGTGACCGACTCCGACAGCGGCAGCGTGAAGCTGTTTGCGCTGAAAAGGTGGCGTCCGTCCGTGCCCACCAGGTAATGCCCGGCATCGGCGGGACCGTCGACATCGAGCTGGATGCCGTTGAGGATATACCGGGTGGCGTCCGTGGACGAACAGCCCATCGCCTCAGTGAACCGGCGGGGGAACGACTCCGGGAGCGCGACGGGTTCGGCTTCGAACCCCGGCTCATCAGGGAACTCCTCCAGTTTGGGCGCCTCGACATCCTCCACGACCCGGCCGGTGCCGAGATCGCAGGAGATCTTCCCGGGCTCGAGCCTGAGGAACGAGCGGGGCGGGAGACGGCGGACGACGGACTGCAGGCGCTCGAGCGGGAGCAGGAAGCTCGCCGGGCAATCGCTGTAGGCCGCGGGCAGCTTGGCCCGGGCGTAGATTTCCAAATCCGTCCCCATGAGGGAAACGGAGTCCGGAGTGGCGTCCACCCGGATGCAGCGGAGGCATTCGAGAGGGGCTTTGTTGCTGACGACTTTGGCGAGGCCCGTGAGTGCGGGCTTCAAGTCGCTGATTGGGATTGAGATCATAATTTTTCCTTTCGGTTGTTGAATGAAAAAGGCCGGGGCGTTGTGCCTCCGGCCTGTTGAACTGCGTTGGTGCCGGGGATCCATCCCGGCGCGTGGTTGAAAATCCCGATGGTCCGGGAGCCGGCGGTCAATCCGGGCGGAAGCTATCTTCGTAGTCGTCCTGGCAGCATTCGCACCGGAACACCGATGCCTCGGGGTGTTCCCGGTTTGCCGCGACGATGTGGAGGTATTCGCCCTCGATGACCTGCCTGCCGGTAATGGTGTCGCCGCAGTCGCAGCAGCGAAACGACATGTCCGACCGGACTCCTGCGCGTGAGAGGATGGCCATGGTTAGTAGCCGTTCACTTTCTTCGTTCCGATGAGGTTTCCCCGGGAATCGAAGGCCCGGAACTCGCAGTATTCGACGCCGGGGGCGCTAAACTCCGTGCCGTGGACCTCCAGGACCTCGGTTTGTGCCACGACATCCGCGCCAAATCCGGCACCGAAGGGAGGCTCGGCGGCGGCATCGATCCGGGCTGCTTTCCCCTTTGCCTTTGCGAGAAAGATCATGCCGCCACCTCCTCGGGTTCCCTGCGGAACTTGAGCTGGGCGCGGCTGCATTCCCCCGAGGCGATGTCGTCCCGGACGCCGAGGTAAATCGGCTGGAAGAGGCTCCCGCTGCCGGGCATGGCGTAGAGGTAGCGGACCTCGGCGATCTCATTGACCTCGGGGATCCGGTGGTCTGCGGGGATCGTGACGTTTCCGGCTGGAACCATCTTGCCGGCATCCCACACCCCGATGGCCACGCTGCGCTTGGCATTGATCGCGGTGATGATGACCGAGGCGGTTTCCACGAACTTGAACTTCAGGTGGTCGCCGCCGGAGTTCGGCCGGCCCGCGGCATACGGGGCGTCGATGCGCTTGAACACCACACCTTCCGCCCGGTCCTCGCGGAGTTCCTCGAAGGCCTGGCGTTTGGCGGTTTCCCCGCTGAGCGTGGGCACCCACTGGATGCCCTTCTGCTGGGCGCTGGCCAGGAGGTTCAGGAGCTTCACGAGCCGGACCCTGTAGGGGATCTCCCGGATGTCCGAGCCAGCGAGGCTGATGCCGATTTCCAGGAGGTCGAAGACATGGAGGGTTTCCCCCACGGCCTCTCCATCGATGAGGAAATTCCCGGGAATGGCGAGGGCCGCCTGGCGGATGCTCTCGGGGATCCCGCACTCGATTCCCCGGCGGTTGATGCCGATGATCTCGAAGCCCTGCTTGTCGATGAGCAGGCGCTTTCCATCGAGTTTGGGCTGGAGGTAATAGGCGTTGTCCTCCAGCAGGCTTTCCGGGTCATCGACGGCATTGAGGAGTTGGGGACGGATGTCCGTGACCCGCCGGGTGCCGCCGGTGTAGGGGAGGCTGTCGGCGCCAAGGACGTAGCCCTTTGCCATCTTCTCCCTCACGAGCTTGTCGTAGATGCGCTGCGCATCGTCGAGGCTGACGGGGGAGGTTGTCTTTGTGCCGGTGGCGAGGGTGGAGCCCCGGCGTCCGTAGGCGAAGTTGACGACGTATTGGCCGTCGCGGTCTTCGATGGCGGCCCGGTAGATTTTGTCCGAGCTGCCTTCTCTGAAATAGAGGGTTGATTGCATGATATTCCTTTCGTTTGAAAATGCGAAAGGCTCGGAAGCGTCATTGCCTCCGGGCCTCTCTGGTTTGTTGGTTGGTGGTTTCAGCGCATCCGGTGGAGCCAGAGCCAGACGACAAAGGCGATGAACGCCAGCGCCGCCAAGGGGAGGATCACCGGGGCGATCGATCCGATGACGAATCGAAGGCACAGGAGCAGGAACAGGACAGGCAGCGCGACCGCCGCGAACTCGATGAGCGATTTCATTGAGGTGATCGGCTACAGCGGGCGGCCCGTGAGGATCCCGATGAGGTTGATAATCGCCGCGAGGACGATGCCCATTCCGACAAAGGAAAGGCCGTCGCCGACCGGCGACATGTCCGGAGGCGGGGGTGGTGCCCCGCCTTCCCCACCGCATGCGCTGAGGAAAATCGCGACGAAGAGCATCCCCGTCACGATAACCGCGACCGTGAGTTTGGCATTGCGTTTCAAGCCACACCTCCCTTCCAGACCGAACACTCGTTGAAGAACTCGCACGCCGCGCACTGCAGGCCCGGCGAGGGCACATAGTCCTCCCGCTCGACTCCGTCCACGAAGGACTCGATCAGGCGGAAGAGTTTCGTGCGCTGGGCCTCGGTGGTCGCCGGGGCCTCGGTCACGACGAGCTTGGGCACCTTGGTCTTGACCAGGTGGTGGAGCTCGAAGCCCGATGCCTCCTTGCCCGTGGCTTCCTTGTAGAGGATGCCGTAGGCGGTGAGCTGGGTTTCGTTGCGGTGGACGACCTGCTCGGCGTTTGGTGTCGCCGCGCTGGTCTTGAAGTCGACGATGCGACCACCCGGCCGCACGAGATCGATGATGCCGACGAGGCTCGGAAGCCCGTGCTCGGCCAGATCAGCTTCGACACGGACCTCGACGGCCTCCGGCTTTTCCTCAGCCGGGATCGGGGTATCGCGGAGATACATTTCCACGAGCCCCCACGCTTTCTCCTGCTGGGCATCCTCCTCCCCAGGCTCCCACGCGACGGGCTCGTCTTCTTGGCCGGTCACCCAGTTGAGGAAGAACCCGTGCTTGAGCGACGGGGCATCGTGCGCCTGCCCCCGCCAGCGTGCCGTGCTCCATTGCTGGAGTGCGGCGTGCACCGCCTTGCCCACGAAGAGCGCGGCGGTAGCGGGCTTGGCGAGCTGCTCGACATACCGGAAGGCGAACTTCAGCCGGCAGGAGTGGAAGCAGTTCAGGCGTGAAGCGGATACAACACTTGTAAGGAGTTCGTCCGCCGAGGGTGCCGCCGGTGCTGCCGCCGGCGGGTTGGCCAGGGCGATCACCGGGCACCCCCGTTCTGGTATTGCCGACGGGGCGGCGACGTGCGGGTGCTCGGCCGGCGGGTGTTCCCGCCACGGCTGCCTCCCCCGTGCTCGTCGAGCAGACGGTCGATGAGGCCGCTTGCCTGGAGCTTGTTGAGCTCCCGGACCCCGACCCCGAACATCTGCCGCGATGTGTGGTCGACCTCCTGTCGGTCGAGGCTGTGCTCGTCCACGAGGCGGATGATGAGCTCGCGCTGCTTGTCCGAGCACGCCCAGGTTTCCCCGACGGGGTGGCCTTTGCCGTTGGGCGTGTGCCCGTTGCCGTTCGAGTGCTGGCCGCTTCCATTGGCGGACATGCCGCCGTTTGTCTGCCCATCCATGCCGTATCCGTGGTCGGGGACAAATCCCGTGTGCTGGATCTCGTCATCGACACTCTGCTGGAGCGTCTGGTAAAGGCGGGTGCTTTCTCCCGCCACGTCGTCGATGCTGCTGATCTCGGTCTCGACGCAGACCGAGAACTGGTGGCTCGAATACCCGGGCAGGCCCAGGCGTTTCGAGTAATTGGCGATCAATTTGAGTGCCATTATGTTCCTTTCGTTGTGGGCACAAAAAAGCCCGACCGTGATGGCCGGGCGATCCGTGCTGGTTGGTGTGTGTCAGGCTGCGGCGGTTGTCGCCGGTGCCTGGTTAGTGGTGGTCCTGTGGAGCGGGATGATCTTCGGCGGTTCTTCGCAGATTCGGTTGAGCGATGCCTCCATTAGCCGGTCGTTCAAGACCGTCATGGGCACGCGCAGATCCTTGGCCGCGAAATACAGCCTCTTGACCAAATCCCGCCGCAGGACCGGCGAGTAGTAACCTTTCCTTCGCATATTGGTTTTTCGGGTTGGGGTTGAATCCCCGGCGAACTTCACCGGGTGGGGGCTACACGTAGTCCCCGTTCATTTCTATATAACGCGGAAAAGGGGGGCATTGCGGGGCGAAAGCCTTGAAGGCCGGTGGAGGCAACTCAGGATTCCCATCGCCGCTGAGCGGGAGCGCCGTGCTCTCCTCAGGCAGCTGCTCCCTCATCCTCAAGACCGCTGACTAGAGGGTTCAACGCCACATCCGGTGGTTCCGGGACCTCTACGCCCCGGACAACATGCCCGTGGGGCTCTACTGGTGGCCGAGAATGGATTCCGAGAGCCAGATCCTAGCCCTCTACCTCGCTGCGCTGATAGCGGAGGAGAAACAGTGAATCTCTCGGAGGCCACGACCCTGATCGATGCCGTCGAAGAGGCAGACAGAATCGATCCCCTGGTCTTCCTCGAGGCCGTAGAGCACCTGGAGCAAGAGGTGATCAGCACCCCCTTGGACACCCTGCCGCCGTTCGGCTCCTTCAGCTGCTGCCGGGGAATCATGCGAAACAGCGAGCTGGGGAAAAGCCTTCGTACACAATGCATGGTTCAGAAGGCTGTTCTTCCACGACTGGGACATCACCCCCGGTATACGCTGGTGGGATCCCGCTGATTACATGCCCCGGCTGATAGCCTTGGACCTTGCGTCGTTGATAGCAGAAGGGCTGATTCCAGCTACATCCCTGTGAATCAAAGCCTTCCGTGTTTCCATCTTTCCACTCAGTTACCAACTGAGTGTGAATCCTATCGGAGGATTCTGCAACTATTATGCTTGTAATGAATGACTTACAAAACACGTGTTTACATCTCTCGATAGAAGCGTGGCATACTCCCTCTCCACCAGCCAACTGAGTGAGAATTGGGAAGGAGCCTTGGGACGTGGTGGTAAAAAAAGCAGAAACACTTTCCCCGGACGCTGGGGGGGCTCACAACTACAATTGAGAGTGACAACGAGGAAATCGGACGGACATCGCCCTGCCCCCTCAGTGATCAGACCGCATTGTCGCAGCGCCTCGGCAACACCCCCTGAACGCTTAACCATCAGACCTTGTGCAACGTCAGGTAGACGCCAATGGCGAGCAGCTGGGATACCCAAAGGAGTGAGAGCCCCTGCCCCCATAAGGAAATCGACACCCTACTGTGGTTTGCGGCATGGTTCAGCGGAAACCCCGAGGCGAACCCTAAAGCAGCCCCTCGTGCGCTTCCCAGGACTGCAATGAACGGCACAAGTTACTTGTCACCATTTTGTTGTAATACATTTAAAAGCTAGTGCCCTCGGCTATTTCCGCGGACACGTCTTCGCACTCAGTTACGAACTGAGTGGAAAAGACATCGGAGGTTTTCCACATTAGTGTGCTTGAAATGAATGACTTACAAAACCCGTATTTCACTCTCTCGATAGAAGCGTGGTATACCCTATGCCAGCTAACCAACTGAGTGAGAATTGGGAAACCTCGGGCGGAGGCAATCAGCCACGCACAAGTAATTTCGCGCGGGCGGGAACCGGACACCCTTGATCGCAGAATTTCTGCCCCGGCGACCGTTCGTTGGAGGCTTGTGGAGTGCAGCCCGGGGAAATGTTGCTCCCGCCGATAGCCGCAGGTAGCGTTCCACCATGATCCCGCTGATTGCCTTGGCCCCGCTCCTGCAGCCGGGCAGATGACCCAGAAAGATGCCCGTTCCGCTCAAAGTGCTTTTTGTCTGCGGCCGGAATCGGCGGAGAAGCCCGACGGCTGAGAGGATTTTCCGGGACGACCCGCGGCTGTCAGCCAGATCTGCCGGAACCAGCGAGACCAGCAAAAGGCGGATCACGGAAAGCGATTTGAGCTGGGCCGACCTCGTCCTCGTGATGGAGCCGAAGTATGCGGCCCGCATCAGGGCACTGTTCCCGACGACATCCCTGCCGCCGCTTCGCTCACTCGATATCCCGGACGACTACGATTTCATGGACACCGAGCTGATCGAACTGCTCGAGGCCGCCGTAGCCCATGAGCTCATTACGAGCCAGGAGGGAAATCGCGAGGTTTCGTGAAAAGACGGAGAGTGGAAGTTGAGGACCTGTCCTCAAGATCTTCTTTTTTGCGGAGAGCCTTTTCTTTGGGGAGTGCTCAGAGGCTCTTTGATGAGGCTGAAAAGTGCAGAGAAAGTGCAGAGGTGACTTTTTCTTGTTTGCGATTTTCTCGCGTAACTCATTGATTATGAGTGGTGCAGCCGGAAAGACTCGAACTTTCAACCTTCTGATCCGTAGTCAGATGCTCTATCCAATTGAGCTACGGCTGCATA
>CAYXRX010000012.1:0-109158 GCA_964467415.1 uncultured Chthoniobacterales bacterium
AGGGGCCATGTTGGTCGTTCTTCGACCTCATGGCCCCACTTTTTGATCAAGAGCCTGAGAACGCCGCTCGAGCGGCGCGAAGCGCCCTGAACCCCTGAAATCAGGAGATCGTTCTTGTCGGGTATTGCCGCAAAAGACTGTTCATCACCCGTTCCGCCCACGCATGGCGTCGGAGGAAAATGAGTCCAAAGACACATCCCGTCAGGACCAGCCCAATTCCGCCCGGCTCGGGAACAACCGCAACGGTGGAAAGTGTCTGGCCAAAGGAATTGTTGTAGGCGTCGGCGAGTTGAAGATCTCCAAACAGATTGGCGCTCTCGGTTACAAAATTGATGGTGATGGCACCTCCCACACCGGGAAGCACCCACGGCATGCCGTCATTGGGAGTGCCGGTGGTCTGACCGGCAAAGGTGCCGTAGCGGCTGCCAACGAGGGGAGTTTCCGCGTTGAGATACTGTTGGTAGGTGAAATTGGAAAACCAGCGGATTGCGATGGGCTGTCCAACCAGTGTGGTGGAAAGGTTGAAGCTGTTTGATGTTGTCTGAATACCCCCGAGGTTGTTGTTTACGGATGCAAAGGCGAGGGCGATATCGTCACCGCCCACGAACTGGCCTTCAGTGAGAGAATTCTCGAACTGGGAGTCGGTTCCCGAGGCGATGAGGAGCAGGAGGCTGTTCGCCGGCAGGGCGGCCCCGGATTGGTCGGTGAGATCCCCTGCGGAGAGCCCGATCAAGGTTGAGGCGCCTGCGGCGGAGCAAATCACGCACCAGCCCCAAGCAAGAAGGAGAAGTTTTTTCATGAGTTAGTGGTTCGGTGAAGTGGTCCAGAAATCGGTGACGCCGGCTGCGGTTTTTGCCTTGCGAATGATGATAGCGCTTCCAGCTGGAATAACGTCCGAGCCATGATCGGTCGTGAGGGCATCGCCGACCTTGCGCCAGCCGACGTTCGCTCCGCTCGAAAGGTAGAAATACATGGCGCTCGGAGCGCGGTTGATGCCGGTGGCACTGCGGTCAAACACGAGGACCTGATCCTGCAGGCTGAAACCGTTAGTGGAGGCCACGAAGTTTCCGGCGGCCGGCGAGAGGCCCAGCGTGTCCAGCGTGGCGTCCATCGGCTGAGGCAGTGAAACGGCGTTGTCCTGCGGCGAACCAGCTGACGTGAACAGCGGAAGGGTGGTTTTGGGTATTGCAACGGAACCGGCCAGCACGACGGATCTCTGCGGGGCGCCATTGCCATTACGGATAACGAGGTAGCTGCCGGGATGGATGATCTCGTGGCCGTGGTCTGCGGTGATCGGGTCGCCGAGTTTTCGCCAGCCGACATTGCCTCCGCTCGAGAGGAAATAATAAATCGCCTTTGGCGCTAGATTGATTCCGACAGCCTCATCGTCGGGCACAAGAACCTGCGTCTTGAGCGAGAACGCCGAGGGCGACGGGGTGAAGGTGGCGTTAGCGTCGGCTGGCGGGAACAATGTGGCCAGCGTCCAATACGGAATGATCGAGATACGGGTGCCAGGTGTGATCTCCGAGAGGTCGTCGCCACGCGGATCAACCGTGATCGAGCCGGCGTCGTTTGCCGTAACAGTGTAGATTTGTCCCTCTTTCGGATTGGTCGGGGCATTCGCGCCGATGTGGACGTAGTAGGTCTTCGGCTGGGTGCCCGCCTCGGGGACGAACTGATTCATGGCAAAGCCCGGGCTCCCTTCCAGGGTGATGGTATTGCCTGTTACGGAATCGATGGTGCCGTCGAATTCCGGCGTGCGGGTGAAGGGAATTCCGGTGAACGTATCTGAATTGCTCAAGCAATCGATGGAGCAAAGACCCGCGGGATCGCTCGGGACGGATGGATCGTAGATCGACTGCGCACGATAAAAACGGGTGTTGCCGGCACCGAGTGGCGCGGGGTCCTCAAAGTAGGCGTTGCCGCTTCCATCGGTAGAGATGTCGGTGACCCCCACAAAGTCGTTAACAAAGCCGGGCTCTTCAATGAAGACCATCGACCAGTTCAAAAGGTCGCTAGAGGCATAAATCCGGTAGGGAGTGTTGGCCCCGCCCTTCAGCGAAACGAAGGCACCACCGGCCGGGCGCGGAGCCACGGTTACGATGGGCGGCGCTTCGAACTTCACCACGTTGACGGTCGCGGTGCTGGCGATGCCGATCGCGTCGGTGAGGGTGTAGGTGAAGCTGTCATCGCTTGTTTGACCAGGAGCCGTGTTGTAGAGGAGGAATTCCCCCCGGCGGGTGATAGGCACACCGTAGGTGCTGTTAGAGCTGAAAGAGAGGGCAGCACCGGAGTGGTTCGTATCGTTGGCGAAGAGCGTCCCGAGCGGGATGCGGAGGAGTCTGCCCTGGATGCAGTTCACGGTGTCGTCCGCAGCGGACGGGGCACCGGGAACGACGGTGACAGCGCCGAACGACTGATAAGAGGCGATGTGATTCGTGCCGGAATGGTTCAGGGTGCCGCCCTGGACGTAAAGCGCGGCGACCGGGCCGGAGGCATCTATGGAGACGCCGCCAACAAGATTGATCGTGCCGTTGACTGAGGCGACGACACCTCGATTGTCCGAGCCGAAGGGCGAGTAGTTGGCGACGTTGTTGAGGAAGTTGGAATCGGCGAGGGTAACAATGCCGCCGTCGTTATACAGGGCGGCGCCCTGGGTGGCGGTGTTGTTGAGAAAATCGACGTTGGTGGAGGAGAAAGTGCCGCGATTGAGGACCGCGCCACCGTAGCTGGCCACGTTGGGATTGAGCGGATCGGCGACAGCCTGGCTGTTCGCGAGGGTGATGCCCCTGAGCGCGAGTCGCCCGCCGGACGTCACGAGGAAGAGGCGACCGTAAGGGGAGCCGGCGCCAGCGAGGGTGAAGTTCGGCGAACCGGTGGCGTCAATGAGGACGTTGCCCTCGATCTTGAAGGCGGACCGGTAGTCGGGGTAGCCGTCGTCGGTCGTGCCGGTGGGCGTCCATGTCTGGTCGGTTCCGGCGAGGATGCGGACGGTCCATGGCGGCGTGTCAGCGCCGGTGAAGCGGTTGACGATCCCGAGGGCCGCGCGGAGGGTGCCCGGGCCGGAGTCGGCACCGTCGGTGGCGTCGAGCACGCGATCGGCGATGGCGAGGGTGACGGTGAGATTCGCGGTGATGTTGGTGCCGTTGGAGACGCTGTAGGTGAATGCGTCGGATGTGGAATTACCCCCGTTGTGGACGTAGCGAATGCGGCCGCTTTCGATGCTGGCTGTGCCGTGAGCAGGAGTACTTACGGAGGAGATGACGAGCGTGCCGCCGTTGTCGTCGGAATCGTTGGCAAGGACGTCGACGTCCTCGTAGAGACCACGATAAACCGTCGCCGCGTCGGCTGCACCGCGCGGATAGGGATCTTTTGCAAGCGAGACCGTGACCGTGCCAACGGAGGTGAGCCCGGCGGCGTCGGTGATCGTGTAGTTGAAGGTGTCGTCTGCCGTGAGATTGGCGGGAGCGGCGTAGATAAGATCGTCTCCACTTCGTGAAATGGTGACGCCCGCGGCACTCGCCGCGTCGGCGGCGACGCTGGCGAAAGGCGCGCCCGCATCGTTGGCAAGAAGAGTGGCGAGGGCGATGGTGACCGGTTGACCCGCAGGACGCGTGATCAGATCGGGGCGGGCATAGGGTAGACCGGTCACTGCGAGCGTGCCTGCATTGAGGGTGGCCAGCTTGAACGAGGTAATCGTGGAACCGGTGACATTGACTGTGGCAAGCGCTGCGTCGCCGGTGACGGAGAGGTCGCCGCCGTCCTGCCCGCTATTGTTGGTGAACGTGACGCGGGTAAGGCTCACCGAGCCGTTGCGCGAAAAGACAATACCCCCTGGATCGGAGGCCCAGACAATCGAGTTTCCATCAAACAGGGAGTCCGTGAGCGAGACAGTGCCTTCACTGCTGTAGATAGCCCCACCCTGCCCGGCCCTGTTGAAGCCGAACTCCGTGTTCTCGGCGGCGAGAGTTCCAAAATTAAGAATGGCACCCCCGAAGGGAATCGGGGCGGCATCCGCACCAACGAACGTCCGGTCAACGGCCGCTCCGTTGATGAGCTTGACGTGCTTGAGGGTGAGGCTGGCACCAGGAAGCACGAGGAAGTGTCGCGCGAAATGTGAGCCTCCTGTGGTGAGGACGTAGCCAGGAACGGCCGAAGCATCCAACGTCACGGTCGAGGCGATGTTCAGGAAAGAGTAGCGGCCAAGGGCTGCCCCCCAGTCAGTGGCGCTGGTGAGCCGTGTAAAGGTTCCAGCCGCCGGCAGAATTCGCACCAGCCAGTCGGGGCTCGCAAGGTGATCCGGCGCGAGAGTTGCATCGGAGAAACGGTTCGCAAGATCGATCGCAGCGCGGAGGGTGCCGGGACCGGAGTCAGCGGAGTTGGTGACGTCCAGCACGCGGTCACGGATCGCGAGCTGAACCGCGACATGGCGGATGTCGCCGGCACCGTTCGTCAAGGTGTAGGTAAAGCTGTCGCTGGTGGCCGCATCGCCATTGTGTTGGTAGAGCAGGCGCGAGCCTTCGAGGGTGACCGTGCCGTGCGCGGGCGTGCTGATGGCCGCCGGCAGCACACCGCTCCAGTCCCCTGCTCTGGCGGGGATGTCAGTATATTCGTAGAGGCCGCGGTAGACGGTTGATGAGACCAGCTCCGACACGATGTTGACGACGACCGAACGCGGCGCGGAGGTGAGACCGTTGGCCGTGGCGGTGAATGAGAGCGTTTCCGTGCCGATAACGTTGCTATTCGGGGTGTAAGTCACGTTCGCTCCCTGGAGCTGGACGCTGCCGAGCGCAGGCGTGCTGGCAAGTTGGTAGGTGATCGCGTCGCCTTCGGCGTCGCGGCCGAGGAGGGTGAAGGAAACCGGGGTCCCCTCGGCGGTTGAGACCGGATCAATCGCGTCAATCGTGGGAGCATCGTCCACCGAAGCAACGTTGAAAGTGACAGTGACGTTGGCGGAGCTGAGGGTGCCATCGAGAATGCGGTAGGTGAAGCTGTCAGTTCCGTTGAAGTTGGCGTTCGGGGTATAGGTATAGGTGCCGTCCGAGTTGAGGGTCAGGGTGCCGTGGCCGGGCTGGCTCACGGCCTCGTAGTTCAGCGCGCTCGCCCCACCGGTTCCCTGCAGCTGACCCTGGAACGGCGTGTCTTCATCGCCGTTGAAGCTGGCCGGCGCGGCGGAAGGAGGCCGGGTGAAATTCACGGTAAAGCTCTCCTCACGGAACAGGCCCATGGAATCGGTGGCGCGGATACGGAGCGACCGCGCGAGACCGGCTGAGGCGTCAATCACGCCTGCGGTCTTGAGGGTGGTGCCGGTGATCGTGAAGTCGGCGTTCCCGGACGAACCCGCACCGGAGACGAGGCTGAACGTGAGCTGGCCGGCGTCTTCGGGGTCTGGATCACCGGCAGAGAGTGTGCCGACGGTAATGCCCGCAGCCTGACCGGTGTAAATGGTGCCCGCGGAAGGGGTGAGCGTGAGGCTGGTCGGAGCATCATTGAGGCGGGTCACCACGATGGAAACGGCGCCATCGGCGGCGGCACCGGTTACGGTATTGGTGGCGCGATAGGTGAAGCTATCGGAACCGGAGAAAGCACCGGTCGGAATGTAGCTGAACGTGCCGTCAATGCTGAGCGTGAGATTGCCGTGTGCGGGCGGGGTGACGATCGTAGCCTCGAGTGTGCCGCCGTCGGGGTTGCCGTCGTTGGTGAGCACGCTGGTGGCACCGCCAACAAGAGCCGTGGCCGTGGCCCCTTCGAGGACGGCGATGGCATCTGCAATCGCGCCGATCGCAGCGGCGGTCGTCGCGTTTGCGGTATTGGAATAAGACGACAGGAGAACCCCGCTTACGTCGGCCCGCACGCGGTAATAGTAGCGAGTTGCAGGGAGGCAGCCTGCATCGGTGAAGGTTGTCGAGTTCTCCGCGAGCGCGGAATCAAGCACGCTCCAGCCTGAGGTCCCGTTTGCCGAGCGTTCGACGGTGTAGTTGGTTTCGCTCGTGGCGTTGTCCGCCCACGAGAGCGCGATCCGGGTATCCGAAATCGCCGTTGCCGTGAGGCCCGTCGGTGGGGTCGGCGTTGTGACATACCGAGCAATCGTTGGAGCACCAGCCGCGGCAATGGTCACCAGATCAATCGCCCCATCCCCGTCGAAATCGGCCGGGCAGGCTGCCTTGGTGACGGGGAACGCAGGCTGCTCGGTGACCTGCTGGAAATTCATCCAGCCGAGCGAGCCGTCGTAACCCTGGCCCCGCCAGATTTGCGCCGTGCCGCTTGATGAAGGAGTAACGATATCCGGGAACCCATCGCCATCCACGTCGGCAACGCTCAATGCGCCCGCATCCCCGACGGAAATCGTGGGCACGCTCGGGAAGGAATAGGTGAGAGATGAACCAAACTGCTTGTAGACCTTAATGCGGGAGATGTTGGAAATCGTAACGAGATCCACTTTGCCATCCCGGTCGAGATCCGAGGTAATGACAACGCTGGCCGGGCTGCTTGAAACCGTTGATCCCGAGAAGTTACCTGCACCGTCATTGCTCCAGAGCTCGATGTTCCCTGACCCGTTGGCCGTGGCAACATCGAGCGAGTTATCACGATTGAAGTCACCGAACGCCACCGAAAGACCCTCGCCGCTGCCGAGTCGCTGGGCGGAATCGGTGAAGACGCCGGCTCCGCTGTTGAACCAGACCTGATCGGCCCCCGCCGTGGCGATGAAGAGGTCGAGCGCACCATCGCCATTCAGGTCTGCAAGCCCGAGGGCTGTGGCCCCCACCCCGGAAATTGTGGAGGTCTTAGTGAAGGAGCCGTCGCCCTCGTTTCTCCAGATTTCGACATCCCCGTTGGACTTCCTCAGGATGACGTCGAGCAGGTTCGTCGAGCCCGTGGACCCGGTCAGGCCAAGCGAGCCGAGCAGCACTTGCGAGACAGTTCCGTTGCCGAGTGTCTGACCCGTCGAGGTGAAGGAGCCGGCTCCATCATTCAGCCACACGGTAGCGCCATTGGTTCCGCCGATCACAAGATCAACGGACCCGTCCCCGTCGAGGTCCCCGCCGCCGAGAGCCCTTGCCGTGGCCTGTGCGCCGGAAATCCCGGCAGCGTTCAGGAACGCTCCATAACCGCCGGAATTGCCGGCCCGGAACTGATAAACCATCGGGTTCGCATAAAAATTATCCGCCCGTTGGACAGCCGACGTGGTTGTGACCTCGACCAGTTCGCCGGGCTTGAAGGGCACGGCGGACTGCATCGAGACTAATGTGCCGTTGATGGTCAATCCCGTGAGCGAGCCGTCCGCCAGCGACAGGCGGCC
This sequence comes from uncultured Chthoniobacterales bacterium, assembly GCA_964467415.1. Lineage (GTDB taxonomy): Bacteria > Verrucomicrobiota > Verrucomicrobiia > Chthoniobacterales > Terrimicrobiaceae > CAYXRX01. Next base: position 7,301 of record CAYXRX010000012.1, read on the forward strand.
TGTTTGCTGGGCGTGAACGGTGAGGGAACCATCCGTGATCGACGCAGGCAATGCCCCGCCCGCCACATTGAAGCTGATCGTCGCATTGGCACCGATGAGGGTGGCATCGCGGATGCCGGCTGGCGGCGTGACCACCACGGTGATATAGCTATACACGACGGGGCTCGAGAACAACTCGCCCGCGGCAGGGGTCGAGACGTGCACGCGGAAGAGCCGGCCAGCGTAGGCGGCGTCGCTGGCCACTGTGAGCGTTGAGGTCGCGACCCCGGATACCGAGGAGGACTCTACAAGATCCGTCCAGGTGTTCCCGCCGTCCAGACTCGTCTGCCACTGAAATGCGGCATCGGCATAATTTGCTGTTGCCGAGAAGACCGCCGGGCGACCGAGGCCCGCAGTGCCATCAGCCGGCGGGGACACGAAAGCGATCTGGACGACCTGTAATTCGTAGGCTCCGAGATCGACCGTATTGTCGAAGGTTCTTGATAATTTCGCGAGGTCGGTAGTGGAGGAGCCGAGGCGGGCGTTGGAGCCTTTGTTGACCAGCGGCGAGGAGGGCGAAAGTCGGTAATCACCTGCGGTGGTCGCAGCGGCGGATGCCGCAACCGGGGACACGAACAGCGGATCGACCGAAATGTTGCCGTTGCCATTGAAGTCAGTGTTGTTCGCAGCCCCCTGGACGTTGTTATTCGCGAGGAACAGCACTTGGGGATTAAAATTCATGGAGCCGTAAAAGATCTGGGCGGATACGCCGGTCCCACTGGGAATGGCATTCCCCCAGAGGATGGAATTGTAGATCTCCAGAACGCCGGTGTTGTTGAAGCGGGAGAAAGAAATTCCGGCCGGTCCGTTGACAGCGTAGTTGCCTGCAAACGTCGAGTTTCGCACCGCGACAGTCCCGCCCGTGGAATAAAGACCGGCACCCCGCTGGCTGTAGTTTCCATGGAACAGGCTGCTTTCGATCGAAGCGGCGGCGAGATTCGTGACAATACCGCCACCATTCGTATCCGGTGCACCGTTTCCACGGAAGATACTGCGAACCGCCGAGAGACTCCCATTGACCTGCGCGACGCCAATTTTGTTCCCGGTGAATACGGAGTCGGTGACAGAGAGTGTGCCCGATACGTTGTAAATTCCATACTGGGTGGCACCCGCGAACCGGCAGTTCTCCACATTGAGCGTGTCGGAAGTGCCGCTGATGCCGGTTTCAAGCCCGCTGAAGGAGCAGTTCGCAACGGTCAGCGAGGAGTTCTGTCCGAGAGCAATGCCGGTCGCTGCGGTGCTGATCGAAAACCCGTCAACCCGTGCATCCGTGGCAGTCGAGTTATCGGAGGTCGCGAGAACCGCTGTCGAGCCGGCGATTCCCGAAAGGACGGTGGGATGTGCGGCTGCGTCCCGCTGAGCCAACGCGCTCTCGGTCCCGGCGAATCCGCCGTAGAGCGCCACCTTGGATTTCAGCGGGAAGAAGACGGACGGATCGGATGCACTCGGTTCGTAGGTTCCACCCGCCACCCAGACCTGAACCCCCGAGGTGGGGTTGACACGCACTTTCGAAAGGGCCGTGCCTAGCGTCTTGAATGCCGTGGCCCAGGTGTAGCCATCGCCACTGTCGTCTGCTGCCGCCGCATTCACGTAGTATTGACTCGGGTAAACGGTGAGAAGAGCGTTCCGGGAATAAACCACTCCGCCGACAGCCGCAGTCACCTTGGCGCGATAGAAAACTCCATTCAGGGTCGGGTCGTTCGTCAGCAGCCGCAGCGTTGCCGTCTGGGACCCAGCAAAGTTCGTGCCGTCCACGACCGGGGTGAACGTGCTGCCATTCGTCGAAGATTCCCACTGATAGCTGAATCCTGAGCCGCCCAATACCACCGCAAATTGGCTGGCCCCGCTTTCGACCGGCAAGGCGAGATCGGCCGGTTGTTGGGTGATCACGAGCGGATCCCCCGCCGCCCCCTGGAACTCGTAAGCACCCATGTCCACCGCGCGCACGCTGCGCGGCGCACCATCCGCATCGATCGACAAGCCATCAAGGAGGGCACTGTCGCCGCGATCAATCAGCGAAGAGCCGCCATAGAGATGGAAATCACCCGCAGTGGTCGGCGCGTTCGCCGCCTCAATCGTGCTGTAGAAGAGCGGATCCGCGCTCAGGTTGCTCCCGCTGGGAGTGAAACCCTCGATGTTGGAAGAGTGCGCCACGAAATAGCCACCAAACAGGTGATGGGTGAGCTGCTGAGCTTCCAAGTTGCCCGATGAGGCGCGGTTGGCCCAGAGGATGGAGTTGCGGATTTCCATTCCGGCTCCAACGTTAACGTAAAGCCCGGCGCCCTCGGCCGCAGAGTTGCCAACCACGGTGCTGTTGACCAAATAGGCGTAGCCGCCGCCCAACTTGATGCCGCCGCCCGAGATGGTCGCCTTGTTGCCGGAAATCACCAGGTTCTCCATGCGGATATTGCTGTTCAGAATATAAAGTCCGCCGCCGGCGCTCGCCGTGTTTCCGCGGAAAGAGCAGCCCGAGAACGTCACAGTGCTCGCATTGGCGACCGCACCCGCGCCCTGGTAAGCCGAGTTTCCAAGGAACTGACAAAACTCCACGCGACCACCGGCTGAAGATATCTCGAGACCACTATCGGTATTGTGCGAGAGGATCAAATTGCGCAGCGTCGGGCTGGCGTTACCCGTCACCAAGACGCCGGTCTTTCCGCCGTCGATGGTCACACCGTCAATGATCGTATCCGACGCGATGGGGGCGTTGATCGCGCTGAATCCGACCACCGGCGTGGCATTGTCGGCAGTGGAAGCAGGGTCACCGAGCTCACCGCTGAAGATCACCGGGTTCACCGTCGCATTGCGGGAGGAGAATGCGGCGCCGCCAGTCGGGAAGCCGCCGTAGATTTCCACGCGTTGCCGAATCTCGTAGCCGGTCGCCGCCGGCTTGTAGGTCCCCTTCGCGACATAGATGATGCGCCTTGAGGGAATGACACGCGTGAGTGCCTCGGAAAACGTCTTGAACGCCCCGCTCCAGGTCTTGCCGTCGCCGCTGGTGGCGACCGAGGCATCGACATACATGATCTCCGGTTCGCTGACGGTGAGCGTGAGCGGAGCGGAGGTGACGCCCTCGCCATCGATCGTCACGCGGAACTGGAGACCGTTCGCGATCAGCGCCGGGCCCGGGATGGTGAGCGTCGTGAGACCGTTGACCGTGGTGATGTTGAGCGGCACGCCCGACGGGCCCTCCCACTGACCGGTGGTGGCGTTGAAGGTGATGTCCACCCACGTCGAGCCGTCGAAATACTGCCACGTGTAGGCGTAGCTGGGCGAGCCGCGGAGCGAGAAGACCCCGTTCACTCCGCGTGTCGTGGCGAGGGAAGCCGGCAGCGTTCCGCGATACAGCGGGTTGGGCGCGCTCGCGGATTCGTAGGCCCCGAGGTCCGGTGCTCCGGATTGGATGCGCGCACTGCCGGCGAGGTCGGTCTCACCGGCATCGAAAGCGGTCGCGTCGCCGGCATTGATACCGGGTGAACGGGGCGCGAGGGTGTAGTCGCCCGCCGCGGCGTTCACGAAAAGCGGATCCCACTCCTGATTTCCCGCTCCGCCATGGGTCTCTCCCTGGACGAGGGTATATGAGGCAAAAACTCCGCCGGAATCGGTGTAGATCTGCTGACGGAAGTTATTGCCCGCGATGATCGAGTTTGAGAGCCGGAGTGAGGTATTCCCATACCTGTTTCCGATGCCCCACGAGGCATTGTTCGCGATGGTGACCGAGGTCAACCGCGTCGCCTCAGCCCAGGAACCCATGTCAACCCCCGCACCAAGGTTGTCGGCGATCAGGCTCTGGCGGATCAGGAACCGGCCATCGTTGTGGATCGCACTCGCGGCGTGGTTTTTCAGGAACCGACTCCGCGTGACATTCACAGTCGAACCCGAGCTCACGTAAAGGACCGTGTCCAGGTTGCCCGACGTCGTGTTGTTCCGGAACAGGGAATCCTCGATGGTCACCGAGGACTCCTCGGACGATTGCACACTTGAGGCAGTCGTTCCGTTCTGGAACGTGGAGCGCTTGATGGTTGTCGTGCTCCACGGGCCGCCGATCACCGCGACATTCCCCGAGGCGTCGAAGGTTGAGTCTTCGACGGTCAGCGGCCCATTGACGTTCTTGATGCCGTAGCCCACCAAGCCCGAGAACGTGCAGTTCCGAACAAGCACGGGACCGTTCCAAACGGTGATCCCGCCGGTGGTCCCTGTGAGAGTGAATCCATCAATCACGATCCCGATCTTCTTCGTATCGGGATAGCCATTGGCAAGAATGTCGCTGCCGGTCGCGGATGTGATCGCCACGGAATTCGTGAGGATGGTCGGATGCGCTGCGGGGCTCCGATCACTCCGCGTTGTCTCGGCTCCCGCAAATCCGCCGTAGAGCTCCACCCCGGGCGAGATCGAGGCGTCAGTCGTGTAGGTTCCCTGAGCGACCCAGATTTCGCGCGGGCCACCGGTGATGGGATTCGCGGCGGTGCTGAGGGCGGCGTTGACGGAGGTGAAGGCATTCGCCCAACTGCTGCCGTCGTTGTTACCCGTCGCACCGGCTGCGACATGGACAATCGGCTTGGGGACAACGCTCAACACGCCACTGGCCGACGTGTAGGAGGCACCGCCAGACAGAACGAAACGAAATTCCGTCCCGCTCATCGGCAGCCCGACGTTGGACAGCGTGAGGACGCGACCGTTTCCGGAGAGGGTCTGGTTGCCTCCGGAAACGACATCGACGAAGGATCCGCCGGTCTTCACCTGCCACTGCACGTTCACCCCCGCGGGAACCTGTACCGAATATTCCGTCGTCTGCCCAACGATGACGCTTCTCGAGTCAAGGTTGCTGCTCACGCGGACCGGGGTGCCCGCCGCTCCCGGGAATTCGTAGGCACCGATGTCCGGAAGAAGCTCGTTGATTCGCGGCTGCGAGGCGAGATCCAGCGTGCCGGAAGGGATCCCGCTCGCGCTGCCCTGGTTGATGGCGGGAGAGACCGAAACGAGCTGGTAATTCAGCGCGACCGGATCAACAAACAAGGGATCGTATCCGCTGTTTCCGTTCCCACTGATCGCGTAAGCGCCCTCGACGATGGAGTTCGAGATGAAGGTCGAACTGTTGCGTTTGATCTGCGAATCTTCAACCAGCGAGAGGCTGCCGGGTTGCAGGAACGGTCCGTAGGGCCACGAGGTGCGGTTGCCCCAGAGAATCGAATTCTTGAGGTTTGTCGTCCCGTCGTTGGCAATGGCAACATTTTCGAACGTGCCGGTGTTGTGAGCGATGGTGTCGTTCGTGAGGTTGAAAAGGCACTTGGAAAAACCACGGACCGCTGTGCTCGTCAGTGCGTTCTGCGCGATGAGCGAGTTATCCAGGTTCACCAGTGCCTGCGTGGCGAGGATGCCGGCGTAGGCGGTGTTCCCCGTGAACTCGCACCGGCTCAGCGTCACCTGGGTGACTTTGCCAGCGACCAAGTTGGCGGCCGAGGTCGCGTCGAAATCCCCACTCGCCACCACGACGCCGCCACTGGACGTGTTGCCAACGAATTTACTGTCTGAGATCTCAACCGCTCCGCGGTAGACGTATACGATCGCGCCGGAAGCATTGGCGGAAGTGTCCGAGTTGCTCTGGAACGTGCAGCCGCGGACGTCAGCCGAGTCCCCATCGAGAGCCAGAACCGTGAAGCTGTGCGAATTGAAGATACAATTTGTAATGGTCGGATTCGACTGGCCGGAGACCCCGATCGCGCAGGAGTTCCCGCGGAACGTTGAGTTGGCAATCGTGGCATCGGACCTTCCGAGGAAGACTGCTGAAGAGGAAGTCGAACCAGTGAGCGTGAATCCGTCGAGCACGGCGCGCGAGGTCTTCGACGTGGCGGGATCGCTGGCAGCGAAGATTCGTTGTCCCCCGCCGAAGAGCGTGACTTCGTTGGCCGTCCAGTCGCGTTGATTCCGCGCCGTCTCGTCGCCCGCGAAGCCCCCATACAGGTGGACGTTCCACTTGAGGTTCGCCGAGTTGATTGCGTAGGTGCCGGCCTGCACCCAGATCTCGGTGTTTTCATTCGTCACCGCAAGCGCCTGCTGGACGGTCTGGAACGCCGTCGCCCAGCTACTGCCGTCGCCGGACGCGGGCGCCCCACCGTTGACGTAGAGGATGCGCGGGGGATTGACCGTGAGGACAAGATCGCCCGTGGTGAAGGTCGCGCCGAAGCCGGTGATCACGAGCCGGTAGCGGGTCCCGTTCAACGCGGGCGTTGGCGAGTCGAAATAGAGCGTTGTCGTGGAGCCGTCGTTGATGATCCGGTAGTCGCCCGTGTTCGCGGTGATGTTCACCCAATTGGTGCCATCGAAAACCTGCCACTGCTTGTTGCCCTGCCCCGCGTAGGTGAACCCGGTCGCGGTCGTTTCCGTCGTCGCTAGGGAAGAAGGATACGAGGAAATCAGGAGCGGTGTGCCGAGGGTGCCCGTGAACTCATAGGCTCCGGCCGCTCCATACACATTGCGGCGGGCAACCCCGTCCAAGTCCGTCGCGCTGAGCAACGTCATATTCGACGCGGCGTCGTCAATTGCCGGCGAGTAGGAAACGAGGCGATAATCCCCCGCGCTCGAATCCACGAAGAGCGGGAAGTAGGCCGTGTTCAGGTCGTTCGCAGCCGTGAACGTGGCGAGCCCCTCGATGGTGGATCGCTTCACCGTCAAAGTGCCCGCTCCGTCGGTGCCCGCAGAATCCCCCAGCTGCTGCTTCTCGATGGTCGAAGTCGCGCGCGTGCCGCGATTGCCCCAGAAAATGCTCGTGTCGATCGAGGTCACGCTCCCCAGATAGGTATAAACCCCGCCGCCGAAGGATCCGCCGAGGTTGTCGGCGACCGTGGAGAGGGTGATCGAGAGCGTTCCGCCGTTTTGCAATGTCGCGAGGTCGCCGATGGCGGTGTTTTTTGCGAACAACGAGCTCTCGATTCGGACCGTGGAACCGGAGCCGTTCGCGATGACCGCGCCGCCGGTGGAGTTCTGGCGGAAGTCGCTTCGCAAGACCGTGAGCAAACTGCCCCCGGCGGCACCCGCGCTGTTCCGGAAGAGAGCGCCAGCGACCGTATTGCCGTTCACGACGGTATCGCTGAAGACCACAGTGGAGTCGTTATACGAACTCAACAAATCGACTGCCGTCGTGTTGTTGTGGATGAGGCTGCCCGCGAGCGTAACGGTGCTTCGGTCGATAAAGAACAGGCTCCCCGTGTTGCCCGTGAACTCGCAGTTGTCGTATTCCACCTGGCTCTGGAAGTTCCCGATGTAGCCGGCGTTGTTGCGGAGCACGACGTTCCGAAAGGCGATCGTGACGCCCGCGCAGTAAACCGCCGCGGGGCCGGTGCTGTTCTCGACGATAAATCCATCGACCGAGGACGACAGGCCGGAGTCCGCGTCCGGCGTCGCCGCGAAGATCACGGGATTTGTTCCCGCCGCGTGAAGAATCGTAAGGTGCGCCGCGGGATCGCGCTGCGTCCGCGCCGTCTCCGTGCCCACAAAACCGCCGAGGAGGGTAACCGACCCATTGAGATTGAAATTCGGCGCGGTGTCCGGCGTGTAGGTGCCGGCGACGACCCGGATTTCGTCGGCGGTCTCGGCGTTGTTCAACGCGGTGGCCAGGCTCGTGTAAGCGTTCGCCCAGCTCGTGCCGTCGTTCGCCCCGGTGGCGACCGGGTTGACGTGCACGACGCGAGGCTCCCGCACCGTGAGGACGGCCGGCGGGATCGAATTCACCCCGCGGGAGGAGTCCGTGAAGCTCACCTTGAGACCGGAGTCCAGCAGGCTGAGGTTGTTGAGGCGCACGGTCGAAAAACCATTTCCCGCGATGACGGTGTAGCGGCTCGCGCTCAGCGGTGTGGTGCCCAGATAAAGCGCCCACGTCGGGTCCAACGCGGAGCCCGCCGGCCAACTGACTGTGAAATCCACCGTGCCGCCGATGTTGTAGGCCACGCGCGAGCGGGGCAGCGAACTCAACCGGACCGGGCCCGTCGCGTTGGTGGCGAGCTCGTAGGCACCGATGTCGGGGGCGGACTCACGGACCCGCGGGCGACCGGCGAGATCGAGGTTCGACGAAACCGTTTCATTGGCCGACGCCGCGTTCACGAGAGGCGAGTAAGGGGCAAGCGCGTAGTCGCCGCCCTGCGTTGGATCGAAGATCGGATCGAACGTCATGTTCGTCGCGGGAAGCGAGGCACCGCCTTCGACGTTCGACGAGCGGAAGACGATCTCACCGCCATCGGACCGGATGGCCTGATCGTAGACCGTGAAGCCCTTGTAACTAGTCCGGTTGTTCCAGACGATGCAATTGGCCACCGTAACGGTGCTGTCCTGCGCATACAACGCGGCCGCGATTCCCTTCGACGTATTGTCCGCCAAAGTGGCGTGGGTCAGGTTCAACGTGCCCTGCTGCACGAAGATGGCGCCGCCGGTGGCGCTGGCGCTGTTGCCGGCAAAGACGGAATTCTCGACCGTCGCGCTAGCCCCCGAGATGTAAAGCGCCCCGGCATACGTGCTGGTGTTGCGCAGGAACTGGCACTCCGCGATCAGGGGGTTCGCGCCATTGATGTTCGCGATCGCCGCGCCGTAGCCGTCGCCCGCGCGGCTGCTGTCGTTGTCGCGGAAGACGCAGTTGCGGATCGTGGGCGACGCGCCGTCGTTGAGGAGCAGGCCGGAATAGGCGTCCTCGAGAATGAAGCCGTCGAGCAGTCCGGTGCGGTCGGTCCCGCGGTTGACGACGACGTGGCGGCTGTAGCCGAGACGGGTCGCCGCCCCATTGAGTTTTCCGCTCAGGATCGTGGGACGCGTGACCGGATTTCGCGCGCTGATCGAAGTCCCGCCGGCCAGGAAACCGCCGTAGATCTTGACGCCGACCGGTATCTGGAAAGCCGCATCCGTATTCGCTCCACTTGTCGGCAAATACGTGCCGCCCGCGACCCAGATTTCGGTGCCGGGGCCACTCGCTTTCAGCGCGTCGGCGAGGCTGCCAAACGCGGTGCTCCAGTCCAGGCCGTCCGACGACATATTGAGCCGGGCGGCATCCACATACAGACGGGCGGGCGGAAGAGTGAACCGCGTGGAGGTCGTGGTGAGAGTGACCCCACCGCGCACGACTTGCAGACGGAAGAGGTAACCGTTCGCCCCTGCCGGAGGCGCGGTGATCGTGAGCGTGCGTGAATCCACGCCGGAATAAACCGCGTCGGCCACCAGCGGCACGAAGTTCCCATCGCCGCGATCCACATACCAACGCAACACGTCTCCCGGCTCAACCGCGAATCCGGCCGTTCTGAAAAACCGGGGGTTGCCCGAGGAGAAATCCGAACCCGCGGTGATGCGCCCCAGCGCAGCCGACCCGGTGAATTCATAGGGGCCGAGATCCACCGCGCCACCTCGGACCCGAAGATTCCCGTCCAGATCGGGGTCGGTAAGAAGGAACCCGCTGGTGCCGGAGGTCACGCCGGAATTGATGGCGGGTGACACACTCAAGAGGCGGAAGTCGCCGTTTACAGGATCCACAAAGCCGGGGTTCTCGTCAAAGTTGCCCAAGGCGGGGATATTTGCGTGCCGGTTGAGCCCCTCGATCAACGAATGGTCCGCGAATACCGCGCCATCGCCGACGACTGCGACTTGCTGATCTTCGAGGCTCGCAAGGCCGCCTGCGCCCGGATTCACAGCGAAGTTCCCGTAGAAAATGCTATTGTAGAGTTGCACCGTGGAGGCACCGGAAATCGTGTGGTTCTGGTAGATCGCGCCGCCGCCGAGCGGAGAGGCGGAGGCGAGGGTCGCCCGATTTCCGTGGAACGTGGAGTTCGCGACCGTGAGCGAAATCCCCGCGCTGGAGATGGCGCCGCCCCGGCCGTCCAATGCGCGGTTGTCCAGGAACAACCCGTTCTTGACCGTGAAGGACAACCCGTCCGAGTTTCCACTGAGACTGATCGCGCCGCCGGCTCCGGCAGTGTTGCCCTTGAAGACGGTGTTTTCAATCGAGCCCGAGGAGTTGTAGTTGACCGCTCCGCCAGCGAGCTCGGCCGTATTGTTCTCAAATCGGCAGCCAACCAGGTCCGAACCGAACAAGTAGCCCGGCGTCCCTGTCGAGGCGATGGCCCCGCCGTTCCGCGCATGATTGTTGCGGAAAACGCAATTCACGATCGTCGGGCTCGAACTGATGTTCAGGATCGCTCCGCCGTCCTCGCCATCCGCGTAGGCGTCCTCAAACGTCAGTCCGTCAAGAATCGTGGAGGGTCCGACGTTTTGGTTCCGGAACAAATGTCTCGAATTGTCCTGCGCGCTCAAGGGCGACCCGATATTGCCACTGATGCGGGTCAAGCGCACCTTTGGCGAGCGGGCATCGCGCAAAGTTTCGGTGCCCCGGAATCCGCCATAGACCTTCACGCCGGCGGCGGTGAGGGAAAATGAGGCGTCGCGGTCCGTCCCGGTGGCCGGATAATAGATTCCCTCCTGGACCCAGACTTGCACGTTAGGGGTTGAGAGGGCCGCCTGGAGGTCGCTGGTGGCATTCACCCAACCGCTGCCACTGCCATCGCCCGTGGCGACGGGCCGCACATAGACATACGCGCGCCGCGAGAGCTCGGTGGGGAAGAGCCGCACGGCCGGCGAATAATACGTGGTGCTACCCCGGACGAGGCGCAAGCGGAAGAGGAACCCGCTCGGCGGAGTCAGCACCGTGAGCGACGCGGAGTTCATCCCCAGATACGCGTCCGGCAGGGCCTCGTCGCCCGGATCGTTCGCGCCGAGAGCCACAAAACCATACCCGTCTCCGCGATCCACCTGCCACGCGAGCGTGTCTCCGGTCTGCGAGCTGTAATCGGTCGCTGAGTAGCTGTAGTTCTCCAACCCGGACGATGACGACGTGATTTTCCGGATCGGATTCGCAGCCGTCGCCGTGTGCTCGTAGGGGCCGAGGTCAATAGCACCGATGATGCGGCTGTTCCCGTCGAGGTCGGTCGTCTCGAGCTGCCCGGAGATCTGGTCCATCGTGCCGGCCTCGATCGTCGCGGAGGTGCTGACGACGTGGAAGTCCGTGCCTTCCTGCACGAAAAACGGATCACCGTCGAAATTTCCATTTCCCGCCAGGGTTTGGAGTCCCTGGATCAGCGAGGCTCTTGCGCCGCCATGGTTGGCGGCGGCAAGCGAGATCTGTTGCTTTTCCGTGGTGGCGCGCCCGCCCGTCCCTGTGTTCAGGGCGGTATTCTTGTAAAAGATCGAGTTGTAGATTCCGAGTGACCCCATGGTCGACGCAGCCCGGTCGAAGAAAATCGCTCCGCCCGCCGCCTGACTGGCCGAATCGAGCGTCGCCTGGTTGCCATAGAACGTGGAGTTGACGACGTAGAAACCCATCCCGCTCGCCCAGACCGCCCCGCCCGGGCCGGCCGTGGCGCGGTTGCCGACATACAACGCGTTCTGCACCGTGGCGCTCCGGCCATCCTCGTCGCCCGTGCTGAAAATTGCCCCGCCCGTCGCCGCAACGTTGTCCTTGAAGAGCAGATTGGCACCGGCCCACGAGCCGTCGAACGCGAGCGCGCCGCCGCCCTGCTCCGCCGTGTTCCCGCGGAACTCGCAGTTGAATAGCTTGGAACCGAAACCGACCGCGCTCGTCTCCCTTGAAGCGACTGCGCCACCATTGCGGGCGTGGTTGGTTTGAAACACGCAGTTCTGAATCGCCGGGCACGAGCGGACGTTCAGGATCGCGCCGCCGTCCGCATTCTCCGCGTAGGCGTCCTCGAAGAACAATCCATCGAGCAGGGAGGAGCTTCCGACATCCGTATTGCGGAAAAGGTGCCGGCTGTTGTCTTCGACGCCTGCTCCGCCAATTTCCCCGCTGATGACCGTGCGATTCGCACGCCAATCCCGCGCGGTCAGCTGCGTCTCGTTGCCCACGAAGCCACCATAAACTTTTGTGCTGGTGCCGAGCAAAAACGCGGCGTCGCGATCCGTGCCCGCGGTCGGGCGATACGTGCCCGCCGCGACCCACACCTCCGCGTTGTCCCGTCCGACCGCAGACCGCAAATCACTTGTGGCGTTGCTCCACGACGATCCGCTGCCGTCGCCGGTCGCAGTCGGCTTGACATAAACGTAGCGGGCGATGCTCGCGGCCGTCGGCTCAAGGATCGCGACCGATGAAAAAAACGTCGTGCCGTTCTTGGTCAATTGCAGGCGATACGAAAACCCGTTTGGCCGGGATGACACGGTGAGGGTGTTGCTAAAGACGCCCCGGTTTTCGTCGCTCTCGGTCAGCGCGACAAACCCAAGCCCGTCGCCCCGATCCACATACCATCGCACATAATCGCCTGGCTCCGCGGTATAGCTGGCGGAAAACGTGTGGCTCTCGGTACCCACCGAGGTTTTCGTCACGGTCCGCACAGGATGCGCGGCGGTCACGCCGTGCTCGTAGGGCCCGAGGTCCATCGCCCCATTGATCAGCCGGCTGCCGCCCTCCAAGTCAACGGGGATCGCCTGGGTGTAGAGGCTCGTCGAGTCACCGGCATCAATGGCGAGCGACGTGTCCTGCAAACGGAAATCGGTTCCCTCCACGACAAAGAGTGGATCACCACTGAAATTCCCGTTGACCGGGCGGCCGCCGAAAGTGCTCAGCCCTTGAACAAGACTGTTCCTCAGAAGCGGAAGAGCGGACTGGATTTGTTGCTTCTCCACGGTTTGGATCCCGCCGCTTCCGAGGTTCACAACGGTGTTTTTGTAGAAGATGGAATTGAAAATCTGTGCCGGGGAATCCTCCGGGGCCGTGGTGCCATCGTCGATCGCGCCGCCGCCCACCTTCTGGGCGGACGTGGCCGTCGCCGTGTTCCCATAGAACGTTGCGTTCACGACATTGAGCAGAAGCCCCGCGCTGGCAATCGCTCCGCCGGTCCCGTCGGCCGCTGCGTTGTTGGTGAAGAGGCCATTCTGGATCGTCGCGTATTGGCCCGCGACGCTCCCGGTGACGGCAATCGCGCCGCCCCGCGTGCCGGCGGTATTGCCGCGGAAGATCACGTTGCTTCCGAACAGCGTTTGCGCGTAGGAAACGGCACCGCCCTCGGCCTCGGACGAGTTGTCGCGGAACTCGCAATCCAGAAGAGTCGAGCCCTCGGGGTTGCTGCCGCTGGAGGAGATCGCGCCGCCATTGCGGGCATGGTTGTTTCGAAAAACGCAGTTCCGAACAAGCGGGGCGGAGTCCACGTTCAGGATCGCACCTCCGTCAGCGTCGGTGCTGTAGGCGTCGCGGAGTGTGAATCCATCGAGCACGGTCGAACTCGCGCGGGTCGCGTTGACGTTCCGGAAAAGATTTTTGGAGTTGTCGCTGGCGTCTCCCGGCGTGCCGATGTCACCGCTGATGATGGTGACATTCGTCTTCCAATTTCGTGCCGCGCGGGTCGTCTCCGAACCGGCGAACCCGCCGAAGACCCGCACCCCATTGGCCAGCGAAAACGATGCCGACCGATCGCTGCCGGCAGTCGGCCGGTAGGTGCCGGCCGCCACCCACACCTCGGCATTCGCATGGCTGATTGCGCTTCCGAGATCGCTCGTCGCGTTCGCCCAACTCAATCCGCTCCCGTTGCCGCTGGCCGTGGGCTTCACGTAATAGACCGTCGCCCCGCGCGGGACCGCCGGGTTGGTTGTGGCGATGGTCCCTGCGCCAACACCCGACGGCGTCGTGTTGCCTGCATTCCCGGCGCCCACCTCCACGTTTGCTCCGGCGAGCGGAGCGGAATCCGGCTGCGCAGTGTCCACCTCGTAGGCCCCGATGTCCACGCGGGAGTTCTGCACCCGTTTTTGGCCGGAGACGTCCATAATGTTCGTCTCCGCGACGGCGTGCGAAATCATTTTCCAAGTGATCCACTGGTTTTTACCGGCGTTGGTGGCCGGCGACTGGACGCTGATTTTTCCCGTGGGCGAGGAGAGCAGCAGCGGGTCCGCCGCGCTGTTGCCGTAGGAGGGGTCGCGCAGCTTCGGCCGGACGCCTGCGCCCACGTTCACCGCGCCCGAGCTCTCGAGTTCGCCGCGCGCATCGGCGTCCTTCATCGCGGCGACGGCCGCATTGATCTCGGCCTGGGAAAGGTTCGCGCCAGCGAGTCGCGGCGCAATGCTGTCTGTGCCGAGCGGAATGGTGTCCAGGCTCTGGACGATGGAATTTCGAATGTCCATGATCCCCAGCCAGTTTACCCGCTCGCCCTGCAGGGCATCGTAGCGTTTGCGGGCGTTCTCATCCAACATGGACTCGGTCACGGCCTCGACGTCGGCGCCGCTGGTCACCGACTTGTTTGCGTTGTTCCAAAGGATCGAGTTGTAGACCCGGACGTCCGCCCCCATCGTCGCGGAAACCGCCTTCCCCAAGCTGGTCTCGGATTTGTTGTTCACGATGGAGCAGTTCACGACCATCATGATCGAGCTGAAGCTGTTGGCGATGGCGCTCGTGCCGTCGGTGGAGGTGTTGTTCGCGAAGACAGAACTGATCACCTGCGGCATGTTCCACATGGCGCTGGAGATCGCGCCTCCGTTTGACCCAGCCTGGTTTCGGGTGAACGTGCAGTTCTCGACAAGCAGATTATTGAAGACCAACTCGATGGCTCCCCCCTCATTGTCGGCCTGGTTCTCGGTGAACGTGCAGGCGGCGAAGCCGGATCTGCCCGCCTGGGTGTAATTCTCGTAGCTGGCCTTCTTGGCGGCGATCAGGTCAGGCGAAGTTGCGGGCAAAGCCGCATTGATCGCGGCGTGAGCCCCCAGGCTGATAAGCCCCTGAGGAGTCGCGTATCTATTGAACCCCTCATTGACGGCAACCCACCTCTGGTAGTCCGCGCTGTTCTTGTCCAGCTTCCCCAAGGCATCCAGCACCTTCACAATATTGTCTCCCACGGAAAAGCCGATCTGAACAAGGGCGTAAGCGGCAAGCAGGCGCGTGCCTGGTGAGATATTTGTGTTCGTGACCGTCGCGCCACCGACCTGCGTGGACCCTTTTGCGAACGGATTGGGAAACGTCGAAGCCGCCTTCGTGAAAAACCCGCCCTCGGTAGCGGCAAACTTGTTGGCCGCTTTGTAGATGCCGAATGCGGTGAGAAGCGATCCGACCTTGTCCCGCGTCGCCTTTTCGTCGGCGACCCCATAGATCGAGAAGGCGATCCCGCGAAGTGCGTCGTTGAACCCGTCCACGTCCGCGTTACTGGCCCGCTCCGATGGGATGCCCATAATCTTCACTGCCCCGCCCCCATCCCTCGAGACGTTCTTAGTGAAGCCGCACTGGACAAACGCACTTTGTTGGTTCAATCCCCAAACAGCCCCGCCCGGACCATCTGAGACATTCTGATCGAATGCGCACCCGCCAAAGAAGGCACTTCCATCGTAGAGCGCCAGCGCCCCGCCGTAGCCCCGCGCCCGGTTCCGTGCGAAGGTGCAGCTATACATCTCGAGGCCAAATCGGGCCACCGTCCAAGTTGGGCCGGTATTGAAGGAAATCCCGCCGCCCACGACCTGGGACGAAGGTTTTACCGCCGACTTGGCACCAGTCGTCTCGGGAACACCGGCATACAATTCGTAGCCGTCAATATCGGCCCGATCAATCGCCGTGGAGGTGGCCGAACCCCCAGTGATCGTCAGGAATTCCAGGATCACGCCCTCCACCCCATCCCCA
The DNA here is from genome assembly GCA_964467415.1 of uncultured Chthoniobacterales bacterium. GTDB lineage: Bacteria > Verrucomicrobiota > Verrucomicrobiia > Chthoniobacterales > Terrimicrobiaceae > CAYXRX01. Next base: position 22,971 of record CAYXRX010000012.1, read on the forward strand.
ACGAGGACGTTGTAGCTATTGTCCGCCCAGCCAGCATCGTCCGTTGAGGCCGGCTGCGCGGGAGATTCATTGAGATCGGTGATCGCCCCAACCATCGGCGTCCCGATGTCACCGCTCAAAACCGTCGGATTTCCCCAAGGCGTGCGCTCGGCCGGGGACGCTTCGTTCCCGCGAAATCCTCCCCGGATTGTCAAGTTGCTCTTCAGCTGAAACGCCGCGGCGCGGTTGGTGTCCGTCGTCGGTTTATAGGTCCCTTTTGCCACCCAGATCTCGACGGGTTGCGAAGCCGTCGGCTGCGCAGCGGCCAAGGCGTCTTCCAATTTTGTAAACGCCGTGTCCCATGAGAGCCCGTTGTGCGTGCTGCCGCTGGCCGCCTGATTGACGCGAAGGATGGTCTGACCAAACGAACTTGTCCCCCCAGCCAAGGCAAGCAAAACCAGGGAAAAAAGTGCCGCCTTCATGGGGTCATTCAAACCGCGCCGACAACGGCTGTTCTGTATTTTAAATGCCGGGGCTCCTCGACGCCCCGCCCGCTAGGACGTCCAACCCTGCTGCGCGTGGCCCGGATTCCCAATTGTGGAGTCCGACTCCCGGCTTCGAAAGACAGCACCCACCCATGCCAGATCCCCGCTTCAATCTGCAAATGCCCCCGCCTGCCTTGTGGGACCTTTGTATTTCTCTGTAAAGGCAACGTCGAAGAAGGTCGCGCCGAGCGGCCGGATGAAAGTTCCTTCGCAAGAGCAACCTTTACACGGAAAAAGCCCATTAGCCCAGATTTTCGCATGGTGACGTTGATCGTCTTTCTTGATAGAAAATCGCTTTTGCGGTGTCGCGGGCGGTTACCCGTCAAGTCCAGCCACAAACATCATTTTCTTGTCGATTTCGTAGCGAAATCCCGGGGCGAGGTCAAGTTCCTTTGATTTGAATCAAAGTAATTGGCGGCTGAAATCTTGAGCCTGGATTATGCAGCAGAGTAGTCGAACGGCGGCGGTCGCGTATCGGTCTTGCTGAAGATGGAGTCCATCCAGGGACGTTTTGACTGAGGCAGGGAGAGCTTGAGCACCCTCTGGCGGGCGTGCTGGGGCTGTTAAGCGCGCTGCCCTTCAGGAGGACACACCGCCCCTTCACCTCATCTGCCAAAGGTAATCCAGAGGCGGCTCGAAAATTGTCCCTTCTTGCGGCGGCAGAGCAATGAAAAAACAGGGGCAATCATTGCTTTATTATACTGGTATTGAGTATATTATGAATCTATTTAGCAGAATTCCGCCAAATCCCAACCCCTCCGTCTTCAATTAACTTTGGAAAGGAATTTCTACTCCATCAAGCAGGCGAGCCGGTGGAAATCAGATGGCCTTCTCCTCTGTGGTTCCTGTTTTCTTTTCCTGAGGATCCTTTTCGGTGAAGGGAGTGAGGTGGAGTCCGAATGTTGAGATGAGAGGGAAGGCGCGGGAGTCCTCGATGATGAGGCGGACTTTTTGGGCGGTGACCGGACCGCTGCGATCGAGCTTGCGGTGGCCGATCGTCGTGCCTTCGGAGAACGTCCGCCAGGTCGAGCCGTCCCAAGACTCGACGCGATATTTTTTCACCCGCTGGCCCATGAAGACCGGCTCCTGGAGGCACACGAGGTTGAATGTGGCCGGCTTGCCGAGATCGACCTCCAGCTGTACGGAGATGTCGGCGGCCTCCGCCGCCCAGTAGGTGAGCGGGTCACCATCCACCGCCCTCGCCGGCTCGAATCCGGGCAGCGCCTTCCATGTGCTGGTGGCCGTGGCGGACTTTCCCTGGGCGAAATCATTTTTGAAAGTCTCGTCGAGCATCTGCCGCAGGGCAACGGCTCCGGCCACATCCTCTTCGGGAAAAAGCCCGCGCCGGTCGGGGGCGAATCCGAACATCATGCTCGACCCTCTGCCGACGGAGTGGAAATACGTCCGCATCCACCAGTCCGGCCCCCTGCTTTGGTTCGGGTTCCAGAACCAGCCGTGACGCACCGAGGCATCGCCAAGCTTCGGCATGTAGCGGAGGACCGGGATGGCCTTGTAGTCGGGATGTCCCCCGACATTCACCGCAGGCGGCTGGATCCCTCCGACGTAGGCGACAGGCAGGCTTCCCTTGAGCGCTCCCGAGGTCGTCCGGTTCGGAACGGTGTTGAAGTTCCAGCAGGTCTCCAGGCCGGCACCGGCCTCGTTGCCGATCCATCCGACATCCGGGCCGCCCATCTCGATCGTGCAGGCCGGGTTCCGCCGATACATGGCCTCGTAGATCCGCTGCCAGTCGAAAGGCATCGCATACCCGTCGTCCTTGAACGCGAGGTCGAGCCAGAACGAGTCGATTTTGCCGTAGCGGTCGAAGAGTTCGTTGACCTGGTCGATGTAGTAATCGTTGTAGGCCGGGGTGCCGTAGCGCTTGTCGTGGCGGTCCCAGGGCGAGAGATAAATACCGACGCCAAGCCCGAATTTCCGGCAGGCCTTGACGAACTCGCCCACGACATCGCCGCGGCCGTCGCGCCACTTGCTGTTCTGCACGGTGTAGTCGGTGAAGCGGCTCGGCCAGAGGCAGAACCCGTCGTGGTGCTTGGCGCTGAGGGTCATGCGGGTGAACCCGTTTTCCTTCGCCACGCGCGCCCACTGCTCGCAGTCAAGAGCGGTGGGCGCAAAGACATCCGGGCGGTCAGTGCCATCGCCCCAGCCCCTTCCGGTAAACGTATTCACGCCGAAGTGGACAAAGATTTGGAGTTCCTGCTGATGCCACCGGAACTGTGCGGGCGTGGGCAGCGGCGGAAGCGGCGGCGGGGCCGCATCGTCCGTGAGGGGTCCGGCAGCCGCGGCCAGGGCCTGGCAGACCGGAATCAGCGCAAGGATGGCCGCAAGAAATTTCACTGGGCTCCGGCAGTGAGCGCCACTGTGGCTGGCTGAAGACCTGCCGATTGTGCATTGAGCTCGATCCGTCCGGTCTTTCCGGGTAGCGCGCGCACGATGACGAGCGCCAGGCCGTTGAAGGCCTTGCGGCGGCTGGCCTGGAACGGCTCGAAGCTGGTCGCATCGCCGTTGTCGACCGCGACAATTTCCCCGGGGCCGGAAATGGAAAACTCGATTGCGTTGTCCGCGCGGGGCACGGTGAGCCCACCGGCATCCGCAACCCGCACGGTCACGAATGCGAGGTCGCGTCCGTCGGCGCAGATCGACGGACGGTCGGCGGCAAGCGAGAGGGCGGCGGCCGGACCGGTCGTCTGCACGTTGTCGGTGGCCCATTCCTTGCCGTTCCGGTAGGCGACCGCCTTGAGGGTGCCCGGTTCATACTTCACATCGTCCCAGACGAGGCGGAAGTCCTGGCCGGGACGCTTGGCCTTGCGTCCGAGCGATTTTCCGTTGAGGAAGAGCTCGGCCTCGTCACCCGAGGTGTAGAGGTGGACCGGGGTGGGCTGCCCGACGCGGTCCGGCCAGTTCCAGTGGGGGAAGATGTGCGCCATCGGGAGGTCCGGGCGCCACTGCGCTTGATAGTTGTAGTAGCGGTCCTTCGGGAAGCCGGCGAGGTCGATAATACCGAAGTAGCTGCTGCGGGAAGGCGAGGGATTTTTCGCCTGCTCCTCCATCTCCTTTTTGAGCTTGGCGAGCTTGACCGGATCGTTGCGGAAGTTCAGGAGCTGCGTGGCATCCCTCGAGTTGAACGGCGTCGGCTCGCCGAGGTAGTCGAAGCCGGTCCAGACAAACTCGCCGAGCAGGTGCGGCCAGCGGACGTGGCGCTGGAACTGCGTGTCGGGATCGCAGCCCCAGCCAGGCTTGTCGCGGTCGTACGAGCTGACCTGCCAGTTGTCCCGGTGCTTGTCAAAAAAATATTCACCGCGCGAGCTGACGCACGACGACGTCTCGCTGCCGATGGTCGGCATGTTTTTGTAGCGCGGATCGTTGTCCCACTCGTCCTGCTTCGAGAAGAAGTAGTTCACGCCCATGATGTCGATGCCGAGAACCGCGCCGGACTCGCGGGCGCCATCGGGCCCGTTGTATCCGTTGGAGACCGGGCGGGTCGGATCTTCCGTCCGCATGACATCGGCGAGGTGTTTGGTGAGTGCGACGTCCTTCTGTTCTTTGACCTCGTTGCCGATGCTCCAGATGATGACCGAGGGATGGTTGCGGTCGCGACGGACGAGAGCCTGGAGGTCCTTCACATGCCACTCGTCAAAGAGGAGACCGTAATCGTTCGGCTTCTTACCTTTTTTCCAGCAGTCGAACGCCTCGTCCCAAACGAGAAAGCCCATGCGGTCGGCAAGATCGAGGAGTTCGGGAGCCGGCGGGTTGTGCGACGTGCGCAGCGCGTTGCAGCCCATTTCCTTGAGGATTTCGAACTGGCGTTCGAGAGCGCGTTCATTAAAGGCTGCGCCGAGCGCGCCGAGGTCGTGGTGGTTGCACGTCCCCTGGATCGGGACGCGCTTTCCATTGAGAAGAAAGCCGTCCCGTGCCGTAAATTCGAGCGTCCGGATCCCGAATGGCGTGTCGTAAGAATCGACGATCTTTCCGCCGGAGCGGACGGTCGTGCGCGCGAGATAGCGCTGCGGCGTTGTCAGGTCCCAGCGTTTCGGCTTGGCAACGGTGGCCTCCTGCGCAAACTGCATACTGCCGCCCGGGGCGATCTTCCCCGCTGGGCTTTCTCCCTTTGCGACAAGCTTTGTGCCCGGAGCCCCATCCGGGCCGGGCTCAAAAATTTCGGTTGTCACGGTCGCCTCGACCGGCGCCGCGGACCGGTTGTCCACGGTCACGACAAGCCGGACCTTGGCAGCGTCATCGGTGACTTCCGGCGTGGTGACATAGGTTCCCCAGTGACCGACGTGAACGGGGTCCGTCTTCACAAGCCAGACGTGCCGGTAGATGCCCGCACCGGGATACCAGCGGGAATCCCAGTTCTCGGTGTCGAGGCGGACGGCGAGAACGTTTTCGCCGCCGAATTTCAAAAACGGGGTGAGGTCGATCCGGAACGAGCTGTATCCGTATGGCCAGGTGCCGGCATACTGGCCGTTGCACCAGACTTTGGCATTTGCCATCGCTCCGTCGAAATCGACAAACACCTGCCGGCCCTTATCCGTTGCGGGGAGCACGAAGCGCTTGCGATACCATCCGATCCCCTTCCAGGGCAGCTTGCCGGTCTCGCCTGCAAGCTCCATGCGGAACGGACCCTCGATCCCCCAGTCGTGCGGCACATCGAGCTTGCGCCAGCCCGCATCGTCAAAGCCCGCAGCCTGAGGGTCGGCCGGTTCGTCCCGCGTTGACCCGTCCGCCTGAAGCCCGAAACGGGCGAACCGCCATCCGCTGTCGAACGCCTCCCGGCTGCGAGGTGCGGCGGGATCCGCGGCATGGGCGGCGCAGGCCGAAACAGCTGCCAGGAGCAAGAAGCCGAGTTGTTTAATTAGGAGAAACGGAGAGAGAAAGTTCATGGTGGGAAACCGGATTCTAAGTCACGCTGGCCGCCAGACAAGCAGAGGGTTTTGTGACGAGGCAGCAGGGACGTCAACAACCAAAGGGACCAAATACTTCGCGGCGGGAGCCTTTGGTCCCTTTCAAAAAAAATTCCTCGCATCCCGCGTCCGCATTGCCAGACTCCATGCCATGGAAAACAGCCGTCCCCCGACCGGCTTTATCCCGCCGCACGGCGGATACGCCAGTTTGGCCTCGTATCAGAAGTCGCTCGTGGTCTTCCAGGCGACCCGGTATTTTTGCGAGCGGTTCCTCAGCGTGAAAGACCGCACGTTCGACCAGATGGTCCAGGCCGCCCGCTCCGGAAAGCAGAATATCATCGAGGGCAGCCAGGCATCGGGCACCTCGAAAGAAATGGAGATCAAGCTCACCAGCGTCGCCCGAGCCAGTCTCGAGGAACTCCTCGAAGACTACCGCGACTTTTTGCGCGCCCGCCAGTTCGCCGAGTGGGAAAAATCCCACCCCTACGCGCTGCGCCTGCGCGAGCTCAACCGGACGCCCGATGCGAGCTACGAGACGTTCCGAAAAGCAATCGAGCACCCCGACCCCGCGATCTCCTGCAACGCCATCATCGGCCTCATCAAAGTGACATGCTACCTCCTCGACCACCAGCTCGCCTCGCTCGAGAAAGCATTTGTGGACAAGGGAGGGCTCCGCGAGGCCATGACCCGCGCGAGGCTGCGAAGCCGGGGCGACCGGCGCTGAGAGGATTTTCGACAAAGGGACAAGAGGGACTCAAGCGACCCAAGCAACCTTTGGTCCCTTCGGTCGCTTGAGTCCCTTCCTCCCCGCTCAGCGCCTCAGCCAGGAGACCGCCGACCGGGGCGCCAGGAAGAGCGTGCCGTGCTGGGCTCTTGGCGGAAAGATTGTGCCCTTGCGGTGGGTCCAGGTCTCGAGATCGGGCGAAGTGGCGAGCTGGAGGTGGCCGCCGGCAGGCTCGTCCCACGCGAACCACCAGAGCTGGTTGTGGAACAGCAGGCTCGGACCTTCGGCCATCGACTTGCGCGGGCTGGGATTTTCGAACATTGGCGAGTGGTTGCCTGCGATCGGGCCGACAAGCGGAGAGAAGTCCGGCCGGTCGGTATCCGTGCCGGCGGTGCGGGCAATCCACAGGTTCCGGCCGGGCATGGATTGGAGCGATTCGTCGCGCGAGCACTTGATGATCATGACCCAGTTTTTTTTGGCGGGATCGGGCTTCATGACAGCATCGATCGAGGCGAAGTCGCGGTCGAAGAAGAGCTTCGCATCGCTGAAGGTCTTGAAATCCCGGGTGCGCGTGATGAACACGCGGTTGTCGTATTTCGAGCCGGGCTTGCCGTCGTTGTTGCTGGCATCCGCATCTTTTTTTTCCCGCGGGATCGTGCTTGCGAAGAGGATGAAGAAGTCATTTTTTACCGGGTCGTGGTGGATTTCCGGAGCCCAGACATTATCCGGTTGTTCATCGGCCGGGAGCGTGGCCGGGAACGGCCGGACCTGCACCGGCTCCGACCAGTTCGCCAGATCCTTGGACGATGCATAGCCGAAGATCCGTCCGGTCCAGTTGGAGGTCCAGACCATGTGGAAGACGCCGTTGTGGTAGAGGATTGACGGGTCGCGGGTGAGGTTCTGCCCCGGCCAATTCGGCGGAGGAAACACCGGCTTGTCGTCGTTGAGCGGGCGGAACTCCGCACCGTCGTCACTGGTGGCAAGGAAGACGCCGTCTTTGCCATTGTCCCGGAAGTAGGAAAACAGGAGCACGTCGTCCGTGGCGGGCGGTTCAGCCCAGGCTCCATGGGAGGGAATTGAGAGAGCGGCTGCCAGGAGGGTTGTACGTAAAATTCGGATCATGGTCATTTCAGTAGTTGCTGCCTTATTTATTGGCGGGGTCCGCGTCCACGGTGATCACGACCGGCCCCAGGAGTCCCGACGGAAGGAGCTTCTGGTCCTTTCGGACGTAGGTCCAAGTCGAGAAGGCGCGGCGCCCGGAGGACGGGCGGGACTCGCCCCGGAGGAGCCACTCGGGGAGAGCCTCAAGAGACTCGATGCCGGCGTTGCTGCGCTTGGTGGTCCAGGTGACGTCGGCGGGCTCCTGCTCATCGCCGACCAGGCGGTTTGCCCAGAGATTGGCGACCTCGATGGCGATTTTATTCTGGCCGGGCTTCACGGCAGACGTGATGTCGCAGGCGAACGGCGGCTTCCAAAGCTCCGGGAACGCCTTGCCGTTCACGGTTACCCGCACCAGGTTTTTCACGTCACCGAGATCGATCACCGCGCGGGTGCCCGGCTTGAGCAACCCGGCGGGAACCGCGACCTCCGTGCGGTAGGTGGCGATGCCCGAGTAGTAGCGGATGTCCTTTTCCGGCCGCTCGGTCCACGAGACAAGCTGCGGGAAATCGACCTCGGCCGGCACGCCCATTTCCGGCGCGAAGCGGACCTTCCATGCGCCCTGGACGGGAATGGTCCCCAGGACTTTCGGCGCGGGGAGATTCACCGGTAGCGCCGGGGCGGGCCCCGGCCTGAACCGCACGAACACCGATCCGCGTGGAGCAAAATCGAGGCCGACCTCGGTCCGGCCGTCCTTGCGGTTCCACCTGGTGGCCGGTCCGGAGAGGCCGGTATCCGGGTGCCAGAGTTCGGGGACCTTCCCGTCGATGCGGAACGAGGCGGTCACTTGGAGCGGCTTGTTTCTCTGGTTGGAGACGAAATACCAGTCCTCGGCGCCGACCTTGCGGTGGATCCATGGAACATCCTCAACCGGGATGTCCTCGACCGTTTTGAAATCCGGCTGCACGCCGATGCGGACGAGCGCCTCAGCGGCGGTGATGCCGGAGAGCACGCGGCCTTTGCCGGCCTTTCGGTCGACCGGCAAGGCATCGGCCGGCCCCCACAATTCGGTGGCGATCGCCTCAACTTCCCGGTCACAAGCCGGATAGCCCGCCAACCCGGGAGAGGAGACAGGGCGTGGGCCGACGACCGTCGCGCCGGCAAGGACGAGCTCACGCACCTTGCGCAGGAGGGGAAGCGAGGCGCTCTGGGGCAGCGGGGTTTTACTGGTCCGCTTCTCGATGCCAGAGGGCGAGAGCTGGGCGTTAACGACCATGGTGTTATCCACCAGCTCGAGCAGCTTGTAGCGCATGCCTCCCGGCAGGCAGAGCGCTTCGCCATCCCACGTCATCGAGGAAGCGATCAGTTCCTCGTTGCAGAGGTCGCTAGCATGGCCGGGGATGATCTCGTAGCCCTTCTGGTTCGGGCGGAAAACCCTCACGGCATCTGCGGTGAACGTGCCCTGCTGCAGCACGTGGCAGCAGCGGCTCAGATAGGTCATCCACGAACCAGCGAGATCGTTCCATGTCTGCCAGTCGCCGAGGAGCGGCGGAAAGAACCCGCAGGTCATGCCCGGCTTGAGCCGCGGCCACGGGTTGTGGGCGGTTGCGTGGATGGCCATGCTGTTGATCCCCATCGTGAAGGCGAGGTCGGTTTGCGCCTTGGTGCTGAACGGGTCGGCATCCATGTGGTGGTTGGCCGGCATCGCGGTGAGCGACTCGGCAGCGGCAATTTTTTTCCCGTTGATGTGGGCAACCGAGGCGATCATGCGCAGGCTCCACCAGCCGTATTCGCGTTTGTTGAGCCAGTATTCGCCCTCCGGAATATCGAAGAGCGCGCCGGCGGTCATAAAGTTGACCGGACCGTTATACGGCTGGGCACGGAACTGCTTGCTACCGGCCTCGTGCGAGAGCCTGGAGAGCTCGGCGAAGTGCTCGCTGTTGATCATCTCCTCGATCGTTGTTTTCCAATCGTAATCGAACCGGCGGCTCAGTTCCTCGCTACCCACGATGACGCCGGCCGATACCGGCAGCCATGGCAGCGGGTCGTAGCCCCGGCGCTTCTGGAATCCCTCGCGGAACTTCGGAGTCCAGTTCTGGTTGCCCGCCTCCCAGCTGTCAAAGAACAACTCGACCTTGGCGGATGATCCGGCCGGACGGCGTGAGACGATTTTCTTGAAGTAGCTGTCGAACTGGATGCGGGTGGCCTCGCTGCTGAGCTTGTCACACTCGAGGCCGAAGCCGGCAGCGGTTACCGGATGGACCGGGACGCCGGTCGTCGTGTGGCCGAAGCGGAGGATCTTCCATGGCCCGGGGCCGGGCGTCCACTTGAGGTGGCCGGTGGCATCCATCGACTTGGTGAGATTGATCACCTTCTCCGGTGCGACGGGGGCCTTGTCATCCGGGACCGCCAGCACGGCGACGTCGCGGTAGAAGTTCCACTTCGGATCGACCTTGGGAGCAGGCAGGATGCCGTCGAACGGCTTCCCGCCCTCGCATTTTGTCTGGCTCGAGACGAGCTTCTGCATTGACTGCTCGGGGGTGATCCAGGGTCCGCCCGAAGTCGCGTAGCCCGGGCAGACCTGGAACCAGAGGTCGAGGTTGCGGTCGGCCGCCTGCTTGAGCTGGAAGTCGACGAGCTTCCACCAATCGTCGGTGAGCATCGCAATAAACGGCGAACCAGGCATCGGCTTGCTCATGCCGGTGCTGCTGGAACAATACGAGACAACGGCACCACTGAGGCCGATCCGCTTCATGGCATCGAGGTCGGCGCTGACCCCCTCTCGGGTGGCATAGTCATCCATGAAGCGCCACCAGAGCACCGGGTAGGTTTCCCTCGGCGGCGACTGGAACTCTCCAGGCGGGATCGGGCTTTCAGCGGCATGGGCGCAGGGGCTCCATGCGGCGAGGGAAAGGATGGCAGGCAGCAATCGGGATGGTCTCATGGGTGGTGTGGTTTCAGGCAGTTGGATGGTCGAATCGTTCGCTTTTCATTTGCGGGGTGACATGTGGCAGAACTCAGCAGCCGGGCAGGAGGCGCAGAATCGTGAAAGAGACCGTAGAGCATCGGGCTGATGCGGAGGCCCGGCTGGTCCAGGTGGACAGTGAGAGTGGCGGGCTCGGGGGTCGCTGCGCTGGCGAGGCTGAGGGAGAGCAGTAAGGGTGCGAGCAGGCGTCGAATCATAAACTGTCGAATGCGGGTCGGGATGAGTCAAGTAGCCGCAGAACACGGAAGGAAGTGGGTGTGGCTATTTGTCATCGGGCGGGCTTTGCACGGTGACCGCGACGACATCGTGCGGAGTGTTGCGGGAGGGCTCGGGGAGTGCGATTTCCAACACCCCGTCCGCCCAGCGGAAATCAACGGGATTGCCAGTGCGAAGCAGCCTTGCCGATTTGATTGCGGAAACCGCCGGTCCGGGCTTGACCACCAGCTTGCCTTTCGAGCCGGCAACCGCGTGCAGATACAAGGTATTGCCGCGCCTCGTGACGGGGATATTGGCTTGCATGTCCGGTGGCATGGCGTCCGCACCGGCGATGGATTCGGCATTCGCCTTCATCCAGTCGCGCACTTCGGCCATGCCCTTGTAATATGGCGGGGGCATCGTGCCATCCGGGCGGGGTCCGCAATTCGCCATCACGGTGCCACCCCACGCCTTCGTGCGTGCCAGGCTCTTGAGGATGGAAGCGGTGGGGGCGTAAGACTTTTCATTCTGTATCATGTAGCCCCACGTGGGCGAATTCCAGATGCGCAACTGCTCCCACCAGCCGGGCGGGCGGAAAGGCTGGTCGCCATGTTCCACCGTGAAGAAATCGCCATGGAACTTCGCCCCACCCGGCTTCTCCGCCAGGCCGCCACGGTTATTGATGACGATGGCCGGTTGAAGCTTCCGGATTTCCTCAAGGGTCATGTCGGAGCCGGAGCCGCCGTCGAACCACAAGACGTCGATTTTCCCGTAGCGCGTGAGCAACTCGGTGAGTTGCTGACGGCACTCCTGCTGGATTTGTGTCCGGACCTCGGCGGGCATGGTCCGAAGCTTCGTGGGCTCCCAGTTCGCATCGAGATCCGGGCGGCCAGGAATCGGCGGCAGCGACGAATTTCCGCCGCTCTCGCTGCGGTAATTAAACGACATGTAATCCCTGGCTTTGAACCAGTCGGGGCCGGAAAAGTAGAAGCCGACCCTGAGGCCGTTGGCGCGGCAGGCGGCGACGAATTCCTTCACGAGATCGCGGCCGGGCAGTGACGTGCGGACGCCGGTCTCCGAGGTTCCGGTCGGCCACAAGGTGAAGCCGTCATGGTGTTTGGTGGTGAGAACCGCGTAGTCGAAACCCGCCTCCCTGGCGGCCTTGAGCCAGGCATTCGGATCGTAATGCTCGGCTTTAAATTTTTCGGCCAGCTTCCAATAGTCCGCCGGTTTGACTTTCAGGCCACCGCCCATGTTTTTGATCATGGGCCAGGAGAGGTCGATCCCGCCGTGTGCGGAGGAGATGCTCCAATGGAGAAAAAGACCGAGCGACGCCTTGCCGAACCATTGGGCGTCCGGATGCGGATTGCGTTCCCCGGCCGCTCCCGCGTGAATCTTTTCCTTGGCGCGGGCGGTCAGGAGCGCGGCGCGGTCACTGCCGCCGGGGTCCTGATTCAATGCGGCGGCTTGTTCGGCCGCATTGCGCTTCATGTCTGCCTCGTCGCCGGATTCAGCGGCAGCGATCATGCCCATGCCTTGGATGATGGAGAGGAGGAGGATACCGGGATATTTCATTTTGAGGAAGCCCCGGATCCGCTGGTGAAGGTCAGGTTGACCGGCCCCAGAAGACCGGCGGGAAGAAGCGGTTGGTCTTTTTGAATGTAGTTCCATGTGGTGAATGTGCGGCGCTCCGGCGACGGGCGCTGGGTGCCCTGGCGGACCCAATCGGGAATCGCCTCCAGCGCCTGGCCCTTGTAGCGCTTCGCGGGATTGAACTGCTCGGGACCCCAGATGACATCGGGGGACTCCTGCTCGTCGCCGATCAGCCGGTTTGCCCAGACGTTCACCACCTCGATCGCGATCTGGTTCGCGCCGGGCTTGACGGCCTTCGTGATGTCGCAGGTGAACGGCGGCTTCCAGAGCTCGGGGAAGGCGGTGCCGTTGACTGTGATCCGGGCGAGGTTTTTGACATCTCCCAGGTCGAGTGAGACCCGACGGTCCGGCCCAAGGCGGTCCGCTGGAATGGAGACTTCCTTGAAGTAGGTTGCAACGCCCGAGTAGTAACGGATCCCCTTTTCCGGACGGTCGGTCCATGAGGCCAGAGCGGGAAAAACGACTTCAGCCGGCGCTCCCATGGCCGTGGAGAAGCGGACCTTCCATTCGCCCGGCAGCGGGATCGGAGCCTGAGCTGCTGGCGTTGGGGTCACCTCCGGCGCGCCCGGACGGAATCGCACGAAGACCGAGCCGCGCGGGGCGAGAGCGAGCGCGACTTCAGTCCTTCCGGACTTGCACGACCACGTGCGGGCGGGCTCGCTGGTCCCGGTGTCAGCATGCCAGAGCTCCGGGACTTTCCCGTCCACGCGGAACGAGGCGGTCACGCTGAGCGGTTCGTTTCTTTGGTTGGACACAAAATACCAGTCATCGGTGCCGACCGTGCGGTGGATCCATGGCACATCGTCCGCGGGGACCGGCTCGATAGTTTGGAAGTCCGGCTGAATGCCCATGCGTGGGAGCACGTCGGAGATTGGAATCCCGGAGAGGACACGGCCCTTCCCGACCCTGCGATCGACCGGAGCCTGCGCCGGTGGTCCCCAAAGCTCTTCGGCGATCCTAGCGACCTCCTGATCGCAGGCAGGGTAGCCTGAGAGGCCCGGAGTCGAGAGCGGCCGCGGGCCGACGACCGTGGCACCAGCCAGGACGAGGTCGCGCACCTTGCGGAGGAGCGGAAGCGAAATGTTCTGGGGGCGCGATTTGTTATTGAGCCGGGTCTCGATCCCGGTGGGCGAGAGGAAGGGGGCGAGCACTTTGGTGGTGTCGGGCAGTTCGAGGACCTTGTAGCGCATCCCACCGGGAAGGCAGAGCGCCTGGCCATCCCAGGTCATCGAGGAAATAATCAGCTCTTCGTTGCAAATGTCGCCGGCGAACCCGGCGGGTGGCTCGTAGCCTTTCTGGCCGGGGCGGAAAACCTTCACGACATCGGCGGCAAACGTTCCCTGCCGCAGCAGGTGGCAGCAGCGCCCGAGATAAGTGATCCACGATCCCGCAAGGCCGGCCCACGCCTGCCCGGGAGCGAGCAGCATCCCGTAGGGCCCCGCATTCATGCCGGGCTTCAGACGGGGCCAGGGGTTGTGCGGGATGTGAGGGATCGAAATTTCATTGATCCCCATCGTGAAGGCGAGATCGGTCTCGGCCTTGGTGGAGAAAGGGTCGACATCAAACCGGATGTCCTCCGGGCTCGCGGTCAGCGACTCGGCCGAGGCGACGGTCTTTCCGTTGACGTGGGACACCGATGCGATCATGCGCAGCGTCCACCATCCGTAGGCTTTGTTGATGTGCCAGAATTCGCCCTCGGGAATATCAAAGTGGGCGCCGGCCGTCATGAAGTTGACAGGGCCGTTGTACGGCTGGGCGCGGAAGTCTCCGCTGCCGTTCTCATGGCAGAGCCGGGCGAGTTCGGCGAAGTGCTCGCCGCTGATCATCTCCTCGACGGTCGTCCTCCAATCGTGATCGAACCTACGGCTCTGCTCCTCGCTGCCGACGAGCTGGCCGGCGGCGACCAGCACCCAGGGGAACGGGTCGTAGCCCCGGCGCTTCTGGAATTCCTCCCGGAACTCCGGCGTCCAGTTCTGGTTGCCCGCCTCCCAGCTGTCGTAGAAAAGCGCGACCTTAGCGCGCGAGCCGTCCGGCCGCGCAGCCAGGATTTTTTTGAAGTAGCTGTCGAACTGGAGCCTTGTCGCCTCGCGGCTCATCTTGTCGCACTCGAGGCCCGAGCCGGTAGCGGTCACCGGGTGGACCGGGACGCCGGTCGTCGTGTGGCCGAAGCGGAAGATTTTCCATGCGCCCCCGGCGGGCGGCGACCATTTGAGGCGTCCGGCGGGATCGGTTTTTTTGCCGAGGTCGACCACCTTGTCCGGTGGGACCGCCGTGCCCGGAGCCCCCGCGGGCACCGCGAGCACGGCGACGTCGCGGTAGTAGTTCCACTTCGGATCAACGGCAGGAACCGTCAGGACGGCATCGAAGGGCTTCCCTCCCTCGCAGGAAACCTCGCTCCAGACGACCTTCTGCATGGAGAGCGCCGGCGTGATCCACGGGCCTCCCGACGTCGCATAGCCCGGGCAGGCCTGGAACCAGAGGCCCAGATCCCGCCTGGAGGCCTCCTCGAGTTGAAACCCGACGAGGTTCCACCAGTCCTTGGACAGAATAGGGGCCAGCGGCAGACCCGGCTTCGGCATGCCGATTTTCGTCCGGCTCGAACAAAACGAAACGACGCCCCCGCGCAGGCCGATCTGCTTCATGAAGTCGAGATCGGCCGTCACGCCCTCGCGGGTCATGAGATCATCCATGAACCGCCACCAGACGGTCGGCCGCACCGCATCGGGGGGGGATTGGAAGCCTGCCCTCAGCGCCTCGTCGTGGGATGCGGCGGACACGTGGGAACCAAGGACCAGCGCACCGCAGGCAGCAAGCAGGCAGACGTCGCGGGCGAAATACCGGGTTTGCCTGGCCCGCTGCGTGCCACGCGCCACCACGTTCGGGACGCTCATGGCTTGGTCACTTTCACACGAATGAAGCGCTTTTGATTGGCGGCAGCCTGCTGGAGGTCGCGAAATGTCACCTGCTCGAAAATCCCGTCCAGGTTTACCGGGGAGCCGGTCTGCACGCTGTCGGCGGACCAAGAGATCAGGTCGGACGAAACCTCGACGGTGTAGCTCACGTCCGCGAATTTACGCCGCGGGAAGGAGACGGAAAGGAATTCGCTCCCTGCGCTGGTGCTTGTCGAACTAACTACCGGAGAGGTATTGGCGGCCAGGGGATCGGTGCCGAACGCGTATTCCTTCAAGTTGGGCTCGCCGTCACCATCGGGGTCGGCGAGGTCGTCGGACTGGCCCGCCCCGGTGGCGGAACCAAAGTGGAGGATGCGCCAGGCTGCGACGAGCGGGAGTTGCTGCACCGCCTCAAACCAGCCGGCGGCGATGGCGTTGTAGCCGGCCTGGTTCGGATGGACGCCGTCTCCTCCGATGAGCGTGCCGGCATTTGCCGGGCTGACCTTCTGGCGCATGTCATAGAACTGCACGCGATGGCCGGCCGCCTGGTGAGTGGCGACGAGTCCCGGAAGCAGGCCGTTCAAAATCACGTTGTTCGGCTCGCGGTTCGTGTAGACGCCGACCTTGTCAGGATAGGCATTTTCAAAGTAGGACAGAACGAACGGCACGACGCTGGCGCAGATGATGCGCGCGGAGGGCCGCAAAGTGACAAGCTTGGTCAACAACTGGTCGTAAAAAGCAATTGTCTCCGCGGGGGTGTGGGCCCACATGCCGATGTCGTTCGTTCCGATCATCAGGAGAATCACGTCCGGATACGCCGGGTTGCGGGTGCCCGGGATTCCCGTGATCCAGAACCCTCCCTCATCGGTGCCGCCATAAGGCTTATTGGCATCGAGATTGCCCAGAAGCAGGTCGGTGGAATAGCTGCCGTGGCCCTCGTGGTGGGTTTGGTTTCCGTTGGTCAGCAGCGTGGTGGGATTATCCGTTCTTGCGCCGATGTATTGGAACGGGAATCCGGCAGCGGTGAGCGAGGCATAGAGCGGGCTGCGATAGCCGCCGCCTGCGCCCGCCCCCTGCGTGATCGAATCGCCCATCGGCATCACGGCCAGCGGCGCGGCGGCCACCGCGGCGGGAACGGCCACCGGACCCGAAAGCACAGCCGCAGCTGACCCGCCGCCGGTGAGGGGCGCAGAAATCCGGTAGGCATAGCTCGTGCCGGCGGTGACGGTCAGATCACGGATGGATGCGACGTCCGGTCCGGTGGTGATGATGGTTTTCCAAACGTTTGAGCCGGTCACGCTGCGCTCGATCACAAATCCGGTTTCGCTGGTAAGCGAATCGGTCCACGCGAGAGCGGTTTCAAGCGGGGAAATGACAGAAGCTGTGAAGCTGGAGATCTGCTGGGCAGGCGGCGGCCCACTGGTGAAGCTCAGCGTGATATTGTCGATGTCGACATAGTCGGTCGCAGTCGTCTGGCTGTCGCGGATGAAAGGCAGGTAGAAAGTCACCGTCCGGTTCGTCAGGGAATTGAAATCGCCGTTATTCGAGTTGGCACCGTTCGTCGGATTGGAATCCGGATTGGCCAGGCTGATCGTCATGTTGCCGGAATCCGCGCCGTTCGCCATCCGGCCGAGCGTGCCGATTGTGTCGGCGGTTGCGTTGCCATAGCCCTTGATGCTGCTGAAGACGCGGGCATTCATGTATTCGGCGACGGTGACTCCGCCGGAGGTGAAGTCGAGTGCGAGCGACGTGAGGTTGAGCGAGGTGCCGGCCGGGATCGTCAGGCTGAATGAAAGGCACGGCCCGGCAAGCGCAGCGGTGCTCGATGTTCCGAGATCGCCGCGCGAAAGCCGGAGTGAGTTGCCGCTGCCGCCATTGTCGCTGAGGGCGGCAAAGCTAAACGTGCCGATGGAAAAATTCGACGCGGTGACCCCGGCGGGCAGTCCAGTGAGCGTGGGGGACATGCTGCCGCCGGTGAACTCATACCTCACGGTCTGGGCGGAAGCCGGGGCGTTCCAGCAGGCGGAGAGGAGGAGAACAACCGCGAGCGTGAGTTTTTTCGTGGAATGTGGAAAAGCTATCCCGGGGAGGTTTGCTAGCATTTGTAAAGTATTCATCGCCTGTGTGTGATCTACAACTTGGGAATTGTCGGCAGCGGCATTCAGATTCACGGGTATTGGACCTTGAGTCTTACGAAGCGGCTTTCCGCGGAGCCGGCCGGCATGGTGGCTTTCCAGAGTTCGGTGGTGCCGTTGTCGGTTCCCGGGACCGCCGCATGGGTGACACCGGCGGTGCTCCAGTCGTTGCCAAGCGTATCGCTCCACTCGACGATAAAGTTGATCCCATCGGCAACCGCCTCGTGACTGCGGGGATAGGTGAATTCGAGGGTTCCACCAGCCAGGCTCACCGAGCCGGGGGAATTTTCCGGAGTGCCGGGGAGCCTGCCGACAGCGAATTCGAGGAGATTCGGGAGCCCGTCACCATCCGGGTCGGCGACGGGGCCGATGGTGGCGGGATTCGAAACCCCCGGCCAATGCAGGGCCTGCCACCGCTCGAACGCCGTGGCGGGCGGCGTCACTGTCACAACCAGTGTGGAGGAGACCTCACCGCTCCCGTTGGCTGCGGTAAGCCGAAGGGTGTAGGAACCGGGCACGTCGAACGTGACGCTGGACCCCGGGTCGGACGCGTCGGCGAAGTCCGGGATCCCCGGCCCGCTGACGAGCGACCAGGTGGTCGATGTGGCATTTGTAGCCGTGCCCGCGAGACTGGCTGGCCCGCCGGCCGTGACGGCCAATGGCACCCCGGCGCTCGCGGTTGGCAGGACTCCCGGCGCATCAAATGTGATGGTGAGAAGCGGGCGGCTGGATTCGGTGGCATAGTCGTCCGAGCAAAACCGGAAATAGTTATTCGTGGTGGCATTCGCCTCCATTTCGGGAGCGATGGCGAGGAGGTTGAGCCTGCGATCGCCGGCGAGGGCGGTCCCGACAGCCGCAACAAATGCCGGGGCGCTATCAAAGGTTTTTTGCTGGCTGGTCACCGGGACTGCGGAGGCAACGGTGGACAGAGGTTCCGGCGCATAGTCGGCAGTGCCGGGATCCGCGCCGGCAATCGTTCCATTTCCTTTCCACGGGACGTTGGCCGCTGCATTTGTCCGGCGGGCCCATGTTGCGCCGGTATCGGCATTGGTCGAGTTGCCCCCGGTTCCGGTTCCCTCGGCCGGTTCGAGGTGGAGGCGGAAGAGCTGGAGGGTGGAGGCAAGAGCGCCCGATGATCCGCTGGTCCAGAGGTCGAGGCGGACGGACGCGGGCACAAGCCCGCCCGGCACCGAGCTGAGGTCAAAAGAAAAGAGCCCGCGCATCGGCGCGCTCGTTTTGCCGATCAGAATCTCATTGCGCGCGCCGGAATTGAACGCAGCATACCCGCCATCACCACGGATCATTGTGCCCGTGTGGGCGTAGCCGCCAACGCCCTCACGGAATGTCAGCGCGCCGGGCGGCTCAACGAGCACCGTGACGTCGGCCGAGCCGGTGGCAGTGCCGGATGTCCCCGAGAGGCGGAGGACGTAGATTCCGCTTGCGGAAAAGCCGGCGCCGGTCGTGAAGCCTGACGGGCTCGAAAATGTCACCGTTCCGGGACCGGAGACCTTTGACCATGCCACGGAGGCGAGCGGGGCCCCGGAGGTCTGCACGGCTCCTGACAGCTCCAGCGTTTGCGATTTTGAGGACAGTGAAACCGGAGAGACCGACGGACTCGTGATGCTGACGACCGGGACGTTCGCCACATTCGGGTTCGTGCCATTCGCCCTCTCGGTGGCGTTGGTCGCTCCATCGCCATCCGGGTCGGCGCCGTCCGCTGCACTGCCGGAAGTGTCAACCGTTCCGAAATTGGCGAACCGCCACGACATGTCAGCCGTCATGACGAGGGTCGGAGTGACCGAGATGTCATTCCCGGTGCCTCCGGCGTAGCTGATCCGCCAGAGGTAGCCGCCGGAGTCAATGAGCGCGCTCTCGGCGAGACCGCTGAATGTTCCTGCGAATGCGCCGGCGCTGGTTTTGTTGAGAATCAGATAGCTGGTCGAATTCAACGGCAGGCCGGCAGCCGCAACGATGGCCGGCGAGCCTGCGAGAGCAACCGAACCGGCGGCCTGGAGCTGGTCGAACTCGGTGCCGGCGGCGGGTCCGTTGATGCGGACGCGAAGGATCGAGCCGGGAGAAAACGTGACATTGCCGGCAATGGACGGTGAACCCAGCGGCGCGAGTGTTCCGCCCGAAGAAACCGAGAGCGCGCCGGTCAGATTGCCGCCGAGGGCGAGTGTCCCCCCGGCGACACTTATGGCACCGGTGAACGGTTGCGCGGCGGCAATCGTCCATGTTCCGCTACCGACTTTTGCAAGCGAACCGTTGCCACTGAACGTTCCGTTGTAGGTGCCGGATGATCCGCTGGCACCGACGGAGAGGGCGACGGGAGCGGCGGAGACGTCCTGCAGGGCGATGTTCCGAACCGGACTTGCGGCAACCAGGTTTCCAAGTGTGGGATTGGAAATGGAGAATGCCAGAGCCCCCCCATTCATGCTGACCGTCGAGGCGGCCAGCGCATCGGATTTCGCGATCCGGAGCGTGCCGGAATTCAGGTTGGTTGAGCCGGTAAAGTCAGGATTCGATCCGGAGACCACCAGCATGCCGGCGCCGTCTTTGTGGTAGCCGGAAGTCCCTGAGATCTCACCGGAAAGCGTGAGCTGCCCGCTGACGATGTTCCACCGGTTGTTGCTCCCGGAAATGGTAACCGGTCCCGGCCAGACGTTGGATGAACCCGCGCTAACATCCGTCTGCCCCCCCATCATCTCGAGCGTCCAATCGGCGCCGATCGCAGTCGTGTTGCTCAGCTCAAAAAATGTTCCGGACCGGACGGTGAGCGAATGGGTGGCATTTCCTCCGGTGGTTAGGTTGCCGGTCAGCCTGAGCCTTCCGGCCAGGATGTCGATCCCTGCCGCCCCGGTGACCGGCTTCGAGAGCGTGAGCGTTCCGTTCCCCGACTTAGTCAGTGCCCCGGTCGCGGTGGTCGGAAGGTTGAGCGTGGCGTTGGCTCCGGCCGACACCTGGACGTCCGATATGGCGGATGCGGAGTCGAACGTGAGTGCCGAGCCGGCGAGCGTGACATTTCCTGCGGTAAACTGGAGCGCGCCGATCGAGCGCAGCGAGTCGTTGGTCACGGTAAGCGTCGCATTTGCGGAGAACGTCGCAGTCTGGTCGGCTCCCTGCGCGGGCATCCCGCCCGCCCAGTTGGTTCCCAGCCCCCAGGTCGAGCTGGCGTTCGCCGTCCATGTCGCGCTGAGCGCGCCGGTAACAGACTCATACATCGGCGTTGCGCCGGGAAGGGTGATCATCAAGCGGATCGCGCGGTTGGCCGCGGCTGGAACCTGGATTTTCATGGTCTGGGAGGTGGCGTCCTCCGCGAGGGGGGGCGGCTCCTGGTTGATCCCGCTGGAACTCCAGATGCCGCCGGCCGCGTTGTCGCTGTATTCGACGAGAAACGCCGTGCCCGCCGCCAGTGCGGCCTTTGACCGGCGGTAGGTGAATTCCGTCCAGGAACCATTGGTTACCGAGGTCAGAACGTTCTGCGTTGCGGCAGCGGGATCCTGGGCGGTCGCGAATTCCAACGCGTTTACCTCACCATCCCCATCGGCATCCGACGCCTCGTTGGATTTCCCGTCGCCGGCAAGGCTTCCGAAGTTTGCCTTCAGCCACTGCTCGAGGGCGGTGGGCGCACGGTTCGGAGGGAAGACGTCGGGGTAATATTTCCAGCCCGATGCATGGTCGGCCGCCGCATTGCTGCCGACAATGAGCACGTGGCGGCCGGGCGGGATGCTGTAGCTGACGGCGGCGGAGGCGAGCGGCACCGTCCGCCAGCCGCTATCGGTTTTGATTGATGCCTCGTATTGCTCCCGGGTGAGATATTTATTGCGGTCGACACCGCTGCTGCTTCCGAGGTGTAGCGAGTACGACGCGTAGCCGGCGGGGGCGGTGTAATCGAGGACCTGCGTTGTGCCGCCCGGATTGTGCACCATCGTGTAGGAGCGGCCGCCTTCCACAAAGCGGAAGCCGTAAAGCCCGTTCGAAAGCGCAAGCGTCCCGGCGGCGGTGGCATTGCTGGTGGTGGCCAGCGGCCGGACCTCGACAAGACACCAGTCGCTGGCTCCGGTTGTGATGGCTTTGTCCGGCGTGACCAGCCGCAGCTTCCCTTTCATCAGATCGGTGGCCGGGGACAGCACGCTGCCAGGGCCGTAGGAAAGCTGGACCGTCGAGTAGCTCGAGCCGAGCACGCTCAGTTGGAGGTCGCCGTATTGGTAGGTGGCATTCACGCCCGCGCTATAGCTGTAGGAGGCATTCCCATCGGTGTAGGCCGGGTCCGACAGCGGCTTGAACGTTTTCCGCACGCCCCACTGGCCTTCGCGTCCGCTCACAAAGTCGAAGCCGGCCTGGATTTCCGTGCGGGTGGCCGATCCCAGCGACTCGATGCGCATGAACCCGATCGCCCGCTCGGGGGTGACGATCCATTCCTGGATGTTGTCGTAGGGGATTGCGGTCCAGGACGTGTTCTGGCCATTGCGCGAGCACTTGTAGCGGGCGGAGAGCGCAGTCACATTGCCGGTCATCGTAACCGAGGAAGTGATGTCCTGACCCTTGTCGTAGGTCGTGGTGACGTTGCCCGAGGCGTCGCGGATCACAACCCGGTTCATGACACGCTCGAGGATCGCGTTGTTCGGCCAGCCGTAGGTCTTTTCATCCGCGGTCGTATACATCCTCCGCATCCCGAAAAATGTCGTGACGCCGAATCCCTTCACCGGCGTCGTCGTGCCGGTCGAGGTCGTCTTGCCCGGGAAATAGCTGAAGTCGCGCGTCGTGAGCGCGTAGTCGGTGAGCCCGAATTTCCCCCGGACCCCGATGATGTTCCGGTCAAAGACCGTGTAGTTATCGGGCAGTGTCACGGTGGCGGGGGTCCTCACGTAGACCGTAGGATCGTAGGCAAAGGCAAGGAGGTGGTTGGCAGTGTTATCCTGGCAGGCCGCCACGGCGTAGGGATCGCGGGCGATGTAGCCCATGTAGGACTGTTGCGGACGGCCCTTGTTCCAGTAGTGTTTCTGCTCGGGGGCGGTATATTCCTCGTGGACAAACCGCGTGGTGGTGAGCGGGTGGTAGGCGCCGCACTTTTTGACGTAGTCGTCGGCGATCCGGCGCAGGGTCGCATTCGGCGCAAAATACCGGTACCAGGCCATGACGTTGATCCCCTCGGCGTGATACGTCCACGCCTCGTTTTGATAGCCGGTGTAGTTTGTGGCACCGTCCGGCTGGAGGGTCAGATACATCTTCGGAAGGTAGTTGTCCATGAGGGCCTCGTAGGACGCGTCGTTGAGAGCTTGCGCGTAGTAACCCAGGTTGGGGATCTCCCGGGCGTCGGCATTCAGCCAGCTGTTCTGGAGGTAGTTTGTTGTTGAGAATGCCCAGGCGAAGAGCGAGCGGACCTCCTCCGCGCGGGCCCGCATGACGGCTTTCCACGCAGTGTCGATTGATGAAGGGATCAGCGTCGGGTAGGTGGCCTTCAGAATCAGGTAAGCCCGGGTCAGGCTCGCCTCGCTCCATCGCTCGCCCTGGGTCAGCGCGGTCTTCTGGTGCCCCTCGTTGAGCATTGTCAGCAAGGCGGTGACGCCGGTGGCATTGCCCATCACCGGCGACTGCGCATGGCAAACCGCGTAAGCCAGCTTCTGGGCATCCCCGGTCGTTGGGGATGTCCCGCCAGAAAGGAGCGGATTCGACGGCGTGACGGTGTTATAGGTCGTAATGGTAAACAGCGACGGAAATCCCGGGTTCGTCGCGGTGGAGGCGATCGCCGGCAGCCACTCGGGCTTCGTGACCTGGCGCGCGCCATAGCCGGAATTCCCGACCGCAGCCAGTGCGTCGTTTGCGAGGTTCTTCGCCAGCGTCGCCTTCGGAATATCGCTCGCGGAGGTCGCCTCGTTGATCAGCCGCTGGCTGTGCGCGAGCATCCAGTCGATCCCGCCTTTCTTGACGGTTTCGGCCGGTGCGGGCGGAGTCGCCGCGTAGGCGGCCTTGGCCGCGCTCAGCGCCGCATTCGCGTCGGCCAGCGCGGTCGTGATCGTCTGCGCGGAGGCGAGCGGCGCGGCCAGGAAAAACAAAAGCAACGCAAGCCAAACGAAACACAGTCCGCGAAAAGCCGATGGGAGGACGATGCGACCGGGCACATCCCTGATTGCCATCCCGAATCCCGGGCCAGGGGTCATGCGTCCGATGATGTTTGACTGCTGGAGGTTCATGGAATCAGGGGTAGCGGACCAACCGTCCCGGCCGGGATCCGCTGTGAAGTGGGAATCGTAAAGCACTCCCAGCATCCCAGCCACCATATCCGCCACAGGCACGCCCGCCAAGCACGCAAGGCATCCCGCAGGTCGAGGGAACGGATTTGGCTGCGGATTTTGGATGGTTCTATGTGTTGCGATGCAGGGTGCGGCAGAGATTTTTTAAGGCAATGGGTGGGAGAAAGATTCGGTGGACAAACATGCATCAGGCCAGGGGGAGCCGGGTAGTCGGTAAAATTACCGATGGGCGGCGAGGAAGCCCCCTAAGAACTGAGCCCCAATGTCCGCCCTGGGGCAACGAAATCCCACGGCTCGTCGCCTTCGCTCGTCGGCCTCGCCATCCCAAGCCCCAACGGGGTTGTATCCTCCTCCCTCGCTTCACCGCCCACCCCCGTCCAGCCCCGCCACCCCCACGCCCCAAAGGGTCGAAATCTCCCAGCCCAGGGTTGCGAAGCTACCCTGGGTCCCCACGGGAATACCGTGACCAAACCCGAACGGGGTTGCATCAATCCCAGACGAAGCGCTCGTCGTAGTCCAACCGGTGCTTCCGTAAAAACTGGATGAACTCGTCCTGAAACGAAACGCGGGCATGGTGTTCCTCCTGCTTTTCGATATAGGACCGGACGGAATCCAGACTCGAAACGCTGACCGAGAAGGCCCCATAACCCGCCTGCCACGAAAATTTGTGAAACTGCGGAAACCGCTCGCGGATCCAGACGCTCGAACTGCGCTTCAATTCCTTCACCAGATCGGCTTGCGAGACGATGCGCCCCAACTGGAGCAGGACATGATCCGCGACGCCACCAACAAGAACAGGCGGACAGGAACGGTTTTTTGCAATGCCACCAAGAAAGGCGTGAACCTCTTCGCGCACCTGTCGTTCGGAGAAAAAAGGAAACCGATCCTTGGTGGAAAAGACGATGTGCAAATAGACGCTGGAGAGGGACTGTGACATCGGATGGAACCCCGTTGGGGTTCTTGGGTTTTTCTGCATGATACCCAGGGTAGCTCGTTCCTCGCAACCCTGGGCTGGCGGAGCAATCCCCTTCGGGGATTCGTGGAAGATGCCTCCCCGATGACACTCTCCAGTAACCCTGCCGCGCACACCTCACCACCAGGCCTCGCCATCCCCACGCCCAAACGGAGAGAAATCCGGAGCGCATCACCCCGCGCATCACCGCCAGCCCCTACGCCCCAACGGGGCGAAATCTCCCAGCCCAGGGTTGCAAAGCTACCCTGGGTAACCGTGTGATCATTGCGACCAACCCCGGAAGGGGTTGCATCCTCCTCCCGCGCCTCACACCACCCATAACCGCCAAGGCCCCCACATCCAACCCCACCATTCTCTATGCCCCAACGGGGTGCCTCCGCCCGTCTTGTCCCACCATCCCCACGCCCCAACCGGGCGTAATCTCCCAGCCAGGCTTGCGAAGCTACCCTAGGATCCCCAGTGATCAACACGTCCAACCCCGAACGGGGTTGTATCCTCCGCCCGCTGCTCGCTCCGCTCCCTAACGCGGTGCGGGTGTGGCGCTGACCATTTGCTCGAACGAATCCCATCCGGGCAGGAGGTCGACCGGATCCGGGCTGATCACAAAGACCGCCTCCTGACCGGGGCCGAGCTGGAGCCCGGGGCTTGCGGGCCGCTGGGGCATACCGTTCTTCACGTCGGAGACACGGACGACACTCGCGCCGGCGACGGCCGGCTTCGCAAAGGGCGGACAGGCCTGCGGGGTCGTTCCCGGATTGAAAAAGATCTGCCAGTTCTTTCCGTTGACCGTCGCCTGGAGTCCGGGCACCGGCGCTGCCGGGGTGGCTGTCACTGTGGCCTCGCCTTTTGCCCAGACCGGGCGGACCTCGACGACGCAGTGGAAATTTGCCGAAAGCGGGAATTTTTCCGGAGTTTCCGATGGCGCCTGCCTTGCGCGGAAGGTCAGCTCGCTGGCCGGGTAGTTCTTCTTCCGGTATTCGAGGACATCGACGGTCACCGCGGCGAAGTTCGAGCTGTGGATGATGATGTCGAGCTCACCGTAGCGGTAGCGGTTGTCGCCAACCTTCTCGAGTTTTTTGCAGACCGCCGCTCCGGCGGTGCCGCCGGAGATCAGGCGGAGGACGGTGTTGATCTCGAAGGCCTCGGCGCCTTCCTTCGACGGGACAGTGCTCAGGAGGCCGATGATGCGGTCGGGCAGGCCGAGCCAAATCTGGCGTCCGGTCCAGTCGGTCATCTTGCCCTGATATGCCCAGCCCCGCGTGGTCGTGAGCGAGTAGGTCGCGGCCGATGCGCTGTAGTTCCGGCCGGTGAGGCTCACCCCGCGCAGGTTCGCGGTGAGCTGCGCCCAGGCGGTGCTCTGCGGCATCCCCTTCGCATCCTTCACGTCCTCGCGGGTCGCCTTCACGGTCGGCTTTGCGTTGACCAGGATCGAGTTCACGCGTCCGCCCGGATCGTCGACCGTCATCGCGCCCATGAGCGTCTCGTGTCCGCCGGTGGTATTTTCCTGCGGCGACTTGCTGTGGAGCGTGGCGGCGTAGTTGAACCGTCCGTACCAGGCGCGGGGCCCCTTCACGTTGCGGTCCATAATCGTGTAGTTGTCGGGCATCGGCTTCGTCGGGATGTCCGCCCGGAACCAGGAGACCGCATCGCGATTCGGTCCGCCGAATTTCCCGCGGAGTCCGTTGGCATACGGGTTTTTGCTCAGTGTGATGACGAGCTGGTTCGCATTTTCGGTCCCGCGCTCGTAGTTCCAGCGGAACGCCTTGTGGAATGGCGATGTCCAGAACTCGTCTGTCCGCCCCATCACCGGCCCCTTCCACTGGGTCGCCGCGAGCGCGCGGGCAAGCGGCTCGTGGCCGGTGATGTCGTAGATCCTCGAGAGCGAGCCGATGATCGCCCCGTGGTAGTTGCACGAGGGATTGCTGTCGCCATTGTAGGGGAAGGCGCCGTCGGGTTTCATTTTCGAAATCGTCACATCGACGTGCTGCAGGACTCGGTCGATCACCTCCTGGTTCTTGAAGTGATATCCGAGGTTCAGCATCGCCACCGTGCGCGCGGTCTCGATGTTCAGGTTCCAGTTGTTCGCGCGCTTCATCTCCGGCCAGAGATGGTCGTAAGCCGCCTTCAGGCCCGCATCCCATTCCGCCCGCTGGACCGGCAGCAGGAAGCCGGGATAGAGCGAGATGAACTCGACCACCCCGCTGATCCCATCCTCGGCCGCGAACTGGTCGTAGATCTCGGTCTGCACCTTCGTGCCGGGCGTCGCGTTCAGATTCGCCGCGTCGATAAACGCATGGCTCCGACGCAGGATCCGCTTCAGCAACTCGGCGTTCCCGCGCAACGGACTCGCCGGATTCGCATACAGCCAGACCGCGTTCCGGAGCTCGTTTCCCACCTCGCGCGGCGCGAGACCCTTCATGACGGTCGCCAACGGCGTCGCGCGCGGCCAGGGTTGCTCCGGCTTGGCAATAAACGCGTTCCCCCACTCCGTCAGGCCCTCCAGATAGGGATTGCCCGCCGTCACAGGGACAGGCTTGATCGCGGCAACGTGCGTGGCATCGGCCGTCGCCGCCTTGGCCATGGCGGCGGCCGGCACCTTGAGCGCCGCCTCCACATCGCGCACAAGCGCCTCCGCCTGCTCGGTCATCCCCGCGTCGGCTGACGCCTGCGCCCGCTCGAGCGCGACCTCCAGCACCGCCCGCTTCGCCTGATCGGCCGGCGATGCCGCCGGCAGCGCCGCCACCGCGCGGCTCAGTTCCTCAGGAACAGCCGGTCCGGCTGTCGCGCCGGACACCAACAGAAACAATCCCGCGAATGCCAGGAGCAAGGACCCATTGCCCCAAAAAGCGACTGAGCCATGCGCCGGGCTCGTCTTCGAACGAAGGTGCCCTAATGCAGGGATCAGCGCACCAGCCGCCGACAGCGGACCACGAGGACGCACGTCATCGGCAAATGTGAGGAAAGGTTTTTTTAATCGCGGGGCGCGCAGGGATAGCATCATTTTAAGGCAGTAAGACGCCCGCCGAATCTCCATGTCCGGCAAGCTTGATGAGCCTCGCATTTATCAGAGCAGGATCCAGCAATAATCACAGGGATGAAGGGAATTAAGGGGATGGCGGCAGAAAGCGCGGGGACACGGTGGGAAAAAGCGTTTTTTGGACGCAGACGGACGCATAGAGACGCAGATTTTGAAGACATTTTTTGTGTTAAGTGTCCAGCTTTCGGAGAAGAGGTGTTCCCGCGAAGGCGCTAAGCCGCGAAGGGGAGAAGTGAAAAAGTGGAAAAGGATCCCGCTGGTTTTGTGAATTGTGCGCCTTTTGTAGGGCCTGTCTATCGCCTCCTTGGCGGCTTCGCGGCTTCGCGGGAGGCCCGAAAGTCTTTCAGACTTCCGCTACGGGGGGTGAAGTTTGCTGAAAAAATGAGTGCCGGCGCGGAGCTCTTCACTTCTCCGCGCCGGCTGGCACCTTCGCCCATGAGGCGGGCCTTCAAACCGCCTTTTTTACGAAGGTGCCGTTTTTGAGCGTTCCCCGATGCCCCCGGATCCGGCCCCTTCAAAAACCAGATCCAACACCGGGACGTCTCAAATTAAGTTAAAAATCTTTATCCGATGGGCGCGACGAGCGCCGGCGGTAAAGCAGGAACGTGAGCCCGATCCCGACCATGATCCATGTGCCGGGCTCGGGGATGGCGGTGACGAAGCCGCTGGCGTCGATCGCGGCGCCGGTCCCGAAGCCGGTGAAATTGATGTTCGCGAGCTGTCCGGCGGTGAGTCCGGTGGAATCCGAGCCGAAGCGCAGGAAGTTTGTCCCGCTCCAGTTGCTGACGGTGAGCGTGAACGACGACCAGTCGAGCGCACTGCTGTTGGCGAACGAGAGGGTATTTGACCCGCCGGCGCCCAGGTCGAGCGTCGCGCTGCCGGTCAGGAGGAGCGTGCCCACGGTCTCGCTGAACCCGTTTGCGTTGAACGTCGTTCCTGCCGCAGCCGAAACGTTGCTGGAGTCCGCGATCCGCTCGGCCGCACCGAGCTTGAGCGATCCGGCCGTGATGGTCGTCGTTCCGTTGTAGGTGCTCGTGCCGTTGAGCGTGAGCGTGCCGGCCCCGAGCTTCTCGAGTCCGCCATCGGCGGTGAGGAGTCCGGTCTCGTGCACGAGCGGCTGGCCGATCGTGATGTTGAAGCCATTCGAGTCGATCTTCGCACCGCCAGCCTTGACGTAGGCGCCCGAGAGGCTGCTGTTTGTCGTGGCCGCTGTGATCCCCTCCATGAACGCGGTCTGGTTGCCGAGCGCCTTCAGCGTGCCGCCGTTGAAGTTGAAGATGGCGGTGTATTTTGCACCGCCAGTCATATTCCCACCTACGAAGACTTTGTTGGCGGTCACCGTTCCTCCATCCAAATTGAACGTTCCAGACGCATTCGTCAGGGCGTTGGTGGATGCTTGACCGAAGCGGATACCTCCGGTGTTTGCCACATTTGTAAAAGTGATGTTTCCGCTCGAAATCGTAATTGAAGATGAAGCGGTAACACCCATGAGATTCTGAAGAATCAAATTGCTGGAGGTGGCTGCTATCTTCAAATCTCCACCGGTGATGTTGACAGTTCCCCCACCGACTGCCTGCCCGAGACCGAGGCTGGTTCCATAGGTGGCGGTCCCGCCGGTTTTGATTTCCAGCGTGCTATTGCCGTTGATGAACGAAGAGTTTGCTCCGTTGGTCGTATCCAAGGAAGCATTTCCTCCGACCGAGCCTGATCCAACGACCAAAGTTCCGCCACCGAAGAGATCGAGCTGACCGCCGGTTCCGCTTTTTGTGAGTTTCACCCGGTCCCCGATCGTTGCCGTGACGCCTGAGGCAATCGTGACGTTCCCCGCAGCATTCACGGAGCCCATCGTGATGGTCCGCGTCAACGTGGCATTGTCCGACTGGATAGTATATCCGCTGTTTGTGAAGTTGAGTCCGCCGACCGTCGTATTTCCAAGCCCGGTGGTGACAGCACCCCCGACTTGAACCACAACCGTTCCGGCCGCGCCGAAGGTGGCGGTGTCGCCAGCAGTCCAGGTTGTATTTCCATTCCAGCCATTGGCACCGGTCGTCCAGGTTCCATTTCCGGCCGTCCAGGTTTGCTCGACCGAAAACGCGGTCCCCGTCACAGAGAGCAAGGCGAAGGCGGCAAGCGGGGTGATCAAACCGGAAGAAAACCGGAGTGCAGATGTAAGGCGATTTTTCATAGGTGAGAGTGATTGCGCCGAAAACCTACCGCTTCGAAAAAATCCTGCCAGTCGGTAAAACTACCGATGCCGGAGCCTGTCTCACGCGGAGGCGCCGGGAGCGCTGAGGGGGAGTTGGCGGGCAGGGAGTGATTGGTTCCCTGCCCTGCGGCTCTGCGTGAGACCGGGAGCGGAGGCGCAGGTTTTCCGGAGAACGTAGCTCCTGCTGCGTTTCAGTTGGTGTGGAGAAGAGCGGGAGCTCTGCTCTCCGGAGAAGCAAGCGGGATATGATTCTTCAAGGTGATGCGGGGATTGGACAGGGTGGGATTCCACCGTCGAAATATTTTCAATATTTCGCTACCGGGCCTGGCGGAAGCTTCCGTTTTTTCCAAGCGCCGCAGGAGCCCAGTTTTCCGGAGAACGTAGCTCCTGCTGCGTTTTGGTCGGTGTGGAGCAGAGCGGGAGCTCTGCTCTCCGGAGAAGCAAGGGAGGCAGATGAGCGGCCACATCATGCATAGAAGGCACAAAGGAGCGGTGGAAATGCCGGGTTTTGTGAATTATGCGCTTTTTGTGGCCTTTCCCATCGCCTCCTTCGCGGCTTCGCGCCTTCGCGGGAGCCCCGAAAGTCTTTCGGCCTTCCGCTACGGGGGAGAGGTTTGCTGAAAAAAAGAGTGCCGGCGCGGGGCTCTTCAATTCCCCGCGCCGGCCGGCACCTCCGTCCATGAGGCGGGCCTTCAAACCGCCTTTTTCGGAGGTGCCATTTATTGAGCGTTTCCCGGTGCCCCCAGATCCGGCCCCTTCAAAAACCGGATTTTAAACACCGGGACGTCTCAAATTGGATGAAAATGTTACGCGGTCCGGCCGGCGGTCCGGCGGCGGATGAAGATCGCGGCGAGTCCGAGCGAGGCAAGGATCAGGGTGGCCGGCTCTGGGATGGCGGCGATGCCCAGCGTGTTCAAATTGTCGTCGTAGGTGTAGGCAAACCCGCCGACCTCGGCGGAGAAGACGTTCCCGCCGAGCGGGGCGAGCGCGTTGCCGCCGACGCTCACACTCGAGAAGAGCCCGGTAGGCGCAGTCCCGCTGAAGAGGGCATAGCTGCCATCGGTGGGGTTTGTGAGCGAAAAATCCAATGCCCCGGACTTGGCCAGGGACGAACTGAGAACAATCGTCGAAAACCCGCCGCCCAGGTCTGCGGAGATCGTGAGCGACGTGGGGGTGAAGCCTGCGGAGCCGGCGAGCGTAGCCCCCTCGCCAAGGCCGAGGGCCGGGGTCAGAGCGGTCCCGTTGTTGGTGAGCGTCGAGCCCGTCGAGACGACGACGCTGGACGAATTGTTGAGCGAGCCCGCGGCGCCCACGACCAGCGTGCCCGCCGTGACGAGCGTGCTGCCGGTGTAAGTGTTGGAGGCCTCAAAGACGAGCGTGCCGGTGCCGGCCTTGGTGAGCGAGCGGCCGGCGGCGTCCTCGCCGACCGGCGCCGAGAACGTGACCGCCTTGCCGGCCACGGTGGTGCCGGTATTGACGGTCAGCGTGCGGTTGCCTGTAAGGGTAGCATTGCCGGCAAATGTCAGGCTCTTCTCCGAAGCCTGGGTGGCGAACGTCGTATCGGCTGCAATCGTGATGGCGTTGGAGAGCGAACGATCGGCTGTGGCATCCGCGCGGAGCGTCGCACCATTGAGCGTAATCGCCCCGGATCCGAATGAGCCGACACCCGCCACGGTGTCCGCCGCAACTTCGACGAGGCCTGCTCCCATCGCGCCCAGCGATGTGCCACCGCCGTAGTCGGAAGTCGTGCTGGCGAATTTGATCGATGTCGTCTGATTGGTTGTTCCAGAAGCGGAGATAGCTCCGGCACCGGTGAACGTTCCGTTCAATGTATAAGAATAGGCGTTCACGGTGGCATTCTGGACAAGGATCAATGTCTTGCCGCTGGCGATGCTGTTGTTTGCACCCGCGAAGGTGAAACTGGTGCTGGTGGCTCCACCAACGGTCAGATTGTCTTGAAGCAAGAGATTGCCCGAGATGACGGGGCCTGAAGAAGTCGAACTGGAAATTGCGGAAAACGTCTTCGTGCCACCAGTCGAGAGAACGTTAACGTTGGTGACGTAGTTGTTGGTATTCCCCATCGAAAGCGTGACGTTTGCCGAGCCGCTGGTGTCGCCCAGCGTGACGTTGCCACTGCCGAAGTTCGTAGTCGAATTCCCGCCCGGACCGACCAGCGCAAGCGTTCCCGATTTGACGACGAACCCTTCCGCATAGTTCGTGTTTCCTGCATTTGAGGTGATGGACAGTCTGGATGTCGAGCTGTTCTGGGTGATCGAGGTGATCGTCTGGCCGAGGACACCGGTGAGGCTGAGTGTCCCGGTGCCAGTCGCTGCATTTTCAAGCGTGATTGCCGCCCCGGTTCCGGTGGCGCCGCCGATAGCACCGTTCACAGTCACACCTGCATTTCCGGTGATCAGGTTATTGATGGCAATGCCCCCTCCTCCACCCGCTGTGGCGCCGATGCTTCCGTTCACAGTGGTGTTGGTGCCTGCGTTGTTCAGCCCTCCCCGGAAGTTCAGCTGCCGGGTCACGCTGTCGCCGTTGGTGATGTTGCCGCCAATCGTCATGCTGTTGCCCGAATTCGTTCCCGAACGCCCCCCGATACCCAAGTTGGTATTCAGCATGATGATGCCGGCATTGATCGTCAGGTTCACGAAAGTCGAATTGTTCTGGTTCGACATCAGAGCCGCCTCTCCAGCGACAAACGCGCCTGCGGTATTCGTGCCTGCGACCGTCGTCATCCCTGTGCCGTCCATTGTGATGGCGCTGCCATTGATGATGAAATTGGTTTGTGAGCCCGCCCGTGAGATCGCGCCAATGGTGATCGAGCTGGTCAAATTGAGAGTGATCGTTTGCGATGTATTGCCCCTGAGCTGGGCGATGTTCCCGGCACCAATCGGGACCGGTCCCGCACCGGCTCCCCAGTTGCCGGCGGTATTCCAATCGTAGGTGCCGGTGGCCCAAGTGGTATTTCCGGTATTTCCCCAGACGGTGAGTGTATTTGCCGCGAAGGCCGCCGGAGCGGACACGAATGTGAGAGCGGCCATCGCGAGAGCGCCAGAAAGAACGGGAAGCAGACGGGGATTTGACATAAGGCGGATTTTCATGGGTGGGGATGCAGGACTGATGTGTATCAAAAGCACGAATGACGGGGAGTCGGTAAAACTACCGATGGGGAGGGAAGCGAAACTGGAGAGCTGAACACGTGCCAGCGGGCGCTGGCCGGGTCGCCTGTCCGCAGGACAGCCCGGAGGGCGACATGAGCGGGAGCGAAGGAGGCAAACCTGAGAACCTGACCGCGCTGGTCTTTGCGCCTTGGCGGCTTCGCGGGAGGACTCACGCGGGGGCACGGAGGGGGAGAAAATGTGAAGCGCACCCACAAAAAGAGTCCGGCGCGGGAGGCCTTACTCTCCCGCGCCGGAGCAATGGTGGACCGGCGGAAGCGCCTTACTTCTTCCGCCGGCCCGGCGTATTGGCACCCCCACCCATGGGGCGGCTCTTCACTTCCGCCTTATTTAGAAGTGCCAAATTCGAAAAGTTGAAGAAACGTTCTTGGTTCTTGGTTTACTACAGGTTGCAGAAAGGGATCAGGGATCGAGGCGGCGGCGGGGCTTCCGGTAGAGCAGGAAGGCCAAGCCAATGCCGACCATGATCCAAGTACCGGGCTCGGGGACGGCCGTCAGATTGAAGTCCACGTTGTTGCCGTTGACGGTGAACGTTCCGGTCCAGCCGGGATTGCTGACCGTCCAGCCGGCAACGCTCTGCGAGAAGCTCGCCGGAGTCGTGATGATGCCGCTGTAGAGGCCGACCTCAGCACCCTGGTCAAGGAAGGCAAACGTCTGGTTTGCGTCGAACGCGTAAGATGCGCCCGCGAGGTTGAGCGTGTCGTGAGATCCGGCTGCACTGAGCCCAAGCGAAACGATCGAACCGGACGAAGCCGTGAGGTTGCCGGTGAGGTTGAACGTGGCATCGTCGGCGAGGCTGACGCCGGCCACGAGCGTTGCACCGCTGGAGACGCTGACATTGCCAGCCACCGTTCCTGCGCCGCCGAAGACGCCACCAGTCACGGCGACGGGCGAGGCCGCTGCGAGGCTTCCGCCCGACGAGATGAGGAGCGTGCCGGCGGAGACGGTCGTGTTGCCGGTGTAGGTATTGACCCCGGAAAGCACCCATGTGCTGCTGTTGCTCTTTCTCAGGGACACGGTTCCTGAGCCGTTGGAAATATTCCCGGAGATCGCGTTATTTGCGTTCGTTCCGTCCAGCACAAGCGTCTTGGCAAATGCGACGCCGGAATTTACTGATCCGGTGATCGAGACCGCAGCCGTGGTCGGATTGAACGTGGCGTTGCCAGTGGCTCCTCCCGACATGATCAGCGATGCCAAGCCCAGCGTGGCTGTGCCGCTGGTGACGTTGGCTCCCTGGGTGACATTCAATGCGGCATTACTGCCAAGATATTGGGTACCCAGCGACTGCGTGATGCCGGCTCCCGCCGTTGCACGGTTGACGACTACCGTGCCGGTGTTGTTGGAACCGATATCCAGCCATTCGGCGGCGACCGATGTATCGGTGGCAAGCTCAAGCGTTCCGCCAGTGGTGATGACGGCTCGATTGGCGAATGATCCAGACGCGCCAAGCGCGCCGACGCTGCCCGCCTGAAGGATGCCCGCGCTGACGGTAGTCGTGCCCGTATAGGTGTTGGTGCCGGAAAGGGCCAGCGTACCCGCTCCGGACTTTGCGATGACCAGGTTATTTTCGTTCGTTCCCGCTCCGCCGAGGGTTCCATCGAAGGCAGTCGATCCGCTGGCCACGTTCATGGTCAGAACAGAGGAGCCCGCCGTTGCATTTCCACCGACGACGCTTCCCCCGAGGCCGGTCGTGGTAAGGCTGGAGAGCGTCTGGTTGGCGACCGACGTGGTCGTCCCGAGCACAAGCTTGCCGGTCGTGGCGACATCGCCGAGGGTAACCGTCCCGTTGGCCACAATGCGGTTGGCCCCGCCCGAGAGGATCAGGCTGCCATTTTTGATCGTCGTGCCGCCGGTGTAGGTGCTGGCTCCGGCCAGCGTCTGGTTGAACGCCCCGGTTTTGACGACCGCCACCTTGCCGCCGAGAGTGCCATCGGTGATGACCGTGTTTGCCGTCGTCTGGTTCGCGCTGAGGTTGAGAGTCAGCGTCGAGGTGGTCGCGTTGCCCGCGCTGTTGGAGATCTTGAGCGGCCCGTTGCCATCGCCGAGCGTTCCAAGCCCCGCGACTGTCTGGTTGAATCCGGCCAGGTCGAAGGTGTTGCCGGCCCCGGCACTGCCGCCGCCCTCGAGGGCTGCCACGGTCGAAAGGGCATTGTCGATGCCAAGCCGGACGCCTGCTCCTCCGACAGTGGCATTGGCAGAGAAAATCAAGGTATTGGTATCCCATGAGTTTCCATTGTTGGTGAGGGTGATGAAGTCGCCGGCAGTGTCCCCCGCCCGGAAGAGAACCCTGACACCGGTGACTCCCGGCGCCATCGTGATGTTGCCGCCCAGAGTGAGCTGCGCGCCGGTCTGAAGTCCAATGCGCGATATGCCCGCGGCGGAGATCTGAATATCGCCCGCAAACGTGTTGTTGCCGCTCACGCTTTGAACAAAGCCTCGCTGAACCGCAACGAGCGAACCCACTGCAGCCGTGGTTCCGACCCCCGAACCGATGATCGTTTCCTTCGTCGAGTAGTCGATGCCTCCCGAGAGGCCAAAGACCGCGCCGGAGGCAACTGTCGTTGAGCCTGCGGAGGTTCCAAGGGCATCGTTGGCGGCGGCCACCACGGCGCCGGCAGCGATCGTGGTATTGCCGGTGTAGGTATTTGAGGCTCCCAGCGTCACAACGCCGGCACCCTTCTTAATGAGCCCGGTGCCCGAGTTATCGAGGATCGAGGATCCGATCACGGTTCCCGTGAGGGTTCCACTCGAATTGTTCTGGGTGACGATGAGGTCGGTTGCAGCCGGCATCTGGATCGTGCCGCCGGTGATCGTTGAGGTATTGTTGCCGACGCCGGCGTTCACGAGGATGCCGCCGGCGGTGAGTGTGTTTGCGCCGGTGAGTGTGATCGTGTAGGAGCCGGCGGTATTGAACGCGAAGCTGTTCGGGGTGGCCGGGCCGTCGAGTGTTTGCGTGCTGTTCACGCTCAGGTTGTTGTTCGTGTAGTTGGCGGCGACGTCGCCTGCTGCGGAGGTTGCTGTGTATCCAGTGAAGGCGACGACGTTGTTCCCGCCGTCGGTCGCAGCCCAGTTCGTGCCATCGACCGTTGCCCACGCACCCAGGATTCCGTTGGTGGTTGGGGTTGTCGTGGTGGCGGTGGAGTTGCCGACGAAGTTGATGGTCGACCCGGGATTGTTCGTGATCATACCCATCTGGAGGGTCGATGTCCCGGAGGGCCTGGTCACGGTCGATGCGGTGCCTGCGATGAGCGTGGTCGAAGCGACGACCTCGGCGTGGCTGCCGCCGCTCAGGCTGAGCGTGCCGCCGAGGAGAAGTGCGGAGGCGTCGTCGAGCTTGCTGGTGTTATTGGTGGCGTAATCGAGGGCCAGCGTGCCGGCGTTGACGGTCGTCGTGCCATTGAAGCTATTCGTGCCTCGCAGATTAAGTGTCGCGGTGCCGTTCTTGGTGAGGTTCGCAGTTCCCGAGATTGTCCCGTTGATGGATAGGGTCGCTTGGGCATTTACCGTGACGTTGCCCGAGGCGCTGACCGGTCCGGCCCAGATGTTCTGGGTGGTCGCATTGCTGGAATTCTCGCCTCGCAGGATAGAACCTTCGTTGAGGTTGAGTGTCCAATCATGGGCAGATGAAGACTGATACATCCCCAGCGTTCCGCCATTGTTCACGGTCACGCTATTGGCTGCGGTGCCATTGAGTTTTGTGCCCAGCGTAAGGTTAAGTTCGCCTTGGTTGATGACAATATTTCCCGTGGTGGTGAGGTTGGCTCCCACGAAGGCGATGTAATTCACCCCGGTCTTGGTCAGCGTAAAGCCGGCCATGTCGAGCGTCGGGGTCGAGTTGCGCAGGTCCCAGCGTTTGGCTCCACCGATCGTGGCGTCGGCCGCAAGGACGATGCGGCCGAGGGCATTGGCCTGATCCGCTCCGCTGTTGATGATCGCACCAGCTCCACCGACACCGGCTCCGGAGATCGTAACGATCTCGGTGCCGAGGTTCTGGCCGTTGACATCGAGCGTCGCGCCAGAGGCAACCGTGGTGCCAACCGTGTTCGAGCCCAAGGCGGCGTTGTTGCCAGCCACGAGCGTGCCCCCGGAGATGAGTGTCGCCCCGGTAAACGTGTTGGCGCCCGAGACCGTCAGCGTTCCTGTTCCGTTCTTGGTAAGGGCGGTCGTGCCGACCGTGCCACCGTTGCTGATGATGCCGGAGAGCGTCGTGTTGCCCGTGCCGCCGGCGGTGAGGGTGTAAGCGGTCGTATTCCCGCTGTTGGTGATCGTGCCGGCAACCGTGAGCGTGTTCGCCGAATCGTTGATCCAGCTCTGGTCGCCCCCGAGCGCGAACTTGGCGCCTCCGGTGCTGACAGCGCCAGATCCGCTGTCCAGCTGGATGCCGATCCCGCCGATCCCGTTGAGGGTAAGCGTTCCCGTGCCCGCGCCGAAGGTGACATTACCCGTATTGGAAGCGGTGAATAAAAGCTCACCGATGGTCATGTTGCCATTAGCCGTGGGGGCGTTGGTATAGGAGGCGGCATTCCACTGTGCGGTGTCGGCTCCGGCCGGCTCGGTGCCGCCCCAGTTGGCCGGGGTGCCGGTCATGTTGCCGTCGGTCGCGCCGGTCCAGTCGTATGTCGCGGACCAAGCGGTGGAGAGCGGAAGAAGCGCAATGCAAAAAGCGATCGCGCCGTGAAAGAGAGAGGTTTTTTTCATGGGAAAGGTGGGGCTGAATTGTTAACTACAAATACTAATTTACCGAGCTTGGCCAAACAGCGAAGGAATTTTTTGTAGCCCATTTGGGGGACAAAAGAAAAAGCGGAAAGCGGACACGGGGCGAACTGGGCACCTTTCAGCGGTCCGTTTTGAGGCACGCAAGATTACCTTGCTCACTTATGGCTTTTGAACCGCCGTATGCGCCTGGGCTAAGGGCTGAAATTCGCTCGCACCGCGTCTTGGCGGCTTCGCGGGAGGTTCCGCGAGGGCGCGATGGCGGTCCGGAGAACTTAGCTCCTGCGGCGTTAGGTGATGGCGGGTGCGACGGCGAAAGTTTTTCAAAC
Source organism: uncultured Chthoniobacterales bacterium (assembly GCA_964467415.1). Classification (GTDB taxonomy): domain Bacteria; phylum Verrucomicrobiota; class Verrucomicrobiia; order Chthoniobacterales; family Terrimicrobiaceae; genus CAYXRX01. The sequence goes on from CAYXRX010000012.1 coordinate 60,793, forward strand.
TTTCGCTAGGGAAACCGGGAGCTGCGTCCTCCGGAATTAGGCCCGACGGCGGGGCTTCCGGAAAAGCAGGAAGGTGAGGCCGATGCCAACGAGGATCCACGTGCCGGGTTCGGGAATCGCGGCTACGCTCAGCGTATTGGCGATGTCACTGTAGGCGTAATCGAACCCGCCGCTGCTACCCTTCCAGAGGCTGTCGCCGCCATCGAAGGTCAGCGGGTTGCCGCCGACATTCACCGAGGCAAACGCGGAGACCGGCGACCCGGTGAAGAGCGAGTAGGCGCCGTCCACCACTCCGGTCAGCGTCAGCGTGAGCGATCCAGCCTTGGTGAGCGTGCTGCCGGCGGCGATCGGCGTGAACCCGTCGGTCAGGTCAGCAGTGAGCGTCATATCGAAGGGCGAGAAGCTGCCGATGCCCGAAAGGATCGATCCTTCGGCCATGCGAAGGGAGGGAGTCAGGGCCGTGGCGGTGTCGTTGGCGAGAGTGGCACCGGTCGAGACCGTGATGTTGGCGCTGGTGTTGATCGAGCCGGTTCCGCTGATGATGAGCGTGCCAGCGTTGACGGTGGTCGAGCCGGTATAGGTGTTCGCACCGGTGAGCACCCAGGTGCCGGCGCCCTGCTTGATGACGGGAAGAACGTTGGCTCCGCTTTGGCCAATCACCCCGCTGATCGTGTTGGCGCTGGTGGATGCGCCGCCGAGGTGAAGGGTGCGGTTCGCCGAGTTGGATGTGATGTTTCCGCTGACGGTGAAAGTTCCCGCCGCACTTGAAATGTTGAGCGCCGGGTTGCCGGTCGAAATGTTGATTGGCCCTTGAATCTCGTTGTTCCCGTCCACGCTGGAGATGCCGCCGCCATCGCCTGAGTTGGTGGAAACCGTCAGAGTGAGGTTCGACCCGAGGGTGATGCTGTTGGAAAGCTGGAGGATGCGGCCTGTGCCCTGCATGAAGAAATTCTTCGTGCCTGTGCCCAGGGCTTCGGAGCTGGTGAGCTTGAGTGTTCCGGCATTCACGGTGACGGCCCCTGTGAATGTATTGTTTCCGGAGAGGACTTGCGTGCCAGAGCCGGTTTTGGTCAGAGTCATGCCAACCGCTCCATCGGAGATTATTCCTGTGTAGGTGTTGGTTTTTCCGGACTGCGGATTCAACGTGAGGCCGGTCATGCTGCCATAGCCAGTGATGGCCGTTGCCAGGTCCACGCTGCCCTTGAGTCCGCCAAGTGTCGGGGTTGCGAAGCCGGTGACATCAAGCCCGATGGCTCCGGTCGAGCCGGTGGTATCGTAGGCGCTGTTCTGGAGCGCCAGGATGCTGCCCAAAGCGATCTTGCCGTTAGTGATCAGGGTGTCGCCGGTGTAGGTGTTGTTTCCGGAGAGGGTCAGCGTGCCCACCCCGTCCTTGGTCAGCTTGCCGCCGCCATTTGTGGCTGCGGACTGCGTGATATTGCTGGTGATCGCGAGGTTGGTCGAGGCCCCGCCAGAGACCTTGAAGACGGCGGTGTTGTTGTCGATGATGTAAAAGGAGCGATCCGTGGTGGCGTTTCCAGCGCTGTAGTAATCCAAGGTGGCCGTATTGGTGGTGGTCGCATTGCCGAACTGGATGCGGCCGTTGGTGCCGAGCGAGGATCTTGAGCCGGCCGCATTGTTAATCGTGCCGGCTTGGAGGGTGCCTTGCCGGATGGTGACCGAGTTGCCCTGGGAATCGGTTCCGTTGAAATTGCCGGTGGCTGCCATTTTGAGAATGCCGGCATCGTCGATGAGGATGCTGACCGTGCGGTTCGCCGTGGAGGCGTTATCAACGGTTTTCCCGCTGGCGATCTCGATAGTGGCACCGCTTGCCGGAGCGAACCGCAGCAGGGCGTTGGCGTTCGCGACAGTATTCGTGTTGAAGATCGTACCGAGCTTGAGCAGCCCGGACCCCTGGTTGACGAGGTTCGTCGTCGTTCCGCCGGCCGGGCGGATGAACTGGATGCCGCTCAGATCCTGAGTGGCTGAAACTCCGGCGTTAATCGTGACACCGCCGCCGTTTGGCACCGACCACGTGGTGGCGGCTCCGGTGAGCGTGAAGGCTCCGGCTCCGGAGTCGAAAGCCATACGAAGGATTGAGAGCCCCCCGGTGATGGAGATGCCCGTGTTGACGTTATTGTCGAACGAGGCAACATCCGTTGCAAGGCTGGGAGCGGTTCCTCCGCTCCAGTTGGTGCCTTCGGTCCATGTGCTGTTTGTGCTGCCTGTCCATGTGGCGTTGGCAGCGTTGGCAGCAGGACACACGCAGAGGGCCAGGCTGAGCACCATGGCGGACGCGGTTTTGGAGAGCACGGTGCGGCGCCGGGTTTCAGGGACAGGTGAGAGGGATTTCGTATTCATGGGATGGCGGGAAAGGGAGCTTGGGAGCATTCAGTTGGCAGCGGGAGGAAAAAAGAAGTCCGGCAGAGTTGCTACACAATTCACTAGGCAAGGGGTTTAGCGGTTTCTTGCTGGGGAAAAAGGCTGCAGGGGTGGTCAGTGAGAAAATTCAGGCCGGTGGTTTAACGTGAAGACAACCGATCAATTGCAAACTCTTACATCCAACCCGTCGGGATAACTACAAGAATCTTGTCGCCCATTCGGGGGACAAAAGAAAAAGCGGAAATCCCGGGAACCTGGAAATGGAAAATGCTCCCGCGAAGGCACACAGCGGAAAGTAAAAACAGGAGAGAAGTGTTCCATTTTCTGTTTTCTGGATAGAGGCGCGCCCTTCCCGCTCTTCCTCATGCCTTGGCCGATTTGTGGGGCTGCCAAACATGGTCAGCACGCCCATGCAGGGAATGGTTTCTAGAGAGCAATCTCTTCGTCATTCCTGCCACCTCCGGGATCCCGTTCATTCGAATCATCCCTGTGCGTGTTTTCATTTTTCCCACCACGATGCCTGCGTCTCCGCGTGAGCCAGGTTTTCCCTCCGCACGTTGGCGAAGGCGACCCGGAAACCTGTGGCCGGCGATGCGGGCAGGCCGGGCGGCAATTTCACGACCAGGGCTTCGGATTCCTGTCTCCATTCCACTCCGGCATCGCACCCGAGAATTTTGACATCGGCGACCGGGGCACCGGCGAGCTTCGCGGCGGATCCGAGCGACGCGATCCGAACCTCGCCGGCAGGATTACCAAGACAGAAGGCATAGACGGTTCCGCCGTCCTTGGAGCTGGTAAACCGGAAGTCTGATGCCGTGTAGCAGGGGCGGCCGCTGTCGGCCGTACCGTTAACCGGGTCGAGTTTCGGGTCCTTGACGACGAGTTGCCCGCCCTCGCCGAACACCTTCCACGGCCTTGTGGCGTAGATCCCCTCGCCGTTCGATGCCATCCAAGCACCGATGTCGCGGAGCATCTGTTCGGCCGTCGGTTCAAGCGTGCCGTCGGCGCGCTGCGGGATATTCAGAAGGAGGTTGCCATTCTTGCTCACGATGTCCACGAGGAGCCGGATCGTCGTGGAAACGTGGGATTTGTAGTCCACGCCACCGTGGTAGAACCAGGGGCCTGTCGAGGTGTCGGTCTGCCAGGGCGCGTTGCTGATCTCGTGGAGACGGGTGCGCTCGAGATCCTCCACGGCGGCCCCTTCGAGGAATTCGCCGTGGTCCCAGACTTTTTTGATGGTGTAAACCGCCTCCAAGCGTCCGTCGTTCTGCCGGAGGTTGGTATTGTAATAGTTGGCAAGAAAATCGCGTCCGACCTGCCCGTGGGGGATCCCGCCATCGCTATAGATCAGGTCCGGCTGGTAGCGATCGATCACATCCTTCATCCGGTAAAACCAGTCGAGCTGGACGACCGCGGGGGCATTTGGCGGGTAGGAAACGCGGGCGTCCGCGTGCGGTTCGAAATAGAGCCCGGCAAACTCCGGATTGTTCCCGTCGTAGGGAACGCCGGCCATCGGGCCGGTTTTATCCGCGCCGTGGCTGGTGTTGAACCAGCTGTAGCTCCGGCCGGAGTGCTCGCTGACCCCGAATCGCAGGCCCCGCCTGAGGGCGGCATCACGCCAGAGACCGAGGATGTTCTTTTTAGGGCCGTAGTTGGTGCTGTTCCACGCGTGGTAGCGGGAATCCCACAGGTCAAAGTTGTCGTGGTGCGCAGCCATGCTGACAAAATATTTCGCTCCGGCCAGTCGGTAGAGGTCCATGAGATATTCGGGGTCGAATTTCTCTGCCTTCCACAGTTGGATGACATCTTTAAATCCAAAAACCGATGGATGCCCGTAACGCTTGATGTGGAACTTGTAGGCCGGGCTGCCCTCCTCATACATCTCGCGCGCATACCAGCCGCTGTTTTCGGGTACGCACTGGGGCCCCCAGTGCGACCAGATCCCGAACTTCGCGTCGCGGAACCACTCCGGACACTCGTATTTCTGAAGAGACCCGGGCGTCGGTTGGAAGGGGCCTTCCGCAACAACTGCACGGGCGGGCGCCGGAATCGCCGGATGTTCCGGCGGCGGAATCGGAGCCTGCGCCCAAACGTTCAGAGGGGCAAGCGCAAGTATTCCTGTAGCAAAAATCAGAAATCGGGATGCAGGCGTATTCATAATTTATCGAGGGAATCAGGGGCTGATTTGTAGCCGGACAATGGTCCGAGACAATCCGCCTGAAGAAGGATTTGCTAAAGGATTTTCTTGTCACCCATTCGGGGGACAAAAGAAACAGCGGAGTTGGGAACATGCTCCAGCGAGGGCGCGAAGGTGGCGGGACGCCGGCCGTTTTTCAACGGTCAGTTTTGAGGGAGGAGAGCTCGCCTCGCTCATTGGTTGCTCAAGGCATTTCCAAAACGCCTTATGTGACTGATCTCCGCGGGCGGCATTCTTTCTCCGCTTCGCGTCCTGGCGGTTTGGAGGGAGCTTACTGCAAAGGATTCTACCCCTCGGCGGAGGAGGCTTCAGCCGTCCGCGATGGCGGCTTCGAACTCGTGCAGGCAGGCACCAAGCCCACGCGGATCGCGGAGGAGCGAGGTGCCGACGAGGGCGGCGGCGAACGAGTTCCGGATGGTGTGGATGGTTCCCGGGCTGATCCCGCTCTCGGCAACACGGATGGATCCCGCAGGGAGCTTGCCGGCCAACTGAAAGACGCCGGGATCGAGGCTGAAATCTTTGTCTGAGGACCCGGCGGCGCCCACAAATCCGGATTCGGATTTGAATTTCCGGCTGTTGATTCCGACGACGCGGGCCGCGGCGGGGAGGAGGTCGATCTCCTCTTCGGTGTGAACCTCGAAGAGTGCGTCTATGCCGAGTTCCAGCGCGAGTTCATGGTAACCCTTGAGCCGCGCGGCATCGAGCACGTTGGCCATGAGAAGGATCGCGTCGGCGCCGAACGCCCGGGCCTCCCGGATTTGATATTCGTCGATGAAAAAATCCTTCCGGAGAACCGGCTGGGGGACCACGGCGCGGACGGCGGCCAGGCGATCGACATCCATGCCGAAATGGCGGGCATTGGTCAGAACGGAGACGGCGCGCACGCACGCCGATCCGGCATAGACCGGAGCAGCCTCGCGGATATTCTCCGCGCGCATCGGACCGACGCTCGGCGAGCGCTCCTTGATCTCCGCGATGAGTCCGAACCCGACGGCCGCGAGGGCATCGGCGAATCGGCGAGGCGGCGGCGCATCCGCGACCATCGCGCGAATGTCGGCAGCCGAGCGCACCAGCTTGGCGGCCTGAACCTCCTCGCGGACATCCTCGAGAATCGTGTCCAGAAACGTTTTCAGGCGTCGGCTTTCGGATAGCTGCCGAGCACCTTGACGGCCCGGCATTTCTTGGAGAGGTCACGGAAGAGATCCGTGAGCTGGAGATCGCGCTGGTGGCCCTCTGCCTGGACGAAGAAGAAGATGTCGTTGCTGCCCTTCATGGCCGGACGGTTGGCGAAGTGATCGAGGTTGATCGAGAGTTCCTTGAACGGCTCGAGCGCCGAAACGAGAGCGCCCGGCTTGTTCTCGATGCGCAGCATGAGCATCGTCTGGTCATGCCCGGACGGGGCGTTGGCATTGCGGCCGAGAACGACGTAGCGCGAGGACAGGCAGTTGGAGGAATCCTCCTCGGCACCCGGGGCAATCTCGGCGCAGATCGAAAGCTCGGTGGCGGCCAGTGCGTCGAGCGTGTGGTTGACGAGCCCGTGGGCGGGATCCTCCAGGGGAACGACTCCGCAATCCGCGCGGTCAGCGGCCACCTCGGCGAAAACGCCGGCCACCTCGGGAGCAAACGTGTAGCGCACGCTCGACCCGAACTTGCCGAGCGCCGCCTGATGGGACGGACTTCCCGACGGCCCGAGGCAGGCGATCGCGACATCTTTCTCGATGGCCAGCGATGCGGACATGATCTCGCGGTAAATCGCACGGATGGCTTCCGGACGGAGCGGGCCTTCGCTGCGCTCGACGAGGCTGCGAAGGAGCTTGATCTCACGGTCGGGCGAGTAGATCGGCAGGCTCTCCCGGTTCTTGATCACCCCGATCTCCTGGGCCAGGCGCGCCCGCTCGTTCAGCACGCGGAGCAACTCGCCATCCAATGCGTCAATTTTTTCCCGAAGGGTGGCAAGGTCGCTCATAGTTTTTGTTCCTCGGTGGATTCCGGCGCGGCGGCAGCTTCCCCGTCAGCGGAGACATCGGCCGCGGGATCGGCAGCAGCTTCTGGGTCAGTGGACACGTCGATCTCCGGCGCGGTGCCGGCCTCCCCGTCGGCGGACGCTTCGGCCGCCGGTGCAGCAGCGTCCTCCGCGGTCGGTTCGGGTGCGACGGCAGCCGTGGGCAGAACGATGCGGCGGAGTTCGCCGGCATTCGGCAGGTCGTCGAGATCCTTGAGTCCGAAGTGCTCCATGAAATACTGGGTCGTCTCGTAGAGGAGCGGACGCCCGGCCACCTCGGCGCGGCCGGCGATCCGGATGAGTCCCCGGTCGAGGATGGTCTGCATCACCCCGTCGACCGCCACGCCGCGAACCGCCTCGATGTCCGCGCGGGTGATCGGCTGCCGGTAGGCGATGATCGCCAGCGTCTCAAGCGCCGGGGCGCTGAGGCGCGCGGAGCGGTTCTCCGGGAAGAGCTGGCGGAGCCACGGGGCAAACTCCGCACGGGTCACGAGCTGCCAGCCAGCGGCGCTTTCGCGCACCTCAAACGCGCGCCCGCTCGCGGCATATTCCTCCTCCAGCTGGTGGATCGCCTCGACAAACTGCTCCGGCTTCGGCTTTCCGAACCCGGCGATTGCGGGGTCCTCTTTGGCGGCGTCGGCGGCTCCCTTGAAAATCGAGGCGAGTTCCTTCGCGGAGACGGGCTTCTGCGAGGCGAAGAGGATGGCCTCGACGATGTGGTGAAATGGGCGTTCCTGGCTCATGCGAAAAGGGGTGCCGCATCCGTCGCGCGATCGATCCAGATCTCCCCGCACTGGGCCTCCTGGCGCACGCAGAGCTGCTTGAGGCGGATGAGTTCGAGCATGGCAAGAAACGTCACCACGATCTCGGCGCGGCTGGCGGCATCTGCAAAGAGTTCTTCAAATCGCATGGCCACCCCACTCGAAGTGACGCGGAGCAGATAGTCAATCTTTTCGGAAACCGTGAAGTTCTCCTCGAAGATTTCGCGCAGGTCCTCCGGCTTCTTCTCAAGGCGCTTGAGGATCTTCTGAAAAGCGTTGATGAGGTCAAAGATCCCGACCTCCTCGACGAGCAGGTTTTCGGCAGGTGCGAGGTCCGGCACAACCGGAACCCGCGGAAAGAGGTTTTCCTGCAGAACCGCCTTGTCCCGCAGGCGGGCCGCGGCCTCCTTGAACTTCTTATATTCGATGAGCTGGCGGATGAGCTCCCACCGGGGATCGTTCTCCTCGGCGTCCTCCTCGGCCATCTGCTGGTCGACCGGCAGAAGCGTCCGGCTCTTGATATAGAGCAGGTTGGCGGCCATGACGATAAATTCGCCCGCCAGCTCGATATTGAGGACATGGAAGGCCTCCATGTAGCCCAGATACTGCTTCGTGATCCGCTCGATCGAAATGTCGTAGATGTCGACCTCATCGCGTTTGATGAGGTAGAGCAGCAGGTCGAGCGGTCCCTCGAAAACGTCGAGTTTGACCTTGTAGTCGTCCACCGGGGATTACCGCCTCTTGAACCCGCGTTTGGCCGCTTCGCGCTCAAGCTGGGTCAGATGCTTGGCGTGGTCCCGGATGCGGGTCCGGCGCTTTCCGAGCTGGCGGGAGAGCTTGTCCACAACCTTGTCGATCGCGGCGTAGAGATCGGATTCCGCATCCTCCGCGAAGAGGTCCGGACCGGGGAGCGCGAGGTGGATTTTGGCCACGTAGGGCTTCTTTTTGTTCTGGTCGTGGAGGAGCACGACATGCGCGGCCAGGATCTGCTCGCCATGTTCTTCGAGATGGCTGACCTTCTCGGCAACAAAGGAATGGATCGCGCCCGTGAGGGCGATATTGCGGGGACTCAGGTGGATTTGCATAATGTCATTCTGTAACTTCGGGAGGCTGTGTGCCAGCAAAAAGCGGCCGGCCGGACCGCCATCGGCGGATCGGCCGGAGCGCCTGCCCGGGCAGGCTCACTCGCCAAGCCGCTTGTGGGGGAGGAGGTAGTTGACCGCGTAGTCGCGGACGGCTTCCTCGAGGGATGTCGTCGCTTTTTCGTAGCCGGTCGCGCGCAGCTTCGAGATGTCGGCGCAGGTGAAATACTGGTATTGGTTGCGGATATTTTCCGGCATCTCGACAAATTCGATCTGCGGCGTCCTGCCGAGCGCCGAGAAGAGGGCGTTGGCGAGATCGAGCCAGGTCCGTGCAGTGCCGGATCCCACGTTGAACAGCCCACCGAATTCGTCCTCCTCCGCGAGATGAAGCGTCATGTCCACGGCGTCCTTCACGTAGACGAAGTCGCGCATCTGGCCGCCGTCGGGATATTCGGGCCGGTAGCTTTTGAACAGGCGGATCGTGCCGGTGGACTGGATTTGGTCGTAGGCCTTGCAGACGAGACTGCGCATGTCGGCCTTGTGAAATTCGTTCGGGCCGAAGACGTTGAAATACTTGATCCCGACGATCTCGGGCAGGATCTCCTCGCGCGAGGCGTAGAGGTCGAAGAGTTGCTTGGAGTACCCGTAGAGGTTGAGCGGCCGGAAGGGCCGGAGGTCCACGGCCTTGTCGTCCATCCCCGCAGAGCCGTCCCCGTAGGTCGCGGCGGACGAGGCGTAGACAAACCGCGCGCCAGTCGAAAGCGCCCAACGACAGAGGGATTTCGTGTAGGCGAAATTGTTTTGGAGAACGTAGGCGGCATCGGTCACCGTCGTCGACGAGCAGGCGCCCAGGTGGAACACGGCCGCGAATTTCCCGAAGCGGGCCGGGTCGGTCTCGATCTCGTTGAGGAACTCCCCGGCGGGCACGTAATCCTCAAATTCGAGCGGCAGAAGGTTTTTCCATTTTTCGTCCTCCCCGAGGAAATCAGTGACAACGATCTGTGTGAGCCCGCGGCGGTTGAGTTCATGGACGAGTGCGCTTCCGATGAACCCGCCCGCGCCGGTCACCAGGATGCGGGCTTTTTCGTGTAGCAGGGTGTCGCGCTGGGTCGGTTTTTTGCGGCTGATCGTATTTGCTGCAGGAGAGGAATGAGCGGGCATGGAAATGGGCGGCAACTTTGCGGGGAGCCTAGCGGATATTCAAGCCGATATCCTGAAACGTCTCCTCAAAGAGAGCGACCTTCGGGCCGAAGATAAACCGGGCGCCCTTGACGTATTCACGGGCCTTCTTGTCATCCCCTTTTTTTGATTCCCAGGCGGCCTGGGCGTAATACCAGGCGGGGGTGTCGCCGGGGTAGCGGATCTTCTTCAGCGCCTTGGCCGCCGCGTCGCTGTTGCCCATCTGGAACTCGCAGAGAAAGATTTTGAACTGGAGGAGCTCGTTGGCGGGATCAGCCTGCAGCATCTGACGGAAAAACTCGAGCGCCTCGGGGTATTTGCGCTCAAGAAACAGGAGCTCGCCGAGGTTGAACTTCGCGGGGAAAAAATTCGGCTGCTTCTCGAGCGAGCGGTCAAAATATTGCCTTGCCTGTGCGTAGTCCTTTTTCTTCGTGTAGGCGGCTCCGAGCAGGTTCATGACGAACGGGTCGTCGGGCAGCTTTTTGTCCAGCTCGGTCAGCTTCGCCAGCGCGTCGTCGTATTTTTTGTTATCGAAGTCGACCAGCGCACCCTGGAGCAGCCCGCGGGCCTCGCGGCCGAGGGCGACCGGCTGCCCGAAGGTGGACGACACAAGGCCGGCCAGCACGGCAAGGAGAAGAATCAGTTTTTTCAAAGCGCAGCGAGTATGGACCGCCAAACTTCGGCGGGCAATCGGAAATCGCATCCGGGCTTGTGGCGGCAGGTCCTGCGGCGTATGGTTCGCGTTTATCCATGCATCAGGGATCACTTGCACTTCTGCTTCACGCCCATTTGCCTTATGTCCGTCATCCCGAACATGATGAGTTCTTCGAGGAGGACTGGCTCTACGAGGCGATCACCGAGACTTATATCCCTCTGCTGAAGATCCTCCGCCGGCTGGTGACGGAAAAAGTGCCGGTCCGGCTGACGTTCACAATGACGCCGACGCTCTGCGCGATGCTGCGCGACAGCCTGCTCCAGGAGCGCGCGGCACGTTATCTCGACCGGGGCGTCGAGCTCGCCCGTCGCGAAATGAAGCGGACGGCCGGGGATGAGGCGATGAGCGGGCTGGCCGGCTTCTACCACCGGCTCTTCACCGAGGCGCGCGATTTTTACAACAAGGAGATCGGGCGCGACGTGGTCGGCGCATTTGCCCAACTTCAGGACGACGGCATCATCGAAATCATCACCTGCGCGGCCACCCACGGGTTTCTGCCGCTCATGGAGGCGTTTCCGGAGGCGATGCGTGCGCAGATCCTTGTCGGCTGCGACTACCACCGGGACTGCTTCGGGCGGGAACCGGCCGGAATCTGGCTGCCGGAATGCGGATACGTGCCCGGCATCGACCGGATCCTGCAGGAGGCCAACCTGCGCTGGTTCGTAGTGGATGCCCACGGCCTGATGTATGGGGAGCCCCGCCCGCGCTTCGCGATTTACTCGCCCTACTTCACGCCGGCCGGACCCGCGGTTTTCGGGCGGGACCGCGAATCGAGCAAGCAGGTCTGGAGCGCCCGCGAAGGGTATCCGGGCGACCCCGCCTACCGGGATTTTTACCGGGACATCGGCAACGAGCTCCCCGAAGACTACCTGCACGAGGTCATCCCGAATATCGGTCACCGGCGGAACACGGGAATCAAATACCACCGGATCACCGGCACCCAGCACAAGGAACTCTACAACCGCGGGTGGGCGATGGGGGCCGCCGACTCGCACGCCGCGAATTTCCTCCAAAACCGCGAGCGGCAGATCGCACACCTCCGGTCCGTGCTTCCGGTCGAACCGATCGTGCTCAGCCCGTTCGATGCCGAGCTTTTCGGTCACTGGTGGTTCGAGGGGCCCGAGTTTCTGGACCTTTTTTTGCGCAAGGCGGCCTACGACCAGCAGGTTTTCCGCCTCACGACTCCCAGCATCTATCTCTCGGAAAACCCGACCCTCCAGATGGTCGCCCCCTCGCCATCGAGCTGGGGAAACAAGGGCTACTCAGAGGTCTGGCTCGACCAGTGCAACTCCTGGATCTACCCGCACCTCCACGCAGCCGCACGCAGGATGACCGCCGCCGCAAGGCAGCACGCGAAGACCCGCTCGGCCTTCACCCGGCGGCTGCTCGCGCAAATGGCGCGCGAGCTTCTGCTCGCGCAGTCGAGCGACTGGGCGTTCCTCATGAAAACAGGAACGGCCACCGACTACGCCACGCGCCGGACGAAGGACCACATCCTCAGGTTTCAGAAGCTCGACGGGATGCTCCAGGAGGGGATCAAAGATGAGGGCCTCCTCGCCGCCTGCGAGGGGCGGGACAACATTTTCCCGGACATCAATTGGAAACACTACCTCTGAATTTGCGGAAGCATGGAGCCGGGATGAAAACCATTGTGCCGCCGATGACTGCGACCCGCCGGACCTCCGCAAGGTCCACGGGCGCCTGGAGGACGGCCGCGTCGACGGCAATGGCGGCGCTCGTTTTTTTGTCCGCCCTGCGCGCGGCCGGGCCGGATGAAATCACCTTTGCCGTGCCCGATGCCGGCCGCATCACGCTCGGAGTCTTCGACAAATCCGGCAAGCTGGTCCGCACGCTTCACCGGCTGGCGCCGGAAAAGGATTTTCAAGTCGGCCTGAATGGCTACACCACCCGCTGGGACGGCAGAGACGACGCCGGCCGCCGTTTGCCAGCGGGGCGATACCACCTGCGCGGATACGTTGTCGGGGATGTCCGGGTCTCCGGCGAGGACTTCCATTTCAACGAGTGGGCGGCGGACGATGCGGCCCCGAAGCTGATCCGGATCCTGGATTTTGCGTTTCTGGAGGGCGGCGATGTTGTGCTCCTTGCCGCTGGTCCTGCGGCAAACCTCCTCCTGGCGCGCTACTCCCCGGAAAAAGGATTTCTCTGGTCGAAGGATCTGGCGGCCGATCAGGCCGACCAGGCCGCAGTGGATCCCGCACCTTCCACCGCACCCTCAGTGCCGACCGTTCAGCTAGCCGCGAATGAGACCACCGCCATTGTCCGTTCGAAGGCCGGCTGGAATTTCTTCGCCTTGGAGGGTGGCTCAGCGGGCACCCCAAAGCCCGGCGAAGGTGATCTGCCCGCCGCGATTGCCGCCAACCTCGAAGCGGTTTATGAGGCGACAACCACCGGCCTCACCGGCCTCAACCTTACAGACGGGAGTGCGCAGAACATCCAGGTCCCGCCGCCCGCATTTGTTGCCCTGGATGCCGACACCTCCCGCCTGATCGGAGCCTCGGAGGATGGGATCCGGCTCAGAAAACTCCATGCACCATTCGAAAAAATCCCCGTGGCGGCAGCGGTCACGTCGTTGTCGCTCGGTGCCGCGGACACGTTCTGGATCGTCGGCTCGGAACCCGGATCCGCTTCACGCGCGGTTGCGCAAATCTCGCCGACCGGCGAGGTCCTGCGCACCCTGCGTCCAGAGCCCGACGGCCCCCAGCCGGATGCCATCCGCGCATCGCGCACTTCGGAAAAGTTCGCACTGCTGGAGTCGGCGCTGGGACTTCAGCGCCTCCGCGTGATGGAGCGCTCGCCTGAGGGCGCGTGGGTAATCTCCTGGCAGCGGACAATCGAGGACTCCTCGCGCTTCGGCTTTGTCGGGGACAAACTGGCGGCCGATGCCGGCGGCAAACCGCAATCCGGGGAACTTACCGTCCGCCTCGAAAAAAATGAGCTTACCGGCAAGCGGGATCTCCTGGTCCTGCGGGCGGATTTTGGCAAGGCCGGCACCCGCCTGATTTCGCCGGATGGACTCCCGCTCGTGGAGATCAGCCCGCGCGCAGGCGTCTCGCGGGTCGCAATTTCCCCGGGGGCGAAACCGGACCAAATGCGCTTTCTTCAAGGGGACGGCTCGGTCGTCGAAGAGTTCTCGGTCGGCGGCCTGAGCCACATCATCCCGATCGATGCGGGCGATGTCGACCTTCCCTGAACGGGGCACCGGCCGCGCGGGGCCGGTCAGTCTTCCTTCTTAATAAATTCCGAGTGCCCGGTGCGCTTGCTCTCGTTGATCGCTTCGAGTTCCTTGGCCGCATCGTCCACCCGACCCTCGCTCACCGCGGTTTCGAGCTTTCCGATCTGGCCGACCAGTTCCGCGATCGCAGCCTTGTAGTCCTCGATAAATTTGGCGCGGCCGGCCTCGGGAATTTCGCGGGCCATCTCCGGAACCCCCTCCCCGGAGGCGATCGCCGCCTTCTTCATCCGCCCAACCGCCTCAAGGGTCGAGGCCTTCTGGGCGGGATCGCCGACCTGCTTCTTGACCGTCTTGTACGCCTTGTTGAGAATTTCCATCTCGCGTTCCAGATCCGCGGCATCCGCACACGGGCAAAACGTGGTCGTGAACAATGCAGCGACCGCAACAACCGGCAAAAGGACATTGGTATTCATAGGGGTAGTGATTGGACGGACATTGTGGCCGTCCGGGTTTTTCTGGCAAGCGAAGACTCGTCGCAGATGGCAGGCAGGCGGGCGGGATCGAATAAATCCCAAAGCTTGCAATTTTTTTCCGGGGCACGGATGGTAGCTGCCGCATGGGATCGGGGATCCGCATCGGCGCGGCCGGGCGGGCCCGCAGCCCTGCACAAAACCAATCATCCGACGCACTACTGAACGATGGCGACCATACTGGAACAACGCGACGCACTGGGACGAACCCTTCAAGCGCTGGAGGGCACCGACGAGCTGCTCGGGGAAAAGCTGGTCCTGAACATGGGACCGTCGCATCCTTCGACCCACGGCGTGCTGCGGCTGGTCATGGAGCTGGATGGCGAGATCGTGACCAAGGTCACGCCGGAAATCGGCTACCTGCACCGCGGCGACGAGAAGATCGCGGAGAACATGCAGTATAACCAGTTCATCCCTTATACCGACCGCCTCGATTACCTCGCCCCGATCGCGAATAACGTCGCCTTCGCGCTGGCCGTCGAAAAGCTCATGGGCTGGGAGATCCCCGCGCGCGGGAAGGCAATCCGCGTCATCGGCTGCGAACTCGCCCGCATCTCCGCTCACCTGCTGATGATCGGCTGCCTGGGCATGGACCTCGGCGCCACCACGCTGTTTCTCTACACGTTCACCGAGCGGGAAAAAATTTACAACCTGATGGAGTTGCTGACCGGCGCGCGGTTCACAACGAGCTACACGCGTGTCGGCGGCCAGACCCACGACCTCTCCCCGGCGTTCATCCCCCTCCTGAAGGAATTTCTGCGGACGTTCCCGCCGGCCTTTGACGAGATTGACAAGCTCGTGACGCGCAACCGGATCTTCGTCGACCGCACGCGTGACATCGGCGTCATCTCGAAGGAGGACGCGATTGCCTACGGGCTCTCCGGACCGAACCTGCGAGGCTCGGGCGTCGAGCACGACCTCCGCAAGGCCCACCCCTACCTCGACTACCAGAACTACGATTTCGACATCCCGGTCGGCACGGTCGGCGACTGCTACGACCGCTATCTCGTCCGCATGGAGGAATGCCGCCAAAGCCTCCGCATCCTCCAGCAGGTCATCGACAAGCTCCCGTCCGGCCCGATCAACTGGCATGACCCGAAGAGCACGCTTCCGGACAAGGTGGCCGTGCTCACAAAGATGGAGGAACTCATCCACCACTTCCTCGTCGTCACCGAAGGTGCCGACGCGCCGGCTGGCGAGGTCTACTTCGCCGCGGAGAACCCCAAGGGCGAGCTGGGCTTCTACATTTACAGCAAAGGCGGGGGCGTCCCCTACCGCATGAAGATCCGCTCTCCCTCGTTCGTCAACCTGAGCATCATGCCGAAAATGCTGCCCGGCCACATGGTCAGCGACGTCGTGGGCATCCTGGGTTCGCTGGACCCGGTCTTCGGCGAGGTGGACCGCTAAGTTCATGACGCTGGCAAACCTGCTTTCAAAGTCCCAGATCGTCCCGGAATTGGTTGCGACGGAACGCTGGGACGCCATTGCCGAGCTGGTCGCCTGCCTGGTGAAGGCCGGCCGGATCGCGGAGGCCGACCGCGATGCGGTTCTCGAAGCCATCCGCCAGCGCGAGGAGACCATGAGCACCGGGATCGGATTCGGCATCGCGATCCCGCACGCCTCCTCCGACAAGGTCGACGAGGTGGTGGCCGCCTTCGGCCGGTCGACGAAAGGCGTGCAGTTCGACTCCCTCGACAGCCAGCCGGTCTTTTTTATCGTGCTCTTTGTCGTGCCGAAGGACCAGTTTCAGACGCACCTGAGAACGCTCGCCGCCATCGCGAAATTTCTGAACGACAAAGCGGTCCGCGAGGATCTCGGCAACGCCTCGGGCGCTGAGGCGATCCTCAGCGTTTTTGAAAACCGTTCGCCGCGCAGTTGATGGCAACGCCCCGCGAACATCTCGCCGAACGCCTCCGCAGCGCCCTCACGGCCGCCGGTCTCGATCCGGAACGCGCCGAGGTCTCGGCCTCTGCCGACACCCGCTTCGGCGACTACCAGTCGAATGCCGCCATGGTGCTCGCCAAGGCGCGCAAATCCCCTCCCCGCCAGGTCGCAGCGGAGATCCTTTCACACCTCGACGTCTCGGGCATCGCCGCCGCCCCTGAGATCGCCGGGGCCGGGTTCATCAACTTCCGGCTGGAGAATGCGTTCCTGTCCTCATCGCTCGCCGCCACCGCCTCCGACGAACGGCTCGGCGTGGCTCCGGCCCGGCCCGCGCGCCGGATCGTCCTCGACTTCAGCTCGCCGAACGTCGCCAAGCCGATGCACGTCGGCCACATCCGGAGCACGATCCTCGGCGACGCGCTCGCCCGCGTCGCGCGGTTCCTCGGCCACGAGGTCGTCACCGACAACCACATCGGCGACTGGGGCACGCAGTTCGGCAAAGTCATCTACGGCTGGAAGCATTTTCTCGACACGGAGTCCCTCGGCCGCGACGCGATCGCCGAGTTGGTCCGCCTCTACCGCGAGGTCAACCGCATTGAGGAAACCGACGCGGACGTCAAGCGCGAGGCCCGCGAGGAACTCGTCAAGCTCCAGGCCGGCGACCCGGAAAACCTGGCCATCTGGAAGCAGACGGTCGAGCTCTCGTGGCGCGAGTTTGAAAAGCTCTACAACCTCCTCGACATCCGGTTCGACGAGCGGCTGGGCGAAAGCGCCTACAACGATGCCCTCGCCCCCCTCTGCGAGAAGCTGAAAGCCGCCGGGATCGCCTCGGAAAGCGAGGGCGCGCTCTGCATCTTTTTCCCGGAGGTTCCGGCCCTCGCCGAGAAGCCGGCGATCATCCGGAAAACCGACGGCGGGTTCCTCTACGCGACGACCGACCTGGCGACGCTCGAATACCGCGCGCAGCGCTGGAATCCCGATGCGATCTGGTATGTGGTCGGCGCCCCGCAGGGCCTTCACTTCCAGCAGATGTTCGCCGCCGCACGCCGGATGGGCGTCCGGGCGGATCTGGAACATATTGCATTCGGAAGCATTCTCGGAGAGGATCGGAAGATCATGAAGACCCGTTCGGGCGAAAATGTCGGCCTGGCCGATGTGCTCACCGAGGCCGTGGAACGCGCCCGGCGGATGCTGGATGCCCGGCCGGACAAGCTCCCGGAGGGCGAGGTGGAAGCGATCGCCCGCACGATCGGGCTCGGAGCTGTGAAATACGCCGAGCTCTCACAGCACCGCCTCAGCGATTATGTCTTCTCCTGGGACAAGCTTCTGGCGCTCGACGGGAACACCGCGCCCTACCTGCAAAATGCCTACGTGCGCATACGCTCGATCTTCCGCCGGGCCGGGGAGCCTGGGGACCTTTCCGCTCCGGTCAGCGTCGGGGAGCCGGCCGAACGGGCGCTCGCGGTCAAGATCCTTCAATACGCGGAGACCGTGCCGCTCGTCCTTGAGGACTTTCGACCGAATCTCCTGGCCAATTTCCTCTACGAACTCGCGAACACCTACCACTCGTTCTACGAGGCCTGCCCGGTTCTGAAAGCCGATCCGCCCCTGCGTGCGAGCCGGCTGGCGCTCAGCGGGCTCACCGCCCGCACGCTCGCCCACGGCCTCTCGCTTCTGGGCATCCGATGTCCCGACCGCATGTAAAACAACCCGTCCCCCCACCACAAAATGCCCCCCACCACAAAGAACGATCTCGAGCATCTGCCGATCGCGGATGCCCTCGCGCAACTCGGAGTCGATCCCAAGGCCGGACTCTCCACCATCGAGGCCGCCAAGCGCCTCAGCCAATACGGCCCGAATGCCCTGGAGGAAAAAAAGAAGAGCCAGTGGGCGATGTTCGGGAAATTTTTCTGGGGTCCGATGCCCTGGATGATCGAGGCGGCGGCGATCATGTCCATCGTGGTCCGGGACTGGGTCGACTTCTCGATCATCGTCGTCCTGCTGCTGTTCAACGCAATCCTCGGCTTCTGGCACGAGCGGGCGGCGCTCAATGCGCTCGACGCCCTCAAGAGCGCGCTGGCGCAGGAAGCGCAGGCCCTCCGCGATGGCAAGTGGCTCACAGTCCTCGCAAAGACCCTCGTCCCCGGCGACATCATCCGGATCCGCCTTGGCAACGTCGTGCCGGCCGACGTGCGGCTCGTCGAGGGCGATTACCTCGACGTCGACCAGTCGGCGCTCACCGGCGAGTCGCTCCCGGTCAGCAAGAAGCCGGGCGACTCGGCCTATTCGGGCTCGATCGCCAAGAAGGGCGAGATGACCGCCGTCGTCACCGGCACCGGCTCGCACACGTTTTTCGGCCGCACCGCCGGGCTGGTCCAGTCGGCGGGGGCCCCCTCGCATTTTGCGCAGGCGAACAACCTGATCGGCGACTTCCTGATCGTGCTCGCGGTATTCCTCGCCGTCATCATGGTCGCCCAGCAGCTCCACCGCGGAGAGAATTTTTTCGAAATCGCCGAATACGCCCTCCTGCTCCTCGTCGCGGCGATCCCGGTCGCGATGCCGGCCGTGCTCTCGATGACGATGGCGATGGGCGCCAAGGTGCTCGCGCGCGAAAAGGCGATCGTCTCGCGCCTCGAATCGATCGAGGAGCTCGCCGGCATCGACATCCTCTTCTCCGACAAGACCGGCACGCTCACCCAGAACAAGCTCACGCTCGGCGAGCCTGCCGTCTGGGGGACGGCCACCGCGGACGACGTGATCCTCGCCGGCGCCCTGTCCTCGAAGGAGGAGGACAAGGACCCGATCGACCTCGCCGTCCTCCAGGCGCTCAAGGATCCCGACATTCTTAAAAAATTCACCCAGACGGCGTTCGTCCCATTTGATCCGGTGGCCAAGCGCACCGAGGCTACGATCCGCAATGCCGAGGGCAAAACGTTCAAGGTCAGCAAGGGCATGCCGCCCGTGATGTTCAAGCTGGCGAACCTTTCCGGCGACGAACTGACCCGGGCCGAGAAAATCGTCAGCGACTACGCCGCGAACGGCTACCGCGCGCTCGCGGCCGCCCGCGCGGACGATAGCGGCGCCTGGACGCTCCTCGGCATCCTTCCGATGAACGATCCGCCCCGCCCGGACTCGAAGGAGACGATCGCCCGCGCCGAAGCCTACGGCGTCAAGGTCAAGATGGTCACCGGCGACGACGTCGCCATCGCCCGCACAATCGCCGGCGAGCTCGGCATCGGCGACCACATCATCGCCGCCTCCGACATCTTCACCGAAGATGTCACCAAGGGCGAAATCCCGATGGACCTCGCGCGCCGCGTCGAGACCGCCCAGGGGTTCGGACGCGTCTTCCCGGAACACAAGTGGGCGATCGTCAAATCCGCCCAGCAGCTCGGCCACATCGTCGGCATGACCGGCGACGGTGTCAACGACGCCCCCGCACTCAAGCAGGCCGATGTGGGAACGGCCGTCTCCGGCGCCACTGAAGCCGCCCGCGCAGCCGCCGGCCTCATTCTCACCGCCGCCGGCCTCTCGGTCATCATCCGCGGGATCGAGGAGGCGCGGCGCACGTTTGAGCGCATGATGGGCTACGCGTATTACCGGATCGCGATGACGATCAATATCATGGTGTTCATCGTGCTGGTGATGTCGCTGTTCAACTACCCGGTGCTTTCGGCTTTGATGATCATCCTGCTGGCGCTGCTCGACGACGTGCCGGTGATGTTGATCGCATTTGACAATGCCAAGGTGAGCTCGAAGCCGGCGAAGTGGGACATGCGGAAGGTGCTGGTCGTGAGCTCGCTGCTGGCGCTGGTCGGCGTGGTCCAGAGCTTCGGGCTATTGTCGCATCTGCACAACAGCCTGCACCTTCCCCTGCCGCAGATTCAGACGGCGATGTTCATGCAGCTTGTCATTGCGGGGCACATCCTTCTCTTCTCGACGCGGTCGAGCGGGTTTTTCTTCCAGCGGCCGTGGCCGGAGGCCAGGTTTTTCTGGGCGATCATCGGGACGCAGGCGATCGCGGCCGTCCTGGCCGCCAGCGGCTGGCTGATCCCGGAGATTTCGTGGGGGATGATCGGCATGATCTGGTGCTACAACCTCGTGTGGCTCATCGCGCTGGACCTGCTCAAAGTCGGACTCTTCAAGATGTTCGACCTGCAGGCCGAGCACGGCGACAGCTGGCAGGGCTGGTTCCACAAGCGCCTGGATCCCTTCCAAGGCCTGCACCACAAATAGCCGCCATGATGCGCACCCATGGCTGACCGCGACCCGGGACGGACCCCGCTCCTCTTCGGAGCCATCCTGCCGCTGAGGCGCGCGGACGTCATCGCCAACCTGACGGCCGGCCTCTCGCTGGCTGCGATGAATATCCCGCAAGCGATGGGCTATGCGCGCATCGCAGGGATGCCGGTCATCACGGGCATCTACACGCTGCTCCTGCCGATCTGCGCGTTTGCAGCGCTCGGCTCGTCGCGCTACCTCGTGGTGGCATCCGACTCCGCGACCGCCGCCATCCTGGCCGGCGGGATCGACGGGATGGCCCCGGCCGGCAGCGCGGAATATGTGGCCCTCGCCGGCCTGGTCGCGCTGATCACCGGCGTATTCTTACTGATTGCGCGGCTCTTCAAGCTCGGCTTTCTCGCGGACTTCCTCTCGCGGACCGTGCTGATCGGTTTTCTCACCGGGGTCGGATTCCAGGTCGGCATCGCGATGCTGGGCGAAATGCTCAAGATCGATGCGCCCAGCAACAACCCGCTCCTCCAGCTCGGCCAGGTGCTCGGGAACATCCGGCACGCGCACCTGCCCTCGCTCGGGCTCTCTGTGGCGGTCATCGCCTTC
Source organism: uncultured Chthoniobacterales bacterium (assembly GCA_964467415.1). Taxonomy (GTDB): domain Bacteria; phylum Verrucomicrobiota; class Verrucomicrobiia; order Chthoniobacterales; family Terrimicrobiaceae; genus CAYXRX01. The sequence goes on from CAYXRX010000012.1 coordinate 81,554, forward strand.
ATCCTGGGCGCCTCGGCGCTGGCGCCGCGGTTTCCCGCCGCCCTCGTCGCGGTCGTCGCTTCGATCGCCGCCAGCGCGGCATTCGACTTTGCGGGATCCGGAATCGTGCCAGTCGGCCCGGTGGCAGGCGGCCTCCCCCGCCTGGCGGTTCCTGCTTTGGAATGGCATGTCCTCTGGGACCTTGTCCCCATCGCCGCCTCGTGCTTTGTCATGATTGTCGCGCAGAGCTCGGTGACAGCGCGCGCCTACGCCGCACGGCACCGACAGCCATTTGATGAGAACCGCGACCTCCTCGGCCTCTCGGCCGCTAATGCCGCGGCCGCCCTCAGCGGCACGTTCGTCGTCAACGGAAGCCCGACCCAAACCGCCATGGTCGAAACCTCCGGAGGCAACAGCCAGCTCGCGCAGCTCTCGACCGCGCTCGTTGTCATGGTCGTCCTGCTGTTCCTCACCGGTCCGCTGCAATACCTTCCGATCTGCGTGCTCGGGGCGATCGTCTTCACGATCGCCATCCGCCTGGTCGACATTCGCGGCCTCCGGGATGTCCACCGCAAGAGCGTCCACGAGTGGAGCCTCGCCCTCACGACAGCGGCTGCGGTTGTCGTCCTGGGGGTGGAGCGGGGGATCCTCCTGGCGCTCGTCCTCTCGCTCCTCCTGCATGTCCGCCACAGCTACCTTCCCGTCACCGCCATCGAAACCGAAGCACCCGACGGACGCTGGCAGCGCGGTCCGGTGGAGCCCGTGGTGATGGTCCTCCCCGGCGTGGTCGTCTACTGGTTCGGGTCCGACCTCTTCTACGCAAACATTGACCGCTTCGCCTCGGAGGTGCGCGGGCTGGTGGCCGGGGCAGCCGGACCGGTTCGCTGGCTGGTGATCGATGCCGGCGCGATCACCGACCTCGACTACTCCGCGGGCGGAACGCTCCGGCACCTCTTGGAGGAGCTCGCCGCGGGCGGAACGCAGGTCGCATTCGCGCACATCAACCCCGTGCTGAAAAGGAAGCTCGAAAAGCACGGGATCGACGCGCTGATCGGACCCGGCCGGCAGTTCGACACCCTCCGGGAATGCCTGGCCGCGCTCCCGAAGTCCAGCCCCGGGCAGTCGGCGGGCGGCTGAACCCGTTCCCGCTTGCGGGGGAATCCGGCGGCCGGTATGGTTGCTAATTCGCCCGGGCGGTGCGGGCGTCACCGGCATGAATTACTTCCAGCGCTGCAGTCATCTCAAGTCGCTCGTCAGCTACGATCCTGGCCGGATCGAGGTGGACAGCGCCACGACGGTTCACAATTTCACTTTTCATTCCCGGCACACATCGCTCCTGCCGGAGAGCCCGGGCGGCACCGAGCCGGTCCGCGACCTGCTTGACGTCGCGGACCGCCAGGTCTCCGAAAACGCCTCGTTCCGCTACCACATCTTCCAGCCAACCGGCAGCGGGCCCTCGGCAGAGATGCTCCTGATGTTTCACGGCTTCAACGAGCGCCACTGGGACAAGTATCTTCCGTGGGCCGCGCGCCTCGTCGAATCGACCGGCAAGACGGTCGTCCTCTTCCCGATCGCTTTCCTCATGAACCGCTCGCCGGCCAGCTGGAGCGACACGCGGCTCATGCACGCCGCCAGCAGGCGGCGGCGGGAGGAATACCCCGACGTCATCGACTCGTCGCTGCTGAACGCCGCCATCAGCACGCGCCTGCAGCGGAACCCGCAGCGGTTCATCTGGTCGGGCCTGCAGACGTATTACGACGTGCTCGGCTTCCTCGAATCCTGCCGGAACGGGGAGCATCCCCTCTTCCGAACGGATTTCCAGGTCGACATCATGGCCTACTCGATCGGCTGTTTCCTTTCCGAAATCCTCCTGCTGGCAAACCCGGAGGGATTTTTTTCCGACTCGCGGGCATTCCTGTTTTGCGGCGGCCCGGTGTTCAACAGGATCTCGCCGGTCTCGCGCTTCATCCTCGACAGCGAGGCGAACGTCCGCCTCTACTCGTTTCTCGTCGAGCACCTGGAAAGCCACATCCGGCACGACGAGAAGCTCGGACGCTACCTGAACACCGAGTCGGGCACCGCCTTCCGGAGCATGCTCAACTACAAGCTCATGGGGGATTTCCGGGAGGACAAATTCCGCGCGATGTCCGGGCGGATCGCAGCCATCGGGCTCGCGCGCGACGAGATCATGCCGCCCTACGAGATCGCCAACACGCTCAAGGGCCGGAACCGCGACATCCCGATCCCGGTCGGGACGGTCGATTTCCCTTACCCCTACCGCCACGAGGATCCGTTCCCCGCCCAGGAGCGCTTTGCCTCCGAGGTCGACTCCTGCTTCAACCGGGTCTTCGAACAGATCTCCGGGTTCCTCACCGGACCAACCCCGTGACCACGCCGCCAACAGCCCAGCGCAGTTTCCACGCCATGGCGAAGCCGGCCGGCTCGACCTGCAACCTTGACTGCACGTATTGCTTCTACCTCAGCAAGGAAACGCTCGCAGGCGGACCCGGGACCGGGCACATGGACGATGCGGTCCTCGAACAGTTTGTCGCCTCCTATATCGGGGCGAACACCGGTCCGAACGTCGTTTTTTCCTGGCAGGGAGGGGAGCCGACCCTGCGCGGGCTGGACTTTTACCGGAAGGTCGTCGCTCTTCAGAAAAAGCACGCCCGGCCCGGCCAACGGATCGGCAACGACCTTCAGACCAATGGCGTCCTCCTCGACGCTGAGTGGGCGCAATTCCTCAAGCAGAACGACTTCCTCGTCGGGCTGAGCATCGACGGCCCGCGCGAGTTCCACGACCGCTACCGCATCTCCAAGGGCGGGGCGCCGACCTTCGACCGCGTCTTCGCCGCCGCGAAGCTGCTCAGGCGCACCGGCGTGCAGTTCAACACCCTCACCTGCATCAACCGGCACAACGCTTCGCGCCCGCTGGATGTCTACCGCTTTCTCCGCCGGGAAATTGAATCCAACTACATCCAGTTCATCCCGATCGTTCAGGCGAGGGGCTTCGAGTCGCACGCCCCGTTTCAGCGCGACGTCGGCAGCCGCCCGGTCACCGGCACTCCCGAAGCGGGACCCGGCCACGCGGACTCCGTCGTCACCGACTGGTCGGTCGACCCTGAGGAGTGGGGGTATTTTCTCTGCAAGGTCTTCGACGAGTGGGGGCGCAGGGATCTGGGAAAGGCCATGGTCAACCACTTCGAAACCCTCGTCGCCCAGCACATGGGCCTCCCCTCCCAGATCTGCATTTACAGCAAAAAATGCGGGACGGCGGTCGCGGTCGAGCACGACGGCAGCGTCTACTCCTGCGACCATTTCGTGTACCCGGAATACCGCTTGGGCAACCTGCAGCAGACCCCGCTCGGCGACATGGTCTTCTCTCCCCGCCAGCGGGCTTTCGGCAGCGACAAATCCGACAAGCTCCCGGCCTACTGCCGCCGCTGCGAATTTCTCACCGACTGCTGGGGCGAATGCCCGAAGAACCGCCTCATCCTCACGCCGGATGGCGAGCCCGGGCTCAACTACCTCTGCGCCGGCTTTAAAAAGTTTTTCGCACACGCGATCCCAGAAGTCGACCGGATCGTGAAATCCCTCCAGCAGAGCCAGCCCCGCCCGATGAAGGCGAGGATCTGAGGGGTTCCGCCCACGCGCCGGAATTTATGCCGCCGTCACCCAGCAGCCGGTCCCGCTCCGGCCCTGCCACGCTCATCAGGACCGGGTGCACCCTACTTTGCCTGCTCTTCATCCTTGCAGGCGCGGCACTCTTCCAAAACCAGACGCCCCGCGCACCCGCGCAGAGGCAACAACTCATCGTCACCCGCGTGAACGACGGCGACACCGTCACCTGCACCGGTCCGGCTCACGAACGGATCCAGGTCCGGCTCAAAAATATCGATGCCCCCGAGCTTGCACAGCCGGCCGGTCCGGATGCAAAAAAAGCCCTGCAGCAAAAACTCTCCGCCGGCTCCCTCCGCGTGGAAGGCGGGGAGCTTGATCAATACGGACGCCTCCTCGGCACCCTCTGGATCGGCGACAGGAACATCAACCTTGAGATGGTCGAAGACGGCTGGGCGTGGGCCTACTGCGGAAAATCTCCCGACCGCCAGATCCTTCAGGCCGAGGATGCCGCACGCAAAAAAAAGCGCGGCCTCTGGGCGGACACAACACCCGAACGACCGTCACAATGGCGCAGGGCCCACCCGCGCAGCGACTGATCACTGCGCAGACCAATCAGGAAACACCCTGATCATCGCGGCTCACCCACCAGACACTCCCCAAAACCGCTGACATCAAAATCGAAAAAGCCGAAAAAGATAACATAAACGCCGCGCACTCCACCCGTTCGACACTCGCCTGTCAATTTCTTTTTCGCAGCATCTGCGAAAAATATGCAACCGGTTTCCCTCTCTGGTTTTTTACACCGGCCGGAGGTTTCCGGTGGAAGGAGGCCTGTCCGGGGCGAATTGGCTTGACCGGGCAGGCGGATTGGAAGAGGCAGAGTGCCATATGAATATGGGACTACTTGATTCGATTCTCGGAGCCGTTGCAACCAACGCCGGCGGCGCCTCCAACCCCATTCTCGGCGCCCTCGACAGCCTGCTCGAAAAAAATGGTGGCATGCAGGGTCTCTCGGACAAATTCTCGCAGGGCGGCCTGGGCGACGTCTTTTCCTCCTGGGTCGCCACCGGGCAGAACCTTCCGATCAATGCCTCACAGATCCAGAGCGTGCTCGGCCAGGAGCAGATCCAGGCGCTCGCCGGCAAGATCGGCATCGACCCGGCGAAGGCGTCGGGCCTTCTCGCCGGCTACCTGCCGATGATCGTCGACAAACTCACCCCGGACGGCCAGTTGCCCACCGATCCCGCCGCGGTGAAAGCCGGAATCTCCAGCCTTCTTCCCTCCCTCCTCAAGAGCCTTTTTGAGGGGAAGCCAGCCGCCTGAGCCGGCTCCGGGCCGGATTCCACGGGGCGCCGGGTGATGCCACACCCGGCATCAGATTTTCGCAAAAGTAATGGAGCGAATTTTTTAAAAATTCGCCGGTCCGGGATTTTCGCGGGAAGAAACAGACTGGAGGGAAGGATCTAGAGATCAAGTCCAGGGATTTTGAAATTGACACCTTCCGCCGCTGCGGCGATGAGGTGGCTTCTTATGAAGCGCATTTTCTCATTTTTGCCAGCCGCAGCAGCGGCTTCCCTCCTTGCATTGACCGGCTGCCGGTCCACCGCTCCCCAGACGCCTCCGAGCCGGTTCGCTCAGGCCGACAAAAACAAGGATGGCAAGCTCTCCGTTGACGAGGCGAATGAATTCATCGTCATCGGACTTTTCGACTCACTGGATAAGAACAAGGACGGCAAGCTTGTCCTGACCGAATGCGCGGTGGAGAGCGCACCGGCCACGGTGACAAAGTTCCGCAGCCGCGACACCAACAAGGACGGGGCTCTCACCAAAGACGAGGCGCTGCAGTATGGCCGCACCAAAGGCATAGCCAGCAAAGCGTTTCCAAAAGCCGACAAAAACCAGGACGGCTCGCTGTGCCCGGCGGAGGTCACCGCATTCTACGGCGACAAAGAAGGCTCGCCGTTTTAGGCAGCTTGGGCTTCAGGTCCCGCCGAACAGCGCCTTGACCGCCGTCGTGCGGTAACGGAAAATTTCCTCCAGCTTCGGCCGCACGAGCACCGGGTGCACGAGGTCGCCCAGCAGGCCGAACGGCAGGACATACGTCACGCGGTCGCGCATCTCAGTGCGTCCGTCCGGTAGCGCTTGGAAGTGGTGCTCATGGTGCCAGATCCGGTAGGGTCCGATCCGCTGCTCGTCGACAAAGAACTCCCCCGCCTTCACGTGAGTGATCTCGGTCAGCCAGCGGGCGGGAATCCCCAGAAGCGGCCGGACCCGGTATTCGATCATCAATCCGGGGTGGATGACCGCCGGAAGTTCGCCAAGGATTTTGAAATCGAGGGCGGGCGGCGTGATCCGGGAAAGGTTTCGCGGGTCGGAAAAAAAGTCCCAGGCCTTCGAGATGTCCGTCTCCAAAAGCTGGCGGGATTCAAAGGAATAAACAGCCATGTTCTATGAGATACGGACATCAGACCGGGATGGATGCGGGCGGCCGGCTTTCTACTGTCCGTCCCAGAGGAAGTTTTCCAGCCGGATTTTGTTGATACGGTCCCGGGCCTCCTCGGCCCTTGGGCCGTCGGTGGCCCCCATCATCTCATAGATCCGGACCGCCTCGTTCCACTTCTGTGAAGCCTCGAGGATCCGCGCGGCCGCGAAGCCGGCTTTGTAGAACCAGAAGAACTCGGGGATCTTTCCCTGCGGGGTCTTGAGCGTGTCGTAGTAGCAGGCCACCGCCGCGCTGTTGTCGCCAAGCTTTTCGTAGGCGGCCCCCATTCTGGCAAGTGCCTGGTTGCGGGCGGCCGTGGTGGCAGCCGGGTCGTCGGCGAGCTGCTTCCAGACGGCGATTGCGGCGCGGAACGATTCCGGATCCGACGCGCCCACCGCATAGTGCGTCTTTCCTTTTTCGATCTGAGCGGACGCCTTCGTTTCGGGATCCGGCTTGGAGGCAAGGATCCGGTCCAGAATGACAATCGCCTCCTTCGGGCGGCCCTGCGCGTTGTGCAGGAGGGCCTGCTCGAACCGCGCCCTCAGCGCAAGCGGTCCGCCGGCCGAGGCCACCTCTTCAAAAAGAAGCATGGCCTCGGAAGCCGCCGCAGAGGTCAGCAGCCGGGCGGTCGCCTGGGCGGCGAGAAAGAGGGCAGGTTCCTCAAGCGGCGAATCAGGAAACTTTCGGGCAAGCGATTCCAGCTCCATCCGGGCCGAGGCGTAGTCGCCCTTGCGGTAGAGGAGCTCGCCGAGCTTCATGCGGACCTCGGCCTCCGGAGCGGAGCCTGCATGCCCGGCAAGAAACGCCCGGGCGGCGGCAATCGGCACATCCTCGGCATCCGGATTCCCGGTATCCTCAAGAAACACAGCCAGCGCGGCCTGCTGGGCAGGGTCCGCATCCGCGCTCGTCGAGGCCCTCCTCAGGTCAAGGCGCGCCGCGGGATAATCACCCTTCTCGTAGTTCCAGCCGGCAAGCGCCAGCGCGGCACGGCCGGCCACCCCGGAGCCGGGCGCCTCCTCCAGCTTCTTCAGGGCCGCCACGGCCCGCGGGTCCCCAGCACGCGCCAGAAGGCTGGCCTCCTGCAGGCGCAGGGCAGCGATCTTCGGGCTCTGGGGATAACGCTCCTGGAGAATCGCGAATGCCTTCCGCACAGAACTTCCGGAGAGCAGCTCACAGAGGGCGGCGTTGAACAGAGCGGATTCCGCAATGCGCGGGTCCGAAGCCGCGCCGAGAAATGCCCCGACCGCCTCGCCTTGCTTTCCCCTTGCGGCAAATCCCAGGCCGCGAAGGTAGTCAGCAGCCGGAGATTTTCCAGCGGCGGGCAGGAGGGCGAGGCTCTCCTCGGAACGCCCTTCGCGAAGCCGGATCGTCGCCAGTTCGATCCGTGCCCGGTCGCGCACAGAACCTTCCGCAAGGTCGTCGGCGACGGTTTTCTCAAGGAGCTTGACCGCCCGCTCGGGCTGGTTGCCGCGGGCCTCCTGGCGGGCCAGAAAAAACCGGGCCAGGGTGCGGCGCATCGAGGGGGCGCTGTCGTCCGCCCAGCGCTTCAACTCGCTGGAGGTGGCGGGGGACCCCGCAGCGTAGATGCTGTCGAGCAACTCGAAAACCTCCGGCAGTCCGCGCGCATTCGGCCGCTCCGCAATAAATTGCTCAAGCAGCGCCTCGGCAGGCGCGGGCTGCCCCGACCGGATCTGGGCGTTGGCCCGACCGATCAGCGCCTCGGAAGCCATCTTTCCGTCAACGGGCGAAAGCTCGGAAAACTTGCGGATCGCCCCCTCGTCATCACCCCGCAGCGCGAGCACCCTGGCCCCGAGGAACGCGGCGCGCGACTCGTCGGCGCCGCTGCAGCTGCCGAGCGCTTCCAGCGCCTTTTCCGCGGCGGCCGCATCCCCCCTGTCCAGCTGCGCCTCAGCAAGCTCCAGCAGCGCCATCCGTCTCACCGGCAGTTCCGGCCAGGAATTGGATACCTCCAGGACGGAGGCCGCCGCATCGGCCTGCCCGAGGACACGCTGCATCCGGGCTTCGCCGACCAAGGCCTCGCGGGCCAGCGGGAACGCGGGATCGGCGGCACACGTCCGGTAACCCGCCAGAGCATCCCCGGACCGACCGAGAGCCGCCTGCGTCTGCGCCAGCCAGAACTCCCCGTCGCGACCGAGCTTTTTTCCTCCGCGCACAAGGATGTGCTCGGCGGCGGCCGGCCGACCCGCTTCCAGGAGCGACCGGGCGAGAAGAATTGTGGCCTCGGGATCGCCCGCTTTCGAGGCAATGCCCGGGAAGGCGTCCTCGATCTTTTTCGCGGCAACATCGGGAAACCCGTCATCCAATGCCACCCGCGCGGACTCGAGGCTCCCCCCCGCGTGGAGGACGGATAAGGGCATCAGAGCAAGGATCAGGATTCGTCTCATTTTTGAAAAAATCGTGCGAGGTAACGGCCGGTGTGGCTGGCGCCGCAGCGGGCGACCGTCTCCGGCGTGCCCGTGGCGACAACCGTGCCTCCTCCGGCACCGCCTTCGGGCCCGAGGTCGATCACCCAGTCCGCACATTTGATGACCTCGAGGTTGTGTTCGATCACAATGACGGTATTCCGCGCGTCGCGCAATTTCATTAGCACCTCAAGGAGCTTGTGGATGTCGGCAAAATGGAGGCCGGTGGTCGGCTCGTCGAGGATGTAGACCGTCCGGCCGGTCGCCCGCTTGGAGAGCTCGGCAGCGAGCTTGATCCGCTGGGCCTCGCCCCCGGAGAGCGTCGTCGCCGCCTGGCCGAGCCGCAGGTAGCCGAGGCCGACATCCTGGAGGGTCTCGAGCTTTCCCGAGAGGGCCGGAATGTTCCGGAAAAACCTGGCCGCATCGTCGACGGTCAGATCGAGCACATCGGCAATATTTTTTCCCTTGTAGGTGACCTCGAGCGTCTCGCGGTTGTAGCGGCGGCCGCGGCAGACCTCGCACTCGACGTAGACGTCTGCCAGAAAGTGCATCTCAATCCGGATGAACCCGTCGCCCTGGCAGTGCTCGCACCGCCCGCCCTTGGCGTTGAAGGAAAACCGGCCGGCGTCGTAGCCCCGCACGCGCGAGGCGGGCAGCTCGCTGAAGAGGTCGCGGATCGGGCCGAGCGCCCCGGTGTAGGTCGCCGGGTTCGAGCGCGGCGTCCGGCCGACCGGGCTCTGGACGATGACGACAACCTTGTCGAACTGCTCGATGCCGGTAATCGCGCGGTGGGCGCCGGGCCGGGATTTTGCGCGGTTGAGGTCGCGCTCGAGCGCATTGCGGACGATGTCGTTGACGAGCGTCGATTTTCCGCTGCCCGAGACTCCGGTAACGCACGTGAGGCAGCCGACCGGAAAATCCGCATCCACACTGCACAGGTTGTTTTCCGTGGCGCCCCGCACCCTCAGCCATCCGTCTCCGATCTCGCCGGGATTCAATCCGGTCTTCCTGGGGGGCACCCGCTGCCGGGGCACGGGGATTTTGATCGTGCCTTTGAGATACTGGGCGGTCAGCGACTCCTCGCTGGCCATCACCTCGTCGAGCGTCCCCTCGGCGACCAGGCGGCCGCCGCGCGGTCCGGCGCCGGGCCCGAGATCGAGGATGTGATCGGCGGCGCGGATCGTGTCCTCGTCGTGCTCGACAACGATCACCGAGTTGCCAAGGTCCCGGAGGTCGCGAAGGGTCTGGATGAGGCGATCGTTGTCGCGCTGGTGCAGCCCGATGCTCGGCTCGTCCAGGACATACATCACGCCGGAGAGCCCGGAGCCGATCTGTGTGGCCAGGCGGATCCGCTGGGCCTCGCCTCCCGAGAGCGTCCCGCTCTCGCGGTTGAGCTGCAGATACCCCAGACCGACCTCGTTCAGAAACCTCAGCCGCTGCCGGACCTCGCGCAACACATCCCGCACAATCTCCTCGTCCGGCCCCGGGAGGTCGAGGTTCTCCGCCACTTCCGCAACCCCGGCAATCGGCAGCGCGCACAGCTCCTGGATGCCATACTCCCGGCCGGACCGGTCACGCACGGTCACCGCCAGGATCTCCGGACGCAGCCGCAGGCCGCCGCACGACCGGCAAAGCCGGCGCCCTTGAAATGCCCGCAGCCGCTTCTTGGTGAACTCGCTTTTGCTCGAGGCAAAAAGCCGCTCCATCTGGGCCACGATCCCCTCGAACGGCTTCGTCACCTTCCGGCCCGGACCCGTTGTCACGCAGATCGCACGGTCGCCCGACCCACAGATCACAAGGTCCTGAAACGCCTCGGGCAGGTCCATCCACGCCCGCTTATCCGGGACGGGCGTATCCGCCAGCAATGCGGACAGCAACGCGGCATAGTAGGCCTTCATGCGGGCATTGCCGGACCGCCACGGACGGATCGCCCCCTGCGCGAGCGTCTTGTCGGGGTCGACCATCAAGTCCGGATCAAAGTAGAGCTCGGTCCCGATCCCGTGGCACTCCGCGCACGCGCCGAAGTGGCTGTTGAAGGAAAAGTGCTTCGGCGTGAGCCGGGGCATCGTGAAGCCGGTTGCGGGATTGCTGAAATCGGTGGAGAACGCTTCGTCGATCCACTCCGGATTTCCTGGTTCCTGCCGACTGGTTATGATGCGTCCCCCTCCCCAGCGGAGGGCGGTTTCGACCGAATCCGCCAGACGCTGTCCGAGGCCCTCGCGGATGACGAGCCGGTCCACAACCGCCTCGATCGTGTGCGGGCGGGCCTTATCAAGCCTGAGCGGCTCCGGCTGCGACAGTTCGATCATCCCGCCGTCCACCCGAAGCCTCACAAACCCCTCGCGGCGCGCTTTTTCAACCACGTCGCGGAACTCGCCGGTCTGGCCGCTGACGAGCGGGGCGAGCAGGGCAAACCGCGCGCCCTCCGGCCACCGGAGGATCGCGTCGGCAATTTCCTGCGGAGTCTGCCGCACGACCCGCTCGCCGGTGGCGGGGTCGTGCGGGATGCCGACCGCGGAAAAGAGCAGGCGGAGGTAATCATAGATCTCCGTCGTTGTGGCGATCGTCGAGCGAGGGTTTGCCCCCGACGAGCGCTGCTCGATCGCGATGGCCGGGGACAGGCCCTCGATATAATCGACATCCGGCTTCTGCAGCTGGTCGAGGAACTGGCGCGCGTAGGCCGAGAGGCTCTCGACATATTTCCGCTGGCCTTCGGCAAAGAGCGTGTCGAAGGCCAACGAGGATTTGCCGGACCCGCTCAGGCCGGTCACAACGACCAGCTTGTGCCGGGGGATCCGGACATCCAGATTCCGGAGGTTGTGCTGTCTGGCACCCTTGATCCGGATGAATGATTGCTTGTCGGACGACATGAACGGCGGCGCTGGCTAATCGGGCAGCATAGCCGGATTCCCATGCCGGACGCAAACGGGGAAATCAGTTCCCCGGCCGGAAAATATTCTGTGGCACCTTGCCGGCGACCGTAAAGACCCCACCTGCCACGAAGCTGCCGCCAGAAAGCGGAACAATCGAGTCCACCGATCCGTTGATGATCTGCTTCGGCGCGACGGGCTCGTCCAGGGTGCCGTCGGCATTGAGCCGGGCGATGTTGATGCGCTGCTTTCCAAGGACCACGTTGAAGCTTCCGCCAAGAAGGATTTTCCCGTCCGGCTGCACGGCCAGCGCGCTCACACAACCGTTTGTCACCTGGCCGCTCTGCCCGGATCCGAACTTGAGATCCACCGATCCGTCGCTGTTGAAGTGGGCCAGATCGGTCCGCTCAGTGTTTCCAGCGGAGGTGAAATCGCCGCCCACAATCACCCCTCCCGCCGGATGCAGCGCCAGGGCATAAACCGTTCCGTTAACCCCCGCGGCGTACTGGTCCGCAAACGTGCGGTCGAGCGTGCCGTCCGCATTGAGGCGCGCCAGGTTTCCTCGCGGAACTCCGTTCACAGCGGAAAAGTTTCCGCCGACGACAATCTTGCCATCGGGCTGGACAACCATCGCCAGAACGCGCCCGTTCACCCCCTCGCCCTCCTCGAAAACCGAGTTGAGCCGGCTGACACTTTGACCGGACAGACCGGCGGCGCCGGCCAGAAGCATTGCGAGGGGAAGTGAAATTCTCATGGCGACGCCTACTGGACGCCGGTGCTTTCAAAAAATCAAGCGCCGTCTTGGGGGGGCATCGGAAAAGAAAATCGAAATTCCCCGGCTTAGAGCTGGTGCCGCTGCTCGAACGCCCGTGACTGCTCCGCGCTGAACTCGAGCTCCAACCCATCGGCAAGATGGGCAACAAACCGGCCCGCAGCCGAGGAGGTGAACCGCTCGACCGCATCGAGGTTGATGATGTGGCGGTTATCGGTGCGGAAAAAATACCGGCGGTCGAGCCGCTCATCGAGTTCGTCGAGGGACAGCCCGACGAGCCCGCTCCCCTGCGAGAACGAGATCCGTACCCCCTCGTCGGTTTTTTCCAGCAGCGTGATATTGACGACCTTGACCATCCAGACCCGGTCGCCCTCCCGGATGAGCACGCGGCTCTCCCGGTCGATCATGTCCTCTGCGGCCAGCGGAAGGGATGGCGCGGACGGCTGCGACTCCAGAAGGGCGATTTTCGCCAAGGCACGTTTCAACCGCTCCTGATCGACCGGTTTGAGAAGACATTCGATCACCCCGAGGCCGAAGGCATCAAGCGCGTGGAGGGCATGGGCCGTGACAAGAACGACCGGAGGGATCGGCTGGTGCAGCCTCTGCAGCATGTCAATTCCGCTCATCCCCGGCAGCTCGATGTCCAGAAAGACGGCGTCAAACTTGTTTGCAGAAATCGCCTCGATCGCTTCGGAGGCTGTCTGCAAAGCAGTGATCTCCAGCGTGGGAACTATTTCGAGCAACGAATCGCGGAGGTCTTCCAGCGCAAATGGCTCATCTTCGACAACCAGAACTTTTTTCATCAGGGGCAACTACAAGTATGCAATGGATTAGCGCGGTGTCAAAGCGGAATCAACCCAAGCGGTTATCGGGGAAGTTGGTATCCACTACTGCGGCCCGAGGGCGCGGACGCGGAGGAAGACCTTGTCGGCCGGCATTTCCACTGGCGGCAACTCGACCGGAGCGCCGTGGTTGGTGAATGCCTGGTTCGAGATGTCGGGGGTGGTCTGGATTTGCACGCTGATCACGATATTGCTGCCGGTCTTTTGGACCATGATCCCGCCGAGGTTGAGGTCCATGATCGCGTCGGAACTGTATAGCCCGTAAGCCCCCGGGTTGCTGACGACCGCATCGGTTCCCGCAGCCAGGCCTTGGTTGAAGGCTGCGGTGCGCTCGGTCTCGTTGTAGAGAGGCACAAGGGGGACGCTGCCAGTGAGGCTTGCGACGAGTTCCGGCTGCGCGACATTGAGGTTGAACCCGAGGGCGCTCATGGCGTATTCGGCAGCGTCGTTGAGCCCATCGCCGTCCTTGTCGAGTGCCCCGGTGATCCCATAGCCGGCCAGATTGAGCACGAACGGGCTTTTCTCGGGATCCTCGCTCGCAATGCTGATTTGCAGGGCGCGCGGGCCGCCTGCCGTGGGGGCGAACACGACCTTGACTTCGGCGGTGGCACCGGCGGCCAGCGGACCGTCCCCGGGGAGCGTAATGGTAAAGTCGCTGCCATGAGGCCCGCTGACGGTGTAAGTCACGTTGTTCAGGTTCTCCGAGCCGGTGTTTCGCACGGTGTAAGTGCGCGTTTCGCCACCGTCTCCCGGGCGCCGGGCGGCAAACTCCGTGGCCGGCGCATTGCTGGTCAGGATCGTCCCGCCGAGCTCGACCGCCAGACGTTTGGCGAACAAATGGGTCGCCACGCTGGCCACACGGAATCCGAGCATGTCGCTCTCGTAGTAGGGCGAATTGATTTCCCGCGTCGCCGCGGCCAATTCGGCCGCCGCTCCGAACCAATCTCCTCCCCGCGTTGCGCGTGCTTCAGCGACCTGATTGTTCGTTCCGTCCCACGCGGATTCCAGCCATTCAGCCACGTTGCCGCCCTGGCCCCGGGTGCCGGATGGGGAAAGCCCGCCCGACTGGGCCACGGCCGCGGGCGCGGACTGCACGCCGAAAACGGCGGTGGATGCGTTGGTGCCTGAGGCGACGGCGGCCGGGGCGCTGCCTTCGGCGGTCGGATAGGCCCAAAAGCCAGCATTGGTCCCGCCGCCCTTGTAATATGCCGCCTTAAACCATTCGTCCTCCGAGGGCAGGAAATAGCGGCTATCGCGGTGGCGGAACCGGTTCTCACCGTAGGCACCCCAAGCCAAAGTGGCGTCCCATGGTGCCATCGTCCAAGTCTGACTGGCCTCGCTCCACGCGATGTTGTAGGCGGGCGCAAATCCGCCCAGCTGATTGAGAAAATTCACGAACGCCGCCGCCTCGAACCAATGGATGAAGGCCGCAGGCTGGTCCGCCGCCCAGGCTCCCGAAGTGACATGTGCCAGCCCGTTGGCCCGGGCTTTTTCGATCTGGGCCTCGCTGACCTCCAAGCTCGAGATCCGGTAAGGATAACTTACCGCCCCACGGTTGTTGGTGTCGGCTTGGTTCCCGGCATCGCCAACGGGCACGAAATCCATGGTGAACTGATTGGTCCCGTTACCGAAGGTTTCGGTCTGGCCCAACGCGAGCGAAGCGGTTGCAGCCGTAAGGACGGCAAAACCAAGGGCGCAAGAAAGAACGCGGGGCTTCATTTCAGATCCCCCGTGACCGGCACGAACTCAAACCCGAGGCCCTGAACTCCACGGACGAGTTCCTTCAGATACGCCGGATTAAGATACCAGTGAAAGTAGCAGCCGGCCCAGGAATTGCGGACGACCTTGAGGGCGCGGGCGCGCTCGATGAGTGTGGGCGGGAAACTCGGGGCCTGGAGCTGCACTCCCGCGGGTGCGAATCCTGTGGGATCAATGTAGCCGATGGTCTCGGGAATGCGCTTGATGCCGTGGGTGTCGCGATAAATGTAGGGCGAGTTGAGTTCGAGATTGCGCAGCTGGCCATCGGCGTCGGTGACGACGAAAATGGCGCGGTCGAGGGCAAAGGGATAGATGCGCGCAAATTGCTCGTAGGCCACGTCCGAGCCCAGGTAATGAGGTGTCAACCACCCCACCGGAGTGAGGCCCGCATTTTTAATGCGGTCATGGCCGCTCAGCACACGCCGCCTCACCTCCTTGGCATCCTGCCCGGGCAACGGGCCCTCGTAGATCAGGCTTCCGTTCGGGTTGAGGCTCATTTTGAAAAACTCGTAGTCCGAGGCAGAAACGCCGTCGTAGGGGTTGATGAGCCCATCAATCTGGTGGGTGGAGCCGTGCTGGATGACTTGACCGCCGATGGCGACCAGTTCCTTGATCGCATTCGTGAACGGTGTGTCGGGCTCCATGGCGAGAGACTTTGGGATGCCCCCGTTGTAGATGCCGGTCCAGTCGCGGTATTCGGGGATCAGACTGATAACAAACGGAATGCGTAGTTCGGCCAGAGCGTCGCGCAAAGCCCGAAGGGTCTCTACCGGCACATTGGGCGACACGTCCTCAATGCGTAGCACGGCGCGGTGGAGGTCCGGTTCGTCGATGCCCAGCATGTCATGCAGCATGTCGGCAAAAACGAGCGACCGGCTGCGGAACCCGGTATTGATCATCGGCATGTCGGGCACGAACCAGAAGTTCCCGCTGCGAACGATGTAAGGCCATTCGCCGCCAGCGACGTCGGAACAGGTTCCGTAAACCGTTGCCTTGGCGGAATCGATCACCTCCACTCTGGTCAGACCCTGGTCGAACGGATCCTTGAAAAGAAACTGGCCCTTGTAGCTGACTTTGGTATGCTGGTAGGTACTGGTGAGCAGATTGCCCGGGGCGACCGCATAGTATCCCAGGCACCGGAAGCCGTATTTGGCCTCGAAAGCCGCTGGTGACGGATCCCACGCATACTGCCACAGGTTCAAGCCGATCCAGACGAATGTCTTAGTCGTCGTGTCCAAATCCTCCTTGAATCCCGCAGGCAGCGGACTTCCGTAGATGGCCCCCACATAGAAGGTCGCATCGTAGTTCTCCACGTCCCCCGGGTGGTAATCCGCCAGTGGCTTCCGCTTGACGGGAATCCCGAAATGCGACAGAAGATTCTGCAGGTGAAGGGAGTAGACATCGCCCATCCAGCCCGAACTGCTCTGATTGTCGTAAAGGATGAGCGCTTTGGTTGCCGGAACGGGCTGGGCACTCAAGGGAGACGTCGTGCTGCCGGCACACAGGACAAAAGCCAAGAACAAGATCCGCACCGCGCTGGGATGTGCACGTTGGGGCACCGGAATTTTGTATGCTGAGGACGTCAATGTGAGTGTCTTGGTTTTTGGAGTCTGGAGGGATTTTCGGTAGGAAATCGCTTTCGGCCCCCCGGGGCGTTGGCCCGGAGTATGAAGCTAAAAGCATGACTTCCCATATTCGGATGCTCGCAGAGGGGCGCTTGAGCGTCAAGCGCCTGCCAGTTCGTTGTCCATGCCGCAGAACGCGTCAACCCACGCGTCAGGGATGCGGGGGAGCAGGCGCTGGTCGCAAAGATGGCGGCGAGCGAAGGCTTGGCGGAATCAACCGATTGGCAGCCTTCGGGAATCGGAGGGAAAAACCGCGACCGCTTCCACGCGGGGGCCCGGGATTTCCGTGATGCTGAGGGTACCTCGTCCGCCTGCCACGAGCGAGATGCGGCGCCGGGTATTGGCCAGTCCGAATCCGCCCGAGGGGCCCGAAGGCCCGCCGAGCGCACCGTCGTTCACGACCGAGGCGCGCAGGCTGTCATCCGCAGGGTCGCGGCGCACGGCGACCTCGATCGCGCCGCCGGCCTCCAGCTGGGAAATCCCGTGCTTGACCGCGTTCTCGACCAGAGTGAGCAGCAGCATGCCCGGAAGCCGGCGGGAGTAGATATCCGGATCGCAATCGATCGTATATTTCAGGCGGTCGCCAAAGCGGATCCCCTCGATCTCAAGGTAGGCCTTCACGATTTCGATCTCCTTGGAGACGGACTGGACACGGTCGTCGCGCGCGGAGAGCAGATCCCGGAGGAGATTGCTCAGGGAGGTGATCATCGTGCGCGCGCGGTCGTCGTGGCGGCCGATCAGGGCGCGCACGCTGTTGAGAGCGTTGAACAGAAAATGGGGGTTGAGCTGGCTCCTGAGCGTCTTGAGCTCGGCCTCGTTCTCAATCGCGGTGATCTTCGTTTGCACGGCCCGCCGTTCCTCTGAAATGTCGCGGGTCACGCCGGCGAGGACGGCAATCTCGTCATCCGCTGTCCTTCGAAGCGGGCGTGCGTGCGATTGAACCCAGCACCATTCGCCTGTCGCCGAGCGCATCCGGTATGTCTGGTTCCACCGCTCCCCCTCATCGAACCGCAGCTTCTGAAAGCTCTCGCGCAGCGGCCCGATGTCGTCGGGATGGACCGGCCCGTGCCAGGTCGCATCCTCCAGAATCCGGTCGGAAGGAAGCCCGAACTTCTTACGCCAGGCGGGAGTGTGGCAATACCATCCCGAGGACGACCATTCCCAGACACACAGGTCGGCAGACTCCATCGCGAGGTCGAACTTGACCTGCAGAGCCAGGAGCTCGTCCCGGAAAGCCGCGAGAAGCAGGCACCCGAAGCTCGCAATGAAGGCCATGCCGATCGGAAACCCCAACTGGCTTTGCGCCTGGCGGAAAAGCTGCATCGAGCGCTCGTGCCCGGGCGACATGACCACAAAGGCCGGGATCAGAAAAACGAACATCGCCTGGAACAGCGACGCCGTCCGCAAGCCGAACCGCCAGGAGACAACCAGCGTCAGCAAAAGGCACAGCGCCAGAAGAGGGGTGAAAAGCGAGGCCGAAAGACCCCTCACCTTGATGAGCGCGGCAAGGACCGATGCCAGAAGGGCGGAATAAAATAAGAGCTCATACTGTGCGAACGCCGTGGTCGGCCGGAAGTCCTGCCTCCGGAAAACAAAAAGAAAAAAGAGCCCGAAGATCAGGATCCCCAGCGCGTTCGCCTGCCAGAAGTCCAAAAAGAGGCTGGTCGAGCGGGGGGAGATCATCCCGCTCATCCACCACTGCATGCCAACTCCGATCGCCGCGCTCAGAAGCGGTCCGGCCAGGCACCCGAACAGGACGAAACGCAAAAAATCCCGGATGTTTGAGAATCCCGGATCGGCCCGGAAGATGCGGATCAGAAGCGCCCACCCGACCAAGGTCTCCGTCAGGTTGCCCAGCGGCGCGATGGTTACGTGGGTCAGCGGAAACCCGCTCACGAGATTGCTCAGCGCCGAACCGAGATAGACAGCAGGCAATGTCCGGTCGAGTCCGAAGGCCAGCGCCGCAGCCAACGCCAGACCGGATGCCGGCCAGATCGGGCTGAACACCCCGGTCGAGGAGCGCGCGAACCACGCCCCGACCTGCGCGAACATGAATATGGCAATGCTCAGCCAGACGATGTCGAACAGAAATCGTGGGATGTCCTCACCGCTCCGCGAAACGGATCTCCGCTCAATGGGAACCATGCCCCGATGTTCCTAACAGACCCCGCCGACGGATCCACCGTTTTTTTGATCCGCCGGTCCCGGAAGCGGGCGCGATGAAAAGTTCAAAGCGCCGACGAGGAGCGCGTCTTGTTCTCCCAGCGGGTGAGCAGGTGGATCACGATGTTTGTGCCGAACTTGTAGGTTGGCAGCAGCGACTCCGCCGAAATGTTCCGCATGTAGGTCTCCCGGTTGTTCCAGATGGTCCGGTTCATCGCAATCCAAGGCCAGCCCGGCATCTCCTGATTCCGCCTCAAGTCGATCTGCCCCTGGTCGGTCAGCCCGATCTGCCACATGTCCCCGTAGTCGTTGGCCGTGTAGATGATTGCAATCTCGCCGTAGATCCGCAGCGCATAAACCGGCTCGCGGTAGAAATTGAGCCCGGGCGGGACCTCCTTGATCTCGTTGAAATACGCCTGCGAGAAGATCGGATGGTTGACCGGGAGGGGCTCCCAATCCTTGTCGACGTCGGGGATGACACGCTTCATCTCGCGGCGGAACGCGATGTCGAAGCGCGAAAACCGCCCCGGCACCGAGCTGTCACCCCAGATCGCGCCGCCGAGCCGCACGTATTTCTGAAGGGTCTCGACCTCCTTCTCGGAGAGTCGGAAGTCCTTTGTGCCCGTCAGGAACAGGAACGGCGGCTTGACCGCAAAAATCTCATCGCTGTCGAGGCGGATCGCCTTCACGTTCTTGTAGTTGGTCTTGACCTTGTTTTTCGACCACGCGTTCATGAAGTAGAGGAGGTTCGGAAGGCTTCCGTTGTTGATGACCCCGCCGCTGTAGCCGGACTGGCCGACAGTGCTGATCGTCGAGCTCCAATTGCCGCCCTCATACTGGCCGATGTAGGCCGTGAATTCGAACTCCCTCTGGCGGGTGCCGGTTCCGCTCCCCGAGCCCTTGCCCCATCCGCCCGTGAAAGCCTTGATCGCCGAGGCCTGGGCGGCGGTCAGCGAACCGCTCATCCCGGCCGGGACGGGCGCCGACATCTGCGCGGCGCTGGGGGCCGCCACCTGAACCGGGGCAACTACCGCCTGCGCCATCGTGAAATTCACCGGGGAGGGAGCGACCGTCGTGATTGCGCTGATCGCGCTTGAGGGAACCGGCATCGCGCTCACCGTGATGTTGGGCGTCTGCTGGGTCTGGGGCGTCGTGGGCGGCGGCGCGGCCGCATCGGCGCTGGCGCCCACAAACCCTCCTTCCTCCCCCTCGAAATCCGGCGGCTCCTGGACCGCCTTGAACAGGACCGTCGTCCCGAAGAGAGCTACGATGATGACATGAATAAAAAACGAGATCGTGAAGTCGCGCGATCTGCTGAACTTGTCGATGAGCTTCTGAACAGGGGATTGCTCGCCGTTTGGCATGAACCCCACCATAAAAAATCATCCGCGGAATGCGAGAAAAACATCGAGGCGTCCTGCTTTGGATTTGCTGAACCCCGGCATTTCCCTGCAAGCTCAGGCATGCAACTGGACTTCGACCTGCGCTCGACCGCAAAAGCTCCGGCCGCGCCGGATCCCGCCGTGCTCACTGTGGCGGTCCTCACCCGCCGGATCCGCGAGCTGCTGGAATCGGGTGTCGGCGAGGTCTGGGTGGAAGGGGAAATTTCCAACCTCCGGCGGCAGGCGTCGGGGCACAGTTATTTCACGCTGAAGGATTCGAGCGCCCAGGTCGCCTGCGTCCTTTTCGCTGGTCAGGCGGCCCAGCTCCGAGGGGTCCGGATCCTCGACGGTGCGCAGGTACGGATCTTCGGCCAGGTGACGGTTTACGAATCGCGCGGGCAATACCAGATCATCGTGCGCAACGTCAAAGCCTGCGGCGAGGGTGCCCTCCAGGCCAGATTCGAGGAGCTGAAACGCCGGCTCGCCGCGGAGGGGCTTTTCGACTCCTCTCGCAAGCGCCCGATTCCACGCTTCCCGCGCCGGATCGGGATCGTGACGTCCCCCACCGGCGCCGCGGTCCGGGACTTCCTCAATGTGCTGCACCGGCGCCAGGGCGGCATCGACGTCGTTATTTATCCCGTGCGCGTGCAGGGCCGCGGTGCCGCAGAGGAAATCGCGCGGGCCGTGACCGAACTGAACGACCCCGCACTGCTCGGCTCGGCACCGCCCGACGTCATCGTCGTCACGCGCGGGGGCGGAAGCCTCGAGGACCTGTGGGAGTTCAACGAGGAATCGGTAGCCCGTGCGATCGCGGCCTCGGCGGTGCCGGTCGTGAGCGCGGTCGGCCACGAGATCGACTTCACAATTTCCGACTTCGTCGCGGACCTCAGAGCGCCCACCCCGAGCGCCGCGGCGGAGATCATCGCGGCCGACAGCCGGGAGGCTATGGATCGCCTGGGCCAGTCGGCCGGACGCCTCCAGCGGCAGGTTTCCGGTCGCCTCGATTTCCTGCGCGAGCAGCTCGGCGGACTGCGCCGCGCCGCGCTCGTCCTCGGCCCGGAGCGTGTCCTCGGGGACTTCAGGCAGGAGCTCGACCGCGCGAATACCGACCTTGTCCGCCTCGCTGCCTTTTGTCAGGACCGCAACACAAGAAGCCTGGAACGCTTCGCTGCCGCCCTCGAATCGCTCAGCCCCGCGAACCGGATTTCCGGAGCCCTTGCCGCTCTCGAAGGGGCGCTCGGCCGCATGGAGCAGTCCTGCCGCTTCACCATTCCGGCCGCACGCGCCCGCATCTCCTCCGCGGCCGCGCTCCTCGGCTCTCTCAACCCCCACGCCGCGCTCGCTCGGGGCTACACGTTCACCCTCGGCCCGGAGGGCCGGCTGCTTTCCCGGGCGGCGGATGTTCGTCCGGGCGATCTTCTCGAGACCCGTTTCCAGGACGGCCTTGTGCGCTCCCGCGCTCTGCCGGCACCGGCCGATGACCACGATTCCCTGCCGGAATAAGCCCCCGCGGGCGATTTTGCAGAGAAATTTGTTGAGGGATGGCAACAAATGCGTAGAGTGAAAAATCCATAAAATCATGGCAGCAATTTTCCCCCGATTTTTTCTGAAGCGTCTCGTCGGCGCAGCGTTTCTTGTCACGGCCAATGCGCACATTGCATCTGCCCAGCAACCCCCCGCACCCGCGCAGGGCGAGCCGGCCGCCGATGCGAACGACCAACTCGCGAGCGGCGCGATGGCAGCCTTCGATGCGGGCAACTATCAGGAATGCCTCAGCAAGCTGGACGCCCTCCTGGCCAAGGAGGAAATCCAGAAAGCCACTGACCCGAAGATCCTCCAGGCTCTGGAGGCGGTCTACTACGTCAAGGGTGCGGCGCTCTACAACCTCAAGCGCTACGACGAAGCCATCAGCGCGCTGAAGACCTACCTCCAGAAATTCCCCCAGGGCAAACAAAAGGACGATGCCGTCTACTCGATGGCCAACAGCTACATCGCCCTGAAAAAATACGATGAAGCCCTCATCGAGTTGGCCAAGCTCGAGCAGATCCCGTCCCTCCGCGATGAGGCTCTCTTTTTCCAGGCCGGCATTTATTACGAGAAGAAGGATTTCAAATCCGCCGTCCGCCCGCTCACCCTCCTCACCGAAAAAGGCCTGAACTCCGGAACGGCGATCCGTGCCGCCGTCATGCTCGGCTCGATCTATACCCAGCTCGGACAATACGACAAGGCGACCGCCACGATGCTCGACATCCGCCGCAACTTCGAGCGCGTCGACAACAAGGCGCAGTTCAATGCGACCGTGCTCGAGCTCGGCGACAAGCTCTTCAACAACGGCCTCCCCCGTGAGGCCCAGCTGATCTACCAGATGGTCCAAACGAAGGACGAGCTGATCGCGTCCCAGAAAACCACCATCGCCAAAAAGGAGAAGGAGATCCCGCTCACGCTCGACACCTACCGCGAGACGAAGGACCCAGCGTTCCTCCGGAAAAAAATCCGCCTTGAGGCGGAGGTCAAACAGGACCAGACCTCCCTCGCGGAACTCGAAAAAACCCCCGACTTCATGATCGGCGTGCTCATCCGCCGCGGCCGCGCCTACTCGGAATTCGGCCGCCAGCGGGAAGCCCTCGTCATCTACGACCACATCATCGAGAACTTCCCGTCAGCCACCGAGGAACGCGATGTCGCCGCGTTCAGCCGGATTCTCGCTTACGTGGATCTTGGAAAGGTCGACAAGGGGATCGAGGCCGCCGGCTTCTACCTCGACAAATTCCCCAACGGAAAAAACCGCGAGACGGCCATCTACCTGCGCGGCGCGCTCTCCCTCGACGCCAACGATCCGGAAAAGGCGGTCACATTCTTCGGAACGGCCATCGCGCAGGCCAATGACGCCATGAAAAAGAGCCCGATCTTCCCGAGGATGGTCTTCCTGCTCGGCGTCGCCAAGTTCTCGCTGAACGACTACGCGGGCGCAGCCAAGCAGTTCCAGGACTACCTCAAGCAGTTCCCGAACGGTGAGTTCGTTCAGGAGGCCGAATACCGGATCGCGCTAAGCACGCTCTTCGCCGACAAGGAAATCGGCTACAAAAAAGCGATCGCCCTCTTCAATGACTACCTGAAAAAATACCCCTCCGGCGACTTTGCCACCGATGCCAAATACCGCATCGCCGTCTGCCACATGACCGCCGGCGAGCACGAAAACGTCGTCAAGGACTGTAATAACTGGCTCAGCGAATATCCCGGAGACCGCATGTCCGGCGAGATCCTCGCCCTCAAAGCCGACGCCCTCATCCAGCTCAAGCGCACGGAAGAGGCGGCCGCCACCTACGAGCAATCCGCCCTCGCCGCCACCACCGAGGAGGTCATGATGTATTCGCTCATGGAGGCCGCCAAGCAATACCAGGACCAGGGGAACTGGGCGGCACTCGATGCGATGTTCCGGAAGTTCCTTGAGAAATATCCCGACCACCCCGGCAACGTGGCGGCCTACTACTACATCGCGCAGGCCCTCACAAAGCAGGGCAAGGTCCAGGAGGGCAAAGCGTTCCTTGCGGAAAAAATCCGCGACAACATCTCGGATCCCCACAAGGAAGCCGTCGAGCGCCTCCTCAGCCAGCTCGCCCAGCTTTGCGTCCGCAAGCCACGTCTTCCCGCCGGATGGGCGACGCCCACACCGGCCCCGGAACCAATCGCCACGACCTCCGGCAACGAGACCGCCGCCGAGCCGACTCCCACCCCCACCCCGCGCCCGAAACCTGATCCCTCGATCGAGTTCGAGGAATTCATCACCTCGTTCCCCGAAACCCCGGTCGCAAAAGCGCGCAAGCTGTTCGCCCGCTCCGAGCTCGAGACGCTGCGCCGCAAGCCGGAGGAAAGCACAAAATATCTCAACCAGCTCGCCGACACCGCCCAGCCCGAAGATCTGAGCCCGATGCTCCTCGGGAAGGTGGGCGACATGCTCTTTATCCGCGGAGAGGATGCCAAAGCGCGCGAAATGTTCGACCAGATCGTCGGCGGCTACGGAAAGAGCGAATATGCGGACTATGGATACGTCGGCCGCGCCGACCTCGCCATGCGCCAGGGCAAGTTTGAGGAAGCCCTCAAAAACTACTCGATCGCAGCCGATGAGATCGCAGCTTCTTCGAAGCTCAAGGAGGCGACTATCGGCAAGGCCAAGGCCCTCTTCGCCCTCAAGAAATACCCCGAGGCCGCCAAGATTTTTGAGATGGTTGCCGGCCTCAAGGAATGGCGCGGCGAGTCGACCGCCGAGAGCCTCTACTACCTCGGCCGCATCGCGCAGGAGCAGAAGGACTACGCCAAGGCGATCGCCTACTACCAGCGGATTTTCCTCACCCACCAGAAGTATCCTAAAATCGTGGCAAAGGCCTACATGGACAGCGCCATGTGCTTCAAGGAGCTCGGCAAGAGCACGGAAGCCAAGAACACCTACGCCGAGATGCTCCGCAATGAAAAGCTGAAGGCTGCCAAGGTTCCCGAACTCGCCGAGGCCCAGAAACAGATCGACCAGATGCCCTAGTCCCAATGAAAGCCTCCCTCCCACTCTGCCTCCTCGTCGCCGTCGCAATGCCCGCCGGCCTTCACGCGCAGGAAATTTTTCTCAAAAACGGAAGCCAGTTCACGCTCAAGAACCCCAAGCGCGAGGGCGACAAGATCACCATCGAGGTCACCGGCCCCGGCGGGACCGGTTCCGCGCGGCTCGGCTACAACGTCAGCGAGATCGAACGTGCGGAAATGCCGCCGCAGCCGGCCCTGGACTCCGCGCGCACGCTGCTCTTTGCCGGCAAGCCTGCTGAAGCCGCCAGCTCGATCTTCTCCGCATTCGGCGACCTCAGCCCGCTTCGCGGTGTGGCGGGCTCCGGCTGGGACGAGGCGGCCCTCCTGTATGCCGCGGCCCTGCAGTCGAGCGAGCGCTCGAAGGAAGCCATTCCGATCCTCGAGCAGCTCGTGGCTTCGTATCCGAAGACCTCCGCATCTTACCAGATTGCCGCCGTGCGCCTCGCCGCCTTGAAGGATCTCCAGAATCCCGACGAGGTCGTCCGCACGGCCGATGAGGCGATTGCCGCAAAGCTCGGTTCGGATGTCGTTGCCGAAGCGAATGCGGCAGCCGGCGATGTCCTGCTTTTTAACAAGAGCTACGAACCGGCCATGAACCGCTACCTCAAGGTCGTTGTCTTCAGTCCCGGCGACCGCTGGCTCGGCGCCCGTTCGCTTCTCGGAGCCGCAAAGGCCATGGGTGCCCTCAACGAAAAGAAGAGCTGCGTGCGCGCCCTCCGCGACATCGCCACCGCTTACCCCGGGACCCCGCAGGCCGAGGCCGCCAGGAAGATGCTGACAAACGGGGGCAAGGAATACGGATTGCTTGCCGTCGAAATCGATAACGATGAGGCGGAGGCAAAAAAACGCCTCATCGAAGCCTCCGTCCAACAAAAACCAAAATAGACCGGAACCAAATCGCCGCTCATCCTGAACTTGCACGAAACCGCCGAACCAAGTAATCTCCAAACAAAATCATCAACATGAAACCCGCCCAGTCACCGTTCACCATCCGCTCCATCCGCCGCTTTTTCTTTGCGGCATTTCTCCTGCTCGCCGCCTGCGCGGTCCCCTGCGCCATGGCGCAGGAAAAGAAGGAGGAGGGTGGCGAGACCGCTCCGAAGGTTCACAAGAAGACGCTCCTGTCCACTCTCGCAGAAGGTGGCATCGTCATGATCCCGCTGGCCATCTGCTCGATGGTCATGGTCTACCTCGCCGGCGACGGCTACCTGCGGACGATGAAAAAGCGTGCGATCCCCGCCGAGCAGCTCGAGGCCGTCAAGGGCTTCTTCCGCGAGGCGAACTACCAGGGGGCCTACGAATTCTGTAAGAACAACCCCTCGTCACTCACCAACGTGCTCCGCGTCGGCATCTCGCTCATCGGCGAAGGCAAATCGATCGCTGAAACAGGAATGGCCGAGGAACTCAGCAAGGAAAATTCCTTCATCCAGACCCGCATGAGCTACCTCTCGGTGATCGGCGTTTGCACGCCCATGATCGGACTGCTCGGCACCGTCACCGGCATGATCAAGGCGTTCTCCAGCCTCGGCACTTCGGGCATCGGCGATCCCTCCGGCCTTTCGGCAGCGATCGGCGAGGTGCTCGTCGCCACGGCGAGCGGCCTCTTCGTCGCCATCCCGGCGTTCGGCATGTTCTACTTCGTCAAAGCCCGGGCGACCGCGATGGTTCACGACATCAACGACTCCATCAACATGCTCTTCCGCGCGATGCCTTACGGCAAGCTCGCCGGGCACAAATACGGCGACGAAGAAATCTTCGCTTCCGCCCCTGCCGAGGACAGCACCCAGTATGTCAACTGCCCGTCCTGCGGCGGTCAGAACTATCCGGATGCCTTGGAGTGCGCTCACTGCGGCCATTCCCTCGCAAACGCCACTCCGGCGGAACAACCCCTGCCGGCCAACTAAGAGGACAATACTATGGGAGGCGGAGGCGGCTCAGCAGACAGCGGCGAACCGGAGTTCCAGATAGCTCCGATGATCGATGTGCTTTTGGTCATGCTCATCTTCTTCATGACCATCACCTCGACCCAGGTGCTCCGCGTCGACAAGGAAATCACCCTTCCTGTCGCACCGAATTCGGAAAAAAAGGAAAACACCCGGGCGGAGGCTGTCATCAATGTCCGCTGGTATGATGAAGCCAAGCGCGCGGAGATCGTCTTCGAGGATAAACCCTACCCGAAAGAAAATATGGACGCCCTCATCGCGGTCCTCAAGACCCGCCGCGGTGACAACCCGAAATACCGCGCGGTCATCCGCGGCGACAAAAAGCTCCCCGCCCGCTATGTCGCCGACAGCATGGACGCCTGCGGGCAGGCCGGCATCTCGGATATCGCGTTTTCCGTCGCCAACAAGGAGGCCTCAAAATGAAACTGCCCGAAGAGGATACGGGAACGCTCGGGTTCCAGATCGCACCGATGATCGACGTCGTCTTCGTGATCATGCTTTTCTTCATGGTCATGGCCAGCAGCGTCCGCGTCGAAAAGGAGCTCAATACCAAGCTTCCCGGCAGCGCCGAAACCACGACTGCCACCGAGTTCTACGACGAGCAGATCGTCGGCATCGCAGAAAACGGCGAGATCACGCTCAACGACGAACCGGTGGATTCACCGGAAAGCAAAGACCTCCCAGTCTTCACCAACACTCTCAAACGCCTCAAACAGTCAAGCGACAATGCTAAAACGCCTGTCGTCCTGACCATCGTCAGTGAGCTTAACGCGCCTTACCAACGCACCATCAATGTTCTCAATGCCTGCGCAGCCGCGAAAGTTGATAACGTCACCTTCACCGTTGGAGAAGAAGAATAGCTCCTGCTGTTCCCCCTCATGAATCCAGACTCTCCCCAGGGGTCTGAAGTCGGGCAGTGGCTTGAAGGCCTCGGACTTCAGGAATACGCAGCCGGTTTCGCCCACAATCATATCACCTTTGATACGCTCACGGAGCTCGGCTCCGATGAACTCAAAGAGTGCGGGGTAACCTCGCTCGGCCACCGGAAGCTCCTCCTCGCGGAAATTCAAAAACTCAAACAGGGCGCACCTGCACCTGCACCTGCACCTGCACCTGCTCCTGCTCCTGCTCCTGCTCCTGCTCCTGCTCCTGCTCCTGCTCCTGCTCCTGCTC
>CAYXRX010000012.1:109258-132946 GCA_964467415.1 uncultured Chthoniobacterales bacterium
CTGCACCTGCAGTCGCGGCTGTGCCAGCCCCTCAAGTATCCGTTCCGCGTGAGATTCACGATCCGACGCTGGATATCGAGGTGCCCCCGGCATTTCCGGTTGCTGTGCCCCAGGGCTCAGCCGTCCCGACGGCCCAGCTTCTGCCAGATGCCGACCAGCCAGCACCGGCGGTCGTCGCGCCAGCAGGCCAGCCAAGTCCCGCCCCGGCGGAAAGCGAAAAGGAGAAGCCCACCCTTTTCAAGCGGTTCCTGGTTGCCTACCGCAAGGCCAGCGGCGGAAGCCTGCTCCTCAGCATTGGCGTCCACGCGGTCATCTTGATTATCGGGACCTGGCTGGTCGTCAGCCAGATCGTCGAGGAGCGGAAAATTTCCTTTGGCGGCGGCGAGGCGGGTCCGAAGAACGAAGCCCAGCACAAGGTCAAGCGCAAGACGACGACCACGGCCCCGGCTCCGACCAAGCGGATTACCACCACCAGCAGCCTCGCGAGAGTCGCCCTGCCCGACATGCCGGACATCCCGAACAACATGGGACCCTCGATCGCAGGCGCTATGGGCTCCGGCGGATTCGGGGCATCGGGCGGGCTCGGCGGCGGCGGCGGAGGCGGAGGGGGATCCGGTGGCGGCAAGGGCGGAGGGTTCTCGAAAATCACGTTCTTCGGCTTGAACACCGGCGGAAAAGGCGAGGGCCTGGAGGGCACGTTCTACGATTTCAAAATGACCCAGGGGAAAAACGAAACCAAGACGGGCCGGGATAAGGATTCTTATGTCGACATCCTCCAAGGGTTCAAGAACCCGAGCAATTTCAAGAACAGCACGGTGCCTCCGCGGTATGTGTCGCCGACCAAGCTCTTCACCAAGTTTTTCTTTTTTCCTGGAATCCCCGACAGTCAGGCCGGTCCGGCCTTCGGCAGCAAGGACAGCAAGGCCGGACTCTGGGCGGCCGTTTACTCCGGAAAGTTCAAGGCGAACGTTCCGGGGAGATACCGGTTTGTTGGCACCGGCGACAACGTCTGCGCGGTTAAGGTTGATGGCCAGGTTGTCCTTGATGCCTCGGATTGGGGGGTCTTCAAAACCCAGCGCGAAAATGTGGGAGCTGTGAAGCGTCTGGGATCAAAGAGCGGGTCACCTGTCTTCGCTGGCAAGTGGATCGAGTTGAGCGGCATCGAAAAATCGATAGACGTTATCCTCGGGGATCAGGGCGGGATCTTCTGCGCATTCGTCATGATCCAGAAGGAAGGGCAGAAGCTGGAGTTGGATGGAAACGGTATGCCCAAGCTCCCGCTCTTCATCATGGCCCCGCTCACCGATCCCGAAAAAAAGCTCCTCAAGGATCTGCCGCCCTCGGCGCTCACCGGTCCAATCTTCCCGGCCTCCGCCGGCTCCAGCGGAGCGAGCAGCCTCCTGCCCCCGCGGTAGGCAGCACTACCATCTTCTTGAAACAACCAGACGGCAGCCTTGCCATGGCGGAATCAGCGGGCACAGGCGTCCCGCCAGCAAAAGCCTCCCGAGGTCTCGTGCGCGGCTACCGTCCAAACGGGGGGGACGCCCGCGCCTCATGGTCGCAGCGAAGCCCACTCTTTTTCAAGGCCTGGTATCAGTCCACCAGATCCTTCTCGATCTGTTCGAGCGTTTTCCCCTTGGTTTCGGGAAGGCGGATGAGGATCACGATAAACCCGACAACACAGATCCCCGCATAAGTCCAGAACGTCCCGGCCGCGCCCAGCGCCTTGTTCATGAGCGGAAACGTGTAAGTCAGGATGAAGCAGGCGATCCAGAGAGACATGACGGCAACCGACATAGCGGCGCCGCGGATCCGGTTCGGAAAGATTTCCGAGATGACGACCCATGTCACCGGGGCCAGCGACATGGCGTAGCAGGCGATCGCCGCCAGCACGAGGAGCAGCACCGGCAGTCCGGTGACATGCTGGTGAAAGCAGAAACCGAGGACCACGTAGGCCAGGGCCAGGCCGGCAGAACCGAAAAGCATGAGCGGGCGGCGGCCGCCTTTGTCCACAACGCCGAGCGCGACAAAAGTGAACGCCAGGTTCACCGACCCCGTCCATGCG
Source organism: uncultured Chthoniobacterales bacterium (assembly GCA_964467415.1). Lineage (GTDB taxonomy): Bacteria > Verrucomicrobiota > Verrucomicrobiia > Chthoniobacterales > Terrimicrobiaceae > CAYXRX01. The sequence goes on from CAYXRX010000012.1 coordinate 111,324, forward strand.
ATGTTCTTCACCACGCTCGAGATGTCATAGCCGGCCGCGCGGAAGATTTCCTCGGCATAGTTGAAAATGACGTTGATCCCGCACCACTGCTGGAACACGGCCAGAAAGACCCCCAGGGCAAGCACTTTGAGCAGGCGGGGGTCGAGCAGGTCGGAGAAGCGGACGCTCTGGACCTCCCCGGCGGAAAGCGTCGCCCGCACATCCCGGACTTCGGCATCCGCATAGGCGGCGCCGCCGATCCGGGTCAGGATCCGCGTGGCCGGCTCCAGGCGGGCATTCTTCACGAGCCAGCGCGGGCTTTCGGGGACAACGAACATCCCTGCAAGAAACAGAATCGAGGGCACGGCGGTGAGGGTAAACATCCACCGCCACCCCTGCTGGCCGAACCAGGAGTTGATAATAAACTCGTCGCTGGATCCGACAGGCAAATTGCGGACCAGATACCAGTTGATCAGCTGCGCGAGAAGAACGCCGATCACAATCGTGAGCTGGTTCACCGAAACGAGGCGGCCACGGAGCTGCGCGGGAGCAACCTCGGAAATATACATCGGCGACAGGCTCGATGCCAGGCCGATCGCGACCCCGCCCAGCATCCGCCAGACAACAAAGACCGTGAAGGTGCCGGCCAGGCCGTTGCCGATGGATGTGACCGCGAAAAGCGCAGCCGAGAGGATGAGGAGCCGCTTGCGCCCGAATTTGTCGCTCAGCGCGCCGGCGATCAGCGCGCCGAACAGGCATCCGATGAGCGCGCAGCTGTTCGCCCACCCGGAAAGGGCCGCATTGTCCTGAATCTGAAAGTATCTTTCAAAAAACGGCTTCGCCCCGCCGATCACGACCCAGTCCCATCCGAAAAGCAGTCCCCCGAGCGCCGCGACGATCGAAATGAGCCAGACATAGCTCAGGTTGTATTCGGCCTTGTGGGCGGAGCTGGAGCTCGGTGCGTTGATATTCATAATCGTTTGTCAGTGGAGGGATGCGATCAGGGTTCGATGGGAAGCACATCGATCTCCGCGGCGGAGGCGTAGGGGTTGTTCTTGATTTCCGATAGGACAACAAACTTCAGATAGCGGGCCTTGAGCGGTTTATTGAACGGGATTTTGTGGAGTTCGCTCCCGTCCTTGAACGTGGCCTTGGCGGCGGGTTCGCCCCACTTTTCAGGATCGTTGCTGCAGAAGACCTCGCAGTCCTTGATCCGTCCCTCGCGCGCATCGGCCCGGGGAAGATAGGTCACGCCGCTGATCTCGAGTTCGCGTCCCATGTCGATCACGAGCTGGTGCGGCATTGGCGCGGGTGTCGGGTCCCAGACGGTGTGCCAGATCGTTGCGGGATTTCCGTCGATGGCATTCGCCGCCGGGAAGTCCGGAGCCTCGCTGTCGGCCGAAAGGACTTTCGCCCCGAACCCGGCCAGCTTACTCACCGGCTTGGCGAGAAGCTTGTCCAGCGCCGCGATCGAGAGCTCCTGCTGCGGCGCGAACTGCGGCGACCCGATGTAGGAGTAAAGACTCTCGAGGAACTGCTTCGCGGCAGGCCGCTTGTCGAGGTTGTCCTTCAGGTTGATCGAGCAGACAAGAAGTCTCCCCTGGCCGACGCGAGCCTCAAAGAGCACGCCCAGCTTGTGGTTCCGCGCAAAGTTGTCCACGACCTGCACGATCGGCCTCAGCCCGGCCGGCGTGGAGTCGAGGATAATCGACCGCGACTGGTTGATAAGGTCCCACCACTGCCAGTTGCTGTAGGACTCGGTCGGAAACTTTGCCAGTGCAGGGTGCTTCGGATCGCAGAGGATGCCCATCGTAGCGGGGTTGGACTTGAACCAGATCGGACTCCAGAAGACCGGCTTGAACGAACCGCGCAGGCTGTCGGCCACGTTCGTCGCCAGCGCGAGAACCTTCTTTCCATCTGCCAAAGCGGCCTTGGCGGCGTCGTTCCACTCCTCGCAGACCACGACGTCAGGCGGCGGATTCGGGGCGGCGGATTCCGGGTAGACCCAGAGATCCCACTGGTTCGTGGCCCCGGTCCCCTTGATCAACACGGTCGCAACCAGCTTGGCGGGTGCCCCCGCCTTTTCAAAGCCGGCCTGGATGTTTCCGACCTGCGTCAATTTTCCAGTCGGCAGATCCTTTGCGGGCATCGTGCCCGATGCCACTTCCTTTCCGGATTCGTCCTTGATCGTCCAGACGACCTCGGCGGCGGGAAGATCGGCCGGGCCGAAGTTGGCCACGTCGATCCGGGCCTCGAACGGTTCCCCGGCCGTGTAGGTCCGCTTAGGCATGCGGAGGAGGGGGACGGTCGGCCCGCAGAATTCGCGATACGCCTCTGGCGTCACAAATCCCTTCGAGTCCCAGAACGGATCGAGTGGCCCGATGAGCGCCGTGCCCTGTCCAGGATAGTCGTGCAGGTCGAGCAGATGGAACCCCGCATGGCCCGGCGTGCGCAGGAGGACTTCGATCTCTTCTTTGTAGAGCAGGATCGCCTGCTTGCCCACGGCCTCTGCCATTTTCGGAGCCAGATCCAGAATCCCCTTCTCCTTCATCTGTTCGCGCACGAGTTCGAAGTTCTTCGCCTCCAGGACGCCGGTATATTTTTTGATCTCATTGAAGTCGGGCAGGAACGTCCACTGGCCGATCTCGTGCGAAACCTGGGGGAGCCCGTCGCGCCCGGTCTTGAATTCCCGCTCGGTGCCCGGACCCCCAACCCCGCGAAGCTTGGTGTCCACGGTGAACTGCCGGTTCTTTGTCCAGATGTCGGTTCCGAATCCATTCGACACCGACGAATAAAGGTGGCGGGAATCGGCGGCGACAAACTCGTCGATGAGCTTGGCCAGTCCGGCGCCGGGACCGTTCATCTCGTTTCCGAACGTAAAGAATAAGAACGAAGGATGGTTCCCATGGGCGGCCAGAATACGGCGCGATTCCTCGGCGATGAACTTATCTCGCTCCGGGTCGTCGCCCTGTTTCACATTCGCCTGCGGCGCTTCGGTCTGAATGTAGATCCCCTCCTCGTCAGCGGCGGTGAAGGCCGCCTCCGGGGGCGTCCACGAGTGGAACCGGAGGGTGTTCAGCCCATAGGATTTGATGATCCGGCAGATCCGCGTCCAAGAAGCCACGTCGGTCGGCGGGTAGCCGGTGAGCGGGAAAATCGCGCACTCAAGCGTGCCCCGCAGGAAGATTGGACGCCCGTTCAACGTGAATTGGGTTCCGTCGGTCGCGATCTTCCGCATCCCGAAGGTAACCGCCTTCTCATCGGAAAATGACGGTGAGCCGCCGGTCTTCAGCGTCACCGCCAGATCGTAGAGCGACGGCGAGAATTCGTCCCAGAGCCGGATATTGTCGCCCATCGGGAGTTCGATCTCGATCGGCTTCCGGGCATCTTTGGCATCGAACTTGATCGTTTTGGCCGGCACCTGCTCCCCGCCGCTTCGCGCCTTGGCGGACAACGTGATCTCCCCGCTCACCGGCTTCCCGGTGACGTTGGCGACGGTCATCCGGACCTTCGCAAGCTTGCGGTCGACATCGGGAAAGACCTGGACGTTTTCAATCGCCACAGGATCCGACGCGGCCAACTCGATTTTTCCGACGATGCCATTCCAGTTCGTCTGCGTGCCCTCGTAGTTGACCGAGGCGAAGAGCCCGAGTTTGTGCTTCGGCGTATTATCCACGAGGATGGTAAGCCGGTGCTTCCCCGGGCTGAGGCTGCCCAGATCGAAGACCTGTGGCGCACTCAGACCGTCCTGGGTCCCGGCGGGCATGTCATCCACCCAAACCTTAGTGACCCAATGCACGCGCTCGAGCGTGAGCGTGATCCGCTTCCCCTTCCATGCGTCCGGAATCTCGATGTCCCGCTGATACCACGCCGGTCCGGTGAAAATATTCGGACGGTAGAGCCCGTCGAGCGACGGGGGGACCGGGTTCGGCACGCCCGCCTTCGCCTCGTCGGTCGTTCCGGGCAGCCGGATTTTTCCGGGCAGTTCGCGGGCGAAGCCATCCTTGCCGCCGGCTTCAAACCTCCACTCGCCCGCAAGTGAGATGGTGTTGGCGGCGTAAGCCGGATTCAGCAGGGATAATCCCGTGAGAAAAAGTGCGATCAATCGAGTGTTCATATTTTGTTGCAGGAAGTGCGTTCCAAGTCGGCAGCCAAGGCGTGGCCGGGATCGCGCCGCAGGACATCCTGCAGCAGGACTGCGGCCTTCTCTCTTTCGCCAAGACCGAGATGCGCCTGCGCCTGCAGGAAGATTGCGCCGGTTTGCTGGCGGAACTGGAGGTCGTCATCGAAGAGGAGCATCGTCGGCAGCGAGGTCGCGAAATAGTCGATTTTCGCCTCCTGCTTTTCCAGCGCCTTCGCATACTTGAGCAGGTCGCGCAGCAACTTTTTAGCGGCTGCCTTTCTTCCGAGCCGTTCCAAGGACATCGCCGAATAGTAGGTCATTTCTGAAAATGCCCGCACGCTCATCTCCTGAAAGTCGCCCCGGAACTCCGCTGCCAGCGTCCAGTGCCACGCGGCTCCGTCGGCATCGCCGCTTTGTTCGAGTGCGAGTCCGAGCCAGTAGTGGATGTCGCTCTGGTTTGCGAGCAGGTGCTTGGCCTCGCTGAGGTTTTCCGGGGCGGTGAGGGCGTGCCGGAAATGCGCGACCGCAGCGGCGGAGTTGTGCTTCGCGAGGGCGATCCTCCCGAGGGCAAGGTGCGTCCGGACATGCTGGCCGAGCGCCTGGCCTTCTCCGCCCTCCCACGGTTGGAACTTGCGCTGCGAGATGATGGTTAGGGCGTTGTCCGGCCTGCCGGTCTGGTTGTAAAGCGCGCACAGTTCGACGGCGAGATCATCCCGCTGGCGCACGAGCGCAGGATGCTTCGCGAGTTCTTTGAGCCGCCTCGCCGGCCTCTCGCTGAGCCGCTTCCAGAGCTGGTCGCGCTCGTAGAGGAGGCGCGCATCGCGCGGGTTCGCGCGGAACGCCTTCTCATAGGCGGCGCGCGCCGCCGAAGGCTTCCTCAAAATATTGAAATACCCGATGCCGAGGTTCCTCCAGACGATCGCGAACGATGGATCGAGCCGTGCAGATTTTTCCCAGATGCGGATCGCCTCCTCATGCCTCCGCTTGTCGTAAAACAGATTGCCGAGGTAATAGGGTGCACGCGCGTCGGACGGGTTTGCCCGCATGGCGGACCCGAGGATCAGGATTTCCTCCAGCCTCGACGGAAAACAATAGTCCGGAGACGCCTTGGCAGCAGCGCGGAAGTGGCTCAGCGCCGCCTTCGACTTGCCCGCGAGGTCGTTCAGCCAGCCGAGATAGTAGCGCACCAGCGGCGCGGTGCCAGCGTCCGCACCAGCTCCCTGCAGGATTCCGATCGCATCCTCAAAAAATCCCGCACGCGCAAAGTCGAGGGCCAGGTCGAGCTTCGTCTGCGTGTCGCAGCCGAGCGGTTGGCCGGCCAGGTGGCGCGCCCACCAGTCGAGCGGATCAAGCGCCAGGGTCGCGCGCACGGTTGCGTCGGCCGCCTCCCCGAGCCCGAGCCGGCGGAGAACAATTGCCCTCAGGTTGCGCGCGCGGAGGTTGTCGGTGTTGAGTCGCAGCGACCGGTCGATATGTTCCAGCGCGGTGGTCCAGTCATGCTTGCGGCAGTCGAGCTCGGCGATCGCGTGATACCCGGCCGACTGCCAGGCCTGATTCCATGTGGCCTTGTAGAATGCGGCGTAGGCCTCGTCATGGCGACCGAGGTAGCAGAGCGCGAGCCCGAGATTGTAGAGCGGCTCGCCGTCGTAGGGATTTGCGTTGCGCTCGGTGAGCCGTCCGATCGCCCTGCGGAAATGCGCCTCCGCATCGGAAAATTCGCCACGCAGGAGATGCCAGCGGCCGAGAGCGTTATTGCAGCGGGCATCGCCCGGATCGCGCCGCAGAGCCTCCCTCCAGTAGGTTTCTGCCCCGCGCGTGGCATGGCGGTATTGCTCAAGATGCAGACCGGTCACATAGAGTTCATCGGCGCCCGGGATGTCCGCCGGCAGCGGCGGCTCGGTAGCGGGCGGCGGAACTTCCCCCTTCACGCGTTCCTTTGGCGCGTAAGAAATGACCTCACGTCCGGAGCGGTCGGTCACCCGCAACATCAGCTCTCCGGCACGCTTCGGAAGCGCAATCACTTCGACAAATGCTGCGCCCGGTGCCAAGTCGCGCGTGAACGCCGCGACGGGCTTGCCCTTCGAGAGGAGCGTGATTTTGGCGCCCGGAATGACGTGCGAAACCGATACGCCAGCACTCACTTTGGCCCCTTCCACCTGCAGGCTCACCGCCGCGTCCAGGTTGGCGTGCTGCGCCGGACCGATCTTCTGAATCGGATACCAATACTGGCTCCACGATTTGGTTTCTCCCGGCATCAGGAACGAGAAGTCCGGCTGGTTGTCGGTATAAACGCCAGCCATGATTTCGATGTAGGGGCCATATTCACCCTTGGCATCGCGCTCGGTGAGATTGCGGTCCCACGCATAGCCGAAATTGTGATTCCCCCACGTCCACTGCTTCTTGCCGGGGGAGATGTGATGGTTCGCAACATGCACGACACCAGCTCCCGCCGCATGGTCGTAGCCGCCGAAGAAGTCCTCCTGCGATCCCATGCACATGTAGGATGTCGGCACCGGAATGTTAGCGTAGAACGACAGGTCGTTCAGCGCGTAATTGAGCGGCCCGGTCCCGCCGCAGTTCTGCGGCACAAATTGCGATGGCACCTCTTCCGCTGGCACGCCGTCTCGCCCGCGCTTCGCGTAATCGACTCCATAGTAGTGTCCCGCACAGAGCGGATACTCGCTCATCGATCGCCGCGCATGGTCGGCCACGTAGTAGACATCCGGCGGAAAGAAGCTCTGGTAGGCCTCGTGGACACGCGTCGCGACATTCGCCCACCACAGAAATGTCTGCACGATTGGCGTCCGGTTGTAAGCGCGGACCTTGAGCTCGATGGCGGCCCTGTCCGGATGCAGGCAGATCCCGTGCATTCCTTTCATGCGGACCATCGGATCGTGATCGCTGCACCAGACGGTCACGCGCCCGTCGCCGTGTTCCTCGATCTCGACATCGACCGGCATGAACGTGGCCGGGCGGTGATGCTGCGGCCAGTTGAACTCCACGCCGCCGGAGATCCACGGTCCGGCGAGCCCGACCAGCGCGGGCTTGATCACGTCCTGGCGGTAGAAAAAGTCATACCCGTTCGTCTTGTCATGCCCGGCGTGGATCCTCCCGCCGATCTCCGGCAGGACCATCACGCGAAGAAATTCGTTTTCCAAAACGACCGCATCCCACTCGCGCGGGGTCGCCTGGTCGGCGATCCGGTCGTAAAACGGCAGCGGATAAACCTTCCCGCTGCTGCCCTGGTAGACCCGCTTCTCCAGAAACATCGGGTTCTTGTCCGCTGGCATCGGCTCGTAGGTAGGCAGCACCACCGGCTCGCGGCGGACGCTGACGGGGGATCGTCTCATAGCGGGTAAATCATAGGAGGACTGCACCGGAATGGAATAGACGATCTCATGATAAACCTGCATTATCTTATGATATGAGAGAATCGCATCTCCTCCGCCCTGCAAGGCGGCGCCGCGAGGGTTTCACAGGAGAGAAGTTGATAGTCTTGCCTCCGGGGATCATCGCCTCGATGGCGGGGCAGCCACTGATGGCCGGACTTTTCCCGACGGCAACTGGATATTTCCCTGAAGCTCCGGGGCATTACGTCCACCGTCCGAAGGGCGTCCCGGAGACGATCCTCATCGCCTGCGAGTCGGGCGCCGGATGGCTGCAAACAAGCACGCGTATCCCCGTGGAAAAAAACCAGGCCGTTCTCATCCCCCCGTCCACTCCACATTCCTACGGTGCCGACAAGGCCCGGCCGTGGGCGATCCGCTGGGCTCACTTCCGCGGACGCGAGGCTCCGGATTTCGTCCGGCTTCTGACATCGGGCGGAGAGGGGCCGCTCATCAGCCTTCCCCCGCATGCGCTGGCGGCCATCGACCTGGCGGCTGTCTACGATGAGCTCGCACCCGGCTATTCGGACGCCGGTCTCATTTCAGCCTCCGCGCGCCTCCGCTCCTCGCTCGCCGCCATCAACCGGCTGCGCCTTCTAGGAAAGGGGCGGCCGCTGGCTGCCTCAAACGATGCGATCCAACAGAGCCTGGCCTGGATGCGGGCGCACGTTGGCAGTCGTCCCCGCCTCGGGGAGCTGGCCGCGATGGCGGGGCTCTCGGTCCCCCACTATTCCGCGCTCTTCCGCCGCCGCACCGGCTACGCCCCAATGGACTATTTTCTCCGCCTGAAGATTCAGCGGGCCGGCCAGCTTCTCGACACGTCCGCGCTCCGCGTGGCGGAGGTCGCCTCGGAGGTCGGATGCGACGATGCGTTCTACTTTTCCCGCCTGTTCAAAAAAATCACCGGCCAGTCGCCGCGCGACTACCGGAATGTGCCGAAAGGTTGAATCCCCTTGCATTCCGGTCCGGAGATTGCACGCTTTCCGGTGTGAAGACTCCCCTCCTCCTCGCGGTCGCACTGGCCATCCATCTGCCGGCCGCTTCCGCAGCGCCCGCCCCGGAAAGCAAGCAAACGTTCAGCATCGGGAAGGATGCATTTCTCCTCGATGGAAAGCCGTTCCAGATCCGCTGCGGCGAGATCCATTTTGCCCGGGTTCCGCGGGAGTATTGGAAGCACCGGCTCCAGCTTTGCAAGGCGATGGGGCTAAATACCGTCTGTGCGTATCTCTTCTGGAATTTCCACGAGTTTGAGAAGGGGAAGTTCGACTGGGCCGGCCAGGCCGATGCCGCCGAATTCTGCCGGCTGGCACAGTCCGAGGGGCTGTGGGTCATCCTGCGCCCCGGACCGTATTCCTGCGCCGAGTGGGACATGGGCGGGCTCCCTTGGTGGCTGCTCAAGAATGAGAAGATCGCCCTCCGCTCGCTGGATCCTGCCTACATGGAACCCGCGCGGGCCTGGCTGAATGAGGTCGGGCGCGTCCTGGCGCCGCTGCAGATCACGCGGGGCGGACCGATCCTGATGGTCCAGGTGGAGAATGAATACGGGTTCTACGGCAAGGATCCCGAATACATGCGGCAGATGAGCCGGACGTTGAAAGATGCGGGCTTCGACGTCCCGCTCTTCGCCTGCAACCCGCCGGGCGTCATGCGCAACGGCCTCGTGCCCGAGCTCTTCAACGTCGCGAATTTCGGCAAGGATCCCGCCGGGAACTTTGAGAAGCTCCGCGCCCTCCAGCCGGAAGGTCCGCTCATGTGCGGCGAGTTTTACCCGGGCTGGTTCGACACGTTCGGCGCACCCCACCATTACGGAAAAACCGACGGGTATCTCAAGGATCTCGAATACATGCTCAAAAACAACGCCTCCTTCAGCATCTACATGGCGCACGGCGGGACGTCGTTCGGCCTCTGGGCAGGCATGGACCGGCCGTGCAAGCCGGACACCACCAGCTACGACTATGATGCACCGATCAGCGAGGCCGGCTGGGTCGGGGACAAATTCCAGCGCACGCGCAACCTCTTTAAAAAGTTCCTCCTACCGGGCGAGAGCGTTCCGGAGCCGGTCGGTGCAAACCCGGTGATCACGATCCCGCGGTTTGACCTGGGCGAATCGGCGGGCGTCCTGGACAACCTTCCTGCGCCGATCGCGGACAGGACACCGCGGCACATGGAGGCCTATGACCAGGGGCAGGGCTGCATCCTCTACCGCACGACGCTGCCTGCCGGACCAGCCGGAAAGATCCAGGCCAAGCAGGCAGGCGACTTTGCGTGGGTGTTCGTCGATGGAAAGCCGGCCGGCGTCATGGACCGCCGGACCCGGCAGTTCTCGGTCGACATCCCGGCCCGCACGGCACCGGCCCGGCTCGACATTCTCGTCGAGGCGATGGGCCACGCGAATTTCGGACACGAAATCCACGACCGGAAGGGCCTCATCGCCCCGGTGGAATTTGTCGCGGACGGCGCGCCCGCCGCGGCTCTTGAAAACTGGAGCGTCTACCCGCTGAAGCTCGACGCCCCGATGCTTGCCGGGCTCAGGTGGAAATCCGGAAAGCCATCCGGCCCGGCATTCTGGCGCGGGACGTTCCATGTGCCCAAACCCGGCGACACGTTTCTGGATACCAGCACGTGGAGCAAGGGCGTGCTCTGGGTCAATGGCCATTGCCTCGGGCGCTTCTGGAACATCGGGCCGACACAGACGATGTATCTGCCTGCTCCCTGGCTGAAAGCCGGAAAAAACGAGGTAGTCGTTCTCGATCTTACCGGCCCGCAGTCCCCCGCACTGGAGGGCTTCGCGATGCCTGTGCTCGACAAGCTCCGGCCGGAACTCGACTTCACGAAACCGGAGCCGGCCGCCGCCAAGACCGCGCTCAACCTCACGGCACCGGTCCACAGCGGCGCATTTCCGAACTCCTCCGAGCCTCAGGAGATCCGGTTTCCGAAGCCGGTAAGCGGGCGGCAGTTCTGCCTGGAGACGCTCAACGCCCATGCCAACAATCCTCACGCCGCCATCGCCGAGCTCGACATCCTCGGCCCCGACGGCCAGTCGCTCCCCCACGCGACATGGAAGATCGCCTTCGTGGACAGCCAGGAAACCGCCAAGGAAGACGGCTCCGCACTCAACGCGATCGACGGACAGACGGCCAACTTCTGGCACACCGGGTGGACGGGAACCAAGCCCGCTCATCCTCACCGGATCGTGATCGATCTCGGCGCGAATTCCCCGGTCGGCGGATTCCGCTACACCCCCCGCGCCGGAGCCGGCGCTTCGATCCCCGGCCGGATCAAGGATTACAGGATCTACGTCGGCGACGAACTCGTGAAACCGTAACCTTCCGCTATGGCTGCACGGTGCCGCTCGCGCTGAACTCCGCCAGGGCCGGCTCTCCGCCCGGGATTGTCACGCGGAGGTAGCGCGCGCTGACCGGCGCTTTCGGGCTGAGTGGGCGGAGAACAGGGTCCGCCGGAGAGGCCTCCCCTTCGGCGATCGGCGACCAGCTCTGGCCGTCGAGCGAACCCTCGACCGAGTAGCGCCGCTCCGCGGCCGATGGGAAAGTCAGCTGCACCCCGGAAACAGCGACGATGCGCTCGAGATCGACCTGCCACCAGTTCCCGCCGGATGCATCGGCTTTCCAGAACGTGGCAGGATTCCCGTCGTTGGCCAGGCGGGCGGAATGACCGGCGGCCTCGCTGCCGGCGCGTGTCGGGTTCTTCTGGCCGAGTCCGTGATCCAGGGCGGCGGACGCCTTGCCCGTGAAGCGGACATACGGCCTCGGCTTCACAGGGGGTGTCTTCCCGGGAATAAATCCGGGTCCACCCTTGCTCGTGATCTCAACAACCGCATCCTCGAGGCCGGGCGACGTCGCGCGGATCACGCTCCTCCCGGCGTGGTAGGTGCGGAATCCGATCGCCGCCTGGCCGTCACGGATCGCAATATCGGATCCGGGCGCAAACGTGATCGACGGTCCGGTGGGGAACTCGCCCGGCCCGGACTCCAGCGTCAACGTCACGGGAACATTGTTTGCGATCGGCTTCCCGGCGGCATCAAGCACGGTCACCGTCAGCATCACATCGTCGGTGCCGTCAGCGGATTCGATCGTGGCACGGTCGGCCTCAAGGCGAAGCCGGGCGGGCGTGCCGTTCTCCGGCCAGGCGGGCGGCGGGATTTTGCGGTATTCATTGCGATACCAGAACCACTGGCGCTTCGGCAGGCGGAAGTAGTCAACCATGCCCATGCACCCGAAATGCCCGGCGATGCTGCCGTGGTCGAAAGCGCACCAGAGGACCTCGCCGCTGCGCCACGGATACCGCTCACGCTGCAGGTCCCCCCACCCCGGCGCGTAGGCACCGGGCCGGTCGGCGATCGTGCTGCCATATTCGCTCACCACGTTGGGAATGCCGGGATCCATGAAAAGCCGGGCGCCGTCGCCGTTGTAGCCCGCGATGTCGCCGAGCTTGTCCATCTCCCCGCGCTGGCATCCGCCGATCGCCGCCGGCCGTGTCGGATCAAGCTCGTGTGTCCTCTGCACCAGTTTCTTCAGAAGCTCGCGCGTCTTCGGCAGGGTGGAGTCCGCGGTGAAGAAGACCTCGTTGCACATGCTCCACACGACGATCGAGGGATGGTTGCGGTGGATGCGGATCATCTCGCCAAGGAGCCGGAGCGCGTTTTCATCAAACTCGGCCTGGTGCTTTTCCTCCGGCGGATACGCGCTGCAACTCCACTCCGCATCCTTGAAGCCTCCGGTCCCCCAGAACGCATTCTCCGACCAGAAGAGCATGCCAAGGCGGTCGCAGGCCGCGGAAAACGCCGGGTCGTGCGGGTAATGCGAGCCCCGGATGAAATCGAATCCGGCATCCTTGATCTGGCGCACATCCCGCTCCAGCGCGCGGTTGGTCACGGCATCCCCCCAGCCCGCGTGGTCCTGGTGCGCGTTCGCCCCGCGGAAGTAGTGGTGCTCGCCATTAAGGAAAAACCCCTTGTCTGCCGTCCACTCGAACCACCGGATCCCGAACGGAGTCTCAAAGCGGTCGACCGGTTTTCCTCCGTCGAGCACGGTGGTCACAGCCCGGTAGAGGTGCGGATGCTCCGGGTGCCAGAGCTTCGGGGCCTCCAGCGGTGCACCGGTTTGGGTGATCACCGCGGTCGTGCCGGCCGCAATCCGCTGCGTCGCCGTCCACTCCGCGACCTCGCGTCCATCGGGATCGAGGATCTTCGTTTTCAGCGTGCAGTCCTTCGAGGCGTCCGAGTCGTTGCGGACTTCGGTCTCGACTTTGACCTCCGCCGATTCCTTCGAAACCTTCGGGGTCGTGACAAACGTCCCATACCATGTCACGTGCAGCGGATCAGTCACAACAAGCCGGACGTCGCGGTAGATGCCTCCGCTGAACACGTGCTCGCCCGCGCGCGGCGGCACGACCGGGTTCCAGTTGTTGTTCACCCGGACGGCGACGGTGTTGTCGCCAGGAGTCAGGGACTCTGTGATGTCGAAGGAAAACCCGGTGTAGCCGCCCACGTGCCGGCCAACCGCCTTACCGTTCACAAAAACCTCGGCATCCTGAAAGACTCCCTCGAACTCCAAAAACACGCGCTTTCCGGCCCACGCCGGCGGAACGTCAAAATGCTTCCGATACCACCCGAATCCGGTGTGGAATTTCTCCGACAAAAAATACGGAATGCTGAACGAATGCGGGATGTTGACCGGCGACCAGGCCCCATCGTTAAATCCTGGCGCTGCCGCACCCTCGGGGTCGCCCAAAACAAACGTCCACCCGCGGTTGAAATTCTCCTCGCTCCGCGAACCGCCCAACGGTTCCGCGCCACAAAGGCGGAATGCCGACACAAAGAAAACCGTGATGAGCAAGACAGCATGGCGCATAGGAATTGGTTTCATTTTGGAGGTGTGGACATCCCTGGGGCATCGGGTCGCGGAACCCCTTCGGCCACCCACTTTGCCATCTTGCCATGCGCCCCGCAAGCCCGGCTGGCCGGTGATTTTACGATTGCGCAGAATGGCAGCGGGACTATGTTGATACACCATCAGGCTGGCGGGATTCGAAATGGCTGCAGCAGGCGGAAGGCTTGGAACCAGCCCCGTGAGTTCAAGGCGGCCCCTGATGATCAGACAAGCCGGCGTGGCGGAATTGGCAGACGCGCACGACTCAAAATTACTCCGCCCGCCTCTTTCGCTTTCTGCGGATGTCTTCCAATACGGATTAAAAAGCCAAGTGTTTAAGAGCCTTGGCGGGGCGAATCGCCAGCAGATCAAGATTTCAAGCGGGCCGGCAGACTTGCCGCCGATCTATCACAGGTCTATCACAGGCGATTTTTACGACTAAATATCGTGCGCGTCTTTGCACCCCGCTCAGGGGAAAAGAGACCAAGCGCAGCGTTTGTGCTAGAGTTTGTGCTAGATTGCTTTGCAATCTGCCCCGTTCCCTCAGCTTTCTTTTTCGCTCGATGGCTCGTCATTTCTGGCGGAATCGGAGCGAACGGAGGAAGCACAACCGCCTGCCGCGCTCGCGATCGGCCAGGTTGAGCCCTCGCAAACCGACCGTAAGTAGTCCTTACGGTCGGGCCGGCCGCTGACCGCGCCCCCGCCCGAGCTGGCCGACATCCCAGATCGGACCGGCCGAGATCGGGCGAAACGTGCCGAATTGTCATGTTTTTCTGTCAGGAAATTTCCGGCGAATTGCCAAGAAACCGAGCGAAGGGACGCATCAACCGAGGGAGTGTGCCCTTTTTCCAAAAAGATTCCTTACCGGGGGGGCAGGATGGGAAATAACTGTCAAAACCTATTCTTGCCCGTCATACCCGTCATCCCGTCATTTATTCCCCGCTCAGGCTTTATTTGTGGGGCTCGCCAAAATGACGGGCTCGACATTCGCCCGTCACCGCCCGTTCATTCAAGACCAATGACGGACCGCGCAAGCAAAGCGCACGAGGGAGGCGGGAGCGCACAGGGAAGGCGCAGCGGGCAGGACGTAGAGTGCCTGCGGGCCCCGATAGAGGGCGAGGGGCGTCGCAGTATGACTCCCCTTTGGATTACCCTAGGTAATGCCGAGGGTTAAAGGCGGAGGGTGTAGGCACTGCCGACACCCTTTTAAGCTGGCTTCAGCATTACTGAAGCCAGCCCGGCAGCAAAGCGCGGCGGGGGCAAGCGCACGACTCGTGTCAGTAAAACTGACACGAGTCGCCAGTGCCACTACACCGCCCGTTGGTGGATAATCCAGTCCCGCTTATCGGCGGTCCGATGCTTCACGACTCTCGAGGGGAACTTTGATGCCAGGTGACTGAGCCAGATTCCAACGGTCGAAAGCTGAATGTTTCCCATGAGGCGGGAAGCGGACCCCCTCACTGGCGACAACTCAGCGCAGAGGGCCCCCCTCAGGTCTTCCGCATCCCCGCGCCAAGGGGACGTGGCGTCTTCATCTGCAAACAGCCCCTTGTCGATCAATAGCAACAGGTGATGCTCCGGCTCTCCCTCAAAGATCGTGAGTCCGATTTCCTCCGGGATGTAGGACTGCACCCCATAGCGGCGGGCCGCCAAGTCGGGAGGGACGGATAGCCCGAGCAACCAGTGAGCAAAGGCGGGCAACTCCCGGTCAATAGCATCCCGGAACGCCATGCGCGGATCGGGCGCATCCGCGAACCTCTGCCAGAACTCGGGGGCCTGTTTGGCCTGAAGCATGATGATCTTCTCTGCCAGGTCATCAGAAAGCGGGGGCAGACAGCGGAGCTTTTCCGGGTTGTCGTTCAGCGTGATTGTCAGCCGCCAGAACGGCGAGACGGTCACGGCATCACGGTTCTTTTTGTGAAGTCGGGTGGTATCGTTGGCGACGATTTCCTTGATGCGCTCTCCGAAAAATAACCGCTCCTCATGCCTCGATGATGAGGGGACTTCCTCGATCAGCAGATGTTCCGCGCCAACCAGCTCAGCGTTGAAATCCGTCCGCCCGAAGAAGAACGACTTCGGGTCTGCGGAGCGGCCGGCGAGGATCGGCGTAATGATTTGATGCTGGATGCGACTTTTCCCGCAGTCGGGAGGGCCCACAATGATGAGGGCCTGCCCAGGGCGGCGAACGCCGGCCCGCAGTGCCTCATAGGCTACCTTGAGCCAGCAACAGAAGCGCATGACATCCGCGCCAAGCAAGGCGGTCAGGAAGGCGTCAATATTCTGAAAGTCGCCCGCAACAGGATCCAAGAGCCGGGGAGACTCCCGGACGAGCACGCGGCCGCCAGGCAGATCGCAGACGCCAGCCGGCGTCCCGCCAATGCTCAGCGCAAAATCTACCGTGCGCGATTCCGTGGCCTCGTCCAATACCCGGTCGATTTGCGACACGCTCTCGCCCGAGTCAGGGTCAGGGCGGGCGCGAAGGCCTCGCACGCGAAGCTTGCGCCGGACTTCGGAGGATCCCATCTCAAGGAACCGTGTCCGGCCCCCATCTTCGCGGCGGAGGAAATACGAAGGGGATCCGTTCAGCCAATACAGCCCGAGGTCATCAAGGACTTTCCCGGCATCAAACGGCGGGCGGGCGAGCGGTTCCTCTTTCACTGCCTTGTCTGCCTTTGCTCCCTTGCCGGCGTTGTCTGCGGGAGCCTCGAGAGAAGCCGCCTCGATCGCGGCCCAGGCATCCACGGGGCGGGCGCGGGTCCAATCGTTCGCGTCGGCAAACTCTGGCGGTGTCGTGACGCGATAGACCGGCCCACTGGCGGCCGCCAGGACATCGGACAGCCAAACTTCCCCGGCTTTCTTCCCGTCCTTTTCCTCATCGTTCTGGGGCCAGGCATAGAGAGCCCCCGAGGCTTTGCCGGCAAACTTCCCATTGGATGCCCCCCGAGTGATCAGGACAGCCCAGCCATCGGGCGGAGCCTCATGCCAGCGCGCCGCATCCATGATGGCAAAGGCATCCCATTGTGATTCGAAAACCATGACCTTGGCGGCGGTGCCGACCGGGCCAATAGTGAGAGGGTGAACGCCCTTCTTGCGGGGCGTGTAGTACCATTTCCCCGACTTGGGGCGGATATGAGCGGAAAGGAACTCCCCCGACCCATTGCGAACCGGGAGGGCGATCCCATCGCGGACCGCACCAACGAGGGACTGATCTTTCAGCCATGAGACAAACCCCGGCGAGTAACCCCTCCACTTGCAGAGGCGGGCGGAATGGTCCGGCCCGAAGCTTTCCACAGCGGCCGGCCAGTCGAAGGCTTCATCAGGAAGGGCCGCCTTGCGCGCAGGGACGGCAGGGCGGGCCGATTCCACGCCAGCAAGGGAAGTATAGCGGCGGATGGAATCCGCCCGGCTCAGGCCCTCGATTTTTTCCAGCAGCGTGATTTCGTCGCCTCCAATGTCTTGCCCGCCAGAGCGGTCTTTCCAGCCCCAGGAATCTCCGATCCGGAAGATAGAGAAGGAGGGCGTCTTTTGCTTCCTGCCCTTGGAGAACGGCGATTGCATGTTGCCGCCTTCCGGATCTCCCGGAACGGTGAAGCCCAGTTTTTCCAGCAATGCCGGCAGCGGCAAGTTCCTCTTGGCTTCCTCGATGTTTGTTCTGTCTGTACTCATGTGAAAATTACTACCCCCTTCCCGCGGTATTCGAATCCGAGGGCCACAGGGCGGCCGTTGGTAGTCGCGACTACTCGGATCCCGCGCGGGTCGGGGTCGAGTTTGCGGAATATGTCCGCAGACCATCGTTGAACGAATCGGCGGTTTTTCCGGTTCAAGCCGGACGGCAGATCAACGGCGGCCTCGATGTCGTGCTGAGCGAAGGTCAGCTTGATTGCTGCAGTTCCGGCCGCTCCCAGGTCCAGCCGGTGTGTTTGTGTGCCTGTGCTCATGGTTGGGCTGCGATGGATGCGAAAAGCTTGCTCAGCCGTGCGAACCGAATGGCCCACAGGCCGGCCAGACGCTTCATTTCTCGCTTCACCTCTGCGGTGTCCTGTTGCAGAGCGGCGGGAACCCGCGCGTGCGGGAGCGAGCCGGCAGCGAGGGCAAGCGTTCTCCGCGCAGAATTTCCGAACTCCCCGCCAAAAAGGCGGATGCAGTCCACAAGAGAAGCCGCCCCGAGCTTCTTGTTCCCAGGGCGCAGCAAGTCTGCCGCGATGTTTACAAGTCTGATCATCGCACAGAGCCTCGGGCATGCCGGCGATTGGAGCACGCGAAGGCCGGCGGGCGGAAGGATCTCCGGGAATAGTTCCGGCTGGTCCCCGCTCATGGCTGACTGCCCCTTGGCTTGCAGTTTTTCGCACCAGAGGGAACCCTTGCGTCTCCGGCAAACTCGCCACTGGCGGCCCGCTCGTTAAATTCCGCGATTGCCGCCCTGGTGACATAGTGCCGGCCGGCGATCACAATGGTTTTCAGCCAGCCTTTTTTCCGGAATCGCCAGCAGGTCGTTGCAGACAATCCGGATTGCTTCATGAAATGTTCAAGCGCAAGCGGGGGGTGCGCGCTCAGAGGGATTTGATCGTCGGGGCTCATTCCTTCGATTCCTTGGCGCGGGAATTTTGCTCTGCTTCAAGGCTCTCAAGGTATGAAATCAGGCTTGGCAGGTTGACCATTCGGCAGCCCCGCTTCTTGCCGGGGTCTTTCAGTGAGATGGATTTCACTTTGCCTTCGAAACAAAGCCGGGTCAGAACCGCTCTGGTAAGGCCCGTGTTGACCTCGTGCTCTCCGGGCTTAGGAAGGCGGATCCAGATATTCGCGACATGGCGCGGCATGCTGGCATCTAGTGTGTTTTGTGTTTTGTTTATTTTCACGACAAGCGGACGTGTCAAAAATGCGCAGCCAAACAGGCGGCGGGGCGGGCGCGGGGGGATGGCAGATAAACGCGCTTTTATTGTTTTCCTGCCGCAGATCCGGCGCGTCTTTGCGCATGCCGCCCCGCCAGCGCGGCAAATCGGGCGCGGGAGTGTAGGGACAGCGGAAAACAACATCACGCCTTCCTGAGGGCGCAGAAGGCGAAAGGGGGCTCAACCGATCATGCCGCCAATCAGCAGGACGGCATTTTCAATAAAAGCGCTTTTATTGAATCCCTTCCGGCGATCGGCGCGGGCCTCTCGATGATGACGAAAAGATTACCGTCGCTAATGCCGACGGTAATCCCCGCGCCGGAATCCCGCACTCCGGAACGATGAAAAGGGTGTCACCAAAGGTGACACCCTTTCTGTAACCAAAGGTTACACGAAGGGGCCTTCGCGGGGATTACCCTCCGTATTACCTAGGGTAATCTTTTCGTCAGCGGTGCTATTTGCCCCAGGCCGTAGCCATCACGCTGTAAATGTCCGTCAGAAGCTCGTTGGTGCCCTGCACTGTATTGTCCTTGTCCCGTTCCTTCGACTCGCCCTTGGCAGCTTGGTTTTTCTGAGCTTCTGCGCTTTGGCCGATGAGCCCGCTTTGCAATAAGCCGGGGCCGGGGGCGGCCGGACTCCCCATGCCGCCGAAGGACTTCGCTCACACCCCGCAGGCTTTCAAGGTAGAGGGCGACGGCTTCCATTGCGGCCACATACGGCGGGCAATTCATCTCTCTGGCTACCGCTTCCAGCCTTGCACGCATGGCGCGCGGCAGCTTCGGGACTTGCAGGAAGCAATCATCAAGCGATGGGGCGGCGGGAGCGGGTTTCATACGTGGGGAAGGTTCTAGCAAAGGTCATCCATCGCGTCTCCGATGACTCGCCCGTCATACGAAAAAATCATATCTTTTTCCAGCATCTCCGCCTGCAGGAAAACGCATTCCGCAATGAATTCCTCAACCGTCCCGGATCCCGTCATTTCCGCAAGCGCAGCTAAACGCCCACGGATGTTTTCCGGTTGGCAAGCCAATGGGTGGTGCTCAGGGACTGATGGCAGCCTTGATATTTCAAGGGCAATTTTCATCTCGCACCGCCTTTCAAAGCAGCCGCAAGGCGGGCCTTTTTTAAGCGCACCCGCCAGCCCGCCGCACTGTGTCTGACAACGGCAATTCGCCCTTGCCCCGCACATCGCCAAAACCCAATCACAAGGGCGTCCGCAACTGAAAATGCCATCTGTTGGCTATCGAAGCGCAAGCGCGAAAGGTAGATTTCTGCTTTCTCCAGGCTCGCCAACGGCACCCCCTGAAAAACAATGGCTGGCCGATCACCCGCCGCGAGGCTGGTCACAGCCCGATGGATGAAGTTTCTGAATGAAACGCTCAATGCTGATTGCGTCCACTTCACATATTGAGCCTCACTAATCATCTCGCACCGCCTTTCAAAGCAGCCGCAAGGCGGGCCGGCGCGGATTCCACCCTTTCCGTTCTGGCGGCGGCCTCCGCTGCCTTCGATCGCAGAAGCCATGCTTGAATCTGCAAAGTCGCCTCACCGGATGGCTCAATGCGCCGGGTGAGCCAGGCCGAAAGTTGCGGCTGAACTACCCCGAGCACGCCGGCAAGTTCCATCACCCGACCCCGGCGCGCCTTGCAGAATGCCTGCACTTCATCAAGCAATGCCGGCAGAAGTGGCGTTTTCTGCTCACCCCCGGATTGTGCCGGAATATGCGTTTTTTCTGTTTCTTGCTCGTTCTTCATAAGTATAAGGAAATCATGCGTTTGTGTGCCTCTGGAATCAATAACCAAACATAACAGCCATAATATATAATTGATCTATTATCTTCCAAGAGCGGATGACGGGCTCCATGACGGGGTGAAATAAAGCCCGTCATGCTGGAAAAGCCTCATAAACAGAGGGAGAGGCGAGCGGTTGAGGGTCAAGAATGACGGGATGACGGGTTTTGCTGAGATTCGGATCTCTTTTGCTGTTTCCACGCTTCGGTTTTGCCGGCGGATCCGGCAATACGGCGATGCCAAACCGCATCTTGTCGGCCGCAAGCTTGCGGTGCTCATCGGCCAGATCCCCGTAAACTTTCCCGATGAGAATCCCGCCGTCCCGGTGCCCGACCCATCTGGCAATGGTCATGAAATCAATTCCGTTCATCACCGCCCAAGAAATGAAGAACACCCTCAGATGATGGAACCCGACGCCGGGGAGCTTTGCTGCCTCGCGGGCCTTGCGGAAGCTTTCCTTGAGCGTGCGGGCGTGCTCGTCGCGTTGCCCCCTCTGGGGCGAAGGGAAGAGGAACCGGCAATGCGGATCCTTCCGCTTGCTCATGTCGAGAAGCAGCGCGCGCAGATCCGAGTTGAAGTCAACCGCTCGCGACTCGTGATTCTTGGCAAGGCCGTCCGCGCCGATTGTGACCCGCTCCCGTTCGAAGTCGACATCTGCCCAGGCTACGCGCAGGCCCTCCATTTCTCGGGCTCCCGTATAGGCCAGAAAGCGCAGGTAATCATGAAGCAGGCCCCCGGTCTTCTCCGATTGCGCCTTGGCAGCCTGCATCAAGGTTTCCACCTCAGAGACGGAAAGCAGCCGGCGTTTGGGCGGAGGTTCCTGCGATAGCCGCTCGATGTCGGGAAGCTCCCTCACAAGCCCGTCCCGCTTCGCAGCGCGAAGCACGTTGCGCAGGGATGTCAGGTAGATGTTCCCCGTCCGGGCCTTCCGGCCTCTGGCAAGCAGGTTGTCGAGGAAGGCGGAAATCTGCGCCGGCTGCACCCGGTCGACGGGGACCGCCCCGAGGCTGGCCTTCCAAGCATCAAGGCAAATTTTCTCAGCCTCCAAGGTATTCGGCCGCTTCTGTTGAATCGTCGGCTTTGCAAAATACCGGTCAATGTAGTCGGCCAGCGAAGGCTTGCGCCCAGGTGCCGGCAGTTTGTCGTTCTTCCGGTCTTGGCGGAGGTCATCAAGAGCCCCCTGCGCTTCGGTCAGGGTCCGGGCCGGCTCCCCGCTCTCAAGCCGCAGGGGAAACTTGCGGGCCGTCTTCCGGCCGTCCCCACGGTCCACCCATAGCTGAGCGTAAAACCTCCCGTTGCGCACAAGCAGCCCTTTGATTTTGCGATTGCGCGAATCGCGGGCGGCGATAAACTGCGGGCCGTGTTTATTTGTGCTAGAGCTACATTTTACAGCGTCCCGCTTGCAGGGCGGTTCAATGCTTTTCATGATGTTGCTCTAGCACAATCTCTAGCACAAACGCAAGTTCTTTCGGAGTTTTATATCAAATTTCTTACATTTACCCTGTAAGCCGGCGTGGCGGAATTGGCAGACGCGCACGACTCAAAATCGTGTTCCCTCGGGAGTGTGG
>CAYXRX010000013.1:0-117975 GCA_964467415.1 uncultured Chthoniobacterales bacterium
ACGACGAGACCTGCAAGCTGAACGTCAACACCGCCTGCGGGGGAAATCCCTGGGATCCCCCGATGTTCACAACCACCATGGATATGCAGTTCTCGCGCTATGTGCCGGCAAAAAACGAGTTTACCCGCTACCCCGGCCACCCGGCCACCGTCAGCCTCCTGCCGGTGCTTTGGAGCTTCAGCGGCCTCAGCCAGCCGCAGACCACCCTTTTTCCAAACATTGCGATGGATATTGTCACAAGCAAATTAGACACGATGACCAGCCAGCAGATCGTCTGCGACTACAGTGGAAAAACCAGCGAGGAAACGTTTCAGACTCAGGCGCTCCTTTTAAACCCGCGCAATGCGATGGGTGGGACCGAACTCGCCAAAGAACCGACCGCGGGAGCCGGACTCAACAAGGCCGGCCAGCGCCCGCCGATCGTCCAACTCGACAAGGACCGCCTCTTCGCCTCCGTCGATGAAGCCATCTTCGGGTCTCCCGACACCAAAAACGCTCGCAACGAAAACGCATTTTCCTCCGGCCAGCTCAATCCCGTCGACCTGCAGAAGCTCCGCTTTTTCCTCACCGCCCACAGCCGCGCCCCGGAAGTCAACATGTTCAATCTTCCCAAGGTGACGATGTGGCCGCTCCCCAGCGCCACCAAACCGATGACCGCAAACAAATTTTCGAAGGCCGACGCCACCCGCTCAGCTCCCGACCAGCTCATCGCCTTCTGCTCGACCCTCAACAACCAACCCTACTACTTCACCCGCTTCGATTCAACCAGCCCCACCAACGATTTCGCCCCCGATTCCCGCAATTGGAACCTCTATAACTATCTCGACACCCTTCTCAAAAAACCTATCCCCGGCTTCGGCGGCAAAATTGACGGTCAGTCCGGACGCAATGGCAGCCAGATTTTGACGCTCATCTCGGACTACATTCGAAGCGACATTAACCTGCTGGATCCCAGCGGCGGAGACGACTTCACTTACCCATTGAGTGAGCGCTTCAAACACGCCTATACCACCCCTCCTAAAGCAGCCAGTGCAACCGACGGCATTCGCGACATCGGCACCGGTCAGGTGGTCCCGGCACTCATGCCGAACAACACAAAGGGAATCGGCCGCTTTCCGACGATCAAAAGTGCGAACCTCATGTTCATCGCACGGCGGGCGAACCAGCCACCGGTTCAGGTGAACGCGGCGATGACTCCCCTTCTGCCCCTTGTGATCAACCCCATGCACCCTTGGAGAGGCGTCCCGCCCACAACGGCCATCATCGATGCCACGAAAAAAACCCTCAATGCGGGCAACCAATACCTCCAGCATCCCGGGATGCCTTATCACGGACAAAATCTCACCGCTGCCAATGGTCCGTTTGTCCCAAACTCTGGCTTCTCGGGGCCTGCCCTCAAACCGAATGAAACCCAGATGGAGGCCATCTTCTTTATTGATCCGGTCAATGTCGGGGTCGGGCAGGTCGGGCTGAGCTGCGACTACCGAATCGAGGTCGACGGGCTTGACCAGTTAAAAATCAAGGCCAGGGATGGCAGCTTTAAGCAGCTGTTTTCAAAAGTGTCAAACGAAACGTCCGAAGTCGCCAAATTCGATAACAATCCCCCACAAGTTGGTAGTGTTAAAGATTCAGACATGATTGTTCGTTTTGGAGGCGACCTTTCCTATGACATCGGAAAGGAAATGCACACCATCCACCGCTCGTCAAAACCAATCGATCCAACTAAAAAAGAGACCTTACTCAACTACTGGAGCGGGATTAGCGACGATCTGATTGTGGGACCGGCCAGCAGCGGGGACAATACTTTCGGCCAAGCCTTCGACTTCCAAGGCGGCGATGTCACCGTCCGGTTCTACCCGCCAACGGGCTCAACACTGATCCAGAAGATCACCATCAACTTCCCAAGTTCAAAGAACGGATTTCCCACACCGAGACTTGTCTCGATGAAGCCGAACTCAAATGCCGGCGGACTCGACGCCAGCGGAAATAACACTGTGACCAACGGGCTGCTTAGCTTCGACACAGATTCCTCTCCAGGAGCAGGTCCCTCGCGCCTGGTGGTCAGCAGCAGCTACATCAATTCCCCCGCCTACCATTTCACCTTCCCAGAATCCAATAATACCGGCGACACGCTCGGCCGCTACAAATACACCGTCGACACGATCCGTTCGGTCGAATGCAAATACGGCGACACCCGCCTCGTGGCCGCTTTGGCCGATGTGCCGAAGTCGTTCTTCGCCCCCCACAAGTTCTATTATGACAATCTGGGCACTTACGACCAAGCGAAGGCAAGCTGGTCGCAGCCGTGGTCCCGTTCCGCCCACACCCTGCGAAGAAGCGGCGAGGACAGGTATATCCAGACCTACAACGGCGCCACGACCGGAGCCACCCTGCATCCGCTAACAGACTTTCTGGACATCAAAAACCAGTCGCTCTCCTACTATGGGGACTGGGGTGCGCCAACCGGTGCGCCGGACCAGGCGAAGATGATGTCGTCGTCCTGGAAGTCCGTGCCCTCGCTTCCGTCCGGATTCAGCTTCGGGAACAACCACTTTTACAACAACTGGCCACATACCACAAGCAGCGTGGATTTTTCGGACACAGGGTTTGTCGACATCTGGAACAAGGGAGGCGATTTCGACAACGGCCCCGTGGATGTCGGAGACGGCCCCTACATCAACAAGCCCAACGAAGGCACATCCAGGCAGACCCCTTGGGGGTCGTATAGCCCCGACTACGAGGTGGTGTCCGTGCCCCCGACCGCCGGAGTCTTCAGCCCGAACCGCCAGGTCCCTTCGTCCGCCATGTTTGGCTCGCTCCCCCGCGGCGTCGATCCCGGCAATCCGACGGCCACCCTGAATAGCGCATGGCAAACCCTGCTCTTTTGCCCGAACCCAAACAGCAAGGACTCTACGACAAGCCTCACTCACGCGGGAATGGACCAGGTGAAAGACAGCCTGGGAGGCAACCTTCTGGTCAATGGGAAAGCCCCGGACTACCTGCTCCTTGACTTCTTCCACATGCCTGTCGTGGAGCCTTACGCGATCAGCGAGCCATTTTCCACGGCGGGCAAGGTCAACATGAACTACGAGATCGCCCCGTTCAGTTACATCAAGCGGAGCACCGCTTTGCGCGGGGTGCTGGCCTCATCGCTCCTCACAGCAGTCCCGGACAAATGGATCCGTCTCTATAAAAACAAATACTTCTACATGCTCCCCGGGTTTAGTGGAATGGACTCGGAGGCTGACAGCAATGGCAAGTGGTATTTTAAATTCCCGATCCATGCCGACCAGACGCTCCAGCAATTTCAAAACCGCTTTGATCAGGGCGACATTTTTCACTCCGCATCCGAAATCTGCTCGATCTTCCTCTACCCGGCCAAGCAGCCGGGTTCCTCCTCGGACGTCTCAACTCCTCTGGTCACCGATTCCCCGGGCAGCACCGAGAGCATCAAAAACTGGTGGTATTCCGGCGCTGGAGGCGAGAGGAAATCGCTCACTGGAGATAATATGCGCGAGCGCCCCTACGCACTCCTTTACCCGCTCCTCACGACGAAATCCAATACCTATACCGTTCACTTCCGCGTGCAAACGCTCAAGAAGCGGCTCGGCTCGGGGATCCCCGCCACAGACCCCCGCTGGCTGGAATGGGATGATGCGAAGGATGCGGTCCTCGGCGACTACCGGGGGTCCACACTCATCGAGCGCTATATCGATCCCTCCGATCCCGACCTTCCGGATTTCGCGGAAGATGATTTTGTCAAAAACAACCCGACCTACTCGCTCGACTACTTCAAAACCAAATCAGGCCAGGTCAAAAGCGCCTACAAGTTCCGCATCCTGAGCACAAAGAAGTTCGGGGCTTGAGCCGCGACTTCTGTTGCTGTGCCGCGGTTCGATAGTCGCCTCTCGTTGCGGTCAGTGAGAGCGCTCCGCCGGTTACCTGGTCTCAATGGTTGCGGTGCCGGTAATGGCCTGATCAAGAATCCATCGCTGGCCTTCCCGCCTGGCGAGTGCGGGCCGGCCTCCGACACTTAGGCCCCGCGTGCCGTCGGCGGCAGGAATTTCCACCTGGGCGGTGATGCCCTTGGGGAGCGTAAGCGAAAGCTGAAACGGCGGTCCAGCCTTCCACGCTACCGTCACCGGTCCCTTTGGAGTCGGGACTTTCCCCTCTGCGAACTGCAGGTTGCCGGGACCCGGACGAACGCGAATGCGGGTCCAGCCCGGAGCGAGCGGCTCGACTCCGAGGACAAAGCGTGGCAGCAGGTTTGCGGGCGCCGCGCCCCACGCGTGGTTCCAGTCCTGGTTCGGCTTGTAGCGCTGGCCCCACGCCTCCCAGGTGATCGTGGTTCCGCTTTCGACCATATGCTTCCAGCTACGGTCGTTGGCGGCCATGATCAGATCGAGCGCGCGGGTGCCGGCACCGTTGGAGAACAGCCCTTCAAGTAGATACTGCGCGGCGTAGACCGAGCAGACCATGCCGCGCTGGCCGAGCCACGCGGTCACCCCGGCCCGGTTTGCGGGGGGGACCAGATCGAAGGCGAGCGGGAAAAGGTTCGCGTGGAGCGAGGAGTGGTCGGTTCCTTCGCCATCACGGTAGAGACCGGTTGCCGGATCGAAGAGTTTTTCTTGAAATGCGGTCCGCGCAGTCCGCTCCATCGCCGCGTATTTGCTGGCGTCGGCCCGCTCGCCCACCGCTGCGGCCAGCTCAGCCATGAGCTTCAAGGCGCGGATGTGAAACGCGTTGACGACGGTGTTAACCGGCTTGAAGACAAACCCGTCCCGCTCGCCGCTCGGCCAGTCAACAATGTCATCGCGCTTTGTTTGAGCATCGCTGCTCACGAGCAGTCCATCGGCGCGCGCGCGCTCGAGCAGAAGCTTCGATTTCAAAGCCTGGTAGCGGGGCTTCAGCCAGACCGCATCGCCGGTGCGCAGGTAGTCGGCGTGCGCCATGAATATCATGTGCGCCGCCCACTCGGTCGGCCAGGTCGGGTTTTTCATGAGGTGGTCGAACGTGTCCCGCGCCATCTGAATGTCATTATCCGTCGCGTAGTGGCTGAGCTGGTTCAGATAAGCGTCGGCCTCATAGGGAATCCGCTCGCGGTCGCCATCGACGTAGACGCCCGCAAATGTCGTGGCCTTGATCGAGTGGCGGCAGAGTTCCCAAATCCGGTTGAGCAGTTCGTCGGACGACCGGAATGCCGCTGCGGAATCGTCCCAGGTGCTGGCGAATGCCACCTGCCGGCGCACATTCTCGGGACGGAGTTCTCCCGGCCAGCCCTCGATTTCAACCCAGCGGAACGGCGTCACCACCCCCCATTCCTTTGGTGTAAGGATCGCTGGCGGATGGTTCGGCGTGCGCTGCTCGGTATTGCGCTTGTCCACCGGAGGAGCGACAACAAGCGGCTTCGTGCCGGCAAGCGTCGCATTGGCCGTGGAATAACGCACCGTCCCGGGCGGCTTCCGGTTGATCCGGCCATTGGCAAAGGCCTCGCCGAAATGGACAACAACCGGACTCGCGGCTGCCGGCCCGGGCTTCAGCAGAAGATTGCCAAAGGCAACCTGCCCGAAGTCGACGAGATAAACCCCGGGGGCGACCGATGTGATCTCCGACGGAGCCTGCTCGACGAGATGCGTGGGAGCGGCTCCAGATTCAAAAATCACAGAGACGCTGAGGCAGAATGTGATTCCGGCGGCGGGGAGGTAACTTGGAAAGATCATGGGATGCGATGCGGTGGCCCGGGAGGCCGGAAGCATGCCAAAGCCCGCCCACACGCTCCAGAAAAACCGGATACAGACCGCGCGATCGATTTCTGCACTCTGATAGCTGTCGGCTTCCTTTCCGGGATGGTGACGATTCCGTCATCGCAAGAGCCTCCTCCAGCTACCGGCACGAAGCAGGACTGATCAGCTCCGCTCTCGCAGAAAGCGGACCCGGCGGTCAGCCTGCGGAAGGCGGATCGTCAGGGTGAGCCCGCGTCCGGGAGCGCTCTCGATCACGACCTCGCCGCCGTGTGCCCGCACGATCCGCCGCACGATCAGGAGCCCGAGTCCGTTCCCGTCCTGCTTGGTTGTGAAGTAGGGCTCAAAAATCCGGCTGATATTTTCCGGGGAGATTCCGCCGCCGGTGTCGGCGAAAGCGACGTTCACGTGGGTTTCATCTGCCCAGGTCCGGATGCGGAGGATGCCGCCGGACTTCATCGCCTGGAAGGCGTTGCGGCTGACGTTGTAGAAGGTCTGCTTGATCTGGTCGCGGTCGAGATCAAGCAGAGGAAGGTTCTTGTCGAGTTCGGTTTCGACGAGCACATCGCGGTCCTGGATCTCGGCGGAAAGAAAAGCCAGGGATTCCTCAACAATCGCATTCACCGAAACCGGACGGAGGTCGAGCGGCTGAGGCCGGATCGCCCTCAGGAACTGCGTGATGATATGGTCGAGGCGCGCGACCTCTCCCCGGGCGATCGAAACGGATTTCTCCAGCTCGCTGCGGGATTTGGCCGGAAGCTTCCGCAGCCCGCGCTGCATGAGCTGGAGGTGGATGTCGAGCGAGTTGAGCGGGTTTCCGATTTCGTGGGCAACCCCCGCCGCGAGCATCGTCAGCGCAGAGAACCTCTCGCTCTCGATCGTCTCCTGGGTCGCCCGCCGCGTCTGTGTGATGTCGCGCAGGATGATCGCGCGGCCCACCGTCTCCTGGCGGTCACCCTCGCTCTCGTCGCTGAGCAGCGGCACGACATAAAAGTTGAGCAGCCGGTTGTCCGGATAAAAGACCTCAAGGTCGCGGTTGATGATTTCTGCGTGCTGGCCGCTGAGCTCGGTCCAGTCGATTCCCCGGACCACGTCCCCGAGCGGATGTCCGAGACTCGTCTCAGGTTCGATGCCGAAGAACCCGCAGGCGGCGCGGTTCAGGTAGATGATCCGGCCCTTCGGATCTGTGACGATGACACCTTCCAGGATCGCGTTGAAAATCGTTTCGAGGAATCCCTTCTCGCGCGCGATCTCCACAAGGTAGTTCTGAACCTCGCCCGGCTGGACGAGGCTGATCCGCTCAATGAGCTTGTCGAGAAACCCTCGCCTCATTGCGCTCCTCCCCAAAGCACACCGTTGTGGCCGGTCCCAGTGCATCCGTCCTGTAACATCGGCCAATCCTGCCTCACCCCTCAAAAAACTCAACCCGCTTTCACCACACCGGCCGGCCACGCCAAAGGAAATGACCACCTCGCTACAACCGGCTCCATGCGTTCCTCCCCCCTGTCGCCCCTCACCTGGCGCCGGCACCGTAACCAGAACCCGGAACCCGGTCTTCAACTATAAATGTCTCACCTGTGACATTTAATGTTGAGGCAGAAGATGTCTGCGGACCTCTGATCCGGAAAAACCGCGGCTGGGATGGGTGGTTTGCGTACGCAGGCGAGCGGCCGGGCGTCCAATTGCGATCAGGCAACAAACTGCCGCCAGAAAAAGACGACGGAAATCAGGATGCCGATCAGCCCGGCGATCATGCGGACCCGGTTCTGCGGAATCTTTTGTGCGAACGAGGCTCCGAAGTAGTATCCCGCGGTAGCACCAACGGTCATCACGGCAGCTTGCGGCCAGACGATGATGCCGGCCCAGATGAAATACCCGGTCGCGACGAGGTTGATGAGCGCGGCCAGCACGGTTTTGATCGTGTTCATCTCATGGATATTTTGGAGACCGAGGAGACCGAGGCTGGCCAGCATCAGGATGCCGATGCCCGCGCCGAAATAGCCTCCATAGACGGCCACCCCGAACTGCAGAACCATCGCTGCCACCGTGAACGCCGCCAGCGATTTTCCCGCGGCGAGCGCCTCGAATCCGGCCAGGCGCCGGAAGACGTCGCTGAGGAGAAAGAGGACGGTTGCGAAAAAAATCAGGAACGGAACGAGGCGGTCGAAGACCTGCGGTTCGGTGCAGGTCAGCAGCCACGCACCAAGGAGACCGCCGACGATGCTCACCGGCGCAAACTTGCCGAGCCATCGCCGGCTTGCGTGAAGATGCCCGCGATATCCGTAGAGACTCCCGACGATCCCGACAAAGAGCGCCAGAGTGCTCGTTGCATTCGCCTGGATCGAAGGCATGCCGAAACCGATCAGGACCGGAAATGTGAGAATCGTCCCACCGCCGGCCACTGCGTTCATCGCTCCGGCCACGAATGCGGCGACAAACAAAACCAGGATTTCCAAAAGGCTTGGCACCCGCGCAGCATCCCCGATCCGTCCGCGGGGAAAAAGCCGAAAGATTCCCGCGTCTTGCATTTGCAGGAATGAGAAGCCAGCGTGGTCGCATGCGGTCACGTGTTGCGAAGAGTTTTTGGACCAAGGTCGGCGAACAGCCATTCGGGGTGCTGCTGGCGGCATTGATCCTGATGATCCTCCTCTCGCCCAGCCTCACCATTCTAGAGCACCTCAATCCGGCATTCACGGGGATGACGCTCCTGGCCCCGCTCAGCCTGATTGTCGTCGGGGCTTCCGCCCTGACGCTCTGGCAGCGTTCGCGGCACCATGCCCTCCACATGTGCGCCGCCGGACTGGTGATCGCGAGCCTCATGCTCGGTAGCGTCATTTCGCATCACGCGTTCCTGGCTGCGCAGCTCATCATCCAGATCCTCTTTCTGGCGCGCGTGATCTACGTTGTCGTCCAATCGGTGTTCAAAACCAAGGTTGTGACCACCGACGTCCTCTGCGGTGCCATCTGCGTCTATCTGCTCACCGGCGTCCTGGCCGGACTCGTTTTTGTGCTCATCGAGTTTCTCGCCCCCGGGAGCTTCCGGGTGATGACGATCACTGATCCGGCCGTCGGGAGCGAGGCCATCCTGCTCCGGGATCCCGGCTGGCTCATGTATTTCAGTTTCGTGACTCTGACGACGGTCGGCTACGGAGACATGGTTCCGAACTCCGGGCTCGCCAGGAGCGCGGCTGTGACGGTTGCCGTGATCGGCCAGGTCCTCCTGGTGATCCAGATCTCGCGGCTCGTCGGGATGCATGTCGCACAGTCCTCATCGGCCCGGCACGGCAAGGACGAGTAACGCCGGCTTGTGGCCGGCAGCCTCCCGGTCGTTCGAAATGTTCCCGTGTGGATTCCCCCCGGAAGGTCAATGGCTCAGTCCGCTTTCCCGAGCACTTCGAGATACGTCCGTCCGGTCACCTTTCTGGTCTGCGGGTCCATCCGCTCGACCCGCATCTGCTTCAGCATCCACTGGTCATCGAGTTTCTGGCCTGAGACGACCTTAAAGGCCTTGGCCAGCTTGCCATTGCGGTCAAAGCCTTCGATGCGAAGGAGCGCCCCGGAGTCCCTTCCGATCCAAACTCGGACAACCCCGTATTGCGAAGTGGTCGGCGGGGCCTGAATCTCGATCTTGTAGGCCGGCAGCGACTCGATCTTCTCCTCGCCGAGCAGGCGCGGATTTTTCCAGTAGAGGAATCGCAGGGCAAGATCCTCGTAGGTGAGCAGGCCGCCCCGCACCGGATCATCGTATCTGGCTGGCGTTACCGCTCCGGATTTTCCACCCTTGCGCTCTTCGAGCGTGGAGGACTTCTCACCGAGACCGAGAAGGATTTCCTGATCGGGATTGCTGAAGATGTAGGAGATTTTTCCATCCTTTACGGCGATCTGGAACGGCACCTTCTCGTTGTCCGCGCGGAGCTGCGCATTCAGCGTGATCGGCTTCCCGAGGGGGTTCACGCGCACAGCCTGCAGTATCGCCTCGGCATCCGGGTCGGCGTGTGCAATCGGGGTGAGCAAGCCGGCGAGCACGGCGTAGAGACAAAGCGGACGGAGTCGTATCATCATCGCGCCTACCATAGCACGCGCGGCATGGACTTGAAGCGATTCCTTACGCACCCCGGCCGCAGGACGTTGCGCGAGGGGGACTTTTGCCGTAGGCTGCAGGCCGTTGCCTGCAGCCATCCATGAGATTTTCACTCCGCATTTTTTTTATCCTGGTCCTTTTCGCCGCGCTGATCGTCCTGGGCGCAGGCGCCTGCTCGCGCCCCCGCACCGGTAATGAGCTCGTCGTCGGCATGGATCTCTCGTATCCGCCATTCGAAACCATCGACACCTCAGGAAAGCCGTCCGGGATCAGCGTCGACATCGCCAATGCCCTCGGCGAGTCCCTCGGACGGCCGGTCCGCATTGAGAATATTCCCTTCACCGGACTCGTGCCTTCGCTGAAGACAGGCAAGATCGACTGCGTCATCTCCTCGATGACCGACACCCCGGAACGCCGCGGCTCGATCGCATTCTCCGATCCCTATCTCACGGTCGGCCTCGCCCTGCTCGTCGCAAAAAACTCCGGTATCCAGTCGATTGGCGACCTCGACCGCGCGGGAAAAACGCTGGCCGTCCGCCAGGGGACGACTGGCGAGGTCTGGGCCCGCGCGAACATCAAGAATGCCAGGATTCTGGCTTTGGAAAAAGAGGCCTCGGCTGTCCTGGAGGTCACGCAGGGGAAAGCGGATGCATTTCTTTATGACCAGATGAGCGTCTGGAAAAATGCCAGAGAGCAACCGGCGACCACCAAGGCCCTCCTCACACCGGTGCAAGCCGAGAGCTGGGCGGTCGGTCTCCGGGCAGGCGACGAAGCCCTGCGCGGACAGGTAAACGCGTTTTTGGATTCGTTTCGCAAAGCGGGCGGCTTCGAACGCCTGGGCGACAAATACCTCGGCGAACAGAAGTCCTCATTCCGGGAGCAGGGGTTGAAATTCTATTTCTAAAGCAGGCTGGCTCCGTCGCGGCGGACCGCGTCGGCGAACGCTGCCGGGAATCCGGGCAGCTCGGCCCCGATGCGGTCCCAGCAGGGGAGCATTGGATCATGCAGTGGATCCGCGAGGTAGGCGGCTGAAGCCCGCCGGATGCTGCGCGCAAATGTCTGCACGGCGACGTCCTCGTCGTGCCGGTCGTGAAGAAGCTGGTTGATCTCCGCATCTGCGGAATGGAATCGCATGACGTCGGAGGCCTTCCGCATGTAGGTCGCAAGGATCGTGTCAAAAACGCCCTCGTCCAACTTGACCCCGCGGCTGGCAAGCGTCCGGAAGATGCGCAGCGCGATGTCCCCGGCCATTTTGTTGAGGCCCTTTTTCGGGTTGCGGGCGGAGAGTTCCTGGTGCTTGTGGTCGTAGGAATCGGCAATGTCGACCTGGCAGATGCTCCGCGGCGAGCAGAGCCGCGAGATCTCGGCAAGCATCCCGGCCTCGACCCCCCAATCCGACGGCACGCGGACGCGGCCGAGCAGGTCGCGGCGGATGCTCACCTCTCCGCTGAGCGGATAACGAAACGAGTCGAGAAAACCGGGGAACTCCCGCGCATCGAGCGTGCTCTGCAGCGCCCGCACCAGCGGCGTGAAGAGCAGGCGCATCACCCGGCCGTTGAGCCGGTCGGTAAACCTCGCGCTGTAGCCCTTGCAGAAATCAAAGCCGAGCTTCGGGTGGGCGACCGGGAAGCACAGGCGCGCCAGCATTTCGCGCGTATAGTTGACGATGTCGCAATCCTGCACGGCCACCACACCCGCCGCCGTTGCCGCAAGGACATGACCGAAACAGAGCCAGAGATTCCGGCCTTTACCCGGGGATCCCGGCTCGAACCCAGCACGTTCGAACTTCTTCAGCGAGCGCTGGATGCGGGGGCCGTCGATCCAGAGCAGGTGCAAGCGGCCGGGAAGCCCCGCGAACTGCCTGCGCGCCTGCTGCCACGCAGCTTTGTCGGCTCCATCGATCCCCACCACCACGTCGCTGATGTAGCGGGCATTCTTTAACTCCGAAACAATCCGCGTGAGCGCCGCGGTTCCGATCTCCCGCGCGTGGCAGGGAAGAACCAGAGCGATCGGGATCTGCCTGGAAAATGCTTCGAGCGCAGCCTCGAGGCGGACGGGATCCGGGCAGCCGAGCCGGTGGAGCGTCGCCACGGGTCCATCTTGAAAAAAGTCAGCCATCCCGCCGGCTACTTTCATAGGTGGGTTGGCATTGAGCAAGCCCGCGAAGATGGTAATTTGCAGGTGCTTTGAACCGGCCGCCCGCCATCCACCACCTCATTGTCCTCCACTACCACCTGCGGCCGGGGGGCGTGCGGAGCGTGATCGAGACCGCTTTGCCTGCGATTGCCCATGCTGCTGGAAGCGCTCTCAGGCGGATCACTCTCGCAGTCGGCGAGCCGTCCCCGGACCAATGGGAAACCAACCTGTCTGGCATGCTGCGGCCACTTGGCCTGAACATTTTTATCGAGCCGGCGTTCGGATACTACTCCGGACAACGCCTGGCCCCGGCGGACCTCAGGAGGCGCATCCGGGCCGCTTTTGGCCGGCTGATCCCCGCCGCGGATGCCTCCGGCACACTCGTTTGGTTCCACAACCCCGCGCTTGGCCGGAACGCGATCCTCGGGGATGAGGTGGGACGTCTCGGCAGGATGATCGGATTTCCTTCAATCCTCCACCACCACGACTTCTGGTGCGCAAACCGCTGGGCCCGCTGGAGCGAAATGCGGGAATGCGGATACCATTCACCCGCCGCCGCGGCACGCGCGATCTTCGCCGCCGGTTCGCGTACCGCACATGTCGCGATCAACCACGCTGACCGGAATTCGTTGCGGACAGGGTTCGGCAAGCAGGCCTATTGCCTGCTGAACCCGCTTCCAGAGCGACTTCCTGTCACTCCGATGATTGTGAGTCGGGCAGCCAGCTGGCTTGCGAAGACCATCGGGTCCGATGCTCCCGTTTGGATCTGCCCGATGCGTGCCCTGCGGCGGAAAAACCTGGCCGAGGCGATTCTGCTCGCCCGGTGGCTGCGGCCGGAAGCCTGCCTGGCGGTCACAGCGGGCGTCAGTTCGTCCGATGAACGGGTCTACGCCTCCCGACTGGAATCCGCGGCGCGTGATGGAAACTGGAATGTTCGTTTCGGGCTGCTTGCCGGTCGCCCGGGTCCGCCGATCCGGGAACTGATCGCCGCCTCCGAAGCCGTCGTGCTCACGTCGGTTCAGGAGGGCTTCGGCATGGGATTCGTCGAGGCACTTTCAAAACCGCTCATCGCCCGGGCATTGCCGGAAATCCTTCCCGGTCTTAAATCGCTCGGATTCCGGTTTCCCCTGCTCTACCGGGAGGTCCTCATTGCCCCGCAACTCGTGGACCGAAAATCCGAATCCCGCCGGCAGAAATCCCTGTGGACCGCTTGGCGTGCCGGCCTGCCCGCCGCCTGGCGGCCGCACGCTGAGAAACCTGTATTCCTCTACCAGGACGCAACCGATCCCGTTCCGTTCAGCAGGCTCACCCTGACCGCGCAGTTGGACATTCTTGCGCTCCCGCCCGAGGCCACCTGGAACGCTTGCCGGCACCTGAATCCGAAACTTGGCAAACTGCGGACATCCGGGGTGAAAGGGTTCCCAACCTCTGGCCCGGAGCCGGACTGCCGGCACGATGCCGCTGCCTTCGCCCGCGAGTGGCTTCGCATTGCGGCCAGCATTCCCCAGCATCCGCACGCAGGCGGCTCCGCACCTGCCGCTCATGAGGCCCTGGCCACCCGCGCGCTAAAAGCTTCGGGTTTTTTCCCGATCCAGCACGAAGTCCCCTGAGGGTTTTAGAAAAATTCCCACCCTGTTCAACCTCGCGGCTTTCCGATACGAATCATGCGCGATGAATAACGACAAATTTCTTGAAATCCTGAGCACGCCCAGCCCATCCGGTTGGGAGAAGGCCGGACAGGCGCTCTGGCTGGAAGCGGTCGCAACCGTATCCGACCGCGTGGAGACCGATGCCTACGGCAATGCCTGGGCGATCCTCGATGGAACCGACGCAGTCGCCCCGCGCGTGATGCTGGAGGCCCACGCCGATGAAATCGGGTTCATCGTCCGCCATATCGACGACAAAGGGTTTCTGGCGATCGGACCGATCGGAGGATCCGACCGGACGCTCGCCCCCGCCCGCCGCATCAGGATTTTCGGATCAAAGGGAATCGTTTCCGGAGTCATCGGCAATACCGCAATCCACCTCCGCGATACCGGCAAGGACAAAGCACCCGAGTGGAAGGACCTCTTCGTTGACATCGGCGCCGGGTCGGCCAAGGAGGTAGCCGAACGCGGCATCCGCGTCGGACACCCGGCGATCTTCGAAGCCGATCCCGGTGCGTTTTCCGGCGGACGGATCGTCGGACGCGCTCTCGACAACCGCGTCGGCGGGCTGATTCTCGCACGGGTTCTCGGCGTCCTCACGGAAGATGGCGCGCGCCCGGCGGCAACGACGTTTGCCGTCAACGCAGTCCAGGAGGAAATCGGAAGCCACGGCGCCCGCATGGCGGCCCACCGGATCGATCCCGGAGTGGCGATCATCTTCGACGTCACCCACGCGACGGACACCCCAGGCATCAATGCCAAGGAACACGGGCTCGTGGAACTCGGAAAGGGACCCGCCCTCAGCCACGGTGCCGCAAACCACCCGCTCGTCGTCCAGCGCCTCCTCGATGTCGCAGAAAAAGAAAATATTCCGGTCCAACACGAGGCGGTCTCCCGTTCGACGCGGACCGATGCTGACGTCGTCTACACGACGCGCGAGGGCATTCCCACCGCCCTCATCTCGATCCCCCTGCGCTACATGCATTCGCCGGTTGAGATGGTATCGGAGACCGACATCGACCTGACCGTCCGCCTCGCCGCCGGATTCATCCGGAGCCTGGGAACAACCGATTCGTTCCGGATTTTCGACTGACCGGGCTTTCACATCTTTTTTACAACCTTTTCACGCGGTTCTGACAACCGGCGCCCCTCGATGCCCGATGGTGGGTGCGTGAAAACGATCACCAAACTCCTCACGGCTTCGGCGCTCGCACTTGTTGCGGCGGCCGAAGGTTCCTCGATCACCCTCAGCGTGAAGCCAGAGCGGGAATACCTTCTCGCAGGCGGGCCCCGCGATGCGGTCATCCAGGTCGAGCTCCAAGCAAAGGACGCCGATATCAAACGGACCGCACCGATCAACCTCGCACTCGTCCTCGACCGCTCGGGCTCGATGGCCGGAGCAAAACTCGAAAAGGCCAAACAGGCGGCCGTCGTGGCACTCGACCAGCTGGGCGCGGACGACACGTTCTCGCTCGTCATCTACGACGATCAGGCCGAAGTCCTCATCCCGCCACAGCGCGTGAAGGATAAGGAAGATATGAAGCGGGAGATTGCGCGGATCCGCGAGGGCGGATCAACCGCCCTCTATGCCGGAGTCGAGAAAGGCGCGGCCCAGCTGCGGAAGTATTTCGACAAGGAGAAGGTGAACCGCATCATCCTCCTCTCCGACGGCCTCGCCAATGTCGGCCCCTCGTCGCCGTCGCTGCTCTCAAAGCTCGGCAAGGAACTCAGGGACGAGGGCTTCGGCGTTTCCACAGTCGGGCTCGGCGATGACTATAACGAAGACCTCATGACCGCGCTCGCCGAGTCAAGCCGCGCAAACTACTACTACGTCAAGGATGCCGAAAAGCTGCCGGCCATCTTCCGTGACGAGCTCGGAACGGTGAAGAGCACGGTCGCCCGCAACGTGAATGTCACCATCACATTTCCCGACGGCGTGCAGCCGAAAGGCGTGCTCGGGGAAGACGGCCTTGCGGTCCGCGGCCAGACGATCACGATCCCGCTTGCCGAGTTCCATGGCTCGCAGACCCGGCGGTTTCTTGTTTCATGCGAGGCGCCGGCGGTCGATGCCAAGGACATTGAACTTGCCAGAGTCGAGCTTTCCTACGAGGACGCCGCGTCCGGCAAGGCGGACGGCGAAAACCGCCTAGCAAAAATCTCGCAGACCAGCGACGCAGCGCTCGTTGAAAAATCGATCCAACCGGATGTCGCCGCGAAGGTCGCGATCACCCGCAACCGGATCACCAAGGAGGAAGCTGTGAAGCTCGCGGACTCTGGCAAGCCGAAGGACGCCGCAGACCTGCTCCTCCGGCAGGCGGCCCAAAATGCGGCCCTGCCCGCCGCCGCCCAGAGCGACCTCCTGAAAAAAGAGGACGTCGAACTCAAAAGCAAAGCCTCGGAACTCCAGACCTCCGGCTCGCTCAGCAAGAGCAGCCGCAAGGAAATCCAATACCAGAACTACCAGGACAAAACCCAGAAACGCTGAGCTTGCGGTCCGGAGCGGCGCGAATCCCGCGCCGCTCCCATGCGGCAGTTCCGCCGCTCTTTGCCTCCATTGCGCGATCCGCTCCGCGCGGATTTGCCTGATCCCTTTCCCGCTTCAATATTCCACCGGCTTCCTGCATCATTCCATCCATGCGCCGCCATGCAGTCATTTTTATTCTGGCGATCTTCCTGCCGAGCCTCGTGCTGGGCTGGCTGGCGCTGCGCACGGCCGGCAAGCAGCGGATCCTCATCGAACGGCAGGCTGCAGACCTCCACCAGGCGGAAACAGACGCGATTGCTGCGGGGCTCCGGGAATCGCTCGACACGCGGCAGCGCACGTTTGTCGATGCGGTCCGCACCCTCGTCGGCCGCGACGGCGCGGCCGCACTGGCAGAGAATTTCGGCCCACTCCTTGCCGGAACCTGGCCTGATGGCGGGATCCCGTTTGCGATCTCCCCCGGCGGCAAGCTGGCTTACCCCTCCGCCGCCCGTGCCCGTGGCGAACGCAAGACTGATACATTCCTGGTAAATAATGCCGCATTTCTGACCAACGCGCGCGCGGAGGAGGTCTACCAGTCTCTCCCGGTTCAGAAGCAGGCTGAGGTGACTGGTTCCTACGACAAATTGGCCGGGCTGACCCGCACGGCAGCGAAGGATAAAGCCGCACAGCCCGCGGCCGCGGCGAAAATCGGCGAAACCAAAACCCAGCTGGCTAAGGAGGCGCCCCGCCAAACGGATTCGAAAATGGAGGACTCCGCCAAACCCGCTGCACAGGCCCCCCAGCCAAACCGCATCATCATCCCCCAAAATGCTCCACAGGAGGCCCAACTCGCCGCCCCCTCGAAGGTCATGCCGGAAATCTCCGACTTTCAGACCGCGATGGCCGGCGCCGCACAGGGAACCCTGGCCCGCTTCGTTCAAAACGAGCTGCAGGTCATCTTCTGGACTAAACCAGATCCGTCGGCCAACTGGCTTTTTGGACTCGCCCTCGGGCCCGACGACCTCGCGCAGATCGTCCGCGACGCCGCCCCTGTAAACACCGACACCGGAACAGTGCTTGCGGTTCTCGACGACCGCGCGCGACCGGTCACCACGTCGCCGGTGGGAGCAACCGTCGACTGGAAGCGTCCGTTTGTCGCAACCGAAATCGGCGAGGTGCTGCCGCACTGGGAGGCCGCTCTGTACCTCTCCAACCCCGGACAGCTCACCGAATCCGCCCGCCTGATCACGCTCACGCTCACCCTCCTCATCGTTCTCGCCCTGGTGGCGATCCTGGCGGGCGGCTACGTCGTCGCGGCAGACACCCGCCGCCAGATCGAACTCGCCCGCAAGAAGACCGACTTCGTCTCTAATGTCTCCCACGAGCTCAAGACCCCGCTCACCTCGATCCGAATGTTCGCCGAACTCCTCGCCGGCGACCGGGTGAATGACCCGGACAAGCGCTCACGCTATCTCCGCATTATCGCCGGCGAAAGCGAACGCCTCACACGCCTCGTCAACAATGTCTTGGACTTTGCCCGCCTCGAAAAAAAGCGGAAAGCCTACGACCTCCGCGCGATCGATCTCGTCCCGCTCGTCGCCGGGATCTGGGAGAGCGAAAACCTCCGCCTGAAGGAATCCGGCTTCCAGACAGAGTTCCTCTGCGGTCCCGGGGCCTGCATCGTCCGGTGCGACGCCGATGCCGTCGTACAGGTTCTGGTCAACCTCCTCTCAAATGCCGAGAAATACTGCGGATCCGCAAAGGCAATCGGATTGGAGCTAAGCACCAGCGGCCCGCTCGCGATGCTCACAGTCTCTGACCGTGGAACCGGCATCCGACCCGGCCTCGAGGAGAAAATCTTCGAGGCGTTCTACCGCGCCGACGACTCGCTCGCCAGCGGTATTCAGGGGTCCGGGCTCGGGCTCACGCTGGCCCGGCGGATCGCGCGTGATCTCGGAGGCGACCTCACTTGCCGCCAGCGGTCCGGCGGCGGAAGCCGGTTTGTTCTCACCCTCCCGCTGGCCGGCGAACCCACTCCATGAGTAAACACATCCTTATCGTCGAAGACGATCCCCACATCCAGCTTGGGCTCACCGAAGCTCTCACCGGCGAGGGCTATACCGTCACCGGCTGCACGGACGGCGGTCAGGCGGTCGCTCTCATCCGGCAAGCCCGGCCGGACCTCGTGCTGCTCGACGTCATGCTTCCCCGAAAAAACGGCTACGACATCTGCCGCGAACTCCGGGCTGCAAAGATCATGGTGCCGGTCCTGATGCTCACAGCAAAGAGCCAGGAGATCGACAAGGTCGTCGGACTCGAACTCGGCGCGGACGACTATGTCACGAAGCCGTTCGGACTCCGCGAGCTACTCGCCCGTGTGCAGGCGCTCCTCCGGCGCTCTGCGCCTCATGCTTCCGCCGGCGCCACCACTCCGGATTTCCTGCGGTTCGGTGAAGTCGAGGTCGATGCCCGCGCGCTCCGCGGTGCGAGGTCAGGGACACCGTTCGAGCTCACTCCAAGGGAGTTTGCGGTCCTTGCGCTCCTCTTCAGCGAGCGCGGAAACGCGGTCTCGCGCGACCGAATTCTCAACGAGGTCTGGGGGATAGAATACTACGGAACCACGCGCACGCTCGACCAGGTCATCGTCAAGCTCCGCCAGAAAATCGAATCCCGTCCCGCAATGCCGCGCCA
This sequence comes from uncultured Chthoniobacterales bacterium, assembly GCA_964467415.1. Taxonomy (GTDB): domain Bacteria; phylum Verrucomicrobiota; class Verrucomicrobiia; order Chthoniobacterales; family Terrimicrobiaceae; genus CAYXRX01. Next base: position 18,760 of record CAYXRX010000013.1, read on the forward strand.
CCTCCTCACCGTCCACGGCCTCGGCTACCGGCTCGAGGAATAAATTGCTCCCCTTCCCCGTCGGAAATTCCTAGATTTTTGTCCTCAATGTTCCGGATCTGCAAAACCATCGAAATCGAAAACGGCCACATGCTCACGCATCACCCGGACAAATGCCGGTTCCCGCACGGCCACAGCCGCAAGGTCGAGGTCGTCCTGGAAGCCGACGAACTCGATGAGCAAGGTATGGTCTGCGATTTCAAGGCCGTGAAGGACGCCGTCGGCGACTTCCTGGACTCGTTCGATCATTCGCTCTGCGTCAATACGCAGGACCCGCTTTACCCAACCTTGAAGGCCGCCTACGGGGAGCGCGTGATCGGCTTTCCCGACACCGAGCCCACCACCGAGGTGCTCGCGAAAACGTTTTTCGATTCCTGCCGCGCCTGCCTCGACACCTACGCTGCGCGCAGCGACACCCGCTACGTCCTGCGGCCGAACGTCCGCCTCGTGCGAATCAGAGTCTGGGAAACGTCCTCCTCCTGGGCAGAATACGAGGCGCCTGCTCCGCTTCCACACAGCCGGGGGTGATCCCACGGGAAAACGCAGCTCCCGCTGCGTTCCGTTCGGCGAGGCCGCGAAAGAAATGGAGTGAGCAGGGCAGGAGCTCAGCGCTCAGGGCCGCCAAGCAGCGGATCGTGAAGACTCTACGTTCTACGTGGCGGCGGCCGGCCTCAAGGCACCCGGATCTCCACCGAAGCGCTGTGCGTGCGGTCGAAAAGATATCCCCATCCCTGGATTTTTTGTTCTGCGGGATCCATGACCGGGCTTGCGAGCAGAAGCCCCTGGTATTTGAGCTGGATGGATTTCCCTCCGAGGGTCGACGGCAGCTTGCCGGAGAACCGGCCGGTGGCCGGAGTGTAGGTGAACGCCGAAAGCGTGGGCGTCGCGATCGCCGGCTTCACGCCGGTCGCCCACTGTCCACTGAATGTTCTCGGACCTTCCGTGGTGACAGCCGCCTTGTCGGCATCGAGGAAGAACCCGGCCGCGCCGAGCGGGAAACTCGTCCCTTTCTGCCAGACGAGTCCGATGACATCAAACGCTTTGGAAAATCCCTCCGGCGCAAAAAGCACTTTCGCCAGCGGCGAACGGATCCAAAGAATTTCCCCCTGCAAATCCGGTTCGTCCGCAGCGGGGTTCATGGCGAGCGTCAGGGAAAAGACCAGCAGGCCCTTCTTTCCGGCGAGGACCGAGATTCCACCCAGCTTCAAGTCGCCCGCGGCATCGCGGCCGCCGCTGAGCTTTGCGGAGAATGCCGTATCATCCGGCAGCTGACCGGCGATTCCACCGGAACCGTCCGCGTTGACCACCGCCGCCAGGAACCCATGGCCAACGGACGGCATATCGGCCCCCTGCGCCTTGATGTGGCAATTCACCCGCGTGCCCACACGCGGGCAGGCATCCCCCTTTTTGCCGCTGTAGGCTTGAGGCAGGAGGCTGATCGGAATCGCGCTCGCAGTCACATTTTTCAGTTCGCCATTCAGCCTGCCGGAACCCTCCACCACCTGGAATACGAGCTGGGCATTTCCCCAGTTGCCCTTGGCGGGAGCAAGGGTCAGGGAGATTGAACCATCGAGTCCGATGGAGGCAGGAAGGATACGGTAGCGCGTCGCACCGATCAGTGCCGATCCGCTAACCACCTTCGCCGAGGCTGCGCTGGCGGTGGTTTTCAGCTCGATCGTTCCATGTCCGGCAAGCGGGGACGCTGGCTTTCCGGTCAGCGGGTCAACCGTGCCGATCATCCCGACAAAACTTTTTCCATTGAGGAGAGTCACCCATTCCTGCGGGAAGACATTCGACAAAGCGAGACCGGAAACCTCGATGTTGAACGGGTTTTCATCGTCGTCATTACTGGCAATGTGGACAGCGGCATTGGATTGGCCGAGGGCAGCGCCATGATAAGAGATTTGAAAGCTGGTGCTCAGTCCGGGATCCAGGCTCGTGCTCATCCCGGCCGTGTTAATCACAAAGTCCGGGGCACCGGCACCGTCCACCGAGACCGAGAGCCCGCTCAGAGTCAGGTTTCCGGAATTCCGGACCGTGATGGTTTTTGAAGCGGATTCCCCCGAGACGACGCTCCCGAAATCGATCGTCGATCCCCCGCTCTTCAGCACGCCTCCACCAGGCTGCTCGACGGAGATCTCCGGTGCCGCAGCCGGCACAAAAGAACTCGAGAGTTGGTAGGTCCCGGTCACAGCGCCGGAGAACAGCCGCACCCTGACGTGGTAAATGCCCGCCGTCACAAGCCGGGTGATCTTGAAATTCGAACCTGCACCCGACTCATCGTCGAATGCCAGCTGGGCACCCGCCGCATCGAGAAGGTAGCCATAGGTATCGCCGTCCCCGGTTGTCTCAATGGTCAGCGTCCCGCTCCCTTTGACCCGGATCCGGAAATAGTCGTTGTCGCCTGGGGTTTCGACCGCGCCGCCGGTCACGGAAGCCTCCGTGATCGGTGTGGCTGCGGCCAGCGTGTTCCCGTGGTCGTCAACGAAGCCCGCCGGCTGCGTGACCGTGTGGGTCTGTGTCTCGACCCCGTCGGTGATCGTGATCTTCGCGGCTCGGCCAGACGGATACGGATTCGCGGCAACCGTGTAGGAAAAGTCCTGATTGCCGGTCTGCGATGCAGGCTCGGCACTGGTGACCCATGCCGCGTCGCTGCTCCACGCCCACGTCGCATTCGAGGTGACGGCAAATGTGAACGAATCCCCCCCGGCAGCCACGTTGTGAGTTGCCGGATTCACCATAAGCGAGGCATTGGACAGACTCCCCACTAGCTCGTAGCGGCCGGTTGCCCGGCCCTCATACGTTTTGACAAGAATGTAATACGTACCGGCCTCCACCGGCTTGCTGATGCGGAAATTCGATTCTGCGCCGGAGTCATCGTCGGCGGCGAGTTCCAGTCCGGCGGAATCCAAGAGAATGCCATACGTGTCCACCGCACCACGGGCTTCGAATGTCAGGAAGCCCGGGGATGCGACATCGAAACGGAAGACATCGGTATCGCCGGGCACTTCGAGCGAGGCGCTGGTGGTCGAGTTGGCCAGAATCGTCGCAGCCGTGGCGCGCGTGTTTCCGAAGTCATCCGGAAGCCCGGCGGCCTGCGCGACAGCAAATGATTGCGCGAGCCCGCCGCCGGTCAGCGTGATCGTTGCATTTCTCGGCGAGGGATCCGTGTTTGCAGCCACTGCGTAGGTGAAGACCTGGTTGCCGCTCTGCCTAGGCGGCTCGGCGCTGGTCACCCAATCCGCGTCGGTCGTCCAGCTCCACAGCGTATTCGAGGCGACCGCAAACGTGTGCGTGGCCCCGAGCGCGACGACGTTCTGGGAAACGGGATTCACCGAAAGTGATGGGGTCAGCGCAATGCTCGCAAGGACCTGGTAGCTGCCCGTCGCGTTTGGATCAACGGCTTTCGCCCGTATGAAATACGTCCCCTTGGTCACCGCGTAGCCGATGCGGAAGTTGAAATCCGTCCCGTTATCGTCGTCACTTGCCAGAACCTTACCGGTCGCGTCGAGCAGATCGCCGGCGGTGTCGGTGCTACCGGTCGACTCGACCGAGAGCGTGCCGTTGCTCGTGACGTTGATCCGGAAGTAATCGTTATCGCCACCTTTCTCAAATGTCCCGTTGGTGGTGGAATTCTGCCCGATGAGCGTAGCGGCAACGATGCTGTTCCCATGGTCGTCGACAACGATCCCGGCCTGGGAAACGGTGAACGAGCGGACGAGATCCCCAGCGACGAACGTGATCGAGGCCGTCCGGTTGGCCGTTGAGGAATTCGCGGCCACACTATAGCTGAATGTCTGGGGACCGGGCTGGGTTACGGCCTCGGTGCTTGACACCCAGGGAGCGCTCGTCGACCAGCTCCAGTTCGTGTTGGCGCTCACGGCAAACGTGAAATTGCCGCCGGCGGCCGTGATGTCCTGGATCGCAGGCTTCAGCACGAGGGTCGTGGAGGTCGAGGTCCCACCGAAGCTCACGTTCACCGAGGCGGCAGGCATCCCGAGGACTGTCACCGAGATCCCGGAAGCCGCCCCGGACCACCAGTCGGCATCAGGGTTCGAAGCGCCGTTGAATCGCCCGTCGTTAAGGTCGAAGAGGTCCCCGGTGTCACCACGGTTCCGGCCGGCCTCCAGGTCAAAACGCCCGTCGGCTTGCTCGATCGAAAGCTCATAGTGCGAACCGGATGTCATCTGCTCATTGTCGTTGCCGGAAACGTTCTCATCGGCATGCCAGATCGCGACTCCCTTATCGACCGCATAGTCCGCCCATTTGTCGCCGGGCCCACGGTTCTCGATCAGGAAATACTCGGTGGTTGAACCCGGCCTGTAGATCCGGTAGCCGACGTTTCCTGTGCTCGGGAGCGAAACCGTGAGCACGTCCGAAGGCGTGATGTCCGTGATGTTCGCCCAACCGGAAGCATCCTTCAGATAGAGATCGATCGGGGCGGGCGTCCGTCCGCCGTTGTTGTAGTTCCCGGACCCCATGAGGCTGTGCTCTCCCACGCCTTCGGACTCACCGCCGTAATCATAAAAGTCCGGATAGCCCATCATCAGGTGCCCGAGTTCGTGGCAGACCGTGCCGATCAGCTGGGCGGCGGTGGGAATGTCCGTGCACTGGTAGGCGGAGATGTAGCGCGGGCTGCCGGTCTTCCCGACGCTGACCGGTGCGGCGAGTTGCCAGGCATGCGGCCACAGGCCCTTCGGCCAGACGCCCGAATCGTTCCCGGCAAAAAGCAGGCTCGTCGCAAGTACGTTGTTCGAGCCGTCCACCGAAAGATTGGAGAAATCAAACCCGCTCGTCTTGAGCTTCGCGATCGCATCGGTGACGAGCATCCGTCCGGAGAGCCCGCTGTCGAAGAGCTTCGTGTTGGTCGGATAGTCGGAGTAGTTGTAGTAGTTCCTCGGCTGGGGGAGCGTCACAACCGCCGTCACAGAATGCGTGAACGACAGCTTCCCGTTCGACTGGTCGTAATAATAGTCGCGGATCGAACCCGTGTTTCCGTCGTCCGCGTAGCCGACCTCATTGCAGTAGCGGGTGATCTTCGCCTGGGTGGTGGGAAAGTTGACCGGGTCGATGGTGGGCGTTTTCGGATCATCTGGAAACTGGACCAGGATCATCAGCCCGACCCGCGTGCCAACCACCGGGGCCGCAAGCGGATCTCCGGCAGCCGCCGCTGCCATCGGCACCGGCACGCCGGCCGCCTGGCTCGCCCTGCGCTGCTGGGTCGCCTTGATTCTTTCCCCCCACCTGGCGTCTCGATCCGGGGCGAGCCTTTCAATATTCAGCGCCCGGACGGCTGCAATCCGCTCCCGGCTTTCCTCCAAATGCTTCCCGAGCCCGGCCGGAGGCGGACCGCCGGCAGGTACACCGGACGAGACCAGCGAAACACCATCCGCTCCCACCGTGGCAAAATAATACGTCTTATCGGCGGGATCGAAGACCACAGTATATCCCTCCTTCGTCGCCGTGCGGCCGTAAAACTCATCACCAAACACCCTGAGCGTGATCTGCGTTCCATCCGGCTGCGTCCACTTTGTGAGAAGGCCGTCTCTCGGATACGGAGCTGCAAGGGACTGGCCAAGCGCCAGGATAAACAGAAACAGCCCGCCGAAAGCTGCCGCGCGGCAATGCCTCGCCAGGGAATTCCGGAACAAGCGGCAAGCAACCGCCGGGATGGAAACTAAAGAGAAACGATCGGGCATGTAAGGCGTGCATAGCGACTGGGCCGCTGCCGGTGGGGGAAGGGAAGACATTAGTTTTTGTTTAGAAATGCAGCATACCCTGCCGGAAAGTTTTTTCCACACGAATCTGCTCCCCGAGCGCCATGGCTCAAGGTGCCGCATTAGCCGCCTGAGGGCGGCTCGGGTTCCGTCGACCGCTGCTCGTCCAAGAGGTGCGACCAGAGGCGGGAGTATGCCGGCAGCTTGCACTTCTGGTCGGGTTTTTCGTGGATCCGGGCCTTGAAGTTCGGGTAGTCGATCGATGCCGCAAGCGCGGCCATGATCGCGCTCAACTCCGGATGGCCGACGATGATCCGCCAGGCGTAGTCGCCGGCGGTCGTGTTGTGCACCTGCGCCTCAATTCCACTGAGGTAAATCAGGTTTTCGAGGTCTTTCCGGCAACGGGTCCGGACGTGAATCCGACCTGCCGTCTTTTGGACGATGGAGTACAATCCGTGCTGGGTTGCGAGCCACATAGGGACGCTTTCAGTATTCGGTTTTCAGTGTTCCGTTGGAGCGATTGGAACGGGGATTTACTGGGTTAGGATGCTGGGGACCACAGGAAAGCAGCACAGGGGGGAATTCTGCAGGGAATGCGATGTCGAACGTCTCATAGCGAGGACCATCATCGCGCAGCAATCCGGTCAACAACTGTCCTACACCGAAAACACTCCCGCCTTTTTCCAAACTAACCGCCTTGAGGCATTTCAGGAGACAATCCTGACGATCGAATCCCCGCGCACGCAGAGGGATGCGATTTATTCTGTCGGTCTTTTTTCTTGCCCGCCACCCGGCTCTCGCGTAGAAATCCCCTCCGCTGACGGCGCCAAAGAGCTTGCGTCGTATTCCGCGCGTCGTGTAGATTAACGGCTGGTTCGCTAAAAAATGCGTTCTCCGCCTGCACCGCAAGTGGCTCATTTTGAAGAAGCATCCCTAGCTCAATGGTAGAGCAGTTGACTCTTAATCAATTGGTTCCCGGTTCGAGCCCGGGGGGGTGCACTTCTTCGGCAGACGATCGGAACCGGCATCCATCAAGAGCCGGAATAAGGCCGGCTCTCCGCCAAAAAAAGCAGCCCTGCGGGCACTTCAACCCGCCAAGGCGCAAACCAGGCGATGCCAAGATCCTGTCCCTTGAGCTTGACGGAGGCCTGATTTTTCACATCTCCCGAGAATAGGAAAATACGCTTTCCGGAACCTGTGGTGGGCAGGTCAAAAGTCGTATGGTAAACCGCTTTGCCGGAATAGTTGCGGATGCCCGGTTCGGGCCGCTTGCTCCAGTCGTCAAGCGAATCAAAGATGATTTCCTCCGGAGCGCCCCACTTCGGATCGAATCTCACCTCCCACGGACCGGTGAGCGACAGCAGAGGCCTGGTCTCCGGAAAATTCATGCCGGCCGCCGCCGGTTTCGCCGCGGGCTTGCGGAACAACCACAAATCCGCTCTCAAGGGGATCCAGTCGCACCGGCAGAGTTGTGACACCGCTGCTGCTATCGAACTGCTGCAGGTCGCGGCTCTCGCCGGTCAGCGGGTTCCACCATTCAGGCTGACGTCCGCCTTCCACGCGCCACCGATCCCAGCCTTTTTCATTGCCTCCAGATCGGCCATCATCCCCTCGAGGCTCAGGATACCGTCCATGAAATGCCAATAAACCCAAGGTCGAGCAGCAGCTGGCGGGGTCACAAACTGGCGACGGAGGGAATCTGCCGCCCGGACGGACTGGGTTGGCAAATGGCACAACGTGATGGCCGACGCCAGAAGGAATGTGCGCAATGGAAAGGGGGAAAGCATCATAAATCAAACCGGCAACAGAGTTGCCATGAGCGCAAGGGTTGAATGCAGGCCTGTTGTCGCTTCCTCATGGCCGATTTCCGAGAAGGCGGACCGGCCCTATCAAGCCGGATGGTTGGAGGGGGGAGTCCGGCTTTTTGGTGCTTTTTGAGACAAATGTCCCGCGCTTTTCCGGGGGCTGGGCGGCATCGCCCACCAGGCGGTTGTTCCAGGTGTTGACAACCGTGACCGACAGATTGTTCTCCCCCCGCTTGATGGCCGATGAGATATCCAAACGATAGGGATATTTCCAGAGGGTCGGAAAAGTGTGACCGTTGAGTGTGACCGTCGCCAGTGCCTCGACCCTGCCGAGATCCAGAAAAGTCGCGTCTTTTGTCCCCGGCGCGGGAATTTGGAACGTCGAGTTGTAGGTGGCCGCCCCGGAGTAATACTTGATGGCGGGGTCGGCGTGATCGGTCCAGGAGATCAGCTTCTCGAAGGTCGTTTTCTGCGCCGGGAACTCCACCGTCCACGGTCCGGTGATCTCCGTGCCCGGGGCGGCCGCTGAGTTCAGCGCCATGGTATCCGTATCCTGCCCGGTCGCAGTGAGCGGTTTTCCGTCGGCCGTGTAATCCACCTTCAACGTCTTGACGACCCCGTACGCTGGGTCATCGCCTGTCGCCAGATCCCCCACGGAAAACGACGTAGTGCCCGTATCCGCAAGCACCCGCACTTTTTCCGTCACATCGCGAACACGCTGCGGATCGTTAAGGACACCGTAGATCGCTTTTTGGATCACAATCTTTGCTTTGCTCGGTTCATCCGGCAATGGTGCCCCGGCATTGCCGGCGACGGCTGGATTCCCGCCAAAGACAACAAACACGGAACCGGCCGGGTCGAAGGGCAAGGTCAGGGTTGTTCGCCCGTCGGCCACAGTATACGGCACCGGTTCGATCTTGCCGGAATCCGGCCACCACAGGGCGGGCGCACGATCGTTCACCCGGAACGAAACGGTCTCCGTGCGCGACTCAGCCTTTTGGTTGGAGAGAAAATAGATGTCGCGTTCGCCGTCCTGCCGGTGTTTCCAGAGGATGTTTTTCGGGCAGACAATATCCGGCTGCACATTTAGCTTCTGGAGTACGGGCGCGAGGTCTTTGCCCGTCAGAACAAGCCCTTTGCCCCACAAGGCATCGGCGGAGGCTTTGACCTCTCTGTCGCAGGCGGGGAAGTTCTCTAGGCTCGGGGAGCGCTCTGGCGGCGATCCGAGCACCGCGCCACCGTCAGCGGCCAGTTGCCCGATCTTCTTCAAGACCTCCGGACGCATCGTCGCGGACTCCGGGAGCACGAGGAGCTTGTAGCTCATGCCATCCGGCAATACAAAGCGTCCGTTTTTTACCGTCAGGCTCTTCTCGATCACCTCGGCATTGATGAAATCGTAATCGTAGCCCGGCGGAAGTTGCGGCTTCACGGATCCCGCCATCTTCGGCGTGTCCTCGCCGATGAAATAGGCGACATCCGCCACGTGCTTGCCGGCCTGCAGCATCACGCTGCACCGGCGCAGGTAATCGATCCAGGGTTTCGACTGCTCGAACCACGTGTTGTTGCGGTTGAACTCGGTGCCGAACCACGCGTTGATGCCCGGTTTTTTGTCATCGGGCTGATGGATATAAACATGGAGGACGAATTGATTGACGCCCTCGCAGAGCGCCCAGTCGCCGCGCGCCTTGAGCTCGCGGGGCGTGTTTGTAAACGACGGCCCTCCCGTGAATGCCTCCGCCCAAACCTGCGTCTTCCCGTAGATGTGCGCGGCCGAAGCGGCGTCGCGAAGCTCCACGCCGCCCAAATCGCTGGAGACCCAGAACTCGCCGCTGACCTCGTCACAAGCGCCGCCGTATTGCAGGAACTCGGCCGGAAATCCCCAGTGCCCGTAGTTTTCCAGCCACATCTTCAGCCCATGCTTGTGGCACAGGTCGCGCAGCCCGCCGACATAATCGCGGGCGATCCGGTCGGCAACAAATCGGCGCAGATCCCACAGGAAACGGTCGGACTGCCCGGCACTGCCGACAATCCGCCCGCTCATCGCAGGAAGGAATGGCAGCGGGTCGTAGCCATAGCGCTTCTGAAAGTCCTGCGCGAAACCGTCCGTCCAGTTCTCAGGCCCCATCTCATAGCTGTCGGCGACGATATGTTTCAGGGCTTTGCGATCGGCGGCAGGAATCCGCGCAAGCAGCTTGCCGACATAGGCATCGAAATGGGCTGCGAGAGCGGCGCGGTCCATTTTATCCACTTCCAACCCCGTCGCCTCAGGCGGCGCGGGGCTGTTTTCCGTACCGGTCGGGAGCATGCCCGCGCGCACCACAATCCAATCCCCCTCCGGCACGTCCCACCGCAGTGTCCCGTCGGCCCCAAGTTGCTTGCTGAGGTTTAGCACGGTTCCGGGCGAGATCGCCAAATCCTTCGATTCCGGCTCGGCCTGCCGCGGCCACGTGTAATAATCGAATGGCGGCAGAGGATTCTGAAACATCTTCACGAGTTGCTTCTCCATGAATCGCTCCAGCCGCGCTGCGGAGGACAGCCGGATGTCGCCCAACTCGCACGCTCCCGAGAAGTTGAGCCGGAAAAACCGCGCCGTTGTAGCCGGGAACGAGACCCCGACAGGCGCAAGCGGAACTGGACCCACATTCACTTGCAAATTGTGCCGGTCGATGCCGAACCGCCGGATCGTCCAATATGTTTTCCCGTCGTCGGATGCCTGCAGTTCCGCCTGCACGTTGACCGCCTTCAAGGGCTGAACCAGCAGGCTCCGCGCCGTGAACGGCTCGTCCATCTTGAAGTCGATCGATTTCGGGGAACGGGAGGCGACCGGTGCCACCACGTCCTCGCCGGCCGGCACAGGGAACGCCAGCACCGCGACATCCTGGAAGTCGCCGCCAGGTGTGGCCAGTTTGCCCTCAAAGCGCTGGGGCCCGTGCAAACGTGTTTCCGAAAAAGCGATATAGCGCATCGCCTGTCCGGGCTTGATCCACGGACCTCCTGATTGGCTCCAGCCGGGCGAATTGAAAAAACCGATGTCCACGCCGAGGCGTCCCCCCTCGCGCACAGCGTGCTCGATCAACCCCCACCAGGGATCCGAGAGCGCCTTCAAACCGGCCTTCGGTGCGCCGCCGCTCTGCCCATGAATCACCCCGATATATGCTTCGCCGATCCCGACCCGCTTCATCGCCTCAAGGTCCCGCGTGATCCCCTCCCTCGAGATATTGCCATCCATCCAATACCAATAACAACGCGGCCTGGTTTCCTCCGGTGGCGCGACAAACCGCTTCGCGAGATCATCGGCGGCGAATGAAGCCCCGCCGGATATCGACAACATTGCCGACACCAAAACTAATAAAACCACATTCGGTTTTAGCCATTTTTTGCTTATCTTCACTTTGTGGTCTCTTGGTTCTGAGTTGGGAAGTACTTTAATAAATTACAAGAGTAGGCGGGGCTCACTTTTTGGAAAAGAGTGCGCCGTTTTTGGGAAAGTTAAACGGTTATCTAGCCATCACTCGGCCTGGAACGGATCCCAATCCGCGGTCGTGCAGTTGATCACATCCGCCCGGCGGGATTCCGGGACCACGGTCAGCTCCTGAATTTTGCCGCGGCGCACTTTGGCGCTGACGGTGGTCTGGTAGGGGGCATGCAGTTTGAGGTCGACGTCCCACGACTTCGGCCATGCAGGCAGAAGGTAGATCTTTTTACCGACGGTCTGCATCGCCATTTCCTGCAAGCCGATCATCCCCGAGCCGCCCCAGTTGTGGTCCGGCACCCAGTCGTGGCCCGGTCCCCAGAACGTGGGGAAGCGGCGCGGCGCATCCTGCAGCTTTTTGATGGTGAGCGCGGCGGCCTCATCGGTGAGCCCGAGCTGCGCGCAGAAAATCGGATCCTGGTGCCAGCTGATGTGGTTTTTCTGCCGGGCGACGTCGATCCCGTAGGTCCATGTGTCCCGGGCGACCTGCAAATCCGGCCTGCCGATTCCGTAGAGCCCCCACGGGAAGACAGGGTAAAGCTGGGTGATCTCCTGGTTATTGATGCGGGCCCAGGCCTGCGCGGGAGCGATCGTCTTGTGGCCCTGCATCTCGCGGAAGCTGATGGGCGGGATGCGCTCGAGCATCTGGCTCCAACGTGCGCGGCTTTCCTTCGTGAGGTAGCGTTCGGGCAATTCCAGCGTCCGGGTGAGAACCGTGCGGAGCGCGCCGATCGTGCTGGTGGGATTGTAGGCCACCTTGTAAGTCTCGGCCGCCGAACCCGGATAGAGGATCAGCTTGCCGTCGCCGTCGAACTCCTGCTTGGAACGCTCCAGCGCAGCCTTGCGGTAGTATTCGTCAAAGAACGAGAGGCAGCTTTCCACCAGCGGGATGTATTGCGAGATGTCTTCGCCGGTGTTGCGCTCGATATCGAGAGCCATGAGGCAGATCTCGAAACAGGTGTCCCACGTATACTCCAGCCAGTTGTTGTAATCGACGCCCTCCGGAAAACCCTTGGGCCTGTGCCATCCATATTCAAAGGCGACTGGCAGGCCGAATTGCTCGATCTGCTCTGCGAAGCAGGCTCCCTTGATGCCCCAATAGACCTCGCTGCGGAGCTCCGCGTTGCGAAGGGCGCGCGTGTAGAATTTCAACTGCGGGGCCATCATGTCGGTGTCCCCGCTCTTGAGCATCGGCCAGTAGAGCAGGCGCTGATTCTGCGCGGTGTGCGTGCCGCCTCCCCACTTGCGGTAATCCGGCGGAAACGTGCATTTCTCATCGACAAACACCGGGTCGAATGTGAACAGGCCGCCGTTGAATTTGCTCGGGGAATCTCCATAAGCATTGCAGCCGAGTTGATAGCGCACGAGGTTGTAGTTGCGTCCCACCTGCCACTCCGGCGAGGCCGGATCCGGCCACTCGGGATTGATCACGATGTGGCTGCGTTCCCAATACTGCTTCCACCAGTCTTCGGTCTTCGCGCGTGCGGTCGGTTCGGCCTGCACGGATTCCTTGACCACATCAGCGAGGCCGTCCTTCCATTTTTCCAGAGTCGGCGTGGCGGCGACGTGCAAATAGACGCGCAGGTCGTGATCCAATGCCGGGTGTTCACTGCACAGTTTCCAGCCGATGAAATCGGCGCTCGCATAGCGGCCATTCACCGTGCCGTCGGCCTTCATCCCCTTGCCGGCCATTCGGCCGCCGAAGGTGAGCCCTTTGAGCGGGTTCCAGAGCCGGTCTTTCACGCAGTCGAGATTCTGCATGGCGACCGTCATATCGAAGATCGTCTGATCCCGGTTCCGGTGGAACCAGACGACTTCATTCTCATCGAAGCCGATGGTATCCGGCCGAGTCACCGGCTTTTCTGGTGCTCCCATGAACCCTCGGCTGGCCTGCATTTCCAACTCGTTTGCCCATACATGATCCTGCGTGCGCCAGCTTTCGTAGGTCGCCTCCAGGCTCACCGGCTTCCTGCTGTGGGTCTCGATGTGAACCACGGGGCGGAAGACGTCCACCCAGATCCTCAGCGTGGCGGAAGTTTCGCCGTCGCCGCCCTGGATTTCGACGAAACCCTCGCGCAGCTTCAGCTCCTGCCGGAATGATTTCCCCGCAAGCGGGTTCGGCGCGAGTTTCAACCTCACCCTCCCGAGCTTCGGGAAAAGGTTATTCTCGTCAAATGCCCCGCTACGGGAGAGGTAGATAAGCACATCGCTATTCTCCACCCACACGTTGAGTCCGATGTCCCCTCCTCCGCATGGCATCGACTCCGAAGCGTTTTTGCTCTGCGCGGTCCAGACAACATTGTAGCGGCCGGTGTCGAACGCCGGTTTGGTCTGGGGAAAAACCGGGGACGCCACCATGAGCGCCGTGCATGTGAGGAACAGGGAAACTTTCATCAGGAAGAATGGAAATCGGTGGATGAACATCAGTTGTGGTTCAAGTTATGGGGTGTGGTTGGCGGGAAAGGTTGGGGGGTGAGGCGACCGTCCGGCCTTCCTTCTCGCAGCGACAATAGCACACGAGACGCCCGCACGACGCTGGTGAAGTCAGCGGGATTCATTTATCGTCCCACTGATCGAGGGGAACGACCGCAGGAACCTCCGGGGTGGTCGCCTGCTGCCCTTTGGGTTGAGGGGTGAGGACGACGACCAAGCGAAGGCTATCGCGGGCATCCGGAATGTGGATCGCCAGTTTGCGCAACTCCTTGGGAGAGCCCCTTACCTCCCTGCTGAGCTGGCCACCGGGATTGGGATTCGAGGGGAGCGGCTTTGCAGGCAACTCCTCGAAGCGCGCGCCGGCCGGCTCCAAAATTTGCGCACGGAGGTGTTCACCGCCGGAGGTCAGGTCGGCAGTGGCCCCGTTGCACCGGATAGCAGCCCCAGTGTGCATAAACCACCAGAGGTCGGCGGGGGCATCGAATGTCAGCTCATCCTGAATCACGAGCTGTTTCCCGCCAACGAGTTGGATGCCCCGGCGGGCGAGCCGCGCGTCGCCGGAATAGGCGTCGGAGAGATCGACGATGGCGAACTCGCGGCCGGGAGTGTCGCTAAACCGGGCCACGCGTGCGGTAGCCCGTGGATCCTGGTCCGGCCAGTTGCCGGGATTCAGGACCAGAGTATTGTGGCCTTCCGCACGCAGACGGTAATAGGTCCATCGACGCTGGTGGAAGTAGCCGGGGAGCGCGTAGCTGTCCGGGCCCGGATCGTGCGCCCAGCGCTGGCCAAGGGCATCGAAGACAAAGCTGCCGAGATCGAGGTGGCTGTGATTCGTCTTGTTGTCGCCGCCCTTGATTCCGACGAAGAGCGCAGCGGGATCGTCCCACGCAGAGCGAAGGGTCACGACCTCCTGCCTCGCAAAATGCCGGGCCAGTGCCAGCGGCTCATCTTTCGGCTGATTCCGGACCCACCGCGCGCCCCAGAGCAAGTCCAGTGGCTGCGGTTTTCCGGCCGCATATGGGAGCTGCAGCGCTGCCCATCGGGGCGCGTTGTAGGCGGTCGCCAACCAGAAAAATTGCGGGTATCCACCCAGCGGGCCCACGCCGCCGTCCGCGAAGTTGAACAAGAGCCCGGTCGGTCCGGCCGCATGGCGGGGGAAGTCCCCGGTCACATTCATGCCGGGTTTTGTGGAAAACCCGAAATCGGTGCCCAGCGCGGATTGCAGAGCCGCCAGCGCGTAGACCGTGTATTCCGTCGCAAATGCCCAGTATTTCGGTCCCTCTCCCCATGCACCGTCGGGCCCATACTCGTTGAGGGCGAGCGGCAGAGAAGCCAGCGCCGCCTCGACGACCTGTCGCGCCGGCTCGCAGTGCTCGTCGGCAATGGCCAGCGCCCCGAGAAGCAGTCCCCCGTTGCACACCTGGTTCCAATTGTGGTTGACCTTCGGCCAACCATCAAAAGCGGCATCCGAAGGTCCGCCCGATGCGGCCAGCCGGTAGACGCCAAGGCCGGGGTTCAATCCCTTGTCGATAATCGCCTGCCGGAGTTGGTCGCGCTGCTTTTGCGTCCACGCCTCGTAAAGCCAGTCATAGGCGATCCCCAGCGCCGCAGTCATTTCCGCCGTGGTCAAGAAATGATGCCGGGGATTCCAATCCGGCAAGGCCATAGCGCCCTCAAGATCCTGCCAAAGACGCACGGCATAGCGCTTGTCGCCGGTCATATTGTAGAGAAGCCCGAGGAGCAGCGTTCGGCGCAGCACAGTGCTGCTCTTGTTTGCCGGCTTGTCGGAGGCGGCATCGCCGGTTTTCAAAAGCGCCGCCCCCTCCGTCTGGAGGAGGCCGAACCAGCGGCTGAGTTCGGGCGATTCCTTCACCTCCTCGCGGAGTTTCGTGAATTCCTCCCCGGTCGCCAAGACCCTCGGATGGGTCTCGCGCAGGGTCTTGAAAACAATCCCCTGATCGGCCGCCGCCGGTCCGCCTTGCGTCGGCGTAGATGCGGATGGCTCATCAGCCCATGTCTGGGCCAGGGAGCAAAGCGCTATGAGCGGAGTCAAGAGACAGAGTCGGCATTTCATTTGCAGGAGGGATAACTCAGTGCGGCGGAGCCCCCAATCATCTCTGGTTTTCCAGCGCCGCCTAGTCGAAAAAATTATCTACACCTTTGCCGCCTGGCCTTTCGCGGCCGCTGGCTCCTGTGAGCCCCTGATTTTCCGCATCGCCATCGCCGAGCGATCCAATCGCGTCGGCTGATGTGAAGCACACCAAGCTCCCCGCCCAGCGGCGCACAGACTCGTTCGACGGGCACCACCTTACACCGCTGATCACAATTCCCGTCAACATGCCAATTATTTGTGCGATCCCACAAATAATCGGAAGGCGGAGACAGTCATTCCTGCACGGGCGGAAGATCTTTCATGGCGCCGTGGAGGATCAGTTCGCCGCCTCCTGCGAGGAGCGCAGCGCCGAGGGAGGGGTCGTGAGCGCAAAGGGATTCGATTTGAGACGGACGCAGACACATCCAGGCGGTAGAAAGTGCGTCGGCCTGCGCAGACGAACGGGCGAGCGCCCAGGTGCGGGTATGGCGGTTTGCCGGTCGGCCGCTGCGGGGGTCTGTGATGTGGGCGCCTTTGACCGAGAATCCGGAGGCACCCAATCCAGCGCGGAAAAGCAAAAGATCCCTTCCGCTGGGGGGGGCCCCGACACCGATCTTCCAGCCCGGTTCGCCGGGTGGCGCATCACCGGCGAGCACGCTGCTGCCGCCGCTCACCAGCAGAAATGACGCCACCCCCCAATCGGCTAGTTCTTCCGCCATCCGGTCGAGAGCGAAACCCTTGCCGATCGCTCCGGCATCAAGCAGGCAGTTGGCCGCCCCCACATTGATCTCGTGAGTCGAAGGGTTGAGGCTCCAGATCGGGGGCGGAAGCCCCTGCCGGATCGCGGTCGCCCCCAGTGAAAATACGCCTCCGGTCAGTACCTCGCATTGGCGGGCGATCGCGAGGCAGGAAAACGTCGGCTCGGAGAGCTTAAGTTTCCCTCCGGGTGCCAGACGAGAAATCGCGGAAAACTCGCTTTCCTCCCGGAAGCGGCTCAGAAGGGCCTCGATGCGATCGGCCCACAGGAAAGCCGAAGCGGCAGCCTTCTCTGCATAGCCCGGGTCTTCCCCTGCGATGCGGATCTCCCAGTTGGTGGTCATCGCGTGGTGCGAAAAAATGGCAATGGCGCTCATGGATCGGTCTCCAGCTTTGGCGAGGCATACATAAGGAGGACGACGTCCGGCCGCTGCCCGAAGATTCGCGGCCTCCAGCCAACCAACTGGCTCTCGAGGCGCCGGGCCTCGGCGGCGTCGAGAATCACAAAATCGGAATCCGGGACGGGATCGCCCGGCCGCCAGTAGCCAACCATCGGAAGGCTGCGCAAATACCACGGGAGTGGCCACGGGTCATCGGCCACCACGGCAACACGGGGCGAACGACCGAGTGAGGCGGAAAGCCGGCTGACCTCCTTCGGCAGGCGCTCAATATCGCCCAAAGTATGAGAGTAAGCATAAGGATTTCGCACGCCGATGGGATCTTTGAATACCAGTTTCCAGGTATCGGCTCCCATGAACCCCAGAAGCACGACGCTACAGAGGATGGCCCCCGGCGGTTGGAACCTCCACCAGTCGGCAACAGCGATGGCCGCAAGGAGCGCGAGGGGAAGCCAGATCCCCAAAGCGAGCCACGGCGTCTTGTAGGGGATCAGAGAATAGGTCGTCGCCACAATGACGGCGTAAACGGACAAAAACCGCGCCGGAGTGGATCCGCCGCCCCTCCAGGCACGCACCCCACCAGCAACCGCCAGCGCGAAGAGCAGCAAACCCGACTTCCCGGCAAAAAGCACGGTCGCATAGTAATAAAGAGGTTTCTCATGCCCCGCGCCTCCGGCCCTCACAAAATAACCCGGATAGGCCAGTGCCAGGTCCACAAGCCCCCTCGCCGACTGCAGACCCCAGGTAAAGGCTCCAACGATGACGATCGCCGCGGCGCCAAGGAATGCGCATGCAATCCATCGATTCATGAACCGCCGGACAGGAAGGCAGACGAAAGCGGCCACAGCCGCTGCGGCAAACGGAATCACCGCGGTTTCTTTCGTTGCCAGCATGAGCCCGGCGCACAATCCCGCACCGAACGCCGAGGCGATTGCCGGAGCCTGAGCCGCCAACAAGACGCAGGCGAGAAAGCCCAACGTGGCCGAAACAAAAAGTGTCTCATGAATCGCGTAGCGCCCGAAATAGACACTAAGCGGATCGACACAGAGGACCAGGGCGAAGCCGAGAGCCGCCGCCGATCCGAGGACCCTCGCCAGAATCGGAACAAACCCCAGCGCCAGCAGTCCGGATACAACGGCGCTCCATCGCAGGATCCGCGTGTCCATCCCGGCAAGGCTGCAGGCACCGGCTGCACGGGCCACCAGCGTTCCCAAGGCAATAAACGAGGGCCCATGGTAATCTTGCGGGTCGTATCGGAAAGGGGCCCCCTCGAGAAGCTTGCCGATCGTGAACCCGTTCACCGCCTCATCAGTGTGGACCGGCCGCTTGTCAATCTCTGGAAGGCGGATGGCAAAATAGACCACGGCGACAGCGATCACAGCCGCGGCCATTCCAAGACCGGATCTCCACCCGACAGGAAAAGCAATCTGAGAATTCATCGCAAAAACGGGAGCATCAACAAACCATTCATTTAGGCGACCCGTGCGGCCGGGGCGAGCATTGGTTTCCACGGCAACACGACGGGCCACCCCGGAACGGGAAAAATTTCTGCAAAAACTGGTTGTCTGGCGGGGACCTGAAAGCTATTTGTCTGGGCTCCCTTGTCCAAAACCGCTTTACCATTTTCATGAGTCCCAAAGGAAAAATCGTTCAAGTCATCGGCGCCGTTGTGGATGTCGAATTCAATCCCGCCGACGGCGCACTGCCAAAAATTTACGACGCTCTCGAGATCACGTTCGAGGCAGCCGGCCAGACGAACCGGCTCACGCTGGAAGTCCAGCAGCACCTTGGCGAGAACTGGGTGCGCTCGATCGCGATGAGTTCGACCGAGGGCCTCCAGCGCGGGATGATGGTCACGGCTACCGGGGCTCCAATCTCAGTGCCTGTCGGCGAATGCGTCCTGGGACGGATTTTCAACGTGACCGGCGACCCGACCGACGAGCGCGGTCCGGTGAAATTTGAAAAGAAATATCCGATCCACCGCCATGCTCCCCCGCTCACCGAGCAGGACACGAAGGCGCAGATCCTGGAGACCGGCATCAAGGTCATCGATCTGATCTGTCCGTTCACCAAGGGCGGCAAGGTCGGGGCCTTCGGCGGTGCCGGGGTCGGCAAGACCGTCGTCATCATGGAGCTCATCAACAACATCGCCAAGGGGCACGGTGGCTACTCGGTCTTCGCCGGTGTGGGCGAGCGCACCCGTGAAGGCAACGACCTCTATGCGGAAATGAGCGAATCGGGCGTCATCGTCCAGGACGACCTCTCGAAATCCAAGGTCGCTCTCGTCTACGGCCAGATGAACGAGCCACCCGGAGCCCGCCTCCGCGTCGCGCTGAGCGCTCTCTCGATGGCGGAATACTTCCGGGATGAAAAAAACCAGGACGTCCTCCTCTTCATCGACAACATCTTCCGTTTCTCCCAGGCCGGATCGGAGGTTTCGGCGCTCCTCGGACGCACCCCGAGCGCAGTCGGCTACCAGCCGACGCTGGCGGCCGAGATGGGCGAATTGCAGGAGCGCATCACCTCGACGACCAAGGGATCGATCACCTCGTTCCAGGCGGTCTACGTCCCTGCAGACGATCTCACCGACCCTGCGCCGGCGAACACATTTGCCCACCTCGATTCGACGATCGTGCTTGAGCGCTCGATTGCCGAGCTGGGAATCTACCCTGCGGTCGATCCGCTTTCCTCGACATCCAAGGCCCTTGCACCCGACATTGTCGGCGAAGAGCACTACGCGGTCGCCCGCGGCGTCCAGACGGTCCTTCAACGCTACAAGGATCTCCAGGACATCATCGCGATTCTGGGCATGGACGAGTTGTCGCCCGACGACAAGCTCACCGTCTACCGCGCGCGCAAGATCCAGCGCTTCCTGTCGCAGCCGTTCCATGTCGCCGAAATCTTCACGGGAACCAAGGGACAATACGTCACGATCGCCGAGACGATCCGCGGCTTCAAAGAAATCCTCGACGGCAAGCTCGACGACGTGGCCGAGGGCAATTTCTACATGAAGGGCGGCATCGACATGGTCAAGGAGGCCTGACCCCCGTCCCATGCTCCGGCTCGAAATTGTCACTCCCGAGAAGAAGATCTACTCCGATGATGTGGAGTCGGTGGTCATTCCCGGCTCGGAGGGTGAGCTGGGAATCCTCACCGATCACGTCGCTCTCATGACGATGCTCCAACCGGGAGAACTCCGGGTTCTCAAAGACGGCAAGGAACTCCGGATGGCCGTTGGTTCGGGCTTTGTCGAGGTCAGCGACAACAAGGTTGCAGTGCTCACCGACATGGCGGTCGCCGAGAGCGACATCGACGACACCGCCGCTGAGGAGGCGATCGCCCGCGCCGAGGCGGCCCTCCGCGACAACAAGCTCAACGACGAGGAATATGCCACCGTCCGCGCCTCGCTCCAGAAGTCGATCGCGCTCGTCCGGGTGAAGCGCCGGCGCTGATCCTGAGGACTCTCCCCGGTTGCAATTCTCCGCCGGTGGCGGAAGCTGATCGATGCTGAACACCGAGACACTGGACTGCCTTTTGGAATCCGCACAGGCGGAAGGCCGGAACCGGATCGGGCAGGTGGTCATCTTTAGCTGCGCCGGAGGTTTTGCGCTTTGCCATGCTGACGATGCCGGGCGGTGTGACCTCGAGGCGTTCGGCACACCGGATGACGCGATCGCGATCGCGCTTTACGACGACGCGGGAAATTACCGCCCACTCAAGTCCGCACCCAATCTTCGCCATGGATGGCGGCTTGATGTCAAATCGCGATCCGACCTCCGGCTTGCGCTCGACTTCCTGTATCCGGCGGCTATTGGCAACTGGCGCACCCAACTCCTCGGGGAACTCACCCCCACCCCGCTTCGAGCAACGCTTGGCAGGCAGACCGGAATGTATCGCGTGACCGCAAAGCTCACTGATCCGCAAGCGGTGGAACTAAAGGACTCGCTTTGCCGTACCGGCTGCCTGCGCAGAATTCTCTGGGCGGCTACGGATGCAGGATCTCCTGCAGACGATGCGCCGGACAGCATCCCGCTCCTGTGCACGGAGGCCTGCAATCTCTTCGTCGCCGCCGCACGAAAAATTGTCAAAGCCAGCGAGCAGCCTGCGGGAAACAGCCAGGCGTAATTGCGAATCGCCACCGCTCCCGGGACTGCCCCGCCAAAAAACTCTCAGCGTCCACGGCTCCGGACGGTCTCGATCATGGCTAGAATGTTTTCAACCGGAGTGCCGGCCTGGACATTGTGGCATGAGCAGCAGATGTAGGCGCCCTGGCTGCCCAGGGTGTCGAGGCAGGCAAGGGTTTCCCTGCGAACATCGTCCGGGCTCCCGAAGGGCAGCACCCCCTGATTGTCCACGCCCCCATGAAAAACCACCCTGTTGCCAAAGTCCCGGGCAAGGGAATCGCAATCCATGCCAGGGCAGATGTGCTGGATCGGGTTGAGAATGTCGACCCCGCACTCGACCAGGCCGGGAACAAGCGGACGGGCGGCGCCGTCGGTGTGAAAGAGAACTTTCTTTTCGTGATGGTGAACGAGGTCGCACCAGCGGCTCAGCCGTTCCCGGAAAAATGCATTCCAGGCATCGGGCGAGACCAGGAGGCTCTTCTGAGTCGCCATGTCGTCGCTGATGAAAACGATGTCGATAAGGTCCCCCATGCGGCTGAGAAAACGCTCGAGCATCCCGGTCTGGATGGCATCGATGCGGTCGAGGGCGGCCACGAGGAAGTCGGGCTCGGCGATGACATCCATCAGCGCGCATTCGAGCCCTCGCATCTGGCAGTAGATTTCAAAGTGGGAGACCCACGGACCGATAGTGGCGAACCCATAGGCGCGGGCGCGGGCGGCCCAGGCGGCGGCGGCTTCATAGTCGAACCGCTCAGGGTCGGGCCAGTCGGGGTAGTCAGCGAGCTGGGCCGGATCGTCCATGTCGCCAAGGGGCGGGGTTCCGAACTCCTGGTAGGTCGCCTTGCCGGCCCGGATCATCCGGGTTGGAACTCCCCACATCGTCTTCCCCTCGCCTTCGTTCGGGTCAAAGCGAGCAGCACCGCCGTAGCCTGGAAACACCCAGACAATTTTATCGAGTCCGAGCGCCTGGAAGACAGCGAGTTCGTCACTTTCGCCCGTATGCCGCCTGAGGTCATCAAGAACCTCGGGAGTCAGCCAGAGATCGACGGGCGGTCGGTCGACGGGTTGGCGGAGGATAGTAGAAAGAATGCGCTCTCGGGGGGTCATGGGAGGGACGAGATCAGGCGGGATTGTAATGGATTCACGCGCAGAACAAAAAGCGGATTCTACGCGCTCCGCGCATCAGCATCGGCGCGCAGCTGCCCGCACCCGGCCTCGACATCGATCCCGCGCCGCTGCCGGACGGTGCTTGGGACCCCCGATTCCTTCAGTACGGCTTGGAACAACCTCGCCGTCTGGATTCCGGCGGCCAGTCCCGCGTATCCGCCGGTCGGGTTGAGCGGGATCAGGTTGACATGCGCTGGCATGCCCCTCAAAAGCCCGGTGACCTGCCTGGCATGGGCCGGCGAATCATTAACCCCGCGGATGAGGGTCCACTCAAAAAAAATGCGCCTCCGCAAAGCAGAGCAGTAGTCACGACAGGCCGCCATCAGTGCATCGAGCGGCCAGCGTCGTGCAGCCGGGACAAGCGAAGCCCGCTCGTCCGCATCGGCCGAATGCAGGCTCACAGCAAGGTTGTAAGGCCTGCGCTCACGAGTCCAGCGCTCGATCCCCGGTACAACGCCCACGGTGCTGACGGTAATCCTTGAAGGACCGATATTGAGTCCGCCGGTATCACTGAGAACCTCGAGAGCAGTCATCGTGTTGTCGTAGTTGTGCAGCGGTTCCCCCATGCCCATGAGCACAAGATTGCGCAGCTTCGCACCGCCACCGGCGGCCAGGAGGCGCTGGCAGTGGACGGCTTGCGCGACAATTTCGCCTGCGGTGAGATGCCGGGTGAATCCCTGCTGACCGGTGGCGCAAAAGACACATCCCATCGCGCACCCGACCTGCGTGCTCAGGCAGGCGGTCGAGCGTCCCGCAAACTTCATGAGCACGGTCTCGATGGAGGATCCGTCGCCGAGACTAAGGAGGAACCGCCCAGCAAGTCCGTCGGCACTTAGAATCCCATCGCCGGCCGGAACCGCCAGCGGAATGTGCGGCTCGGAAAACCCTGCCAGCCATTCGCGAAGCGCCGGCGGAAAATCCTTCCGCTCAGCCGGGGATTTTTCCAGTTCCAGGTAAAGCGCCTTCCAGAGCAACCGTGCATGCGCGGTGCGGAGCCCGTTGCGCTCGGCCTCAAGCTGCGAAAACGGAAGATCGTAAAGCGTCACCGGGTTTTCAGCCTCATCGCACGGCCGTCACACTTTCCATCGTCAGGCTCCGGGACGAATCGCAGGCAGGCTGTTAGTGCTCATGCTCGCACGCTGGCGACCCCCCTGAGAAAACGAGTCCGTTCCCGATCCGAATCTTGTCGCGCCCGACGAGAAAAGCAATCAGTGCCGGAAAATCCATCCCCTCCGCCGAGCAGGTGCAATACTTGGCGTCCTTGCCAAACTGTTCCGCAGCCATGCGGTCGAGGTCCGCCAGAAAAATCCCCTCGGGATGGGCTGCGACCAGGTCTAGAATGGCATGTCCGTGCGTTTGTTCGGTTGTCATCGCAGCAAGGTAGCCAGGCACTCCGGGCTTGGCAGCACGAATTTTTAAAAACTGATTCCCTGGAGGACGGAATCTGGCAAGCTTAGGCATCATGGCATCCAAGAAAAAGTCCCAGCCGAAGCCCAACTTCCGTCTTCTCGGAAGTTCGGACTCGACCTACCCGAGTACCCCGAACTTCCGGACGCTCGAAGCCTTTCCCAACCGGAATCCAAAGCGGAACTACTGGGTGACATTCGACTGTCCGGAATTCACATCGATGTGTCCGGTGACGAGCCAGCCGGACTTTGCCTCGATCCACATCCGGTATGTGCCCGACCAGCTCTGCATCGAGACAAAGTCATTGAAGTTTTACCTGGCCTCGTTCCGGCATACCCGTTGCTTCAACGAGGAGATTGTGAACCGGATCCTCGACGATCTGGTTGCGGCCTGCCAGCCGCGCCGGATGGAGGTGCATGGGGAATTTTCGCCGCGGGGAGGCGTCAGCGTCTCGGTGGATGCCACGCATCCTGATACCGGCGGGCTCTGACATGAAGGCGATTGTGCTTCTGAGCGGCGGCATGGATTCCGTCGTGGCGCTGCACGAAGCGCACGCGGAGCACGAGGTGGTTGCCGCACTCAGCTTCCACTACGGCTCGAAACACAACGACTGCGAGATCCCGTTTGCCCGTTGGCAGGCGTCCGCTCTGGGGATCCCGCACGTCGTCATACCGCTGGCATTTATCGGCGAGCATTTCTCCTCCGACCTCCTGGCCGGAGGCGGAGAAATCCCGAAGGGCCACTACGAAGAGGAAACGATGAAGAAAACCGTCGTGCCATTCCGTAACGGAATCATGCTCGCGGTCGCCGCTGGCTTTGCCGAGAGCAAGGGCGCCCACGGGCTGGTCATTGCGGCTCACTCCGGCGACCACGCCATCTACCCGGACTGCCGCGAGGACTTCATGCGGGCGATGGGTGACGCCCTCCGCTGCGGGACGTATGCGGAGATCGAACTTCTCCGCCCATTCATCCGGATGACGAAAGCCGGAATCGCCGCGCGCGGTCACGAACTCGGGGTCGATTTTTCACAGACCTGGTCGTGCTACGCCGGCGGCGAAATCCACTGTGGAGAATGCGGCACGTGCGTCGAACGGCGGGAGGCGTTCCTTCTGTCCGGCGTGCCGGATCCGACCGGGTATCGCTCCACCGGTCCACTTCCACAGCGCCCGACCGCCTGATCCCGTGCGCATCTCGGAAATTTTTCATTCGATCCAGGGCGAAGGCGAACTGACCGGCGTTCCGTCGGTTTTTGTGCGGACGTCGGGCTGCAACCTGCGCTGCGCCTGGTGCGACACCCCGTATGCCTCCTGGAACCCCACGGGCAGTGAGATGAGCGTTTCGAGGATCCTCGAAGAGGTCGAAAAATTCCCCGCCCGGCACTGCGTGCTCACCGGGGGCGAGCCGATGGTTGCGCGAAACGTCCGGGAGCTGGCCGCCGGACTTCATGCCGCCGGGAAGCATGTCACGATTGAGACTGCGGGCACGATCGCCCCCGAAGGTATCGCCTGTGATCTGGCGTCGATCAGCCCGAAGCTTGCGAATTCCACCCCCCGGGCGGGAACGATCGAACCGGAATGGATCGAGCGTCACGAGCGCCTGCGTCTGCAGCCGGACATCCTCCGCTCCTGGCTGGAAAACTATTCCTTCCAGTTGAAGTTTGTCATCTCCTCGGCAGGCGACCTTCCCGCGATCGAGAACCTGATTGCCTCAACCGGCATCGCGGTCCCGCCCTGGAAGCTTCTTCTCATGCCCGAGGGGACAAGCGAGGCCGCGATGCGGAACCGCCAGGCCGACGTCCTCGAAATCTGCCGGGAGCGTGGATTCCGCTACTGCGACCGGCTCCACATCCGTCTGTTCGGCAACACCAGGGGAACCTGAGGACGCCAGGGCAGGCCGATCAGCGGGCGAGCAATGGCACCATCCCCGGGAGAAAAACGCGGATGGCGTTGGCCTCTGAGATATCGATCGCGGTGTTGAGAGGGTCGCGCGAATCAAAGGCGAGCATCCAAACCCTGGCCGCCAGCCCCTCGGGGGAGGGCCCACTCATGCTGGTGTAGATCACGTACTCCCCCGGGGTGGGAATCTGGAACTCGTAGCGCCCGCTCGCATCGGTCGTCGTCACCTGCAAGGGCATCGGTAGCCCACGCACAAAATAGGCGGCCTGCTGCACGGGCGTCTCGGCGGCGGGCGGCGAGGTGCTGCGCTCGTGAAACCGTGCCGCGAGATGGTTGTCGATCGCCGCACGCGTGTAGAGGCAGATCTTGATTTTCGGCTGAGGCGTGCGGATACCTTTTTCCGAACGGATGATGACACGCCCGCGCACGACCTCCTCCTCCGCGATCTCGCGTCCCGCGAATGCCAGCTTCTGGTAATCCTTCTCCTTTTCGGCAAGCGCCGCATCGCGGGATGCAATCTGTTGCCGGAGCGTGTGGATCTCGCCGTCCTTACCGCTCATCAGAAACAGGATTCCTGCCCCTGCGGCCAGCGCCAGGAGGAAGGCGATCCACCCGGACAGCGCCACGAGCGTCCCCGCCTCAAAGGCCGGACGCTCTTCCGGGATCTCATCGACCTCTTCCTGAGTGATCGGCTTGGCGGCAGAATATTTGTGAACCTCGACACCCTCGAGAAATGACGGGAGGAGGGTGCGCTCCCCCGTGAGGGGATCCGCGCATTCATCCGTGGCCAGAAGCTGGCCGGTCTCATAAAGCGAATGGAGCTGCTCTGGAGGAAAATCCCCGATCGATTTCCCGTGCCGGAAGACTGCGACGTGTCGGACCTTCGGTCTCATGCGGGAACCTGCCAGTCGTAGTCGATCGTGCGGAGACGTTCCTGCCGGGCACCCAGCTTCGGGACGCAGGCGATCAGCGCCTTCGTATACGGGTGCCGCGGGTTTTTGAGAACGACCTCGGTGTCGCCGTATTCCACGATCTCTCCACGGAACATGACCGCCACGCGGTCGCAGAGCCCGCGGATGATTCCAAAATTGTGCGTGATAAGGATCAGGGACATCCCGAACTCCGAGCGGAGCCTCCGCAGTTCAGCCAGGATTTGCGCCTGAATCGTCACGTCCAGAGCGGTCGTCGGCTCATCGGCGATCAGAAGTTTGGGCCGGCAGCTGAGCGCCATGGCAATCATCGCGCGCTGCTGCATCCCGCCGCTGAGCTGGTGCGGATAATCGTGCATGCGTGCGGCCGGATCGACAATGCCGACGGCTGCCAGCCACCTGACGATCTCAGCATCGACATCCCTCACCTCCGGGCGGTGCAGCCTGATCCCCTCGGCGATCTGGCTGCGAATCGTGTAGACAGGGTTAAGAGAGGTTCCCGGCTCCTGAAACACGTAGGCGATCCCACCGCCGCGCACCCTGCGGATCTCCGAGGCGGACATTGCGAGGACATCCCTCCCCTCAAAAAGGATCCGTCCCCCCGCGTATTCTGCGGGCGGCGAGGGCAAAAGGCGCGTCAGCGAAAGGGCGGTTACACTTTTCCCACTGCCGCTCTCGCCTACAATGGCCAGCGTGTCGCCCTCGTTGAGCGAAAACGAAACCTTTTTAACCGCATCCAACACCCCGTTCTCTGTGCGGAACCGGATGGAGAGTTCGTCAAGCTGGAGCAGGGATGGTTTCATTGGGGACGGGCTTCGGAAGCACGGCGGAGTGCGTCGCCGACCAGGTAAAATGCCAGGGAGGCGGAAAAGATCGCGAGCCCGGGAAAGACGATCAGCCACCACGCATCAAGGATGTAGGTCTTTCCGTCGGCGATGATGTTTCCCCAGGTCGCCTGAGGGGGCGGAACTCCGAAGCTCAGGAAGCTCAAACCCGATTCCACGAGAATCGCATCGGGAATGCTGATCACCGCCGTCACAAAGATCGGGGCGAACGCGTTCGGGAGGATGTGGCGGAAAATGATCCCCGGACTCCGCTGGCCGAGGGCGCGGGCGGCTCGAACGTACTCGCTTTCACGCAGGGTCAGAAACTCGGCGCGGACAAGCCGTGCGGTCCCCGTCCAGCTCACCAAGCCGATCACAGCAATAATGATCCAGATGTTCGGGCCGATGATCGCAATTGCTGTGAGGATCAGGAAAAACGAGGGGAAGCAGAGCAGGGCGTCGACGATGCGCATGAGCACATTGTCGACCCATCCCCCGAGGTAGCCGGAGATGGCGCCGACCACGATCCCGATCCCCAGCGAGACCGCCATCGCCACGAAGCCGACCGTGAGAGAGATTGTCGATCCCGCAACCATGCGCGAGAGCACGTCGCGTCCGAGGTTGTCGGTCCCAAGCCAGTTGACGGAATTCGGCGGAAGCAGCTTGCGCTCAAGGCTCGTGGCATTCGGATCCATCGGCATCGGCCAGCCTGCGAGCGAGCAGAACCCCGCGCCGATCGCCACCGCAAAAAAGACCGCAATCACCAACGCCGCGGCGATCGCCAGCCGGTCGGAAAAAAACTTTCCCGCAACGCGGCGGATCGGACTGTCCGGGCGGGCGTCCGCCATCGTGGGGGCTTGAGATATGGGCAGTTCAGCGGTCACAAAAAACGGCGGTCGGAAAGCGGGTTGATATTCTTCGGACGACAACGGCACCAAATTCTGCGACCTCGAGCAACCTCGCCGTTCTCATACAGGCAAACGATATCTACCCGCTCGGGGGGCAGGGTCAAGGAAGACTGTTCCAGCCCCGACTCAGGCACCCACGGCTCCAGGAGTAACGAGCACGGCACCTTTGATGATCCGGCAGAATTCCTTCTTACTGCACTGGTGATGCCTTCCATGCTTGGTGGCCGGGTTGGTCATCTCCTTGAACTCCACGGCGAGCCGCTCAAGGCGTACGATGCGGAAGAAGAGTTCTCCCTGCTGCCAGATCTGGTTCTGTTCAAGCTTCAACGGTCGGTCGTCTCCGGGGGGCCGTTAAATCCTGGAATGGCTGCCGTCGCAGAGCGATCCCTTGCCGCTGTGCTTGCAGCCGCAGAAGTAGACGGTGCCATCCTTGTCGGCGGTGAACGGCTGGGGGGCGAATCCGCTGCCCTTGTGAGAGCCGTCGCAGAACGGCTGGCCGCCGCTCAGCCCGCATGAGCACCAGTAATACGTTTTGCCGGCCTCGACCGCAACCGGGTAAGGAGCCTTTTGGGGAATCGTTGGGTTATTCATAAAACAGGTGGTTTGGAGTGCGGTTGTGCCGCGCGACGGGAATGCTATCCAAGCGCTCGCGCAGCCCTATCCCGATAGTCGGTTTCGGCCAGCATGTCAAAGCACGTTCCACCAACATCCTTTCGGCGCGGATTGATCGACGAACATTTGTCCTCGTCAGCGCGCAGGGGGCGGAGCTAGAAACCGGTTCACATGAACTCCCGACCCGCCATCCAATGTGCAGTATCCCTCGCGACCCTTGCCCTTTTGTGTCCGCTTTTGGCGGCCGACCAGATCACGATCGAAGTCCCGGCCGAAGTCAAAGCCACCCTCACCCGCGAGGCGGCCGGCAACCCGATCCTCGACCTCTCCCGCGGCGAATGCGACGGCAGGCAGGTCTTCAATGCCACGCTCAAAATCGACGGCAGCGAATACGAGGCCACCATTGACAGCAAGGGCCACCTCGAGCGCCTGAACATCAGAAATACCGCCGCCGAGGAACCGGAGCCCACGCTTGACACCCTCCCTGCCGCGGTCAAGGCCGGTCTGGTGAAATTTGCCGGCACAGCAAAAATCGACAGAGTCGAGAAGGAAGACCGCAAGCTCAGCTACACAGCGGTCGTCACCGAGACCGGCGGCAAATACCGGATCACGGTCGATGAGTCCGGCAAGCTGCTCTCGAAAGACAAAACCGACGAATAGAGGCTGCCAGCCGAGTGGTCAGCGGGACAGGAGGTTGGCCGGACGCTTCTCGTCTGCGGGTTCTTTTTTTCCGGATCCAGGCAGCGGAACCGGACGGTCCGAAAGCGCAGGGAGCGTCTGCTCAGGCGGCGGAGCGGACGGGTCGTAGATCGTTCCGCCAACGACATGGACTGATCCGTCGGCGGCTCGCTGCAGCGTCGGCCGGGTGGATTCCTGGCTGAAGGACTTCCGGTCGAGCACCTCGCCATTCAGCCCGATGCTGGAGTAAAGGAAGACCTTCGGCGCGACATTTTGCAGCACGTGGACCTGGTTCCTGTCGTCCAGCTGGATTTCCGGAGTGGTGAACGAGAGAAGGCGTCCGAGCTTGTGCATGCACTTGCGGATCCCTTCCTGCCTGTCTTCGATCCGCAGGTAGAGCTGGGTGCTCTGCGGCAGCCGGTGGATCAGCACCGTGGCCGTGCGGGTCCCGCCCGCACCGGGAAATCCCTCGGGCACGCCGACCGTCTTCTGCCAGATCTGCCGGCCCTCGGTCACGTCGAAATTCATGGGTGGCGACTTGGAGAACCGGTTTCCCTGTGCGAGGAAAATGGTGGCGCGGACGCGGTAGCCGCCAAACTCATCGACCGGAAAAAGCGGGGTGAGATTCACTGTCCGGGTGATCTTCTGACCGGCGCCCAGCAGGACCGGCGGGTTGGAATAGTCGCCGCCGCGCGGGGGAATCGGCCGGCCGTCGGTCGTCTCAATCTCAAACCCGAACCACTTGTTGATCCCGCTGTCCTCAAGGTTGAGATCGTTGCCTGTCAGGTTTGTCACCGTGACGGTCACGGGGATCACCTCGCCGAGAATGAAAAGCGTCCGGTCGAGCGAGATGTCCACCTGCACCTGGGCCCGCAGCGAGGCCATGCAGGCGAGCGCGAGCAGAAGCGCAGCGGCGATCCGGAAGCGATGACCGCCCCGAAGTCCGGCGGCTTGCCGATGGTCTGAAATCGGAGCGCCGTTCATTCCTTTGGCGGAGTATCAGATGCGGTCCGGAACCCGAGCGTGTCGGCTTGCTGGAGGTCCATTTTGCTGAGGATGCGTCGTGTCACGGACGGATCCGGCCCGAACCAGTTGCCGCCGCGGATCACAGGAACCATCTCACCGCCGAGCTCCGGGCTGGGAGCATACGTCGCAGTCCACTCCGAGACGTTGCCTGCTGCCCCGAGCATCCCGCAAGGGCTCTTGTCGCCCTTCTTGGCATCGACGGGATTCCAGCGCTTGAAGCCATCCTTCTCGCCGCCTTTTTTCGGATCCGGATTGAAATCAATTCCGGTATTGGCAAGGGTGACGTCCCCTTTGTCCCATGGCAGTTTCCGGCCATCGGTGCCCCGCGCGGCCTTTTCCCATTCCTCCTCGGTGGGAAGCCGCCTTCCCTTCCAGGCCGCATAGGCGTAGGCGTCGAACCAATCAACCCCGAAGACCGGGGAGTTCACGTCCAACGGCGCCCCCCGATGACTCCCGTAGCGCTTGGCGCGTGTATAGTATCCCTCCATCGGAGGAACGAGTTCCTTCATGTCCGCCCACTCGACAGGAACATGCTTCTTTCCTTTCGGCTGTTTCGGATGATCGAACTTCGAAGCTGCGCCAGGGTTCTTCTCAAGGAACTCCAAAAACTCCGCATACTGGCCGATCGTCACTTCGTTCTGGTCGATATAATATGTCGGCAGCAGGATTTTGGTGCCGTCTTGAAATGTAAACTCCCCTGGATCCACGCGAACCATTTTGTCGAGCTTGCGGACGCTGGCTCCGCCGAACGTGAAGCGGATGCCGAAATAGACGGCACCGAGGGTGGCCACGAGGAGGGCGGCGTAAATGGCCGCGTTGATCAGGAGCCCCCGCCGCTGCCGCTGCTTCGACTCCTCCATGATGCGGACCGCCGCGCGCTCGCGCGCATCGAGCTTGTAGGCATCGGCCAAAGCGACCTTCGGCTCGCTGCCGGTGACAGACTGCAGGAAGGCATCCCACGGCTCGTGCAGGGCGGCTGGATCCACAAGGCGAGAGGCCAGGCGGCGTGCGGGATCAGCCGGGGATAGTCCCGGTGTCGCCAGCAGCACGATTTCGCCGAGGCGCTTTCTTTCGGCTCCGAGGTTGAAAGGACGGAGCGGCGCATCGCAGGCAATGTTGGCAATGCGCACGCGCTTGTTCGGGCTGAGCAGAATGGCATTCGCGGTGATCAGGTCATGGGCGATCTTGCCGCGGGCAAAATAGTCGAGCGCTCCGGCTCCCGCCTTGAGCACCTGGAGAGCGGTGGACTCATCGAGCGTTCCGTCGCGCTCCAGCACCTGCTGCAGCGAGCAGGAGGGGATGTATTCACACGAGTAAAAGTGGGTGCCTGCGGCTTCGCCGGCCTCGTAGACCGGGATCAGAACAGGGTTGGAGGCCTTCGCCTTGGCGCTGGCATTCGCGATGAAGCGCCGGAGCGATTCCGGGTTCGATTCCTCCGCGGGATCAAGCACGTAGAGGCGGACTTTCCGGCCAATGTTGGTCTGCGTCGCGCGGTAGATCGGCCCCATCGGTGCCCGGCCGATCAGCACCTCGATCTTGTAGTTGCCGACGACCTTGCCAACGAGGTCGTCCGGAGGAAACTCGATCTCGGCAAAGCTGAAGGCCGGCGGCGGCGTCTCAGGCGCGGGTTCGACCGCCGCTTCGTCCGGCTCAGGCGCTACCGCCGGATTGACTGCAACCGCCCGCAGGAGGTCATCCAGCTGACGGGCAGAGACCGGCTTGGGAAGAAATTCGCATCCCTGCATCCGGCCCGCAAAGGCCGAGACATCCTGCGAAGAGATGAAGACCGTCCTGAGCTGCGGAATGTGTGGAATTATCGCTTCGCGGAGGGTGAGCCCGTCAGCGGGTTCAAGAAATACATTGGCGATCAGGATGTCGCATCCCCCACGCGCGTTCATCCAGTCGACCGCCTCGTCGGAAGTTGTCGCGGCACCAACACCCTCCCAGCCGAGCCCGGCGAGTTCCTGAGACAAACCGGCGGCCGCACCCGGCTCGCCATCGACGATCAGAATGTTCATTGCGCTTCCTGTTTCAGATAAAGCGGCAGCGGGAACTTCTTCACGAGCGGTCCCGGATCGGAGCGCGTGTCCTGCAGCTCTGCATTGTAATAGATGCCGACGATGTAGCCGACGAACTGCCGGCCGCCCTGAGAGGCCTCGGGAAGGGCGTAGGTCACGTCGAGGAGCTCGGGCTCGTTATCCTGCCAATTGACGGGCGGACTGATCCATTGGGAAACCACCTTCGAGTCGGTGAGCTGGGTTTCGCCGGTCTCGTCCTTTTCGTAGAAAAAGACATGAAGCTTCATCTGGCGGGTGTCGACGGTCGTGCCGGGGCGCGACTTGATCGCAATGCGCAGAACCTTCGTTCCAGGGTTCCCGTCGCGCAGGCGGGAGTCGACGATGCCGAGGCTGGAACCCGGCTGGAGACCGATCTCGTCGCGCACGTCCGCACCGCCCGCATTCTCTGAGAATGTCTGATCGGTCCTGGCGGCCGGCTTGGCGGCGGGTGCCCCGCCGAGCGCGCTGAGCTTCTTCTCAGCCTGAGAGCGGAGTTCCGGGCTCAATCCGGGCAATGCCACCACCCGCTCGTAAACAGCCGCCGCCTCGGCGGGCAGCTGCATTCCCTCCAGCAGCCTCGCCTTGCGGAGGAGGATGCCGGGATCATCCGGAAGGAGCCCATCGGCCTCGTCGATCCCCTTCATAGCTGTCTCGAAGTCCCCCACCCTGTAGGCCCGGTCGGAATCAGCCACCAGCTTGCCGATGCGCAGGACCGCCTCCTGATCCTGCTGCGGCTGGGCCACGGACGCTTGGGCGGATCCGTTCTGGGTGGCCGGCTGGGCACCCGCGGAGCTGGCGGCCGGTTGGACATTTGAGACCGTGGCGCTCTCAACCACCGCCTGCCGGAGCTTGGGAAGAAAATACCACACGACAGCAAGGAACTGGAGGATCAGAAAAAAGCCGAGTACGCACATGGCGACAACAAACGTTGCGCCGATCGGCTGTTTGGGGATCGGGGTGGTGCTAGGGGCTGACGGTGTCACAGGGATGAAGTCTTACCGGGTCGGTTCAAAAAAAAAAGTCCTATTCGCCGGGTTGTTTTTCCACGACTGCCTGGAGCGGGACCTCGCGGCCCGCGCGTTTGACGACGACGTGGACCTCTTTTCCAGGCTCGATCTCGGCGACGCGGTTGCGCAGGTCGATCCAATCGACAACCGGCCGGCCATTGAAGGAAACGATCACGTCGCCCGGCTGCACTCCCGCGCGCACCGCCGGGGAATTCTCTACGACGGCTCCGACGAGCGCACCCTTGGAGTCTCCGAGCTGCAACTGCCCGGCGAGCGCCGGCGTCAGGGGAATCATGTTCACCCCGAACCAGGGCCGGATAAACCGCCCGTGGTCGCGGATGCTTTCAAAAATCCGCCTCACGGTGTTCGACGGGATCGCAAAGCCAATGCCATCGGTCCGAAGCAGGACGGAATTATTGAGGCCGATCAGGCGGCCGGTCAGATCGACGAGCGGTCCGCCCGAGTTGCCGGGGTTGATCGGCGCGTCGGTCTGAAAAAATTCGTTTGCGGCCTCGCTCATCGTCCGACGGCCCCTCGCGCTGATGATCCCCTGGGTAACCGACTCCTGGAGCCCGAACGGGTTCCCCACAGCAAAAACCGACTGCCCGACGAGGACGGCGTCGGAATCCCCGAACGGTAACGGCTTGAGATCCTGCGCGTCGATTTTTAAAATCGCGACGTCCGAGGGCGCGTCCGCCCCGACGAATTTTGCCGGGAGCATGCGGCCATCATTGAGCTGAACTTCGACCGCCCCAGCCTTG
This sequence comes from uncultured Chthoniobacterales bacterium, assembly GCA_964467415.1. Classification (GTDB taxonomy): domain Bacteria; phylum Verrucomicrobiota; class Verrucomicrobiia; order Chthoniobacterales; family Terrimicrobiaceae; genus CAYXRX01. The sequence goes on from CAYXRX010000013.1 coordinate 52,867, forward strand.
CTGATGACGTGCCAGTTGGTGACGATGAAGCCATCTTTCGAGAGGATCGCACCCGAGCCCAGCTGCGGCGGGGCCTCCACGCCCGGCGAGCCGCCCAGCAAAAGCTGCAGCTGCCTCACGCGAGGGTCGACCTGGTTGGCGGGAATGGCATTGATGCTCACAACCGACGGGATGACAGATGCCACGAGCGACGTGAATTCCCTGTCCAACGCGGCAAGACCGGGCAACCGCGGAGTACCCGGGTTCACGGGAGCGTTCCGCCAGATATAGAGGCCGGTCACCGCTGCGATCACCACAGCGATGAACAGAAGAAAGCGGAGGATGCTTTTCATGGGCAGTATCTTTGGGCTACAGTGACGGGTCGAACCGGGCCGAGGTCAGAATCTTTTCGCGCACCGCCTCATGCTCGACCGGCTCGTTGACCGGCGACTGCCATGCAAAAAAGTAAAGTGTCCCGGTCTTCGGGTTGGCGAGCGCGACGTTGACCGAGTGGATTTTCCCGGTGTCGAGGTCGATGTCATATTCCGAACGGATCGAGGACAGCCCGTTGAGCTCGCCCTTGACAAGGGTCGCGCCCTCATCCAGAAGCGATGTGACATAGGCTTCGGGCGACTGCCCGGTGCGCTCGGGCACCTTCGGGGTGACGCTGAGCGTCAGCGACGGCTGCTCGCCCGCGCTTTGGGCTGCGGTCTTGGAAAGCCGGTAGACGATAACGCCCTCCTCGTCGCTCTCTTTTTTGGATTCCCAGTCGGCTGGGATTTTGAGCGTCGCCTTGATGTCCGGCAGCGGCTGGTCGCGGAGGGCGGCCTCCCCGGCAATCGCCGTTAGAGAGGCAAGGATGAAGAACGCAATAATCGGCTTCATGTGTTGTCTGGTTTTGAGGTTTTTTGGAAATCGGGGAACCGCTGCTGGAGTTCGGCGAGGGCCTTGTCCGCCTCGGACTTGTTGTTGGCGCGCCGGTAGGCACCGGCCGCAAGCTGCAGCGCCCGCGGGGCCACGGCCGGGTCGTTGGTCAGCACGGAAACCGTCATGTAGGCGCGCGCCGCTCCGTCGAAATCGGATTTTTCCACGAGGAGATCCCCCGAAGCCAGGCGGGCCTCGGCGTTGAGGCGACCCTCAGGCTGGAGCAGCATGGCCTCCTCGATCTGCTGTGACGCCTCATCGAATTCCCTTTCTCCGAGGCTCACGCGCGCGCTTGCGATCAGCGCCCGGGCGCGCGTGGCCGGATCGCGGGCGGCCTCAAGGAACCGGTCGGCCGGTCCCCGCGCCTGCTTGAATTTCCCGAGGCGGATCTGTGCCTCGGCCAGGTTGATCCAGACATCCGGCGAGACGGCCCCGGGCGTTTTTGTGAGCGGAAGCAGGATGGCTTCGGCCTTGTCATGTTTGCCCTCCGCAGCCCACCCGGCAGCCAGCCAGAGGGAAATTTCCGCGGGGAGATTGCCGCCTTTGTAGGTGGCCGCCTCACGCACCACAGCCCCGCGGTCTTCGAGGTAGTAGTGGGCAAGGATGATGCGAAGGCCGGCCCGCTCGCCATATTGGGCGGCATCGAGGGATCGCGCTTTTTCCAACAGCCCGAGCGCCGTCTTGTAATCCTTCTGCTCGAAGGCCGCCCAGCCGAGCCAAAAGTTGGCCTGCGCTGCCGCTGCGGTTTTCGGATACTCATTCAGGAGCCGGTTGAAGGCTTCAGACATGGCATCATACTTCTTCTGCTGCCCGTAGATCAGTGCCTTTTGCAACAAGGCCAGCTCCCGTTCCTTGCTTTCCGGATACTTGCTGATGAGCAGGTCAAAATCCTGGATGGCCGCATCGAACTCTTTGAGCTGCTGCTTGGACTGCGCCCGCCTCGCCAGCGCCGAGGCTGCGAGCGCATGCGATGGGTATTTGTCCAAAAACCCGGAGTAGGCAGCCATCGCCTCCTTGTGCTTGTCCACCGCCGCGAGGCACCAGGCAGCTTTGTAAAGCACATCCGCGTTCTGCTCATCGGGCAGATTGCGCTCCAGCAGCCCCCCATAGGCTTTCCCGGCTCCAGCATAGTCTCCCTGCTTGAAGAGCGTCTCCGCCTTGAGGCGCATGGCCTGGGTCCGCTCTTTCGGGTCGGTCGTCTTGTCCAAAAAGCCATCGATCTCGGCAACAAGGTTTTTGTCCTTCAATGCGTAGAGGCTCACCAGTCGCTGAAAGGCCGCATCCCGCGCCGGTGCCGCATCAGGGTAGTCCTTCAACAAGCGCTCATACAGCTGACGGGCCTGCTGGTTGTTTCCCTGCTGCCGCTGCGCCGTCGCGAGGATCTGGAGTACCTCGGGACGAGTCTCTGGGGGAACTTTTTCCAAGACCTCGATCCCGCATTTCGCTATTCCAGCGAAGTCTGCGGACTGATATCGCATGCGAAGTGCTCCCACGACGGCAATCGGGACCCACTCTGGCGCGGCAGTCTGATCTGCAACTTGCTGAAAGAGGGCCAAGGCCCTGTCGTTCTGGTGCAATTCCGCAGCGAGCGAGGCGGCTTTCACAGAGGCTTCGGCAACAATCGCAGGATCCTTCGCTTCCTTTGCGAGTAACGCGAGCGCGGCGAATGCTTCAGTTTTCTTTCCGTCTTGAACATCAAGATCGGCGAGAGCCATGCGGGCGTTATTGCGATAAGGATTTTTTCCGGTGACAGCGACGACGGCCAGGTAGGCCTCGCGGGCCTCTGGGGGGCGCTTGAGGTAGTCGAGGCTTCGTGCGAGAAAATAGCTGGCGGCGAGGCGGACTTCCGGCTCCTTGGCTTCGGTAGCGGCGGTTGCAAACTGGGAGGCGGAGGCCTCGTAGAGTTTCTCGGCGAAGAGGACTTCTCCGAGCCGGTAGGCTCCGGCACCTGCAAACTCCCCTTTGCGGAACTCCGAGACAAGCTTCTCGTAACCGGACCGCGCGGCGGCGGAATTACCGAGCATCCGGTGACACTCGGCCAAGCGGAAAAGCGCAGCATCGCGGGGCTTTTCTGGGGCCGCCGCAACGAGCGCCATTTCGAATTCCGGAATTGCCAGATCGTACATTTTGCGGGCGTAGAAGCTATTTGCGCGATCGAGCGCGCCACCCGCCTGACCTGCACCGGCACCGGAGGGACCGAGGCGGATGCTTCCGGCTTCGTCAGCCGGGCCCGCTGGTGCAGTTACAGCGGGCGGGGCAGTGGGTGGGGTGGGCTGAGCGACAGGAGCCGGGACAAGCCCTCCCTGAATTCCCGGATCCGTACGGAAGGAAGGCGCGTCCGGAGAGCGACGTTCGGGCCGGAATGGAACCTGCGAGCCCTCTTTGGAGCGATCAAACGGGATGGGGGTGGCGACAGGGATGGGGGTGGCCACCGGGGTGGCCGACGCCGCGGGAGCTGGGTTCACTCGGCGCACCCAGTCGGGATTCTGGTAAGAGGAAGGGTCCGGAGCACTCCTGTCCACCGGGAGGGCCCGTCTCACCTCCGGCTCAGTCCGTTCCTGTGCGACCACGAGGGTGGACGACGCGGACGCAAGCAGGACACAGCAGGCGATCCTAGCGCTCATTCCGGACGGCTGGTGGCAAATGCCACATTCCAGATATTCACCTTTCTGCAAATATCGAGCACATCCACGACATGGCGGTAGTCGACATTCTCGTCCCCCCGCAGCACAACGGCCTGGTCGGGATAGAGTTTGGAGATCCGGGAAAGCGTGTTCGCCAGCGCCTCTGGCGACAATTTCTGACGGTTAAGAATCACGGTGCCGTCGGATTTGACATTGAGTATGACCTCCCCCGCCATGCGGTTACTGTCCTTGCCCTCCTTCGCGGTCGGAACCTTCACGTCAAGCTCGGTCTCATTCTTGGCGAGCGTCCAGGTCACGATAAAGAAAATGAGCAGCACCAGAAAGATGTCCACGAGCGGAGCGATCTGGAACCCGACCGGGGCGGTGTTGAACCTGCTGCGGAAATTCATTTCTCGAGGCTCTGGTAGTCGGTCGCGGATCCGGACTTATACTGGGTGGAAAGCAGGACGAGAAGGCGGGCGGTTGCGGCCTCCAGGTCGCCGGTCAGGCCGTTGAGTCGGCCGCGGAAAAACGCGTAGGCGGCCATGGCGGGGATGCCGATCAGGAGACCGCCCGCCGTGTTCAGAAGCGCCTCGGACACACCGGCCGCCAGCATGACCGGCCGGGTGGCTGCGAAGTCGCCGGAAAACGCGGTGAACGACTTGATCATGCCGAGCGCCGTTCCGAAAAGGCCGACCATCGGGGCCAAGGTTGCGATATCGGCTAGATAGGAAACCCTCTGGTGCATGGCGCTAGCCTGCCGGACACCTTCGGTCTGAGCGATCTCCCGGATATTCGCAACGGTTGCCCTCGGATGTTTCGTCAGAAAATCGAGCGTGTGCTGCATGACCTTTGCGACCGCCTCGCCATGGCGGTTCGAGACGGCAAGGAGCCCGAGGTAGTCGCCTTTACGCAACAGCGCGTCGGCCGTCTGCATGTAGCGACCGGTGACAACGCTCCTGCGGGTGAGCGTAAAAAGGCACACCAGGATCAGTGTGATCGTGAGGACAGAGAGGGCCCCGAGCACAATCATAACGGGCCCGCCGGTCACCAGGACCTGCCACAGGTTCATTACCGCCGTCGCAGGTGTCTTGCCGGAATCCTGGGCAAAAGCAGCCGGTCCGACCCCCATCGCGAGCGCCAACAAAAGTGGTTTTTTCATATCCTTAAGCGAGGGATCATACCCCAGCGCCCTGCTCTTGCAAGCCACACTGTTGCCGGAACACGTTCGGGCAGCCAGTCAGGAACGGTAACGCCTGATGACCAGGAGACCGATGGCGCCCGCAAGCAGCAGTCCCAGTGTTCCTACCTCCGGAATCGCCACGAACCCCATGTCCACCAGCACGCCCAGTTCCGGTGCCGTCCAGTTTTTCCGCGTGCCGACGGTCAGGTTCGGATCCATGAGAAACTCAGCGCCCAGGTAGCTTGTGCCGTAGTCGAAATGCGAATCGTCGGGGATCAGCGGGATCTGGCCACCGTAGATCGACGTGCCGATCGTTCCCGTGTATTTCGAGGTGCCCACATCCACGCGCGCCTGCCAGGCCTCGACGCTGCCGGTGAGCCCAATGCCCAGCACGTGACCGAGTTCATGCGCCGCCACTGAGTAGAAATCGTTCTCCCCGGAAGGAACCGGATCCGTGGTCCCGAAATGCCAGACCGAGGTCGAGTTGAAGGTGATTGTGCCCGCAAACGGCTTGTAGGCGGCCGGCGTGTTCGTGCTGTCGAGGAGGCTGATCCACGAACCGGTGCCGCTGGCGCTGTAACCCACACTTCCTCCCGACCCGAGCTGGCCGCCTCCCAGGCTCCGGGCTCCCACATAGATCGTCAACTGCCCGGGCACGGTCGAGGGATCCGGAATCGATAGAGCGCCGCCCGTGGCGGGATTTGTGGCGCTCCAAGTCCAATGGTTGCTCCCCGAAGGCACGATCGCGGAAGAATTCAGATCCAGGCGTTGCTCGAGAAATCCGGAAACCTCCTCGAGGACGCTCCGGCGCTCCGGTGCAGCGAAAAACCCGGACGCGTCGTAAGAATAATCCCAGACGATAGAGAGCGCTGCGCAAGGACCGGCCGGGAGAACGGCCAGCAGCACCGCAGCCGCCACCCGCCATTTCGCATGTCGATTGGGAACCATTTGAAGGAAGCTAGCGCCACGGAAGGAAAAATCAAAATGTTCCCGCCCGCTGCCGCGCAAAAGATATTCGGAATCATCCCTTGCATTGGTGCGGAGACCGGCTAGGTTCCTCAGCGAGGCCACACAGGTGGCATGGTAGGTTGCTAGTTGTGTTTTTTTCGGCTCAGGCCGTGTGAATGCTCAGTGGCGATTTTGAAATCCGGTGATCGGAAACAGCCAAACAATGAGCCTTGAAACACCAACAACTATGTCCACAAAACTCTACGTCGGAAATCTTTCCTTCGACACCACAGAAGCTGACCTCCGCGATCTTTTCTCGCAGGTCGGAACCGTCAGTGAAACCATCCTCATCAACGACAAGATGACCGGCCGCTCACGCGGGTTCGGATTTGTCACGATGTCGGACTCCGCTGGCGCCAGCGCCGCGACGGCCAAGTTCCACGGGATGGAACTCCAGGGCCGCAACCTCACGGTCAACGAGGCGAAAGCCCGTGAAACCAACGGCGGTGGTGGTGGCGGTGGCGGCCGCTCGGAACGCCGTTACTAAACGCTTCAACAAAAAGCGCCCCGGATCACACCGGGGCGTTTTTTTTGCCTTAAGCGCTCTTCCGGATGAGCCCGATGATTCGGTCCCCGGCCTGGATGGCGAGGTGCGGGGCGGGGTGCTGGCTGCTGGTGCCATCGGAATGCCGCACGGCCAGGATGATCGATCGGCCCTTGATCCCCTCGATGAAGGCGGCCAGCGGCTGCCCGACAAAATGGTGCGCCCCATCGATGACCGTCTCGTCAAGCGCCACGCCGAGTTCCTCCAGATCATTCCGGAGGAACGTCGTGTCGTCGCTGAGCACCCCGAGCAGCGAGGGCCGCGTGATCCGGTGCGCGATTTGCAGTCCGCCCGCCAGGGCGGGCAGAATGATATCGTTGGCGCCGGCCTGCCTGAGCTTTTTCTCGGTCGCGGGATCCTCCGCCCGGGCGATGATCCGCAGGCCGGGGCTCATGTTGCGGGACGTCAGCGTGATGAACACGTTCGCCATATCGTTCGGCAGGACGGCAGCCAGCGTGCGGGCCACGTCGATGCGGGCTTTCGAAAGCACCTCCTCGTCGCCGGCATCACCGTCGAGTGTCAGATATCCCAGGCCCTCGGACAGCGCGATGCGTCCGGGTTCGCGGTCGATGATGAGGAACGGCTGGCCGGCCTTCTTCAGTTCCCGCGCGATGGTTTGCCCGATGCGGCCGAAGCCGCAGATGATGGTGTGGTTCTTGATCTCATCCATGTTTTTGTATTTGCGGTGGTCGGCCATGGCCTTCTGAAATTCCTTTTCGGTGATGATTTTGATGAGCGACCCGATGACGTAAACCGTCGCCACTGGACCCGCGATGATCGTGAGAATGGTGGTGAACCGCTCAAGCGGCGTATCCACCGGCTGAACCTCTCCATAGCCGACTCCGAAGATGGTGATGATGACCATGTAGAACGCATCGCCGGGATTCCAGCCCTCGAGACAATACGCCAGCGTGGCGAGCCCGACCACAGCTGCGAATATCCCGACCCCGACGCAGATTTGAACGGCAACCCTCCGAACATTTTTTTCCGATGCACTCCCTGGCACGGCTGGGATGTATGGCAGACAAACCGCCGCGTGCCAAGCCGCCCGGCAGGAAATCTTTGCGCCTCCATGGGCTCTCCGGGACCGGACCACCTGCTCCCCTCCCCCCGATGTCTCAAGAGCCCAGCCGGGATGCCCCCCGGACCCGCGCTTGACCGCCGGGGGATCCGCGGAGAAAATTTTTCCATGTCTGATATTGTCGCAGCCTCCGCCACCCGCTAAAAAGGTCGCGCTCAACCTACCCTATGAACAAATCATCCTCCGTATTTACGAATCTCCCGAAAGTTGGAATCCGCCCCACGATCGACGGCCGCCTCGGCGGCGTGCGCGAATCCCTCGAGGCCCAGACGATGGACCAGGCGAAGCTCGCCGCGGCCCTGATTTCCTCGACCCTGCGCTACCCGAACGGCGAACCGGTCGAGTGCGTCATCGCCGACACCTGCATCGGCGGGGTCGCCGAGGCCGCTGCCTGCGCGGAGAAATTTGCCCGTGAAAATGTCGGCGTCTCGCTGACCGTGACCCCCTGCTGGTGTTACGGCTCGGAGACGATGGACATGAACCCCACGATCCCGAAGGCGGTCTGGGGCTTCAACGGCACCGAGCGTCCGGGTGCGGTCTACCTTGCGGCGGTCCTCGCCGGCCACTCGCAGAAGGGCATCCCGGCATTCAGCATCTACGGCCGAGACGTCCAGGACGGCACCGACAAAAAGGTCCCGGCCGACGTGAGCGAGAAGATCCTCCAGTTCGTGCGCGCCGGCCTGGCCGTCTCGATCATGAAGGGCAAGTCGTATCTGGCCATGGGCGGCGTTTCGATGGGCATCGCGGGATCGATTGTCGACCAGCCGTTCTTCGAGGAATACCTCGGCATGCGGGTCGAGACGATCGACATGACCGAATTCCTCCGCCGGATCGACAAGGAAATCTACGACAAAGACGAATACAAAAAGGCACTCGCCTGGGTGAAGAAGAACTGCAAGGAGGGCAAGGACTACAACTCCCCATCGACCACGCGCAGCCGCGCCCAGCTCGACAAGGAATGGGAGATTTCCGTCAAGATGGCCCTTATCGCCCGCGACCTCATGGTCGGCAACGAGAAGCTCAAGAAGATGGGCTTCGGCGAGGAGGCCCAAGGTCACAATGCGATCGCCTCCGGCTTTCAGGGCCAGCGCCAGTGGACCGATTACCGTCCGAACGGTGATTTCCTCGAGGCGATCCTTACGACCTCGGCCGACTGGAACGGCATCCGCGCCCCGTATGTCGTGGCGACGGAAAACGACAGCCTCAACGGCGCGTCAATGCTCCTCGGCTACCTCCTCACCAACACCGCGCAGATCTTCGCGGACGTCCGGACCTACTGGAGCCCGGCCTCGGTGAAGCGCGTCTCCGGACACGTCCTGAAAGGCGCTGCCGCCAAGGGCATCCTGCACCTCATCAACTCCGGACCCGCCACGATCGACGGCACCGGCCAGCACACCCGCAAGGGCAAGCCGGTCATGAAGCCGTTCTGGGAGATCACCGAGAAGGAAGCGCAGGCCGCGTTCAACGCGACAACCTGGCATCCCTCGATCACCGAGTATTTTCCCGGCGGCGGATGGTCGACCCGATTCCTCACGAAGGGCGGAATGCCGGTCACGATGTGCCGCATCAACCTCATCAAGGGCCTCGGAGCGGCGCTGCAGATTGCCGAGGGCTACACGGTCGATTTGCCCGAAAAGGTCCACAACATCCTCGACGAGCGCACAAACCCGACGTGGCCGACCACCTGGTTCGCCCCGATCCTCACCGGAGAAGGCGCGTTCACCGATGTCTACAGCGTGATGAACAACTGGGGGGCCAACCACGGGTCGATCAGCTACGGGCACATCGGAGCCGACCTCATCACCCTGGCCTCGATGCTCCGCATCCCGGTCTACATGCACAACGTCGCTGCCGACCGCGTGTTCCGCCCGAGCACTTGGGCGGCCTTCGGAACCGCTAATCCCGAGGGCGCCGACTACCGCGCCTGCGAGACCTTCGGCCCGCTCTACCGCTGAGCGTTCAGCGGTTTCTTACAGCAATCCATCGAGGCCGGCTTGGTTTTTTCCCAAGCCGGCCTTTTGCTATTCAGCCTGGAAAGTGGTGAGCTGCTCCGGCCAGAAGCGGGGATTTCCGCCGCCTATTCGGCGGAGGGAATTTCTTTGTCCCAGTCGGCGTTGACGGCGGTATAGCTGAGGCAGCTGATCTCCTCGAGCGAGGTGTTGCCGGCGATGACCTGCTGGAGGCCCTCCTGGTAGAGGGTGAGGACGCCTCGTTGGAAGGCGAGCTTGCGCATCTGGCTCTGCGGCGCGTTGGTGCTGATGAGGTCGGCGAGCGCGTTGTCGGACGGGCACATCTCCATGAGCGCCATGCGGCCCGTGTAGCCGGTCTCGCGGCACTCCGAGCAGCCGTTCTTTTCGTAGATGAACGGGACGTCAGCCGGAACGGGAATCCGGTTCGCGGTGAAAAGCGTGCGGATCTCGGGGGTCAGCATGACCGGCCGCTTGCAGAACGCGCAGAGCCGGCGGACGAGGCGCTGGGCCTGGGAGAGCGCCAGCGAATCGGCGAGCAGGTAGGGCGGAATCCCCATCGAGATGAGGCGGCTGACGGCGCGGAGGCAGTCGTTGGCGTGAAGGGTCGTGAGCACGAGATGTCCGGTGAGCGCCGCGTTGACGGCGGAATTGGCGGTCTCGTGGTCGCGGCACTCGCCGATGAGGATGACGTCCGGGTCGGCGCGCATGAGGCGGCGCAGGCCCTCGGCAAAATCGATGCCGTTGACGGGATCGGTTTGCGTCTGATTGAGTCCTTCGACCTCATATTCGATCGGGTCCTCGATCGTATGAATATTGATGTTATCGGCGTTGATGCTGTTAAGGAGGGCGTAGAGCGTGGTCGTCTTGCCGCTGCCGGTCGGCCCGGTAACGAGGATGAGGCCCTGGTCGCGCCCCATGGCGTCGTTGAGCGTTCCCATCTGGCGCAGCGAAAGGTTGAGCTCGCTGAGCTTGCGGACGCCGTCCTGCTTGTCGAGGAAGCGGATGGTGATTTTCTGAAGGTCCTTGCGGCAAGGGATCGCGGAAACACGGCAGTCGACGCGGCGCTTGCCCAGGGAAAGGGAGAAGCGCCCGTCCTGAGCGTCCTGGCGGCGCTGCCCCATGTTCGAGTAGTTTTTGATGAGGCTGACAAATCGGACGAGTTGCTCCTCCGGGCAGGTGTGGATCACCTTCAGCTCGCCGTCGATGCGCGCGCGGAACCTGGCGGTGTTGTAAAACTTTTCGATATGAAGGTCGCTGCCGCGGCCGGTGATCGCGCGGTAGAGGACCCAGTGGACGACCTGCTCCGGTGTGGCGTTGATGCTCGAGGGGTTGATGCGCTGGACATCCTGGACGTCGATTTCGACGATGTTGGCGACATCGGAATACGTCTGGTCGGAATCCGCGGTGACATTGGCGGTCGTCACCGACCGGCTGCGGTCGCGGTTAATCGCCTGGATGATCGCCTCGCGCTCGGCGATCACAGTGCGGAAGACCAGCGGGTCATTGCCGCCGGAGAGCCATTCGTCCTCGAAGCCGAAATTTTCTTTTTCGGACGAGAGAAGGAAGATGGTCTTGCAGCCGCAGAACATCGGGTAGACCGCATGCTTTTCGAGCAGGGCCTCCGGAAAAATCTTCTGGGGAGGGGCATGCTCGGCATTGAAGCAGGCGTCGCCCGTGCAGAGGTGCCGGATGGCGCCGGCGAAGTTGGTCGGGAGCGATTTGACGGAAGCCAGGGCGTCGAGTGAGATGCCGGAGACGTCGTGCTTGGCGCGGTCGAGCTTCGAGCGGACGTCCTCCTCAAAGGGATATTCGGCCAGGAGCCAGTTCAGGAACGCATCGGGAGCGGCGCCGGCGGGGGGCATCTGCTTGAAAACAAGCGGCGGCTTGTCCTCCAGCGGCTGGAGGTCGAGGCGCGCAAGAAACTCCCGCCGGAGCATGGTGTATTTCGACTGGGGGATCAGCAGCGGGATGACGAGCTCGCGCGGGACTCCCCAGAACTCCCTGCTCGACGGATCGTAGTGCGCACAGAGGAGCACGGGGCCAAGCGTACCGAACGGCATCCAGCATTCCCGGTCACCCGCCGGCCGCGGCGCCAGGTGGCGGAAGCACTTTTCGGCATGGGTTGAGCAATTTGTCTGAACAGGATCAAACGGCAGGATTCCGAATGTTCGTCCGAGCCATTCCAGCCCCTCCTCAGCGGGAATTCCGTTGACATGGGCCAGATGGTGATGGAGGTCAATGCTCCCTTCATCCGGCTGCGTTCCGGGCTGAAGATTCCGGTCCAGCAGGGCATGCTGCAGGTTGTCCCATTCGGCACTGTTCATCGCCGGATCACATCAAGTTGAGCAGAGGCAACCCCGTCCCGGCCGATCCGGGCGGGAGCATTTCAAACATCCGCCCGTTCCACTTGGCGCGGTAAACGGAGGAGTCGCTTGAGGTGTTGGTTTTCAAATTGGCGGGAAGATACGGGGAGCCGTGGCTGCGGTTATCCCGGGTCTGAAGCATGGTGAGAATGGTGGTTTCTGTTGCGTTTGTATTTAGCTCTTCAACCGCTTGATTGTAACTCAAAACCGCACCGTTGAGGTAATTTAAATTCCGGGTGGCGGTCTGCTCGCCCGCCGATGGCACGAGGTTGAGCATGAGGGGGACCCCGATGGCGGCGATGACCGCCAGGACGGAGACGACAACAAGCAACTCGGTCAGCGAAACGCCCCGCTTGCACCCGCGTCGGCGGATAACCTGGTGATTCGACCGGTCGTCCATCGGGGGATTTTTGGAAGCGGGCATTTCCATAGAGGCAGGGGAATTATCTCACAAGCGGAGGGTTATGCAAGCAGGCGGAATCCGCCAACGCGGCCAGGGATCAGGGTTCCACCGTCACGCTGCGGCCGGCATCGCCCCCCCTCGGAAGGGCGATTGCAACAGCCCTTCCCTTCCACGTGATGGAGAGGGTGGATTGCGATTGGGTTGGATCCGAAACAGTGAGGCGCCCTGCTGTCGTATCCAGCAAAACCAGGCACGGCCGGTCCGCTTCGAGTGTCATTCCAGGAGCCAGGTCGACGCGGCCCGGCCGAAAAAATGCGGCCATGGCGACACCCGCGCTTCGGATTGCCTGACAGTCGGTCGAGTTGCGGAGGATTTCCACATCCGAATTTGATGCAAAGGCGGCGGTCTCCGCAGCCGTGGCGCCGGGAAGAATAATACTGGCGCAGTCGTCCCCTGAGGGTTTGTTTCCGTGATCGAACGCCAGCAGGAAAACATCCCGCTGCACGGGGTCTTTCGAACCGGCGCGGAAAATGTCGGTCCACGCACCCTGCTGGGGCGAGCCGGAGACAATCAGTTGGGAAGGTGCGGGAAAAACGTAGCCGACGCCGTCGTGGTGGACCCAGCGCAGGCCGGTGAGCCGGCGGGTGCGATTTCCGATCACGGCAGTCGACTTGTCGCTGCCGGCAGTGATGCGCCCGTTGAGGAGACACTGGTTGATCGTGGTCGTCACCTGGCCGTCGGCCTCGGAGGAGATGCCGGCCCCGAGGCACACAATTCTTCCGTGAAGGAAAAACCAGCTCTTCTGCGCACGGACACCATCCCTCGTGAAATCAAGCGCCGCCGCCCCGATCGAACCATCCGAAACCCCGCCTGCAAAGTCGGTCCCGATGCGGTAGCCCTCCCACGTGAGCCGGGGGAGCGGAGTCTCGGACTGGCGTGCCGTGATGCCGGGAATTTTCCTCCAGTCCCAGACCGGGAAAATGTCCTCATATTCGTGGCCCGTCCGATAAACGTAGAGCGCGCCATCGCCGAGATGATAACCTTTGAGGTTTTCGTCGTTTCCGCTCTCGGCCCCAATCACCCGGCGCGAGCACATCCGCACCGAGGCCATGTAGCCGCGATCCCGATGGATCATGTAGTCCGAACGCCAGAACATCCTGTTAGCCGATGCGCCCTGTGCGCCGGTGGGTTGGCAGCGCCCGACTGCCGTCGCGTAGTCCCCGGCATGCCCGGGATCGGCAACCGCCATATCGGCAAGAAGAACGCCGAGCGCACCTGCCTTCCGGACAGAGGCCCCGGGGAAGAGTTGCCTCGAGCAGGCGTTGATGTCCATCGCCCCGCGCCAGACGACCTCGCTTTGCCCGCTGAGGAGAAACCCGCGCAGCGTTTCGAGCCGCCGGGGTTCGATTGCATAGCTGGTTCCGCTGAGAATCCTGGTCCATTTGACGAGATCGATGGCGAATCCGAGGCCGTAGTTGCCGAACTGGAGCTGGGGACCGTGCTGGTGAAAACTGAAATCGCCTTGAATCCCCTCGCCGGCGGAGACCTTAAGTTCGTCTGCGATCGTGTCGCGGGCCGTCCGGGCAAGGACAGGATCATCTTCCAGCATTGCCCTGAGCAGGACGACTCCTGCCTTCCAGATCCGGTTCTGGCCGGTCATCCCGATTTTCGCGCGCGCAACGATTGCAAGCCCCCTGGCGAGGGTTTCCGGCGCCAGTTCGTCCCTCATGATGACAAGGAATTCGGCGATGCTGCGCGGAGTTCCGATCTCGTTGTGCCACCAGTTGGGATTGCGGTAATCCTTTTCGATCCAGCTGGCGCAGGCACGGACGGCCGCATCCCGCACCGCCGGGTTCCCGTGAAGCTCGCCGCCAGGCGCGGCCCATGCACGGGCGAGATCGCGCATCCGATCCAGATGCATCCTGAGTTGCCAGTACCCCGGCGATTGATCGGCGTAGTCGATGTCCACCCAGGTTCCATCCGGGCGAAGCCCGCGAACAAGGTCTTCGATCGCGCTGCGCCGGACCGGATCTTTGAGAAGATGTTCCGGGGTGAACTCCGGCGCTGTGATCAGGTGGCCCCGCGCCTGCTGCAGCGCTCGCCGCAAATCGCCGGGGGTATCCCCCTTCGCCGCCGGGTGGAGGCCAGGAAGGAAAACCAGCAGAAGCATCAGGAACCAGCGAAACATAGACGAACACTAACCCTGGTTGCGCCAAAAATCGAGCATGGTATGGGGTGCCCGCCCCGGTCCACGCTTAAGCGTGTGCATAAGCTTGCCTTCACCTTACGTTTGCGTGTAAGTTTCACTTGTGCAAGCGCTGCCTCAGGCTCGAGCCCACGGACAACTGGCCGCAAAACCAGAAAGTCGTATCCGAATCCGACTTCCCGTGCCATGAGTCAGGAAAACAATGTCGACCTCTTGCGCAGCCCTCCCGCTGGAGCGGTTCGGGCACACGGCTTATCGGAGCTTGCGGATCCTTCGACGGTGGCAACGCCCAGTCGTTTAGAGGACGTCTGGACGTTTCTCGCCGAAGCCAGCAGGGGATCCGGAGATGAACCGTTCTTTTCCAGCCTGGCCCGTTTTCTAGCCGAATACCTCGGAATGGACTTCGTCTGCATCGACCGGCTCGTGGGGGATGGGCTCAACGCGAGGACGCTGGCCGTCTGGCATGACGGTCAGTTTGAAGACAACGTGACCTACGCGCTGAAAGACACGCCATGCGGAGAAGTTGTGGGAAGGGAGATCTGCTTCTTTCCGGCCGGTGTGTGCCAATACTTTCCGCATGATGAGATTTTGCGCGAGCTCCGGGCGGAGAGCTATGCGGGGGTAACCCTTATTGGTCACGACGGCCGGCCGATCGGCCTCATCGCCGTTATCGGGCGGAGGGCGCTTGAGGACTGTGCACGCGCCGAGTCGATCCTGAAGGCCGTGGCCGCCCGTGCTGCCGGCGAGCTCGAACGCGTCCTCGCCGAGGAGGCGCTGCGGGAAAGCGAGGAGAGGCACCGGATCCTGTTCGAATGCTCGCCCGATGCCTACCTGATCATCGTCGATGGGATTTTTGTCGACTGCAACCGCGCAACCGAGATCATGATGAGCGGGGACCGGTCGCAGATAATCGGAAGGTCCCCGGAGGCACACTCCCCCGAATTCCAGCCGGGCGGACGCAGGTCATCCGAGGAGGCTGCGGAAAAAATCGGGATCGCCTTCCGGGCCGGCCAGAACCTTTTTGAATGGACTCACCGCCGCCTCGATGGAAGCGAGTTTATCGTGGAGGTTCACATTGTGGCGATGATGTTGAACGGGAAGCCGGCACTGTTCACCACATGGCGGGATATCACTGAACGCAAAATGGCGGAGGTGGCCCTTTCACAGGCCAAGGAGGCTGCCGAGAAGGCGTCCCTCGCGAAAAGCGAGTTCCTCGCCAACATGAGCCATGAGATCCGGACTCCGATCAACGGGATCATCGGGATGACCGACCTGCTCCTGGATACCGCCCAGACCCCCGAGCAGCGGGAGTATACCGAGAGCATTCATGCCTGCGGCGACTCTCTCCTCACCCTCATCAACGACATTTTGGATTTCTCAAAGGTCGAGGCCGGACAACTGGTTCTCGAATCGCTCGATTTTGATATCCGGACGACCATCGAATATGCCGTGGAGATCCTGGCCGTGAAAGCCCACCAGAAAGGGATCGATGCCGCGTGCCTCATCGCGGAGAACGTGCCCGATGTCCTGCGTGGCGATCCGGGCCGCCTCCGACAGATCCTCTTCAACCTCATCGGCAACGCCATCAAGTTCACCGAGCGCGGGGGAGTGACCGTGCGGGTCGATCTTGTGGAGGAATCGGTGTCCGTAGCGAGGCTCCGGTTCTGCGTGAGCGACACCGGCATCGGAATCCCGGAAGACAAACAGGAGGCGATCTTTTCCAAATTCACACAAGGTGATGCCTCCACAACGCGCCAGTTCGGGGGGAGCGGGTTGGGGCTGACGATCTGCAGGCAGCTTGTCCATCTTTTCCAGGGCGAGGTCACCGTGACCAGCGAGGCGGGCAAGGGTTCGGAATTCTGCTTCACCGCCGTTTTTGAAAAGCCCCCGCCCGATGCCTTGCGTCCCGTGGAGAAGGCCGCGGACCTGTCCGGAGTGAAGGTTCTTGTTGTTGACGATTTCCCGACAAACCGGGTGCTGATGGCAAAGTCGCTGGCGCGGTGGGGATGCCGGCACGAGGAGAGCGGCGATGCCGCATCCGCATTCCAGCTCCTCCGCCAGGCCGGCGGAGACGGCGATCCTTTCGACGTGGCGCTGATCGACATGAGGATGCCCGGCACTGATGGAGCGGAGCTTGGCAGGGCGATCAAAGCCGACGATCTCATCAAATCCACCCGGCTCATCATGCTGACCTCCCTCGGGAAGCGTGGGGATGCCGAACGGCTGGCTGCCGTCGGATTCTCCGGTTATCTTCCGAAACCGATCCTGCCGGCCCAGTTGATGAAGTGCCTGTCGCTGGTGCTCGGCCGCGAGGACGCCGCAGGCCCGAACCTCCGGCTGGTCACAAGGCACACCGTCGAGGAGTCTGCCCGCCGCAGGCTCCACATCCTCGTCGCGGAAGACAATACGACCAACCGGATCATCGCCGTGAAAATGCTCGAGAAGCTCGGCCATAGCGCCCAGGCGGTCGCCAATGGCCAGGAAGCCCTCGAATCCATGCGGCGGTTTTCCTACGATCTTGTCCTGATGGACTGCCAGATGCCGGTCATGGACGGCTTCGAAACCACCCGTGCAATCCGGCAGTCCTCAGCAGATGTGATGAATCCCGAAATCCCGATCATTGCGCTGACCGCTCACGCCATGAAAGGCGACAGGGATCTATGCCTCGAAGCGGGAATGAACGACTACGTGTCCAAACCGACCAATGTCCACGACCTGTCTGCCGCAATCGCCAGGTGCTTTCCCGGAATCGACCGCTTTTACGATGCCGTCTCTGTGGCGCAAGAGCGGAGGCTTGTGCCCCCCCGGGATTTTGACCGGGACGGATTTCTTGAGCGCCTGCTAGGCGACCGGACACTTGCCGCCGAGCTCGTGACCATCTTTCTGTCCGACGCTCCCTCGCTGCTGGAGGAACTGTCGACTGCAATCGGTGCGGGCGATGCCGCGGGAGCCGCCCGGATCACCCACACGCTGAAAGGATTGAGCGCCAATATGGGGGGTGATGCGCTCAGCCGGATCGCGGCAAAAATGAATGAGCTCGCAAAAATTAATGACCTTGCTCCTCTTCACGAGCTTCTCCCCGATGCGCGGCAGGCTTTGCTCACCTTGAGCGACTCGCTGCGGGAATTCCAGGACGCTTCCGTCCCGGGCTGACGTTTCCTCAACCACAGGCTGCCCTGTGGCCGTGAGTTGCCCTGTGCCGGAAGGTTTTTTTAAGGGTTTGGCTTTACAGCTCCCGTTGACGCGGTGAGTGTTTGATAATATCTCCCCCACCCTATTCCGCCGATGAAAACCCGCCGCCAGTTTTTGCAATCTGCAGCCCTCCTGCTCGGTGCCATGGCCTTGCCGGCCCATGCGGCAACCGTCAAGTCAAAGAAAAAAGGCTGGGCCGGAAGCTCGGCCGAAATGCACAAGAAATTCGGTGTGAGCTGGTTTTACGGGTGGGCAGGGAACGGCACGGGAACGCCCGGCGTCGAGTTCGTTCCGATGATCAACAACGGGAAGGCGATCCAGTGGAAACCGCTTCTTTCAACGCCCGACCCGATCACTGCCCTGCTCGGCTACAACGAGCCCGAGCGCGCCAGCCAGGGAAACCTGAGCGTGGATGAGGCGATCGCGCAGTGGCCGCTCCTTGTCGCACTGGCCGCCACGCGTAATCTCCGTCTTGGCAGCCCCGCCCCCTCCTCGGACAAGGGCGGAATGGAATGGCTCTCCGCCTTTATGGAAAAAGCCGAAAAGGCCAGTCTGAAAATCGATTTTATGGCGCTCCACTGGTATCGCGGGCGCGACGCGGCGGCATTTGCCACCTGGATCGACGAGATGGGCAGGAAATACCGCAGGCCGCTCTGGATCACCGAGTTCAACGGGTGGTCGGGCACACCGCAGGAAAACGAAACCTTCCTGCGATCCGCACTTCGCACCCTCGAACGCGAGAGCAACGTCGAGCGATATGCCTACTTCAACACCAAGCCGGGCCACCCTTGCTCCCTCCTCAAGCCCGATGGGACGCTCTCCAGGCTCGGTCAACTTTATCTGGCGGCTTAGGCAACGATTTTCCCGGTAAATTCCCCGCTTTCCAGACATTCTATTGTAGAATGATTTTGTCCCAAGATCTTGCGCCGTCCGCTCCGGAAGATGACAGGCACGCCCTGTTCGTCCGCCTGTTCGCCGCATCGCACCGGGGATTGCTGGGCTACCTGATGTCGATGCTCGGGCGCCGGGAGGATGCAGAGGATGTGCTGCAGAAGGCCTCGATGACGCTTTGGCGAAAGTTTGAAACGTTCGAGGCGGGCAGTGACTTTTTATCCTGGGCCTGCACGGTCTGCTTCTACGAGGCGAAAAATTTCCAGCGGATGGCCGCCCGGTCGAAGATTGTTTTCAGCGATGCGGTGCTGGAGGTTTTGCTGGCAGAGCGGGTCGCTGACCTGCCGGCTCAGGACACCCGGATCGACGCTCTCCGGGAATGTCTTGCGAAGCTGGACGAAGGCGGACGCGGGCTGCTCGAATCCGCCTACCTCGATGGGGCCAGCATCGGAGCGATTGCCTTGAAGCTCGGCCGTGCTCCCCAGACGCTTTACAACAAACTTAATGCTCTGCGCCGCCTGCTGGCCGAGTGCATCGACCACCACACGATGGAGGTGCGGTCATGAGCAGAATGGAAGGCGAGGACCCCGTCCGGATGTTCCAGCTGTTCGGTGCCGCCGTTGACGGGACGATCGATGCGGAGCAGACCGCCGCCCTGGAGTCGATGCTGGCGGGATCCCCCGAAGCCCGGCGGCTCTGGTTCCTGCATTCGGACATGGATATTGCACTGTCCGAGTGGGCGGCCGAGCGGAAGGAGACGGGATCGCCTCTCCCGCCAAAAGTCGTGCCGATACAATCCCTGCCTGCTGAGGCGGCCACAACTCAGGCATCCCGTTTCCTCGGCTTGCCGAATGCTCGTCTTGTCCAATTGGCAGCTGTGCTGGTGGTGGGATGCGCCATCGGCCTCCTGGTTCTCGGGCGATACGTTCTGTCGCCATCGGGAGTCGCAGAGATCACGAGGGAAAGCATGGCCCGGTGGGAGAAGGACGCTCCCGCAACGCATTCCCCGCTTCCCACCCGCTCGCTGGTCCTTTCGTCGGGCGCAGTCGAAATCAAGATGGCCTCCGGCGCGACGATCGTCTTTGAAGGCCCGGGGGAACTGGACCTGCTCACCGGCAATTCGGTGAGGTTCTGCTCGGGCCGGGCGCGGGCCACGGTTCCGCAGTCCGCCAAAGGATTCACGATGCTGGGCGCTGCATTTTCCGTTGTCGATTACGGCACGGAATTCGGCTGCGAGGTATTGCCAGGTCTCAGCGGCCCTCAGATTCATGTAATGAACGGTCTGGTGGAAGTGAAGCCGTCGCTCGGTGAACGAACGATGCTCCGGGCCAACCAAGCTGTCGAGATCCAGGACTATCGGCTGGCGAAGCCCGTCACTGCGCGGCCGGAAAGCTTCCTGGACTCCGGCGATCTTGCAACTGCGGCATCGACTCCGACGGCCTTGTCCGCCGTGGCCGACCGACTCCTTCGGAATCATCCCGCGAAGGTTCTTTATTTTCGGGCCGGCCAGTCATCGGGAGATCATGCTTCCGGGGTGCCTGGAATGGTGCGCCATGGATGCCGGACCGTTGATGGCCGTTTTCCCGCGAGCAAAGCCGTCAAAATGCAATCGCGGGAGGATTATTTCACTGTCAGCCTTCCGGGAGCGTATCCCTCGCTCACGCTGCTCGCGTGGATCAAGGGCGAAAAATTGACCCGCCGGCAGGATTTACTTGCCGGATCCGGGGCCTTCGTCAAAGGCGAAATCGCGTGGTACCTTTACGGCAACCGCGCGCTCGGGTTCGGCGCGCTCGATCCGGTGGCAGGAACGCCCGAGCGTGGCTGGCAAATCCTCCATGGCCTGCCAAACCAGGATTTCCGTTCCGAGTGGTGCCTCATCGCGACGGTGGTTGATGGGCAAAAGCAAACGGTCACCCATTATCTGAACGGCAAAGTGGTCGGCATGGGCCAGCTCGAACTTCCCGGACTCCTCAGGCCCGGCAGCCTGCAGATCGGGGGAGTCTCCGAAACGCGGGTCAACGGGAGTCCGCGAGTTCCTTTCTCAGGCTGCATCGATGAGTTCGCGATCCTTTCCTCCCCGCTCCGTGCCGATGAGATCGGCCGCCTGTATGAACTCGGGCGGGCTCCCCGGGAGATCGCCTCCAACCCGGAGCCTCAGACTCCCCTCATACGCTAGAATCTCCCTTCGCCCCCGCCCATGAACCGACCCAGCCTTCTCCTCTGCCTGCTGGCCTTATCAGCATCCGGAGCCGCCGCTCAGCCGATCCCCGCCTTTCCCGGAGCCGAGGGCTTCGGGGCGATCGCGAGCGGCGGTAGAGGTGGGGACGTCTATTACGTGACGAACCTGAATGCCTCCGGCGCAGGATCGTTTGCCGAAGGGGTGCATACGGCACCAGCCCAGGGCCGCACGATCATGTTTGCGGTGAGCGGCCACATCCGGCTGCCGAGCGGGAGCGGGACGGGCATGACGTTTGACAAAAGCAACATCACGGTGGCCGGGCAGACCGCCCCCGGTGACGGGATCTGCTTTTGGAACAACAACATGAACATCACGGCCAACAACCTGATCTTCCGGAACATCCGGTGGCGGCGCGGGTATTCGACGGCAGGTTCGGACTCGGTCGACATTGCCGGATCCTCGCCGATCATCTTCGACCACTGCGATCTGATGTTCAGCACCGACGAGAACATGTCGTCGTTCGGAGTGGCCCCGGACAACATGACGTTCCAGTGGTCCACCAACGCGTGGGGGCTCCAGGGCCATTCGTGCGGCGGTCTCTGGAAGATGAACCACGCGACCGTCCACCACACGCTCTGGGCAAACAACCACACACGCAACCCGAAGCTCATCGGCTGCGATGTGTTCGACTGGGTGAACAACGTCACGTTCGGATGGGACAACGGTTTCAACATGGCCCCCGAGGTCACCGGCGGGCTCGGCTACAACTACAAGGTCAACATCCGGGGCAGCTTTTTCATCCACGGAGGGAGCACCGGCGACGCGATCTACGGAGGCGGAGCGAACGACGATGGCACGAATAAGTTCCAGCTGCACATGAGCGACGCCGCGCTCGACGGCGGCGATGCCAGCAAGCTCAACATCACAAAGACAAACTACGGGCTGGTCTCCGCGACACTCTACGACAAGGTTGCCACGCCATGGACGCAGACATCGAACGGCACAGCGGTCACCACACAGAACCCGGTTGTCGGCGTGCAGGTCGCCGTGGACCCGATGATGACCGCATACAAAAAAGTCCTCTCCCAAGTCGGAGCGGTGCGAATGGATGTGAGCGACGACCGGCCCCTGCGCGATGAGATCACCCAGCTCTGCGTTGATGGGGTTGCCGGCATGCAGCGCAGGATGATCGCAAACCCGACCGAACTCGGCCTCAGCACCGGAACCGAGCAGGCAGACCTCAAATCCACCCCCGCGCCAACCGACTCCGACCGGGACGGCCTGCCCGATTATTGGGAGGATGCCCTGGGCTTCGACAAGACGACCGCCAACAACAATGTCGTCTTCACGGCGCCGCAGTTGGCCGCCTCGTTTTTTCCGCCTGGCTCGCCGGTCGGCTACACGCAGTTGGAGGAATATCTGCATTTTCTTGCCGTGCCTCATGGCACGCTGTCGAAGAACACGGCCGATGCGTCGAGCTACGTCGACATCGACCTGCGCAAGTTCACCAGCGGCTTCACTTCGTCACCGGTCTTTACGGTCACAAACATCACCGGCGGCTCGGTGTCGGCGTCCGGTCCGGGCAATGCGATCGTGCGGTTCACTCCGGCGCTCGACGCATTCGGCCGCGCGGGGTTCACATTCATGGTCACGGATGCCGACGGGAGCACATGGACCCAGCAGCTTTGCCTGCTGGTCACGCTGACCCCGCTACCCCGCGACCTGACCTGGAAAGGCGACGGGACCGGGAACGTCTGGGATGCGGCAGTGGCCAACTGGAAGAAGCTCGACGGCACCGCCACAAGCTTCCGTGCCGGCGACGCCGCGACATTCGACGAATCTGGATCAAATTCCCCCTCGATCAAACTATCCGGAGCGCTCCTGCCCGCATCGGTTTCGGTGGAGGGCAACACAAAAAACTATACGTTCGACGGCAACGGCACGATCGGCGGGGCGGCCACCCTCAGTAAGACGGGGAACAGCACGCTCACGATCAAGACCAACAACACTTACAACGGCACGACCTCGATTGACGGCGGCTCAGTCGTCCTCGGGGCGGCCGGCGCGGCAAATGCCGGCACGCTCGGGACCGGGCAGATCAGCCTGCAGGACGGCGCGACGATCACCAACGCCTGGAGCAGCACCTCCACGACACAAAACATTGCCGGAGCCCTCTTCATTCCGGAGGGCCACTCGGCCACGATCAACACCGGACGCCGCGTTTACCTCAGCGGCGCGGTCACCGGCGGAGGGGACCTGAACATCAACCACCAGGGCACCGACGGAGTGATCGATTTCAAGGGCGCGATGAACACGTTTTCAGGAAACCTTAACCTGAGCTTCACCGGGACCAACGGGACTTCCCGCGCGATTTTCAACGGAGGCACCTTCAACGGCTGGTCGGCCGCCACGGTGAATCTCGGCGCGGGCCTGACGATCAACTGCACGACCAATTCCACCGGCAACACGTTCGGCATCGGCGCGCTCACCGGCTCTGGAAGGCTCGGCGGCGGAACATCCGGGTCGCCAAACTACACGGTCGGCGGGCTTAACAAGGACACGACCTTTGACGGGGTCTTTATAGGGAATGCCATGCTCACCAAAGTGGGCATTGGCACACTCACACTCACCGGAAACAGCTCGCACACCGGGGCGACGACGGTCAGCGCGGGCGTTTTGGAGTGCCGCGGCGTTTTTGGAAACTCGACGGTTACGGTCGCCGCCGGGGCGGCCCTCACGGGCAACAGCACGTTCGGAGGCGGACTCATCGCTGCCATGGGCGGCACCCTCTCTCCTGGCGTGAACGGCGGTGCAACTGTTGGCACACTGACCGCCGCCTCGTTGAACATGACCGCCGCCTCTCTCCGGTTCGATCTCTCGAGCAGCCCGGCCGGCACCAACGATCTCATCCAGATCACATCCGGCGGCGGAGTCGTCCTCGCGGGCCCGATCGACGTCACGTTGAACCTCACCAGTGGGACACTCGGCAACGGCACTTATCATCTCGTCTCGACGACCGGTCCGGTCTCCGCCGGCAACGCGTCATTCTCGACCAACCTGCCCCCGAATCCCCGCCAAACGATGGTGATCGGACCCACTGCCTCCGGACTCAGCCTGACGGTTAGTGGCACTGCCGGCAGCCTCGTCTGGACGGGCGCGAACGGCGGGATCTGGGACCAGCGGACGACCGCCGCATGGTCGGGAGCCGCGCCGGCGACATTCTACAACTTCGACACGGTCACGTTCAATGACTCCGCCGCAGCCGGCACAGGCAACGTGACAATCGCCACCCCGGTCCTCCCTCGGAGCATTACGGTGAACAACACGATCTCCCGGCCCTACACGTTCAGCGGCGCGCCGATCACCGGCGAAACGGCGCTTGTCAAGTCGGGCAATGGCACGCTCACGCTCAACCTGCCATCGCATACGCTCAGCAGCACGACTACCACAGCAAGCGGAGCCGTCACTGTCCCGAGCACCGCCGGGCTATTCCAAGGCATGGCCGTCAGCGGGCCCGGAATACCGGCCGGCACGACGATTGCCGCCATCGGCAATGCCACCACGCTCACGCTCTCGCAGAACGCCACGACGTCCAATGCCACCGCAAGCCTGATCTTTGAAACCCACAACACGTTCACCGGCGGAACGGTTCTCAACGCGGGAACGATCGCCCTGACATCGAACGTGCTGCCCGCCACCACCTCCGGCATCTTCGCCCCGCCGAATGCCTACGGCCTCGGCACCGGACCGATCACGCTGAACGGTGGCACGCTTGTCATGTATGGCACGGCAGGAGCCGACTACCTCTACGGCGCGCTGCCCAACGATCTCGTCGTGCCTGCCAGCGCGAACGCCACGATCCAGGTGACAATGCACGGCAGCGACGCGAACCCTCCCTACCGGGCCCTCAGCGGCAACCTCACCGGCAACGGCACGCTGAACCTCGTCATGGCCTGGATCCGTGGCGGCATCACCGGCGACTGGTCGTCATTCTCCGGGCAGATCAACGTCCGCCGCGCCGCGACCGGCGGGACGGACAACCGGTTCGTCGTCGGAAGCGACTTCGGGTTTCCTGCGGCCCGCGTGAAACTTGAAAACGTGCGGATGCAATACTCGCCGACCCCGGCCGCGGCCGGCACGGAGATCCCGATCGGCAGCCTCTCGGGCAATGCCACCGCGAGCATTGAAGGAGCCTACTCCGGAACCAACGTGCTCACATGGCGGGTCGGCGGACTCGGCCTGAACGACACCTATTCGGGGACGTTCAAGGAGCAGCAAACAACGATCAATCGCACCAGCCTTGTCAAAGAGGGCGCGGGCACGTGGACGCTGAACGGCACGGGAAATGCCACGCTGGCCGGGTCGCTTTCTGTCCAGGAGGGGACGCTTGCCATCAGCCGCTGGCTCGCGTTCGGGCAGACTGTTTCGGTCGCGCAGGGCGGGACGATCCAACTCGCCGGCACGCTCGGTGCCGTTTCGCTCGACATCGCAGCCGGTGGCGCTTTCGGCGGGCACGGCGCGGTCAACGCCAGCAGCGTAACCTGCGCTGGATCGCTTGCCGTTTCCGGCGGAAACCTCAGTTTTTCCGGCGACACCCTGCTCGGCGGCACGGTTTCCTTTGCCAGCATTTCCTCCGACCGCCTTGCCGTGGCCGGCAGCCTGGAGCTCGGCGGCCAGATCAGCCTTCCGCAGGCCTCCGGCTTCGCGGCCGGCCGCAACGTCCTCGTCACCTACACCGGCGACCTTTTGCTTGATACGACAACCCTGAATATCCCCTCTCTGCCCGCCACACTCATGGCAACGCTTGACACGTCGACACCCGGTCAGGTCGCCGTCAAGCTCACGAGCGTCGCAGCCTACCAGACGTGGCAGACCACGAACTTCGGAAATACCACGAATCCCTCAGGCCTCCCGTCGGCCGACCCCGACAACGACGGCATGACGAACCTGGAAGAATATGAAGTCGGGACGAACCCGAACAGTGCCGCCTCTTCGTTTGCCCTCGTGTGGGTCGGCGGCGGATCGAATTATTGGGACATCGCGGCCTCGGGGAACTGGCTGGAAAATGGCAATACCCCCCGCGTTTTCCGCAGCAACCGCCAGGTTTCCTTCACCGACGCGGGCTCAAACTCTCCGGCCGTCAATCTCACCCAAACCCTCCGGCCCGCCTCGGTGCTCGTCAACAATTCCACGGCCAAAGCCTATACATTTTCCGGTTCGGGCGGGCTGTCCGGCCCGATGGCTCTCACAAAATCGGGCAACGGAACGCTGACGATCGCCACTTCGAACGGCTACACTGGCAACACCACGGTGACCGGCGGGGTGCTTACGATTCAGGATGGATCGGCGCTTGGTTCGTCGGCGAACGGCACATTTGTTCCGCTGAATTCACGCATCGAACTCGACGGCGACATCTCGGTCGAAGCCGAGCCTCTGACCATTGCCGGCACAGGCGGCAGCGGGTTCAGCTACGGAGCCCTCCTCAGCAAGACAGGCATCAACACATGGGGCGGGCCGGTGACCCTTTCCGGAAATGACACGCGGATCGGCACGCTGTCCGGCGCCACGCTCATCGTCGCGGGTTCGATTAACAGCGCACTCGGAACGGCCGGTCTTATCTTCCGCCCATATGACATGGCTTCGCCGGTCATCCTTTCGGGAGCAAATACTTTCAGCGGGAATACCACGATCATCGGCGGCGTGCTCCAGCTGGCTGGCGGGCAGAACAGGCTGCCGGTCACCACAGTAATTAAATTCGGCGGCTCTGCCGTCTCCGGTGTCCTTGATCTCAATGGCACAAGTCAGGAGGTCGCGGGCATCTCGGTGGCCAGCGGAACCGCCAACGTGATCACTAACAGCGCCGCGGCCATCCCGGTGCTCACTATCAACCAGACCGCCACCTCCACATTCACGGGCACCATCACCGGCAACCTAAGCCTCACCAAGGCGGGCACGGGAAACCTCACATTGAGCGGGAACACGAGTTGGAGCGGTGCGACGGTCGTGAATGCTGGCCGGCTGATTCTGGGCAACGGTCTGCTGACATCGCCATCGCTGACCATCAAATCCGGTGCGAGCCTCCAAAGCATGGCTTCGCTCGCCGGCAATATTTTTCTCGAAGCGGGCGGCGCGCTCCTGACTGTCCCGGCGCTGACCGGCAATTTGACGGTGCAGGCAGGCGGAAATTTCACCCTCACCGGCGTGTCGATCGCCGGCAATGTCACAAACTTCGGAACGATCACGCTTACCGGCAGCGCTGCATTTCCGGTGAGCGGCACGTTTATCAACAATGGCACGCTCGACCTCTCCGGTTGGACCGGAACTGTTCCTCCCGGACTGGTCAATAACGGAGCAATCCTCCTGCCCGGCGGCGGCACACAATACCCGCCCCCGCAGCTCAGCATCAGCAGTCCTGCCGCGGATCCCGCCACCGTCACCAATACCGCACTACGTCTGCGCCTGATTGCCGCCGCCACGAGCAGCGTGCCGTCCGCCGTGCCGTCCATGAGTTGGATGAAAGTTTCCGGACCGGGCACCGTGACGTTTGACAACCCGGCTGCGGCTTCCACGGGCGCGCAGTTTTCCGCGCCAGGAACGTATGTCGTCCAGTCCACCGCTTCGCTCGGAAGCGGTGCGGGAGTGACCACGGCCATTGCCACGCGCACGGTCATCGTCGCCCCTCCGACGCTCACGTTCCGCCAGGGCGAAAGCGGCTACAGCCACTCGGGGACATTCATCCGCAGCGACAACCCGACATGGAATTCCGGCAACCGCACCGAACTGCTGATCGGCCGCACCACCACCGGCGTCCTCCGCGCGCTTTTCGGCTTTGATCTGACCGGACTGCCGGCTGGGTTCGTCGTGCAGTCCGCCAAACTCGATCTCTGGACAGCTGGCGCCAATGCCGGATCGCCGGGTGATCTTCAACTCCGTGCCATCACAGCAAATTTCACCGAGGGCACAAGCGCTGGCGCGAGCGCCACCGGCAATGAAACCGGTGCCAACTGGACCCGCAGGAGCGATCTCGCGGGGAACCTCACATGGACAGCGCCCGGCGGGGATTTCGGCCCCACGGTGCTTTCCACCGTGTCCAGCTTCAACGCGACGATCGCCGGCGTTCAAAAAACGTTTCCGACCTCGCCGGATTTCCGCTCGCTTGTTCAGGCCGCCATCTCCGGGGCGCGCCCGCTCAACCTGGTCGTGCTCTCGCCTGCAACCGAAGCCGGCACCGGCAACAACTACGTTCGCTTCCAATCCGACGACAGCACCACAACCGCCCAGCGCCCGATGCTCACGCTCGGATTTTCTGTGAACGAGGCTCCCTCGATTTCAGTCGGGACAGCGCCCGCCGCGACCAATGGGATCGCTGCGGCGTTGAGCGGAAACGTGACATCCTCCACGAATTCGATCTGGTCGCTTGTCAGCGGACCGGGGAACGCCACATTTACAGATGCCGCAAATCCAGCCACCACTGTCACTTTCAGTGCCGCCGGCAGCTATGTCCTCCGGCTCATCGCCACAAACGCGAGCGGCGAAACGTCTGCCGACCTCAACATCACGGTTGCGCGGAATGCGGGCATTTTTTCCGACTGGCAAGACATCAATTGGCCGGGTGTGGCCGACCAGGTGATCATCGGCGAGACTGCCGACCCCGACCGGGACGGCATCCCGAACTTGCTGGAATTTGCCACAACGTCGGATCCGAAGACCTCATCGTTTGCTCCCGGCGTCCTTCTTCCAAACGGCTCGCGCCTTGAGTTTACTTACTCGCGCTTGAAGACCGCGGCGGTTGCGTACGTCGTCGAATACAGCGATACGCTTGCGGCCGGAAGCTGGATCACAACCGGCGTGACGGATGAGATCCTTTCCGACAACGGAATGGTCCAGAGCGTGAAATCCCTTGTTCCTCTCGGATCCGGCACGAAGCGCTTCGTCCGCCTCCGGGTTGTCAAATAAGCAGGCACCAGGCCGGGGCAGGCAACTGTGCCTGGCTCCGTGAATCCTTCCGGCCAGCCCACGAAGAGCCTTTCAGAGGTTGACTTCCCTGGCTGCGCAAGAATCATTCGCAGGAATGAGGACCTTTTTCCCCGGACGGTTGATATCCACGCACGCACTGGACTATTTTCTTCTGCTTCTGTGCGCGATGCCACTGCGGGCGGATGTGCGGGTAGCAGGAATTTTCGGCGACCACATGGTGCTGCAGGCCGGTGTGCCCGTTCCGGTCTGGGGTTGGGCGGATCCCGGCGAGGATGTAAAGGTAAGCTTTGCCGGACAGCAAAAGTCTGTTGCAGCGGGAGCCGATGGGAAATGGATGCTCCGGCTGGATCACCTTACTCCAGGCGGTCCGCTGGAGATGACCGTTGCCGGAAAGAACACCATCAAGATCGGCGACGTTCTTGTCGGCCAGGTCTGGCTGGGCTCCGGCCAGTCGAATATGGATTTCGTCGTTTCGAGAAACCTGGAAAAGTATCCCGGCCGGGCTCAGCGGTTTGCCGGCGTCATCAACGAGGAGGCCGAGATTGCGGCCGCCAGTCATCCCCTGATCCGTATGTTTACGGTTCCTGCCCGTCTCTCGCCCGTGCCGCTGGATGATCTCGATGGACGCTGGGAGGTATGCTCGCCGGAGACGGTGCCCGGATTTTCGGCGATTGGATACTTCTTCGCCCGCGACCTCCAGCGGGCGACCGGGCAGCCGGTGGGCTTCATCAAAACCGCGTTTGGAGCCAGCTGCGCACAGGCCTGGGTCAGCAGGCAGGACCTTGCTGCGAACCCGCGCTTTGCCGGCCTGCTCGAAAAGTTTGATCGGGAGGTCCAGTCCCACAAAGAGGCTCTTGCGGGAGCTATGGCTCCGCAGGAGCCGGGTGCCCCGCAGGGCCGGCCCGGCGCCGCGAAACCGCCGCGGGATCCTCTGGCCGACCAGCACAACCCGTATCTGCTGTGGAACGCAATGGTCAAACCGATCCAGCCCTTCGCCATCAAAGGCATGCTCTGGTATCAGGGGGAATCGATCACTGAGGGCTTGGACCTTTATCCGGAGTTGATCGGGACGCTCGTCACAAGCTGGCGATCGCAGTGGGGACAGGGCGATTTTCCGTTTTACTTCGTTCAACTCGCCGCACTCGACAAGAGCAGCAACCGGCCGGAGGTCCGTGAGGCCCAGGCGAAGGCCCTGAGCCTGCCGAACTCGGCCATGGCAGTGACGATCGACATCGGGGACAAATCAGATGTCCACCCGCACAACAAACAGGACGTCGGTGCCAGGCTGGCTAGGATCGCGCGGGCGCGGGACTACGGAGAGAAGATCGAATCTTCCGGGCCGGTGCTTGAGTCTACCAGCCGCGAGGGGAATGCGCTGCGTCTCACATTCCGGCATGCGGATGGGGGCCTGGTTGCCAAAGACGGTCTGCCAGGCGGCTTCGAGGTCGCTGGAATAGATGGAAAGTATTTTCCTGCCAGCGCGGAGATCTCCGGTAGCACGGTCCTCGTCAGCAGCCCCGACGTTTCCGACCCGGCGGATGCCCGCTACGCATGGAGCCGCTGGCCGGAGGGTGCCAACCTCTACAATGCCGCCGGACTTCCCGCTCCGCCATTTCGGACGAAGCGGGAGTGATCGCTTATGGCCCCGGCTTTATTTTCCGGCAGTCTGCGTGGCCTCCAGCTATCCCCACCTACAATACTGCCGGCTTCGCCCTTGCCAGAGGCTACAGGCACCACCGGCGCCCAGGTCCGGCTCTCAAAGATCCAGGTTTCCTTCCCCCCGGCAGCCCGTCACCGGCCCCTGATCGGGTGCCGCAGGAAGAGCCGCCTTACGGTTTGCTGATTCCAACTCCGATGGGGGGAGAATCAATCATTCCTCGTGCCGCAGCGAGGCTCTCTTTCAGGGCCCCAAGGCTGATCAGCTGCACCCCCTCGCCTTGCATCGCACGCAATCCATCAGGATAAACCTGCGTGCAGGCCTCAGGAACAAGTGCCACACGGAAGTCATGATCGGTCGCTCCCAACTGGGTGGCCCGCACGCAGTTCGGAAAAGTGATCCCGACAATCACCACGCTCCCGATCCCCTGGGATCTCAGAAAGCGGCTGAGCGGAGTGCGAAAGAATCCGTTGAACCTCGGCTTGTAGCACACGAATTCCCGATCGGAAATCTGCTGGACCCTCCCGGACATGAGCAACTTCGGATCCAGGCGGGCTCCATTCGGGTTTGTGCAAGGCACAAGCTCCGACCCCCAGGTTCCTGGAACAACCACCCTCAACCCTTGATTAGCTATTTGCCACCGGAGGCAAAGATCCGAATTCGACCCGTCGGCAGGGTAGAGACGAACCACATGAATCACCGGGCGCCCCGCTGCCCTGAATATCCGGATGGCCCTTTCGACATTCGGAATGACGCTCTTGAAATCCGGCATCGTATGGCTGCCGCCGGGACTCCCGAAGTCGTTTTGCGTGTCGATGACGAGCAAGGCGGAATTCTGGTAGCTCAGGCGGGTGAATGGGGTGACAACGTTCCGGCCGGACGGAAGGGTTCCCGCTCTGCAGCCCGTCAGGAGCAACATTATTGCAGTCAGAATTCCGCAAGAAAGCGCCGGCCCCCATAATTGGCGTAAAGATTCGGACGGTGGAATCCGGAGGCTCATGCCCTGTTAAAAATGGCCGATGGTCCTGAAGATCATTTGCCCGCCGTCTGCGTGGCCTCCGGCGCAAGCGTCACGGGTCCGATCAGCCCGGATGGGAGAAGCGGGGTGTCCTTGCGATGGTAGTACCAGACGACGAAACCTTTTCTGCCCTGCTCCGGGCGGGGCTGTTTTTTAATGAACCAGTCCGGGTAGGCTTTCATCGCACGGCCCCTGTCCGCTCCGCGGTCAGTACCCCATTCGAAGTCGGCAGGGAATTGTTCATCACCGACGAGGCGGTTGTGCCACGTGTTGGTAACGGCGATCTCGAGCTGGTTGGCACCGGGCTTGGCGGCGCTGCTGATATCGAATTCAAACGGCGGATGCCATTTGACGCCGAGGTCCTTGCCATTGAGCGTGACACGGGCGAGGTTGGCGACGTTGCCAAGGTTCAGGATGAGAGGGGATTTGCCACCGGCGACTTCGGCATCGGTCAGGGTGAGCGTCGTCTGGTAGGTCGCCGTGCCGGAAAAATATTTCACCGAGGGGTCGCTGTTTTCGGAGAGTGAGACGAGCGCGGGGACGGAAACCTTTCGGGGCTCCTCGACCGACGACCGGAGAGTGACATCCCATGGCGTGGTGATCTGCCGCGAGGCCTGCGGGTCAAGTTTCAGCGTCTCCTTGCGTCCGGATGCAAACGTCACATCGGCCGTGAGAGGGAATGGCGCGGACAGGCGCACTCCTCCCGCCGGAAGACCGACAAGATCCCAGCCGGATTTATTCGCGCCGGCCTGGACATCGACGGAGACCGCATGGTCGGCAGGTGGCGGACCGTCGCGGAAGACAACGAAGATCGACTTGACGCCTCCGAGCCGGAGATCGACCTCGGTGCGTCCGTCCTTCTGGCGCCAGACCGGTGCCCACGAGATCTCTCCGGTCTCGGCATTCCAGAGTTCCGGCCGGCGGCCGTCGATGCGGAACGAGACAGTGAACGCCTGGGGTTCCTCTTTCGGATTTGTCACAAAGAAAAGGTCGGTCTTGCCGTCCCGGCGCTGGGGGATCCGGATCCCCGGCGCCCCGGCGGTTGTGACCTGGGCAGCCGGCGTGATCTTAAAGTCCCGGATCGCGGCGTTCAGGTCGCCGGTCGCATACAGTTTTCCCGGACCCACCGCGAGGACAGGCGACTTCCCGTCGCCCCAGATTTTGTCCGCGAGGCTTTTCACCTCGGCATCGCAGGCCGGGTAGCCGGCGAGGCTGGGCGAGCGGGCGGGCTTCGACGCGACAATGACCGCGCCCTTGGCGAGCAGCTCGCCGATCTTCTTGACGTCTCCGGGAAGCAGCACGGTCGCGTTCGGGATGCTCAGAAAGGAATACGATCTCCCGCTCGGGAGCATGATTTTTCCGTCACGCACATCCACGCCGGAGCGCAGCACCCGCCAAGGGATTACATCACCTTCCCCCTGGGCCGAACCGACACTCACATAGTCGGCGGGTGCCTCTCCGCGCTGAAGCATGGCTTGCACGCGGCCGAGGTATTGGAAAAAGGCTTTACCCGGCTCGAACCAGGTCTGGAAGCGGCTGAAATGCGTGCCCCACCAGCCCATGCCCATGCCAGGCTGGTAGCGATCGTCGAACGGCTGGTGGACCCAGTGGTGCAGGACCATGCGGTTCACTCCACTGGCGTAAGTGCCGTCGCCGGAGAGCTTCAGAAACGCCGGCGTCTCGCTCCAGTCGCTGAACTTCGGCGGACCAGTAAACGCCTCGGCCCCGACGACCGTGCGGCCTGCCGCGCGGGCGGCGGCGGGGATGGTCGCGTTGATGCCACCGTTGCGGCCGGTCCAGAACTCTCCCATCGGCAGGTCAGAAAGCGCTGCGCCCTCGACTGTGTTGAACGGTCCGCCATAGGGCTCAAACTGCAGCGTACATCCGGCCTTGTGAATCTTCTCAACGGCGGGCAGCCAGCCGTTCTCGTAGTAGAGCGTTTCGATCATGTCCTTGTAGTCCCACTCGAAGCGGGCGGTCATATCCTCGCTGCCGAAGACCCTGCGGGCTTTTCCGTCCTTGTCGTTTGTGATTGGCTTCCCGAGCGTGGCAAGCCAGGGCACTGGATCGTAGCCCTTGCGCTTCAGGAATTCCGCGCGGAATGCGGGCGTCCAGTTCTGGTAGCCGGCCTCGTAGCTGTCGATGAGGAAGAATGTCAGCCCCTTGCCGAGGAGTGGACCGAGCGTTTTTTTCAGTGGATCAATGACCTGGTCCCAGTGGTAGCGGCTCGCTTCGAGGCTCATTTTGTCGGCTTCCAAGGCCTTGCCGATCACGTCGTCCGGGAGCGGGTGGGGATTCGCTCCGGTCGGAGCATGCCCGAACCGGAAGATCCGCCATTTGCCGGCGGGAGCAGTCCATTCGAGGCGGTTGTTTTTAAGGTTGGAAGAGATGTCCAGCACCTGCTTGGAGTCCACCGGGCCATCAGCAGGGATCGCGAGCACCGCAATGTCGCGGTAAAACGTGAACGGTTTTCCGCTGTTCCCGTAACCGCCGTATTTTGTTGGGTCCGGCCGGGGCAGATCGATCGAGACCTTTTGGCCTCCATCCACATCGACCTGTTTCCACACGACCTTCTGCATGTTCTTTTCCTCATCAATCCACGGACCGCCGGTCGTGGAATACCCGACCGTGTTGTGCAGGCCGACCTCGAGACCAAGCCGCGCCGCCTCCGAAGCCGCATGTTTCACGGCATCCCAGTAAGCAGGGCTGCGGTAGGTCTGGTTTGGCCAGGGGTTGTTGAGGGTGGGTTGCTGGGACTCCTGGACTGCGGACGCAAGGTTGAAGATCGTCGCCCCTCCGATGCCGGCAGCCTTCATCGCCTCGAGATCTTTCGTGATCCCCTCCTTGCTGAAATTCGGGCCCATCCAATGCCACCACACATATGGCTTCACTTTTGTGGGAGGGTTTTTGAAATCCGCTTCGAGGGTGGAGGGTGCCTCCGCCTTCAAAAGCAGGGGGCAGGCGGCAAGCACCGCGGCCAGGAGAAAATGGTGACGAAGGAAGGTTCGGGGGGGGAATTTCATAACGCGGGAATTGCTTGCGGATAATTGCTTGAAAAATACCACCCACGCAAGGATTACCGTGTGGCAAACAGCTCGTGCGCAAGCACGCTCAGGCAGTAGATTGCGGCGGTCTCGGTGCGCAGGATAATCGGACCAAGAGTGACAGGATGGCAACCGTGGGTCTTTGCCAGCGCGATCTCGGCCGGGGTGAAATCTCCCTCGGGGCCGATGAAAACGGTCACGCTGAGCGGGAGCCGTTGCCGGGATGCGGCAAAGTCGGCCAGCACGGATTTGATCGGCCGCGCATCCGGCTGCAAGGACGCGATGAACAGGAGTTCGGTCGGCGCTTCGCTCTGGAGAAACGTTTTTGGCGTCACCGGCACCGCAATTTCGGGCAGGTGGTTTTGGCCGCACTGCTTGCAGGCTTCAACGGCGATATCGCGCCACTTCGCACGCTTTTTTTCCGCTTCGCCGGAAGCGAGCTGGACGACCGTGCGGTCGGAGAGGAGAGGGACGACGCGGGCAGCTCCTAGCTCGACGGCCTTCTGCACGATCAGATCCATATTTTTCCCTTTCGCAACGGCCTGGGCAAGGGTGATCGCGCAGGGCGTGGCGGGAGTTGACGAAGTTGCCAAAAGTTTGAGAGCAACGCGACCCGAAGCTGCGGAATCGATCACAGCGGAGGCCTCGCGTCCGCGTCCGTCAAAAACAGCGATCTTTTCCCCGACCCCGAGCCGCAGGACGTTCGTGCAGTGGTGGGATTCCTCGCGGTCGAGCGCGGCGGAATCCCAGGATTCAGGGGAGAGGTGGAACCTGTGCATATTTCAATTGGACGTATTGGCGGACAGCATCTTCCCACGAGCGTGGCTGGATACCGGTCACAGCGGCAAGTTTTTCCGTCGAAAGCGCAGTCAGCGGAGGCCGCGGCGCCACAAACGCTTTCATGTCGGCCAGACGGATCGGGGCGACAGATGTCGTGGCCAGTGGCACGCCGGCTTCGGATGCGCACCGGAGCGCGAATGCGCCGTAGTCCCGCCACGAGCAGGAACCGGCATTGCAAGCGTGATAAATTCCTCCGGGCAGCGTCGGAT
Organism: uncultured Chthoniobacterales bacterium; assembly: GCA_964467415.1. Lineage (GTDB taxonomy): Bacteria > Verrucomicrobiota > Verrucomicrobiia > Chthoniobacterales > Terrimicrobiaceae > CAYXRX01. The sequence goes on from CAYXRX010000013.1 coordinate 88,159, forward strand.
CGAAAAACGGCTCCAGCCAGACGGCGACATCTACCGCGTGGGTCGGCGAGGAAATTTTGTCCGCGATCGCCTCGATGCGCGGGTTCGTGCGGGCCCGGTGAATGAGGACATCGATGAATGCCGGCTTGTCCGGACCGAAGACCCACGAGACACGCACAACCAGATGGCCCGGGTCGTCGGCAAGAACCGCGAGCTCGCCATCCAGCTTCGTCCGCCCGTAGAATCCGAGCGGGTTCGCTGCGTCGGTCTCGATGTAAGGAGCCGCTTTTGCGCCATCGAAAACGTAATCGGTGCTGAAGTGGATGAGCCGCGCGCCTCTTTTGCTGGCGGCTTCCGCCATGATGCCGGGTGCCAGCGCATTGACCGCCCTCGCCTCGTCCCGCGCGGATTCGCAGCGGTCCACATCGGTTAGCCCGGTGCCGTTGACCAGCAGGTCGAAGTCGTGCTTTTGCAGCAGTGAGCGAAGGCCCTCCGAATCGGCGGCATCGAGTTCCGGACGGGCGAGAGCGGTGACCCTGTGGTCCCTCCCCCACCCGCTCGCGAGGGCCGCGGCAAGGCGGCCACGGGCGCCGAGGATCAGGATTTTCATTCCGAACTTTCCTCTGCGAGGCGCGCGATGGCCGGCGGGAGTTGCTTGTCGGCGCGGGCGCCGAGCTTCTGGAGGTCGAGCGTGCGTTTCACGAGATTGCCGCGCCCGGTGGCAAGGCGCGCCATCGACTGGTCATAGGCGTCACGGGCCTGGCCGAGCCGCGAGCCGATCTCTTCCAGCGATCCGAGAAAGAGGACAAACGAGTCATGGAGGTTGCCGGCCTGCCGCGCGATTTCCTGCGCGTTCACGGTCTGCTTGTGGTGGCGCCACACGCTCTCGACCGCCCGGAGCGCCACAAGCAGGGTAGATGATGAGACAAGGATCACGTTCTTTTCAAACGCATCGGAGTAGAGGGCGGGGTCGTGCTGCAGCGCAAGGCTCAGCGCGGGCTCGACCGGCACAAACATCATCACAAAATCCGGCGACTTCAGCGCGGCAAGCCCCGGGTAGTTCTTCCGCGACAGCTCCTCCACATGACGTCGTACCGAGGACACATGCTCGCGCAGGGCAGCGGCGCGCTCGGGTTCGGTGCCGGCATTCACGCAGCGCTCATAAGCGGTGAGCGAAACCTTCGCGTCAATGATGAGGTTCTTGCCCTCCGGAAGATGAACGACAACATCAGGCATCCGCAACGACCCGCCATCGTCACGATGGGCGGCCTGCGTTTCGTATTCCGTGCCTTTGGTGAGCCCGGATTTTTCCAGGATGCGTTCGAGGACGAGCTCACCCCACGAGCCCTGGGTCTTCGACTGCCCCTTGAGTGCGCTGGTCAGGTTCTCCGCTTCCTCGGCCATCTGGCGGTTGAGCGCGTGCAGGTTCTTGAGCTGCGCCCCGAGCGCCGCAGCGGACTTTTCCTCTGCGGAGTGGATGACCTCCATCCGCTCGCGGAATTCGCCGATCCGTTCGCGGAGCGGAGCAAGAATCGTAGCGAGTCCGGCCTGATTTTGCTCAAGGAACCGGGCGCTCTTCTCCTCGAGAAGGCGCGAGGCCAGGTTCTCAAATTCGAGCTTCATCACGCTCTGCATCTCGCCCAACCGCCGGGACTCGGATTCCAGACGCTCAAGCAGATTCGCCTTCTCGGTCTGGGCGGAGGCGACCGCCGCAGACAGGGTGTCATTTTTTTCCCGCTCGGAGGCCAGCGCCGCATCGGTCTTCTGGATGTGGGCATCGGCTGCCGTGGCACGGGCCGCCAGGCCGGCCGCTTCAGCTTGGACCTGCCCGAGACGCGATGCCCCGCGGACAGACGAAACCAGCCAGCCAAGAAGTCCGCCAATCGCGAAACCGGCCAGGCAGAAGAGGGCGGAAGTCATGCTCATCGGACGGCAGCCTACCGCAATTCATTCCGCAGGCGCAGCCCAAAAAGCAAAAAGCCGCGCGGGATCAGTGACCCCGCACGGCGTTCTTGTCGTTGCGTCCGAAATTAATTGCCTCCCAGACCGGGACCGTGCTTCGGACCGAATGGCCGCCCGCCAAAGCCCGGACCAGGCCCCGGGCCGTTATCTTCGAGAAGCTCGAGCTTCTTCGCCTTGATCAGCTCGATGGCCTTGCCGTCGGTATCAATAAGCCAGACCCTGCGGTGCATCCCGGCAGCGCGCCCGGGGGCGGCAACCAGGGTGCCGGTGAGCGTGTTGCTTTCATTGCGGCCTTCCCAGTCGAGGCCGTAGCGCTGCGCGATCTTGCCCGCATCGGCGGCAGGCACAGCAATCAGGATGTGACCGCCCGGCTTGTGGTCGCGGCGATCCAGAGTCACGGCATGAAAAAAGGCGAGCTCTGGAACAGGGCTCTTCCAGTGAACGGGTTTCACGAATGCCACGTCGAGCGACACCTGCTTGCCTTCGAAGTCGGTCGGTGTGGCGAGGATGTATTCCGCCGTGCGCTTCGAGTCGCTCGCCTGAAGAAGCGGGGACGCGGCAGCAAGGAGGACCAGCGGGAGAATGTGCAGTGTTTTCATAACAAGCATGAAAAACCCGCCATCGCGGAAAGTTGCAAAAAAGATTTGAATGCGCGGCAGAGGGGCCCCAGCTCCTCGCGCACAGAAACGCTCAGGTGATTGCGAGTACAACGGCAAGACTACCAAAGGAAGCCACCGTGCTCACCGCGATCGCCCCGGCTGCCAGCGCCTCGTCTCCGCCCATCTGGCTGGCCATGGTGTAGGCCACCGCGGCTGTCGGGCAGGCCGCAAAAATTAAGACCACGCGGGTATCCGCCGGGCTGAACCCGATGGTGCGTGCAATCCACCACGCCATGATCGGGAAAACCAGCACCTGCAATGCAGCGGCGCCTGCAATCCAAGAGAGGCGTCCGCGCAGGGGGGTCATCTCCAGCGCACCGCCGATGCAAAGCAGGGCGAGCGGAACCGCAGTTCCGCCAAGGGTCCGCAGCACATCGTCAAAAACCGCGGGAATCCCGATCCCGCTGATGCCGACAAGAATTCCCAGGATTCCGGAGATCACGAGCGGGTTCATGACGATGTGCCGCGCCATCGGGAGAGGATGGAATGCGCCTTTTTGAAAGAGGGCAACAGCCAGCGCGTTGTTGATCACAATCATGGCTGTCATGACGATCACGGATGTGGCGAGCAACTCCGGCGCATCGCCAAGCGCGATCCGCCCCAGGCTGTGGGCGAGGATGGGAATCCCGATGTAGGCCAGGTTGCCGAAAAACGAGGACGCGACAAACGTGCCGCGCGAGGACGGCGGGATCCGGATCGCGCGGGCGGTCACCCAAGCCACCGCTGCGGTCAGAACCGTCGCCGCCGCCAGCACGCCAATCAGCCAGAGCGTCAACAGCGTCGGGCTTCCCGCATGAGCCGCCGCGCGGAAAACCAGCGATGGCAGCGCGACCCAGAACGCCAGCTTGTTCAGTTCCGCGATAAACGGCTTTCCGAGAAAACGGATCCAGCCGAGCCCGGCCCCGAGGGCGATCAGCAGGATGGTTGGCGCGAGGACTTCTAGGATGTGCATGGCAGGTCGGATGTGCTCCCATCCGGGCTTCGAAAACCGGACGGTGGTCCATCCTACTAGTCAATCCCGCCGGCGCAGCAAAGGGAAAGGTTGAATCTGACAAGAACTTGCCGGGGCCGCCGGCCGGAAGGAGCCGGGCATTTGGTTCTCGACACTCTTCCCTGCGAAAAGATTCAATCCGTGGCTGGCAGCGCGGCGCGGAATCGCGGGGCCAGCCGCGAATAAAAACACGGAGAACTCAGAGACACGTAACGACGCGCATCGGAATCGCCCACACGGATTTTCGGAATGATGCTCCAGCAGGTGGCGAGCGGGCCGCCAGATCCCAAATGAAAAAAGTCCTTTTCCCAATTATCCAACTCCTGATCACCATTGCGCTTCTTTGGTGGATATTCCGCAATCCGGAGCAGAACCGGAAGATGCTGGAGGCGATCACCAAAGCGGGAGCCGAGGGAGGGCTTTGGTGGTTTCTTCCGGGGATCGGCGCGCTGGGGGCAGCCATTGCGCTACAGACGTGGAGGTGGATGATCCTGCTGCGGGTGCAGGGGATCACGATCTCGTTCGGTCGGGCGCTGCGGATCATTCTCTCGGGACTGTTTTTCAACCTCTTTCTGATCGGCTCGACCGGCGGAGACGTGATCAAGATTTTTTTCATCATGAGGGAAGCGCCGGATAAGAAGGCCGGGGCGCTACTGAGCGTGTTTATCGACCGCGTGGTCGGGGTGATGGCCCTGGCAACGGTGTCGGCCGCGGTGATCCTCGCGCGGTGGAACGAGCTCATGAAGTCGGCGCCCGCAGGTGTGCTCACGGTGGCGGTCATCCTCGGCGGATCGCTCGGCTTCATCGTGACCGCGTGGCTTGTCGACCGGCTGAACCTGACGGCGAACCTCCCACAGTGGCTGCCCTTCCATGCGAAAATTGCCGAGGCGGCCGCCGCATTCTCCCAGTATGCAAAAGCCGGGGGATCTGTGGCCAAAGCCTTCCTCATCTCGCTTCCCGCACACCTTCTGATCTTTTCATCGTTCTTCTTCGGCGCGAAAGCATTCAGCGCGGGGCTCGGACTCCTGAGCATCTTCTGCGTAATGCCGATCGTTTCGACCGTCACATCGCTGCCGATCAGCATCGGGGGAGCGGGCGTGCGTGAGGGACTCTTCATCACGCTGCTCGGATCGCTCTACCGGACGCCCGAGGCGATCGCGATGTCGATCTCTATTTCAGGATTCCTGATGGTGGTCGTCTGGAGCCTTGTCGGCGGCCTGGTCTACCTGTTTTACCGCCCCACCGAGCATACGGGGATCGGCGAGATGGAATCCACGATCGAGGCGCTCGAGCACCGGATCGAGGAGGAAGCCGAAAGCGGTAGGCCGATCGAGCCATGAAGCCGGGCCGCCGCGTTCCGGCCAGACCGCACATCTGCGCGAATTTTGCGATCACGGCCGACGGCAAGATCAGCACGCGCCGCTTCACACCGGCCCTCTTCACCTCGCCCGCCGACAAGGCCCTGCTCCAGGAAATCCGGGCCGGCGCTGATGCGGTGATGGTCGGAAACCGCACGGTCGCGGCAGACACCATGAGCCTCGGGCTGTCGAGGCAGGACCTGCGCGATGCGCGTGCGGCAAGGGGTCTGCCCCCGGCGCCGCTGCGGGTGGTGATCAGCAACTCCGGACGGCTCGACCCGGCATGGAAGGTATTCCACTATGCGGAGTCTCGGCTGGTGGTGTTCTCGACCCAGCGGATGCCGCAGAGCCGAATCGCCCGCATCGCGCCCCTCTGCGACCTCCATCTTTTTTCCGGAGCCACGGTTCCGCTCGACGTGGCACTCCGGATCCTGGCCGGCGACTACGGGGTCCGGCGGTTGCTCTGTGAGGGCGGGGGCACGCTCCTCCGTTCCCTGGCTGCGGCCGATCTGGTGGACGAGTTTTACGTGACCATCGCGCCGAAAATCTTTGGCGGGGCAGCCGCCCCGACCATAACCGGACTTCCTGGAGGCTTTCTGCCCGCCGCATGCGAGTTCCGGATCGTCGGGCACCGGACCCGCGGCGGCGAGTGCTTCCTGCACCTGAGACGGAAGGTGGCCTAGTCGATAAACCTGCGCGTGATCTCGCCGTAAGCGTCGATCCGCCGGTCCCGGAGGAACGGCCAGTGGGTGCGCTGTGTGTCCACAATGTCGAGGTTCACATCGACGACGAGGACTTCCTCATTGCCGGGAGATGCTTTGGCGAGGATCTGCCCCGAGGGATCGCAGACGAAGCTCTGTCCCCAGAACTCAATGCCGTCGCCGCCGTCCGGCGCCTCATGGCCGATGCGGTTCGGGGCGACAACGTAGCAGCCGTTCGCGACCGCATGCCCGCGCTGGACGGTCTCCCAACTTGAATGGTGGCGCTCGCCATACCGGGCCTTCTCGGAGGGATGCCACCCGATGGCGGTCGGATAGAAGAGGATCTGCGCGCCCTGCAGGGCGGTCAGACGCGCAGCCTCCGGATACCATTGGTCCCAGCAAACGCACACCCCGATCCGCCCGAACTTCGTGTCCCACGCGCGGAAGCCGAGGTCGCCGGGTGTGAAATAAAACTTTTCGTAGAAGAGCGGATCGTCGGGGATGTGCATCTTCCGGTATTTTCCAAGAAACGTTCCATCCGCATCGATGACCGCCGCCGTGTTGTGGTAGAGGCCCGGGGCGCGCTTTTCAAAAAGCGAGGCAATGATGACGACGCCCAGTTCCCGCGCGAGCGCCTGCATCCTTTCGGTCGTCGGCCCGGGGACCGGCTCGGCCAGCTCGAAATACTTATGGTCCTCGACCTGGCAGAAATATACCGAGCGGAAGAGCTCCTGCAGGCAGACGACGTTCGCCCCGCGCGAGGCCGCTTCACGCAGGCCGCGCTCCGCCGCCGCCATGTTCGCTGCGATGTCCGCCGAGCACGCATGCTGCACGACGCCGATTTTTACGAGTGGTTGCCTCATTGCTCACACTCTGACATATTTCCCACCGATGAAAAACACGCTTTTTGCCATACTTCTGGGTTTGACATTCCAAGCCATCTCGACGACGAACTCGTTCTCCATGGAAGACATCCGCATTATCGTCAAGACAAGCAAGGGTGACATCGAAGGAACGCTCCAAGCGTCCAAAGCCCCGGTCACCGTCGCCAATTTCCTCAACCTCGCCAAGCGCGGATACTACGATGGAATCACCTTCCACCGCGTGATCCCGAACTTCATGATACAAGGCGGCGATCCCACCGGCACCGGCGCCGGTGGACCCGGCTACACGTTTGAGGACGAGGTCAAAACCGGGCTCAAGCACGACAAGCCCGGCATCTTCTCGATGGCCAACCGCGGGCCGGCCACGAACGGTAGCCAGTTTTTCATCACCCATGTCCCGACCCCGCACCTCGATGGAAAGCACACGGTTTTCGGCTCCGTCACCAAGGGGCAGGACGTCGTGAATGCGATCCAGATGGGCGATAAGATTCTGAAAATCGAGATCCTCGATCCGACCGACGCGCTCTTCGAAGCCGAGAAGGCCAAGATCGAGGGTTGGAATAAATCGCTGAAGTAGCCCGGGAAGCTCCGGACAGCTGACTGTGTCCGTTCGGATGATCCAGCGATTCCGTAGCTTGATGCTCACTGCCGGGCTGAAACCCTGCTAAATGGCATGACCATTTTCTCTGAAGACCGCGAGATGGAAGCCCAGCTGCAGCGGACGCTGGCGGCGGCATACTCGGGATCCAGCGATCTTGGCGAGGCACTCGCCACGGCGGGACGCATCACGCCTGGCGACTACGACGGCTGGAACACCGAATGGTCAGCCACCGCCAGCAAGTGCGATTCGCTCGGCGACGAATGCCTGCGCGACGGACACCCGGTCACAGCCGCGAAGGCATTCCTGCGGGCGACGGAATATTACCGACAGGCGATCTTCTTCATCCGGCACGATCTCGACGATCATAGACTCCTTCAGGGCTGGCGGAACCACCGCGCGGCATTCCGGAAGGCGCTGCCCCTACTGCCTTTGGATGTGGTGACTGCGGAATTTCCGTTTGGTGGCGCGGAGATGACCGCCTACCTCCTGCGCCCAACCGGCGCGCGGATGCCTCGTCCGACCATCCTGGCTCCCTGCGGGTTTGATTCCACCGCTGAGGCGGGATACGCATCCACCGCCCACATGGCGCTCGCCCGCGGCTACAACGTGCTTCTGTGGGATGGTCCCGGACAGGGTGGAATGCTCTATGAACACCGCGTTCCGATGCGGCCGGATTTTGAGGTCGTCATGGCTCCCGTCATCGACTGGATCACCGCGCAGGAGGGGGTCGACCGCGACCGGTTGGCACTCATCGGAAGAAGCTTCGCCGGATACCTTGCTCCGCGGGCGGCGGCGTTTGAACACCGGATTGCTGCCCTTGTCTGCGACCCCGGCCAGGTCGAATTTGTCTCGCGCGTTGTTTCAACAATGATCCCTGAGGACGACTGGAAGCGCATCCTCGCCGGGGATCCCGCCGCCGATGCAGCGCTGGAGAGCCTGCTGGCGGATCCACATGGACGCGAGTATTTCGGCGCCAGGATGGCCACGTTTGGGGCGGGAACCGTCGGGGATTTCCTTCGCATGCAGCCCGCCTACACCGTGGAATCCTGCGCCTCCCGGATCCGCTGTCCAACCCTTTTGACCGAAGGCGAAGGAGACTTCGCTTCGCAAAGCCGTCGGCTTTTCGACCTCCTGAACTGCGAGAAGGAGCTGCGGACTTTTGCCGCAGCAGATGGCGCGGGCGGTCACTGCTGCGGGCTCGGGGCGACCCTCTGGGAGGGCGTGGTCTTTGACTGGCTTGAGAGTGTGCTTGCCCGCCGGGCGCGGGACCGCTGTTGACTTGCCGCAAGTCCGTGATGAGTTGATCGCAACCAGGAACAGATCCATGAAAAAAACCGATGCATCCGCTGGTATGCCAGCGACCCGGGCCGAGCCCATCGAGGACGTATTGATTGTAGGGGCCGGACCCTCCGGGCTTTTTGCGGCCTGCGAGCTGGCGCGGCATGGCGTGATGGCGCGCATCGTTGAGCGGGAGGGATCCCCCCACCACCATGCGCGGGCCACCGCGATCCAGCCCGCCCTGCTCGAGATGCTCGCCCGCTCGGGAATGGTTGATGATTTCCTGCAGGCGGCGGTTCACATCCACCACGTCCGCCTGTGCGGTCCCGGCCTCCGGCCGATCGCACAAAGCGGTTTTGCGGGCATCGGAAGCCCGTTTGAGTTCCAGTGCAGCCTTCCCCAATGGCGGACCGAACAGATCCTCGCCCGCCACGCGGAGAAGCACGGCATCAAGATCGAACGCCGGAAGACCGTCCTCGCGATCAATGACGAGGACGACCATCTTGCCGTGCAGCTGGAGCTGGCGGATGGCGGACGCGAAACCGTCCACACGCGATTCGTCATCGGTGCCGGAGGAGCCCACAGCGTCACGCGCGCCTCAATGCACGAACCGCTCGATGGAGAAACCTACCGGGGCAACTATGTTGTCGCCGATGCCCGCTTGGCCAGGCCGGTCGCACCGGGAGAAGGCACGATCGTCGTCGGTCCGGCGGGGCTCGTCCTGTTCAGCCCGCTGCCTGATGACCGCTGGATCATCTTTGTCGAAGTCGGCGAAGACCATGAGTCCGCGGGGGGTCAACTGCCCGATGGAAAGATCGCTGCCCTCGTCAACGAACGCATTGGCGCAGACGCCGGCGTCATTGATGTTCGATGGACGTCCTCGTTCCGGATGCACAGGCGGATGGTGCCGCACCTTGCCGACGGACGGCGCTTTCTTGTCGGCGATGCCGGCCACCTTTCGAGTCCGCTCGGGGGCGAGGGATTGAATGCCGGGCTCATGGATGCGGCCGATCTCTCTTGGAAGCTGGCGCTTGTTCTTCGGGGCCGGGGCCTCCCGGTCCTCTTGGAGAGTTATACCATCGAACGGGGGATAGCCGATGCGCACACCCTCGCCGTTTCCGACCTCCTGCACCAAACGGTTATGGGTCTAAAAGAGGCAGCCGACGACGAACTCCTCCCGCCTCCCGCACCGGACCGGGAAAGAGATCTCGCCCTGCAACGCAGCCGCACCATGCTCGACACCTCCTATAAAGGAAGCCCGATCGTCGGCGAATTCCCCGGCGACAGGACCTCGCATTCACCGGGTCCCTCCGCAGGGGAGCGCTACCCGGACCGCGCCGGCCTGAGCGGCACGGCCCACCACTTGCTCGTCTTTTCCGACCTGCCGGCGAACGCCGAGCGGTTCCGCTCCCGCTGGGGTGACCTCGTCGAGATCGTCGACGCCAGGCAAGCAGGGTTCGACGCGGCCCGTGCCGGGTTGCCCGATGGCGGCGCGTTGCTGGTCCGCCCGGACGGCATGATATCGTTCCGCGCAGCGCCGATCGATGCGGAGGGATTGGAGGCAATCGACCGCCATCTTGTATCCCACCTCGTCCCGCGGGGTTGACCCGGGACCGCTCAGCGGAGTGCGCGAAATGCGGCCGGCGAAAGTCCGAGCACGCTCTTGAACGTCCGAGAGAAATGGAATGGGTCGCTGAATCCCGCCTCCTCCGCGACCTGCTTGACCATGGCGCCCGACCGCTGGATCTGCTCCGCTGCCAGGTTCATTTTCAGGCGTAGCAGAAACTGATAAGGGGTCTGCGAGTCGTAGCGGCGGAAGAGCCGGCAAAGGTACGCCGAACTGACATGGCATTCCGCGCTGATCTGCTCGAGGCTCCGCAGCTTCTTGAAATGTTTTTCGATATACTGGCGGCAGTGCTGGAAAGTTGCGAAGGCCAGGGTCTCGGAGCCGTCCACCGGGGCCCGCGCTCCCGAGATCCTGAGAGCCAGGCACTCTAACAATTTCACGCAGATTCCGGCATTCGTTCGGGAGAGGTTGGCACCGCACTGGATGAGCTCGTCGAAGAGCGGCTGCAGGGCATTGGGCGGAAAGATTTGCGAGATGCTCCCGGGCGGAAGTTTGCAGGACCGGAGGAGCGACAGCGCGCGTGTGCCCGTGAAATCCACAAAATACTTCACCAGCGTCTCCTTCTGGTCGGAAACAATGTCCTGCGCCACGCGCGGCCCGTAGGAAAAGATGGTCCCGGCGGCCAGCGGGATCGTCCGGCCCTTGAGCGTCAGTTCGCCCCGCCCGCGGGCGACGTATTCCAACCCCCAGCAGTGAAACCCGGAGCGGTGGATCTCGTAGTCCGGCGCGCAGTGCTCCCGGCCTCCAGCCATGACAGCGAGCGGGGTGCCATGCGGGGGATTCAGGTCCATGTAGAACCGCCGGGCATCCGAAATTTGCTCGGAAAAAAAGTCCGGCTGGTCCTTGAGATCGCCCATGGTGCAAAATGTGGAGCAGATCATGCATTAAGTCAATAAATGGCATGCGCTGGGAAAGAACATCCATTGCAAATCGGCGCGGCTTTGGCTTATGTTCGCCGGACTCTGAATGAGGCAGGTTGCTTATAGGCATCCGACAAAGAGGCGGCCCCCGCTGCCCAACGAATCAACACCAACAGACAAACATTACAAAAATGAGCGCAAAATACACATCCACCACGAAGAAAGACGACTTGATCCTGATCACCGGTGCCGGCGGCTTCATCGCCGGCGCGCTGGTCCGCTATTTCAAGGACAAAGGGTTCACCAACATCCGTGCGGTCGACCGCAAGCCGCTCCCCGACTGGTATCAGCGGGTTGAGGGCGTCGAATCGCTGAGCCTCGATCTCACCGACGCCGAGAACTGCAACCGGGTTGCCGAAGGAGCCAAGGAGGTCTACAACCTCGCGGCCGACATGGGCGGCATGGGCTTCATCGAGCGGTTCCGTATCATGTGTCTGCGCAGCATCCTGGTGAACACCCACCTCATCGAAGCAGCCTACCGCGCCGGTGCCGAGCGCTATTTTTTCTCCTCGTCCGCCTGCGCCTACAACACCCTGCTCCAGGAGGACCCGAACTGCCGCGCACTCAAGGAATCCGACGCCTACCCGGCCTATGCCGAGCGCGGATACGGGTGGGAAAAGCTGGTCTCGGAAATGTTCTGCCAGGAATACACCGCCGAGCGCGGCCTGAAGACCGCGATCGCCCGCTTCCACAATGTCTATGGGCCGTGGGGAACATGGGATGGCGGCCGCGAGAAAGTGCCGGCCGCCATGTGCCGCAAAATTATCGAGGCGAAGGACAAGGGCCTCGACACGCTGGAGATCTGGGGCGACGGCACGCAGGCCCGCAGCTTCATGTATATCGACGACTGCCTCCACGGGATCGATGCGATCATGCACTGTGACGAACTGAACGCCGTGCCTGTGAACCTGGGCACCAGCGAGATGATCTCGATCAACGAGCTGGCCGGGATCGCCGAGGAGATCGGCGGAGTGAAGCTCAAGCGGAACTACATTCTCGATGCGCCCAAGGGCGTCGCAGGCCGTAACAGTGACAACACGTTCATCAAGAGCGTGCTGGATTGGGAGCCGAACCTCCCGATCCGCGACGGCCTCAAGAAAACTTACGCCTGGATCGAAAGCCAGTATAACGACCGCAAGGCCGGCAAGCGCACGGTCGAGGACGTGGCCTGATTTTCAGCGGAAAACCTGACCAACCGGAAGTTCCACCCATGTCATCACAGGACCCTACACTGGCCGAAGCCATCGGCTCGTTTCCCTATCGCATCCAGCTGGCAGGCGGCTGGATCGACCAGCCGTTTGTCTCCGAGCTGAATCCGTCCCCCCCCGGCTCGATGGTTGTGGTGAGCCTGGAGCCCGCATTCCACATGCTGGATCGTGCGGGCATGGCGACCGGATCCCGGAAGATCGCCATGCAGATGTGGGGCGGGCTTCCCGACCGGGATCCGGCCGCGCTCGTCGAGGAACTCTACACCGAGGAAAACAAGGACAAGGCGGAACCCTCGGGCACGCAGGACATGATCGGGCTGATCTATCCCGGCGTGAGCCGGCTGGATTATGACTTCAGCCATCGCGGAGGGGTCTTCCCGAAGCACATCGAATCCAACAACGACCCGGAGGTCGCCCGGTGGTTCGAGAGTGCGATCAACATCCTGCCGGTGCTTCAGCGACCGGACGGATACAACCCGCTCGGGGTGAAAAACCTCGAGCCCGCCTGGGTTGAAAAGCTGAGCCAGAGCGGCAAGGACTGCTACGATGCCATCGTCTCAATGGACCTTGCCGGCCTCGGCGCTTCGCTCAACCTCAACATGTCCTGCTGGGAGAGCCTTCTTCCGCACACGGTGAGCCACCCGACAATCCGGATGGATCTCGTCGCGCTGCTCCGCCACTACCAGTCGAAATATGCCGGGGCAATGTATTCGGGATGCGGGGGAGGCTACCTCATCGTCGCCTCTCACGACCCGGTCCCGGGCTCGTTCCGCGTCCACGTCCGGATTTCCTGAACCATGAAAAAGATCCTCGTTTCCTCGGCCTTCGACAACCTGAGCTCGCGGGATATCCGGTTTCTGGAGGAGGCCGGAAAACTCGGCGAACTCCATGTTGCTCTCTGGCCCGACGCAGCCGTGCAGGCCCTTACCGGCGCGCCTCCGAAATTCCCGCTCGCCGAGCGGGAATACTTCGTTCAGGCCGTCCGCTACGTGAAGCAGATCCATTTTCCCGCCGAAATCCGGCCGGACGAACTGCCGGCCATCGATCCGGTGAAGCCGGACATCTGGGTTGTGGAGGAATCGTCGGTCACGCCGGCAAAAGCGGCCTTCGCTGCAGCCAACGGGGTTGAACTGCGCGTCCTTCGCGCATCCGATTGCGCCGGGTATCCCGCGCCGCAGGCGGTTCCACCGACCGGAAAAAAGAAGGTCGTCGTGACCGGATGTTACGACTGGTTTCACACCGGCCATGTCCGGTTTTTCGAGGAGGTTTCGGAGTTGGGCGACCTCTATGTCGTGGTCGGCCACGATGAGAATATCCGCCTCCTCAAAGGGGACGGACACCCGATGTTCAAGGAGGACGAACGCCGCTATATTGCCGGCTCTCTCCGGTATGTCACGGAGGCCCTGATCTCCAGCGGAGATGGATGGATGGATGCCGCGCCCGAGATCGCCCGCATCAAGCCCGATATCTACGCCGTGAATGAAGATGGCGACAAGCCGGAGAAGCGCGAGTTTTGCGAAAAAAACGGACTCGAATATGCCGTGCTCAAGCGCACGCCGAAACCGGGTCTTACGAAGCGATCGAGCACCGACCTGCGTGGGTTTTGAGACGAGCACTATGAGACATGCATTGATTATTGCCGGCGGATCCGGAACCCGGCTCTGGCCGATGAGCCGTGCAAGCCTGCCCAAACAGTTAATCCCGTTCATCAACGGGAGAAGCCTCTTGCAGATCGCGTTCGAGCGGCTTGAGGGACTCGTGCCCGAGGAAAACCGTCACATCTGCGCCGGACAGTCCCATGCCGGGGTGATCGAGGGTGCTCTGGCCGGGTTTTCGAGCGGGCAATTTATCGGGGAGCCGACCGGGCGCGACACACTGAATGCGGTCGGGTTCAGCGCGGCAGCGATCGCGGCCCGCGATCCCGATGCGGTCATCGCGGTTTTCACGGCCGATCATATCATCGAGCCGGTGGAGGAATTTTTGAAGATTGTTGACCACGGGTTCCGGCTGGCCGAGGAACGGCCGGACACGCTGGTGACATTCGGCATCGCCCCCACGGAGGCGGCGACCGGCTATGGCTATCTGCAGCTCGGCGATTCGATCGACGGCACCGCCCGAATTGTCGAGCAGTTCAAGGAAAAGCCGGAGGCCGCTGTGGCCCGGGAATACCTCGCAGCGGGCCCCTCGCGCTACCTTTGGAACAGCGGGATGTTTGTCTGGAAGGCATCGACACTCCTTGATTGCATCAGGCGGTATGAGCCGGAAAATTCCGTCGGCATCGAGAAGATCGGTGCGGCATGGATGACTCCGGAACGCGACGCCGTCCTCAACTCGGTCTTCCCTGTGCTCAAGAAAATCAGCGTCGATTTTGCCGTGATGGAGCCCGCCTCGCGCGATCCCCGGATCACCGTTGCAGCGGTGCCGATGCCGCTCAGCTGGCTCGATGTCGGCTCGTGGCCGATGTTTGCCGAGACCTGCCCGAAGGATGAGAACGACAATGCGCTGGGTGCCGGGCGAGCGCTCCTGATGGAGACCAGGAACACACTTGTCGCCAGCAGCGACCCGCAGCACCTCATCGCCACGATCGGCTGCGACGACCTCATCATCGTCCACACCCCGGAGGCGACGCTCGTCTGCCGGAAGGATCGCGCCGAGGCGATTAAAGAGCTTCAAAAGTCCGTCGGCGAGCAGTTCGGTCCCGGATTAGTCTGATCGCAATCGGGCCGTTCGTTTTTCATGAAGCCCTGGACCACGATTGCCCGCCGCGTGCTCTGCCAGCCGAACCGGTTTCTGACTGTCGAAATGCACGAGATTGCTTTGCCGGACGGACGCCAGATCACCGACTGGCCGTGGCTCGTGACCCCGGATTTTGTCATTGTCATCGCCGTCACCCGAGAGGGACGTTTCGTTTGCTTCCGTCAGACAAAGTATGCGGTTGAGGGAACTTCCCTTGCGCCGGTGGGCGGGTTCATCGAGGCCGGCGAGGCCCCGCTTGTTGCCGCTCAGCGCGAACTTCTGGAAGAAACCGGATACACTTCCACCGAGTGGCACCCGCTGGGGAGCTATCCCGTCGATGCCAACCGCGGGGCCGGAACCGCCCGTTTCTTCCTTGCCCTTCAGGCTGCACGCGAACGCAATCCCGTGGCCGGCGACCTTGAGGAGCAGACCTTGCTCCTACTGGGGCGCCCGGAAGTCGAGGACGCCCTTGACCACGGCGGGTTCAAGGCTCTTCCGTGGACAACCGGCTTCGCCCTCGCGCTCCGCTTCCTGGATCGGCAGGCGGCCTTGCGGGAGGAGAGCGCTCTCTGAACTGCAGCGGAACCGTGCGACCAGCGGGTCAGGGTTCCGATTTTTTCTGCGCCTGCTCGAAGAGGGTCCGCCAATGTTCGAGGCGTTCTTTCACGCGCTTTTCCATCCCGTTTTCCGTCGGCTCGTAATAGATACGGCCCTCGGGGAGGTAGGCTTGCGGGACATACGACCCTTCGAAGTCGTGGCTATATTGGTAGCCTTTGCCGTGGCCGAGGCGCTCGGACCCCTTGTAGTGGCCGTCGCGGAGGTGGGCGGGAACAGCGAGCGAGCGGCCCTCGCGGACTTCCTGTGAGGCCTTTCCGATGGCGACCGTGCAGCGGTTGCTCTTCGGGGCGGTGGCCAGGTAGACGGTTGCGTGGGCAAGGATCAGGTTCGCTTCGGGCAGGCCGACAAATTCGACCGCCTGCTGGGCGGCCATCGCCACGACCAGGGCGTTCGAATCCGCCATGCCGATATCCTCGCTCGCGCAGATGACGATCCGCCGGGCGATGAAGCGGATCTCCTCGCCGGCGTGGAGCATTTTGGCAAGCCAGTAAAGAGCCGCGTCGGGATCGCTGCCGCGCATGCTTTTGATGAACGCGCTGATCGTGTCGTAGTGGGCGTCTCCCGTGCCGTCATAGACGAGGGCTTTGCGCTGGATGCTTTCCTCGGCAGCGGCAAGGGTGATGTGGACGGTGCCGTCGGCTCCCGCCGGAGACGTGAGCGCGGCAATTTCCAGAGCATTGAGGCATTTCCTCGCATCGCCATCGCTGAGACGCGCAAGGTGTGCGCCCGCATCGTCATCGAGTCTGATCCGGCGGCCACCAAGCCCCCGGTCGGCATCGGTGAGTGCGCGTTGAATCACCGCGAGGAGGTCCTGTTCCGGGAGCGGTTCGAGCTGAAAAACCTGCGAGCGCGAGAGGAGCGCACTGTTGACGCTGAAGAACGGGTTCTGTGTCGTGGCACCGATCAGTCGGATGATGCCGTTCTCAACCTCCGGCAGCAGGACGTCCTGCTGCGCCTTGTTGAAACGGTGGATCTCATCGATAAAGAGAATCGTCTTCGTGCCGGCATTCTTCCGGCGCGAGGCTGCTGTGGCCACGACCCGGCGGATGTCTGCGACGTTGCTCTCGACTCCGCTCAACCGCTCGAATTTCGATTCGGTGGCTCCGGCGATCACCTGGGCCAGGGTGGTCTTTCCGGTGCCGGGCGGGCCGAATAAAATCAGCGAGGAAATCCGGTCGGACTCAATCGCGCGCCGGAGGAGCTTGCCGGGACCGAGGATGTGCTGCTGGCCGGCGTATTCCGCAAGGGTTCGTGGGCGCATGCGGGTTGCCAGCGGCGCGTCGTCCGAGATTTCATCCTCCGAAGTGCTGGAAAAAAGGTCATCCACGCGGGGCATTATCGCGGGTTTTTCTCGCAAGCCAAGGAGCGATGGGGCATGCTGACCTTATGAGCACGCTCCTCGTTCCCCTCGATACCAGTGACATTTCCGGAAAAGTCCTCGCTCATGCGGAAAAGCTGGGGCGCCAGCTTGGCGCCGGCATCGTTCTCTTTCACGTTGTTGAGCCGATCGCGACTTATGTGCCGGTTGGGACATCGATGGATGCTATCTCGACCTCGCCCCCGCTCATTGACATCGAGGAGCAAACCGGTCTTGCAAAGTCCCGGCTGGAGAAGCTGGCCGAACCGCTGCGCGCCGGAGGACTCGAAATCACCTGCGAGGCGGTTCTCGGGATCGCCGTCGAGGAGATTGTCGAGCAGGCCAAGCTTCTTGCGGCCGACTACATTATCGTCGGCTCGCACGGACACGGCGCGATCTACCACATGTTCAGCGGCAGCGTCGTCACCGGGGTACTGAAGCATTCCCCGTGTCCGGTTGTCGTCGTTCCCGTCAGGTCGTGACCGCAACCGCCTCTGCGGGATGGACAACCGGCCTATCTGTTTGAAATTCCGATTTCCGGACTTTTCTCACCGGCATCCGGCAGTTAGGGTGGCGGGTTTATGAGTCAAATCACACCCGACGTCATCGCCAAGCACGGCATCACCCCCGACGAATACGAGCGGATCCGCGAGATCCTCGGACGCGACCCGAATTTCACCGAGCTTGGCGTCTTCTCGGTCATGTGGAGCGAGCACTGCTCGTACAAGAATTCCAAACTCGAGCTGAAGAAGTTTCCGACTACCGGGCCGCGGGTGCTGGTCAAGGCGGGCGAGGAAAATGCCGGGGTGATCGACATTGGTGACGGCTGGGCGGTGGCCTTCAAGATGGAGAGCCACAACCACCCGAGCGCGGTCGAACCGTTTCAGGGTGCGGCCACGGGCGTGGGCGGGATCATCCGCGATATTTTCACGATGGGTGCGCGCCCTGTCTTCTCGATGAACTCGCTGCGGTTCGGTGACATCCGGGGCGACAGCGCGGAGGCGCGCACGAACCGCCGGCTTTTTGCGGGGGTGGTTTCCGGCATTTCCCACTACGGCAACTGCATCGGCATTCCGACGATCGGCGGCGAGGTCTACTTTGACGACAGCTATGCCGGCAACCCGCTGGTCAACGTGTTTTGCCTCGGGGTGCTGCGCCACGAGCAGATCGCGCGCGGCGGTGCGGTGGGCATCGGCAACCCGGTCTTCTACGTCGGCGCGGAAACCGGCCGCGACGGGCTCGCCGGCGCGGCCTTCGCCTCGCGCGAACTCACCGAGGAATCGAAGGAGGACCGCCCGGCCGTCCAGGTCGGCGATCCGTTCCGGGAAAAGCTTCTCCTGGAAGCCTGCCTCGAACTGCTCGCCAGCGGATGTGTCGCCGGCATTCAGGATATGGGCGCCGCCGGCCTCACCTGCTCGACCTGCGAGACCGCCAGCCGCGGGGGAACCGGAGTCGAAATCGACGTCAACCTCGTGCCCAAGCGCGAGACAGGAATGACACCCTACGAAATCCTCCTCTCGGAATCTCAGGAGCGCATGCTCGTGATCGTCAAGAAGGGCGAGGAGGACACCGTCCGCGCGATCTTTGAAAAATGGGACCTCCCCTACGCTCTTGTCGGCGTGGTGAACGACGACGGGATGATGCGGGTCTGCGAGGGCGATTCCGTCGCCGTCGAAATTCCCGCCCGCAAGCTTGCCGATGACGCCCCGCTCTACTCCCGCGAGGCAGCGGCCAAATCGGCCCCGCTTCCGCTCGATCTGGCAGGCGTTCCGGAGGCCGATGCCACCACCACGCTCACCACGCTCCTCGCCCACCCCAGCATCGCCTCGAAGCGCTGGGTCTGGAGGCAATACGACCACATGGTCCGCCTCGGAGCAACCGTCCTGCCGGGCTCGGATGCCGCGGTCTTCATCGTCCGGGAAGCCAATAAAATTCTGGCTGCGAGCACGGACTGCAACGCAATCTACTGCCTTCAGGATCCCCGCGAAGGCGCGAAGATCGCCGTCGCAGAGGCCGCGCGGAACATTGCCTGCACGGGCGCGGTCCCTCTGGCCCTCACCGACAACCTCAATTTCGGCAACCCTCACAAGCCCGAGAATTTCCTGCAGCTGCGCGAGGCGGTCGAGGGCATGGCCGAGGCCTGCCGGGTCTTCAATACGCCGGTGACCGGCGGGAACGTCAGCCTCTACAACGAGAGCCCGGCCGGATCGATCGACCCGACCCCGACGGTCGGCATGGTCGGAATCGTCGAGGACGCCAGCCACATCACAACCCAGTTCTTCAAGGATCCGGGCGACGCCATTATTCTGGTCGGCGAGCCCGGTGACGAGCTCGGAGCCTCCCACTACCTACTCGCCGTTCACGGGCGGAAAGCCGGGGCGCCGCCGAAGCTCGATTACGACCGCGAGCTGGCCGTGCAGAATGCCGTCCACACGCTGATCCGCGACGGCCTTGTGCGCAGCGCCCACGACTGCGCGGAGGGCGGGCTCGCAGTGGCCCTTGCCGAATCCTGCATGTCCGGCCCGGAACCACGCGGCGCCCGCATCACAATCCAACCGACCGCCCCGCGTGCGGACGTCGTCCTCTTCAACGAATCGCAGTCCCGCATCATCGTCTCCATCAGCGCCGGCCGCGCCGAAGAGGTTCTCGACCGTCTCCGCAAGCTCGGCGTTCCCGCCCTCTTGATCGGCAGCGTCTCGAACGATCCCGCCCTCGTCATCGAGACCGCAGGTAGCACGTTCAACTGGCAGTTGGAAGCATTAGAATCCACGTGGAAGGGGACGATCGAATCTCTGATGGAGGCCTAGGCGACTCCGCCCCCTACCGGTAGGGACGGATCGCCGAGACGTCCGACTTTTCCCACCGACCAGCCCGCAAGGCATAACCACCATTGCAAGTTGGGGTCATTCCTTTTCTTCGATCCATGGTTTCTGGATCGGGCATCAGGAACTTTTACAATTTCGACGACAAGCCCGCGCACAAGCCCGCGCACAAGCCCGCGCACAAGCCCGCGCACAAGCCCGCGTGTGGGTCGCAATGGCGGGTTCGGCAACCCCGCCCTACCGGCAGGGACGGATCGCCGAGACGTCCGTGACATTCGTCACCCCAAAGCTTCGCGTGCAATAAAAACATGCGGCCACATCTCCGGCAACGCGGCCAACCCCGCCCGCACAGGATTCATAAAAATGTAATCCGCTTTTTCATTCACCGATTCGTTGCCTCGAAGCCGGTGCTCGAAAAAGTCCCTTTGCCATCGGAACCCGCCGACATGCGCCGTCCAGCACTTAAAGTCAGAAACGATTTTCCTCATCGGATGTGCAGGGTCGGGGAAGCGGAGCAAGGCATGGATATGGTCGGGCATGATCACAAAGATCCTGCAAAACCAAATGCCTTCCGAGTGCCGATGCCGAACCGCATCGAGGATCGCTGCGCTATGGGAGGTAAGAAGATCGGAACCCCGCTTTTCCGCACAGATCGTGAGAAAGAAAAGCGCCTCCTCGGGCGGAATTCCAACAGGTGTTTCGTGTGGCAGGATCTTGCGTCCGATTTCCATGTTTGTCCAGATACCATAAGTCGGCGGGTTCGGCGACCCCGCCCTACCGGTAGTGACGGATCGCCGGGACGTCCGACTTTCACAAGCGGATGCCTGCCCGGGCACATAGGATATCCGCTGGGGCATGTCCGGAAAAAATCCCGCGGTTTTGAATTTCCGATGTAAGGCCGACCCGCCTATTCGACCTTCAACGCGATCTCCTGCGTGTTCACCGAATCCGGTCCAACGGCGAGCACAAACTCGCCGGGTTCAACCGTCCACTTCCCGCCCAGCCAGGATTTGAGCTGATCAAACCCGACCGGAAACGCGACCTCGCGGCTCTCGCCCGGTTCGAGCGTGATCCGCTGGAATGCTTTCAGCTCCTTCTCCGGGCGCACGGTCGAGGCATACCGTCGCTTCACGTACATCTGGACGACCTCATCGCCCTTGCGCGGGCCGGTGTTCGTGACCTTGACCTTGAGGGCGGCGGTGCCGTCGGGTGCGATCGCCGCGCGGTCGAGTTCCGGCTTCGAAATGTCGAACGTCGTGTAGCTCAGACCGTAGCCGAACGGATAGAGCACGCGGAACTTCCCCTCCTGGTATTTTTGCGGGCCGCCGGGCGGGAGGGCGTTGTAGTAGCAGGGGACCATGCCGGTGGTGAACGGAAACGTGACCGGCAGCTTGCCGCCCGGATTTGTTTTTCCAAAGAGCACGTTGGCCACGGCCGTGCCGGTTTCCTGCCCGGCATACCAGGCTTCCACGATGGCAGGGACATGCTCCTGAATCCACGGGATCGTCAGCGGGCCGCCGTTGATGAGGACGACGACGACCGGCTTGCCGGTGCCGTGGATCGCCTCGACGAGCTGCTGCTGCGCGCCGGTGAGATCGAGGCTCGCCCGGTCGAGGTTTTCACCCATCGTCGTGCGGGCGGTTCCGATTACGACAATCGCGACGTCCGCGGACTTCGCGGCCGCGACGGCGGACGGGATGTCGTCGTCGGGGGCGGCGACGAGCCCGCAGCCGTGCGCGAACGCAACCTTGAATTTGTCGCCGGCAGCCTTCCGGATTCCGTCGAGCACGGAGACAAAATACGACGGCTTGTTCGAATAGCCGCCGAGAACCATCGTGTCAGCATTCGGACCGATGACCGCGATCGACTTGATTTTCGCCGGGTCGAGCGGGAGGAGGTTGTCGGCATTTTTCAGCAGGACGATATTTTTTTCGGCGGCCTCGAGTGCGAGATCCCTGTGTTCCTTCGATCCGACGACCTGTTCCCATCCCTCGCGCGGCTGGATCCGTACTCCGGTCGGCGTTCCCTTCTGCACAGCCGCCGCCCAAGGGTCGAATTCCTTGTCGGTCATGGCGGCCTCCGTCTTTTCCTGCGCCAGCGGCCCGCTTTTCGTAATGTCGTATTCCGGAGAAACGGCATCGCCGAAAAGCCCGAGGCGGAATTTGGCCCGGAGGACATTCCGGACGGCCGCATCGACAGCGGCGATGGGAATCCGGCCTGCCTTTACACCCTGGAGCATCTGTTCTCCATAGGTTCTCCGGGGCGCATCCCATGCGGCGGCGCCCATCAACTCGGCATCGACCCCGGCGACGAGCGATTGCTTTCCCGCCTCCTCGTAGTCGCGTGCGATATAGTGCCCGGAGGCCACATCGTAGTGAAAGTTCTTGGCGATGTCCGCGAAGTCGGACGTGATAAACCCGTCGAACCCCCATTCCTTGCGCAGCACATCCCCGAGAAGCCACTTGTTCACATGGCAGGGGATGCGGTTGAGCGCATGGTGCGCCGGCATGATCGAGCCGGTGCGCGCCTCCTTCACAGCCGCCTCGAAGGGTACCATCGCCGTCTCGCGCAGCGTCTGTTCGGAAATTTCGACCGCTTCGGCATTGCCCCCGCGGAGCGAATCGCCATCGGCGACAAAGTGCTTCGGCGTGCACATCATGTTGTCCTTGCCATAGCGATTCTCCCCCGTCCCCTGCACGCCGTTGATGTAGGCAACCGCCATACGGGAAACGTGGTAGGGGTCCTCACCGTAGGTTTCCTCAACGCGGCCCCAGCGCGGGTCGCGGGCCAGCCCGAGCATCGGGGCGAAACACTGGTGCATCCCCAGCGCCCGGCCCTCCCGGCCGATCGCCCGGCCGATTCTGCCGACGAGATCGGGATCCCACGTGGCGCCCAGCGCGATTGATTGCGGGTAGCTGGTTGCTCCGGGCAGGCAGACGCCGTGCAGCGCCTCGCCCGACTGCAGCTGCGGGATGCCGAGCCGGACGTTCGCATTCGGAAACGAGGATGCCAGCTGCAGGAGCTTCTCCTCGACCGTCATCTTCGCGACAAGTTCGTCGATGCGCCGGTCGATTTCCTGATCGGCCGGCCGGCCGGCCGCAAACGCTGAGGGCACCGACAAAAAGGAAAGGATGGTTATTGCGAAAGTCAGGCCTAGCGCGGTCATAAAATCCAGGGCAAAGGCATGAGATCCAGCCCGCTTCAAATGTCGTGACCTCCACGGCACAAGCTTCTTACGCCGGGGATCACGCCCGGCCCGGGCGTCGGGCTTGGCGGCCCGCCAAGTCCATTTTCCGGCGAGGCCGCCGGAAACCACACCCGAGGCCGGGTGTGCTCCCCGGAAATTTGCAATCCAATATTTTATTAAATGAGTTAGCTCTGACATAAAAAATCAGCTTTCTGTTTTGCTCCACTTGGAAAAGTCGTAGGTGAGCGTCTTGCCTCCGTGCTTGATCAGCAGGACCGGCGAGCCGGCATCCTGCCGGACCCACTGGTTGCTGAAGAGCGGGTAGGCATAGTAATCGATCGGCTTGCCGTTCACTTTCGACTGGTCTTTGTAAGGGACGCCGTGTGGCACGTAGGTGAAATCAAGCGTGCGGCCGTTGAGCCCGGTGTATTTGAGGACCGGAACATCCTGGTCAACCCCGGAGGCGTCGATCTTCGTTTTCGTCAGGACCTCGTTGGCGAAGCGGTCGAGTTCGGCATCCGCCCCCCCCCCGGCAAACGGTGCCAACTCCGCCGTCTGGAGGATCCAGCCGTTCTTCCGCGCGTCGACCCAGAGGAGTTCGTGCTGTCCCCACGGCTTCTTGTCCCACGTGTATGGCTTGATCGAGCGGAACCCGAAGAGCATCGAGCCGGCGTGGCAGAAGACCCAGCCGTCCTTCTCGATGCGCTTGACGATGCTGCCCGTTGCCGGGAACGGAACGTAGACCTTCTTGTACGGATACTCGAAGGTGTTCCTCCCCGACTTGACCGTCTCGGGAATTGCGTAGAGGCCGAGAAGAACCCCGTCGTCCTGCATGTATTGAGCGAATCCGTTTTCGCCATACCCCAGCTTATTGGCGCGCTTCTCCTGCAGCGCATACGGCCGGTAGGGATTTTCCATGCAGACCGCGAGCGTCGAGGACGGCTTGTCCGAGACCCACTTGAGCATGTTGCGGCGCGCCTCCTTGTAGAGTCCGGCGGTGGGGCTGCCCGCATGATCCCACTGGCTGCACAGCCCGTAGTTCGGCGAATGGAAGGTCATGCGCCGAACTTCCGAGCTTCCGCTGCTCGCGATGTAGGAGCGGTGGACAAATGGAATTTTGCGATCCTGCGCGATCTGCACGATCAGTTCCGGAACCTTGTAGGTGCCCGGCGTTGCCATCCAGACCGAGTGTCCGTAGCCCAGGCCGGAGACCGGGCGCTTTGCGCCGAAGAAAACCCAGGCGGCCGCCGCCGTCGAGGCCATGCTGTCCAGCCCGGTGTCGGTGGAATACCAATACTTCGCGCGCGAGGCGGTGCCGATGTTGTAGCCGTTGTTCCAGGTGCAGGCGATGTCGAGCATCATGGCATCGAGCGTGAGGGCCGCCCGGCGGCGCATTTCGGGGTCCTTCGCAAACTCGGCCAGCATCCGGATCGCCGAGAGGTTGACCGCCTGGTAGATCGTCGCGCCATACTCACCGATGTTTTTTGTTACGATCTCGTCGAAGTCGTCCATGAGGCGCTTTCTGGTCGCCTCCTTGATCTGTGCGGCATTGAGTCCGTCGCGGTCGACGATCTCCGGCCACTCCTCGGCGGCGAGGTAGCCCGAGGCATCCATCATGAGCTTGTAGTTCCATGCGCCGCGCGCGTAGCCCTGCAGCGCCTGGTGCTGGTCCCAGAGGGCGACGTAGTCACGGATCTTGAGCGCGGTGGCCTTCGGGATCTTGTCCTTCGCGAGGAAATACGTGTTCACCAGCGCCACCTTGTCGAACGGATCCATGATCACGCGCGGCGCCTTCTTCGATTTGTCCGGAGCGGCCGCATAGGCAGCCACGGCGGCCATCTGCTTTTTCGTCTTCGAGATCTGCTCGGTCACTGCGGCGTCGAGCATCTTGAGGGCATACTCGGTATCGACGTTTGCCACGAGGCGGGCGGCGTAGCACGGCACAGCCGCCTTCGGGTAGAGCTCGGAGCCGGGGGACGGCTTTTCCCGGGCCACCTGGCTGACGAATGCCGCCCCCCGTTCGGCAGCCGTCTTCCCGTCGATCGCCTCACTTTTCTCCTCCTTGACCGGCTCGGCCGCCGGCTTGCCATCCGGCGGATTGATTTCCTCCTGGGCCCGGAGCGCAGCGCACCCGAGCAACGAAACAAGACAACATGCCGCCAATAAAAGATTTTGCATAATTGAGACCAATGGGGGTTGAAATCCGTGGGAAGTGAGGGGATCGAACCCCCGACCAACTGCGTGTAAAGCAGCCGCTCTACCGCTGAGCTAACTTCCCGAAATAGTTATTATATAACGAGTTACAATTGATTTGTTGAGGCCTGAAAATCTTCTTGTAACCCGATTTTGTAACCCTGTAACCTGCAAGCATGAGCAAGCCGCAGAAAACGGAAGAAACGGAATCGGATTGGAAGAAAATCGGGCCATGCCTGTATCGTTATCGAGGGGCGAAATACTACGCGCTGATGAAGGTGGCAGGCAAGCAGATCCGGCGATCACTTGAAACCGAAGACCTGCCGCTGGCCCGCCGGAGACTGGCCGATCTCAGGCGGGATTTCGAGACGACCGACCCGACCCTGGGAGCCCGGACAATCGAGGCACACGCCGAACGATTCGAAGCCACCCTCACCGGCTCCGAAAGCACGCTGGCGAATGACAGGCACTACCTCAAAAACCTGCTCAAGAAGTGGCCGCAGGATTCTCCCCGTGTTCTGGCCAAGATCAAAAAGACGGATTGCGAACAGTTCTTCGCCCGGTTCGACAATCTTTCCGCGAGCACGATCAATCACATGCTCACGCTGATCAGGAGGTTTTTCCAGAGCGCCGTCGAGGATGGCGTCATTCCCCGCAATCCGATGGACGGAATAAAATACCGGAAGCTTCCGAAATTAACCCGACTCACCCCGACCTCCGCACAATTTGAGGCGATCGTTGCCGATCTTCGCTCACAGATTTCAAACGGACACGGTCGACACGACACGGCGGATTTCGTGGAACTGGCCGGCCGACTCGGGCTCGGGCAGGCCGAACTCTCCGCCATCGAACGGCAGCACATCAACTTGGAGGCGGGCACGATTCAAGTCTTCCGTAAAAAGACGCGGGAGGCGTTCACCATCCCGATCTATCCCCTTGCAAGACCGATCATCGAGCGCAGGCTGGCCGACATGCCCGCAGAACCGACGGCAAGGCTGCTTCCGCACGACGATTGCAAAAAGGGACTTGCAGGGGCTTGCAGAAGATTGCAGCTCCCGAAATTCGAGCCGCGATCCCTCCGCCGCCATTTCATCACCGAAGCCCTCCGCCTCGGCATCGACGCGCCAACAGTGGCCGCATGGCAGGGACACCGGGACGGCGGAAAACTTGTGCTCTCAACTTACGGCGACACCGTCCGCATGGATCACAGCCTGCGCATGGCGCAATTGCTGAATCCCGAGGCGGGGAACGCTTTGCGCGACGGCCGGAAAAAAGGCGCGCAATTGACGGAGGGAATGGAGGCGGCATGAAAGAGCAAACCTCTGTCCAATCAGACAGGGAATTCCTGGAGCGGTTCGGGGACAAGTGGTTCCGTGCGGCTATAGGAAAGTTGGACCGCATAGAAGACCAGTGGGAAAAGGAGACAAAATTCCATGTTCATGAAATGCCGGATTGGGTTGGGCTGCTCATGGGAAAGCTGTTCGATATGCTCGGCGTCAAACCGCTCCGACCCGAGATGATGAACGAGGAGCAATTTGGAAAATTGCTTGGCACAAAAGTTCTGATCACTTCGGGCCTCCATTATTTCTTCAAGAATTACGACGCTACGGACGATGCATCCCGGGGAAAGCTCACCAAGATGCTTGGCGGCACAAAAGCGGTTGAACACCTGAGGGCACAAGAACACCTGTTCAAAAGGGT
This sequence comes from uncultured Chthoniobacterales bacterium, assembly GCA_964467415.1. Taxonomy (GTDB): domain Bacteria; phylum Verrucomicrobiota; class Verrucomicrobiia; order Chthoniobacterales; family Terrimicrobiaceae; genus CAYXRX01. Next base: position 114,941 of record CAYXRX010000013.1, read on the forward strand.
AGATCGGTTGAGGAAATCCGTTCTCGCAAGAGTCGGGAGATTGTCCTTGTCGGAGCAGGGCCGTTTTTATCGAGGCTATGGCAACGGGCTTCTGTTCTCCGAAACCGCAAAAAATTGGAGCAGGAAAGAAAATACCCGCGCGCATTCATCCGGATACATCCGCGCTTTTGCTGTCCTTCATTGGAAACGGATCGAGGAACTGAGAACAACGGGCGGTTGGTCGGAATTGAAGCAGGAATTCACACGGTCGTTGCCCGACGGTGTCGAAATAAGCGAGGATGCTTTCGCAAAGGAACTCCAACGCGCCGGGGTGGGAAAATTCGGGAAAATCGGTGCTCCCAAAAAACTCGGACAACAATCTTCTTCGCTGTCCTAATTTTCAGACTGCGCGGGCGGTATGGTCGCCCGCATGACAACGCAAGACATTCCAAATCGCCTCGCGCTGAGTCGGGTCGAGGCGGCCGAACTCCTAGGGCTGAGTCCGGCGACGATTGACCGGCTGACGAAGAGAAACCTTCTCCGGCCGTGCCGCGCCACCCGCCGGCCGATCTACGCGCTTGCGGAACTTCATCGATTTCTGAACGAGACGACGTCTGATCTGACGCCACTCTCGGCCGGTGCCAGCGGCATCGGCGGCACATGCCATGGAAAGGAGGTGAAAAATCATGGAGAAGCTCATTGAATTGCTCAAACAAGGCAAAATCCTGCTCGTCGGCGAGTGCCGGGGAGGCAAGGCGGAAGTCGTCCGCTACGTGGACAAGAAGACAGGACAGGCCAGCGCCTTCACCAGCATCAAATACCTGGTGGAGAGGGCGGGCGGAACGGAAAGCGTCCAGGTCTCGCAGTTCCTCAAGAACGAGGCACTCGACCCTGCCGCCGTGAAGGTTCCGGTCCAGAAGGGGAAGACCTACGCCTTCGAACTGTCCGGGCTGGAAATGAAAGCCGGTTTCCTCAAGGCAAAAATGCCGATGGAAGCTGCGCCGATTGCGCTGTGACGAAGGGAAGAAGGCCCGGATGGCCCCGCGCGAGCGGGGCCGCCGGGCCTTTAACCTTGTCTATATCGAAACATCTCCACAGATTTCCCATGAACAAGAGCAAAGCAGCATTCCTATTCTCAGCCGAACGGCTCTCTAGTTTGGGGCTTTATATGTGGACGTTCACGTTCGCGGAGGTTCTGGACATCAAGGAAACCCGGAAGCGTTGGAACCACCTCCTGACTCTGATGAAACGCCGGTGGCCGGATCTGTGCGGATTGCGTGTCTTCGAACTGCACGAATCGCACGGACTTCATGTCCACCTGATCACCAATCGCTTTGTGGATGTGGTGGAATGCCGCACGATGGCACGGAAAGCCGGATGGGGAAGGATCCACGTCCAGAGAGTCTCACCAGAGCGGGCGAAATACGTGGCCAAATACCTGAGCAAAGAGCGGGAACCCTGTTTAAAACGCTGGCGGCTCTGGGCGGGTTTCGGAGAATGGGAGAGATCGAGAGTCAAAGACATTGAACTCGACACCCCAAGAGCCAGGATTTACAAACAGTGCAAACAACTTTTTGGATGGAAAGGAAACCGCCAGTTCAGCGAACGCATGCAGACTGTCGAGGCCTTGTATCAGGAGTCTTTCGGGAGACGAACTGAGTTTGACGTATCTCCATAGCGGTTGAACCCGAACGCCGCGTATTTGCTTGATCAGGTGTAGCAGGAGTGGAAAAATCGCCCCATGAAACGCCATGGACGAAGTCTGCACTTCGGTGCCGGATTTGTAGGAATTATACCGCACGCGGCAATTGCAGGTAAAATGCCGCGCGCGGCTCAATAACACTGTTAGCAAGAATATTGAAAAGCGCGATTCACATCCTATTGTTATTTATAGTCAGTGCTGCGCTTGGCGCTGACTTTGATCCCAACGAAAAGAAGGTTGCATACCTTGCCTGCGGTCAGAATGAAGCACCTGCATTCTCTGTTACTCTCGAATACAACATCAAGGGCTTCACCAAGGGATCTCATGAAATCTACTTCAAGCAGGTGCTAGTTCCTCGATGGAGTGGGCATGGCTCCGTTTCTATTGGGATCGCTTGCGGCCCGAGCGGTTCGCGTTCCACGAGTATCAGCGGTGAGGCTCGTGACGATGGCATTCACTTTTCTCTACAGATTAGTCAGCAAGGGGGAAACGCGAATGAATACTTAACAAAAGTTGTGGTTCCCTGGAATGCTGTCGACTATATGATCTCCGACGATAGGGCAACTATTCATGCGAGCTTCAAATGGAAATAAATGCTAACGGGGCGGTGGAGTTAATCCCTGTCCCTTCGGGACTTTTGGCACGTCGCCTGCGGAGCAGGCTTTGGTGCCAAAAGCGAGCAGGGATACCTCACCGCGGACGTTCGCCTAAAAAATGAAACCACCTTCAGAGCGTGAGATTAATCCTCACCCCGGCTGCCTTGATGGTGAGTATGCCGTGAAGATGTTTCTCGGCAAGACGCAGGAGGAGGCCGAGATTCTTTTTCAAGAAAACGGCTTATCACGCCAAGAGGATCTGATGTATATGGGTCCTGTCGGATTCGTGTTCTATTTCACTGCGGCTTTGCGATACCTGAAGAGCCCGATGAGCGCTGATGACTCGGACTTCGCCAGCTCAATGACTAGGCTTTTGGAGTGGCGCGTATTGGGTGAGCACGAAGACTACGAGCAGATCAGGCCTGCTCGCTCCGATATGATTGATTTTTGCAGCCATTTAATGAAGAACTACGACCTCTATGACATAGATCTCAATATCTACGGTGATTTGCGTCCACGTTTAGATAATCTGCTGAACAAACTCCAAAGCGAACAAAGCGCGCCATGACAACCCCTACCAGGCGTTCTGTTTCGATGATTCTTTGTAATTCCAACCTCAACCTTGTAATCGACGCTCGCCCTCGCTGGTAGGGGTGACCTGACCCCGCGAGTGGGACACTTCAAAACTGAAGCTCTGCGGTTTTTTTCGTTGGTTGGTTTTTTTGCCGCCAAGGTGCGTTAGCACCCAGTTCCCCCTG
>CAYXRX010000014.1:0-114049 GCA_964467415.1 uncultured Chthoniobacterales bacterium
CTCGCGACCTCTTGAACCCCATTCAAGCGCTCTACCAAGCTGAGCCACGGCCCGTTGCGGAGGGGCATGATGGTGCGGGGGAAGTTGTGATTCAAGAACGAATTTTGGAATCGTGTTGCCGGAAGCCCTGCGACCATGTAAATGATTAACTTTACTCAATACTGACATGCGCAAAAAAATTATCGCCGCGAACTGGAAGATGAACATGACCGTTGCCGAGACGGAGGGCTTTCTGGAGGATTTCCGTCTGGATATTGAGGATGTCAACGGGGTGGAGATCGTGATCGCTCCGCCGTTCACCGCTCTGGCCAAGATGTCCGAGTTGCTCGGCGGATCGCAGAAGGTCCGGCTCGCAGCCCAGAACATGTATTTTGAGATGTCCGGCGCATTTACCGGCGAGATCAGCCCGGCGATGCTGCGCGAGCTATTCGTCCGCTACGTGATCCTCGGCCACAGCGAGCGGCGCCAGATTTTCGGTGAGACCGATGCGCTCATCAACAAGAAGATCCACACGGCGCTTGCCTCCGAACTCCGTCCGATCCTCTGCGTTGGTGAGACGCTGGAGGAGCGCGATGGCGGCAAGGAAAAGGAAGTCCTCGACACACAGCTCCGCGGCAGCCTTGCGGGCGTGACCGCCGAGCAGATGCTCGATGTCGTCATCGCCTACGAGCCGGTCTGGGCGATTGGCACCGGACGCAACGCGACCCCGGAGCAGGCGCAGGACGCCCATGCCCACGTGCGCAGTGTTCTCGCGAAACTCACGGACCAGGCTACGGCCGACAAGGTCCGGATCCAATACGGCGGCAGCGTGAAGCCGGCGAATGCGGCGGTGCTGCTCGGCCAGCCCGACATCGACGGAGCACTCGTTGGAGGCGCGAGTCTCGAGCCGCGCAGCTTTGCGGAAATCGTCAAGGCGGCTGTCACCGAATAGCCGGGCCGGGGAGGTTCCAGTCGAACGGTCTTCGGTCAGCGAGACGGGCGGGTAGTAGTCGTTGTAGTGCCTCTGCACGAAGTGCGCACTGGGACTCTGGAAAGCCGCTCGCTCATGCGCCCGGCGATCCCGGAATGGCAATCCGCCAAAGGGCGGAGAGAGCCCGGAAAGCCCGATCGAGTGTGGTAGCCACCTGACGGTCAGTCAGCCGCTTAAGCCGCACCTCAGCTCAGGAAAAACCAAATGAGAAAGCCACCGAGGACAATCCGGTAGATGCCGAAGCTGACGAACGTGTGGCTCTGCACGTAGCGGAGCATCCACTTCACGGCGATGAACGAGACCACCGCCGCGACGGCGGCCGCGAGAATCAGGAGGCTCCAGTCCTCCTGGGCACCGGATTTGACGGCCTTGAGGATCTTGTATCCGCCGGCCGCGAGCAGGGTCGGAATGCCGACAAGGAATGAAAACTCAGTGGCGGGCACGCGGCCGGCGCCGAGCATCATGGCAAAGATGATCGTCGCGCCAGAGCGGGAGGCGCCGGGAAAAACGGCCGCGACAAGCTGGGCGAGGGCGACCACAACGACGACCGTCCACGAGATTTCCTCCGAAAAGGTTTTCCCGCGCATCAGCATCTCGACGACGATAAAAAGAATGCCGCCGACGATCAGGGCGGCGGCCACGGGCTGGACGGTTTCGGGAAGCTGGACGCCCAGTTTGTCGATGACCAGGCCCCCGGCGACCGTGATGAGAAACGCCGTGAGGATTTTGAGATTCAGGATGAGGCTTGCCGGCTCGTTCCAGCGCAGCAGCATCGCGATCCGGGATTTAAAGAGCGGGATGACCGCGAGGACGGCTCCGCACTGGATGACGACATTGAAGAGATCGCTCTTCTGGGCGCCGAGCCAGTGCTCGGCGATGAGAAGGTGGCCGGTGGACGAGACCGGAATGAACTCCGTAATTCCCTCGACGATGCCCAGAATTATGACGACCAGCCAGTCGGGCATCGTCACAATTCTTTAGATCGCGTTGTCGCCGGTCTCTTCGGTGCGGATGCGGATCGCGTCGTCGATCGGGAGGATAAAGATTTTTCCATCGCCGATTTTTCCGGTCTTGGCAGCACCCGAGATGGCTGCGACCGCCTTCTCGACGAGCGCGTCGGCGACGACAACCTCGAATTTGACTTTCGGAAGGAAATCGACGGTGTACTCGCTGCCGCGATAGATTTCGGTGTGGCCTTTCTGGCGACCGAAGCCTTTGACTTCGCTCACGGTCATGCCCTCGATACCGACTTCGGCAAGAGCTTCCTTTACGTCTTCCATTTTGAAGGGTTTGATGATGGCCTCGATCTTCTTCATAGATGGGCGATCAAAACGGTTGCCGATGGCATTTGCAAGCCCGATCACAAAAGAAGACGATAAAGAAATGAAACCGATTCATTGGAGACGATCCCGCTTCGGGCGCTACCTGCGCCACATGCCGCGTGCGAAGCACATCCGCGGGACGTGGCTTCACCGGCGGCTCGGGGACCGGCTTTTTGCAAACGAGCTCTGGCACCCGACCCGCCAGCGGTTTGCTGGGGGCATGGCGGTGGGGGCATTTTTTGCAATGATGCCGGCACCGTTTCAGATGCTGGCTGCTGCCATGATCGCGTATTTCACCCGGGTGAACGTGCCGGCGGCGATTGTGGGGACCTGGATCAGCAACCCGTTCACGATGGCGTTTTGCATTTACTCGCAATACTGGATCGGCAGCCTGATCCTCGGCCGCAGCCCGACGGACGTTCCGACTCACGACCTGATGGCCCTGATCAAAGCCGCGCCGGTCCCGTTTATTGTCGGGGTGATTCCGGCGGCCATGCTGCTGGCCGCAATCGTCTACCCGCTCACCCTCGTGATCTGGGACTGGGCCCATGCGCGCCTGGAAGCCCGGCGTCTGAAGCGGGCCGAACGGGCTTGAGCGGGCGCATAGTTGTCATTTTGGCGATCCTCGGGTAAACCGTTTTCCTGATGTCTGAGCCAGTCCGCTTCCAACATTTCGAGGTTCCCCGCCGGGAGGACGGATCCTTGCACGAGCTCGGCCGCGGGGCGATGGGCGTGACCTACAAGGCATTTGACACGAATCTCCGCTGCTTTGTGGCGTTGAAGGTCATCAACGCGACCTACCTTCGGGATGATGTGGCCCGCCAGCGGTTCCTGCGGGAGGCGCGGGCGGCGGCGGCGTTGAGGCATCCGAATGTGGCCACGGTTTTCCATCTCGGCGAGGAGGGCGGCGACTGGTTTTACGCGATGGAATACATCGAAGGAGAGACGGTTGAAGCCCTCATGAAACGCGAGGGCGCGGTCCCCGTCCCGATGGCTCTTCAGATCACCCTGCAGGTTGCCCGCGCGCTCGGAGCCGCGCAGAAGCAGGGGCTCGTCCACAGGGACATCAAGCCGTCGAACCTGATGATCGTCCGTGAGGACGATGGGGAATTCACGGTGAAGGTTATCGATTTCGGGCTCGCTAAAAATTCTGCCGGCAGCGAGGAGACCGCAGCGCTCACGCTGGGGGGCTTTTTGGGGACGCCGCATTTCGCGAGTCCCGAGCAATTGGAGGAACGAGAGCTCGACGTGCGTTCGGATATCTATTCCCTCGGGGTGACGCTTTTTTACATGCTGGCGGGTAAGGCGCCGTTCAGCGGGTCGCTTGCCCAGGTCATGAGCCAGCACCTTCACCGCGAGCCTCCGCTCGAGTCGCTCTCCGGCCAGCCTGGGCCCGTTCTCGACCTGCTCAGGAAAATGCTCGCGAAGGATCCTGAGGCGCGGCAGGAGAGTCCTGCCGTGCTGCGCAGGGAGATCGAAGCCTGCTTCGCATCCCTCAGCGATCATGCGCCGCTGGCTGCGACCCCGGTGGTTGACGAGAATTTTGAGACGCAGGCGATTGACGCCCCCCCGCCAATGCACTTCGAACCAGTTCCCGGGGCGGTCCTTGCCGACGCATACAGGATCATCGAAGAAGTTTCCGCGTCCGATTTCGGCCGCATGTTCCGTGGCGAGGTGCTGGCGTCGTCCGCCCCGGTTGCCATTCTCATTCTTTCCCCGTCCTTGCTGGCCAGCAGCGAGGCGTGCACGCGGATGGAGGAACAGGTCGCTGGAATTCAACGGATCCATGCCGCGGCCGTGCTGAAGATCCATTCGCTGGAGCGCATGGATGACTTCAGCTTTCTTGTCATGGAATGGGCCGGGGGGCCGACGCTGCTTGATCTCCTGAAGGTGCGCCGCGCGTTGCCGCTGGCCGAGGCGCTGCCGGTCCTGCGCGGCCTGGCAGGCGGATTTGAGGCCATCGGCGAGGCGGGGCTTTCCTGTCCGGACCTCTCGGCCCATGAGGTCGTCCTGACAGGATGCGACACCGGGCGGCCGGTGAGCGACCATGTGGTCGCCAAGTTCAACGCGTTGGTCGCTGGAGGTAGCACTGGCGGCGGTGCGGCCGATGCCACGATGGTCACGTCGGCCTTCTCGCTCCTGATCGAGAGCGGCGCATTTGCTGCGAATCCAGCCGGACGCTTCAGCTACGCGCTGGCTTCCCTGGCCTACGAGATGCTTGGCGGAGTGCGCTCCGGGGGGGGCTTCAGCGCTCCGGTGCCGATTCCCGGTCTTTCGGAGTCTGCCAATGCGGCGCTCCGCCTGGCATTGGACCCCAGCCAATCCTACCAATCGCCACGGCTTTTTCTGGAGGCCTTGAGTGAGGGGGGGAAGGCTGCGGTGCCGCAGGCGGCTCCACCGCTTCCACCAGCGGCTGCTTCCAAGAATGTGGTCTCAGACCCTTCGAAGAAGGAGGTTGTTCCGGAAGAGAAAAAAAAGTCCGGCGTTCTTCCGGTGGCCGCACTCATCGTTCTTCTGGTGGCCGCGGCTGCGGGAGGCGGTGCCTACTTTGTTTTTGCGGGTCGAAGTGAACCGGCGAAGCCCGCCGCCGGTCCGGCACCGACTCCTGCGGCAAGCGCAACTCCGCTTCCGTCAGCCTCACCAACACCCGCCCCCACGCCGACCCCCGATCCGGTGGCCGCGGCGCTTTCGGCTGCAGCGGGAGACTTCGAATCCGACCCCGCCGGATCGCTTTCCAAGCTCACGGGCATTCTTCGGGCGAACCCGGGCCTGCCCGCCGGCCGCGAGGCGGTCGCCCGCTGCCTCGACCGACTCACGAAGCGGTCGCTGAGCCCCGGTCAGACTGCCGCCCTGCGCGAGCCCCTTGAGGCGGCTGCGGCTCTGGATTTTCCCGAGGCCCAGTTTTTGCTCGGCAACCAGCTCCGCGAGACCGATCCGGCGGGCTCGCTGGCATGGTTCCTTGCGGCGGCGAAGAACGACCATGCCGGAGCGATGGTTCAGAGCGGTCTCGCCCTCTCCAACAAGCGGGGGACGACCCCGCCGGATTTGCCTGGTGCCGCGGGATGGTTTCAGAAGGCTGCCCAGAAGGGAGATCCCTCGGCCATGTATCTTCTGGCCGAATGCTACCTGAACAGCAAGGGGGTGACGAGAGACCCGCGGCAGGCGATCGAGCTGCTGCAGAAGGCTGTTGAGAAAAATGATCCGGCCTCAATGAACAGGCTGGGCGATCTCTATAAAAAAGGCATCCCGGGCGTTCTCGAACCAGACTTCGGCGAGGCCTTCCGGTTATTCTCGTCCGCGAGGGATCTGGGCTTCGATGATGCCCTTGGAAATCTCGGCGTCCTCTACATCCGGGGCGAGGGCGTCGAAAAAAATGAAAAGCAGGGCCTGGAGCTGATCCAAGAGGGCGTCCGGCGCGGCAACGGGACCTGCGAATTCCTGTACGCCATGTGCCTTGAAGATGGCCTCGCCGGCGTGTCGGTCGACAAGGCTGCAGCCCGCCTGATGTTCATCCAGGCAGCCGCAGCCGGCAGCGCGCCGGCCCAGAGGTGGTGCCGCGAAAAAAACATTCCCTTCGGCGCGTTACCGCCCTCTCCAGCACCTTCCCCCCAGAGCAGTCCCCGTCCCTGATCCGCGTCATTTTTCCGGTTCCACATAAGAATGTTTGCAGTCCGGGGCTCCGCACGACTATAAGGATTTTTTTTCGCCAAGCCGCCCGATGAACATCCACGAATACCAAGCCAAAGAACTCCTCGATAAATTCGGTGTCGCCAACACCCCCGGCGGCGTCGCCTCCACCCCGGAGGAGGCCGAAAAGATCGCCCGCTCGCTCGGAACGAACAACCTCGTCGTCAAGGCCCAGATCCATGCCGGCGGGAGAGGAAAGGGATCGTTCACGAACGGCTACAAGGGAGGCGTGCAGCTTTGTAAAACGGCAAACCAGGCCCGGGACATCGCGGCCAACATGCTCGGGCAGACGCTCGTCACCCACCAGACCGGTCCTGACGGCCGCGTGGTCCGCAAGGTGCTCATCTCCCAGTCGGTGGAGATCGCTCGCGAACTTTACGTAGCGATCCTGATCGACCGCGCGATTTCGGCTCCGGTTTTTGTCGCCAGCACCGAGGGCGGCGTCGATATCGAGCAGGTCGCCGAAAAGACCCCGGAAAAAATCGTCCGCATGGCCGTCGACCCGCTCCTCGGCCTCCAGCCCTATCAGACCCGCAAGCTGGCGAAGGTCCTGGAGATCCCGTCGGGCGAAATGCGGAATGCCTGTAAGCTTTTCGCAAACCTCTACCGGCTGTTCATTGCCTGCGACTGTTCGATGGTCGAGGTGAACCCGCTGGTGATCACCAAGGGCGGCGTTGTGCTGGCTCTCGATGCCAAGTTCAACTTCGATGACAACGCGCTCTTCCGGCATCCGGACATTCAGGGTTACCGTGACATCGAGGAGGAGGACCCGCGCGAGGTCGAAGCCTCGAAGGCAGGCCTCAACTACATCGGCCTCGACGGCAACATCGCCTGCCTCGTCAACGGGGCCGGACTCGCCATGGCCACGATGGACATCATCAAGCACAACGGCGGCGAACCGGCAAACTTCCTCGATGTGGGCGGTGGTGCCACCGAGCAGCAGGTGACCGAAGCCTTCAAGATCCTCATCTCTGACAAGCGTGTGAAGGCGATCCTCGTGAACATTTTCGGCGGCATCATGAAGTGTGACATCATCGCGCAGGGCATCATCAACGCCGTCAAGGCGGTCAACCTCCCGGTGCCGCTGGTCGTTCGCCTCGAGGGAACGAACGTCGAGGCCGGGCGCAGGCTCCTTGCCGAGTCGAAGCTTCCCCTCATCACCGCAACCGACATCGCCGATGCTGCCCGGAAAGTCGTCGCGGCCGTGACCCCCGCCTGAAGCGATGAACGATTCCGCCGACACCCTCCTGCAATTCAAATTTCGCATCCCGCATTAACAAATGGCCATCCTCGTAGACAAAAACACGCGCCTGCTCGTGCAGGGCATCACTGGAAAAGCCGGCGGATTCCACGCGCGCTCGTGCATGGAATACGGCACGAACCTCGTCGCCGGCGTCACGCCCGCCCGCGGCGGTGAGCTTTTCGATGGCAAGATTCCGGTCTTCGACACCGTCCATGAGGCGCGACGGGAAACCGGTTGCAATGCCACCATGGTTTTCGTGCCCGCCGAATTCGCCGCCGACTCGATCCTCGAGGCGGTGGACGCCGGCATCGAGCTCATCGTCTGTATCACCGAGGGCATTCCTGTGCTCGACATGATGCGCGTGCGGGCCGGGATGAAGGACAGCACCAGCCGGCTCATCGGACCGAACTGCCCCGGCATCATCACGCCGGGTCAGTGCAAGATCGGCATCATGCCGGGATACATCCACAAGCCGGGCAATGTCGGGGTTGTCTCCCGGAGCGGGACGCTCACCTACGAGGCGGTCTGGCAGCTTTCGAGCCGGGGCCACGGGCAGTCGACCTGCGTCGGCATCGGGGGTGATCCGATCAATGGCACCTCACACCTGGACGTTGTGAAAATGTTCAATGACGACCCCGGAACGGAGGCGATGATCCTTATCGGCGAGATCGGCGGCACCGCCGAGGAGGAGGCCGCCGAGTGGATCCAGAAAAATTGCAAAAAGCCGGTCGCGGCATTCATCGCCGGGGCGACCGCACCTCCCGGACGCCGGATGGGCCATGCAGGCGCGATCGTCAGCGGGGGCAAAGGCACAGCTTCAGGCAAGATCGAGGCGCTTCACGCTGCCGGCATCGAGGTCGCGGCAACCCCTGCCGACATGGCCGACGCCCTCCTCCGACGGATCGCCCGGGGTTGAGCGGTTCAACAAGTAATGTCTCAGCCGAGACCTTTTTGTTGAGGAAAGATATGTGGCAGGCACTGAAGGAAGACCGGACTGAAGTCTTCGGGGGAGCTGGAGGTCCAGGCAAGAATTTGTTCGGGTGAAAAGAAGGCGCCGGTCTCGACTTCAAGGAGTGCCGGTTGAAACGGGCCCTCGTGCAGGCCGCGATAGATTTCTATGAATTCCCATCCGTTTTCCACCAGCGGAGTCAGCTTCCCGATCAGGGTGAGTTCTGGAGCTTGAATCCCGAGTTCCTCATGAAGCTCCCGGCGGGCGGCCTGAATGTATGTTTCCCCGCTATCCACATGACCCGCAGCGGATGAGTCCCAGCGTCCGGGATTCCGATCCTTCCAGATCGAGCGCTTTTGCAGGTAGAGATCTCCGGCGGCGTTGAAAAGAAGCATGTGGACCGCCCGGTGTCTCAAGTTATTCACATGAACGGTTTCCCGTGGTTCGCTGCCGACCACGTGGTCATTTTCATCCACTACATCAAAAATCTCGTTTCCGCACTGTGCATTTTTCGGCTCGCTGAAACGGGCGAGAAGCTCCCATTGGGGCAGTGATAGCTCCTCGGCGCGGACGGTTTCGGAGACGCCAAGTTCGCGGGTGACTTCTGTCCACCGGTCGCGCAACGCCGGCAGAAGGTTGCGCAGCTGCTTTCTGCGCTCGGAGAACCCGCGGCGCACGAGGGAGTCGAAGACCGATTCGTCAAGCGGGCATACGGATTCGCGATCGCGGCGGTCCAATGAGATTACAGCGGAGTCGACCTTCGGGGCGGGAAAGAAAACCGAGGCGGGCAGCTTGCGCAGGAAGGAGGCCTTCCATCGACGGTTCACGCATACCGTCATGGCGCCGAAATCCTTCGTCCGGGGCGCGGCATCGAGGCGCTGTGCCAGCTCGAGCTGGAGCGTGAGAACAAGGCGGGAAGCGGGTGAGAGGGCGGATGTGAATTTTCCGATGAGCGGGGTTGAGACGTAGTAGGGGAGGTTGCCGACCACTTTGACCGGGCCGTTTCCCCACAGATGCCGGAGATCGAAGTCCAGCGCGTCGGCGTGGAACACTTCGGTTGTTCCACTGGCGAATTTTTTCTTCAGATAGCCGGTAAGGCGCGAATCTTTTTCGATCAGCGTGAGACGGATCTCGTGCTGTGCGAGGAATTCGGTGAGCGCCCCGAGTCCGGGGCCGATCTCGACGATGTGATCGCCGGGCCGGATGTCGAGCTGCGAGACGATCCAGCGGGCCAGGTTCTGGTCGTGGAGAAAATTTTGCCCGAGGCTGCGTGTGGGGGCGGTCTCAAGCTCACCGAGCAGGCGTTGAATTTCGCTGAATGTCATGGTGGTCTGCGGTGGTCAATTTCCTACTGTTCACAATGGCCCTGTGAATAATCCCCGAAGGCGAATGGATGTTTTTCGCAAGTTATTCACACGTTGTCGCCGTCGGCATTTTTCAGTTCCATCAACTCCCGGTAGTAGCCCTCCAGCATGCGGATGGCAGCACTTTGTTCGAACTTGTGGCGGACGGAATTTGCGGCCGCTGCCGAGAAGGCCGCGTAAACCCCGGGTTGGCCGGCGAGGGTGGCAAGGGAGTCCGCGAGGGCGGCGGAATCATTTTCGGGGGTGAGGAAGCCATCGGATCCGGTGGTGACGGCTTCGGGGATCCCCCCGTGGAGGGTGGCGACGACGGGAAGCCCTGTGGCCATCGCCTCGAGCATGGAATTCGGCACGCCTTCCTGATCCTGAGCCGCGGTGACCCGGCTGGGGTGGAGAAAAATGTGGGAGGAGGCATAGAGCGCGGCAAGTTCGGCCTGCGACTGAAATCCGACAAAATGGACGAACTCAGCCACACCGAGGTCAGCGGAGCGCGTCTGGAGCTTTTCCATGAGCGGACCGTCGCCGGCGATGGTGAGCGTTGCGGAAGGAAACGATTTCCGGAAGGTCCCGAACGCTTCAAGCGTGTTGTCGAGGCCTTTCTTTTCGATGAGGCGGGAGGCTTGGATCAGGCGCCAACGGCCGTCGGTTGGCGCAGAGCGCTGGACATGGGGGAAGAAATCGAGCGGGATCCCGGTGCGGTTGATGCGGATGCGTTCGCGCGGGCAGCCGAGGTCGGCGAGCCGGTCGGCGAGCGATTCGCTGCGCGCCAGCACCATGGGCAGAACCTGCAGAAGCTCGCGGAGGCGGTCACTGTAGCCAGGTTCCCCCTCGCGCGGCATGATGTCCATGCCGTGGAATGACACGAGCGACCTCCCGGGCCAGGTCCTGATAAACGGCAGGAGGTGGACTCCGGTGTGGCCGAAGTAGACATGCACGAGATCAGGCTTCCGGCGGTCGAGTAGACCGGTCAGCTGCTTGTATTCGCCCCGGTAGAAGAGCGCCTCCTCGCCGGCGAGGTATTTTTTGTAGAACCGCTTGAGAAAAAAGATCCGCGGCCGCGGAAGCGCCTCGATATCGGGAAACGGATATTCTTCGGGGTTTTCGCGCGAGCGGGTGATCACAAACGTCTCGAATTCCCGCAGTCCGGTGACCTGCCGGTAGATGTGGCGCATCTCGCGCTTCAGGAATGTGGTGCAGTAGCTGGCAACGACAGGGCGGGGCATCGGTCCTCAAGAGGAAATCCGATCGCGCGTCCTTGGGCGAGAGGATTTTCGCGAGCCATTGCGGCGAAAGCGTGGTTCAATACCCTGGCAATGGATGCGGCTGAACGTATCCGGATCCCGAACGCATTTTTCCCGACCCGAAAATTCCGCATGCCTGCCATGAGTGAGCCCCCAGTCCCCGATGATGCCGGTTCGTCCGACGACATCGCTTTGATGCTGCGGGTCAAGGAGGGTGACGAAGCCGCATTTGAGGAGCTGGTCGAGCGCCACCAATACCGCGTTGTCGGGACGGTTGCCAAAATGCTTGGCGGCGAGTCCGAGGCCGAGGATGTCGCGCAGCAGGTCTTTGTGCGGGTTTGGCAGAGCCGCGGCCGCTACAGTCCCTCGGCAAAATTTACGACCTGGCTGCTGACGATCACGCGCAACCTCGTTTTCAACGAGATGCGCCGCCGGCGCCGGGCGAAGCTGGTTCCCTTCGAGCTGGACGACGGAGAGCACCCGGTCCGCGAGCATCCCGACCCCCGGATGCCCTCCGCCTCCGAGCAGGTTCTGGGAACCGAGCTGCAGGAGGCGATCGGCCGGGCGATCGCATCGCTTCCCGAGGCGCAGCGGATGGCCGTTGTGCTGAGGCGCTACGAGGAGATGCCCTACGAGGAGATCGCCAAAGTGCTGGAGACCACCGTGCCGGCCGTGAAGAGCCTTCTCTTCCGCGCGCGCGCCGACCTCAAGGACCGGCTGAAATCTTATCTCGGCGGGACCGCATGAGCGGCAGAACCGCTTCCAGCGATTTTGTGTAGAGGGGGTGTCGGCCACCCCGGCCCAGCTCGCCCAGAAGGGTGTCGGTCATATTCTCCGGGCTGGCAGCCAGGGTGAACTCGGATTCCGGGACACCCGGCGCTCGCAGGGTTGCGCGGAAAAACCCGGCTTCCCGCACGAGGTGGAAGCACGCATCGGCGCAGCAGAGCTCGACCATGGAAATTCCTTCGCCGGCGGATTCGGCCGAATGAAACGCGATCCGGCGCGTGTCGGCGCACTCGAAGCAATGTTCATCCGGGAGCAGCTTCCATTTGAGCTGTGCGGCGAGCCATCCCGCGAGGAGGAAGGCGGTCGTGCGGAACCCGGGCGCTGAAGTGATGCGGAGCGAATCGATGCGGCCGAGGATCGCGAGGGCGGCCGGATGGTCGAAGAGGTTCGCGAGCGAAACCCTCCAGCTGTGGAGGCGTGCCCAGTTGAGGTCACAGAGGATGGCGTGCGATTCGGCGAGCTGGTCGATCCGTTTGACGAGCGCAAACTGCGCCAGCGGCTCAGCCCACGAGCTGCTGTCGAAGAGCAGGCGGTCGATCCAGCTCCAGAGCTCGCCATCGAGCGGTTCGCGGAATGGAGCCCGCCACCAGAGGCAGAGGGGCAGGTCGGAATCCAGGTGAGAGAAAACGATGTTCGGCAGGGCTTCCGCCGCGTCGCCGTCGAGGCGGAATGTGATCTGCTCAGAACAGATTTGATTTTCCCCCTTGCCGGAAAACCGGCAGTGGGCACTGATCCAGGCGCGGGCGCCCGATCCGGCTGCGGCGGGGTCGGCGAGGATGAGGATCGCGCGGCAGGCATGCTTGCCGGCGATCTCTGCTATCAGGTTGGTGTTCTCTTCAAGCGATCCGGCATCCTCGGTGTAGATGACAAGGTTGATGAGGGACGCGCGCGTCTTCGTCCCATCGGCGGATTCCCAGAGCTTTCCAAGTTCCTTGTCAATCCGTCCGATTTCGACCGGTAAGCCGGGTCCGGTGATCGAGGGGTCCATCGTTCAGCAGCGCCTCCACTTTGCGCCGTGGCGCTTGAGCAGGTCATCAGCCTCCTTCGGTCCCCATGTGCCTGACGAGTAGAACGCGATGTCGTCGCCCCGCGTCTGCCAGGCGTCGCGGATGGCATCGACAAACTTCCAGGCCTCTTCGACCTCATCGCGCCGCGCAAACAATGTCGGGTCGCCGCTCATCGCGTCGAGCAGGAGGCGCTCGTAGGCCTCCGGCGTCGCCTTGCCGAAGCTCGTGCCGTAGTGGAAATCCATTTTCACCGGCTCGATGCGCAGGCTCGACCCCGGCATCTTCGCGCTCATGCGGAGGGAGACGCCCTCGTCGGGCTGGATGCGGATGACGAGCACGTTGTCATCGACCGCCTCGCCGGTGGCTTTGAAGAGCACCGGAGGAACGCTTTTGAAGTGGATGGCGATCTCGGTGGCGGCCTTGGGCAGGCGCTTGCCGACCCGCACGAAGAACGGCACGCCCGCCCACCGCCAGTTGTCCACATTGACCTCGAGGGCGACATACGTTTCGGTCGGGGACTCCGGGTGGATATTCTGTTCGTCGCGGTAGGCGGCGACGCGTTTGCCGTCGATCGCACCGGCCCCGTATTGGCCCCGCACGACATGGCGGAAGACGTCATCACCCGTGATCGGCCGCAAGGACCGGAGGACCTTGACCTTCTCGTCGCGGATCGAGTCGGCATCGAGGCCGGCGGGAGGTTCCATGGCTGTGAGGCAGAGGAGCTGGAGCAGGTGGTTCTGGACCATGTCGCGGAGGGCGCCAGCCTTCTCGTAGTAGCCGGCGCGGCCCTCGACGCCGAGCGGTTCGCTGGCAGTGATCTGGACGTGCTCGATGTAGCGGGCATTCCACATGGCCTCGAAGAGCGCATTGGCAAAGCGCAGGACCATGATGTTCTGTGCGGTTTCCTTTCCGAGGTAGTGGTCGATCCGGTAGGTGTCCTTCTCCGGAAACGCCCCCTCGACCAGGTCGTTGAGGCATCTCGCGCTGGGCAGGTCGGTGCCGAACGGCTTCTCGACAATCACGCGCGCCCACCCGCCGTTTCTGCCGCGGTTGAGCCCGCTGAGCCTCAGGTTTTCCAGAATCACTCCGAATTGGTCGGGCGAGGCGGCAAGGTAAAAGAGGCGGTTGCCGCAGGTGCCGCGCACCGCGTCGAGCTCGTCAAGCCGTCGGGCAAGCGACTCATAACCCGCGAGGTTGTCGAACTCGCTCCGGTGGTAGCTGAGTGCCGAGGCGAATCCGGTCCAGGCGGCGTCGCTTACCGTCTGCCGGGAAAACTTCCTCACCGAGGCCTCAAGCTCCGTGCGGAATGAGGCATCGGTCTTCTCGCGACGGGCGAAGCCGACCACGCTGATCGAAGCCGGCAGTGCGCCGTCAGCGGCGAGGTTGTAGAGGGCGGGGATGAGTTTGCGATGGGTGAGGTCGCCCGATGCCCCGAAGATCACCAGCGAACAGGGTTCCGGCGCAGTGCGGTTGGCAAGCCCTTCTTTCAAGGGGTTGATGGGTTGAACTGGTGTGCTCGGCGGCATGGGGGGCTGTCACTATCGGGTTCAACTGGGAAATGCAACACCGGAGCGGAGCGCGCAGTGGCAGGTCCATGTTTGTGCACCGAACCGGTCCTGGATCCGCTCGGAAAGCCGTCCGCAACTGCCGTGAAGAATCGCGAAGATGGTCGAGCCGGAGCCGGACATCATCGCTGACGAGACCTCCGGCTGCCCGAGCAGCCAGGCTTTAATCGCCGGGAGGAGGAGGAACTTGCCAAACACAGGAGCTTCGAGATCGTTGACAAGGGCGATGCCGCCGTGAAATTGCGACTTTCCGCTCTCCGGGGGCTTCGGGCATTCCGCCCAGGCGCTGTAGGCCCACGCGGTGGGAACGGGGAACGGCGGCTTGACGAGGAGGATTTCCGCAGGGGGAACTTGATCCACCGCCTCCATGATCTCTCCGCGCCCGCGGCAGATGGCGGGACGGTTTTGAATAAAGAACGGGATGTCCGATCCCAACGTGGCCGCGATCGCTTCGAGTTCGGCATCCGGCAGGCCGGTTCCGAGAAGGCGGTTGAGGGCGGTGAGGACGGCGGCCGCGTCGCTGCTGCCGCCGCCGAGGCCGGCGCCGGACGGGATATTTTTTTGAAGGGCGATTGACGTGCGGAACGTGCGGCCGGTGTGGCGGGCAAACGCCTCGGCCGCGCGCCAGACAAGATTCGTCGGGCCGGACGGCACGGAACGATCGCTGCAGGAGAGCCCGATCCCGCTGCCTTCGGAAACCTCGATTTCGAGAGAGTCTGCGAGCGTCACCGGCACCATGATGGTCTCGATGTCATGGAATCCGTCCGCGCGTTTTCCGAGAACGCGGAGCACGAGATTGACTTTGGCCGGTGCCTGAATTGTCATGCGCTCACTATCATCAGCCAATGACCTCCCCTGCCAAAGAAAAAATCATCATCGCCGTCGATGCGCCGGATGCTGCGTCGGCCCACCGGCTGATCGAACCGCTCGCCGCCGAGGGCTGCGTCTTCAAAATCGGGCTCCAGCTCTTCACGGCGGAGGGCCCCTCGCTCGTCCGCGAAATCCGCGGCCGTGGGGCGAAAGTTTTTCTGGATCTGAAATTTCACGACATCCCGAACACGGCGAAGGAAGCCGTCCACTCGGCGGTCGCGCTTGGGGTCGAGATGACGACGATCCATCTCGCCGGCGGACCGGTCATGGTCGCGGAGGCGGTGAAGGCCGCCGAAGGCTCTTCCACGCTTGTTCTCGGCGTGACAGTGCTCACCAGCATGAGCGACGCCGACCTCCATCGGACCGGCGTGCCAGGCGCCGCCGCTGATCAGGTTTTGAACCTGGCCGGGATGGGGGTCGACTGCGGGCTGCGCGGGGTGGTGGCGAGCCCGCTGGAAATTTCCCTCCTGCGCGAAAAGTTCGGAAGCGCCCTGACGATCGTGACCCCGGGCGTGCGCCCGGCCGGCAGCGACGTCGGCGACCAGCACCGGGTGCTCACGCCCGGTGAGGCCGTGCGCCGCGGCGCCGACTACCTTGTCATCGGACGCCCGATCACAGCTGCACCGTCCCCCCGCGACGCGTTCCTGCGCATTGCGGAGGAGATCGAAGCGGCATCGAGCCACACGCCGGCGGCCGGCTGAAATCGGCTTCTTCAAGATGAGGATCCTGGTTGTCGAAGATGATCCCGGCATTTCGGAAGTGCTGGAATTTTCCCTCAGAGCCGAAGGTCACGACGTGGTGGTTGTCTCGCGCGGCATGGACGCCGTTGAGCGCGCCGGCGGGACGGATTGCATTTTGTTGGATGTCGGGCTGCCGGATATCGATGGGTTCGAGGTCTGCCGGCGGATCCGCCGGACATCCGGGGCACCGGTCATTTTTCTCACCGCCCGCTCCGAGGAGATCGACCGGATTGTCGGGCTGGAGTTGGGGGCGGACGACTACGTGGCGAAGCCGTTCAGCACACGCGAGCTGCTTGCTCGCGTCCGCGCGGTGACCCGGCGCGGGCTGGCCAAACCCGTGCCGGAGGATACGCGCGGGCTCTCCATCAGCGCGGAGAGCCGTGAGGTCCGTTTCCGCGGCAGAAAGATCGACCTCTCGAAGCTGGAATTTGACCTGCTTGCCCTGCTTTCTGGAGGTCCCGGCCGGGTCTTCACGCGCGAGCAGATCCTCGACCGTGCATGGCCGGATGGCGGGTGCGTGACCGACCGCACGGTTGATGTGCATGTGAAGTCGCTCCGGAGGAAGCTCGGTGACCCCGATGCGATCGAGACCGTGCGCGGCGTCGGCTACCGGTTCCCGACCGGATGAGCCGGCAGGGTTCATCCGCAGGCTGGAGGATCGTCTATTTTATCCAGAGCGCGATCTCCCGGATCGCGCCGCCGCTTCACAGCCTTCACTGGAAAATTTTCGCGCTGCTGCTGCTCGCGAGCTTTTTGCCGGCGGTCTACTTTTTGTGGGAGGTCCGCGTAGGCATCGAGAGGAGCCACCTGGAATCGACCGAGGCGGGGATGATTGACGTGGCCCTCACCGTCGCCCAGTCGATGAGCGAGGGCGGCCAAGGGCCTGCCGGATTTGACGCCGCCCGGGCGATCAGCGGCCGGGTATTCAAGGACCCGTGGATCGACCTCCGCGTTGTGGTCTGCGACGCATCCGGGTGCCTGACAAGTGACTCGGCGGGGAGGTGGAAGGCCGGCGAGCCTCTGCGGGGCAGCGATGTCGGAGAAGCGCTCGCAGGCAAATACGGTTCGCGCTGGGAGCATGATCAGATGCGGAATACCGTCCTCCTCCACGCGACGGTTCCGGTGTTTGCGAACGGGAAGATCGCCGGTGTGGTGAGCGTTATCAAGCCGACGTCGGACGTCCGGCGCTCGATCCTCCGTTCGCTGAAGGCGCTGGCGCTTCCCGCGCTGATTGCTTTCGGGCTCACGGCCGCCGCCTCGTACGCGCTCTCGAGTTACCTCACTCAGGTGATTCAGGACATGGCCCGCCGCGCCGGACGGATTGCCGACGGGCAGACGACAGAGCGATTCGAGACGTGGACAAAAAGCGAGCTTGGCGACCTCGCTGCCGCGCTGGAAAAAATGCGCCGCCGGCTGGAAGGCCGAGCCTACGTCGAGGAGATGGCGGCCGCTCTGTCACACGAACTGAAGACGCCGCTCACCGCAATCCGCGGCGCGGCCGACATCGTGGAGTCGAGCGATTCGCCGACCGACCGCAGCCGGTTTCTGGCGGGCATCCGCTCCGACGTGGACCGGTTGGCACGCATCGTCGAGAACCTCCTCGCACTTTCCCGCATCGAGTCCGGCCGCGCCCCGGAGCCCGGCGTTTGCATGCTCGCGATCGTTGTTCAAGGAATCGCGCTGGAATACCGGGAGCGCGCCGAGGTGGCCGGGCTGCGCTTTGAAACGACGATCGAGCCGGAGATCGAGACGGTCGCTGCCTCGGCGGATGACGTCCTCCACGTGCTCGGTATCGTGCTCGATAATGCCTTCCAGTTCACACCTGTGGGCCGGGCGGTCCGCCTTGAGGTCGCCGGGCGCACGGTCACCGTGCGCGACGAGGGCTGCGGGATCGAACCCGCGATGCAGCCGCGCGTTTTCGAGCGGTTCTTCACGACCGTCAACCCGCTCACCGGTCGCCGTGGAACCGGTCTGGGCCTCGCGATCGCCCGATCGATCCTCCTCCGCAACCGGGGAGAAATCTCGCTGGAAAGCACGCCCGGCATCGGAACCGTGGTGACGATCCGCTGGACTTGAGGAGGAGCTTTTACGAGAGCATTGAGTTCAACCAGCCTTCAGGCGAATGCGCCGGAATGCGATCAAGAATTTCCAGATCGAACGTGATCAGAGGTGCCTTGTTCCGCCGGGAAAGCTCGCAGTAGACTGCATCCGCCCCCCGGAGGAAGTAGCGGCGGGCCAACCTGCCGGCCGCCTCGGAATCCTCGACTGTCAGCGGAAAAAATCGAACGGAAGTCAGCCGCCGCATGCGCATGACCGCCAGTTCCGCTTTGTGTGGATCCTGCTTTCTTCTGGCGACACCTCCCGCCACCTCGGCCAACGCCAGCGCAGGAAAAAGAATCTGATGCCCTTCCGTCTCGCAGACGGCAAAGAACTCGGAGGCGCTAGCGTGTTCCTTTTCCTCGGGAATCACGAAGGCCAAAAAAACACTCGCATCGACAACCAGTTTCATCGGCGGCCCGCGATGAGATCCTCCACCGCTCCCGGCCCATAAACGGGCCCCCTCATCGATTCCAGAAACGCAGCCTCATTTTCCTTCCAGCCCGCAATCTTCAACGCGTTCCGCTTCCTGCGCCGCCCGCCTGCCGGGGGCTTGCCCCCAATTTCCGCAGGACGCCTTAGTGCGGACGAGAGGGCGGAGGAGATCAGTTTTGTCACCGTCATCCGCTCCTGGACCGCACGCATTTTGAGCTCCCGGTAAATTTCGTCCGGAATTTCGAGAGTGGTTTTCATAAAAGCCATAATTCCAGATATCTGGTTATCTGGCAAGTATCGCAAACGCTTCAAAAAGCTCTCCGCTTGATCAGACGCCCGCCGCGATCTTCACAGAATCTTCATAATCGCTTCATCAGGGCTTCATGCGCGGGGGCCAGTGTCTGCGCATGCGAACGATCATTCTTCTCTCCGCGCTGACCGCCCATGTTGTTGCCGCGCCGTTCGACGGGGCGCGCATGGACGTCCCGTTTTCCGACATCCGCATGCTTCTCAATGAACGGGAGAAAAACCAGCCGCCTCCGGCGATCGGGGCCTCGGTTCTTTCCGCGCGTTACGACCTCGGGTTCGCCGACGGATTTGTTTCCGGCACGGCGGCGTTCGAGGTCCAGACGTTCCGTGACGGCGAGCAGATCGTTCCCCTCCTCTCGGGCAAGGTCATCATCGAGTCCGTCGAGCCGGGGGAGGCAGTCATCGTGCGCGCCGACAGCAGCCACGCGCTGGTCGTGAACGGAAAGCGCCGCATGGGCGTGACATTGCGGTTTCATGTTCCCTTGGAAACAAATGGCGCCGTGCAGTCGGCCGGCTTTGGCGTGGCGCCATCCGCCGTTTGCTCGCTGAAGGCCGCCAATATTCCAGGGGCTTCCCGGTTCCGTCTGGCGGGCGGCTGCCAGCGCGGCGACACATGGTATCTGAGCGGTGCCGATGCCATCCGGATGGACCTGACAGCCGACGCCGGTTCTCAGGCACCCGCACTGGCGCTTCCGGCGATCGTGAGTTCGGCGAGCAGCACGATGCGGGTCGTCCGGGACGGCGCGCTCTTCAACACGATGCGCTGGCAGGTCCGCCACCGCCAGGCCGCCGACTTCGAGTTGGAAATGCCGGCGGACATTCAATTCGTTTCGTTCGCCGTCGGCGGATGCCCGGCCCAACCGGCAAAGATCGAAGGCCGGCATGTCACGGTTCACCTTCCCGATCCGGTAAACCCCGAGGACGGAACAGAGGTGGAATTTTCTTACACGGCCAGGAAAACGGCGTTCGAGCCTGTGCGCGGGGAGCTGGTGATCGAGCTGCCCTCGACGCCGGTCCTTGTCGAGAAGTCCACTTGGCATCTCACGCTTCCCGACGGGTTCGAACTGGTTTCGCTCCAAGGAAACATGTTGCGCGAAGGACCGAGCGAGCCCGGAGCTCTGCGGCTGCGGAAGGAAATTACAACCGGAGAAACCCCGGAGGTGCGCCTCGCCTATCAAAACTCCGAAGTGAACATGCCGGCGACCGTGAGCGCGGTGACGTCCTCCATGCGGATCGTCCGCGACGGGTCAATCTACAATGCCATGCGCTGGCAGGTGTGCCACAAGGAAGCCTTGGATTTCCGGCTTGAAATGCCGCCGGATGCTGCATTTGTCTCGCTCAGCGTGGGAGGCCGGCCGGCACAGCCGGCCGTGGTGGACGGCCGTCATGTCGAAATCCGCCTGCCCGCGGCGGGGAAGGGCTCTTCGGGCACGACGGTGGAATTTTCCTATACAGCGAGGAAGCCGGCATTTGCGCCGGTGCGCGGCGAGCTGTCTCTCGAGTTGCCCTCGACGCCGGTCCTCGTCGAGAAGGCCGAGTGGTTGCTCACTCTGCCGTCGGGTTTTGAGCCCGTCGCCATCGACGGCAATGTCGAATGCGAGCCCTCGAAGGAACCGGGAATCATCCGTCTGAGCAAGGAGATCTCGACCGGCGAGGTTCCCACAGCGCGTCTCTTTTACCAAAAAACCGAAACCAACAAAAAGTAACCATGACCACCAAACGTTTGTTCGCCATCCTGTTCATCTATTCCTGCACGGCCATCGCCTGGTTCATCCTCGGCGGTGCGCTCGACATCCGCACATCCGCAAGCAATGCCACCGGCGCGGTTGCCGGAGGCTGGGGGCCGCCGATGACCCAGCAGCATCCCTCTGCCTACTTCCAGTCACCCGGCACGCGCGACGGACGCAAGGCGATCCGGCCCTCCTCGAGCGAGGTCAGTGTGGCTCTCGACTATCTGCCCAAGCGGAAGGGCCTTCTCTGGTATCGCACTTACCTGGCCCATTTCGAAGGGGACTATGTCTTCAAAAATCCCGCGCCGATCCCGCAGACGATCTACGTGCAGTTTTGCCTGCCATCGGCCGATGCGAGCTACAACGAGTTTTTCTTCCTCCTGAATGGCAAGCCAACGACGGCGAACGTGAACGGCCGCGAACCGGTGGTGGAAGCCGTCCAGCTCGAAGCCGGCGGCGAGGCCCGGCTCAAAATCGGTTACAAGACCCAGGGGCTTGACCGGTGGGGGTATTCGTTTGGAGAGGATTCGCGCGTGCAGAATTTCGCGCTCGCCATGAGGACGAACTTCCGCGAGATCGACTTTCCGGCTGGCACCGCCTCTGCCGGTGACCCGCGCGTCCGCGAGGGCGACGGCTGGAAGCTGCTCTGGTCGTATCCCGACGAGATCGGCGCGCGTGCGATCGGGATGGACATGCCGAAGGTTCTGAACCCGGGCCCGACTGCCGCGCGAATCACGTTCTTCGCGCCGGTTTCCCTCCTCTTCTTCTTTTCTGTGCTGGTCCTGATCTGCCTCCTGCAAAAGGTGGACCTGCACCCGATGAACTTCTTTTTTCTCGGCGCCGGGTGTTTCGCGTTCCAGCTCCTCTTCGCCTACCTCGTCGATCTGATCCCGATCGAGGCGGCGTTCGTGATCGCCTCGGCTGTGTCGCTCGGCCTGGTTTCCGGTTACCTGCTCCTCGCGCGGGGCGCCCGCTTTGCGCGGCTCGCCGCCCTGGCGCAGTTCGTCTACATGGTTCTCTTCAGCTACAGCTTTTTCTTCGACGGGCTGAGCGGGCTCACGATCACAGTCGGCGCGATCATCACGCTCGGCATCCTCATGGCTGCCACCGCCCGCGTCAACTGGGCCGAAAGGTTTGCGCGCTCCCCGGTAAAAACCCCGCCACTGCCGGTCTGAAAAAGGAATGCGATGCCCTGCACGTTCTGCCATCCGTTGGCAGTTTTGCCTCTCCGGAAGTTGATTCCGGGGAGGCTGAACTTTGCCGCGCTTGTTGTGGGCAGCATGTCGCCCGACTTTGGTTATTATTGCCATCAGTTCTCCCTGGCCGGATTCGCCCATTCGTTTGCCGGCACGTTTCTGGTTGGCCTTCCGGGCGGTCTGCTTGTCCTTGCGGCCTTGTATCTCCTGCGCGGACCGCTCTGCTTCATCCTGCCCCGTCCACACCGGACCGCCGTGGAAATCCTGTTGGCCGTTCCCCCGCATTTCAACGCGCAGACTGTCTCTCTCGCATCTGCCTCCCTTCTGCTTGGAGCCTGGACGCATGCCGGCTGGGACTCATTCACCCACGCGAGCGGATGGGTCGTGCGGCACGTTGGACTTCTGCGCTTGCCGGCAGCTGAAAT
This sequence comes from uncultured Chthoniobacterales bacterium, assembly GCA_964467415.1. Lineage (GTDB taxonomy): Bacteria > Verrucomicrobiota > Verrucomicrobiia > Chthoniobacterales > Terrimicrobiaceae > CAYXRX01. Next base: position 21,934 of record CAYXRX010000014.1, read on the forward strand.
CGGCGGAACTGTTCTGCCTTGCTGGTCTATTTGTCAGCAAGTGAGCACGCTTTCTGCCGGGATTGCGCTGGCGGTGATTTATCATCGATGGCTTCGCCGCGAGCGGTTGGCCGGTGGTCCAACGGGAGCTTCAGAGCGTTGGAGGTATCTGCTTCTGGGGAGTCTTGCCGCTCTGGCCTTGGCGATTGTTGCTCCGCAGGCCCTTCGCATGAGTAGCCAGTTTTCGGGATTTTTCGCTATCCGAGTCTTCTTATTCCGCACAGCAATCGGTGCAGGCTCCGCCTTTGTGGCGGCCGTCGTCTTTGCGGGGCTGATTATTTACGCCATCCGCAAACGAAGCGACCGGGGTGCAAATTAGGACGGGATAAAAAAGCGGCTGGCATTTGTATTTGTGATGAGGCAGATATACTAGACCAGTTCAAAGTATGAAAATTGCCTTGCTCCTCCTTTTGAACGTTTTGATCCCTTGGATGCTGGTGCGGGCGGAGGCTCCGCCGGAACTGGTGCAGGCGCGCGAGTCGTACCAGAAAGCGAAGGACCAGGCGGTGGCGCCCGTCGAGCGCCGGTATCTCGAATCTCTGATCGCCCTGCGGAAGCGGTTCACGCAAAAGGGGGATTTGGAGGGGGCTCTTGCCATCGACGCCGAGATCAAGAGTCACCAGCCGGTTCCGGCCAATACCACATCCACCCTTGCCACCAGCACGCTGGGAACTGTGCCGGCCCCTGCCAACCCGTTCCTCGGCGAGTGGCTGTTTTCCAACTCCCCTACCGAACACAAGTGCATCCTCCCTGACGGGAAGACCGAGATCTGGAGCGGCCGGGGAACCCGGCTGGGGCAGTCTGTTTGGAGCGGGTTCACATGGAAGATCAACGGACAGGTCCTCGAAATTTACGATACCGAAGGGGTGAAGCGCCAGGAGTGGAAAATGGTCTCGCCGGACAAACTGTCCGGGATCAGCATGAATAAAGCGGTGCCTCCGTTCGAGGGAAAAAGGGTCACCGAGACCTGGAAGACCACGAAATAGCCGGCGCCGCAGCGCCCGGGATGGCGCCGGAGATTTTTCTGCCGTGCCGGCCATAAACTTTGACCTGCGGGGCGGGGCTGGTAATTCTTGAATCTTCTTCCCCCATGAAACGCTTAGGCTTTTTTTTACTGCAAGTTGTGATGGCTCTTCAATTTTCTTCTGCTTCGGAGTTCCCGCTCTGGAACGACGGGGCGCCCGGCGCCAAGGGATCTGCGCCAACCGACATCCCGACCCTGACCGCCTATTTGCCCGAAGCGGGCCGTGCGACCGGCGCGGCGATGGTGATCTGTCCGGGCGGCGGCTACGGGGGGCTTGCTCCGCACGAGGGCGAGGGTTATGCCCGCTGGCTCAACGAGCACGGCGTCGCCGCGTTTGTGCTCAAATACCGGCTGGGCTCCAGCGGCTACCGTCACCCGGCCATGCTGCAGGATGCTGCGCGCGCGCTCCGAACGGTGCGGGCGAGGGCCGCCGAATGGAAAGTCGACCCGCAGCGCATCGGGATCATGGGCTCGTCCGCTGGCGGCCATCTCGCGTCCACGCTTCTGACCCACTTCGACGCGGGGAAGGCGGATTCCGCGGATCCGATCGAGAGGGTCAGCAGCCGCCCCGACCTCGGTGTGCTCTGCTACGCTGTCATTTCGATGGGGCCGAACACACATGCCGGGTCCAAAGCCAACCTCCTTGGCAAGGACCCGGCTCCGGAACTTGTCGAATTCCTCTCCAACGAGAAGCAGGTCAGCCGCGAGACTCCTCCCACCTTTCTCTGGCACACGTGGGAAGACCCGGCGGTGAAGGTTGAGAACGCGCTGGAATTCGCTAAGGCTCTCCGGGAAAACGGAGTGCCCTTCGACCTCCACATCTACCAGAAGGGAGGACACGGGATCGGACTTGGCGGCGGAAGAAAGGATCCCGCGCTCCGGCACCCCTGGGCGGCGGCCTGCCTGGATTGGTTGCGGGTCCAGGGGTTCGTCAAATAGGGCGGCCCCAGACGCAAAAAAGCCCGGCCTCCTTGCGGAGAACCGGGCTTCTTTCTGCGGGAGGGAAATCCCTTACGCCTGTGCGGTGGCGGCCTCGTCGCGATCTTTCATCGCGGCCTTGCGGCTGAGTTTGACGCGGCCCTTGTCGTCCACGCCGATGCATTTCACCCAGACCGAGTCGCCGTTTTTCACGACGTCCTCGACGCGGTTGACGCGGAAGTCCGCGAGTTCGGAGATGTGGACGAGCCCGTCTTTGCCGGGCAGGACTTCGACGAACGCGCCGAATTCTTTGATCGAGACGACGGTGCCCTGATAGACCTCGCCGACGGAGATCTCCTTGGTCATGCCGTTGATGATCTCCTTGGCGCGCTTGAGGCTGTCGCCGTTGTTTGAGTAGATGTGGACTGAGCCGTCGTCCTCGATGTTGATCTCGGCGCCGGTCTCGGCGACGATGCCCTTGATCGTCTTGCCGCCGGGCCCGATGATGAGGCCGATCTTGTCGGGGTTGATGCGGATGGTCTCGATGCGCGGGGCATAAGGGCTCATCTCGGTGCGGTGTCCGCTGAGGACGCCGGCCATCACGCCGAGGATCTTCGTGCGGGCCTCTGTGGCCTCTGCCACGGCTTCGCGCATGATCTCATGCGAAACGCCGGGGAGCTTGAGGTCGAGCTGGAAGCCGGTGACGCCAACCGAGGTGCCACAGAGCTTGAAGTCCATGTCGCCGAAATGGTCCTCGCTGCCGATGATGTCGGTGAGCGTCGTGTAGCGCTTGAGGACCTCGCCGTCGTATTCGGTCACGAGACCGACCGAGATGCCGGCCACGGGACGCTTGAGTGGAACGCCGGCGTCGAGCAGCGAAAGCGTGCCGGCGCAGACGGTCGCCATCGAGGTCGAGCCGTTTGATTCCATCACCTCGCTCGAAACGCGGACGGCGTAAGGAAAATCCTTGGCGTCCGGGATGACCGGGGCGAGCGAGCGCTCGGCGAGCGCGCCGTGCCCGATTTCGCGGCGGTTCTGCCCGCCGAAGCGGCCGGTTTCACCGACGCTGAACGGCGGGAAGTTGTAATGCAGGATGAAGCGCTTGGTGTCCTCGCCGCCGCCGTAGGCGTCGATCATCTGGGCTTCGTCGCTCGGGGCGAGCGTCGTGATGCCGAGGGCCTGGGTCTCGCCGCGCGAAAAGAGAGCAGAGCCGTGAGAGCGGGGCAGGAGCCCGACCTCGCCAGAGAGCGGACGGATGTCGTGGAGCCCGCGGCCGTCGCAGCGCTGCTGCCGGTCGAGGATGCTCACGCGGAACGCCTTCTTCTGGAGGTAGTCGAATGCCTGGGAAATCTCGAACTTCGAGGCGGTCGGGAACTTTTCGAGGACGGCTGCTTCGACTTCCTTGCGGAGGGCGCCGACCGCCTTGCTGCGGGCGACTTTGCTCGGGGTGTAGAGGGCGGCTTCGATACGGTCGCCAGCGACCTGGTAGGCGATCTCCTGGATCGAGTCGGCGACTTCAAAGAGCTCAACTGTGCGCTTGACCTTGCCGACTTTGGCGGCGAGTTCGCGCTGGGCGGCGACGATGACCTTGACGTTGTCGCGGGCAAAATCGAGAGCGGCCACAAACTGGTCCTCCGGGAGCTCGTTGCTGGCACCTTCGATCATGATGACCTTCTCGCCGTCGCCGACGTAGATCAGATCGAGGTCGCTGTGCTCGCGCTCGTCGTGGGTCGGGTTGGCGACAAACGCGCCGTTGACGCGGCCGACTCGGACGGCACCGACCGGTCCCGCGAACGGGATGTCGGAGACGCAGAGGGCGGCCGAGGCGCCGTTGATCGAGAGGATGTCAGGATCGTTCTGGCCGTCGGCGCTCAGGAGGAGCGTGATGACCTGCGTGTCGTAGAGGTAGCCCTTCGGGAAGAGCGGGCGAAGCGGACGGTCGGTCATCCGGCAGACAAGGATTTCCTTTTCGGAGGGACGGCCCTCGCGCTTGAAATAGCCGCCGGGGAATTTTCCGACAGCGGCCGCTTTTTCCTTATACTCGACGGTGAGAGGGAAAAAGTCCTGGCCTTCTTTGATGCTGGTGGCCGAGACGGCTGTGACGATGACGATCGTGTCGCCCGTGCGGACGGTGACGGCGCCGTCAGCCAGTTTGGCGAGCTTGCCGGATTCGATCGTGAGGGAGGTTTGCCCGACTTGGGCGGTAACGGAATGGGACATAATATATCTGATGAATTGCGCCGCCGGAACCCGGCGGCAGGGAGATACGAAAAAGCCCCGAATCGATGCCGGGGCTTTCCGTGGTGGATTGCGCTACTTGCGCAGTTGGAGTTTCTCGAGGACCGTCTGGTAGCGGCCGGTGGCCGTCCGTTTGAGATAGTCGAGAAGCCGGCGCCGCGTGGCGACGAGCTTGAGCAGGCCGCGGCGGGACGAGTGGTCCTTGGCGTTGGCTTTCAGGTGCTCGGTGAGTTCGTTGATGCGTTTGGTCAGGAGCGCAACCTGAACGTCTGCGCTGCCGGTGTCTTTTTCGTGGAGTCGAAGCGTGTTCGCCTCGGATGCTGCTGCGTTTGCCATGATTTCTGTTTTATGTAGGACTGGTCATTTTGTCCTGCAATAGCCCGGCTGGCAAGCGGAAAGTCACACAATTTCGTGCGCCTCCCCTCGGCTGCCGCAGATGTGGCCAAGCCGCCGGGAAGTCCCGCTTCCCGGCGGCCGTTACCAACTTCAATCAACCGTGATTTTCCTGGGCTTGCTGGCCTCGGCCTTGGGCAGCCGGACCGTGAGCAGCCCCTGCTCGATCGAGGCCCCGATTTTTGCCGGGTCGATCGAGGGGTCCAAGTCGAAGACCCGGCGGTATCCCCGCCCGCCCGATTCGACGTAGACTGCCTTTCCGGCCTCCGGGCTTTCCGCGCGGTGGCCGGTCAGGGTGAGCTTGCCGTCATTGAACGTGATTTCGACGCCGTCTTTCGAGACGCCGGGCATCTCCACCTCGAGGGTATAGCCCTCCGTATCGTGATGCAGGTTCACGGCTGGTGGCGTGTATTCCACCCGGTCGGCTGCCGCCGCCGGGGTTTCGCATTTTGTGAGCTGTGACATTTTCGTATCCTCCTTTTGATTCAGTTAAGGTGAACCTCGATTTTCTTCGGTTTCGCCTCTTCGGCCTTCGGCAGGACCACGGTCAGAATTCCATCCTGGTAGGTGGCCTTCACCTTGTCCGCCTGGACCGCAGCCGGCAGCGTGACCGCCCGGCTGAAGGCTCCGAAGAACCTCTCGCTGCGGAAGCTTTCGCCGCTGGCGGTTTCCGCCTTCCGCTGTCCGGAGATGGTGAGGGTATCGTCCTCGAGCGAAAGATCGAAGTCTTCCTTTTTCATGCCGGCCAATTCGACCTTCACGGTGACTTGATCGGCGTTTTCGTAGAGATCGAGCCGGGGCGCCCACCCCCGCGTGGCTCCGGATCCCGACAACTGCAATGCCGAATCCAGGAACTCGCGCAATGGCGAGAGGCGGTTGAATGGCGTCCATGCCGCAATCTCTGGTGAGTTGTATCTGATGATGTTCATAGTTTCTCCTTTTGGTTTGTTGTGTGGATTTTGTTCTCCACACTTTCTTAGAAGCGTAAAGGATGCCGGAAAACGCAGGCGGAATTGAAATCACGTAAAGAATTTATAATAAGTATTAAATGTAAATTGAATTGGTTTGCGTTAGTATTATGTAGTGCCATAACGGCGCAACATATCGAACATGGTGATGGTTTAAAAAAGCGCCAAAATGGCTCAATAATACTTTGGCACTTCGTTTTATCGGGTTAATTGGAGAATCCACTTGCGCTGGGCGTCCGATGCGAGTCCATTCGGCGGCATGCAAACGATCGACCCATCGCAATTGATTGACGTGTTAACCTGGCGGTATGCGACGAAGCAATTTGACCCAGCGCGGAAGATTCCTTCGGAAATCTGGGAGACGCTGGAGGATGCGCTGGTCCTTTCGCCCTCGTCATATGGCCTGCAGCCCTGGCAATTTTTTGTGGTGACCGACCCGGCGGTGAAGGCGGCTTTGCGGCCGCATTCGTGGGACCAGTCGCAGGTGACCGACTGCTCGCACCATGTGGTTTTTGCGATCCGCACGACGCTCGAGGCGGAATTTGTGGACAAGTATATTTCCCGCATTGCCGAGGTGCGCGGGGTCGAGACGTCGGCGATGGATTTTTTGAAGGGGATGATCACGGCGGATATCCTCGAGGGACCGCGCTCGAAGATCGTGCAGGAGTGGGCGACCCGGCAGGCTTACATCGCGCTGGGAAATTTCATGACCTCCGCTGCGTTCCTGGGGGTGGACACCTGCCCGATGGAGGGGTTTGATCCGGCTAAATACGACGAGATCCTCGGGCTCCCGGCCAAGGGCTACAAGGCGGTGGTGGCATGCCCGGCAGGTTATCGCGCAGACACGGACAAATACGCATCTCTCCCCAAAGTGAGGTTTGATAAAAACGAACTCATACAACACATATAAACCATGCTCATTCCCCAGATTCTCATTTACGCCGTCTTCGCCGTTGTCGTCGTTGCCGGACTCGTGTTGGCCGTCATTCTGGCAAATTTCTTTGGCGTGTGGCTGCGCGCCAAAATCGCGGACGCGCCGGTGCCATTCTCGAAGCTGATCGGGATGCGGCTCCGCCGGGTTCCGGTCGGGATGATTGTGGACAGCCGGATCACGGCGGTGAAGGCCGGCATTCCGCAGGAGACCGATCTTCTGGAAGCGCATTTTCTTTCGGGCGGCAACGTGACGCATGTTGTGCTCGCGCTGATCGCTGCCGACAAGGCCGGGATCGCCCTGGATTTCAACCGGGCCTGCGCGATCGACCTCGCGATCAAAGGCACGAGCAAGACCGTGCTGGAAGCGGTCCGCACGAGCATCAACCCGAAGGTCATTGATTGCCCGAATCCCCAGCAGTCCGGCGGCCGCATGACGATCGACGCCGTCGCCCGCGACGGAATCGGCGTCAAGGTGCGTGCCCGCGTGACAGTGCGTTCGAACCTGAACCGGTTCGTCGGCGGCGCGACCGAGGAAACGATCATCGCGCGCGTGGGCGAGGGGATCGTGACATCGATCGGCTCGGCGGTCTCCTACAAGGATGTGCTCGAGAACCCGGACCGCATTTCCAAGACGGTGCTCGCCAAGGGGCTGGATAGCGGAACCGCGTTTGAGATCCTGTCCGTCGACATTGCTGATGTGGACATCGGCGACAACATCGGCGCGAAGCTTCAGGCCGAGCAGGCGGAGGCCGACAAGGTTGTCGCGCAGGCGAAGGCCGAGATGCGCCGGGCGGCGGCCGTGGCCAGCGAGCAGGAGATGAAGGCCCGGACGCAGGAGATGCGGGCAAAGGTTGTCGAGGCGGAGGCCCAGGTGCCGCTCGCCATGTCCGAGGCATTCCGCAACGGAAACCTCGGGATCATGGACTACATGAAGATGAAAAACATCCAGTCCGACACCTCGATGCGCGAGTCGATCGCGGGCTCGGAAAAGAATCCCGCCTCCTAGCCGCCTGCGGCCATGGAACAGCTCGTCATCCTTGTCATCATCGGGCTGATCAGCCTTGTGAACTGGCTGATCCAGCGCTCATCCGAGTTGCGCGAGAAGCGCCGGCTCGAGCAGAAGCGCATGGAGATGCCGGAGGGGGCCACCGACCGCGCCGAGACTTGGGAGCCGGAGCCAGCGCCGCAGTCCTCCCCCGTCGATCCCGCTGCCGAGATGCGGAAGTTGATGGAGGCGCTCGGCCTGCCGCTCGAGGACGAGCCTCCGGTCGTTCGCCGGGCGCCGTCCCCGCCTCCTGCGCCCGAGTTGCCGCCGGCCCCTCCCCCACTTCCGGTGTGGCAGCCCGGCCGCACGGAGGTTCGCGTCACGCCCAAGCCGCTTCCGGCCATGACGGCGCTGCCAAAAGTCACACCAGCCACCCGGAATCCCTGGGCTGGAGAACTGCGCTCGCGTGACGGAGTTCGCCGTGCGATGGTTCTGCGGGAAATCCTGGGCCCGCCGAAGGCGTTGGACTGCTGAGATCCGATGGTCTCCCCCAGCCGGCTCAGCTGGCCGGGGGGCTGCTTCGTCTGCTCATGTAAAGAAAAAGGAATCCGAGCAGAGGAATGAAAATGTCAGTCCAAAAGACGCTGCCGGCATTTCCGGGTGAGAAGTTGTTTGCATGGACCATCTGGTAGACGTGGCCGCCGGCCGCCCCGAGCAGAAAGCAGGCGGGGCCTACGACAGCCGCCACCCGGAGCCCGGATCCGCCCCGGAAGGCCAGTAGTCCGACGACGCCGAATCCCAGGCTGGCATACCCGACCTCATATTGGAACGGGCTGTCCGGCCACCCGATGAACTCCGCAATCATCGCCGAAAAGAAGACGTGCATGACGAAGTTGTAAAGCATCCCCACGCCGACCGGCAGCAGGCAGTAGAGCGACAAAAACGCATCCCCGACTTCGGCGCGCGAAAGCGGCCGCGGCTTGCGGGCAACCAGCACGCTCGCCACCAGCAGGCCCAGCACCAGACAGCTCAGCGAAAAATTGCTCAGAACAAACGTGATCGTCAGGGTCCCTATGTCGGGATGCGGCATGGCCGCACGCTACCACTCAAATTCGAAATCGCCAAACCTGCAGTTGCCCCGTAGGCTAAAACCCTCCTCCTATGAAACACTCCGACTACCTCATTCGTCCGGGCTGCAAGGTGAACATCAAGGACTTCGATCCCGCGGCCCACGACAAGTTTAAGAACAAGGACGAAGCCTCGGAGAAACTGAAGGATGATATCGAAAGCCTGAAGGAATTGCAGGACATCTTCTATGCGGCGGACACATATTCGCTGCTGATCATCTTCCAGGCGATGGATGCCGCTGGCAAAGACGGCGCGATCAAGCACGTGATGAGCGGGCTCAACCCGCAGGGGTGCCAGGTCGCCTCCTTCAAGTCACCGTCCGCCCGCGAGATCGACCACGACTACCTCTGGCGCTCGAACCTCTTCCTCCCAGAGCGCGGCAACATCGGGATTTTCAACCGTTCGTATTACGAGGAGGTCCTGGTCGTGCGTGTGCACCCGGCGATCCTTGCCTCGCAGAAGATCCCGGCGGACCTCAAGAACGACGGGATCTGGAAGCGCCGCTACCGCGAGATCAACAACTTCGAGGAATACCTCAACGACAACGGCACGAAGATTGTGAAATTTTTTCTCAACGTCTCGAAGGCCGAGCAGAAGAAGCGCTTTCTCGAGCGGATCAACAACCCGGATAAAAACTGGAAGCTGTCGCCGGCGGACGTCAAGGAACGCGGGTTCTGGGACAATTACCAGCGCGCCTATGAGGAGATGCTGTCTCACACCAGCACCGAGAAGGCTCCGTGGTATGTTGTGCCTGCCGACCACAAGTGGTTCACGCGCGCCGTGATCGCGGACATCCTGGTGAAGACACTGAAGTCGTTGCATTTCCAGTATCCGAAGCTCGATGATGCCAAATTGGCCGCGCTCGAGGAGTCGCGCAAGGCCCTCGAGGCCGAGGGCTAGCAGCCCCCTGCCAGCTGCCCGGTGGGTCCGTGCGATGAGCCGGGAGGCGTCACTATTTTCGCACGGGATGCCGGCGATTCGATGCCCCTGCGGTGCGGTTCACCCGAAGAGGTCCGGCGCCTCCTCCTCAAACTCTCCCGTCGGAACCGGCGCAAAAAGCGGCGCCTCCAGCAGTGGCATGCGCGGGTGCTGAAACCTCTCAAGCTCCAGCGGAGTCGAGGCGCGAGTGACGACCTTGATGAGCGGTTGTTTTGTCTGCGTGTCCACGAGTCCGCGAATCACAAGGCCCTCCGCCACTTCGTCCCAGAGGAGCTTTCCGGTCACCTCCGAGCGCTCGGCGAACCCCGCAGCCGGGATGTCGATCAGGACCGCGCCCTTCTTTTCCCACCACGCGAGGATTTCCCCGCGGGCAAATCCCGCCCAAACGTGGCGGACCACTCCGCGCCCGCCCGCCGCAGTAACCACCCGTCCGGGCTTGTAGGAATTCCCGCGGAATTGAAACGTCGCGCACACGGACACTAGTTTTTCAGGACAACCGCACCCAGCCGGCCATCGGTGCGCCAGGGGTCGCCGCCGCCGTTGCGGCCTTGCAGCTCCTTGTGAAATCCGTCGACGAAATACTCATCCTGCGCCGCGCCGGCCTTCTGCAATCCGGCCATGATGAGATCCCGCTCGGCATCCACGTCCGGTCCGATATGGTGGGTGACCTGGCCGTTGGCGTGGCTCAGGCCGACCCGCTCGTCGAACGTCGCGGACCCGAACCAGACCGGGCGTCCGTCCTTGAGCTTATCCCACCGCCAGAAGCGGACATGGTGCCGCTGGCGCGGGCTGTTGCCGACCGGCAGTTCGAAGGCCAGATCCTGCTTGCGGCCGAACAGAAAAAGACTGCTGACCGGAGCCTCGTCGTCCGGTTTCCTGACAATCGAATCCACGACGATGCGCACGCTGCTACGGAGCGTGATCGGGTCCGCCGGATACCAGCCGGCCGCATGCATCGCGCGGACCAGTTCCTCCTCCGTCCCCTCGATGGCAATGTTGACCGGGTCGCCCGGGTGGCCGTCCGAGGTCTGCGTGATACGCGGCCCCTCGGTGAAGTGATGGCGGAAATACCTCTTCGATACCCAGGGAATGAGGAGGTAAGCGGCGATGGCCCAGGCCACCAGGATGATAATCAGCCAGACGATTCCTTTGTTCATACAATTCCAAACGGTTCGTGTCACTCTGCCTTGCGCGACCGCCGACTGTCGAATAATTTGCCGCGGTGACGCGGCCCAAATGCCACGACGGGCATGCCGACATCGGGAACCCTGACGCCGAGGGTTATGGCGTGTTCAACGGCCGGAAATCCGCCGAAAGACCACGGTGGGACTTGAACCGGGAGTATTTGCAGAGCAAGTTCCATCATGTCCCGCACGATCCTTTTTGTTGGTGGAAATTCCGGTGTCGGTTTGGCGTCCGCGCGTTTGTTGGCGTCGCGGGGAGATTCGGTCATTGCGGCCGCCCGCACGCCCGGTCCGCTTGTGGAAATGGGAATACCGGTCCAGCCGTTTGATGCGAAGAATCCCTCCGCACTGGAACTTCCGCCGGTTATCGACGGCCTCGTCTATTTTCCTGGCAGCATTACTCTGAAACCGTTCCACCGCCTCACCGCGGAGGATTTTCTCAACGACTACCGCATCAACTGCCTCGGGGCAGTGGCCGCAATCCAGTCCGCCCTGCCGTCCCTGAAAGCAGCGCCCCGCGCCTCCATCGTTCTGTTCTCGACCGTCGCGGCGGTGCTGGGCATGCCGTTCCACGCCTCCATCTCCGCCGCGAAGGGCGCTGTCGAGGGCCTGGCCCTCTCCCTCGCTGCCGAGCTTGCGCCGAAAATCCGCGTGAACGTGATCGCGCCATCCCTGACCGACACGCCGCTTGCCGCCGCGCTCCTCAACTCCGATGCCAAGCGCGAGGCCTCCGCCAACCGGCATCCGCTCCAGCAGATCGGCAATCCGGACGATACAGCGGAACTCGTTGCTTTTCTGCTTTCGGAAGCCGCCGGGTTTCTAACCGGTCAGGTCCTCCGGCCCGATGGCGGGCTCTCCTCGGTGCGCACGTTCTGAACGCATGGAGCTCGACCGCAAACTCGAGATTCTCGCCGACGCCGCGAAATACGATACCTCCTGCGCCAGCAGCGGAGCCGCACGCAAGGATTCGCGCGGCAGCAAGGGCGTGGGCTCCACCGGCGGCATGGGTGTCTGCCACTCCTACACGCCGGACGGCCGCTGCGTTTCCCTGCTCAAGGTCCTGCTGACGAACACGTGCATTTACGATTGCCACTACTGCGTCAACCGCCGCTCCAGCAACGTCCAGCGAGCCCGCTTCACTCCCGAAGAGGTGGTGAAAATCACGCTCGATTTTTACAAGCGCAACTTCATCGAGGGCCTCTTTCTCAGCAGCGGCATCATCCGCAGCGCCGACCATACGATGGAGATGGTGATCGATGTCGCGCGCAAGCTGAGAGAGGATCACCATTTCCGCGGCTACATCCACCTCAAGACGATCCCGGAAGCCTCGCCCGCTCTCATCGAGATGGCCGGCCGCTACGCCGACCGGATCAGCATCAACATCGAGCTGCCTACCGAACAAGGCATCGCGGCGCTCGCGCCCGAAAAGAACATCGCCCGCACCCAGGATGCGATGGGCCATATCCGCGCGAGGATCGACGAGCACTTCGCTGAAAAGCCCAAACCCGGCGCACCCAAGCCTCCGCCATTCGCCACCGGCCAGAGCACGCAGATGATCGTCGGAGCGGACGATTCAACGGACTCCGTCATCCTCCGCCGCGCGGACACGCTCTACACCGGCTACAAGCTGCGCCGCGTGTATTATTCGGGGTTCAGCCCGATCCCGGAGCCGTCCTCGCTTCTGCCGATCAAGGCCCCGCCGCTCGTCCGCGAACACCGGCTCTACCAGGCCGACTGGCTTTTGCGCTTCTACGGCTTCAAGGTGGACGAAATCGCCACCGCAACCGACCCTAATCTCGATCTCGCGCTCGATCCCAAGCTCTCCTGGGCGCTCCGCAACCGCGCATCCTTCCCCATCGACATCAACCGCGCCCCGCGCGAGCAGCTCCTCCGCATTCCCGGCCTCGGTGTGAGAAACGCGGACCGCATCCTGGGCGCCCGACGCTTCACCCGCCTCCGTCTCGCCGATCTCGTCCTGCTGCGTCTCTCCATGAAAAAAGTCCTGCCGTTCATCATTGCCGCCGACCATTCGCCGGCGCGGCTGGGCCTCGACAGCGACGCTCTCCGGCTGCGCTTCCTTCCCCCGCCGAAGCAGCTCGATCTCGATTTTGACGCCTCCCGGCCCGCGCCTGAGGATATTCAATCGGTCCGCTCCGGCGAGATCTGAGAACATCCGTTCCAACGAAAAGGACTGGAGGGAGCCCGAAGCGTCATCCAACTTGGCTTTTTCCTGCTGCCAGGCTGCGGATCATTTGAGGAAACAAAAGGCCATGAAACGGGAGCACCGCCAGCCAGTAAAGCCGGCCTAGCAAACCCTGGGGACGGAAGGTGGCGGTCTGGCGCAGGGTCTGTCTGCCATCCGGCAGGTTCTCGATGGCGAATTCCAGCCAGGCTTCTCCCGGAAGTTTCATTTCGGCATAAAGGATGAGCCTCCCTCTCGTGCGGTCCGCCAGCATGACGCGCCAGAAATCCAGCGCGTCGCCGGCGTGCAGATCTTCCGGATGCCGGCGGCCGCGGCGGAGGCCGATGCCGCCGACGAGCTTGTCCGCAAGCCCGCGCAGCTTCCAGGCCCAGTTCATCGATGGCCAGCCGGTGGCACCACCGATTCCCCAGATGCGCGATATGACCTCGTCACGCGGCGCCGTGAGAGGCACGACCCGGGAATCCCTGAGGACCCCGTGCTCGGGAACCTTGATGGCATCAAACAGCCGCGGCGAAAGCGTGCCTGCAGCCAGCGAATCGATCCAGCTCGAGGGCACGTGGTTCTGCGCGATGCGCGCCAGCGCGCGCTCGACCGCCTCGCGATAGGTCAGCAGGTCCAGCGGAACGATTCCGCGGATTTTCAAGTCATGACAAACCGTCTCGTGGGTCAGGGAGTCCACCAGGCTGCGTGCCAGCGGAAACGAGGTGGAGGTCAGCAGGCATAACCAGCCGGATGAAAGGCGAGGGCTCAGCAGTCGGGTCGGAATGAAAAGGCGTTTCAAGCCGCGCACACGGCAGTAGCCCTTGATCAGGTCAAGATAACTCATGATTTCCGGTCCGCCGATGTCGTAGGAAGCCTGCGCCGTCTCGGGATGGTCCAAGACGGCCGTGAGATAATCGAGCACGTTGCGGATGGCGATTGGCTGGCAGTGTGTGTGCACCCAGCGGGGAGTGACGAGCACCGGGAGCTTCTCGGCGAGATCGCGGATGATTTCAAATGAGGCCGAGCCCGAGCCCACGACGATGGATGCCCGAAGCGCCGTAAGGGGAACACCGGACCCGCGGAGGATTTCCTCCACCCTTCGGCGCGATGAAAGATGTTCCGAGAGGCGGCCATCCTCGGCGGTGAGCCCGCCCAGATAGATGATTCTTTGCCATTGGTGAGCCTTCGCGGTGGCGGAGAAGTTCCTGGCACAAAGCTCCTCTTTGCGGGCGAAGGCGCCGCCGGAGCCCATCGAGTGGATCAGGTAGTAGGCGGCATCCATTTTTTGCGGAAGAATCCGCAGGGTTGCCGCATCGAGAAAATCTGCTTCGATCACTTCCAGGCGGGTTTCGTTTTCCCCGAAATTGGCTGAGGGAAAGCGCCGCCTGTCGCGGACGACGGCCGTGATCTCATGGCCGGACTCCAGCAGGGCCTGAATCAGCCTGATGCCGATATAGCCATTGGCCCCTGTGACGAGAACATGCACGAGAGGATCCTAAAGGCGCTCAGCCGTTCTTCCATCCGCAATTCGACGCCATCATCAGCCGGCTTCGCTCCCATTGGGATTCTCCTGAATGGAGTGGATGGCCTCGCAGAGAATGCCGGCGCTGCGGCGGAGCTCTTTGCGCTCCGTGTCATTCAGCGGCAACGGGATGGTCGCCAGCGCGCCACCGCCGCCGACAAGGTGCGGCAGTGCCAGGGTGACGCCCTCGCAGTCCGGCACCCCATGAATGCGCGAGCAAACCGTCAGGATGGCCCGCTGATCGTGCAGCAGAACGTCCACGATGCGGGCCACCGCACTGCCAATGCCGTAGTAGGTGGCTCCCTTGCCGGAAATGATGTGATAGGCCGCCCGCCGGACCTGGTCGTCAATTTCCGCTCGATCCGAATCGGACAGGGATTTGCCGGCGACCTTCGAGAACTCCTCGAGATTCAGTCCGGCGATTGTCACCTGCGACCAGGCGAGCACCTCCGAGTCGCCGTGCTCGCCGAGCACGTAAGCATGAACGTGGTGCGGGTCCACGCCGAAGTGCCGGCCCAGAAGCGTGCGGAAGCGGGCGGTGTCGAGAGTGGTGCCCGAACCAATGACCCGTGAGGCCGGGACGCCAAACTCCGCGGCGAAGTCTGCGGTCAGGTGCGTCATGATGTCGACGGGATTGGTGACGACAAGCAACACGGCCTCGGGCGCGTGAAGGAGCACGGCGGGGACGATCTGGCGGAAGACATCGGCGTTGCGCTGCAGGAGTTGAAGCCGTGTCTCGCCGTGCTTCTGAGCAACTCCGCCAGCGATGATCACCACGCGTGCCCCCGCCAGGTCCTCGTAGCTGCCCGCCCGCACGGTGAGGGGATTCGCAAAGGGAACCGCATGATAGATGTCGTTGGCCTCGGCCTCGGCTCGCTTGCGATTCAAGTCCACAAGGACGATTTCACGGCCCACGCCGCTCATGACCAGCGCATAGGCGGAGGTTGCGCCCACCATCCCGCAGCCAACAATTCCGATTTTCATAATTTATGTCCGCCGGAGCAGATCAGCAGATGGACATTGGCGATCAAAGCAGGGCGATCGCCACGGCCATGGCGAGCATGGCCAGCGCGGGAGTTGAGGACATGAACGGATCTTTCACTTTCAGGTGCATGCAGACAGCGCCAACCATCAGGACGACCAGGACAATCGCGGCAGGTTCGACCAAAGCCGGCAGCCAGATGCCTGCCAGCAGCGAGGCCGCCACCCCGATCTTGAGGACACCGACGACCCACATGAACCAGACTGGCAGGCCGTAGGCCTCGAATTCGGCACGCAGATTCTCCGCGCCTTTTCCGCGATACGGCGTCCTTCTGCCGAAGCGCAAAATCCACACGTTCAAGAGCCCCAGGCCCACGATGATTTGCAGAAGGATTCGAAAAGTATCCATATCGTTTGATGAGCTGTCGTGAGCAACTGCTCACGCAACGTTACAGTCGGCGTGCTCTGCGGACAATGAATACTTTTAGCTGCCGGCGGCAATCACGCGTTTGCATCGCGGCGGTTCGTGGCTTAAGACGGCATGCCAGTCCACGAAATCATGCGCACCGTCATCATCCAGCCGCTCTTCGAATCCTGGCGGGATGCTGCGCGGGATCTGCTTTCCCGCCGCGTGCCTCCTGCGGAAACCCTTTGGTCTGATGACGCACGGGAGGTGTCGCTCTTCGTCGCAGAGGAGGCCGCGCCGCGGGCAGGACCTGCTCCCAGGGTGTCAGCCGCTTTTCTCGACATCGCGCGCACCGCCGCCGCCCACGCGGATCCCCGCCGCTGGGGCCTGCTCTACCGGTTGCTGTGGCGGCTGACCCATGGCGGGGAACGGCATCTGCTCGGGCTTTCGACCGATCCCGATGTCCGCCTGGTCCGGCAATGGTGCCAGGCGGTCAGCCGGGATATCCACAAGATGCATGCATTTGTGAGGTTCCGGCTGATCGGCACGGATGAGGCGACCGGGCGCGAGCAGTTCGTCGCTTGGTTCGAACCGGACCACCGGATCGTTCGGCTGGCCTCGCCGTTTTTCCGAAGGCGTTTCGCCGGGATGGATTGGTCGATCCTCACGCCTCACGAATGCGCTCACTGGGACGGGAACTCGCTCGTGTTCACTCCTGGAGTCCCCCGCAGCGAGGCGCCGGATGAGGATGCGCTAGATGATCTCTGGCGCACCTACTACCGCAGCATCTTCAACCCCGCACGGCTCAAGGTGAAAGCCATGCAATCCGAAATGCCGAAGAAGTATTGGAAAAACCTGCCGGAGGCCGCGCTGGTCGCCGGGCTGATCTCCGGCAGCCGCAGCAGGGTGAAAGCCATGATGGAAACCGGAGAGCGTCCGGCGAAGCGCGCGCCCGGAAACGCATACTTGGAATCCGTGCGGAAGAAGAACGAGGAAGCCGCGGTGCGGGAAGATCCCCACTCCCCATGAAGGGCGTGAAGAAACAGCATCTGCCGGAAAAAAACTGCGCTGCCTGCGGCAGGTCGTTTGCATGGCGAAAAAAATGGGAGAGGGTCTGGCAGGACGTGAAGTTCTGTAGCGATCGGTGCCGCATGAACAAGACCCCCGACAAAGCGTCCTGATTCCCCGGAACTCATGGAAATCACTCTCGTCTATCCCCACCAGTTGTTCGCAAACCATCCGGCCATTGCGAGGGGCCGCGCCGTCCGGCTGATCGAGGATCCGCTGTTCTTCGGAAACGACGCGAGCTGGCCTGCTGCGATGCACCAGCAGAAGTTGATGCTCCACCGCGCATCGATGAAGGCTTATGAGGCAGAACTCCAAGCGGACGGGCACGCAGTCCAATACATCGAGGCATTCGAAAAGCAGGAGCTGCCCCCTGAGGTCAGGGTGATCCACCTGGCTAACCCCGCCGATGATGTGCTGATGCGGCGTGCGAGGCGGCTCGCGGAGAGGCACGGTGCGGACCTCGTCGTCTACGATTCGCCCAATTTCCTCAGTCCCGCCCCGTTTTTGGAAACTCACATTGCCTCGAAGAAGAAACCGTTTCTGGCGAAGTTCTACGAAGCCCAGCGCAAGCGCATGAACCTGCTTGTGGAGGATGACGGCACGCCCACCGGAGGCAAGTGGTCGTTCGATGCCGAGAACCGTGCCCGACTCCCGAAACACCACGTCCCACCCCTTGAGCCGCGCGCTTCCGGCAACGCATTCACCAGGGAGGCCGCCGGCTATGTCGGTAAATATTTTCCCGACCGCCCCGGCTTGCTGAAAAACTTCCGCTGGCCGGTCACACGCAAGGATGCTGAGGCCTGGTTCGATCGCTTCCTCGACGAACGCCTCGAAAACTTCGGACTCTACGAAGACGCGATTTCCACCGGACACGCCTATCTGTATCACTCCGCCATTACCCCGATGCTCAACATCGGCCTGCTCGATCCGCTCGACGTGATCGATCGTGTGATGGAGAAGGCTGACAGCCTGCCGATAAACTCGCTGGAGGGGTTCATCCGCCAGGTCATCGGCTGGCGCGAGTTTATGCACGGGATCTACCGGCATCGCGGCACTGAGATTCGCAACGGAAATTTCTGGAACTTCACCCGCCCGCTGCCCCTCCCGTTTTACGATGGGACGACCGGCATCCCTCCGGTCGACCGCGTGATCCACCAGCTCCTCGAGGACGGCTACTGCCATCACATCGAGCGCCTCATGGTTCTCGGGAATTTCCTGCTGCTCTGCCGGATCAAGCCGGACGACGTCTATCGCTGGTTTATGGAAATGTTCGTCGATTCCTACGACTGGGTCATGGTGCCGAACGTGTATGGCATGTCGCAGTTCGCGGACGGCGGCACGTTCACGACCAAGCCCTACCTCTCCGGCTCAAATTACCTCCTCAAGATGTCCGACGAGCGCAAAGGCCCGTGGTGCGAAATCTGGGATGGTCTCTTCTGGACGTTTATCGGCGATCACCTCCCGTTTTTCCTCAAAAACCCGCGCCTCTCAATGATGGCTAGAAATTGGGAAAAACTGACTCCGGAAAAACAGACCGCCCACCGGAAAGCCGCGGAAGGCTTTCTGGCCGGGCTTTTGGCTGCTTGATTTCTGGCGACTGTCGCACCCCATCAAAGTTGACATCTCATTGACGTTGGCAGACCCGGCACGGTAATCCCCGGACTTAACAAGACCGCGAGCTCTGCGCGCTTCCTCCGATCGGTGGGAACGGGGCGAAATGGCGTCCGAGCGTGGCCGAGGGCGGCTCGCCGAACAATTGCCGGTAGCGGACGGCAAAGCGTCCGAGTTCCGTAAACCCGAGCGCGGAGGCGATGTCAGTGACCCGTGCGGTGCGGGGGTCGGCCCCCAGAAGGTCCAGGCGGGCCCGGTTGAGCCTCCGGATGAGAAAAAACTGGTGGGGACCCATGGCGGCGACTTTTTGGAAGGCGGCGGTGACGGTTCTCGGGCTGGCACGCACTTTCTCGCAGAGCAGGGTAATGTTGGGAGGCTCCGGGTGGGCATCGTAGGCTTCGATGACGCGCCGGAAAAGCACGCGTGCGCCGGAGGAGGTGAGCTTGGCTGGATTCCCCGATCCATCGGCGAGCGAAAGCACGGCCCCGAGGGCCATTTGCTCAAAATCTCTGGCCGGCAGTGGAGGCTTTCCGCTCCTGGCGGCGTCGAGAAGCGTCCCGAACTTTGCGGTGAGATGGCGGATTACGCCGGGCGTAGCCTGGAGCACGAAGTTATTCCGGCCGCGCGTCAGCGAGCGGATTCGGTCATCCGTGAGGTTGGCATTTTCGGCGGCCTGAAGCAGGCGGGCATGGCTCACCAGAAGAACGATGTGGCTATGCCCGGCTCCGGCAAACATTTCGATGGGTTCGCCGCTGATGGTGCTCGGCAATTGCCCCTTGCTCAGTTTGTGTCCGTCGTAAACGACCCCATGGTTCCGAAGCGGAATCGACACGCCGAACCTCGCGCCGAGCAACCTGGCCTGGATGTGGACCCGGCGGTCGAATGTCGCCCGATAAAGCACGGTGTCCTCCCCCGCCAGATAATCGACCACCGAATCCATCGTGCCCGGCTCAAGTTGCTGAAACTGTGAGTCGAACAACTGGCGGTTCGCGACCGCGCAATCCTCGATTGCCCGGCGTCTGACAGAACCGGCCGTGAGCTGTGAAGTCATGTTTACTGGTCGCTTGCGCTCCGGATCCACTCCAGAACGACTTGCTGGATATTCTGCCAGATTTGCATAGTCGCGCAGCGCAGACAACCTTAGTGGTATGAAAAAAATCCGAGGAAGGCGGCACGTTCGCTGGAACTTATCCGCATCCAAGCGCCCCACTGATAAAACGAATTACCGGCATTTGAACTGGCGCAGAGCTTAGGCCACACCACAACCACCATCTCATGAAAACCCACCTGTTAACTCTCACAGCCGTCTCGATTGTTTCGTTATCATCCGCACGCGCCCAGACCAGTTCGCTCCAAGAAATTGCGGGGCAGCTTGCCGGGCCCTCCAGCGGCGCGACCATCTACACCGCGAAGGAATTCCTCACCATGGACCCGAAGAAGCCAAAGGCTGAGGCGGTGGCGGTGAAGGACGGAAAATTTCTCGCCATCGGTTCGCTGGCCGAGGTTCAGGCGGCGGCGGGCGGCAACGCGCCGGTCGACCGCACCTTTGATGGCAAGGTGGTCACGGCTGGTTTCGTGGAGCAGCATGTGCACCCGGTGCTCGCGGCGCTCACGATGGCCACCAAGGTCATCTCGATCGAGGACTGGGATACCATCGATGGTTTTTCGCCGGCCGTGCGTGATCCCGAAGGCTATCAGAAACGCCTCAAGGCCGCGATCGAGAAACATCGTTCCAGCCCGGACAAGGCCAAGCCATTCATTACCTGGGGCTACCACCACTACATGCACGGCCCGATGTCCCGGACGCTGCTGAATGAGCTCGCGCCGGATTTTCCGGTGATCGTCTGGCATCGTTCGTGCCACGAGTTTTTCTTTAATGATGCGGCGTTGAAGCTCGCCGGGATCGACAAGGCGTTTTTCGACTCGATGCCGAAAAGCGCTCAGGACCAGGCCAGTTGGGAGAAAGGGCACTTCTTTGAGCAGGCTGCGCTGGCGATTCTGGGAAAAATCGCGCCCATTATGGCCTCAAAGGAGCAGTTCGTGAAAGGGCTGCAATACACCGAGGACTACTACCACCGGAATGGCATCACCGTCTGCTGCGAACCCGGAGGGTTCCCCTCCCGGCCGATTCAAAACCTGATCAACAGTGTTTACAGCGACGACGCCACGCCCTTCAACCACTACTTCATGGCAGACGGCAAATCGCTCGCCGCCGCCAACCTGAACAAGCCCGCCGAGATGCTCGGGGAGACGGCCAAGGTCGTTGACTGGGGGAGCGGCCGCACCCGCTATCTGCCGAAGCAGGTGAAACTGCTCACCGACGGCGCGATTTTCAGCCAGCTCATGATGATGAAGGACGGCTACACCGACGGCCACCACGGCGCGTGGATCATGGATCCGCCGGTCTTCGGCTATGCCTTCCAGACTTATTGGGATGCAGGCTATCAGATCCACGTCCACAACAACGGCGATGGCGGCCTGGATGTTCTTTTGGGGGAGCTTGAGAAGGCCATGGCACGCAACCCGCGAAAGGACCATCGCACCGTGCTGGTGCACTTCGGTTTCGCCCGCCCGGAGCAGGTGGAGAAATGGATCAAGCTCGGCGGCATCATCAGCTCGAATCCCTATTACGTCACGGCCCTCGCCGGCCGCTACGGCAAGATGGGCATGACGGAGGAGTGGGCGCAGAATATGGTGCCGCACGCCGAAGTTCTCAAACACAACGGCTCGCTCTCGTTTCACTCGGACATGCCGATGGCTCCCGCCAAGCCGCTCCAACTCGTCTGGGCGGGCGTGAACCGCCTCACCTACGAAGGCGATGTCGCCGGACCCCAGCACAAGGTGCCGCTGGAAAATGCCCTCCAAGCCATCACGATCAATGCCGCCCATTCCATCCAGCTGGAGAAGGAAGTCGGCTCCATCGAGGTCGGCAAGAATGCCAACCTCACGATCCTCGACCAGGCTCCCGCCGGGGTCGCTCCGGAGAAAATCAAGGACATCCCGGTCTGGGGCACCATGCTCGAAGGCCGGGTGCAACCCGCGAAAGCCGGCGCCTCCAGCCCGGCCCCCACCAACGGCGCGGAGGCCGGCGGGGACCGGCAGAAAAGCGCGCCGGGCATTTCAACTTCCGACGTCCCCCGCCACGATCATGCCGACGGCGGGTGCTGCAGTTGTGCGATGAACCGGTCCATGGCTGCGGCGATGGAGCAGGCCGCCGCGCGCTGAACGGCGATTATCCCCATCCGCCCGCAAGCAATCACGAACATGCCGACCATTCTCCTCGCCGTCCTGTTTTCCCTCGCCCTCTTCGGAGGAGTTCTGGCCTGCCTCCGCATCGGGTGGAAGATCGGGCAACGTCGTCTTCGACTCGCCGGCGAGGACGGGCAGGCCGGTCTGGGCGCTCTCGAGGGAGCTGTCTTCGGTCTCATGGGCCTGCTGATCGCCTTTACGTTCACGGGAGCTGCGACGCGCTTCCATGAACGTCGCGACCTCGTCACCCAGCACGTGAACGCTATCGGAACCGCCTGGCTGCGACTGGACCTCCTGGATCCCTCCAGCCGCGAGCGGGCCAGGATGGGGTTCCGGCGCTATGTCGACGGCCTGATCGAACTCACGCAGGATGCCGGCAATGAAAGTGCTGCGAAATCCACGGCGGACCGGTTGGCTGTGATCCAGGGGGAAATCTGGGCGACACTGATCGACGGGGTGCGGGGGGACAAACCCTCGCCGCCGCCGCAGGTGGTGCTCCTCCCGCCCACCAACGAGATGTTCGACCTCACGACCACCCGGCTCATGGCCGCCCGCCAGCACCCGCCCATCGCCGTTTTCCTCCTGCTGGGAGTCCTCGTCCTCGTCAGCAGCCTTCTGGCTGGCTTCGGGATGGCGAAAGCCGGCAGCCAGAGCCCGGTTCACCTCTTCGGTTTCGCCGCCATCATGGCCCTCTCGATCTACCTGATCCTCGATATCGAATACCCGCGCCTGGGCCTTGTGAAGATCGACTCCTTCGACCAGCCACTCATTGAGCTGCGCCGGAGCATGGAACCAAGCCCCGGAAAGCCCTGATAGCGGAGCCCGGTGGATTAACCCGCACCTCGGCTTTTCCTCCCGGATTCGATGGGTTTGGCGTTTTCGGATTCAACGCCAGCCGGCATCGGATCGTTCCAGATTTTGCTGATTTTGCATAGCTGATCCAGCGGCTGCTTGTATGCTTTTCTGCAAATCCATCATAGCCATGACCAAGATCAAAAACGCATCGTATCAGACCGGTTTCGCGCAGGCATCAGCTTCTGTGAGAAAAGCCCTTCTGCTTCTGGCACTGCCGCTGGCAATGGCGGTCTCTGCGCAGGGGGCTGTGATTTTCAGCTCGTCCGGCGGCTTTCTTACAAGCGTCCAGTTCACCAACGACATTGTGCTCAACGTTTCGTCCGGAGTGAGCATCGTGGACAACAATTTGGGCTACAACGTGGTTTTTGATAATGTTTACTCCGTCGGCCAGAGCAGCAGTTCGTCGACGGGGTCGGGTGATGTGCTGGACATTGCAGGTGTCACAAAAAATTCGGTCTCGTCCGGCGTGGGCCTGACCGCCGATGCCATTACGACCACCGACCTGTATCTGACTTACGGCGGAAATGGCAGCGGAAATACGTCCATCGCGACAGGGCAGCAATTCACGATCAAGGCCGGCACGTTCGCGTTTAATTCCGCGACGATTCCGACTCCTACGAATCTCGGCTCCAGCGTCAGCCTGTTCATTACTCCCAATGGAGGGGGATTTGGAGGCGGCGGGGGTTTCAGCCAAATCAGCGACAGCACAGTCGTCGCCGTTCCCGAGCCAACAGCCGTCGGTCTTGCGCTTCTTGGCTTGGCCGCCCTTGGCGTTGCTTCCCGTTTCCGCCTGGCGAAATAGCTCGCCGCGGAGTGGATGCCTTTAAGCTTGCCCCACGCGTGGCACTTGCCGGCCCCGGGGCTTTTCGTCCTTTGTCCTACGGCTGGTAGATGGGTCCGAGGTAGCGGCGGAAGATGTCGGCGAGGTCGCCGGATTCCGAAAGATCGAGGAGGCTTTCGTTGATCGGGACACGGAGCGGGCTGCTGGGGGGGAGGGCGAAGCCGAAGTTCTGGGGATCGAAGACCGGTCCGATCTCGGTGATGGGAAGCCGTGGGTGACTGAAATCGAAGCTCTGGAGGAGGGGGAAGGCGGCCACGACGGCGTCAACGCGGTGGTCGAGCATGGCGTCGACAGCGGATGGCAAATCCGGGAAGCCGATTGTGGTGATGCCGTTTTTTGTGAGGTATTCCTCGGCGGACCCGCCGGCGAGGGCTCCGACCGTCCTGCCCGGGAGGTCCTGCGGTCCGGAGATCCGGGCCTTCAGCTTTTCGACGGTCATGGCCGAGGTAATGGTCGAGGTGACATAGGCGACAGTGATGACGCCAAGGATCATCCAGAAGACCATGACGAGCCGGCCGAGAATGCCCGGGAATCCCTTGTAGGTGCTCTTGCCGGTGAGGGCGAGCGAGATGACGTAGTAGAACGCCTCGACGGCGCCTTCGCCGCGCGCCTTGGGAAAGTCGGGGTTGTGGGTTTTTTCGAAGAAAAAGACGGCAACCGTCAGGACGGCGACAGCCGCCACGACGCTCCAGAAGACCGGCAGCGCGGCCAGGCTGAAGAGGTCGAGCGCCAGCCGTTTGATCGAGTGGGGCCGCGGTTCGGCGATCATGATCTGGAGGCCCGAACGGAGGAACGGCTGGGTGAACTCGACTTCGGCGAGGCGGGCTTTGGTGATCCCCGCATCGGCGACGAGGATGTCGATCTGTCCCGACTTCACCGCCTGGATCGCCTCGGTGACATTCGGGAAATACGAATATTCATACCGCCACGATCTGGCAGCGGCGATTTTTTCCCAGATGTCGACGCAGGCGCCATCCCAGTCGCCCTGGCCCTGCTTCATCAGGAACGGAGGTTCCCCGGCAAGACCGACGCGAAGCGGGGCGGTGTCGCACAGCCCCGCGAGCGGGGACGCGATCAGCAACGCAAGTGCCAGCGCGGGCAGCCACCTCATTTTTTGTCCGTGGGGGCCGGAGGCGGCGCAATCACGTCGGGCTCGCCCTCGATGGTAAGGCTGATCACAGAGGCGATGGGATCGGGAGCCTCTGCCGGAAGGCTGATCACGAGTCCCTCCGGTGTGGCCTTTGAGGTAAGGGTGGCTGATGGCCGGGCGATGAGCCGGAGATCCTTGACGGCGTTTTTCAGGGGAACGAGAAGCCGGCCGTCCTTCGGCCAGTCAAAGACGGTGAGGTAGAGGGTCTGTCCTTTGCGTGTGCACCGGCCCCACGGGAGGCCGGAAAGCGGGCTGGCGGTCGTCCCGTAGATCGCCGCGCTGTTTACCTTCATCCAGTCGCCGATCGCCCGCATGGACTTGACGGTCTCCGGCGGGATGCTCCCGTCGCCTTTCGGCCCGATATTGAGGAGGTAGTTGCCGCCCTTGCTGGCGATGTCAACGAGGTTGCGGATGAGGGTTTTGTCGGATTTCCAGTTCGGGTCGTTGTCGCTGTAGCCCCAGGTGTTGTTGAGGGTCATGCAGGTCTCCCAGTCGACGCCCGGCATTCCGGTCGCAGGGATATGCTGCTCGGGAGTCGAGAAGTCGCCCCGGTCGGTTGTAAACTGCTTGTGCTCGGCATCCGACGGCTTGACGGTGGCGGCTGAGTAGAGGCGGTTGTTGACGATGATTCCGGGCTGCTTCGCACGGACGAGCTTCAGGAGATCGGTCGCCCCCCAGGCCTCGTCGCCCTGGAAGCTTTTCGAGCTGAAGTCCCACCAGAGGATGTCGACCGGGCCGTAGTTGGTGACGAGTTCGCCGACCTGGGCATGGAGGTAGTCGATATACTTCGAATGGTCGCGCGGGCCGTTGGGTGAAGGTTTGCCGGCCAGCGGGTAGGGGAGGCCCTTGGCCTTCGTGTAGTCGTATTGGTCGAAGTGCCAGTCGATGAGCGAGTGATAGAATCCGACCTTGAGCCCTTCGGCGCGGGCGGCTTCGACGATCTCCTTGACGAGGTCGCGGTTGAGGAGCTTTCCGGCGTTGTAGTCGCCGAACTTCGAATTGTGCAGCGAGAAACCCTCGTGGTGTTTGGTGGTGAAGACGATGTATTTGCAACCGGCCTCCTTGGCGAGCTTTGCCCATTCCCTGGCGAACCCCGGCACCGGCTTGAACTTCGGCAGGGCGGCCTTGGCGTATGTGTCGGTGTCGGCCTTGACGAACTGCTGGATCCATTCCATCCCGCGATTCGAGCCGAGCGACTTGCCGTCCCAGTTGCCGGCAAGCCCGGAGTAGAGCCCCCAGTGGACAAACATGCCGAACCGCGCGTCGCGCCACCAGGCCATGCGCGCGTCGCGCTGGGCCGGGGTCTCCGCAGCGGGAGCCGGGTCGGCAGCGCGTCCGGGGGTTGTCAGGATCAGGAGGATGGCTGCGGCGAGGAGGGGGAAAATCTTCATGGGATCGGGATGGGTTTTATATCCGGCTCCGGGCGGGACAGTCCATTCCGAACTGCCGGCGATCAATAATCGCGCTCGTCGGGCTCGGCCACGGCAGCGAGAAGTTTTTTCACGATCTTGTCGGTATCCATCCCCTCCGAGTCGGCGGTGAAGTTGGTGAACATCCGGTGGCGGAGGACCGGGCTGGCAGCAGCGCGCACATCGTCGGTCGTGACGAGCAGTCTGCCCTCGATGACCGCGCGGGCTTTGGCGGCAATGACGAGGTATTGGGTTGCGCGGGGGCCGGCACCGCAGTGGATCCATTTTTTGATGAAATCCGGCGCGCGCTTGTCGGACGGCCGGGTGGCGCGGGCGAGGCGGGTCGCATATTTGACGACATGGTCGGAGATCGGGAGCTCGCGGACGACCCGCTGGAGCGCGAGGATTTCGGCGCCGGTGAGGAGCTTTTTGAGGACTACTTTTTCCGGTCGGGTGGTGACCTTTGCGATCGTCTCCTCGTCGGCCTCGCTCGGGTAGTCGACGTGGATGCTGAACATGAAGCGGTCGAGCTGCGCCTCGGGCAGAGGATACGTGCCCTCCTGTTCGAGCGGGTTCTGGGTGGCGAGCACGAAGAACGGAAGGTCGAGCGGGTAAGTTTCCCCGGCGGCAGTCACGCGGTGTTCCTGCATCGCCTCGAGCAGAGCGGCCTGCGTTTTGGGAGGTGTGCGGTTGATTTCGTCCGCGAGGAGGATGTTGGTGAAGATCGGGCCCTTGATGAACCGGTATTCCTTGTGACCGGTCGCCTCATCGACCTCGAGGATGTCGGTCCCGGTGATGTCCGAGGGCATCAGGTCCGGTGTGAACTGGATCCTGCGGAACTGCAGGTCCAACACCTCGGAGACCGTGCGGATCATCATGGTCTTGGCGAGCCCGGGCATCCCGATCATGAGCACGTGGCCGTTCGAGATGATCGCGGTGAGCAGCTCGGCAACGATCTCCCTTTGTCCGATGATCGCCTTCGAGATCTCGGCCTCGATCAGGCGGGTCTTCTGGCTCATTTCGCGGACGGTTGCGAGGATGCCGGGATCGTCGATGGTGGGGGCAGATGAATGTTTTTCAGCGTCCGTCGGACCGGATTCCCCCGCCTCTTCAAAAACGAAAACAGCTGTTCCGATGGTGATTGTATCGCCGGGAATGAGGAGCTGATCCTCGATCCGCTTGCCGTTGAGTTCGGTGCCGTTGAGGCTGCCGAGGTCCTTCACGCGCCAGTCGGCGCCGGACTTGTAGACCGTGGCGTGGTGGCGCGAGGCCGGGGAATCGACCTCGAGGCGGATATCGCATTCGGGGTCGCGCCCGATGGTGAGTTCACGGTCCTCGAGCGGAAAAAGCCCGCCCGGGGGGAAACCTTTTTTTGGTCGGATTTGCGGCATGTGGCGGGTGGGGTCAGTGGGTTGGCAGCGCCAGTGCGCCAAGTTGCTTTACAGTATCGACAATGCGGAGATTTCCAATCGTGGAAACGAAGAAATGTTTCATGAACGCCGGACTGGTGCGAACCGGTTCCTCCTCGCGGTAGATGTGGCGGGTGGTCGTCATCTGCCAGTCGTCGGCCGCGCGGGCGAGCTCGATGATCTCGAACCGCCGGAGGTTGGCGTCCAGCTTCTCGCCCGACTGCTTGAGGATCGTCCGGTCGCGGATGCGTTCGACGAAGATCAGCGCCTGGTCTCCTGCTGTTCCGATGCGGTGGGCGGTGTGGCGGTTGAAGAACGAATCCGCTGCCGCGACGCGCTTCTCGAGGTTCTCCCGCGAGACCGGATCGGGGTCCGCCGGGGGCTCGCCGAGGTCAAGGCCCTCGAAAACGATGCCTCCCGTCGAGACCAGAACGAGGTCATATTTTCCCACCGGAAGATTCGGGAACCGGAAGGCCTTTTGGTTGGCATCGAGACTGGCGCGGTAGACCTTGAGGCGGCCGCGCTCGACGGCCAGGGCGTGGGTGAGCGGCAGCGGGGACGTGCCCTCGATGCCGCCCGGTGCGGTTGGGTCCGGTGCGGTATAAATCCGGCCCGGATCGGCGCGGAGCACCGTGGCGAAAAGGAAAAGAAAGATCAGGATTTTCATAAAAGTCATCGTTGGCGTCGGTGGGCTGAGCGGACCCGGTAGATCCTTTCGGTGAAGCCCCCTTCGTCAGTGAAAGCTTTGGCCAGAGACTCGATCTGGCGGTCAAGCAGGGCGCAGGCCACGCCGATCAGGACGAGCGCGGCATTCGCGGCGATCTCGGGATAGGTGGACCTTATGGACGCTATGGACGTCATGGACTGTCCATTTGGTCCATCGAGTTCATGCTGTCCATGAATCTCTCGGACCCACCCAGCGACTTCGTCCGCCGTCGAGCATCTGCGCCGCACGAGCTCCGCCCTGCGCGTATCGTCTTGGTTCCAAAGCGGAAGCCCCCGGTGCCGAAGGAAGTCCTCGTAATCGAGCTTCAGTTCCTCAAGGCTGGCGCGGGCGACATTGGTGAGCTTGATCTCCATTTTTTTCGAGGTGCCGCCCGCCTTGCTGCCTTCGGCGATGTTTTGAACACCGCTGCGTGCCGCCTGCACCATCTGGTCGTGTGTCCTGCTGCGCCGGTCGATGTAGCGGTCGCAGAACCGGACGGTGACATCGTAGGCGAGCTGTGCGACCTGGAAGCATTTGAGCTTTCTGTAGCCGCCATGCCTGGGGATCAGCGTCTCTGCACTCATGGTTTGGCGAGGCGTTCCTTGCTGGGGGCGGCCAGCTGGTGGTTGGGATACCGGGTGGAGATATCGCTCCAAATCTTTTTTGCTTCGTCCGGCTTTCCCAGTCCGTTCAGCGCCTCAGCCCGATGGAAGTCGGCGTCGATCTCGTAGGGGCTGTCGGGCTGGATTTTTTTGAACGAGTCGAGCTCCACTATCGCCTCGGAAAACCGGCCGAAGGCGTTGAGCATGCGTGCGCGCAGGAGGAGAAAGTCGCTCTCGAATTTCGACATCGGATGCTTCAGTTCCCATTCGCGCAGCTTGTCGGCGGCCTCGCGCCGGAGGCCGCTTTCGAGGAGCGATTCCACGGTGATCGAGAGCGCCCGGTCCTGGGCCGGCAGCTTCCGTCCGCCGGTTTCATCGGCGATGTCTTTCTGGACGCTGCGGTATTGCTCGATGGCCGGCTGGATCCGGCCGGTGAGGCGGAAGAGATCGCCGGTCCGGATTTTGGCGAGCGATGCCGTCTCCGTTCCGGGAAAATCGAAGGCGATCCGCCGCGCGAGATCTTCCGCCGAGGGGTCCTGGAGCGAGAAGACCAGCAGCTCGAGCTCGTAGAGGGAAAAGAGCTGGGCGAATTTTTTCCGTGAGGCGGGATCGATCCGCTTCAGCTCCTCCATCGCCTTGCGCGGATCGGTCTGCGCAATCGACTGCAGGACGGCCATCTGCGCACGGAGCCACTGGTCGTCGGGGGCTGGCCGCTTTTTTTCGATCCAGGGCCCGGCGACGCGGGCAATCCGGCGGATGCCGGCAAAATCAATCAGGACCGGCATGAAGGCATCCAGCGTTGGGGCGGAAAGCCGGTCCGGATCCTCCTTGTCGATCAGCTGGAGGTAGTTTTCCAGGTCGGCGGGATTTTTGACCGATGCCTCGCGCGGGTTGTCCGGCGGGTCAAGGCGCTTGATCGCCTTTGTTTCCTCATTTCCCCGCCGGAGCGTCAGGGTGACAAATTGCGGCTTGGTGCCGACCAGGATGCGCCCGCACTTCGGGCCGGAAAAAACTGCGCCGTCCTCAAACCGCCATTCCGCCGTCCAATCCGGGGGCAGGACGGTCGAGCATTCGACATCGAAGAGCCAGTGGCCGCTGTAGCCGGCATACGAGTTGAACCTGGCGCTGATGAGCGGGACCGGCCATCCGCGCGCATCCTCAAGCTTCAGGATCCGTGTTGTGCCGGGGTGGAGCCAGGCCTCCGGCGGCACGGTCTCAAACTTCCCTTTGTTCTGCCAGCCAAGGACCGCGGCAGACTCGCCGCCGCCGATCTTTGCCTGGTAGTAGTCGATTTTTGTGAAGCCCGGCGAGACCGCGACATTTGCGCTTTTCACGGACTTGAGGTTTGCGCCCGGTCCGTGAACCCCCGGCCACTCGAGCGCCGGCTTGTCATTCACCAGAACAAACGACGCGTCGGAAGAAAGCGTATAGAGGACGAGGTTCCCGCCATCCGGGGTTGCCAGCCAACCGGTGAAGCGGGAGGAAAAATTCGCGTTTTCGCCAAAGGCATTGCCGGCCCGGTAGATATTCGGAACAAAGCCGGCCCCGTCGACGGCGGGCGCGGACTGCCACGTTTTTTCCAACTCCGGCCAGCTGTCGATTTTGGGAGACGAGGGAAGCCGGCGGGTCTCGAGGAGGAGGCTGGTCTTAGGATCCCAGGTGCGGGGCGGCCGCGGGGTCTGGCCACCGAAGTAGACAAAATAATCATTCCCGGCGGTGAGGCCGCCCGCCAGCAGGATCGCCCGCTGGCCATCTCCCCGCCAGACCGGGCGGAGGGGGAGCCCGGTGCCCTGGGCATCCAGCAGGACGGCGTCGGTCAGGTCGGCCCGGTTCCCGCCGAAGTCAGGCAGTTCAATGGCAACGCCCGCCTCGGGGTGCTTCGGTGGCTCCACGAGCCGGACCGTCGCCCGGAACGGGGATCCCTTCACCGCCCATGCTGCGGCCTGGCCAAATGCTCCGGGGGCCGTTAGGAAAAGGACAGCCACGGCCACCCAAATAGAGGCCGCGAGGAGGATGTGGCTGCCGACCCACGGGCATTGCTGGCGCTCAGAGGCCTTGAGAGGGGTTAACACAACGTCCGCAAGATAATCTTCTGGTCCCGTGTTTCAACAGTAACCTCACGCAAGGCGGAATGGCGCTCAGAACGGAATTATTGGATTTCGTCCGGCCGGACACTCCCCGCAAGCCGGGGGGATATGGAACGAACCAAACCGGTGCCCTGGACCAGCCAACGATCCAATCACTGAGACGCGGTTTGGATTCTCTTCCGGTATTCTGTTGGGGGAACGCCATAGCGCTTCAAAAAACAGGAAGCAAAATACTGGCTCGAATTGAAACCGCTTTCCATGGCGATCCCAGTGACGGACTTCCGGGGATTGGCGAGCAAGTCTCTAGCCGCGCGGCTCAGGCGGCACATATTCAGGAACTCCATCGGCCCGGTATTGGCAATCGCGATGCAGTATTTGAATAGCGTGCTTTTTCCCAGCCGGCAGCATTCCGCCATCCGCTCGACAGACCAATCCTCCGCGAGGTCCATACGCCCGGCCTCCAGCTCGCTGAGAAATATCTCGACCGTGCGCCTCGGCGAAACCAGATCTTTATTGTCTCTGGCTGGGTGGCGGCTGAGCACTTCCAACATGCGGACAAGAAGGAGGTTAATGGAGGCTGCCAGCTCCGAAACAGAATGCGCCCGCCCCCAGTTGCGAACCGTTCCAGCAAGTTCACAGAAGGAATTGGTGATGGCAGGTGTTGCCTCCCAGACCGGGTTTTCGTTGTTTCGAAGGCGTCGCGTCAACTCCCGCAGATCCTGTGCGGTGAGGACCAACCACTCTGGCCAGCGCCAGTGCTGATGGGGCCGCCGGACTCCGACATCTAGAATCAACCAATGGAGCCGCCCGGGACCGATGTTCGGATCCCCCAGCTTGTGAAGCTGCCACGGCCGGGTCACGGTGAAGCTGCCAGACCGGAGGTTGAATTTTCTTTTGTCGACAACGAACGGCATCTTTCCCGTTTCAAGAAACATAAATTCCACGCCTTCGTTCCGATGCATGTGCAGGCCCCAATCCTGCCGCGTGCGGGCGTTCCAGTAGCCGATCGAGCTCAATCCAGGGAGGATTTGAGCCGGGAGGATTTTTCCGAGGTAATGCCCTTTCGACAGGGCGTGAAGTTCGAGTTCGCCCTCGAGGACCGCCCGCTGCTGGGGCTCGCAATTGTCGATCTCGTATTTGCCGGAGGGGGTAAGGTAGAAGGGCCGGGCGGCGGGCATCGATGTTCAATATTCTCTACCGGACAAAAATGAAAGATGGAAAACCTTTGCTCGTCTACATGGGAACCGTGAGCGCATCCCTCCCTCCCGGTTTTGTCCCGGTTCGAACCTGCAACCCCTCGTCTGGTGGTGCCTGGCGCCATGGCCGGGCCGGTGCCGGCTGCCGGTGTCCCTTATGAAGTCCATCCGACTCGAACGCCCCGGGCAGCTTTCGTGGATGGAGGTTGAGGCCCCCGTGCCTGCCCCGGGCGAAGCCCTTGTCCGGGTCCGCCGCTGCGGTGTGTGCGGCACGGACATTCATGCCTTCGCAGGCAAGCAGCCGTTTTTCAGCTATCCGAGACGGCTCGGGCACGAGTTGTGCGTCGAGGTAGTCGCTGCGTCCCCGGGCAGCGGGCTTTCGTCGGGAGATTTGTGCGCCGTCGAGGCCTATTATTTTTGCGGGGAATGTCCTGCCTGTCGCGCGGGAAAATCCAACTGCTGCAGGAATCTCAGAGTGCTGGGTGTGCACATCGATGGCGGCCACGCGCCGCTCATGACCGTGCCGGAGGACAAGCTTCATCGCAGCGATCTGCTTGCCCCGGAGCAACTCGCGCTTGTCGAGCCGCTCGTCATCGGGGCGCACGGCGTGGAGCGGGCGCTCATCAAGGAAGGCGAGCCTACGGTCGTTCTTGGGCTGGGCCCGATCGGCCTTGCGGCCGCCATCTTTGCGAAAGCCGCGGGGGCAAACCTGGCCTGCGTGGACACCCAGCAGGACCGGTTGGCTTTCGGCTGCGGCACGATGCGCCTCGGCAAAGCCTTCCAGGCCGGTGACGATCTGGCGGACAGGCTGCAAAAGCATTTTGGCCAACTGCCTTCGGTGGTGATCGACGCCACGGGCAACTCTGGCTCGATGCGGGGCGCGTTCCAGCTGGCCGAGCATGGCGGGCGGATCGTCTTCCTCGGTCTGTTCATTGGCGAGGTTGCATTCGACGATCCGAATTTTCACCGTCGCGAATTGACTTTGCTGGCGAGCCGGGCCGGATTGACCGGCACATTCCGCGAGGTCATCCGCTTAATGGAAGTCCAGGAAGTGGACGTGCTGCCGCTCATCACCCACCGGTTTGACTTTGCCGAGACTGCGGATCGGCTTCCACAAATCCACCGCGAGCCCGGTCTCGTGAAGGCCATGATCAATTTCGACAACTTTTAACAACCCCATTTGGCCCACATGAAAATCACAAAGCTCGAGCCCATCATTCTCCACGCGCCGGTCACGCGCGGCGGCATCGCCGACAGCACGCATAAATTGACCCACTGGGGCGCGCCCGGCGTGGCGATCCACACGGACACCGGCCACGTCGGTTACGGATTTTCCGGGACCCACGCGCACCTGCCGACCGACCGGCTCATCGTGGAATGTATCGTTCACAGCTACGGACCGCTTCTGATCGGCGAGGATCCGCGCGAGGTGCTCGCGCTTTGGGAGAAGTTGCACAAGCAGGCCGAGATTTATTGGGTGGGCCGGGCGGGTATCACGCATCTGGCCCTTGGCGCGATCGATATTGCGTTGTGGGATTTGAAGGCGAAGGAAGCGGGCGTGCCGCTCTGGAAGCTGCTCGGCGGCTCGGCGGGGAAAAAGGTGGAGGCTTACAACACCGACGGAGGCTGGCTGAACTGGCCGTTGGAAACGGTTGTGTCCGACTGCAAGCGGCTTGTCGAAGATGAAGGCTACCGTGCCGTGAAGCTGAAGGTCGGCGGACCGAACCCGCGCGAGGATCTGCGCCGGGTCGAGGCCGTGCGCAAGGCGCTCGGCCCGGACATCCGCATAATGACCGATGCGAACGGTCGCTGGTCGCTGCCGCAGGCCATCCAGACCGCCGGCCGCCTCAAGGACTTCGACATTGCATGGATCGAGGAGCCGATCTACTTCGACGACGTGGAAGGTCATCGCCGCCTCGCGGCGACGATTGAGACACCGATCGCGCTCGGCGAACAGCTTTACACCGCTCACCACTTCCGCGATTTTATCCATGCGGGCGCGGTGCATTACGTGCAGCCGGACGTCGTCCGGCTGGCGGGGATCACGGAATTCTGGCAGGTGGCAGACATGGCGCATTGCTACAGCCTGCCGGTGGTTCCGCACGTCGGCGACATGTGCCAGGTGCATCAGCACCTTTGCTTTGCGCATCCGGCGTGTGCCTTGCTCGAATACATTCCGTGGCTGCGCGATTGGATGGAGGCACCGGCCAAAATCGTGGGCGGCCATTACGTCGCGCCTGAAATGCCCGGAGCGGGCATGACGCCAAGCAAGAAGGCGCTGAGCACCATCAACAAAATCTAAACCGACAATGAACCCGGAAAATCCGTTTTCTCTGGCAGGCGAGACCGCTCTCATCACGGGGGGCGGGACCGGCATCGGGCTGGGCATCGCGCGCTGCATGGCGAAGTCCGGCGCGCGCGTCGTGCTGGTGGGGCGCCGCGAAGCCGAACTAAAGGAGGCGTGCGCGGATCTTGGTCCGGCTGCCGCCTTCGTGGCGCAGGACATCACCCGCTTTGACGAGATTCCAACCCTGGTCGAACGCGCGGAGAACGTGGCGGGCAGTCCGGTTTCGATTCTCGTGAACAATGCGGGTGTCCACCTGAAAAAATTCGCCGCCGAGACCACCCCGGAGGAATTTCAAGCCGTTTTCAACACCCACGTTCTCGCCGCGCATGCGCTGACGCGCGCTCTGACTCCTGGGATGGTCGAACGCGGGCACGGCTCGGTTTTGTTCACCTCATCGATGGCGGCTTTCATGGGGGTGCGGCAGGTTCTGGCCTATGCGGCGGCGAAGAGCGCCTATTTCGGGATGGTCGCAACGCTCTCGGCCGAATTGGCTGACAGGGGGGTGCGGGTGAACGCGATCGCCCCTGGGTGGATTTTCAGCGCGATGACGCGGAAGGCGCTCGACAGCGATCCCGAGCGCAGGGCGAAGGTGCTCTCCCGCATCCAGATGGGCCGCATGGGACAACCGGAGGACATCGGGTGGGCCGCGGTCTATCTCTGCTCGCCCGCGGCGAATTATGTCACGGGGGTCACCCTGCCGGTCGATGGCGGCGCGCTGGTCGGCTTTTGAAGACAAGAATCCAACCTCCCATTCAACCATGCTACTGAAGGACAGAGTCATTTTCCTGACCGGCGGATCGACCGGCATCGGCCTCGACTGCGCCAAGGTCTATGCGGCCGAGGGCGCGAAAGTTGTTCTCGTTGCGCGCGGCAAGGAGGCGGTCGAAAACGCGGCGGCGGCATTGGGGGAGGGGCACATGGGATTCTGCTGCGACGTTTCCGACGATGCGGATGTGGAGGCGGCGATCAAAAGAACGCTGGCCCATTACGGCAGGCTCGATGCCGTCCACAACAACGCCGGCATCGGCGCACCCGAAAAGGCGCTGCATGAAACCACCGATGCCGAGTGGGACGCATTGTTTAACATCAATTTGAAAAGTGTCCTTCACACCACACGTCATGCGTTCGAAGCGCTCAAGGCCGGCAAGGGTTGCATCCTGAACACATCTTCACTGGTGGGCGTTATCGGCCAGGAGATCCACGCTGCCTACACGGCGACGAAAGGCGGCATGAACACACTCACAAAATCGATGGCGCTCGATTACGCGAAATACGGCATCCGGGTGAATGCCGTGTGTCCCGCCGGCACGTGGACTCCCATGCTTCGCAGTTGGTGCGCGGGCCAGCCGAACCCCGGATCCATCGAGCGCTATCTGGACGAGATTCACCCGCTCGGCCGCTGCCCGGAAGGCGATGTCATTGCCGATGCGTGCGTTTTCCTGCTGTCCGACAAGGCGCGATTTGTGACAGGTCATATCATGCACGTCAGCGGCGGGGCCGAGTTGGGCTACCGACGTACATCTTGAATTATTCCCATGAAGACCACCGGCATTGTTGACTCGCACGTTCACTTCTGGAACCCGCAGAATCTCCGCTACGCGTGGCTGGACGATTTGCCGGAATTGAACCGGGCTTTTCTGCCGGAAACCTTTTCGCAGGCCAGCGCCGGCGAGGACGTGGCCAAGATGGTTTTTGTCGAGTGCGGCCGCGAGTCAACCGAGTCGCTGCTGGAAGCGGATTGGGTTTCCGGTCTGGCCAAAACCGAACCGCGCCTGTGCGCCATCGTCGCGCACGCATCGCTGGAATGCGGTCTTGCGGCCCGCGCGGAACTGGAATTGCTGGTTGAGCGACCGCTTGTCAAAGGCGTGCGCCGGCTGCTGCAGAGCGAGCCCGAAGCAGACTTTTGCCTCCGGGGCGACTTCCTTGCAGGCGTGAAGCTGTTGGCGGAATTCCGCTACACCTTTGACCTCTGTATCCGTCACGACCAACTCCGATCCGTCGCGGAACTCGTCCGGCGGGTGCCGGAGGTGAATTTTGTTCTGGATCACTTTGGCAAACCCCCGGTCCGTGACGGAAATATCGAGCCGTGGGCAACGGACCTGAAGGCACTTGGGAATTTGCCGAATGTCAGCTGCAAGATTTCCGGCCTCACGACCGAGGCGGACTGGGAAACCTGGAGCGCGGCGGAGTTGCAGCCGTATTTCGACACCGCACTGGAGGCGTTCGGATTCGACCGCATTCTCTTCGGCGGAGACTGGCCGGTCTGCACGCTGGCGACCGACTACCAACGCTGGATCGAAACGGTCGCCGGCTTTGTGGCTGAAGCCAGCCCGGCTGAACGCGACAAGCTCTTCCGGTCAAACGCCGAAAGAATCTACCGGATCTGAAACGCGGGGCGCGCCGGTCTGCGCGCCCTTGTCCGGGCGCCCGTTCCCGGGTTTTTCCTGCGCACCGAAGCCCCAGTGCAAGTTGGGCTCCGGGCCGAGAAGGAGTTCCAGTGTGCCTCCGGCGGTGATTTCCTTGTAATCAAGCCAGCAACGGTCCAGCGGTTTGCCGTTGAGCTTCGCAGATTGGATGTAAATGTTCCGCGGGGAGTTATTGACCGCGGTGATCGTGAAAGTTCCGCCCTTGGTGAACTTGGGGTCGAGCTTCAGGATGGCCTTGTCGAAGAGCGGGGTGAATACCTCGAACCGGGTGTCGCCCGGGCATGCCTGGTGCAGGCCACTGGCGGCCAATACGAACCAAGCGGACATCTGCCCCACATCCTCGTCGCCACAGAGCCCCTCGGGGCCAGAAGTATAAGCCGCATCGATCCAGCGGACCCATTTCTGCGTGAGCCAGGGAGCTCCGGCCCGGTTGAACAGGAACGGCACCAGATGACATGGCTCGTTGGGATGATTGTAATAGAGCGAGCCCACCTCATTACTCCCCTTCCGTCCCGGACCGCTCCATTCCTCCAGCGGGGGAGTGCGCTCGAAGAACTCGTTAAGTTTGGCAATGAAACGATCTGGCCCGTCGTGGAGGTCAATGAGACCAGCGATGTCGAACGGGACCATCCAGTTGTATTGGAGGATCGTGCCCTCGACGCATCCCTTGCCCGAGAGCAGCCCTTCCCACGGCAGCCAGTTTCCATTGCTGTCTTTGGGCCGAAGACAACCATGCCATCCGGGGTGGGAGTCCTTGCCTTCGGCATCATAGGCCCATGCCTGTTCCGGATCGAACAGCGTGCGGTAAACGAGTGACCGCTCCGCAAATGCTGCCGCATCGCCGGTTTTTCCTAGCCGGGCCGCTAATTGGGAGAGGCTCCAGTTTGCCATGCCGTCCTCAAGGGTGACGGCCAGGGGGACCGCTTTCCTGCCCGATCCCGCGCAGGTCTTCCGTGCACAGGCATAGGCCTGCTCAACGTCGTAGTCGCGGATGCCTTTGCTGTGGGCGTCGTTGAGCACGGTGACCATCGGATTGCCGTTCATGCATCCGCTGTAGGCGTTGAGAAACTCCCACCGGTCGAAAGTGCCGGTGCCATTTTGTCCGGCCAGTTCCACCATCGAATGGATCAGGTCGCTGACAATCCCCGGAGCGATCAGCGTCAGGAGCGGAAGCTCGCTCCGGTAAACGTCCCAGCCGCTGAAGATCGTCCGTCTTGTGAAATCCCGGGCGCGGTGCGGCTTTTCATCACCCCCGGGATAGCTCCCATCAAGATCGGAAAAAATTCTTGGATCGAGCAGGGCATGGTAGAGGGCGGTGTAGAAAGCGGTTTTCTGATCCTCCGTGCCGCCCGTCACCTCAATGCGCTTCAGGGCGGCGGCCCAGGCTTCGCGGGCGACTTGCCTCACCCGATCGAAATTCCAATCCGGGATCTCCGCTTTCAGGTTATTCCTGGCTCCCTCAATGCTCACGAAGGAAAGGCCGACTTTCACCTGCACAACCTGCCCGGCCCGGGTCGGGAATTCCGAATAAAAACCCAGATGGCTCCCTTCCTTTTCCCGGCAGCCTGGCAGCACCTCCGCATTTTCGCAGGATCTGATGAAATCCGGATTGTTCAAAACATTCCGGTAATTCCCCGGCGGAAGCCCGGCACTCCAGATGCCAATTTTTTGGAACGGCTGGCTGAACTCGGCATGGTAATAAACCGTGTAGTTGGCCTTTCCGGCACCATGCCCCCAGCCGCCGCCGTCGGGCGTGCATTCGATGAAGCCCTCGATGGTGTGGTTATCCGTGACAGTGACCTTTTGGCGCAGCGAAGTCCCTCCCACGCGCCGCGCGAGATCGATCTGGATGCGGGACTCCTGGTTTTCCGGAAAGGTGAACCGGAGCATCCCGCTGTGCGGGGCCGCTGTGAGCTCGGCGCGGATGTTGTAGTCGTCGAGTGTCACCGCATAGTAGCCGGCTTGGGCCGTTTCCGATTCGCTGGAAAATCCTGAGAGGTATCCGGTGCCCGGTTTGTCGGTGGTGCCATACCAGGTTTTCAGCGGCCCCGTGGTCGGCATGACAAGAAAATTGCCAAGGTCGCCATACCAGCCCACGCCGCTCATATGGGTCATGCTGAAGCCCTGGATGGTTTTGTGGTAATGGCGGTAGCCGGAACCGTTGTCACCGCCGGTGATGGTGTCCGGGCTGAGTTGAACCATCCCCCCGGGTGTGGCGGCTCCCGGGAAAGTCTTCCCGTATTTGCCGGTGCCGATGAAAGGATCGACATAGTCAACCGGGTCCCTGCCGGCGGCCTGACACGGGAAGCCCAGGGTCAGGAGAGTGAAGACAATGAAGATGGAGAGGAGAAACGGCTTAATCATCTATTGGTTCTCACGATCCCGTCAAAGATCCGGCGAAACAACCTTCATTTGCCTTCGGTCAGCGAGCGGTAGTAATCCGCGACCTGCTTTTTGTAGGCTTCCGGGGCCTGTCCCTCGTCGCCGCCGAGCAGTTGCTTGTCGCGGCCCTGGCCGGCATCGCGAGTGCCTAGGACAAGCGTTCCTCCCGATCGGATTTCGCCGCGTGTGGCGTGGAGCTGGCCGACGATCTGCTTGTGGAGGCTTTTGAAGTCGTCCAGGCGTCCGGCCTTGATTGCATCGCGCGATTCGTCCATCAGCCTCGGGACCTCGGCAAGGCCGTTGGCGCGGAGGTAGAGCAGCGAGGCCTGCGTGTATTGTTTGGAGGTTTTTTCCGCAAGCAGGGCCTGCTTGACGGCCAGGGCGTCTGCTGCAGGCATCGAGGGAGCCTTGGTGCTGCGGAGCGGGGCGTTGCCATCCATACCGGCGCGGTCGCTGAACCCTCCCGCCTTCCCGCCGCCGGTGGCGCGGGTGGAATTGATGCCACCATCGTCCTTGACCTGCCCCTGCTGCATCGGGTCGCTGGTGCGGCGCACGTCCGGCGTGGTGCCCTCGAGGTTGCTGGCGCGGTCGCCGACCATCTCGCCATCGCTCATGCCCTCGCGTCCGCCGCTCGAGCGCCCGGTCTGCTCGTTTTTGTTCGGCCGCTGGTTTCCCGATTTTCCCTGGGCGCCGAAACCGGGCATCGGCCCGTCGGCGATTTCCCAGCCATTTGCCGGGTTCTGGGCGAATGCCTGATTGGAGGCGGCATCCTGGACTTCCTGGGCGAGATCCTTCTGCTCCTCGAGGAGGTCGCCGACGATGTCCTCGAATGCCTCCGGGAGCGGGAGGTTCGGGATCTCCGGGATCTCGGTCTTGTCGAAGTTTTCCAGCAGCCACTTCTGGGTCTCGTTTTTGTTGGGCAGCCACATCTCCATGTCCGCCGCAATCTTTTGTGCCTGTTCGATCGCCTTCAGGAGTCCCTCCTCTTTCTGCACTGCGATTTCGCTCGGCTTGAGGCTGCCTTCGGCGGCCTCCTGCTTATCCGATTGGATCACGTCCTCGTAGATCTGGGTCAACTCCGAGCGCAGTTCGTTCGACGGCTTGAGATCGGGGAACGCATGGGCGTCGGTGAGCATCTGCTCGATGGCTTCGGCCATGAGGTCCTTGGATTTCAGGATTTCCTTAGCCGTCGCCACGTCCTCCGGGCGGAAGTCGTTTTTCTTGGCGAGGTCCTTGCTCTTCTCGACGATATCCCGCTGGACCTCCGCAAGCTGGGCGAGTTTGTCCTTCATGTCGGCGGCTTCCTTTTTCAGCGCATCGGCATTTTTCATGGCATCGGCAAGCTGCCACTGGTTGAGGAACTCGACGATTTTGGCGAGGTTGACGATGACCGTTTTCTCGATGGCTCCCGCCTTCGCGAAATCGGCCGCCTCGAGTTTTTCGGCGGCGGCGAGCATGTCTTCGTAGACGCGGAGTTCGCCGAGCATCGCGGCAACTTTGGTCAGACGCTCGCGGAACGTCTGGTCGCCCATCGAGGCATCCTTCGCGTTGCGCTCGACATCCTTGCGGACGCGGGAAGATTGTTCCGCGAGCGAGTCCTGGCGCGCTGAGAGGAGCTTGGCGGCAGGCTTGGCGGCCTGATTTGTTTCACGGAAGATATCCCGTTCCTGGCGGAGCAACTCCTCGACGCCCGCGATCAATTCCTGGATCTTTTCTTTTTGGGCGTTGTTTTCCGCAGCCGCGGGGGAACCCTTAAGCCGGACCAGGATCGCCGCCTCGAGTGCGGCGGCCAGCCCGAGCGACTTGACCCGCGTTGCGCCGGCGGAGTTTCCTGCATTGCGCAAAGCGAGCACGGCATCCGGGAGTTCCTTCCGTCCCATTGATCGGAGGTCGTTGCGGAGCTCGGGCGAGATCGCATCGGCTGATTCCGCGATTCTCCCGGCGGTGTCCGCGATGCGGGACTGGCGATCGAGCAGCCGGGCGTAGACCGAGGCGTCGGACGGCTGTTGGATCAAGGCCGCCCGGGTTTCGTCGAGGTTCGCCTGCTGAAGCTTTATCAGGTCCTCCAGCCCCTCCTTGAGGCGGGATTGCGCGTCATCCGCCTGCTGGCGGAGGCTTTCCGCCGGACGGAAATTGACGACGATCGGTCGCGAGGCGGCGACCCCCGGGCCGTTCACATTGTTCCGGTCCCTCGCAACAATGCAGAACGTCGCCTTCTCCTCGTCAGGGCCGCAGAACCGGCCGAGCGGGATCCGGGTTTCAGCGAGGAACGATTTGCTGTCTGCGGCATCCTTCCATTCGTGGACGAGCAGCGCATCGGTTTTTTCGTTTGAGCTTTTGTAGAGCGCCACGCTGCCCAGACCAAAGTCATCAGTGGCTGTGGCCTGGATGGCGAGTGTCCCTTCGCGTGTGGCGTCGACTTCGCGGCCCTCGGCCGGTGCGGTGATGCGGAGCTTGGGCGGATCGTCCGGCTTGGTCTGAATTGATGCGGTCTCCGTATCTGCGATGCCTGCAGCATCCGAGTAGTCGAGCTTGAGCGACTGGCTCGAGAGCACCTTTCCGGTGAACTGCCAGCTGGAGGCGCCTGTCTTTGTGGCGGGAAAGTTCTCACCCTTTTCGCTGGCGGCCGCGAGGTTCTCCACAGGGTTGTTAAAATCCAGATGCACGGTGACGGTCGATCCGGGGATGATGCCCTTCAGCCCCGCGAGGGACTCCGTCTTCCAAGGGGCTGTGCCGGTGTAAGCGGGGGGCGTGACCTCCGCAGAGCTGTGAGAGACAACCGTCCGGGGCCGGACGCGGATCCTGCTGATCTCGGAGCGGGCGTCGCCCGCTTCGAGATAGTATTCGAAGGGTTCCTTGACCTGGTTCCATGCGTGGCTGAATTCCGAACGGCCGGTCTCACCGACCATGAGCGCCTTCTGCCAGGTTCCGCCGGGCATGCGGAAATAGACCCATGCCGAACGCGGGATTTCGCCGCCGAGCGACGCGGTTAGCTCGACGTTGCGGCCGTGGGGGATTTCGAGGCTGCCCGGTTTGATTTCGAGGATCCGCGTCCGGGTGAGGGGGGCGATATTTCCGGCCGGCAGAAAAATCCTGGCTGCCGAGTTGGAAAAGTAGGCCGGCTGGAGCAACGCCCATCCTGCCAGCAGCAGGAGCACGGCGGCGAGAGCAGCCCCGAGCTTCTTCAGCAGGGGCAAATCGAAAACGTCGCCCCAGCGGACCGCCGGGAACGGGTCCTTCATCTCCCGGAACAGCGCCGCGCGCAGCGGTGAATCCGGTGGCAGCTCCCGGTCGAACTGCACCGCGCTGATCAGCACGTTGCCCGCCCCATCGCTCGATCGCTCGATCCTCCGCGCCATGCCGGCCTCGGAGATTTTCAGGAACCAGGCCGGCAGCGAGAGCGCCAGTCCGGCGGCGGCCGGCGCCAGCGTCAGAAGCAAGGCGACCCAGCGCCCGGTCCTGCCGAAGTGGAAGACCGCATCGCTGAAAAGAAAGAAAACAAAAAGCAGAAGCGAAGCGACGGCTCCGGAGATCAGCCAGCGTCCGCCCCGCGAAAGGCGGAAGCGCCCCGCCTCCTCGCGGAGGCGCTCGTGGACCAGGCTGGAGTCAAGTGACATGGGAGAAAATGGGGCCGCTTTCTTGTCCGGTCATTTGATTTTGACGAGCCGGAAGTTGGTGAAGAACGATTTTCCGCCAGAGGGAGTCCCGGCGTAGACGACCGCCTTGACCGAGAGCCACTCGGGTTGCTGGTCTTCGCCGGCGACGACAACCGATTTGGGCAGGGTGAATTCCCGTCCGGTGGATGTCCATGTCTTCGACTTTCCGGGCGCGTCGGGGATCTGGGCGCGGTAGCACATGACGAGCGCGGGGTGGTCGGGGCCGGCGGGAACGCGGAACTTGTCCGGCTTGTCGATCGGCTTCGGATCGTGCGTCCACGCCTCGGCATGCAGCTTGGCGCCGAAGTCCCAGGTCATGCAATCGACTTCGACCCGGTAGGTTGCGCCCGGCTCGGCTTTGACGAACGCGCTCTCGATTTTTCCGCCCTGGTTACCGGCGATCCCCGGCGGGAGTTCGACCATGGCGCACGTCTTTCCCTGCTCAGTAGCTGGTTTGATCCAGGAGGCATTATCCACATACCAGGGTTCGTAGGGGAATGCTGTCCGCCATCCGGCGAGGGGGCTTTTCGGGTCGGAGAATGTCGGGTTCGGGATGAGATTCGACTGGGCGCCAGCGCGGAGGCTGCCGAGGAGGACGAGTCCGGCGAGGAGGATGCGGATTTTCATGGCATGTTCCAGAATTTGCGTGTGACCCACTCGGCGGCGAGCAGGAAAAGAAGAAACCCCAGAAGAAAGGGATTGTTCCACAGATCCTGCAGCTGCACGCGCGAGAACTGCTGCTGTTTGAAGTGAAGGTCTTCCCTCCAGGCGTCCCACGACTCCATTTCGTAGAAGCGTCCGCCGGAGGCCGAGGAGATGCGTTCGAGGAGCCCGCGGTCGGCCGGCTTGCCGGTAATCTCGGTCGGAGGCCGGCTGACAACGAAGCGTGTTTCGCCGGCCGCCTCGGTGCCGTCGAGCAGGACCGATGAGGAAGCCGTAAAGATGCCCGGCACATTCGGTTCGACGGCCGCCCTGTAGCCGTTGACCGTCTTGCCGCCGGCAGTTTGAAGCGTGGCAGCCTTCAGAACGTAGTCGAAGGATTTGCCATCGGGCGTGCGGACGCGGAGGGGAAGCGAAGGAGGCAGAGGTGCTCCCGATACCGGCGAGCGGACGATTGCCCGCACCTCAGGATGCTCGCCAAGGACGTATGTTGTGCGCTCGGTGAACAGCTCCATGCGGCCCCCGTTTTGCTTATCCTGCTCCTTCGGGATGAGCCAGTCCATGAGTTGACTCCAGAACGTATCGTAGGGCGAGCGGGCGGACGACCAGCCTTTGGCGGCGAGCCGCCAGCGCCACATTGTATCGGTGAGCACGGCGACCACGCGGCCCTGACCGAACCGGGTCGAGACGACCAGTGGCACCAACGCGCCGCCGGCATCTGCCTGTAGCAGCACCTCGGCCGATGAGGCGACCGAAGGCGCGACGTTGCAAGTGAGAAGGGGTGGAAAATCCTTCACCTGCTCGAAGACCGGCCCGAAAACCGGGTGGTGCAGGCCGCTTTCGGTGATCTTGACCGGAAATTTCCCCTCGCGGTAGGGAGCGGGGAGCCCGACCGGGACAGCCGGCGCGAGCGGCCCCGACGCAAGATCCTTAGACGTGAAAAGGTTGGGGCCGCCGAGAAGAACGAGCCCGCCGCCGCGGTCGACAAAATTGCGGAGCGCCGCTGCGTTCTCTGTGGTGAGGGCCTCGGGCGCGAGGTCGCCAAGAATGACGACTGCGCAGTTCGCAAGCGCCTTCGGCGAAAAGTCGGCGGCACCCTCCGCCTGCGCGCCGT
This sequence comes from uncultured Chthoniobacterales bacterium, assembly GCA_964467415.1. Taxonomy (GTDB): domain Bacteria; phylum Verrucomicrobiota; class Verrucomicrobiia; order Chthoniobacterales; family Terrimicrobiaceae; genus CAYXRX01. Next base: position 66,545 of record CAYXRX010000014.1, read on the forward strand.
TCGCATCGAGCATGGCGAGGCGTCCGTCCGGCCAGCGGACAAACGCGGAAAGCTTGAGGTTGCGGTCACCGGCGATCGCCTTGCGGAGGAATTTGAAATCGAAGCCGAGGGCGTTCTGCACGTAGAGGACGCGGTTGCCGGGCTCCATCACCTCGATAAGGAACGGATAGGATTTGGCCTCCTTGTCGGCTGCTGCATCGCCGACACGCACCTCGTATTGCACGGTCCCCGGCTGATCGTGGGCGGCGGCAAATGCAACCGGCCGGGTCTGCTCGTCCTCGTTGAACGCGACCGGCTTTTCCGCGACCCGCTTGCCGTTGCGCCAGAGTTCGACCGTGGCGGTCTGCCCGCCCATGCCGGAGCCGGCGAGCGATACCCGGATTTCCGAGTCCCAGCCGACCGCGACCCGCGGCGGATAATCCACTCCGGCGAGCGAGATCTTCTTGGTCCGTTGGCTACGTTTGAACGGCTTTTCGAGCTCAAATGAAAACACCGGAACGCCGGCCGCCGGCGGCTGGCGGTCCGACGCGCCGCCCGTTTCCAGGCCGTCGCTCAGGAGCAGGATGCCAGCCAGCGGCTGGCCGCGGAACCTTTCCTCCAGCTGCACAAGGGCATCCAGCAGATGCGAGGATGCGCCGCTGAACTGCCAGTTCCTGGGCGGTTCGGTTTGCTCGGCCAGCGCGCTGTCGAACCGGAAGACGCGCACGTCGAAGTCCTCGCCCGCCCGGGCCAGCGACTTCGAATCAAAAAAATCCATGGCCTTCTTTGCCCGGGTTGGTTGGTTGCCATCGACCGGATCGGCCATGCTCTCCGAGCTGTCGACAAGCACGGCCAGCTGAGGCCGCAGGGTGGTGACCTCGTCATGCCGGCGCTGCGGCTGCAGAAGCATCAGCACCAGCACGGCAAGCATCAGCGCGCGCAGGCCTCCGAGCACAACGATCCGCTGCCGCGAGCGGACACCGCGGAACAGGCTCCACCCGATCAGAGCAACGGCCAGAGCAATGCCGGCGGCCAGCCACGGCCACGGACACACCGGCTGCCAAAGGATGTCGCTCACGTGGAGACCTCCGATTCCGCCGGACGGAAGGAAACGCCGATCCGGCGCTTGTTGAGGCGGCCGGTTTTGATGTGTTGCTCGTCGCCTTGCGAGCGCCTGCCGGCGAGGTGGTTTGCGAGGACTGCCTCCATGGCGAAGACCGCCAGCGACAGCAGAAGGAGGAGAGGCCACTGCGGGACGACCCCGCGGCTTTGCGCCAGCCAGAGCCTGAGCTCGTCCGGGCCGGATACCATTTCGACCGGCGCGATTTTCTTGAGCGCTTCGGGGCTGATCGCCCGGAGGTTCGATTCCCTGCGGTCGGCGTTCACCGCGAAAACCTGCCGGACAGGTTCCTGCGGCGGGCTCACCTTGTAGAAACCGGTAAGGTCGGCATGGTCGACCACCGGCCGGTTGGCATTTGCCGGGAGGGTTGTCGATTCGCCGTCCGGACGTTTGACCGTGAGCGGCTGGTCGGCCGGGAGGTTGGGCGTGAGGGGGAGCGATTCCCCGACCGTGCGGCCGGAGTTGCTGCCGGATTGTTCCGCCGAAAGCCGTGCGATTTGTTGGACGAGCGGGAGGAAAGCCGGAGAGAGGGGGAAATCGCCCCACGACCGGTCAGCGGAGGCATTGACCACGAAAACCCGGCCGGGTCCGCGCTGCGTGAAAATGACAAACGGCGTCCCGTTGGAGAACGTGAGGAGTGTCCTGGCATCGCCATCGAGCTTCCAGCGGAGGAGTTTCCTCTGAGGCAGGGCGGGGAACGCTGCCCCCTTGTCCCAAGCATTGGCAAAAAGCGGGTGTCCGGGCTCGGAGATGAGCGTTCCGAGCCGCCCCGGAGGAAGATTCTGCAGGTCCAGCGGCTTGGCCGGGAGAAAACCCATGTTCGCAACGCCCCCGGGAAGAGTCTGGTCGCCGGGGAAAAAGGCGATCGTTCCCCCCGCCTGCAGGTAGCGGTCGAGGCGCACCAGCGCCCGGTCGCTGAGTGTGCCCACATCCGCAAGGAAGACCGCCGAGTAGCCCTCGAGCGGCAGATCATCCAGGCCGGCCGGGGGGATTGTTTTCGGCGGGGCGGCGCTGCCGGCACCTGCAATGAGTGCCATTTTGAGAAAGAAGCCGGAGCGGAGTCGCTCATCTGCCGCCTGCTGGCCCTCGACAATCAGGACCCGCGGCACCTGGGAAACCGGCAGGGCAAAAAAGAACCGGTCATCCGTGGGGAGATTGTCGCCCTCGATGCTCGCGGTGCCCTCGGCCCAGTTCCCTGCGCCCGCGGGCACCGGCGCCTCGAACGGAATCTCTACCGAGCTGCCCGGCGCAATCTCGACCGGCTTCTGTGCGACCCGCTCGCTGCCGAAGCGGATTTCCAGCACATCCTGCAGCGGGCGGGCCGAGTGGTTCTCGACGATGGCCGTGCCCGCGACCGGGGAGCCGGGGGTCGCAAACGGCGAAGTGATCCGGACTGTGCCGACAGCTCCGTTCGGTGCGTCGACCGCGTCGGTCCGCACGACCACCGGCCGAAGGCCGGACTTCCTCCATTCCTCGTCAAAGACCGGCTTCGGATCGAAGCGCCAGGCCGATTCCTGGCTGTCGGTGAAAAAATACAGCTCCCGAAGGCCGCGCGTTCCGCCCGCAACCATTTTTTTTGCCTCCTGAAAGACCCGGGAAAAATCCGAGAGGGCCTCGCCCGGCCGGATGCTCTCGACCATCTGCCGGGCGACGCGGTGGTCGAGCGTGGGTTCGGCGACGAGGAGTTGCGGGGTGCTCCCGATGGCCATCACCGCCACGTCGTCGCCCGGCTTGAGGCCGTCGATGACCGCCAGCGCCTGCGCCTTCGCGGCATCGAGGCGCGGGGTGCCATTGACCCGGCAGGACATGCTCATCGAGTTATCGATGGCGAGGACGACCGTGCGGGGGACATCTCCACCGAGCAGCCGGACCGACAGGCTCGAGAGGACCGGCCGCGCGGCCGCCAGCACCAGCAGGGCAACGAGCAGGCACCGCAGGAGCAGGAGCAGAACGTTCTCGATTCGCGAGCTCCGGCTCGTGCGCGCCGCGGCCGCCTTCAGGAATCGCAGCGTGCTGAACCGGACCTGCACGACGCGGCGCTGCCGCCACAGGTGGATGAGGATGGGAACCGCCAGCGCGCCCAGCCCGTACAGCATGCCGGAGGAGAGGAAGGCCATCAGACCGACATCCTCCGGCGTTCGGTGAGGTATTGTGCGATGAAATCCCCGAAGCTCTCACCCGTCGAAACCAGACGGTAATCGACGTTGAGCACGGCGCACTTCTCCCGGCATGCGTCGATCGCGCTCTGGAGCTCACGCTTATAGGCGAGGCGGGCGAGCACGGGATCGAGCTCGAGCTTTTCGCCGGTCTCCATGTCGACGAACTCGGCCAGCCGGTCGACCGAGAGTTCGAGCTCGCAGGGATCGAGGACCTGCAGGAGGATGACGTCGTGCATCTTTTTGCGGAAATGCGCGACCGCTCCGAAAATCGCGTCCGGGTTGTCGAACAGGTCGGAAAGGAGGACGATCAGGCCGCGCCGCGAGACCATCTCCGCGAGCGCATGGAGCGAGCCGCCGGTGTCGGTGGATCGCGTCGGTTCGTGGGCGGTCAGCGTTTCGATGAAATGACGGAGGTGGCGCGATCCGCTGCGGGCGGGGACGTGGGCGCGGATCCCGTCGTCGAAGATCGTGAGGCCGAGCGCATCCTGCTGGCGGCTGACGATGTAGCCGAGGGCGGCGGCGAGCCGGCAGGAGTAGAGGTATTTCGATTCGCGTCCGTCCGCGCCGAAACCCATCGATCCGGAGCCGTCGATGATCACGTGCGTGCGCAGGCTGGTCTCCTCCTCGAAGCGCTTGACGTAATACCGCTCGGTGCGCCCGAAGACCTTCCAATCCAGATTGCGCAGGTTGTCGCCCTTGACGTATTGCCGGTGGTCGGCGAACTCCACGCTGGCCCCCTTGAGCGGACTGGCGTGCATGCCCGCCCGGAATCCCTCGACGACATAGCGCGAGCGCAGGACGAGCGTCTCCAGCTTGCGCATGGCCTCGGGGGTGAGGAGGTCGGTGATGCCCGCCATGGCTAAAAGAACAGCCGGTGCCGGCCGCAGGCAGTGCCGCCGGGCCGGATGGCCGCTGGAAGGGGGAGGACGGTCAGCGCCAGCGCGCTAGTGGGTGACGGCATAATACAGCACGTTCAATCCGAGCGACGTCGCATCCGCCGATTCGTAGCCCTGTGCATAAGGGGCGATCGCGCGCTCCCATCCTGCGCTCAGGTCGTGAGGGCTGTAAATCACCGCCATCGAACCGTCGACGTCGATGCCGAACAGTTCGGGCGCCATCTCGATCCGGTTATTCGACCGCGCCGCCAGCGCGGTGCGCACCTTGACCGAGGGAAGCTTTCCGGGCTGCTGGAAGATCGGATGGCCAGGCGGAAGGGCAGCCAGAGGGCGCTCCGGGAGCACCTTCTCCATCTCCGCCCGGAATGCCGCGTCGAACGAGCCGCGACCCTCGGCAGCCTCGGCGAAGAGGACGCCGCCGTTCATGAGAAACTGCCGGAGACCGGCGCGCTGCTTGTCGGTGAGTGTGAAATCGGTTGTCCCGGTGAGGAAAAGAAACGGCATCTCGAAAATCGCCGGGTCATCGAGGCTTACGTCGCGCAGTTCGAACGACACCGGGGTGCCTGTCGCGGCGTGGAACTGGTTCAGTAGCATCGGAAACGCCGCTGTGCGCGTCTTCCAGGGACCGTCATGTTTCACCTGGCCGACACGGAATTTGCCCGCGGTCTTCTTGTCCGGGTTGACCAGTTCGACGCTCTTCCCGACGCTGCGGCCGGCATCCCGCATCGCGGTCACGTAGCTGACGATGTTGGCCCCGAGCTTTCTGGCGTCGGCGTCGGCGTAACCCCAGCTCTCGTGCTTGTTCGCCTCCCAGCCGAGGGAAAAATCCCATCGGGAAATAAAGATGGCCGTGCGGTTGTCGATGTCGATCCCGTCGATCCACGGCCGCTGGTCGCCCGACAAGCCATCCTTCACCATCCGGTCACGGAAGCCGACCTTGTCGATCTCGTAAAACGAATGGAAGACCGGGTGGTCCATGCGAAGCCGGTAGAGCGCCTGCTCGGGCAGGATCGCGCGGGCCGCCTTGAGTGCGGACTGGTAGGCGTCCGGGTGCCCGACGAGCGGGTTGAAGACGATCGTCCCGCCGTTGGCCACATATTCCCGGAGAAGGCTGATCTCTTTGTTCGAGAGTTCGAACGGCTTGTATCCGGAGCGGTAGAGGATCGGGTTCTGCGCGGCGTCGGTCGAGATTCCGATGAACGGCTTGATGTTCGAGCTGAAGTGGACGTTCATCTGCTGGCTGATCCACTCGAGCAGCGTCTTCACATCGTTGGGTGTGCGCGTCCAATCCCCTGCGTCGGCGGAGCGGATCTTGGTCAGCAGCACAGGCGGCTGCGGAGGGTTCTTCTTTTCCTGGCGCTTCTGCGGAACGACCGGATAGGGCAGAGGCGGCATGCCCTCGGACGACGACACCTGGGCCGGCTTTGGCTTCGGCTGCTCGAGCGGCGGCGGCTGGGGAGGGGTCGGTGCCGCAGAGGCATGGACGATCGGCAGCACCAGCGCGGCAAGCGCCGGCAGCCACGACTTCGCGCAGGGGGTCGGGCGGATCATGATATTTGACCGTAGATCAGGATTCCACCCGCAGCAAGGGAGGATTTGAGGGCGCCGCGGGATGCTTTAAGGCTTTGCGGTGAGACCCTCGGCATTCGCCAGGGCGGCCTGGTTTGCGTCGAAGGTGAGAAATATCTTCCGACCGGTGTGAACGGCTGTCGCCACGTGCATTACATCCAAGGTGCGGGGGCCTTCCGTCATCGTGTGCCGCGCGCTGATCCGCTCGGCGAGACTGTGCACATCCCCCCAATCGACGGGAAGGAGTTCCAAGGATCCAGCCTTTTCAATGCGTCCTGGCGGCGTCACCACCTTGAAAAGTCATCGACCACAAGGTGGGGCAACAGCCCCTCAGCCGACGCGGCGTTTCAAGCGCCATCCGACGAGGATGGAGATCCCAAGGCCGGCAAGAGCGAATGTTCCCGGTTCGGGAATACCGACGACCAGATAGACATTATTCGAATCGGTGGCCAATGTTGCGCCCCCCCATCCAGTGCCTTTTGAGAAGGTGCCTGCCATGCTGCCCGTGACCTGAATCAAAGGATAGGCCCCGTCAGCCAGCCCGGAGATGTTGGTCAGATTGATGGGAATATCGAATGCGCCGAGCTGGTTTCCACCAATGAGAAGCTGCGTGTCGGTAAACCCGACTGCCCCCGCCAGATCGAAGGAGAGCAAGGACCCTGCGGCCAGGGAAACGTCATGGACCCCCAGGTTTGCGCGATTGGCGACCCCCAGCGTTCCGTTGCCCCCGACGGTGATATTGCTCAATGCAGCGTTGCCGAATGCCGCATCGCTGGCTCCGATCACGCTTCCGGCGTTGATGGCAACCGTCGTGGCGGACACGTAGGTCATGTTCGAGTTGTTTCCGGTGAGGGTCAGCGACCCGGAGCCGTTTTTATCGAGCGTCCACGAGCCGGATGATTTCGCGATGAATGTTCCCACGTAGGTGGTGTCGGAAGCCTGGTTCAATTTGAAGGTGGCATTCCCCATGCCAGACACCGCCGAGATGTTGGAGATGGTTGAGGCCGTGCTGTTGCCTTTCAACTCCGCCACGCCACTGGCAAATTGCTGGTTCCCACCCGCGGCCCCGATCCGGACCGATCCCCCGGCGAGGTTGAGCTTCATGTCCAGGGCCGGCCTCACCCCGGCGGAGCTCGAGTTCATGGAAAACACGGCTTTCGAACCCAGCGTCATGTTTCCACCAACCGTCTGGTTGCCGCTGGATGTCACGACCAACGTCGAGTTGTTGGTTGCGGTATTGGTCACTGTGTAGGTGCCGCGGAGGGCGACGTTTGTTGAACTGAAGTTGACGGCGAGTTCACTTTCTGACGCGGGGTTCCACTGGCCGCTCATATTGCCGTTCAGGGTCAGAGTGAGCCCTCCTGTTCCCGACCCGAAACCAATGGCGAACGCGCCGGTTTGATTTTTGTAGAGCTCCATGCCGCTGATCGTATAGCTCGTGGAAAGCCGGATCGTGCTGGCTATGGTTGCGTTGGTAAACCCGACTTGCGTGGTGCCCGCCGAAGGCCAACTGGTGTAGGTCGAGCCTCCGATCGCTGTCGCCCAGTTTGCCGTGGCGTCATTATACCAGTAGGTGTTCGCCGCATCGATTACCTGGCCGGCCGTTGTGTTGCTCGAAATGTAAACCTGCGCCCGCGCGCTCCCGGTGAGAAGCGCTGCGAACAAGAGGGGGATCAGGAGGGATTTTGTCTTCATCGTCTTAGGATTTTTTCGGTTGGTGGGAGGAGTGGATGGTAAACCGCGGTGGATATTGAGAAACATATTCCCCTCACCCTGTGCGGGATGCGACGAAATAAATTCTACACCATGTAGCGGTTCGGCGTTGCAGCGATCCGGAAAACCCTTCAGAATTTGGTCAGCATGAACCGGGGTGAATTCGGATCCTTTCTCAAGCGCCTGCGCGTGGCGCGGGGGGTCAAGCTGCTGACTGCAGCGGAGGCGGTTGGCGTGTCGCTGTCCACTTGGGGCCACTGGGAGACGGGGCGCCGCCAACCGCTGCTCGGTCATATCCTGGCTGCGGCGGAATTCCTTGGCGTTTATCCCCAGTGCCTGATGTGCGGCAAAAACCGGGAGTGCCCTGATGCCGCGCGCAACCCGAGGGATCAAGCGTCCGGTGAAAACCCTTGCCGAAAATGAGCCGGAAATGCTGGCAGAATTTCTGATGAACCGGTTGGTCCTCCGGACCGGTATCAAGTGATGAAGAAGATTTTCCGCAGAAGGGTCACTTGAGGCTTCGCACAGCTTCGTATACCGCCACAACAACCTCCGCCATGCGGCTGTAGTCGAGCCTGTCCGGCTTGTCTTCGGCAGTGTGGTAGGCTTTGTTCCGAAAGAACGCTGTATCTGTGACCATCAGGGCCTTGATTCCCTGGGGCCAGTAATTCCTGTGGTCGGAAAAATCGATTCCAGGAAGGCTTTGCGGGGCACGGATCGAATAGACGGGCAATCCGGTGGTCCCCTGCATTCCGGCTTTGACCTGACTGATCCATCCGCCCTGGTCCCATCGGCTGACTAGGGCGACGAAGTTGCCCCTTGGGGGATACATCAAATAGAGCAGCGGCAACGGGTAGGACTGTGAGCCCCACGCGTTGCTGAAATAACCGACCATCTCAAGCACGATGACGCCTGTTGGTCGCGGCTTTTCATCCGCGAGGCTCTTCGCATGAACGGCGCTTCCCATGAGTTCTCCTCCGAAAATCGGGGGTTCCTCAAGGACGTAGGCAACCAGTTCGATTTCCCGATCGGGAGGGTTTTTTCCGAAGAGCTCCGCCAGCTCAAGAAGCACGGCCACCCCGCTGGCATTGTCATCTGCACCGGGGGTTGGTCCACAGGCATCGTAATGGGCGCCGATGACGACTTTTGATCCTTTTCCTGCACCGAACCGGCCAATGACGTTGCGGTAGGAATTTCCGTGGGCGCCGACCGATTGCCCTGCCACTGCTGCTCCAGATTGTTGGAACCGCCCTTCGATGTAATCTGCGCACTTCTCCAAATTCGTTGCATGCTGCCAGTCCCGGGGGCTGAGAAGGACCGCGAGCATCTCCACATGGTCTTTCAGATTCTGCGGGCTGGTGCGAAGCTCCGATCGCCGGTTGCCCACCAGTGTGGGCTGAGCGACAAGCAACCACGCAACAAAGACCACTCCAGCAACCCCGGCCAGAATACGCAGGACCGATCGAAGGATCCGGCGCTTCATTAGCATCTGGAGGAATCCCTTGCGGGATTTTCCGATCAGGGCAGCTGCGTCGATCCCATGAGGTGACGGTCCACCTCGCGGGCGGCACCGCGGCCCTCGTTGATCGCCCAGACGACGAGCGATTGGCCGCGGCGGCAGTCGCCGGCGGCGAAGACGTTCGGGATGTTCGTCGTGTATTTCTCGTGCTCGGCCTTGGCGTTGCTGCGCGGGTCGCGCTCGAGTTTGAGGGCTTCGAGGAGCTGGTCTTCAGGTCCGAGGAAACCCATCGCCAGGAGGACGAGCTCGGCGGGGATGACGCGGGTTGTTCCCTCGACGTCCTTCGGGGCAAACCGGCCCTGAGCGTCGCGCTCCCACTGGATGTTGACGACTTCGACTCCGGAGAGCTTTCCATCGGCACCGGTGATGAAGCGTTTGGCAGTGACCTCGTATTGGCGGGGGTCCTCGCCCTGGACGGCGGCGGCTTCTTCCTGACCGTAGTCCATCTTGTAAACCTTCGGCCATTCCGGCCAGGGGTTGTCCTTGGCGCGAGCGAGCGGCGGCTTGGGAAGGATTTCGAGCTGGGTCACCGAGACGCATCCGTGGCGGAGCGAGGTGCCGACACAATCGGTGCCGGTGTCGCCGCCGCCGATGACGACAACATTTTTCCCCTTGGCATCGATCGGCGGACGGTGGCCGTTTGGCGCGCCGTGGTCGAGGAGCGAGCGGGTATTCTCGGTGAGAAATTCCATCGCGAAGTGGACGCCCGGAAGCTCGCGTCCGGCGATCGGGAGGTCGCGCGGCTTGGTCGCGCCGGTGCAGAGGATGACCGCATCAAAATCGGCGACGAGTTTTTCGGCAGGTAGATCCTTGCCGACAGCCACGCCGGTTTTGAACGTGACGCCTTCCTTTTCCATGAGACCGACCCGGCGGGCGACGACTTCGGTCTTGTCGAGCTTCATGTTCGGGATGCCGTAGAGGAGGAGGCCGCCGATGCGGTCTGCCCGCTCGAAGACGGTGACCGTGTGCCCGGCTTTATTGAGCTGGTCGGCTGCGGCGAGTCCGGCGGGACCGGATCCGACGACGGCAACTTTTTTGCCGGTGCGGATCTCGGGCGGGTTCGGCTTGATCCAACCCTCTTCCCAACCTTTGTCCACAATCGCGCACTCGATCGTCTTGATAGCGACCGGCGGCTCGATGATGCCGAGCGTGCACGAGCCCTCGCAAGGGGCCGGGCAGACGCGCCCGGTGAACTCCGGGAAGTTGTTCGTCTTGTGGAGGCGGTCGAGTGCTTCGCGCCAGAGGCCGCGATAGACGAGGTCGTTCCACTCGGGGATGAGGTTGTTGACCGGGCATCCGCTGGCCATGCCGCTGATGAGCGTACCAGTGTGGCAGAACGGGGTGCCGCAGTCCATACAGCGCGCGCCCTGCGTGCGGAGCTTGTCCTCCGGCATGTGGATGTGGAACTCGTCCCAGTTGGCGAGGCGGTCGCGCGGCGGCACGTCGGCCGGCACTTCGCGGAGGTATTCAATGAATCCGGTTGGTTTGCCCATATGATTTGAAGTATTAGTTTCCTCCGACCCGCGAGACGTCGCGGGAGTTTTCCTCAAACGCGGCGTTGACCGCCTCGTCGCCGCTCAGTCCGTCGGCCTGCGCGCGCGCGATCGACTCGAGCACGCGTTTGTAATCCTTCGGCATGACCTTCACAAATTTCGGGAGTTTGGCATCCCAGTCTGCGAGGACCGCCTTCGCGCGGGCGCTGCCGGTCAGGGCGGCATGGCGTTCGATAAATGCGTGGAGCTCATCGGCTTCGGCCGGGTCCTCGACCTTCTCGATGCCGACCATCGCCTTGTTGCAACGGCGCGCGGCAAAGTCGCCATCTTCGTCGAGGATGTAGGCGACCCCGCCAGACATGCCTGCCGCAAAGTTGCGGCCGGTGGCGCCGAGGACGATGACGCGTCCCCCGGTCATGTATTCGCACCCGTGGTCGCCAATGGCCTCGACAATCGCGTGGACGCCGGAATTGCGAACTCCGAAGCGCTCACCAGCCATGCCGCGGATGAAGACCTCGCCGCGCGTGGCACCGTAGAGAGCGACGTTGCCGATAATGATGTTGTCCTCAGCGACGAACGTCGAGCCGGCTGGCGGATAGACGACGATGCGCCCACCGCTCAGGCCCTTGCCGAGGTAGTCGTTGGCATCGCCCTCGAGCTCGAGCGTCATGCCGGGCGGCATGAACGCTCCGAAGCTCTGCCCGGCACTGCCTTGAAGGTGGAGGTGGATCGTCTCGTCCGGGAGACCGGCCGCGCCGTACTTCCGGCTGATCTCGTTGCCGACAATCGTGCCGACGACGCGGTTGATGTTGCAGACCGGAACAGTGGCCTTCACCTTCTCGCCGCGCTCGATCGCAGGGGTGCAGAGGTCGAGCAGGACGCTGAGGTCGAGGGATTTCTCGAGCCCGTGGTCCTGAAGCGTGTTGCAGAAGCGTCCGACTTCCGGTCCGACCGGCGGCTGGTAGAGGATCGGCGAGAGATCGAGTCCCGCGGCCTTCCAGTGGGTGACCGCCTTGCGGGCCTCGAGCTTGTCCGTGCGGCCGACCATTTCCTCGATCGTGCGGAACCCGAGCTTGGCCATGATCTCGCGGAGTTCCTCGGCCACGAACCGCATGAAGTTGACGGTGTGGGCGGGATCGCCGGCGAAGTTTTTGCGCAGTTCGGGGTTCTGGGTCGCTACGCCGACCGGGCAGGTATTCTGATGGCAGACGCGCATCATGATACAGCCGAGTGTGACGAGCGGGGCGGTTGCAAAACCGAATTCCTCGGCACCCAAGAGGGCGGCAACCGCGACGTCGCGGCCGGTCTTAAGCTGTCCGTCGGTCTCGACCGTGATCCGGCTGCGGAGGTTGTTGAGGACGAGCGTCTGGTGGGTCTCGGCGAGTCCGAGTTCCCAGGGCATACCCGCGTGTTTGATGCTCGAGAGCGGGGATGCGCCCGTGCCGCCATCGAATCCGCTGATGAGCACGACGTCCGCATGGGCCTTGGCAACGCCGGCCGCAATCGTGCCGACGCCGACCTCGGAAACCAGCTTGACCGAAACGCGCGCGCGTCTGTTCGCATTTTTGAGATCGTGAATGAGCTCCGCGAGGTCCTCGATCGAGTAGATGTCGTGGTGCGGCGGCGGCGAGATGAGTCCGACGCCCGGCGTCGTGCCGCGGGTTTTTGCCACCCAGGGGTAGACTTTCTTTCCGGGCAGTTCCCCGCCCTCGCCGGGCTTCGCGCCCTGCGCCATCTTGATCTGAATTTCCCGTGCGTTGCTCAGGTAGTGGCTGGTCACGCCGAACCGCCCGGACGCGACCTGCTTGATCGCCGAGTTCTTCGAGTCGCCGGCTTCGTTCGTCCAGGTGAAGCGTTCAGGGTCTTCCCCGCCCTCGCCGGTGTTCGACTTGCCGCCCACGCGGTTCATCGCGATGGCGAGTGCCTCGTGGGCTTCTTCGGAGATGGAGCCGTAGCTCATCGCTCCGGTCTTGAACCGCTTCATGATCGCTTCGACCGGCTCGACCTCCTCGATCGGAATTGGTGAGCCATTGCGGAATTCCAGGAGCCCACGCAGCGTGAAGTGCCTGGTGTCCTGCTCGTTCACGAGCGCGGCGTATTTTTTGTATACCCCGTAGTCGCCCGTGCGGACGGCCTTCTGGAGCGAGTGGATCGTCTCGGGGTTGAAGAGGTGCTCTTCGCCCTCTTTTCTCCACTGGTATTCACCGCCGGCGTCGAGTGTCGGGTTGACGTCGTCGCCGCGCTTCGGGAATGCGCGCTCGTGGCGCGTGAGAAGTTCTGAAGCGATCGCTTCGAGACCGGCGCCCTCGACGCGCGAGGGCGTCCAGCTGAAATACTTATCGATCACGCTGTGGTGGAGCCCGACCGCTTCGAAGATCTGGGCGCCGCGATAGCTCTGGATCGTCGAAATACCCATCTTGGCCATCGTCTTCACGACGCCCTTGATCGAGGCCTTGAGGAAGTTTTTGACCGCTGTCTTGTGGTCGATGCCGGTGAGCAGCCCCTGGCGGATCATGTCATCGAGTGACTCGAAGGCCAGGTAAGGGTTGATGACGCTGGCGCCGTAGCCGATGAGCAGGGCGAAGTGGTGGACTTCGCGGGGCTCGCCGGATTCCAGGACCAAGCTGACCAGCGTGCGCGTGCCCGTGCGGATGAGGTGGTGGTGCAATCCTGAGACGGCCAGCAGAGCCGGGATGGCCGCCTTTTTTGCGTCCACTCCGCGATCGCTGAGGATCAGGATATTTTTCCCGCCTGCGATCGCCGCGTCGGCCGCGGCGCATAGCGCATCCATGGCCGGAGCCAGCGCCGAAGGGCCGCCCGCCGCATCAAAGAGGATAGGGATCGTGACCGGGTGGAACCCCGGCTGCTCGACGTGGCGGATCTGCTCGAGTTCGGAGTTGTCGATGATCGGGCTGTCTAGCTTGATCATCCGGCAGCTTTCCGGCTTCGGCTCAAGGAGGTTTCCCTCCGAGCCGAGCATGGTGACGGTTGCTGTGACGATCTCCTCGCGGATCGGGTCGATCGGCGGGTTCGTCACCTGGGCGAAGAGCTGCTTGAAGTAGCTGTAGAGCAGGACCGGCCGGTCCGAGAGCACGGCAAGCGGCGTGTCGGTTCCCATCGAGCCGAGTGGCTGGACGCCATCGCGCGCCATCGGGCCGAGGATGATCCGTTGGTCCTCGAACGTATAGCCGAAAGCGTGCTGACGGTGGAGGATCGTCTCGTGGTCCGGCAGGTGCTCGTGAGGAGGCTTGGGAAGATCTTTGAGCAGAACGTGGTTGGCATTGAGCCATTCCCGGTAAGGGTGCTGGTTGATGATGCCGCTCTTGATCTCCTCATCCGACACGATCCGGCCTTCCTTCGTATCGACCAGGAACATCCGGCCCGGCTGCAGCCGGCCTTTTTGTTCGATCCGCTCCGGGGCGACCGGAAGCACGCCGGCCTCCGAGGCCATGATCACCACGCCATCCTTGGTGACCCAGTAGCGCGAAGGGCGGAGGCCGTTGCGGTCGAGGATCGCGCCGATCACCGTGCCGTCGGTGAACGCGATCGAGGCCGGTCCGTCCCATGGCTCCATGAGGCACGAGTGATACTCGTAAAACGCGCGCTTGTCGTCGGGCATCGTCTCGTGGAGCTCCCATGGCTCGGGGATCATCATCATGACCGAGTGCGGGAGCGAGCGGCCGGAGAGCGTGAGCAGCTCAAGGCAGTTGTCAAACATCGCGGAGTCCGAGCCGTTGGCGTTGATGACCGGGAACGTCTCCGCAAGATCCTTTCCGAAGAGCTCGCTGGCGAGGAGCGACTGGCGGGCGTGCATCCAGTTGATGTTTCCGCGGAGCGTGTTGATCTCGCCGTTGTGCGCGATGTAGCGATACGGGTGCGAACGGTCCCAGCTCGGGAACGTGTTGGTTGAAAACCGGGAGTGCACGAGCGCGAGCGCGGACTCCACGTCCGGGTCGAGCAGGTCCGGGAAATAGGCATCGACCTGCGCCGGCATGAGCATTCCCTTGTAGACGATCGTGCGGCTCGACAGGCTCGCGACAAACCAGAGCGGGTCGACCCCGGCAAGGCGGATCCGGTTTGAGGCGATCTTACGGACGATGTAGAGCTGTCGCTCGAAGGCGGCCGTATCGAGCTCGCCGTCCGGGCAGCCGATGAAGACCTGGGCCATCGCCGGTTCGCTCGCGCGGGCGGTCGCCCCCAGGGAGGAATGGTCGGTCGGCAGGTCGCGCCAGCCAAGGAGCGTCAGGCCCTGATCCGCGACGATTGCGTTGAAAATCTTGCGGCCTTCGGCGATGTGCGCCGGATCGGGCGATGTAAAGACCACGCCGGCCCCGTAGCGGCCTGCTTCAGGTAGTGCGATTCCTTGGGCTCCGCAAGCCCGGCGGAGGAACTTGTCGGGGATCTGCATGAGGATGCCGGCCCCGTCGCCCGTGTTGACCTCGCACCCGCAGGCGCCCCGGTGGTCGAGGTTGCGCAGGATGGTCAGCGCGTCGCTGACGATGCCATGCGACTTCTCGCCGCGCACATTGACGATGAACCCGACGCCGCAGGCGTCGTGCTCGAACGCCGGATCGTAGAGTCCCTGCTTGGGCGGTGGGCCGGAGAGGCGGGTCGAATTGTTATCCATGCTCGTTATACGTTTATGCAGTCAGTTTGTATCCCCACGAAAAGACACCCATGCCCTCCGTGCGAACCGTTTCTTGTAGCGTCCGCACCACGCCGCGCACAATATCTTTTGTTGGCATTTTGCATTCCGGCAAACCGGAAGCTAGTTCTGTGCCGCAACGGTAAACCGCCGGAAGGATTTTAAGAAATCTGCCCTACCTTTGGACGCCTGTAACAATTTCGGGCAGCGGAGGATCCGAGGGATCGGGGACGAGCGGGTCCGGAAGCGTGAGGTCGGGCTCCGCGGGAACCTGCGTTTCGGCATTATGAGCGGGGGCTGCCCCGCCGAACCGGATGTGAACCGCTGCATTTTTCAGAAAAACCGGATGCCCCGGCTCGAACTCAGATCGCTTGAGGGTCACAATGATGGAATTCTCACCCTGCAGAAGAAGTCTCGCGGGGATAAAGAGCGACCCGCCCCGCCAGCCGGCAAGGACCAGGCGCCCGACGGCATCCGGAACGAGGGCGGGATCATCGAGCCGGAAGGCCGGGAAGCCGACCGAGCCGGCCTCCGCGGAATTGACTCGCACGTCAATACGCGCTTCCGGGTCAAGTCCGAGCGCCTCCAGATGAAGCACTCCCCCCTCGATCGTCCCTTCAAGCGGAACGACAAACTCAAGTTCCTCCTCGATTTGCTCGATTCCGGACGAGAGTTCAGCCTCCACGACAGAGCCCCTCCGGATATCGCCCGCCAGGGAGGCTTCGCGTGCACCATCCACTTCATCGAGGTTAAAGATATGTCTGGCCTCGTCCACGAGGGCCGGATCGAATTGCGCGCCCAGCACTGCCAGGAGATCCTCGCGGGCCGGACGCACGGCAACGCTCACGAGGCCGTCGAACTTTCCGTAATAGGAAACCAGTGCGATCCCGCCGTCCCGCGTCAGCTTTTGTGGAAGCAGAATCGTGCGCGCATTGAGACCGAGCGATTTTCCCGAGTTGCCCAGCCCGGTTGAAATGACGGTCGTGGATCCGCTGGGTGCGCGCCACTCGACCGCAGGGCCGCCATCCCCCCGGTCATCAAAAACGACAGTGACTGCATAAAAATCGACAGCCGGCGACCTCCACTTTGCCGGAATCGGGAGTTCGACGGTGGCGAGTTCTGCCTGGACGCGGGCGGGCTCGGCCATCCAGCCCGGGAGCGGGCTCATCTGCACCGAGGGCTTGAGGGAGATCACAAAGGGGGCGAAATTCCGGCCGGTCGCCAGCGAGGGGTCCGGCGCCTGGGCACGCAGCCCCCCGCCGGTGATCCACACGGCAAGCAGCAGGGGCAGAAGCGTTCTCAGAAAATCCACAGCAGCTTATTTAAGCCCAGCCAGCGCTGAAAGGAAAGCTATGATTTCCACCGAAGACTTCTCCTAAAAGATGCAGGCCGCCACAACGAGTGCTGTGACGGCCTGCTGTTCCCCCCAGAACAATTGTTGATAAAGCACGTGGCGTGCCAAGAATTTGGCCGAGGTAAACTTTTCTTCTTTGCACCGGGGCGTGGCGGCATCCAGTGTGGCTGGCCTATGGCAAAACCCGAGGAACAGGTATTGGTTGTGAGGCGGCAGCTCTTCGACGAGCTGGGAAGTTTTCAAGGGCTTTGCCCGGACGTCGGGCGTTATCTTCAGACGTTCCTCTTGCGGGAGAATAACTTTTTTGCGCCGAGGTCGGCGGCCGAGAACGATCCCTCTCTGAAGCAGATCATCCCCTATGCGGTCTTCCGCCACGGCGGGAAAATCCTGCATTACACGCGCGGCGCGAAATCCGGGGAGAAGCGGTTGGTGGCAAAAGGCTCGATCGGCATCGGCGGGCATATCAACGATACCGATGAGAGCCTGTTTTCGTTCGACCAGTCGGCCTACCACAACGCGGTGCGCCGCGAGATCGGTGAGGAACTCGTGCTTGGCGGCGGGTTCACCGAGTGCGCGGTCGCCCTGATCAATGACGACTCGACCGAGGTCGGCAGCGTCCACCTCGGGGTCGTCCACCTCGTTGATCTGGAGAATGCGGACGTCCGGGCTGGCGAGAAGGCGATTGCCGAGCTGGGCTTTGCGACGGCGGCTGAACTGCTCGCCCGGAAGGATACGCTCGAGACGTGGTCACAAATCGTCCTCGAGGGACTTCCTGAGCTTGGGTGATTTTCCCGCGAGGGCTTGCCTGCCGCCGCAAAAAGGGGTCCATTCATGCGCATGAGACCAATATTTCTCGTCCTGCTTCTTTCGGTGGGACTCGTGAGCGCGCAGAACAGGACGGAGGACACAAAAAAGCGGATGGTTTTTCCCACGGGGCCATCGCAGCCTCAGCCGTCACCAGCGGCGCCTGCCCCGCTGTCCCCCGGTTCACCGATGCTGTCGGCGGCTCCCCAACCGCTCGCGCCCGGTCCGGTGAAGGCTCCGGACCCGATGGCGGCCGCGGATGCGTTTTTCATGGCGCTCAAATCCGGCCAGGTCGATCCCGCCTACGACGAGTTGGTGCGGAACACGATCATTGCCGACCGCAAGCAGGACGTGGAAGCCCTGAAAACGAAGACGAAGCAGGCGCTCGATAGCTACGGGCCGGTGAGCGGATATGAGCCTGTCGAGACGATCGAGGTCGGCACCAGCCTGCGGCGGCTGACCTGCATCTCGCTCAACGCCGACCTCCCGTTGCGCTGGAAATTCTATTTTTACCGGACGGCTGCCGGCTGGCGGCTTGTGGACCTGCGGGTGGATGACGGGCTCGCCGAACTCTTTGATGACGTCTCGCGCAACAGAAATAAATAGCCCCGGACGGCTGGGCGGCTTTCTGACCTTCATCCGTTTTTCGCATACGGTTTTTGCGTTGCCCTTCGCGCTCGGCTCGATGTTTGCCGCGGCTGGCGGGCTTCCGTCGTGGCGGGTGTTTGCCGGGGTGCTGGCCTCCATGGTCTTCGCCCGGACGGCGGCGATGACATTCAACCGGCTGGCCGACTGGGAGCTGGACAAGCGCAACCCGCGCACCGAAGGCCGGCACCGGCTGGTCAGCCGGGGCGGGGCGACTGTCGCCTGCGCGTTGAGCGCGGCGGGATTTGTGGCGAGCGCCTGGTGGCTGAACCCGCTCTGCGGATGGCTCTCGCCGGTGGCGCTTGGCATCGTGTTTTTTTATTCGCTCACGAAGCGCTTCACCCATTTTGCGCAGTTTTTTCTGGGTCTGGCGCTTTCGGTGGCGCCGGTCGGCGCCTGGCTTGCGGTGACCGGTTCGTTTGCGATCCCGCCGTTGATCCTTGCTCTGGCGGTGCTTTTGTGGGTGGCGGGGTTTGATGTGATCTATGCGACCCAGGACTATGAGATCGACATGCGCGAGGGCCTGAAGTCGCTGGTGGTGTGGCTCGGGATCGGAGGCGGGCTCCGTCTGGCGCTGGTGCTCCATGTTCTGGCCTTTATGGGCCTTGCCGCCTTCGGCTATGCGGCCGGTCTCGGGGGGATCTACGCGGCCTCACTGCTCGTGGTGGTCGCCGGTCTCGCTTACGAACATTTTGAAGCGCGGCGCGGGGACATCGGATCGATCAATCGCGCGTTCTTCCAGGCAAACGCAGCCGTCGGCGTGGCATTCGCCCTCGGTGTATTCTTTGATCGCATTGCTCACGCGACGTAAAAAGTGGCTCCGCCGGCTGGCGGTGCTTTTTCTGCTGGCCGGTCTGCTGGCCGGGGGATTGGTTTGGTTTGCCGCGGGCAATCTGACCGCCATTGCGAAGTGGGGCATCCGCCGCGTGCTGCCCGGGGTGAAAGTCGAGCTGGGCTCGCTGAAATTCGAGGCCCCCGGCCGGGTGGCGTTCCACCGGTTCGCGCTGCGCGATCCGGACTCCGGAACCGAACTCATCCGGCTCGGCGGCGGGAGCATCGTCTTTTCCCTCGGCGGCCTGCGGGCAGGAAAGGTGAGCGAGGTCCGTCTGGTGAACCCGGTGATCTATGCCGGTCCGGGCCTGGCCAAGCTTCTGCCGGCCGGAAAAGGCGAGGGCGCCAAACCTCCCGCGTGGTTGATCTCCCGCCTTGTTTGCGAAAGCGGGCGGGTGCTCTATAAAAAGCCAGGGCCCGGGGGGCTGTCGGCCAGCGTGTGTTTTTCCTTTGACTGGAAAGACGTCGGGGCGGGGAGCCGCGAACTGCTCGAGCTCAAACTTTGGGATGTCCGGGCAGCCCTGACGGATGCCTCGGCACCCTTTCTGCAGCTGGAGGGCTGCAATATCCGGTTTTCGCCGGAAGGTCTCGCTCACCACCGTGTTGAGGAGGTGAGGTTTGTTCATCCGGTTTTGGCGTTGCAGCCGTCGATTTTTCAGTCGCTTGCTCCGGCCGACGGCCCACCTGGCGCGAAACCGGACTGGCAGGTCGGACGGCTGGTTTGTGATTTCGGGGAGGGGAGTTTCGACGGGGCGGGTCCGGACAAGCCCGCCGGAAGCTGGAAGTTTGCCTTCGATGGAAAGGACGTCGGCCTGCGAAGCGCGGCGCCGGTTGAGCTCACCGCGTGGGATATTGCCGCCCGCATGACAGGATTCGCAGAGCCATTTCTTGCGCTCGATCTGGTGAGGCTCCAGGGCACCCCGCAGGAAATCCTCGAAGGGCACGCCCTGGCGGCTGCCTCGGTTTCCGGCGGCCGGCTGGTCGTGGGTGCCGCCTTGCAGGAGATTTTAGCCGGAGGATCGGGCAGACCGTCTGCGGGAGCTCCGGTTCTGGCATGGAAGCTGGGCACGCTGGACATCCGCGGGATCAGCGTGTGCCTTGATGACCCGAGGGCAGGCATTTCCGACATTGTGTTCCAACTGAACACCACCCTGCGCGACCTCTCCCCGGCTCAGGCCGCCGATGCGCTTGGCGGAACCAGGCAGCTCATCGAGATTGCCGACCTCGACGTGCCGTCGCCGCTCGATCCCTTCACCAAGGTGCTCACGCTGCGGAGCATCTTCGTCCGCTTTACACTGGCCGGTTTGCTCCGCCAGGAACTCGATGAGATCACCATCCTGCACCCGACCATCTACATCGGCGAAGACCTCTTCTGGTATATGGACGATGCGCAAAAGCGGCTTGGCGGCGGGAAATCGGCATCGCCCGGCTGGAAGGTCCGGAAGCTGGAAGTCAAATTCGGGCGGGTCGTTCTCGGAAGCGGCGGACGCGTTCAATACGGCTTGCCGCTGAATTTCCAGACCGCCGCGCAGGACCTCTCGCTCGACAATCTCGCGGCCCTCAAAATGCAGGCCGGTCTCGAAATTCCCGCGCAGGATTACTCATTCGAGAGCTATCAGCTCAAGCTCTCGACTCAGAAGGGGGAACTGCGCTTTGCCTACCCGCCGGAGAAAAGCGAAAACAACCTCGTCGGCACGATCCGCCTCGACCGCATCCTCTGGCGGCAATACCGGGCGAGCGATGCGTGGATCTCGACCACATTCGACCGCACCGGGATCAACGGGGAATTCGGCGGACGTTTCTATGACGGCTACGTCTCGGGCGGGTTCAGTTTTCTCTTTGACGATCAATCGCCGTGGATCGGCTGGCTGGCCGGCAAGGGGGTTGACCTCAAGCAACTCACCGATATCATCGCGCCGAAAAATTTCCGCATGACCGGACCGCTGGCCTTCAAGGTTCAGACCAATGCGACCGGCCACGAGATCGAACGCCTCAAGGGCGACTTCACCGCGGCACGCCCGGGGCGGATGACGATCGGCAAGCTCGACGACCTCCTGGCAAGCTTTCCCGATACCTGGACCGCGCTCAAAAAAAGCAGCGCCCGGATCGCCCTCGAGACGCTCCGGGATTTCGACTACACCCGCGCCGCCGGAGATTTTTGGATCGTCCGTCAGCAGGGGGTGCTCGACTTAAAGTTGCAAGGACCCCAGGGATCGCGCACTCTCAAGACCGTGCTCCACGCCAACGAATCCAAGGAGGGAAGATGGAAAAACTAGCTCCCTTGCCGGTCTTGCTGCTCATTCTGGCCGGATGCTCCACGCCGAGCGTCAACCTCTCGACGCCCGATCCGATCAAGGTCGATATCGCCATGCGCCTCGACGTCTACCAGCATGCCCCGCCGGCCGGTGACAAGAAGCCCGCAGCGAAGCCGGTTGCCGAGTCCACGGGAGGCGGCGATCCGCAGGAACGCCGCCGCAACCGCATGGCCGACATCCAGCAGTTTAAGAATTCCCGCATTGTCGGCGAGGGCCGCGACGGGTTGGTCGTTATCCGCGTCGAGACCCCCGGCGACTACGGCGACTACATCCGCAAGGTCGTTGCCGAGGAAAACCGCGACCGGATGACCCTTATGAAGGCCACCGCGGAAAAGGAAAAAATCTCCCTGCCCGAAGTCCAGAACCGCCAGGCATCCGTCTGGCAGAAAATGGCCTTCAAGGACGAGTGGATCGAAGTCCCCGACAAATCCGGTGGCTGGAAGTGGGTTCAGAAGGAAGGGTGAGCCCCCCTGTCGGAGCACGGTCTGCTCAGCTGGCCGTGGGCGGCTGCTCGCCGCGCAGTTCGAGGATGCGGCGGATCGCCTCCTCGATCAGGTTGTTCGGGCAGCTTGCGCCGGCGGTGATGCCCACGGTGAGCGGTCCTGAGGTTGGAAGCCAGTCGGGAGATGCCATCTCCGCGCGGGTGGCAAGGTCGAAATGGCGGATGCTCGCGGGTGACTCCATGCAGCCGGCATTGCGGATAAAATACGTCGGCCGCGACTGCTGGCCGATCTCGACGAGGTGGGTTGTGTTCGAGCTGTTGTAGCCGCCGATCACCACGAGGAGGTCGAGCGGTTCGGAGAGAAGCCGGAAAAGCGCGTCCTGCCGGTCCTGTGTTGCCCCGCAGATCGTGTCGAAGAACCGGAAGTTGTCCGGTCTGCCGGAGTCCCGTTCGGTGACAGCATCCTTGAGGAGCGCCTGGATCGCTTCGGTTTCGCTCCGCAGCATCGTGGTCTGGTTGGCCACCCCAATGCGGGCGAGGTGGACCCGGGGATCAAATCCGGGACTGGTCGATCCGGAAAAAAATTCAAGGAACGCAGCTGCATCGCCGCCGTGGAGGAGGTAGTCGCAAACCACGCGGGTCTGTTCGAGATCCAGAACAATGAGGTAGTGGCCTGTTCCGTCGGGCCCCAGGGCGCGCGAGGCTGTGGCCCGCGTTTCCTCGTGGGAAGATTTTCCATGGATGATCGAGGTCACCTGCTCGTCCGCGTTCTGACGGACGCGCTTCCACACGCTCATCACATCGCCGCACGTCGTGTCCACGATCTGGCAGCCGCGCGCCTTCACGGCGGCCACCGTCGATGCCTCGGCTCCGAAGGCCGGCACGATCACAACGTCGTCGGGCCCGAGCGATGCGAATTCCCCGGCGGACGGCCGCGCGGGAAAATGCCGGATCCCCAGAGCGGACATCTGGGCGTTCACATCCGGGTTGTGGATGATCTCTCCGAGGAGGAAAATCCTGCGGCCGGCGAAGAATTTTCCCGCGGCGTAGGCGAGGTCGATCGCCCGCTCGACGCCGTAGCAGAATCCGAATTCCTTCGCGAGCCGGATCGTCGTGGCCCCTGCAACCAGCGTCCCGCCGCTGGTCCGCAGGCGCTCGACGAGCCCGCTGCGGTAGTGGCTTTCGACCTGCGCCTGCACGTGCGACATGATGTCGGGCGTGCGCAGGTTGACGCGGGCCGGGGCGCTCAAGCGGATTCGAAGACCCTTAACGCAGGGCGTCGTTCGGATCGATTTTGAAGACGGCCGGGGAAATGCTGTAGGACTTCGGCGGATCCGGGTCGTTGTAGTCCTGCGGGCGCGGCTGGTTTTTTCCGATCGTCGCGTCCTCGGGTTGGGTCATGGCGATGTTGACCGGGGTGCCGATGCGCACAAGGTCGTAGAGCTCGCGGGCGGCATTCTCGTGGACGCGCAGGCACCCGTGCGTGCGCGGGGTCGGCCACACCGAGCCGACGTGGAACCCGTAGCCGGGCAGGAATTCCACCCAGTATTGCATCGGGAACCCGACGTAATGGTATCCGCCGCCGGGTCGCTGTCCGCTTGTTCCGGGAATGATCGATCCCCCGTTTACCCAGAACCCGTAGCTTCCCGAGCGCTTCTGGGGGATTTTTGCGATGACGCTGAAGTTGCCCCGGGGAGTCGGCTTCGCGGGCGTGCCGATCGCTGTGGCCGCGACGAGCAGCGGCTTGTTGCCCTCCATCACGTAGACCATCCGGTTTTGCAGCGAGACCTTCACCCGGACGTTCGACGGATTTGCGGGTTTGTAGCCAACAGGATCATAGTTCGAACGCATTTTCACGGTCTCGCAGCCCGTCAGGGCCAGGGCGACCGCAGCAATCAGAATCGGTGCATGAAATTTCATCGCCTTCTCTGAAATGCAAATCCCGCCATTTGTCAAACAGCGTGTGAAAAAATAACCGGTGTTGCGCCGCGGCCAGCGGGCGTTATTCTGTGCGGATGTATAAGGAACACGACTTCCACTACGCGATGGAGAACACGCGTGTGGTTGTGAGTCCGCGGAGCGATATCGAAACATTCGGCACGACCCGGTTCAACTTTTCACTGGTGAGCGAGCCGATGGACGAGGTGGAAACCGTGCGGATCCGCAACGGCCGGATCGAGGCCGAGCGCCCGCGAATCGTTTCTCCGCACCATTTCAGCAAGTTGCTTCTTGATGGCTTTGGCGCGGAGGCCCGCGGCTATGCCGATTGGATTGAGGAGCACGGGGCCTCGATGCGCATCCTCCGTTACGGCTTCCAGCTCAAAAAAACCGACCTCTCAGAACACATCGTCCGCGAGCCGATGGACGTCGCATTGGAGCGGATCCAGGAGCAGCTCCGCGGGGAGGAGGATCCCTTCTCCGCCCTCATCGCTGGTGTGGACGACGCCTGGGAGGTCTGTCTTCTCAAATTTTCGCTGGAGATGATCCAGCGCTCGGCTGGCGGAAATGTCGAGGAGTGGAAACGCCGGGGGCTCGTGTGATGATTTCCTCGTTTCCTTTCCGGGCGCCCGCTGCTTATCCTTCCCCGATCCGACCATGATTTTAAGAGTCCTCGTTATCCTTGCGCTCGTCGCCGCCCTTTTGGGAGGCAGCGGATTTTTTGTCTACCAGACCTATCTGAAGCCGAAGAAATTGGACCGCGAGGAAAAGAAAGCTATCGCGGCCGCCATTCCGACGCCGACCCCCGATCCCAGCCTTCCCGAATTCGAGAAGATCAAGGGCCTGCTTGACCAGACGACGCCCGAGGCCAGCCTGGCTCTGGGCGCCTTTGCGAAGGAGTTTCCCGATTCGCCCAAAGCTCCGGACGTGCGGGCCGCCCTCGGCCGGATCAACGTTGCGCTTGTGCTGTCTCCGGTTCCGCTTCCTGAAAAGACCGCCTACACCGTGCAGAAGGGCGACTCGCTTTCCAAGATCGCAACCAATCTCAAGAGCGGCGCGGAGCTCATCTACCGCGCGAACAACCTCACCACGATCAACCTCAAGATCGGTCAGCAGCTCGTCATCCCGAAGCTCGATACGTCGGTTGTCATCGACCGGACGGCGTCAAAGCTGACCGTTTCCAACGGCGGCGAATTTTTCAAGGAATACACGATCCGCTCGCTCAAGCTGCCCGGCGCCTCCGCCACGGCTCCTGTCGAGACGAAGGTGGCCATCAAGGAGGCGGTCAAGGGTGCGGCCCGCATCGCTTTCGGAAGCAAGGACTACGAGGGCAGCGAGCGGCATGTGGTCCTCGCCACCTCCGGGATTACCATCCGTCCCGCTCCACCGGCCGACCCCGCTGCCGCAGGGTCTCTGCCTCCCGCGGGTATCGTGCTCGATCCGGCCGACGCCGACGAAGTCTATTATCTCACCGCCCGGGGAACGCCGGTCACCATCAAGTAACGGCCAATGAATACTCAGCCACTGGAATTTGAAAAGCCGATCATGGAGCTCGAGGAAAAGCTCGATGAGATCAAGCGCCAACTCCGCGACAGAAATATCAACCTCGAACCCGAGGTCGCGCGCATGCAGAACAAAATCGAGTCCACGCGGCTCGAAATCTACAACCAGCTGACATCGTGGCAGCGCGTGCAGATCGCGCGCCATACCGCGCGGCCGTTTTACCTCGACTACATCCGGGAGGTATTCACCGACTTCGTCGAACTGAAGGGCGACCGGTGCTTCGGGGACGATGCCTCGATGCCCGGGGGAATCGCCCGCATCGACGGGATCGCCTGCGTCGTCATCGGCCAGCAAAAAGGCCGCGATACCAAAGAAAACCTGCTGCGGAACTTCGGCAGCCCGCACCCGGAGGGATATCGAAAGGCCCTGCGCCTCATGCGCTTCGCCGAAAAATTCCGCCTCCCGGTTGTGACGCAGATCGATACTCCCGGTGCCTATCCCGGGGTCGGAGCCGAGGAACGCCACATCGCCGAGGCGATCGCCGTCAACATCCGGGAAATGATGGTCCTGCGTACTCCCATCGTGGCGGTGGTCATCGGCGAGGGGGGCTCCGGCGGCGCGCTGGGCATCGGTGTTGCCGACCGCGTTCTCATGCTCGAAAACGCCTACTATTCGGTCATCAGCCCGGAGGGCTGTGCCGCCATCCTCTGGAAGCACCGCAAACACGCCCCCGAAGCCGCCGAGGCCCTCAAACTCAACGCGCGCGAACTGGTCTCCATGGGCATCGTCGATGGCGTCATTCCGGAACCTCTGGGCGGGGCTCACCGCGATCCGGATGCGGCTGCCGCGAACTTCAAGACCGCCGTCGTGGCCGCGCTGCGCGAGGTCATGCCGGTCCCCATCGACAAATTGCTCGTGACGCGTTACGAGAAATTTCGCAAAATCGGCGTCTTTCAAGAATAACCGGCGACTTTTCACGCATCACTATTGACACACTTTATGGGGCTTTTTGACGAGGATTTGGGGACAGGGGTCCGCCTGGCGGTGATCGTGGGGATCATCGCCCTGATCGTCGTGATCTTTATGCGCGAGGATGGAGACCGCACAAGGAGCGACCTGATTCTCAACGACCCCGGCCGCCGCCCACAGACTGTCAGCTCCAACATCGATCCGTTCCATCCGGTGATTCCGACTCCAACTCCCCGTCCCGGCGCGCGTCCCTATTGATGAAGATCATCGACCGCTACGTCGGCCAGGGGGTCCTGCTGACGACATTTTTCGGAGTGGTGGTCCTGAGTCTCGTGCTGGTCCTGGGAAATATCTTCAAGGAACTCCTCGATGTCCTGATCAACAACCCCGACGTGCCTGTCACGACCGTCCTCGTGTTCATGGTGCTGGTGTTGCCGTTCTCCCTCACATTCACGATTCCCTGGGGGTTCCTGACGGCGCTTCTCCTGGTCTTCGGCAGGATCTCAGCCGACAACGAACTCATCGCTCTTAAGTCCAACGGCGTGAGCGTCCCGCGTCTTTGCGTGCCCGTCTTCGCGCTGGCGATCGCGCTGACCCTGGTTTGCTTCTGGATCAATATCGAGGTCGCGCCGCGGGCCGAACAGGCGATGACGCGGGCGATCGTCGATATCGCGACGAGCAACCCGTCCTCGCTGTTCCGTGCCGATGAGGTGGTCGACAAGTTCCCCGACCGCCGGGTCTACGTCGGAGGGAAAACCGGCGACAAACTGCTCAATATCATTGTCTTCGAGATGAACGAGGAGAGCCAGCCGACGAAGATGATTTTCGCCAGGGAAGGGGTCCTCACGCCGGATCCGGAGAACTCCCGCCTCCTCTTCCGCCTCTTCAACGCCCACTTCGAGCAGCGCGATGAAAACGACCCCCAGGACTTCACAAAAATCCAGCAGGGGATCGTCATGAAGGAGGGGGTCTTTCCGATTTCTCTGGAAAAATTTTTCATGGAGTTCCGGACGACCCGTCGGATGAGTTCCTACACGCTGCCGGAGCTGATCGACTTCCTTGCCAAGGGGGCCGGCGAGCGGACGACCGAGGCTGTGGTGGAGCTGAACAAGCGGTTTGCAACCTCTCTCGCCTGTGCGGCCTTCGCGCTCATTGCCATCCCGCTTGGCATTACCGCCCACCGCAAGGAAACTTCGGTTGGCTTTGCCCTGAGCCTCGTGGTCGCCTTCACCTACTTCTTCTTTATCATTATGGCCGACACGTTCCGCAACACCCCGTCGGCTTACCCTGCGGTTCTGATCTGGATCCCGAACGTTCTCTTTTTCTGCCTGGGGTCGTATCTGTTCAGCCGCCTCGCGAAGCGCTGACAAAATGGGTACCCTCCTTCGAGTTTTTGCTCTGGTGGCCGCTGCCGCGCTTCTGATTGCAGGGGGCGTCCTGGCTCACCGGAGCTCGTCAGAACTCGATCGGGTCACAGATCTTCCCGCCGCGGCCGGGTAGCCGGGGCTTGGCCTACATCCCAATCACGGGGATGGCGCCATGCCTACGTGACCACTCAATGATCCTGGCATCGGCGGTCACCAATGGCAGGCCGAGCACCGCCGCCGTTGCCACGATGATCCGGTCGGCCGGGTCGCCGTGAAAGTCCGCCAACCGGCAGCTCTGGATCGAAATCGCTGGATGAATCGGCTCCAGCTCAACCGGAAACTGAAGGTTCGACTCGATCCACGCCTCGACCGTGGGGGCCAGGACCAGCCGACCCTTTGACTCAAGCATCGCCACTTCCCAGACGGAAATCGCGGAAACCAGCGCCCGGCCACGAAAGGTCTCCATGACCTCCGCCGTCCGACTACTCAAAATCCGAGCTTTTTAAGGGAATGTTTCCCAGGGTAACAACGCAAGGAAACGAGCTTCGCCCAAATTTTCCGGGGAGCACGCCCGGCCTCGGGTGTGGTTTCCGGCGGCCTCGCCGGAAAAGGGGGCGGTAGGAAATAGAGTTTGCGAAGGCGATGACGTGAGATCGGGGGCAATCTCAAAAGACCTTGCGCAGCGAGCGGCTGACGACCCGCGCGGTTTCCTCGATGTCGGCCGGCTGGTGGGCGAGCGAGAGGAACCCGGCCTCGAACTGGGATGGGGCAAAATAGACGCCCTCGTCCAGGCAGTGATGGAAAAAATTGGCGAACCGTGCGCGGTCGCTGAGCAGGGCATCGGAAAGCCGGCGGACAGGGCCCTCGCGGAAGTAGAGGCAAAACATGGATCCGATCCGGTGGAACGTGCAGGGGAGCCCGCGAATCGCCTCGCGGGTGAGGGCTTCGAATGCGGCGCCGGAGTTTTCCAACGCGGCCCAGCCTACGCGGGATTCCATCTCGCGCAGTTGGGCAAGCCCTGCGGCCATCGCCACCGGGTTTCCCGAGAGTGTGCCCGCCTGGTAGACCGGTCCGTCGGGCGAGAGTTGGTCCATGATCTCCGTGCGTCCGCCGAACGCACCGACCGGCAGCCCGCCGCCGATCACTTTGCCAAGAGCGGTGAGGTCGGGACGGATTCCAAACAATTCCTGGGCGCCGCCGGGGGCGAGGCGGAAGCCGGTCATCACTTCGTCGAAGATGAGAAGCGTTCCCGCTTCCGTGCAGATTGTGCGCAGGGTCTCGAGGAATCCGGGTTCCGGCAGGTAGAGCCCGGCATTGGCCGGGACCGGTTCGATGATGACGCAGGCGATCTCGTTCGGGTTGGCGGCGAAGGCCGCGCGCACCGCCTCGATGTCGTTGAACGGGACGCAAATCGTTAGCAGTGCAAGGGCAGGGGGGATCCCGGCGCTGTCGGGCGTTCCATTCGTGAGCGCGCCGCTCCCGGCCTTGACCAGCAGCGAATCGACGTGGCCGTGGTAGCAGCCGTCAAACTTCAAAACCTTGTCGCGCCCGGTGAACCCGCGGGCCAGGCGCAGGCAGCTCATGGTGGCCTCTGTGCCGCTGTTGACCATGCGCACCTTTTCCACCGAGGGGACCATGCGGCAGATCGTCTCCGCCATTTCGACCTCGAGCGGATTCGGTGTGCCAAAGCTGAGCCCCCGCGCCGCCGTCTCCTGCACGGCGGCAATCACCGCGGCCGGCGCATGCCCGAGGATGGCGGGGCCCCACGTCCCGACATAGTCGATCAATTCGCGGCCGCCGGCGGTCGTGAGCCGGCATCCGCTTGCCGAGCGCGTGAAAAACGGTTCGCCGCCGACGCCGCGGAACGCGCGCACCGGCGAGTTGACGCCGCCGGGGATCCGGCGCAGGGCGGCTTCGAAAAGTTCGTGTGAGATGTCCATTGTGGCAGGTTATTTCAGGGCGCCGGTGCCCCAGCGCCTGTGCAGGAAGCGTTCCCAGGGCGAGAAGAAAATCCGGTCCGCGAGGAGCCCGATGAAGATGATGACGATCATGATCGCGACGACCTGGTCCATCGCGTGCAGCTCGCGGCCGTAGTGGAGGAGCTGGCCGAGACCGAACCCGGTGAGGATCGTGACAAAAATTTCGGCGGCCATCAGCGATCGCCACGCAAACGCCCAGCCCTGCTTCATCCCGCCCACAAGATACGGAAGCGAGGCCGGCAGGATGACTTTCATCCACGTGTGCAACCCCTGCGAGCCCATCGTGCGGGCGGCGCGGAGGTAGATCGGAGGCATCGTGCGCACCCCGTCGTTAGTCGCGATGATCACAGACCAGAGCGTGCCCATCACCACCACGAAGAGCATCGCCGATTCGGTCTGCCCGAACCAGAGCAGCGCCAGCGGCACCCAGCAGACGCTGGGGAGCGTCTGCACGCCGAGCGCCAGCAGCCCGATCGTATCCTGGAACATCTTGAACCGCGCGGTGAGCAGGCCGAACGGAATCCCGAAGAGCAGGCCGATCGCGTAGCCGATGAGCAGGCGCTTCATCGTCACGAGCGTCGCCATCTCCAGCGTCCCGTCTCCGGCCGCCTGCCAGAGGTATTGGCACACGCTCAGTGGCGAGGGGAACATGACCGGCGAATACAGGCCGGATCTCGAAGCCGCCTCCCAGGAGACTAGCAAAAGCAGGAAGAAGACGGTCGATGCGATGGCCCTTCTCATTCCGAAACCTCCCGGCCTTCTGAGGATGTGAAGCCCTTGAGCGCCGCCATGATCTCGCTGGAGTAGCGGGCCAGCTCGACGCTGTTGATGTCGCGCGCCCGGGGCAGATCGACCGCAAACTCGGCACGGATGCGGCCGGGATTCGGCGAAAACAGGACGACCCGGTCGCCGAGGCAGGCGGCCTCGCGCACATTGTGGGTGACAAAAATGATCGTCTTCCTCCGCGCCTCCCAGATCCGCTGGATGTCGCCGTAGAGCTGTTCGCGGGTGAGGGCGTCGAGCGAGGCAAACGGCTCGTCCATGAGGAGGACGCGGGGGTTCGGGGCCAGCGCGCGCGCCAGGGCGACCCGCTGCTTCATGCCTCCGGAGAGCTCGTGCACGTTAGAGTGGTGGAACTTTTCCAGCCCGACGAGATGGAGGTAATACTTGGCGACCTCCTCGCGCTCCTTATCCTTCAGGCCGGGCTTGAGCTTGAGCCCGAAGAGGACGTTGCCCATCACGTCGAGCCAGGGAAAGAGCGCGTGTTCCTGAAACATGACCATCCGGTCGCGGCCCGGCTCGCTCACCGGCGCGCCGTTCGCCAGCACCTGCCCGGCATCCGGCTGCTCGAGGCCCGCAATGATGTTCAGGAGCGTCGATTTCCCGCAGCCGCTCGGGCCGACCAGGCAGACAAATTCCCCCTCGGCAACCTTGAGGCTCACGTTGTCGAGCGCCAGGACGGACCGGCGTTTCGTTGTGAACGTCTTGGAAATTCCAACCACTTCGATCCGCTCGGCCGAGGAATTCTTCAGCTCGTGTTCGACGCTCACGGTGTCCAGATCAGTTTGTCGAGGCTCACCTTCTGCCGAAGGAGTCCGGCCCGCTCCGCCTGCGAGACGTAGGTCGCAAATGGCTCGACCGAGATCGCGTCGTTAAACACCAGACGCGTCCAGGCCTGCGCGATCAGGTCCGCCGAAACATTGCTGCGCGTGATGGCGGAAAGCTCGTCCCGCACGCGCTTTCTGGCTTCGTCAGGGTTGGCCAGGACCCATGCGGTCAGCTCGTGGTGGGCGGCCACGAAGCGCTTTGCGAGCTCGGGCTTCTCCCTGAGAAAGGCCTCGCGTCCGGCGACAACGGTCGTCAGCGCATTCGGGTCGGCGAAGAGGATTTTCCCCCCGCCCTCGTTGAGCAGCCTTGTGATCCACGGTTCGACCGTCCACGCGGCGTCAAGCTTGCCCTGCTGGAAAAGCGTGAGGATATCGGGGTTTGCGGTCGGGATGACCCGTGCATCCCCGCCGGTGAGGGTGACCTTCATGCCGTGCTCGAGCAGCCAGGCCCTGCACTCGACGTCCTGGGTGTTGCCGAGCTGCGGGGTTGCAATCATTTTGCCCCGGAGGCCTGCGGCGTCCTTGATCGCATCGCTGCGGACGACGAGCGCCTCACCGCCGCGCATGGAGCCGCTCAGCACGCGGACCTCGCCGCCATTCGCGCGGCTGTAGGCGTTGACGACCGGGCTGGGGCCGACATAGGTCAGGTCGAGCGCCTTCGTAAAGAATCCCTCCATCGCCGAGGGCCCGGCATTGTAGACGAGCCACTCGATTTTCACCGGGGTTCCGAGCCGGGATTCGAACCAGCCTTTCCCCTCGCGGGAAAAGTTGGCCGCGACAAGGGCCTGGGCATGCGTGACGTTCGGAAAAAGCCCGACGCGTAGGACCTCCTGGGCGTTCAGGGCCGTTAGGGAGAAAAAAAGCACGGAGGCGAGAAGGGCTTTCATCACAACCCCAGAGCATTGCCGCATTCCCGGCAGAGTCAACGCGAGATATCTTCTTTTCCCGACGCGCCGCCTCGCTCAGGATGGGGGGCTTATGAATCAAGCAAGCGTGAGAGTCCCTGCCACCACGGCCAACCTGGGACCCGGGTTCGACTGCCTCGGCGTCGCGCTCCAGATTTACAACACCACGACCGTCCGGCGCGGGCGGGGAGCCGATCCCGGCGGCATGGCGTCCGGGGCGGCTGCGGCATTCTTTCGCGAATCGGGGCAGAAGCCCTTCGCGTTTTCGTGGAGCGTTGCCGGAGACGTCCCCCGGTCGCGCGGTCTGGGCAGCAGCGTGACCGTCCGGCTCGGCGTCCTCCACGGCCTGAACGAACTTGCAGGCCGGCCGCTCGACAGGCACGCGCTATTCCGCATCTGCGCCGCGCTGGAGGGCCACCCCGACAATGCCGCCCCGGCGGCTTACGGGGGGTTCACGGTCGTGCCATCCTGCGGTCCCCTGCAGCGCTATCCGGTCAAAAAAGCCCTCCATTTTCTGCTTCTGATTCCCGCCTTTGAGATCTCTACACCGGCCGCCCGCAAGGTGCTCCCTGCAAAAATTTCCCTCGCGGACGCCGTGCTCAGTGCGGGAAATGCTGCCGCCATCGCGGCGGCGTTCGCCTCGGGCGATTACAAAAAGCTTTCCGGCTGCTTCGGTGACCGCCTCCACCAGCCGCACCGCGAAAAGCTTCTGCCCTGCCTGCCGGCTGTGATTGCCGCGGCCGGGGCCGCCGGCGCGCTCGGCGGCTGGCTGAGTGGCTCGGGTTCCACGATCGCCTGCATCGCGACCCGGCATCCGGAGAAAATCGCCCGCGCGATGGCCGCCGCAGCGGGGCTCGAGGGGGCTGCGGTCTTTTGTGTTGGCGCGGACAATTCGGGCGTTCGTATTGTGACATGAGACGCTGGATCGAGGGGCTCGAGTCGTTCGCCATCGACGTCATCCTCGGGCGGCGCTACGGCCGCCGCGCAGACCTGCTGCGCTGGCTGCTCTACGGGCTCTCGGCCATTTACCGGTTGATCGTTCAGACCAGGCTCGCGCTCTATGAGAACCGGATTTTCCGCAGTCACTCGCACGGTTGTCTCGTGATCAGCGTGGGGAACCTCACGGTCGGCGGGACCGGTAAGACGCCGGTCGTCGAGATGCTCGCCCGCGCCCTCCAGGAGGGGGGGCGCCGCGTGGCGATCCTCAGCCGCGGCTACAAGAGCGTGCCCCGCCCGCTCCTGCTCCGCATGCTCGACAAGTTCACCAAGAACAAGTCGATGTTTGTGCCGCGCGTGGTCTCGGACGGGCAGTCGCTCCTCCTCGACTCCCGCACGGCCGGCGACGAGCCGTTCATGCTCGCGAACAACCTGCGCGGGGTCGTCGTGCTTGTCGACCGCGACCGCGTGAAGAGCGGGATCTATGCGATCCGCGAGTTTCGCGCCGATACGCTCATTCTCGACGACGGGCTGCAATACATCCGCATGCGCCACGGTCTCGAGGTCGTTCTGATCGACCGCCAGGCACCGTTCGGCAACGATTACATGCTCCCGCGCGGCACACTCCGCGAGCCGCCCCGCAACCTCCGCCGCGCCACCCACATCTTCCTCACCAAATGCGATGGCGGCGATAACAGCGACGTCATCGCCCGCATCCGCCAACACAACCGGACGGCCGACATCATCGAATGCGCCCACCGCCCGAAACATCTGAAAAATTTTGTCACCGGCGAGGTGAAGCCGCTCGAGTTTCTCCGCGGCCTGCGCATCGGATCGCTGTGCGGGATCGCCGTCCCGGAGAGCTTTGAGAACGCGCTCCGCGCCCTCGATGCGGAGATCGAGCTGTCCAAGACCTACACCGACCACCACCGCTACACCGTTCGGGAGGTCGAGTCCTTTGTCCGCCGCTGCGGACGCCGCGAGCTCGACGCGGTCATCACCACCGAGAAGGACGCCGTGCGCATACCGCGCATCCTCGATCCAGAGGTTCCCATCTACTACCTTCGCGTGGAGATCGAAATTCTCGCCGGGCAGGCGGCATGGGAGCGGTTTGTGGACCGGCTCACACACCCCCAGCCGCTCATCGCACCCCAGAGGTTTTATTGAGCAGACGATCCCGTCCCGCTCCAAAAATCCGGAAGGCTATGGAGTGAAATTTTGAAAAATTTCTCCCCGGCGACAGCTCACGGAAACGGAGCCGCCGGCGTTTTTCTCTGCCGGCAGGGCGTCCGCCTACAGCTTGTAGAACTGCTCCCAGTCCTTCCGCGGCGTGGGGCCTGCGAGCAGGGCGTTGGCAACCTTGTCGTTCGTGATCTGCTTGCTGGCGGCGTCGAAGACGAGCTTCTTGTTCACCCGCTGGGCGATCACGCCGAGCGACATCGCCTGGCAGAGCGGGCCGGCCACCGAGAACGGCGAGCGGCATTTCTCCTGACCCTTGCAGGCCAGAAGAAAATTTTTAAAGTGGTTCGACGGGCTCTTCGGCACCGGCGGGAGTTTTGGGGCCATGTCCCTGGCCTGGGATTCCGAAACGATCTGGAGCGTGCTGCCGTGCGAGCCGCCCTTGAAGACGATGCCGTCGGCGTAGATGACCTTTCCGGGCGGCTTCTCTTTCGCGCTGGTTGCTCCTTTGGACGGCGGCGGAATGTTTGGATCGACGACCGCTTCGCCGAAGCCGTCGGGCAGTGGCGCAAGGTTCTTCTGCCCGTCATACCAGGTGAGATCCACCGCCGGCATCGTGCCCCGCTTCGGAAACCGGAACACCAGCGTCGAGGCCTGCGGGAAGATGTAGGGGTTGTAGCCCTCGAGCAGAACCGGATCGACCTCCGTGGGAAGCCCGAGGTTTAAAAACTCGTGCGCCGTGTCGAAGATGTGGGCGCCCCAGTCGCCGAGTGCACCGTTGCCGAAGTCGAACCATGACCTCCATTCGCCGTTGACGTAGCCCTTGTTGTATTCATGAAACTGGGCCGTCGAGAGCCAGCTGTCCCAGTCCAGCGTTTCGGGGATCGGCTGCGCCGGGAGGAAGCCGTCGACCTTCATGCCGTGCCAGCGGCGCGACTTGTTCATGAATGCCGTGATCTTTGTCACGTCCTTGATGATCCCCGCGTCCTGCCAGGCTTTGAACTGGAAGAAGTTAGCCTCTGAGTGGCCCTGGTTGCCCATCTGGGCGGCGACGTTGTATTTTTTTTCGGCCTCCATCATGAGCGCGGTCTGGAGGAAGCTGTGCGCCATCGGCTTTTCACAGTAGACGTGCTTGCCGAGCGACATCGCGAGCATCGCGATCGGGAAATGCGAGAAGTCCGGTGTTCCGACGCTCACCGCCTCGATGTCTTTGCCCATCTTGTCGAACATCTGCCGGAAGTCCTGGAAGCGCGGGACGTTCGGGAATTGCTTGAGGATCCCCTGGGTGTGAGGCGCTCCCATGTCGGTGTCGCACAGCGCAACGATGTTCGCCAGCCCGGTCGCATACAGGGCCTTGATGACTTCCGCCCCGCGGTTGCCGATGCCGCAGCAGGCGAGGTTCACCCGCTCGCCCGGGGCGGCCAGCGCCGTCCCCTTGCCATCGGCAGCGAACATCAGGCGCGGGCCCAGGATCGATACCGTTCCGGCTGAGAGGATGCCCTTGAGGAACGAGCGCCTTTGCATTTGGGAGGTGATGAGATTGCTGTGCTGGCTTGGCTTCATGAGATTTGAGGGGGAATATGTTGCGGTGGAATGGGGCCGGTCCGTGCCGGATGCGAAACCTCTTTACACTGGGCCGGCCGGACGCGCCAAAGGATTTTTTCTCATCTGCTGGTCCCCGCGCCATGAGAGCCGGCTTTTTCAACCCTGCCTGCTTCTTGGCGCTCCTTCCCCGCGCCCTGCCTGTGCGGAAAATCATTGTCATGCCCGCCCGCGCCGTGGCTCAATGCCGGCATGGAATTTTCCGATGTCACAGCCACCGCCAAGGCCAACGTCTATTTCGACGGCAGCGTCGTCTCTCACACGATCCGCCTTGCCGATGGATCCCGCAAGACGCTCGGGCTGATCTTTCCTGGCAGTTACCATTTCGGGACCGACGCCGCAGAGCGGATGGAAATCATCGACGGCTCGTGCACGGTCGTTCTCGACGGCTCGGAGGCACCGGCCGCCTACGCCGCCGGTTCCGCCTTTGAGGTTCCCGCGAAATCCGGATTCACGATCGCGGTGGGCGAGGGGATCTGCCAATACGTCTGCTCGTTCCTTCCCTGAGCGCCTCGCCGGTGCCTCAACCGTCCGGCACCAATACTTCGGAAAGCGAAGGAGAGAAATTTCGAAAAATTTCTTCGCATCGAGATCACCAAGAAAAGAGCAACTCTCATGTTATCTGCCTGATTGCCGGGGGTCGTTTCTGAAATCTTGATCCTGGTGGATTTATAAAATGCTGGTGAGCGCGGGCGGGCTCCCCGAGCACGTTTCCGCAGCAACAGGCTGGACGGCCGGCCCGGAGGATGCGAGGTTCCGCGCCGCTGACATGAATCCGAACCATCTCGCCGGCGAGAAGTCGCCCTACCTGCTCCAACACCGCGACAACCCTGTCGACTGGTATCCCTGGGGCCCGGAGGCCTTTGCGCGGGCCCGGGCGGAGGACAAGCCGGTCTTCCTCTCCATCGGCTACTCGACATGCCACTGGTGCCACGTCATGGCCCACGAGTCGTTTGAAAATGCGGACACGGCGACCCTGATGAACAAAAAATTCATCAACATTAAAGTCGACCGCGAGGAACGTCCGGATGTCGATCGCGTCTACATGGCTTTTGTTCAGGCTACGACCGGCGGCGGCGGCTGGCCGATGAGCGTGTGGCTCACTCCGGAGGGCCGGCCGTTTTTCGGGGGGACTTACTTTCCGCCGGCCGATGCCTTCGGACGCGCCGGCTTCCCCGCTGTCCTCGCACAGATCGCCCAGCTCTGGGAGACCGCCCGCGACCGTGTCGACGCGGAGGCCGCCCGCGTGCTCGAGGCGCTGCAGGAGTCGGGCGATCCAGGAACCGGTATCGACAAATCCTGGATCGACGCGGCCTACACCGCATTCGGACGCATCTACGATGCCGAGCGCGGAGGCTTCGGCGGGGCCCCGAAATTTCCCCGTCCGTCGGTGCTCAATTTTCTTTTCCGCGGCGGAGAGGCCGCCCGCGCGATGGCGCTGCACACGCTGCGCGAGATGTCCCGGGGCGGCATGCGAGATCAGCTCGGGGGCGGCTTCCACCGGTATTCGGTCGATGGCCGATGGCATGTCCCGCATTTCGAGAAAATGCTCTACGACCAGGCGCAGATCGCCGTGTCGCTCGTCGAGGCCTGGCAGATCACGGGCGAAGCGGCTTTCCGGGAGACCGCCTGCTCCACGCTCGCCTACGTGGCCCGGGACCTTGCGCATCCGGAGGGCGCGTTTTATTCCGCTGAGGATGCCGACAGCCTTGTCGCGCACGGCGGCGCGGAGCATGCGGAGGGTGCGTTCTACGTCTGGACCCGCGATGAGATCGACGCGCTCCTCGGCGAGGCGGAGGCCGCGGTTTTTTGCAGCCATTATGGCGTGGAGGCGGGCGGGAATGCCCCCGAAGGCAGCGACCCCCACGGAGAGTTCACCGGAAAAAATATCCTCATCGAACTCCGGAGCGCCGCTGAGACTGCGGCCCTGCTGGGCCTCGCAGCCGTTGACGTTGACCGTTCGCTGGCCGCCTCCCGGGAGGTCCTCCTCCGCCACCGTGCCAGCCGGCCGCGGCCTCACCTCGATGACAAAATTCTGACGGCATGGAACGGGCTCATGATCTCGGCGTTCGCGCGGGCCGGTGCCGCCTTTGGCGAGCCGGGCTTTCTCGACTCCGCGAGGCGGGCGGCGGAGTTCGTTTTATCCAGCCTCACTTCGGGCGGGGATCTCCTGCGATCCTGGCGCGGCGGGGCCTCCGGGATCCGCGGGTTTGCCGAGGACTACGCGTTCTTCATCCAGGGTCTTCTCGACCTCTACGAGGCGGATTTCGACCTTCGCTGGATCCGCACGGCCGCGCAGCTCCAGGCCCGCCAGGACGGGCTTTTCTGGGACGAGTCCGGCGGAGCCTACTTCAGCAGCGAAGCCGGCGACCCGCTCGTGCCGGCACGCATGAAAGATGATTATGACGGCGCGGAGCCGGCCGCCAATTCCGTCAGCGCACTCAACCTCCTGCGGCTCGCCCGCATGCTCCACGACAGGGATGCCGAGGCCCGAGCGCTCCGCATTTTGTCCGCCCACGGCATGCAACTGCACCGCGCTCCCACTGCCGTTCCCCAGATGCTCGTTGCCCTCGACCTAGCCGTCCACCCGCCATCCCAGGCGGTCGTCGTGGGTCCGAGGGATCAGGCCGCCGACCTCCTCCCGGCATTGCAACGGGCCTTCCGCCCGCGTGCCGTCACCCTCCTCGTGCAGGACGCGGAATCCCGCGCGTTCTTCTCAAAAAATGCCCCGCAGATCGCGGAGATGCAACCGCTCGACGGCCGGCCGGCACTCTACCTCTGCGAGAATTTCGCCTGCCAGCCTCCCGTGACCGCGTGGAGTCCGTCGTCCGGTCAGGGATGATGCGCGGCCAGCACGCGTTCGATCGTGCCGGTCGTTGACCGGCCTTCCACCATCTCCGCCAGCACGACCCGGCCGCCGTTCGCCTCAACGATTTCGCGCCCGCTGACGTAATGCGCCCAGTCTTTGCCCTTCACCAGCACGTGCGGCAGGATTTTGGCGATGAGTTCCTTTGGTTCGTCCTCGTCGAAGAGCACCACAAAATCCACCGCGCGCAGCGACCCCGCCACGAACGCCCGGTCGGCCTCCGGGTTGATCGGGCGTGTCGGTCCCTTTGCCCGCCTCACCGAGAGATCGCTGTTCAGCCCCAGGCACAAGGCGTCGCCCTGCGCACGGGCAAAGGCCAGGTATTCCGCGTGCCCGCGGTGCAGGATGTCAAAACAGCCGTTCGTAAAGACAAGTTTTTTTCCGGCAGCATCCAATCGGTCGCGTTCCCGGCGGGCTTCCCCGGAGCTGAGTAGGGAGGGTGTCATCATTTGTTCTGAGCTTTAAGGCTTTCCAGGTTGCTGCGCACGCATTCAATTTCGGGGTCGCCCGCCTTGAGAGTCGCGGCATACGTCTTCAGCGCGGCCTCGTAGTAGCGTTCGGCCTTTTTCAGGTTCCCGCTGCTGTGGTGCAGGACGGCCAGGTTGGCGAGCGACTGCGCGACCTCGGGATGCATCGCGCCGAAGGCCTGCTCCCGGATCCCCAGTGCTCTCAGATGCAGGTTCTCCGCCCGGACCCAATCCTCCTTCTCGCTGTAAGCAACTCCCAGGTTGTTGCACACCAGCGCCACTTCCGGGTGGATCTCGCCGTGCAGCCCCGCCGAAACCTCCAGCGCTCTCAAATAGTGCGCCTCCGCGGCCTTGAAATTTCCGGCCCGGCGCTCCAGGCCCGCCATGTTGCTCAGCAGCATCGCATGCTGGCCGTGATCGTGCAGCAGTTCGAACAGGTCCAGCGCCTTCGCGTAGCTTTCTCTGGCCCGGTCCAGGTCGCCCTGGTGATCGTAGAGCAGTCCCAGCTTCGTCGCCACCCGCGCGGCGGCAGCCGTGTTCCCCGCCGCCTCGTCCAGGGCCATCGCCTCCTCGAAATCCGCCACGGCATCGTTGAGATAGCCGGTCGCCTGGCAGACGTCGCCGGCAATCTCCAGCGCGTCGCAGTGCCGCCGGCTCCCGCTCCGGAACACTTGCGCCGCCGTCTCCTTGAATTTCTTTGCCGCGACGTGGTGCTTCTCCCGGGTCAACGCTTTCCGGTCCGCTTCCAAATCCCGGCACAGCTCCTCCCACAGGTTGGCGGTTGTTGGCATGTCTCACCATCGTTCAGGATTGTCGGTTTGACGAATCAAAATCCTCTGATGCCCGTGGCGGCGCGTGATCCATGGTGGCTTGCAATCTCCGGGCGCGATTCGACAATCCAGCCGGCTTCGCAGCCCACTCCTCCCGTCCCACCCGAAATCACGGTCCTCGATCAAGCTCCCTGTCCATCTCGCTTCCATTACTCAACCATCCCCCCTCGCGTCACGCCGCGCCCGCGGCCCTGCCGCGCCGGCTGGCTGGAAGGACTGAAAAGCCCTCCTCAGACTGACCTGCCGGCAGACAGGCGGCAGCGCGGAATCAGCCGGCAGCAAAAATTCCGGCTCGCAGGATGCGCACAGGCCGCGCTGCCAAAAACCTCCCAAGCCCCGCCAGTGCTTGATCTGCGGGCAAATGGGAGGCGATTTCCGCCCCTCCAAAAAAAAGTCGATTTTTCGAAAAAAAGACTTGGCAAGACAACGCGGGCGGGTGATGATGTTCTCGTTAACAGCATTACAACAATGAAAACCAAATCACTCAAAATGAATGGCGGGAAGCTCCTTCTCGCAGGTCTGGCGGCCGCCGCGCTCTCGCTTGGCTCCGCCAAAGCCGGTGCTCCTGACGACTTGATCGCCCTCCAACTCGGCGCGATCCAACTCGGCTACACGGACATCGCCACCAACGGCAACGCCACCCAGCAGGCCACCGCGCTCGCTCAAGGCCGCGCGGTCCTCACCTCGACGGTCAAAAAGCTTCAGGTGATGACCAGCAACTCGACCTTCCCGGCGACCACTGCTGACATCCAGTCCGAGGCGCTCCGCTCTCAGATCGAAGAGGCGACCATGCTCGCCCTCACGACCTCGGCCAACCTCACTCTCACCAAGGTCAACGTCTCCTACAAAGACGGTAAGACCAAGGCTACCTCAGCAAAGCTCATCGCTGCCAAGACAACTGCCAGCGCGGTGTTCGCGTATACAGCGAAGCGCCTCCCGAACTTCGGACCTGGCATTATCGCCAGCGTGATCGATGGGGCGCTCACGCGGCCAGGCGGCCCAGGCACTCCGTTCATCTTTAATTATAAAGATGCCACCAAAGCTGTTGCTGATGTCAACAAGGCAGCTCAAAACGCGATGGCCACAAGCCTGAAGGCTTATGCGGCCGGAACTGTCAACTGGGCAGGTGTTCCTAAAACCGGAACAGTGCAAGGTTCGGTCTACCTCCCGAACTTCGGATCCAAGAACATTCCTAGCTCAGCAAGCGTTCCAGTTAATTCGCAGCAGTCAGCCAACCTGAAAGGCCTCTCCAATGCCGCAGGCGCAGTTGCCGCAAACGCAGTGGCAGCTCTGAATAACAAAATCGATGGTTCAATTGACACTGTGACCGAAGCAAACGCGGTTGCGGGTCTCGCTACGGCACTCGTCAAAGGTGCTGCTTCCTTCCAGAAGACTTCGACACTCACCTCGCCTGCCGGCGCTCTCAACGGTGGAACAGTTGCGGCTTCCGGATTCGGTCTTGTCACCCAGTATGCTGGTGTGAACCAAGCCGACTGGAACACTTCGACCAACGCAACCATCCTCAACGCGATTGTTGCGGGCGGCGTCAAAGCCTCCTCGTCCAACGCCTATGCCTTCGCGGCTGGTGTTGCTCGCGGATTCGCCGCTGCTTACCTCTCCACAGGCGGTGACAGCAGCGAGGGGAATCTGGCGGTCTTCACGGCGGCCAACCAAGGCGACATCGCCACAGCGTTCTTGAACAACAAGGTCAAAGCCTCGATTAAAGACGTGACCCTTCAGTCGGTCATCGAACTGGCCTTCACAAATGTCTGGACGGCCTACAACACGAACAACTGGAATTCCATCGCCGGTGCGGGTGGTATCTCCACGGATGTTGTCGGCGGTGTTATCGAAAGCCTGACCTTCCTCAACTCGCAGGGCTCGCCTGTCACCGACACGGTGGGTCTGTAAGAATCTTGTCGTAATGCTAAAATTCCCTCCGCCTCGGGAGACCGGGGCGGAGGGTTTTTTATGTCTTGATGTATCTGCTGCCGCCTTTTCGCAAGGCGTCAAGAAACGCGAATCAAATTCCGCCTAAGCCACCCATGTGGGCCCGGTCTACTGAGAGCGATCAAGTCAAGGCGCCTTTGACCGAAATGAGAATGCGGAGATTTAGCAAAATTTTCGTTCTGCTCGCTCTGCAAACCCTAACGGTTGGGGCATTTTCCCAAGAGGCGCAGGAAAATCCCGCGCCACCTCCGGCCGGCCATATTGAAATGAAGCCAGCCGCGGAGATCGGCACCGCCCAGCCAGCTGCCTCCGAGGCCCCGGAAAGTAAGCCGCCAAATGCCGTGCCCGCTGTTTCCCAGGAGACCGCCGAAATTCCCGATCAGATGCAGGAGGAAACTCCCGATGACTCGGAAGAAAAAAGTGAGTCCGGAGGCTTTTTCTCGGATTTCCCCATCAAGTTCAGTTCGACCCTGCGCATGGGTTACGACACAAATATTTTCTACACAAAAATCGATCCGATTGCCAGCCTCTACACATCGCTCGGGGGGTCGATGGCTTATGCATTCGGCGGAAGAAGGCTGAAATTCGATGTCGGGCTTTCCGGAGGCATCGCCTACTATTACTCGCGTCCCGGCGATAAACAGGAATACAACGGAAGTTTTAACTTCAACTTGGAGTACAAGGTGGCCCCCAGAATTTTATTCCGGGTGACGAATCTGAGCCAGTATCTGCCTCAGCCGTCGTATGCACTTGTCGGAGGAAGTTCCCAATACAGCTACGACTACATCTACCAGTATACAAAAATAGAGATCTCCCTACAGGTGAGCCCGAAACTTTCCGCTGTCACCGCCTACAACTTTCTCTCGTTTTATTACCTCAAACCGACCGTGAACGAAAACCAGGGATACATCACCCAGACGGTCAGCGAGTCACTCCAATTTTTGATGCAGCCCAAAACAACCCTTGTCACGGAACTCCGCGCCGGCCCGACCTCCTACTTTGCCGAGGGGCAGAGCAGCTTCGCAGAATATTTGCTTGTTGGGTTCAATCAAACATTCAGCCCGCGCCTGAAATTGACGATGCGTGGCGGCGCCGAGTATATCACCAACCAGAACCCGATCAGCGGGCAATCCGCCAATCTTGGACCGTTCTTCGAGTCGCACCTCAGCTACAATTTCGGCCCAGCCTCAACGCTCACATGGGATATGCGATATGGCACGGAATCCGCAGGCCAAGCCAATGTCAACCAGACCCAGACGTTCCGTATCGGACTTTCTGCGGTCCATGCGCTGACGCCCCGTATTGCCCTCAGTCTGGGGATCAATTACACCAACAACAATTTCCAGCAGGAATATCCCAGCCCCGATTACACAAGAAATACCACCGATGTCAGCCTCGGCGCGCGGTTCCAAGTCAACCGGCAGCTTTCTGTCGAGCTCGGTTACAGCTACACCACGGTATTTTCCCAGGAGCAACCGGCCCAGGACTACACCCGGCAGGTCATTTTTGTCGGTGGCGCCTTCGCGCTCTGATCGCCATGCTCCTCGCTCTCTCCAACACGGAAGCCTTTGCTGATTTGCCTCTTGATTTGCAACGGGAACCAGTGCAGTTCATTGCGACTTCCCAGTTGCTAACACCCACTCGCCTCGGCTATATTACCCACCGCTCATGACTCCGAATCCAAATCCCTCACAGCCCGCCGATTCCGGCGAGATGACGCTGCACTTTTTCGACTACTGGCGCGTCATCAGTGTGCGCTGGCCGCTGGTGCTTCTCGTCTTCATGCTTGTCGTGATCACTGCCGGGGTTGTGACCTACCTGATGCCCCGCCAATACCTCTCAAGCGTCTCGATGCAGGTCCGGGAAGATGACAACGCGATCAACGTCTTCAACACCGGAGCCGGCCAGCGCTTCGATCCGCGATTTTTGACGACCCAGTTTGAAATCATCCAGAAAAAAGAAGTCCTCTACCCGGTCATCAAGAGCTTGGAGCTTCAGAAAAAGTGGGAGCTTCCATCGCTCGAGCTGGCCTACGACAGGCTCCGCCGCTCGATCGATGTCCGTGAGGTTCGCAATACCGAGCTTATCCAGATAATGGTTTACGACACCGATCCCAAGCAGGCGGCGGTCATCGCCAACCGGATCGCCGAGGAATACCAGCGCAAGCGGATCGATGAGCAGCAGCAGGTTGTCAACCGCTCGCTCAAGCAACTGCAGGACGAGGTCGCGAAGCAGCGCTCAAAAGTTGACGCCATCCAGAGGGAGATGACCCGTCTGCGCGTCGAATACGGCATTCAGGATCTCAATCCCGACAACGTGGAAAACCCGATGCAGGCCGAGTCGACGGTTCTTCTCAACGTCGAGGAGCAGGTGAGCAGCGAGCGCCTCAAGAACAGCCAGCTGCGCGCAAAGTCGGAACAAATCGCCCAGATGACCGACGAGCAGATCATGCGCTCCATTATCACCCTCGAAATTAAAGATCCCACCATCGAGCAGGTGCTCCCGCTCTACCAGCAGGCGGCGTCCGAGGAGGCACGCATGCTCAATTCCGGCCTGGGCATCAACCATCCATTGGTCAAGTCCCTGCGGGCCAAAAAGGACGTGATGCAACAGCAGCTTGAGGACCAGATCACCGTCCTCCGCAAGACCCTCCAGGCGAATCTGAAGATCTCCGACGAGTCG
Organism: uncultured Chthoniobacterales bacterium; assembly: GCA_964467415.1. Lineage (GTDB taxonomy): Bacteria > Verrucomicrobiota > Verrucomicrobiia > Chthoniobacterales > Terrimicrobiaceae > CAYXRX01. The sequence continues at coordinate 110,809 of CAYXRX010000014.1, forward strand.
CTCAAGAGCCTTGAGGGCCGGCTCAACGAGTCCCGCAACACGCAGCAGGAAACCAAGACACGCGCAACCTCCTATTACGAGGCAAAAAATGCCTACATCCAGGCCCGGAAGATCCTTGAAGCAGCGGACATGAAATACACAACCGAGGTCATGCAGCGCGCACTCCCCCAGTCGCCTACAACCATCTGGGAGCAGGCCGAACCATCGCAATACCCGGCCCGCCCGCGTGTGGCGCTCAACATGATTCTCGCCGTTGTTGTCGGTCTTGTCTTCGGTGTCGGACTTGCCTTCTTCATCGAATACCTCGATACCAGCGTCAAGACCATGGGCGACGTGGAAAAATTCCTCCAGGTTCCGGTCCTTGCCGTCATTCCAAAGGGCATCTCCCTGCTCATGAATGACACGGAGGATAACCCGGATGCCGAAGCCTACCGGATCATGCGGACCAACATTGAGTTCAACCGCAAGAACACCGAAGAAAATACCATCACCCTCGTCAGTGGCGGTCAGGGTGAGGGCAAGTCCACCACGCTGGCGAACCTCGCTTACACATTCGCCAAGGGCGGCTACAGTACGCTGGTGGTCGACGCCGACCTTCGCCGCCCATCCATGCACCGGATTTTCGGGGTGACGAACGCCACCGGCCTCTGCGACTACCTCACCTCGGAGGCGGAACTCGACAATCTCGTCCAGGTAACAAAGGTTGAAAATCTCTTTTTCATGCCGAGCGGACGCGTGCCGCACGATTCCCTCGGAGTCCTCAACTCCAACCGCATGATGGAGCTGATCGAGGAGGTCAAAGGCCGCTTCGACATGGTTTTCTTCGACTCGCCTCCGATTCTTGGCGTCAGCGACGCTTCGATCCTCTCCAGCAGCCTCGACTTCACCATCATGGTTGTCCAGCACCGCCGCTTTCCGCGTTCGATGGTTCAGCGGGTCAAGCAGTCGATTCTCAATGTCGGAGGAAACATCCTCGGCGTCGTGCTCAACAACGTGGACACCCGGCACGACCAGCACTACGAATACTACACTAGCTACTACAGCTACCACACGAAGGAAGCCCGCCAGGCCCATAAAAAATCCGGGAAGGCCAAGCAAAGGCAGGCGGGTCTTGCCGCACGGGCAAAGGATACGACCAATGACAACTACTAGTCTCATGACCGCATTGACTTCCTTCCAAGACTTGTCCCGCCCCGTTGCCGCCGTCCGAGCCTCGATCCGGATTACCGGTCAACGCACGCCGCTCACCCGCATCGGAGGATTTTTTCTCCCGCTTTTGTTCCTGCTTCTTGCTGCTGTTCTTCAGCCTGCCAATGCCCAGGATGCCAAGTTGCGCGAGGGGGACCAGTTGGAAATCCGCATTGGAGGTGTTCCTGTGGAGGAGATCACGCAGGTCACCGGAACTTATACCGTCGATGGACAGGGATTTGTCAACATGCCGCACATCGGCAAGGTGAAAGCCTCCGGTGCCACCCAGTCGGAACTCCAGTCGGCCATCGAAAATGCCTACCGGAACCAGAAAATCTACACCAACCCGTCCATCACGGTGGCCGTGCCCAATCTGGCCCGATTCGTCGATGTCGGCGGCGATGTCAAGAATCCCATGCGTGTTCCCTTCACGGCTGATCTGACCCTTCTTGGAGCGATCAATGGAGCCGGCGGCTTCACGGACTATGCCGACCAGGGCAAGGTAAGGCTGATGCGTGACGGCGAGGTCACCATCGTCAACATCAAGCAAGTCAGAAAAAATCCCAGCAAGGACGTCAAACTCAAGCCGGGCGACAAAATCGAAGTTCCGCAGAGCTTTTTCTGAGTTGGTATTCCAAGCTGGCTCCAGTGGCCCTTTGCCATCGTTGGGTTCGCTATTCTTGAGCTGCTTCCCGGCATGCCAGCATTCCGCTGCTTTCCTTAAGCCTCCGCTCAGTCGGTCTGTATCAGACCCCGGTGACGGTGCAGATATGCCAGGCCGGAATAGACTGTCAGCAGAACGGTCACCGGCACCAGGCAGATGAGTCCGATTTGCCAAAGCGTCTGAAGCCAGGCGGGAGTGCCGGTCCAATCGGAAAGCGAAAGCAGAAGAAGGAAGTAGATGATGGCGATCATCTGCCAGAGCGTCTTGTGCTTTCCGAGCCTTTCGGCCGGAAGAACAACACCCTTGGAGGCGGCGAGCGATCGAAGGCCCGTGATGAGAAACTCCCTGCTGATGATCGCAATGGTCGCCCACTCCGGAAATGGCCGCAGCTCCGGAATCTGCACCCCGCAGAGGCAGATGAAGGCCGAAGCCGTCAGGATCTTGTCAGCCAAGGGATCCATCAGCTTCCCGAAATCCGTGATCAACCCCCGCCTTCGAGCAATTTCCCCGTCAAGATAGTCGGTCCCTGCAGCGACAAGAAACGTGAGCAGAGCGCCCGTGAACCGGAAGGGGAGAGGTGCCGAAAAACAAATCACGAATGCGCCGGCAAGCCCGAGTCGCGAGACGGTCAGTTTGTTGGGAAGGTTCATACAGGTGGCGCGGATCCTTGCGCGGAGCCGTCGCGAGCAGATTACTTGCCCCGCTGCAGGACTGCAAAACCATAAACGGAAAAAGCCGCGAACCCATCGGTGGCTCGAATTCCCAAACATATCGCGCCACGGAATTCCCGGATTTCGAACGCCCCGTGAAGGCGCCTCACGGAAGGCGGAATGGAGCCGATCGAATAGAAAAATCAGAAAAAATCACTGATCGGAAAAAATGCTGTTTTTTCTGTTGACGTCCGCAAACGCTTATAAACACAGGGATCGCGAGGCATTCGATGGATGCCTGACGCCATCACAAAAAAAATTCTCACATTTTTTTAAAAAAGCTGTTGACCATTTTTGATCTTTGGATATTCTGATCATCCCGCAAGCAACAGTGCTTGTAGGAATTGATCTCCCGAGGGTGACCTCGAAACGCTGGCCGGACTGAAAAACATTCCGGAAAGCGCGTCACCAAACGGGTTTGCTTTTTGAAAGTCTGATTCGAATTTTCGCCGGTCATCGGCAAAATTCAGAACGCAAACAGAAATATGAAATGACAATCAGCAATTGCTGAATTGTGCGTTTCCGTCGGTTTTGTTTTTTTAAGTTTGACGATCATTATGAGGCCCGGTCTCACCGGACCAAAATTATGGATAGTCAGAAATTTTCTCCCGCTTAGCGGCGGGAGGCAAACTTTTCACGGAGAGTTTGATTCTGGCTCAGAACGAACGCTGGCGGCGTG
>CAYXRX010000015.1:0-112825 GCA_964467415.1 uncultured Chthoniobacterales bacterium
GTGTCGGTGTCGGTGTCGGTGTCGGTGTCGGTGTCGGTGTCGGTGTCGGTGTCGGCGTCGGTGTCGGCGTCGGCGTCGGCGTCGGCGTCGGTGTCGGTGTCGGTGTCGGCGTCGGCGTCGGCGTCGGGCCGGAATCGTTGAAGGAGAAAGCGAATCCGGTTGGAGGCTTGGTCAGGTTGCCCGGCTTGGCGGTGAAGCCGAACGAAACCGAACCGCCGGCTGGCACATCCTTGTTCCATGGTAAAGTCGCGGCATTGAACCGGATCTGCTTGCCGGATTTTCCGGCGACCTGTGCGTTCCAGATGCTGGAGATCTGGCGGTCGGTGACGAAGGTCAGAGCCCAGTTCCGGAGGGGCTGGCCGGTTTTGTTGAGGATCGTGACGTCCGCCTGGAATCCGCTCTTCCAGTCGTTGGTGACGGTAAACTTCACCGTGGCCTGCGGAAACTCCGCAGTCGTGCTGGCCCGGGCGTTTACGGCCGCACGGGCAGCGGGAGGCATCACAGAGAGAATGAGAGTGGCAAAAAAGGGGATGAGCTTTTTCATGGTGTTGGCCGTGAAATTTCACATCCCGCGGAAAACATCCACTCCGACTCGACGAACGTGCCGGAAAACTCTGCGAATCCGGCTTTCTCTGGTCTCCGGCGCTTAAAACTCGTGCGAGGGAAACCGCTCGCTGATGCATTTCATGACGCGGACTTCTTCCGGCTGCATGAGCTTCCGGCGGGCGATCCGGCGCCGCACGCAGTCGAGGAACTCGAGCCAGTCCTCGAGCGGCGGATCGGTGACCGGCTGCCAGTTGTCGAAGCGCTTCTCCCGCGCGAAGAACCGGTATTGCCCTCCATTGTGCGCGACGTAAACCGAACGCGTCGATCCGTCCTCCAGCTTCCGTTCAAATCCGATTTCTGCCTTGGCCATGTGTTGAGGCACCCTACATGCGATTCCCTCGGCATGCCAACCAGTTCTCGGAAGCCGCCGGCTACGCGCGCCTCAAAATTGACTTCCCCGGCCCATTCGGCTACCACGGCGCCCATGGAGCCCAGCACTTCGGAAAAAATCCGCAGCATCTAATTACCGTGTCACATCCTGCAAATCCCAACGACTCTTTCGGCGCACGCCTTACAGCGGGCGATCTCAGCCTCTTTGATGCGGTGCCGTCGCAGTCGTCCAAGGGCGACCGGCTCTCGTGGCTTGCCGTGCAGTCCGCCGTGAGGACCCGCGGCGAAGGATACGTCTACCTCGAGATCGGCTCCCACCTTGGCGGAAGCATCCAGCAGCACCTCGCGGATCCCCGCTGCCTCAAAATTTTTTCCATCGACAAGCGTCCGCTCGTCCAGCCGGATGACAACCGCGGCGCCTGCTACTACGAGGGCAATTCGACCGAGCGGATGATGCAGAACCTCCGCACGATCGAGCCGGATGCGGATGCCCGCGTGACGACGTTCGACGCCGACACCCGCGAGCTCGCACGCGACGTGATCCCCGAGGCGCCCGATCTCTGCTTCATCGACGGCGAGCACACGATGCAGGCGATCTGTGCGGATTTCGACTTCTGCATGGCGGTTGCCAAGCCCGATGCCACGTTCTGCTTTCACGACGATTTTATCGCCTACCCGATGCTGCGCACGATCACCCGCCAACTTCGGGAGCAGAGCATCCCTTTCGCAGCACGCAAGCTGGATGGCATGACGTTCGCGATCACGTTGCGCGGTGGCCCCGGTTTGCAGGATCCGGCAGTCCTCGCGCTCGGGGAGGACGGGCTCGGCTTTCTGGAGCGAAAGCACCGTCACGACCTCCTCGTTGGTTGGATCCCGGTGAAGATCCGCTCCGCCCTCGGCAGCCTGCTCAAGAAATAAAAAGCCCGCCGGATGGGGGGGGATTCGAACCCCCGTTACCTTTCGGTAAACACGCTTTCCAGGCGTGCGCGATCGACCACTCTGCCACCCATCCCTGGCGAATGGTTGAGTCTACCGAACTCGAGAGGCTTTGACAACAACGACGACAAGGAATCGTTTGGGGGACGAAGACTCTATCCGGACGCTCGCCGCCGGCTTACACCCCGCGCAGGCCGGTCAGGAGGAGCTCGGCGTTCGAGCGGGTGTGCTGGAGGTTCGACACCAGAACCTCCATCGCCTCCGCGGCCGGTAGCTCGGAAAGCTGGCGGCGGAGCTGGACGACCCGCTCGTATTCGTCGGGGTGAAAGAGGAGCTCCTCGCGGCGCGTGCCCGATTTGACGATGTGGATCGCCGGGAAAATCCGGAGCTCTGCAATCGACTTGTCGAGGTGGAGTTCCATGTTTCCCGTGCCCTTGAACTCCTCAAAGATGAGGTCGTCCATCCTGCTGTAGGTCTCGATGAGCGCCGTGCCGAGGATTGTGAGGCTTCCGCCCTCCTCGACGTTGCGGGCCGAGCCGAAAAATTTGCGCGGCCGCGCGAGAGCCTTGGCATCGACGCCGCCGCTCATCGTGCGGCCTTTCTTCGGCTGGAGGTTGTTGTAGGCGCGGGCCATGCGGGTGATCGAATCGAGGAGGATGATGACATCGCGGCCGAGCTCGACCATGCGCTGGGCGCGTTCGGAGACCGCCTCGCAGATCTGGACGTGGCGGGTGACCGGCTCGTCAAATGTGGACGAGTAGATTTCGCAGTCGAGGGCGCGCCGCATGTCGGTGACCTCCTCCGGGCGCTCGTCGACAAGCAGGAGGATGAGGACGGCTTTCGGATGGTTCTGGCGGATCGAGCGGGCGAGCGTCTGCAGAAGGAGGGTCTTGCCGGCACGCGGCGGTGCGGCGATCAAACCGCGCTGGCCCATTCCGAGCGGAGAGACGAGATCAACCGCGCGGGCGGGCAGCTCGGGGTTGAGCGGCGTCTCCAGAAAAATCCGGCGGTTGGGGAAGAGCGGGGTCAGCTTGTCGAACTCGGTGGGCTGAACCCAATCGGCAACGGGAATCCCCTCGATGTCGAGAACCTGATCGACCATGAGTCCCCGCTCCCGGTCGCGGGGCAGGCGGATCGAGCAATGCAGCATGAGCCCGGATTGCAGCCCGTGCTGGCGCAGCATCGCGGACGGCACGGAAACGTCCTCCGGCCCAGGCCGCAGGTCGAAGGCCGCCCACCGGAGCGTGCCGGAGTCGCCGATGCGCTCGAGCAGACCGGTGCCGGTCAGGACGCCGCCCAAGGACAGCTGCCGCCGGGCCTGGTCAAGAATCAGATGGTGCCTGGTGGAGTCGGGGCGCACGCGCACTCCCGTTTCGTGGGCACGGGCCAAAAGCTGGTCGAGCGGAAGTTTCTGGAGTTCGTTGAGCGAAAGAGGTTCCGGCAGAGCGGAAGGGGCTTCGGGTGAAGTCATGTCAGGAAATTAAATCAGGCAGAGTGTCGGAGTCGGGGATAATTCTCAACTCCCGATTAGTCATCATCAGGAATCCGCGCGTTTGCAAGCCACGCGGCAAATATTTCCACCTGAGCCTCAAGGGCCTCGAGCGTCCCGTCGTTCCAAACCACGTGTGTGGAGCGCGCGATCTTCTCCGCGGGCGGCAGCTGCGAGGCGATGATTTTTTCTGCAAGCTCCGGGGCGAGGCCGCGCCCGACCAGGCGCCTTAGCTGGACGTCGTTCGAGCAGGCGACGGTGACGATCCAATGGAAGTGTTCCTCCGCGCTGGTCTCAAAGAGCAGCGGGATGTCGACAAGAAAGTGGCGGGATCGATAGGCGGGATCGGCGGCACGGGTTGTCCACTGCAGGCGCACACCCGGATGCAGGATCCCCTCCAGCCGCGCCTTTGCAGCCGCATCTGCGAAAACAACCCGGCGGATTTCGGCACGGTCGGCCACCCCGTCCGGGCGGTAGGCAGCCGGCGAAATTTCCGCAAGAACACGCCGCCTCACGTCTATGTCGTTTTCCAGCAGATCCCTTGCCGCGAGATCGGCATCGAAGACATCGGCAGCGATGCGCTTCGAAAGCAAATCGCGGAAGGTTGTTTTTCCGGAGCCGATGCTCCCGGTGATTCCAATAACTGCCATGACCTCGAAGCTTACAGGAGACCCAGCCGATCCGTCACCAGACAAATCCCTCGCGTGTTTTTCCGGGCGGGTTGGACATCCGGAGGGGAATCATTCTTACTTGTGCCCGCTGATCTTCCAGTCGATGAAGTCGTAGGTCCTCACGGTCTTCCCGTCGGTAACCTCAAGCGGTCCCGCGGGCGTTTTCTGCACGGTCCACGGGCTCTCGGAAACCGGCCAAGCGTTATAGTCAACCGCCTTCCCATTGATCGAATCCGCTCCGTCAAAAGCGCCTTCCAGAGTGTCGCCATGGCGGTTCCGGTAGTTGGCCGAGGCAGGACTCTCACCGGTGAGTTTGAGGCTGCTTTTTGCGAGGACCTCCGCTCGGAAAGCGGCGAGCTGGTCCTGCGGGGTTTTCCCTGGAAAGCCGCCGGGCTGCGCCGTCTCGATCGCCAGCGCGCAAGCCGGCGCCTTGACGCGGAATTCCGAGTCGCCTGCACGCGGCTTCGAGGCCGGAGCCAGAATCCCCGCTTCAGGGTTCCACGGGAATGGCTGGGATGCAGTGACGGCAATGAGAACGCTTCCGTAGTGGAGATAGATCCGCCCGGACGCCTCGCTGTCGTTGATCATCGCCCGGTAGCCACCGGGCACGTAGCCCAGCGCGTAGGGGAACTTGTTGTCCGCCCCGATCTGGAATACAAAGAGCAGGCTGTCGCGCCCAAGGACCTCCTGCTCGAACGGTCTTACCCCGTGGGTATGGATGCCCATTTGCCCGGGCTCGTCCGCAGCGGGATTCGTGATCCAGAGATGACTGCCCTTCGCGGGGTCCGGGTCTTCCCACATCACGCCGCACGGGTAGCTCTGCCCTCCCCAGGGTTTCCCCCCGATCTTCGCCGAGCGGGAAAACAGCGCGTAGGTGCGGTTGACGTAGTGGTTGAGCGCCCACCCGTTGAGCCGGGCCCGGTAGGAATAGGGGGCCGAGCGGTCAGTGGCCGCGTTCACGATCAGCTCCGGGGCCCGGTAGGTGCTGACAGCGGCCGATGCAGCCGCCTTGGCGTGGCTCAGCTCCGGGGCCACGCCGCCGAAGTAAAGCCATGGCAGGGTCGCAAACCCCCACGGCTGCTGGCACTCGGTGTCGGGATAGGAGCGGGGCGCAAATGTCGCCAGATGCCCACGCAGCCACGCCGGCGCAAGCTGCGCGAGGCAAACCTCGTAAGCGATCCGTGCGCGGGCCGCCATCACGGGGTCCTTCGCGCAATCGGCAACGGTGAGCAGCGGCAGAACGTTCTGGGCCCCGTAGGGCCTCGAGGCAAATTCGCCAGGACCTCCGCTCACCGTGGCGGCGATCATGTCGCTCAAATACTTCTCCCCGGTCGGGTCGCCCCCGGTGAAATGGGTCCCCCAAACGCCTCCCGGATTCCGGGATTTCTCCGACATCTTGATGATGTAGGGATCGTTGGCCATAAACCAGGGGTCGGCAGAGAAGGCTTCGGCACCCCACACCTGGGTGGCCAGATACCTTGTCATCGCCGCCATGATCTTGTGGTTGCTGGTGGAAAGCTTCGCGTAAAACACGCCTCCCGTGTAGATTTTGCGGTAGCGTTCCCGGGTAGCCTCATCGAGGAGCTTCTCGAACCGGATGTAGCAGTCGATGCCGGGCCATGCCAGGAAGCCCGTATTCCCTCCGTGCATCCAGCGGTTGATCTTGTTTCCTGGCGTCAGCGCATCGAGCCCCTTGTTCACCTCGACCAGCCCCTCGGCCGTGCGGCCAAGCGCAAAAAGGCACTCCGCCCGCATGAACCGGTCGCTCCCCTCGCCGGCAAACGCGCTGAGCAAAGCCGTCCTCCGCGCCTCAAACGTCGAAGGTGCCGCGGCGGCGGAAGCCTCCGGAACCGCCCCGGCCGGGTTCGACGCCGGGGCAGCGTCCGCCGGCGCTTGAGTTGCGAGGGCCTGCCCGCCAGCTGAATAAACGGAGGGAGCGGGCCCGTGGATCGTGATCAGCAATACAATCGTCAGGAAATGGAGGCAGGAGCGCGGAGGGTTCATTTGAGACTTTAAATAGGAAGAGCGGTTCTCCCGCGGACACACCCAAGCGGCGGCCAGCGAACGAGCAACCTTGGAGATGAAACTTTTCGGCTTTGCTTGTTTTTGCAAGGTTTTAATTTTTGTTGCTTTGACTTTTCTTCGTTGGCATCCGGGGAGACCTCTGCCGTTTGCATGCTGGCATCACGGTGGTGCGGGGTTGCTGATGCAGCGGGGCCTTGCAGGTCCGGCTGGCATCGGGGTATGCTGACGGATCACATGAAAACTCCATTTGATTCGATTCCCGAGGTTTTGGCCGCCATCCGCCGCGGGCAGATGGTCGTCGTGACCGACGATGCCGATCGGGAAAACGAGGGGGACCTGGTCATGGCGGCCGCCAAGATCACGCCTCAAGCGGTGAACTTCATGGTCAAGCACGCAAGGGGACTTGTCTGCACACCGGTCACCGAGGACCGGGCGGCCCAGCTCGGGCTCCAGCGGATGGTTGCCCACAACCGGGAGCTATTTAAAACCGACTTCACGGTATCCGTCGATGCGGCGGAAGGCATCACCACCGGGATCAGCGCGAAGGACCGCGCCGCGACGATCAAGATTCTGGCCAGCGCGAAAACCCAGCCGCGCGACCTTGTGCAGCCCGGCCATGTTTTCCCGTTGCAGGCGAAGCCCGGCGGGGTTTTGCGGCGGGCCGGGCACACCGAGGCGGCGGTCGATCTGGCCCGGCTGGCGGGCCTCGATCCCTCGGGCGTGATCTGCGAAATCATGAAAGAAGACGGCTCGATGGCGAGGCTGCCCGATCTGATCCGCTTCAAAAAGAAGCACGGTCTCATGCTCTGCTCGATCCAGGACCTGATCGCCTACCGCCGCAAAAGCGAGAAGCTGGTCGTCCGCGAGGAGAGCGTGATCATGCCGACCGACTACGGAGATTTCGACCTCCACCTCTACCGTTCGCTGGTCGACGGGATGCACCACATCGCGCTGGTGATGGGAAACATTTCCCCGAAAAAGCCGACGCTCGTCCGGGTGCACAGCGAGTGCCTGACCGGCGATGTCTTCGGCTCGCGGCGGTGCGACTGCGGCTCCCAGCTCCATCAGGCGATGCTGCAGATCCAGAAGGCCGGGGCCGGCGTGCTGGTCTATATGCGGCAGGAGGGACGGGGAATCGGGCTCGGGCCGAAGATCCAGGCCTATAAGTTGCAGGAACAGGGGCTGGACACCGTCGAGGCCAACGAGAAGCTCGGCTTCGCCATGGACCTTCGCGAATACGGACTCGGAGCGCAGATCCTCGCCGATCTCGGGGTCCATAAAATCCGCCTCCTCACAAACAACCCCCGCAAGGTCGTCGGCCTCGTGGGCTACGACCTGGAAATCGTGGAGCAGCTCCCGATCCGCTCGGAGGCAAATCCTCACAACGCAAAATACCTGGCCACTAAGAAAAAGAAAATGGGCCACAAGCTATGAAACTATACATTCTAGCCCCGCTCATACCTGCGGCAGTCCTGAATGGCCTGCTCCTCGTGCCATCGCTCCACGGCTTCGCGGCGGCATTCGGTGCGGTGTCGCTCTGCCTGACACTTCTGGCTATCGCGATGGCGCTGGAGGCGCGGCGGCCGGCCGCCGGCACGGGTCCGGTCGTTCAGGCCGCGCCGCTGCCTCCGGCTCCGGCCGCCAACCAGGCGGAAGCCGAGATCGTCGCATTCGTCGGACTCCTTCAGGAGAAGGGCCGTCTGGTGGATTTCCTCATGGACGATGTCACGCCCTGCGACGATGCACAGGTCGGAGCGGCGGCCCGCGTCGTCCACCAGGGCTGCCAGAGCGTGCTGCGCGAGCATTTCCAGATCGCGCCCGTCTCCGATGCGGAGGAGGGCACGAAGGTCACCGTGCCGACCGGCGCGGAGGCCGAGGATTACCGCCTCATCGGTAAGCTCAGCGGAGGGGCACCGTTTACCGGAATCCTGACTCACAAAGGCTGGAAGGCGGTTTCCGTGAAGCTGCCCCGCATCCTGCCATCCGCCGCCGGACGGCTCCCCGCAATGGCACCAGCGGAAGTTGAAATCCGCTGAGCCACGCATCACTTCCCGTCATGAGCGCCCAATTCAGCATCGGAATCGATCTCGGGACCAGCAATAGCGCGGTGGCGATCACCGAATTTACCGACGGCCACACAGGAATTGTCGAAGTCACGCAGATCCTCGGACCGAACCAGATCGGCGAGAAGCCGACTCTGCCTTCCGCCCTCTACATCCCGCATCCCGACGAGTTTCCATCCCTCCGCCTGCCGTGGGACGACTCGCCGGGAAAGCCGGTCATCGGCCACTTCGCCCGCTCGCACGGCGCGCTGATCCCTGACCGGCTGGTGACGAGCGCGAAGTCGTGGCTCTCAAACCCGCATATCGACCCGCGCAAGGCAGTCCTGCCGTGGAATTCCGAAATCGAAAAGCTCTCGCCGCTCGAGTGCTCACGCGCCTACCTCGAACACCTGAGGCATGCGCTCCTGGCGGCCGAGCTCGCTTCCGGGCGCAAGCGCGACCTGGCCGACGCCGAAATCGTCGTCACCGTCCCGGCCTCGTTCAACGAAGTCGCCCGCAACCTGACCTCCGAGGCCGCGCAAGCCGCGGGACTCGGCGAGGTGATCCTGCTGGAGGAACCACAGGCGGCGTTCTACGCGTGGACCGCTCAGGCCGGCAGCGACTGGAGGCAGCAGGTCCGGTCCGGCGATATCGTACTGGTCTGCGACGTCGGCGGCGGCACGGCCGACTTCAGCCTCCTCGCTATCACCGAGCAGGACGGCAATCTCGCCATCGAGCGCATCAGCGTCGGCGAGCACCTCCTTCTGGGCGGCGACAACATGGACCTCGCCCTTGCCTACACGCTCCAGGCCCAGCTCGAAGATGAGGGCAAGGAGATCGATTCCTGGCAGTTCCTCGCGCTGATCCACGCCGCCAGCCATGCCAAGATCGCGCTCTTCTCGGATCCCTCGCTCAAGCACGCCCCGGTCGCCGTGCCGACTCGTAGCTCGAAGCTGCTGGCCAAAACCCTCTCGACGAAACTCGAGCGCGTCACGCTCAATGCCGTCGTCCTCGATGGGTTTTTTCCGGTCACTAAGGCCGATGACCTCCCGCTCGAGGCCTCAGCCGGCGGACTCCAGGAGTTCGGACTGCCATATGCTGCCGACCCCGTGATCAGCAAGCACCTCGCCCGCTTCCTTTCGCGCAGCCTTCTGAACGTGAAGGCGAGCCCGGCCCTCTCGGCGCTCGCCGGCGACCGCGCCAAAGGCGAGGGCATTCTCAGCCCGACGGCTGTCCTCTTCAACGGCGGCGTCTTCAATGCCGCCCCGCTCCGCTCACGTATCCTCGATCTGCTGGCATCCTGGGACGGCGGCCGCCCGGTCCGCGAGCTTGCCGGATTCCAGCCCGATCTGGCCGTGGCCCGCGGGGCCGCGCTCTACGGGCGTAACCGTGCGACAGGAAAAGGCATCCGCATCAAGGCGGGCACCGCCCGCTCGTACTACATCGGCCTCGAATCGTCGATGCCCGCCGTGCCGGGATACAAGCCGCCGGTCAAGGCCCTCTGCGTCGTCCCGCAGGGCATGGAGGAGGGAACCGAACTCGTCATCCAGGACCGCAGCTTCGGGCTCATGACCGGCCGACCGGCCGAGTTCCGGTTCTTCGCATCGGAGGTCCGGAGCGGCGACGTGCCTGGACAGATCATCGCGCATGCCGAACGCGAGCTGGAGGAGAGTGGACGCATCGAAGTCACGCTGCCCGCGATCGAAGGCATTCCGGAAAACCAGGCCGTGCCGGTGCAAATCAACCCTTCGGTCACCGAGCTCGGCAACCTCGAACTCTGGATGAAGCACACCGCATCCGACCGGCGCTGGAAGCTCGAATTCCAGGTGCGGATGGAGTAAATGGCGGCACCCGAATTCAGCATCGGCATCGACCTTGGCACGACAAATTGTGCCATGGCCTACCAGCCGCTTGCCGGCGGCGAGTCGGAAATTTTTCCCATCCCGCAGTGGGAATCCGCTTCCAGTTCGATCGACGACCCGCTGCTCCCGTCGTTCCTTTTCCTGCCACCCGCAGAACCCGGCTCCGCCGGCCCGCAGTGGCTCCCCGGCCGGATCGCGCGCCGGCAGGCGGCGGACACGCCCGACCGCGTCGCTCACTCGGCCAAGTCGTGGCTCGGCCACCATGCGGTCGATCGCGAGGCCGCATTCTTGCCCTGGGGGTCGGACGAACTCGCGCCCGCGGAAAAAATCTCACCGATCGCTGCATCCGCCCGCCTGCTTGGGCACCTGCGAGCGGCATGGGATGAGAAGTTCCCTGGCGCTCCATTCAACAATCAGATCATCACCGTCACTGTCCCCGCCTCGTTCGATCCGGTCGCGCAGCGGCTCACGCTCGAAGCCGCGCGACAGGCCGGGTTTCCGGACAGCGTACGCCTGCTTGAGGAGCCGCAGGCCGCGTTCTACCGCTGGCTCGAAACCCACGGATCCTCCGGCGACACCTTTGGCATCCGGCACGTCGCGGTCATCGACATCGGCGGCGGAACATCGGATTTCAGCCTCTTCGAAATCCAGCCGGGCGAGCCGCTTCCACGCGTCCGGCGCGTTGCGGTGAGCGACCATCTTCTGCTCGGCGGGGACAATATCGACCTCGCCATCGCCCACCGGCTGGAACCAAAATTCGTGGGCACCTCGCAGCGGCTTCCGGGCCGCCAGTGGAACGACCTTGTCGCCCGCTGCCGGGACCTCAAGGAACGCTGCCTCTCGGCCGACGGAGATGGAGAGGAAAGCGTCTCGCTGCCCGGCCGCGGATCAAAGCTTTTCGACGGGACCGCCACCATTCGGGTCGAGCGATCGCTGGTTCGCGATATCGTCCTCGGCGGGTTTTTTCCGGACTGTCCGGCCGACGCCCGACCCGTAGAATCCGCGTCGGGTTTGAAGGAGTGGGGGCTCCCATATGCCGCCGACAGCGCGATCACGCGGCATCTGGCGCAATTCCTCGCCGGGCATCCCGCAGTCGATCACATCCTCTTCAACGGCGGATCGCTCCGGCCCGTGGCGCTCCGCAACCGGCTCCGGGATCAGATCGCGCGCTGGCAGTCCGCTCCGGTCGTGCTAAACAACCCGGAGCCCGACCTCGCAGTCGCCCGTGGAGCCGCGCGCTTCGGTGCGCTCGGCCACGGACACGAGGCCCGGATCGAGGCCGGCGCGGCGAGGGCGGTTTACCTCGAGGCAACCAGTCGGGATGCGAAATCCGATGGGCCCGCGCTCGTTTGCATCCTCCCGCTTGGCGCAAAAGCCGGACAGGAATTCACTACCGCCCTGCCGGGTCTCGAACTGCGCCTCAACCAGCCGTCCGCCTTCCAGCCGTTCGTTTCGACCCGCCGGACAAGCGATGCGGCCGGCTCGCTCGTCGCTTGGAACGGTCGCGATTTCCAACGCCTCCCTTCGCTCCAGGCAACCGCACGCCTCGAAGGCAACCGCCCAAAAAAATCCATCCCAATCACGCTCCAAGCCAGTCTCAGCGAACTCGGCATGCTCGAAGTCTCGTGCGCCAGTTCCGACAGTTCGATACGGAAACAGTGGCCGCTCGCCTTCAACCTCCGGGCGGAGGCCGCGGAAGCCGCAGAGCCGGCGGCATGCGAACCCGGCATCGATCCCGACCGGCTCGAAGCTGCCCACGCGGAGATCACCAAACGGTTTTCCCATCCGCCGGCGCGTCACCAAAAGTTCGGCGCGGCACACCTTCTCCAGGGGCTTGAAAAGATTTGTGGACTGCCCAAAGCGGAATGGAACTGGGCGCTCCTCCGAGCTCTCTGGCCTGCGCTGGTGGCCGTCGCGCCGCAATGGGCGACATCGGTCGAGCATGAGGAGGCGTGGCTCATTCTCTCCGGATTCCTGCTCCGCCCCGGATTCGGCGGCGCGCTCGACGATACCCGCATCGACGAGCTCTGGCAGCTTCGCTCCCGGGGGCCGGCTCACAAGGGGAAGAAGGTGCAGCTGCAGGAATTCATCCTCTGGCGGCGGGTCGCAGGCGGTCTCAGCCGCGAACGGCAACACGCGATCCTCGATCCCTTTCTTCCCTTGCTCCTCCAGGAAACACCCGCATCGCCAGAGCTCGTCCGACTGGCCGGAGCACTCGAACGCCTCGACGTGGCGACAAAATCACAGCTCGTCGGGAGCTTCCTCGCCAAGGCCCGCCACCTCGCCGACGAAGGCGGCCACTGCGGCCCTTTCCTTGTCGCCCTCGGCCTGCTCCTCAACCGCTGTCCGCTCTACGCCGGACCCGAGGCAGTCGTTCCGCCGTCGCTCGTCGAGCAGGTCTTCCTGGAGCTCTCCGACGTCGACTGGTCCGAACCCTCCCTCCTCGAGGCGCAGACGCTCTTCCTCCGGGCCGCCCGCGTCGTCAACGACCGCAACCTCGATCTCCCCAAATCCGTCCGCGAGCGCATCGCCGCCAAACTCGAAAAGGCAGGCGTCCCCTCCCCCCGGGCCATGCGCCTCAGGCAGTTTGTCCCGGTCGAACGCGGCGAGCAGTCGCGCCTCTTCGGCGAAGCCCTCCCGCCCGGCCTGGTGCTTGCATCAGAAAGGGCGTAAGCCAATTTCCCTCTCCGCTCAGCGGCCGATCTTCCGGAGCGGCAGCCCGGACAGCAGGTTCTCCTGGATTTTTTCGAGCGAGACACCTTTGGTCTCGGGCACGAGGAAAATAAAGAAGACGATGAACAGGATATTCAGTCCGCCGTAGAGGAGGAATGTGTTGCCCGCCCCGAAGCCGTTGATCAGCGAGAGGAACGTCATTCCGACGATCGCATTCGCAATCCAGTTGGTCGCCGTGCTGAATGTCACGCCCAGGTCGCGGCCGGCCAGCGGATAGATCTCCGAGCAGATCACCCAGATGATCGGCCCCGCACTCATGGCAAAACCAACAATGAAGACGAGCAGAGCGAAGATCGCCGGGTAGCTGAGCGAGGGATTTTTTGCGATGTCCGCATTGAACAGCAGTCCGACGGTCAGAAGCGAGGCGCCCATCACCACGAAGCCGGCAAACATGATCGGCTTGCGGCCGAGGCGGTCAACAAACGCAATCGCAATGAACGTGGCCAGCACGTTTGTCACGCCGACGATCACCGTGCCCCACATCTGCTCGTTCACGTTCTCAAATCCGGCGAGCGCGAAGATCTTCGGCGCATAATACATGATGACGTTGATGCCGGTGAGCTGCTGGATGATCTGAAGCCCGATGCCGAGTCCGATCGCCCGGCGGAAATTGGAATTCTGGAGCAGCATTTGAAACCCGTTCTGCTTCACCTTCATGCTGTCCTTGATCTCCTGCATCTCGGACGCAATCTCCGCCTCGTCGAGCTTCATCCGGCGGAAGACATCGACCGCATGGTCGTGGAAGCCTTTCAGGAAAAGCCAGCGCGGGCTTTCCGGCAGGAAAAGCACGCCGACAAACATGATGGCGGCCGGGATGGCGATCACGCCCAGCATGATCCTCCAGTGCCCGCCTGTCACACCTCCGAATGTGGCATACGACGCGAGCCAGGTGTCGCTCAGAAAGGCGATCACGATCCCGATCGTGATCATGAGCTGATACATCGAGATCATCGAGCCCCGGACGGTTTGCGGCGAAATCTCGGAAAGGTAGAGCGGGGCGGTGAACGAAGCGACGCCCACGGCGATACCGAGAAGAAACCGCGCGATGATCAGCAGTTTCTCGTCCGGCGCGACCGAGCAGAGGAGCGAGCCGACCACAAAGATCACTGCGCTCACCAGGATCGTCTTCCGACGGCCGAAGTGGCTCGACAACATCCCGCTGATCAGTGTGCCGAAGACCGCCCCCCAGAGCAGCGCGCTGACAATCAGCTCGATCTGCTGGTCGCCGATCTTGAAGTCCTTCTCGATGAAGTGCTGCGCGCCGGAAATCACCCCGACATCCAGGCCGAACAGCAATCCGGCCAGTGCTGCGGTGAATCCGATGAAGTAAACGATGGGCTGAATTTTCCGGGGAGTGGTGGTATTCATGGTGCGCGGTGGATGACCGCATTGTCCGCATTTTCACGGGCACCCACAATCTTATTCTCCCGGTCAGCTGATTTTCCCGTCAGGGAGTTCTCGCCGATTGGCCCGGAATATGGCAGTCTTCGGACATCATATCTTATGAAGATCCGGCTCCTCCTCCCGCTTTTGTTTTCCTTCCTGCTCCACTCCGCTCTGGCTGCGGGTCCCGCCACCTTCGCCCGCTTCGTGCCGGAGCGCAAAGATGACTTCGCGTGGGAAAACGACCTGGTCGCCTTCCGGACCTACGGACCGGCACTGCGCAGCGGACCGGAGGACAGCGGGATCGACTGCTGGCTCAAGCGCGTTCCCGACCTCATTATCGACAAGTGGTATTCCGGCGACCCGAAAGGCATCAGCTACCATAAGGATCACGGCGAAGGCTACGACCCGTATCACGTCGGCAGCTCGCGCGGGTGCGGTGGCACCGCGCTCTGGATCGGAGACCGCATGGTCACTTCCGACACGTTTCTCTCATGGAAACTCCTCACACAAACGCCGGAAAAATCCTCGTTTGAACTCACCTATGAATATCCCGCGCAGAACGGCGAGCCCCCGGTCCGCGAGATCAAGCGCATTACGATCGAGCCAGGCAAACGCTTCTTCCGTTCAGAATCGACATTCACCCGCGATGGCAAGCCGCTTGCCAACCTTCCGGTGGCCATCGGCGTCACGACGCACGACGGCAAAGCCCAGGCGACTCTCCCGCCAGGCAAACGATGGGTCTCCTGCTGGGAAACCATCGACGGCAGCGGCCTCGGAACAGGCGTCGTCCTCGCCCCCGGCTTCCCGGCCGAAGCCCGGGAGCTGAAGACCAAAGAAAAAGATAGCGGCCACGCCATCCTGCTGACCCGCACCGATGCCGGCGGAAAAGTCACATGCTTCCCGGGCTATGGCTGGGCGAAAGCCGGAGCCATCACCACTCCCGGGCAGTGGGAATCCGCCCTGGACGGATTTTCCAAGGAAACCGGGCAATAGCTAATACCTCACGTCGAACATCTGAACGACGTGTGCCAATTGCTGGCTCCCGGGCAAGTCGCCCGGGATCAGCGATGCCTGTCCTGCACCAACACTTCGGAACGCGATGCAGAGAAATTCAGAAAAATTTCGTCGCAGCGACAGCCTCCAGAAAGGAATCATGTTCCATATTTCGCAATCTGGTTGCGAAGGCCGGTTCCGAACTCAGGATGCCGGGAAGCTGATTACTGCTGGGCAGGAGCTTTCTTCGTGCAGGCAGCAGTCGATGCGCAGCAGCAGGAGGAGTCCTGCGGGCAGACCTTCTTGGTCATCGGGCAGACCTTGGGTCCGCAGGATTTCGATGCGGAGCAGCAGCCAGTGGCTCCAACTGTTGCCAATGCGACCGAGGCGATAACGATGAGAATGGATTTCATAGAATTTCCATCTTACCATATCTTTCTGTTTGCACAAGGGGTCGGAAACGCGTCTCTTCAGTCCGCATTCGCGCCCGGAACACCATGGACGACAGCCGCATCTCCGCATCCACTCTGACAGATCTCTACGCGCGCGCGGCTGCCAGCCACGGGGACCTGCCGGCCTTTTTAAGCAAGGATGCCTCGGGCCGATTTGTGCCCATGAGCTTCCGGGAGCTCTACGAGGCCGGGCTGGACCTTGCGACCGCGCTGGCAGCCCTGGGCGTCAAGCCCCGCGACCATGTCGCGATCATCTCGGACAACCGTTTGGAATGGATCCTCTGCGACTACGGCATCCTCCTTGCCGGCGCGGCAGATGTTCCGCGGGGAACCGACATTACCGAAACCGAGCTCGCCTACATCCTCACACATGCTGACGCCGGCGTCGTGTTTGTCGAGAACCTGACAACGCTGGCGAAACTGCAGAGCTGCCATTCGCGGCTGCGCCATGTGCGGAAAATCGTCCTCATGTCGTCTGGTGGGGAGGCGCCGAAAGGCGTGCTGCGGCTCCAGGACCTGCTGGCGGATGGTGCGCGCCGGCGCACAGACGGCGACCGGACCGCTCTCGAGCGGGCAGGAGCCGTCCGTCCGGACGACCTCTTCACGATCATCTACACATCGGGCACCACTGGCACGCCGAAGGGGGTGCAGCTCACGCATGCGAACATGTGCTCGCAGATCGCCAACCTTCCGTTCTCGCTTCAGCCGGGCGACCGCGCGCTCTCGATCCTGCCGGTCTGGCACAGCTACGAGCGGGTTTTTGAGATGGTCGCGGTCTCGATGGGCGTCGCAACATACTACACCAGCCTCCGGGCCATCGGCGAGGATCTGCGGGTCGTCAGGCCGACCGTGATGGCCTCCGCCCCCCGGCTCTGGGAGAGCCTGTACCAGAAAATCCTCGCAAACGTAAAGTCCTCCAGCCCGCTCCGCCGCGCGCTTTTCCATGCGGCATATTCCAGCACCCGCAACGTGAAGCGGGCGCAGCGGTTTTTTCTCGGCCAGGACCTGGATACCCGCGGAAGACCGCTCAGCGAGTCCCTTCCCCTGGCCGCAGCTCATGCTCTGGCATGGGTGACAGGCATCATCCCCAGCCGCCTGCTCGACAGACTTGTCCTTTCAAAAATGCGGGCGATTGTCGGCGGAAAATTCCGGGGCACGATTTCCGGCGGGGGAGCCCTCCAGCCCCATGTGGATGAGTTTTTCAATTTCATCGGAATCCCGGTCCTCGAGGGATACGGCATGACAGAAACCTCCCCGGTCCTTGCCGTGCGCACCTGGGAGAACCTGGTCATCGGAACGGTCGGCCATCCCTACCCGCAGACCGAGATCCGCATCGTCGATCTGGAGAACGGGGAGACCCTCTATCCGAATGTCCGCCGGCGGGGCCGTGGACGCGGCCTCCGCGGCGAGATCCACGTCAAGGGACCGCAGGTCATGCGCGGGTATTACAAGGACCCCGAGGGCACCGCGCGCGTGATCAAGGACGGCTGGATGAACACCGGCGACATCGGCATGATCACGTTCAACAACTGCCTGAAAATCCTCGGCCGCTCGAAGGATACGATCGTCCTGCTCAGCGGCGAGAACGTGGAACCGGTCCCGATCGAGAGCCATCTGGTCGAATCCCCCCTCATCGAGCAGTGCATGGTCGTCGGGCAGGATCAGAAATCCCTCGGCGCCCTCATCGTGCCGTCCCCGGAGGGATTCCGGCGCGCGGGACTCGCCGTGGACGACCGTGACGAGATCCTCTACCGCGAAGATGCCCACCGGCTGGTCGATGCGGAAGTACGGCGGCTGATTTGCGGGGACACCGGGTTCAAACCCTTCGAGCGCATCGCCGTCTGGCGCTTTGTCCCGAAGACGTTCGATGTCGGTGATGAACTCACAAACACGTTCAAGATCAAGCGCCACATCGTGGGCGAGCGCTACGCAGGCCTTATTGCGGAGATGTACCCGCAGGCGCCGCAGGACGGTTGATCAGCTCACGGATTTTTGCCATCCACTGCGGGAAGTCCGGGTGTTCGGGATAGGAACGGACCAAGCCCAGCATCTCACCCAGTGCGCGGTTCGGCTGATCGAGGATGATCATATCCTGCGCACGCTGGAAGATCAGCCGCTGGCGGGTGACCGCGTTGAAGATGTCCGCCTGGTGGGCCAGACGCCCCGAGGTGATCGCATCCGCCTGCATCTTCATCTCGAGATCCCACGTTTGAAGAAGGCGCGGGTCCTTTGAGTCCCGCAGGATCGGGCGGATGTTTTTCTCCAGAATGCCGCCGACATCGCCGGCGCTCGGCTCCCACACCTTGGTATCTGGAAGCCAGTCGCCCAGCTGCAGCCACTGCGCGATGACCGACTGCCCGAGCGGCTTGCTCAAGAGCCCCTGCTGATCCTGTGGGCTCTCGGCAACAAGCTCACCAAGGTAGGCCATCGTTGCCGGCAAAAGGGTCTCGGGCTTCTCGAGTCCCTTGCGCTGCAGGGCCAGTGCCAGGTAGCGCAGATGAAAGAGGAGCGCGGTCTGCAGCTCCTTCGTGCGGAGGTAATCCGAGTTTTTCTTTTTCCAATCCTGATAGGCCTCGACTTTGTCTTTGCGTCCGCGGAACTGGACCTCCTCAATCGCATCCCCGTAGAAAACCGCCGCTGCGGGACCGTTGGCCGCCGCCGCTTGGATCCGGGCCAGGATCGCCGCCTTCGCCGACTGCTTCTTCAGCTTCTGCTTCTGCTCGATCTGATTCAGCTCGCCAACAAGCGAATCCACATTGGGAGCCGGAGCATCCGGCTGGGCGGACAGCGAAAGAAGACCCGCCAGCAAGGCGCCGGCAATGATTCGGGGGGGTGTCATGACCCGGCAAAGCTGCCACCGGCACCCGGATTCGTCCAGAACGATCAAACGTTTGCCGGCGCGACCACCGCGCGGAAGTTCAACATTATTTGTCTCAGCTGAGACAAATAATGTTGAGCCTCCGCCTATCATTGCGCTTTGCAGTTTTGTTGCGTGTCGGTCATTGTTCATGGATGGACTATCTGGAGCGTGCCCGCCGGGTCTTTGAAATCGAGTTGCAGGAAGCCGCCGCGGTTGCGGCGCGGCTGGATGCGGATTTCGGGAAGGCGGTGGAACTCGTGCGGACGGCGGTCGAGCGCCGGAACAAGGTTGTTGTCGTCGGCGTCGGGAAATCCGGCCACATCGGCGAGAAGATCGCGGCCACGCTGACCAGCACCGGGTCCCCTGCGGTTGTCCTCAACTCGCTCAACGCACTGCACGGCGACCTCGGCGTGGTTGCGGACGGCGACATCGTGCTGGCGCTCAGCTCGAGCGGGGAAACCGAGGAACTCGTCGCGATCCTGCCGGCGTTTGCCAGGATGGGGGTGCCGATCATCGCGATCACCGGGGCGCGCGATTCGACGCTCGCGAAATGCGCGGCGGCCGTGCTCGATGTCGGAGTGTCGCAGGAGGCGTGCCCTCTCAATCTGGCTCCGACCTCAAGCACGACGGCGATGCTCATCCTCGGCGATGCCCTGGCCATGACGCTTCTCGAGTGCCGCGGGTTCCGGAAGGAGGATTTTGCGCGTTTCCACCCGGGGGGCAGCCTCGGCCGCGCCCTTCTGCTGCGGGTGCATCAGATCATGCGGAGCGCCGAAGATCTCGTGGTGCTGCAGGCGGAGGCCAGCGTCCTCGAGGCCGTGCAGGCAATGACGGCCCGGCGCGCCGGGGCCGCCGTCATTGTTGCCCCGGACGGCACGCTGGCCGGAATTTTCACCCACGGCGACTTCGCGCGGCACTTTCCCGACCACCCGGGAATCGGATCCCGACCGGTCGGCGAATTCATGACGCGCAAGCCGGTCACGATCCCCGGGGACAAGCTGGCCGCGGAGGTCCTGCAGATCCTGGAGCGCCACCGCATCGATGATCTCGTTGTGGTCGATCCGGCCAACCGCCCGATCGGGGTCGTCGACTCGCAGGATCTCACGCGGGTCAAAATCCTCTGACCCAACGGCGGCATGCTGGTCGCTTTCCACAAGCCCTGCGGCGTCCTCTCCCAATTCACACCGGATGCCGGGGCCAACCGGACGCTGGCGGAGTTCGGGTTTCCCGCACAGATGTATCCGATCGGCCGCCTGGATGCGGATTCCGAGGGCCTGCTCCTGTTGTCGGACGAACCGGCGTGGAACGCCCGACTCCTGGCCCCGGGCAGGCACGTGGAAAAAACCTACTGGGCCTTGGTCGAGCGCGAGCCCGGCGACGAAGCCCTTCAACGCCTCCGGTCCGGAATCCTCCTCGATGGCAGGTGGACGCTCCCGGCCGGGGCATCCATCCTGTCCCCGCAGCCATCCCCCCCGCCGCGCGATCCGCCGGTGCGCGTCCGGAAAAATATCCGCGACGTCTGGATTGAACTGCGCCTCATCGAAGGCCGGAACCGCCAGGTGCGTAAGATGACCGCGGCAGTCGGCCATCCGACGTTGCGCCTGATCCGCGTTGCGATCGGCGGCTTTGCTCTGGGCGAACTCGCACCCGGACACTGGAGGGAACTCTCCGGCGGGGAGATGCGCCATTTTACAGGCGGGGCTTGAGTGGGATCGCCAGACTGCCCGCAAGCCATGCGGACATCTCAATTTCCCCTCGGCATCAGGGTTCGCCCTCCGGGGCGTCGTTGGCCGAGAGATACTTTGAAAAGGCTGCCCAGGCCCTCTCATAAGCCGCAGCACGGTATTCCGTATCCCCCAGCAAAAACCAGGCGAGCGGCGGCACACCCGGCTGGGAAACCGCAGCGACCAGAAGCGAACGGGCCTTGGCGTAATCCCCCGCCCGCCAGCTCGCGAGCGCCTGCATCGTGAGGCCATAGGCATCGCCGCCGGCGGGCAGGACGACCTCGATGCGATCCATCGCAGGAGATAGACTGGCCAAGACCATGTCGCACGCGGGCTGAAACTCTCCCCGCGATGCCGCAAATTCCGCCCTGGCCCGGAAGGCCGCCCTGCGCAGCGAGGAAACGCTCGCCGCCTGCTCAAGTGCTTCCGGACAGCCGCTCTCGAGGGCCCGCACGAGCGCGAGCGTGGCATGCCGCCCGTTGGGTGCCAGGTCATCCGGGCGCGACGCCATCGCAACGAGGAGTTCGAATTCAGGCCGTTGAACGGGCGTTTTCATGTACTCGATCCGAATGGCTTGAAGCGCGCTTGAACCGGCAGGTCGTGCCAGAAGCGCCTGAAAGATGAGCGGACTTCCGGAGAACTGCGCCAGCAGCTCGTGCAGCCGTTGCGCCCGATCCGACGCAGCCGTCCGGTCGATGATGGCGCCGGCGCAGAGCACGGCAAGCTCACTGTCGCCCCGTGAGGCAGCCACTCCCATCGCACGCGAGACCGTAAGCGGAGAAAATGGTTCGAGCGCAAACAGCCGAAGCAAAAGCTTCCGTGCAAGAAGACGATCGGACGAGCGGATGGCGTGATGGGCAGCCAACTCCAGCACGCCGGCATCGAGCGGGCGGAATTGCATCCACTCATCGACCGAAAGACGGGAGGGAAGGCGATCAACCGGAGCAGCGGCGGAAAAAACCTGCGGCTGCCTGCGCGGAGTCCAAATGGCCTGACCAAGCGCCAGAGCGCCAAGAGCAAGCCCCACAAAAACAGGAATGAGCCTTGGCCGCGCAGAAAAGAACGGCACCCCGGCCCCGACCCCAATCAGCGCAGCCGCCAAAAACCACACCGGCCCCGAGTGTGCGGGCACATCCAGGAGTCCATGGACACTCAGAGCCGTCAAGCAGCCAAGCCCCACGGCGGGAGCTTCCGGCTCAGCCGAGAAAAGAAGATGCCCCCACCGGACCGCAAGAATCCCCGCGACCCCGATGGCCAGAAATCCAGCCAAGACGCCGGCTTCGCACGCAAACCAAAGCCAGTCGCTCTCGGGATGGAAGGTTCGCCAGAGCGACGCGGAGAGGGTGCGGAAGAACGGAAAGACCCCGTCGAAGCTTCCCAACCCGACCCCAGAGACCGGATGAGCCGCAAGCATCGTCCAGGCATCGGACTGCACGGCGAGCCGGAATTCGAGACCGCCGGTCCCCTCTGAACCAAAATGTTCAACAAGCGGAACGGACGGCAGCAGAAACGCGACAGCGCCGATCACTGCAACAATCGCACCGGTCAGGACCGCAGTCCGCCGGAGCTTCCAGTGAACCGCGGCCAGGATCCCCCAGCCCGCCAGGCATCCGCAGCCAGCAGCAAGCGCCCCTCCGCGGGATCCCAGGGCGAGAATCGCCGCCGCACAGAGGCACGCGGCCATTCCCCAGACGGCGCGCCAGCGGACTGCAGGTGCGGCGACTGCCCGAACCGCACAGCCGCAGAGCCCCAAGGCCGCGAAGGATGCCGCCTGATTCCTTGTATCGAAAAGCGCCATAAAAACATCCGCCATCGGTCCCCGCCAGGCTCCGCTGTTCCAGCGCGCAAAAAGGAGCAACCCGCACAGCCCGACAGCAAACGCGAGCGCGGCAGCCTGTCGCTGCCGGTCTCCATCGTTTCCGCTACGGCCGCAAACCCACCAGAGAAATACCAGCCCGGAAAGATAGGAAACCCATGCACTCAAAAGCGCCCAGGGTTGCGGAGTCATGCAAAGCGGAGCCTCCCCGCCGAGCGCCGCCGCCCTCCAGGCCGGTTGGCCAAACCACGATGCGGGAAGCAGCGCGAGAAGCGGGAGCGCGGCCAGTCCCAGCAGCAGCCACCCCAGCCAGCCACCCGCACGTGGCCTCCAGATCAAACACGCGATCGCGACCACAACTCCGGCCACGAAGGGCGCCCTCATAAAAACAAGGCTCGCCGCCAATGCCGCCACCACGGGAGCCGCATCACGCATATGGGGCCGCGCGTTCATTTCATCAGCACATGAGTTCCGTCACGAGGTCCTCATCCTACCTGCCGGGGAATTTTTCGGCAACAAAAGCGTTTGCGGCAAGCGCCCATGCCCGCCCGCGCCGAATACGGTGATTGTCAGGGCTTAAGGCACGCTGCTATATTCGGCGGATCAGGGTGCCCGCAGACCAGTCTTCATCGCATGGTTTTTCTGAATCCTCAGATTTACCAGAGGCGGCAGCTTGCCAAAATTTCCCCATCGAAATCCGGATCAGCGCGGGATCAAAATCGCGTTACTGGCGAGACGTCTGGGACTACCGCGAACTGCTCACCACGCTCGCCCGGCGCGACATCTCCGTCCGCTACAAGCAGACCGTCCTCGGCGTGCTCTGGGCCGTCCTGCAACCGCTCACAGCCGTGGTCCTGATGACCTTTGTCTTCGGAAATCTCGTCGGCCTGAAGCCCGATACCGGCAGCTCCTACGCCGCGATGGTAATCGCGGGAATGCTGCCCTGGCAGCTTTTTTCGAATATCCTCTCGTCGTGCGGGCAGAGCATGGTGAGCAACGCGAACCTGATCTCCAAAGTCTATTTCCCGCGCGTGATTGTCCCGCTGGCCGCACTGGCGGTCGCCCTGGTCGACTTCGCGGTGATGACCGTCCTTTTCATTCCGATTCTTCTCTGGAAGGGCGCTTCGATCGGACCGCAGTGGCTGGCGCTTCCGGCGTTTCTTGTTCTGGCGTGCACCGCCGCGCTCGGCCCCGCGCTGCTGATCACGGCCTTGAACGTCAAATACCGCGACTTCCGGTTCCTCGTCCCGTTCATCCTCCAGATGGGCCTCTACGTCTCGCCCGTCGCCTACAGCAGCTCGCTCGTCCGCGACAGGCTCGGGCCCGCCGCCGCCCACCTCTACGCGCTCAACCCGCTCGTCGGCGTCATTGACGGGTTCCGCTGGGCGCTCTGCGGAGGCGCTTTCCCTCCCCTCATCGACCTTCTGATCTCCTGCGCTGTTACAGCGGTGTTCCTTGCGATCGGTCTGGTCTATTTCCGGAAGGTCGAGCGGCAATTCGCGGATGTGATTTAAATCCGCATGAGCCAACCGATCATCGAAGTCCGCGAAATCTCGAAGCGCTACCAACTTGGGAATGGGTCCGGTTCAGCGGGGAATTTCCATACCCTCCGGGACACGCTCGGCGGATTCTTCAAAAAGCGGAATGCCGCGAAGGAAAAGCCCGGCGAATTCTGGGCGCTGCGCGATGTAACATTTTCTGTCCAGCCTGGCGAAGTCCTCGGCATCATTGGTGCC
Organism: uncultured Chthoniobacterales bacterium; assembly: GCA_964467415.1. Lineage (GTDB taxonomy): Bacteria > Verrucomicrobiota > Verrucomicrobiia > Chthoniobacterales > Terrimicrobiaceae > CAYXRX01. Next base: position 23,662 of record CAYXRX010000015.1, read on the forward strand.
AACGGTGCCGGCAAGAGTACGCTGCTCAAAATCCTGAGCCGGATTACCGAACCGACAAGCGGAGAAATCGTCCTTCGCGGACGAGTGGCCAGTCTCCTTGAGGTCGGCACCGGCTTCCATCCCGAGCTGACCGGACGCGAGAACATCTATCTCAACGGCGTCGTGCTCGGGATGAAGAGGGGCGAGGTCGCACGCAAATTTGATGAGATCGTAGCGTTTGCCGGGGTCGATAAGTTTCTGGACACGCCGGTGAAGCGGTATTCGAGCGGGATGTATGTGCGGCTGGCCTTTGCGGTGGCCGCCCATCTGGAGCCGGAGATCCTGATTGTGGACGAGGTCCTTGCCGTCGGGGATGTCGGCTTTCAGGAGAAGTGTCTCGGAAAGATGGGGGAGGTTGCAAGGTCGGGGCGGACGGTTTTATTCGTGAGCCACAATATGGCGGCCATCGGGGCCCTCTGCACGCGCGGCCTGCTGCTGGAGCACGGCGTTGCGGTCCGCTCCGGATCGGCCCGGGAAGTGGTTTCCGACTACCTCTCCAGAGGTCCGGTCAAGCAGGCGTTCGTGGAGTGGGACGCCGCAAACGCTCCAGGCTGCGACGGCGTGCGCCTCCGCGAGATCGCCGTCTTTTCGAGCGGCGCAGCCGCGGGCGACATCGTCAGCGACAAGCCCGCAGTCATCCGCATGGTCGTGGACATGGAGCAGGTGCCGGCGGGATTCGTTATCGGCTTCGACCTGGTCTCACCCGGCGGCGAGGTTCTGCTGAGAAGCTGCCAGACCGACGGGTGCACGGAGGGCTGGCCGGCGCTCGCTCCCGGTCGCAATGAGCTGGAATGCACGATTCCGGCGGGCTTCTTCAACGAAACAACTCTCTCCCTCTGCCCGAAGGCATTCATCAAGGACACCAAATGGATCTTCAGCCTGAATGCAGTGCTGAAGTTCGGTGTGAGGCGGCTCCACGGAGCCTCGCCCTACTGGATGCGGATGAACAGCGACGAAAAGCCCGGGCTTGTGGCCCCTGTGCTCGAATGGAGAAAAGGCTAGCGCCGCTGGTAGATGTCGTCGGCCCCCACGCGGGCCAGCAGGCGGTAACCGGCAGCGCGCATGTGTTCCCGCAGGCCGGATTCGGAAAAATTGTTTTCAGCGCTGACGACCGCCACCGGCCACTTGCGCAGGGTTTCCACCTGAAGAACCTCGCACTCCGCCCCCTCGACATCGACCGAGAGATAGTCAATTTCCGGGAACCCGCCGCGCGAAAAAACATCATCGAGGCTGAGGCAGGGAACCGACTGCCGGCCGACCGTTCCGCCGTGCTCGGCGACCTCGCGTTCCATCCGCTCGACATGCCGCGGGTCGAAGCTGGAAACCATTCCGCTCAGCATTTCGGAGTAGCCGTCCACCTCGATAAACTCGACTGTTCCGGCGCGGGTGGCCACGCACGCCTGGATCGCGAGGCAGGCACGGTTGGCTACCAGCTTCGCATAGGCCTTGCCCATCGGTTCAACCACGACACCCTTCCAACCCCAGAGCTTTTCCATGGCAAAGGTATTGCTGAACGAGACCCCGTCGTGCGCTCCGATCTCGACAAAAACCCCGTTCCGCTTCCCGCGGAAAACCCGCTCGAGCAAAAACTTGTCCTGCCCGTTCTGGCTGTAAAATCCGCCGGCTTTCAGAACCTCCGGTGTGAAAGAGATCTCGGGGACCTGCCGACCGGTCAGCCGCGAGAGAAACCCGCTCAGCCGCTGCTGGAACCGCTGAATGATGGGGCCTGCCATTCAGCAGTGATGCAACTGCCCACCCACCCGCGTCAAGAATCGAAATGGCTCCCATGAGCCTCTTTGTCGGAATCACCTCCTGGAACAGCAGCCCGTTTCTCAAGGTCTGCCTGGATTCGCTGCGCAAAACCTGCGGAGATGTGGAAGTCTGCGTGCTGGACAACTGCTCGACCGACGACTCGCACGAGATCGCACGACAGTTCGGCGCAAAAGTCGTTCGCATGGCCTGCACGCAGCCAGAGGCCCTCAATGCCTTGGCCGGCAGATCCCGCGCCGGGTTCACGCTCCTGGTCCATGCCGATGTGGTTTTTTTGGGAGCCGGTTGGTGCGGGCAGTGCATCGAAGCGGTAGGCCGCGGGGCATCGCTCGTCTCCCCTGAAGATACCGGATGCGGGAACGGGACACGGCCATGGGGGAAAGGCATGCCTGAGAGCTCGTTTCTGTTCTTCGACACCCGGATGCTGAGGCGGCTGCGAGAGACGCGGTGGATCCGCAGGTTCCGGCTCCCGTGGCCGCAGCGGGGGATCGACTTTTTCGGCGAGCACATCACCTACAACCTCCCCACCGCCTTGGCCCGCAGAGGCGGAAAACTCAAGCTGATGGATGTGCACACCAGCCCGCCATCCGACACGCCGATCGTGAATACAGTGCAGGAATACAGGTATTGGCAGCCGCTCTGGGCGGGCCTGCGCTACGGGTTGGGCAACTTTTATTCCCTCGATGGAATACTGACGCACTACCACAACTGGTATGACCGGCAGAAATCCGCCGCCGGCGGCGGCCCCGACACGCTGCCGGCGGATTTCCTTTCCGCATACAGCCGGAACTTCCTCAGCGATTACGCCGCGGGGATGATCGTGTTCCCGGAGGGGTTGTCCCCCGAAACTCGTGCGGCCCCGGAGGTTCCCTGATGCCGACACCCCCCACATCACCCGGCGCGCCGGCATCTGCCAAACCGCTCCTGATCGTCAAACCCTTCTTTCAGGCCCTTTTCCGGCGTCTCGGCCTGCGCGTGACAAGCCCCTCGCACCCGGGCGCGAGGTATTTGGAACACCCGCCCCAGAGCGTTTTTGAGAGCGTCCTCCTGCGGCGGTTTCCGAATCTGGACGGTCTCTGCTTCATCCAGGTCGGGGCGAACGACGGTAGACGGTATGATCCCCTGAACCCGTTTGTCCGGAAACACCGCTGGGAGGGAGTCCTGGTGGAACCAGTGCCTCAGAATTTCCAAGGACTGGAAAAAACCTATGAAGGATGCGGCGGGCTTGTGCTTCTGCAGGCACTGGTGGATGAGAAGCGGGGCATACGCACGATGCATTTTGTCCGGGAGGGAACCCCGGGACCGGATTGGATCAGCGGGCTGGCCACACTCGACCGTCCACGACTGATCGAAACCCTCCGATCGATCGGAATCGATGAGAGCGCTGTGTTGAGCGAGGATCTGCCCGCCGTGACGTGGGACGATGTCTGGCGGCTGCTTCCGTGCAAACGCTGCGACCTTCTGGTGCTCGATACCGAAGGCCACGACCTCGTGCTCCTGCGCGCTGCGGATCTCGCATCCAGGCACCCGACGATCGTGCATTTCGAGCACCAGCATTTCTCCGCCGCCGAACGCCGCCAGGTCTACGAGGAGTTGATGGCTATCGGCTACGAGATTGCAACCGACGAGAACGATACGACCGCGTGGCTGCGGCCGAACATGGCATCCGCGGCAACAGCGGCCACGAGCGCCTGATACCATGGGACGCGTCCTGTTTCTTGCGCCGGCCGCCTCGACGCGCGGAGGGTTCGAGTCGGTGCTCTGCCGGCTCTGCCGGAGCCTTCCCGGCCATGGATGGGATGCCGTCCTCGGACTGGCGCGCGGAGCAAGGTTCCATGACCCGGCCCGATTCCTTGCGGAAAACGGACCACTGAAGGCGATCGAAATCGACGGGACGCGCGGAACGTTTCACGCACGGCGCGCGGCGCTGGAAATGGCGATTCGGGAAACCTCCCCCGACATCGTGGTGGGAGCGAGGCTTTTCGACGCGATTCCGGCAATAAATTCACTCCGGGAGAGCGGGCGCCCAATGCCCCTCGTCCAGATGATCGGAAGCTGGGACGCCGACCTTTTTTCCGACCTCCGCCGGTATCGGGGGATCATCGACTTCTGCGTGGTGGACAGCCGGCTTCCCGGGCTGGCTGTCGCCGATCATTGTGGCTACCCGCCGGCGAGGGTGGTGCGCATTCCGACAGGCATCGCGCAGCCCGGGACCTTCAAGCGTCCGCCCCGCACGGAAGAGCTGCGTCTCTGCTATGTCGGCCGCCTTGACGACTCCGACAAACGCGCCTGCGACCTTGTTCCTTTTGTCCAGGAGCTTTCCCGGCGCAAGATAAACTTTCAGCTGACAGTGGCGGGCGACGGTTGCAACCGGCTGGAAATCGAAGCCCGACTCCAGAATGAGATTGCCTGCCGCCGGGTCCGCTTTACAGGCTGGCTCGACGCAGACAGCCTCCACGCCCTCCTTCTCGATCAGGACGTGCTTGTGCAGTTCAGTCCATCCGAGGGTCTGACGATCTCGCCACGGGAAGGCCTCGTGCGCGGCGTCGTGCCGGTGCTGTCGGAATTTATCGGGTTTTTCACCGAGGGGTTGTTCCAACCTGGATGGAACTGCCTGAGTTTCCCGGTCGGCCAGCCTGCCATCGCTGCGGAGCATATCCAGCGCCTGGCTGCGGACCACGGACTCCTAGAGCGCCTTTCGGATTGCGCGATCCACTCTCAGGAGGAGGAATATCTGTCTCCAGCCGATCTTGAGGCGTGGGCTACCTTCCTGTCCCGGGCGGCGGAAGTGTCTCCCAGCGCCGGCTTGCAGGACGCGCGGTTTCCGGAAGATTCCGGGAGGCTCAGCCGACTCCCCCGCGGCCTGCAGCACTTCCTGAGAGCCTATTCGCGCCATGAACACGACTCGGCAGGCGGCGAGTGGCCGCACACAAGCGGTTGGGCGTCTGAGGACGAGCATCGGGAGTTTGAAGAGTTCGCGCGCGCGCAGGAAAGCCGCTGCAGGCCCACAGCCTCGCACATCGTGAATTGAAGCCGGCCTTGCCTCTGATCAGGAACTTCCCCTACCGGCCCGAGATCGACGCACTGCGGGCGGAGCTCCTCTATCGGGATAACGAGCACCTGACAACGAAGGGGGCCAAACTGATTCTGACCCCGTTTTTCCATCGCAACTTTCATCCGGAGCCTTGTAACAAGACATGAAATCAGCAGATCAGGTTCCCGGTAGTCGCAGCTCAGGAATCCTCCTGATTGCCTTTGGCGAAAGCTACCGAAACGAAGCCAGACGCTCACTGGCCTCGCTGAGACGCTCCAACCCATCCATCAAGACAGCAGTCGTAACGGACTCCGAGTGGATATCGGACCCCAGGCCGGATCACTTCATTATCCGCCCGCCGGTAGCCGGATTTGCCAGCAAGCCCGCCTACATCCGCGAGACGCCGTTTGATGACACCTTGTTTGTGGATACGGATACTGTGTTCGCCCGGGATGTGCAGAAAATCTTCGGGCTGCTCCGCCACTACGACATCGGAGTGACTTTTGAAGGTCCGCAGCTTAATGAGCCGGACGGTCTGGAACTCCATACCCAGTGCAGTTCGGGAGTGATTCTCTTTCGAATGTCCGCATCGATTCTACGGGTTTTTGACACCTGGTCGGAACTTCATACGAAGCGCTCAGCAGACTTGATCGGGGCGCTCGGAAGTGATTTCCGGGGGCTGAACGACCAAAGGTATCTCGCCATCGCCATCGCTAGGTCGCGGGTCCGTCCGGTACACCTTGCCCCCTACCTTCAATTTGTGCTGTTCACGGTCACGACAACCTATTCGCCTCCGATCATCTATCATGGTCGGGGACCCGAGGCGGAATTTCTGGACCCCTACATCAGCGACAAGTGGGACAACTTCAACGACTGTCATCCACGCGTCTGGATCCCGAATCTTCGCGGTCTGCTCCCGATGGGCATCCGCAGATCCGATCCCTTCCTGGCGATCGCTCTTGTTTTGAGGCGGCTTTTCAACGAGGCGCGCTGGCTGATTCTTGCGTGGATCAGGCGCACCCGGGAAACCAAATGAAAAACCATGTGCGGAATCACAGGCTTGCTTAATTTCGGGGGCGAGCCGGTTCAGGATGCTGTGCTGAACCGGATGGCCGAGCGTCTGTCCCATCGCGGACCGGATTCCTTTGGAACGCTGCTGCGCGGAGCGGCAGGCATCGCGCACAGGCGGCTCTCGATCATCGATGTCGAGGGCGGCGCGCAGCCGATGAGCAACGAGGAAGGCTCGGTGTGGGTGGTCTTCAACGGGGAAATCTACAATCACTCCGAACTGCGCGACGCGCTCCCCGGCCACCGGTTCGCGACGCGCTGCGACACCGAGGTCATCGTCCACGCCTACGAGCAGTGGGGCGCGGAATGTGTCGGAAAGTTCCGCGGCATGTTCGCATTCGCCATCCTTGACCTGCGCAGCCGCTCGCTCTTTCTGGCCCGCGACCGGATCGGCATCAAGCCGCTCGTGTATTTCAACGACGGCCGGCGGTTCGCATTCGCGTCGGAGTTGCCGGCGCTCTCCGCCCTCGACGACCCTCCACGTGAGATCCTGCCGGAGGCGGTCGGCATGTTTTTCCGTCACGCCTGCATCCCCGCCCCGCACACGATCCTCCGGAACGTCTTCAAACTCCCGCCAGCACATACCCTTCGCATTGCCCTCGACGGCGTGGAGCCGGCAATCCGGCGCTACTGGAAACCGGAATTCAAGCCGGAGGAACAAGTCCGCGAGGAGGAATGGATCGAGCGGGTGTCGGTCGCGCTGACCGATTCCGTACGCGCGCACCTGATGTCGGATGTTGGATTCGGGGCCTTCCTCTCCGGCGGCGTTGACTCGAGCACGGTCGTCGCCCTCATGGCGCGGGAGATGTCCTCACCGGTGAAAACATTCTCCATCGGCTTCGAAAACCGGGATTTCTCGGAGCTTCCGTTCGCCCGCCAGATCGCGGAAAAATTCGGGACCGACCACCACGAGGAGATCGTGCGGCCGGACGCCCTCGCTGTCCTGCCGGAGATCGTCCGTCACCACGGCGAGCCATTCGGAGACAGCTCGGCGGTCCCGACGCACTACGTCGCGAAGCTCGCCGCAGGGCATGTGAAGATGGCGCTCTCCGGCGACGGCGGCGACGAGGTTTTCGCCGGCTACCCGTGGTATGCCAATGTTGTGCAAGCCTTCGGCGGGGCCTCGGGCCTCCTGAGGCAAAGCCTCGGCTTGGCCATCGGAGGCAAGGCCGACCCCATCCTGACGTGGCTCGATGCCCAGTCCATCTTCGACACGGTCTCCCTCCTGCGGCTACTGCATCCGGACTTCCTCCCGCCGCCCGTGACCTCGCGTCGGCTGCCGGACGACCTCTGCAGCCGCATGCAGGCCTGTGACATGGAGGGCTACCTGCCGGACGACATCCTTGCCAAGGTCGATATCGCCACCATGACCTTCGGCCTTGAGGCGCGCGTCCCTCTCCTCGACCACCCCCTCATCGATCTCTGCGGGCGCATCCCATCGCGCTTCAAGCTGCGGAGAACGCCGAATGGATTCGAACAGAAGTCGATACTGAAAAAAGTTATTGAACCTCTCCTCGGAGCAGAGTTTTTGAACCGGAAAAAGCAGGGGTTTTCGCTTCCGCTCCGCGACTGGTTCGCACCGGGATCGAGATCCGCCATCGCTGAGCGCATCCGCGCTTCACGCATCGGGGACTTCTGCCGAATGCCCGAAATCGAAAGTTTACTGTCAGCCCGAGACGACGTGAGCACCAAGCTCTGGATGCTTCTCGTTTTCGCGGAGTGGCTGGATCAAAACCCTGTGGCATGATCACGATCGCCATCTGTACCTTCAACCGTGCCTCGAGCCTGCGGAAGACGCTGGCGAGTATTGCGGCCTGCCGCGTGCCGGCCGGATTACCCTGTGAGCTTGTTGTGGTGGACAACGCCTCGACGGATGATACGCGTGCAGTCGTTGGAGAATTTTCTGCGGCCTTGCCGCTGCGTTACATATTCGAGCCGGCACAAGGTCTCTCCCACGCGCGGAACCGCGCGATCGCGGAAACGGGCAACAGCAGCCTCCTGCTCTTCACGGACGACGATGTGCGGGTCGAACCGGAATGGATCGCCGCATTCGCCGCAGCAGCAGACGCCCACCCGGAAGCGGATTTTTTTGGGGGCTGTGTGAAGCCACTTTTTGAGGGGGGTCGGCCCGGCTGGCTGCACGATGAAAACATGGATCTCCTCGACGGCCTTTTTGTGAACTACGACCCCGGCAGCGAATCCCGCTGGATCCTGCCCGGAGCGATCCTGCCCGTCGGTGCCAGCATGGGCTTCCGGCGCGACTGCTTCGCCGGCGGCAATTTTTTCCGCACCGACCTCGGCGTGAACGGGCGCAGCCTCGGACGCGGCGAGGACACCGAGTTTCTCTCCCGGCTGCTCCAATCCGGCCGGCGGGGCTATTACGTGGCCGGCGCGCTCAGCCGCCATGAGATCGCGCCCGAGCGCCGCACCTTCCGCTATGCGTTTCGTTATGGCATGGCCTGCCACGGCGGCGGACACTCGCGGCTCCGCGCTGCATGGTTTCTTGCGCGGGGGCTCCGCCAGCTTCTGCTCGGGCGTGGCGACCGCGCCCGCCAGTGCGTCATCCGCGCGGGAATGGAGGCCTCGAAATGAAACCCGAAGGATCGAGTTCCGGATTCCGGGGAAAGCCGTCGATCTTCCTGCTTTTTGCCCCTCCGGCAATGGCTCTGCTGGTCCTGTTGGCAGGAAGCCTGTCTCCGGTCCGTCTGGATTGCCGCACGCTCCAACACCTGACCAGATACGAGGGCCTCGACGAACGGCTTGCGGGGGCTCGGCACTTAGTATATCTGAGCCGCGACAATGGAGTATCCGCCGGACAGACAGCCACATTTACGCTCCGGCATCTGGCGTTTCCCGATGCCACCCGGACCTGGTTGATCCTTGCGGAAAACATTGGTAACGACTGGTGGGGCGAGTGGTCTGCCGTCGATGAGCAAGGCGCATTTTTTTTACCGGGACGTCCTCCGCCCACCCTTGTTCCGACACAGATGCCCGACACTCCCGCAATCGCCGGAAGCAGGATCATCTGCGATTCGCGCGAGGTATTTCTAAAGTTTCAAGCCCGCATTCCGTCCTTTGCCGGAGCCGCCGACGTCGTCTTTCTGGATGACCTGCACAACCGGGGCGGCTTTGTTTTTTCACCCCCGCGCTCCGAGTTTTCACCGATCCGCTTTTTGCGCCTCAGCCTGCTGATCGGGGCGGTCTTCACATGGGCTTTGCTTATGGCTGGGGGCTCTTGCTGCCTGCCTGTGGTCGGGGGAAATCGCATGGGCAGGATGCCCATGCCACACGCCCATCACGATCCGCGTTCCGGCTCGGGTGCCGAACCGGAAGGGCGGTTTTGGCTTGGCGCCCTGGCCGGATTCGTTGCCGGCGTTGCCGCCCAGATCTGGCTGGCTTCGTTTTCCTGGCAGGCCTGGCCGGTGTTCCTTGCCGTGCAGTGGGGGGCGGGTTTCTTCCTGCTTCGTGGCGTGCTTCTCCCGCCGGCGCCGCGGGTCACTGCGCCGCTGGCCGCCGTATCCGCCGCCCTTGTGATCTCCCTTGCCGTTTTCCTCGCGCGCCTGGACTTCGACGGCGATGTGATGACGCACTGGCTGCCGATGGCGAGGTCGTTCTACCACTTCGGGCTTCACGATCCGGCCGCGCTTCTTGCCCAGGGCTCGATGCATGCCGCGACGTATCCGCCGGGGTATGGCATTTTCCTGTCGATGGCGATGTGGGCGGCAGGCATGGAGACCGGACGGCCGTTTCTGCCCGGACCGGAGACCTCACTGGCCATCCTCCTCTACCGGCTTGCCATCTGGCTCCTGAACATGGCCTTTCTTGGAATTCTGGCCGCGTGCCTGCTTCGGCGGACGCCCCGCGGTTCGTGGCTGTGGCTCTCCGGCGTGGCGCTCGTCACCACTTTGTTCCCCACGATCCGGGGGACGCATACCGGAGCTGAAACCCTGCTCTTTCCAATCCTTGGGTCCGCCTTGGTTCTGCTTGTCATGGGCACGGGTCGCCTGCCGCTGGTAGGATGCGCAATCGCCGGAGTCGCCACGATGATCAAATGGGAGGCGGCGCTTCTGGTCGCAGCGGTCTTTGCCCCATGGTTTGTGGTCCAAATGACGAGACGCCCGGATATGTGTTCCCCGGCTCTCCTCGTGCGGACCGCGGTGGTCAGTGCCGCCGCCTTGGTGCCCACACTCATCTGGAAAGCCGGCCTCCACGTCGACAATGGCTTCTTCACCGCGGCCAGCCTTGGCGGGGTTTGGGCCGGAAGGGCGGAATGGGTTTCCCTCCTGACAGCCTCACTCATTTTCCTCTCAAAATCGCCCCTCTGGATTCCACTTTTTCTACTGCTCCCCGTCGGTTGGATCATCGGAAACGCCCGGGGGTTTCGATGGTCAGCGCTGATCGTTCCCGCCTCAACGGCGCTGCTCTTCTTAAGCTTCGTCTCCATGTATTTGTTCTCCACCTGGACCACGAAAACCCTGCATATTGAGCAGTCCCTCGACCGCCTGCTCTACATTCCCTCGCTTTCCTGCATTCTCTACTTCATGGAAAGTGTAACAAATCCAGATCCCTCGACATCCGAGACGTTGCCCGCCGCGTGAGCAAGGAAACGCCACTGCCGTCGCCAGGGAATCCGGCCGGGGGCGGAACGCTTGAAAGACGATGATGCTTCCGATGACCTCCGGCCTTGTCTCCGTGATCCTTCCGGTCTTCAACAGACCGGAGTTCCTGCGTGAGGCGGTCGCACAGGTTCTGGCACAGACCTACCGTCCGCTGGAGCTGATTCTGGTGAATGACGGTTCGACCGACGGGTCGGCTGGAGTCTGTGATGAGCTCAAGGGGCGCCATCCCGAGATCACCCACGTCGTGCATCGAGCAAATGGCGGCCCGGGGGCTGCACGGGAAAGCGGACGCCTCCTCGCGGGCGGAGAGTTTATCCAGTACTTCGACTCCGACGACCAAATCGATGCGGACAAGATCGAGGTTCAAGTCGCAGCGTTGCGTGACAGCCCGGACTGCGGAATCGCGTATTGCAAAACCCGTGAATTCATACTCGGTCGGCCCAATGACATAACGTGCAGCCAGTTTACCGGGGAAAAATTACTCCAGCTGTTCCCGCGCCTTCTTTCCGGATGTTGCTGGCCCACCATCACTCCGTTGACACGTCGCGAGGTCATCGAGGCTGCGGGGGCTTGGCTGCCGTTGAGGCAGGAGGAGGATTGGGAATACGACTCCAGGATCGCGGCGATGGGGGTGAGGCTCGCTTACTGCGACCGGTTTCTTGCCTCTGCAATCAACCATCCGGGGCACCGCGCATCCGGGGGCACCCTCCGCGAGCATCAAAAGCTCCGCGACCGCTGCACGGCCAGGCTCCTGATCCTCGATCGCGCACTCCAGGCCGGCGTGGCCGAGAATTCCCCAGACAGACGGCGCTTCGCCCAGGAGCTTTTTCTTTTGTCCAGACAGTGCGGTGCCGCAGGGCTGCGGGAGGAGTCGCGCAAACTGTTTCAAGCTTCTGCGGTCACAGCCGGAAAAGTGAGACTGAAAAACCAGGCCATTTATCGTCTTCTTGCCGCGGCTGTCGGCTGGACGAATGCCGGCGCGATTTGTGAGCGCCTCGAATGCCTGAGGGCACCCAAGTGCCCTCAAAAAAATCCAATTCCGGCCGGGAGGCGGAGTGGAATGGATTTATGAAAATTGATCGTCTCCGAGCCTGTCCCATGTGTTGTGCCGGGGAGCAGGAAATTCTCGTTGAGATTTCGCCGCGGCAGTTTCTCGCACAAAACCCGCACTGCACGGTTGAGGCGATTGCCCATTTGGGTGCCAGCCTCGACACCCCCCTTCCTCTCTGCCGCTGCAAAGCCTGCCATTTTCTTTTTGCGGGGGAGGTGCCGGAAGCCGGTTTTCTGGGGAGGCTTTACGCCTTTGATCCCTTGGACGACATCCACGCGTCGCTGCGCCCGGGTTGGACCGCTCACCTTGCCGGCATTGCCGCGCGCATCCTGCGGGCAATGGCGATGCTCGACGACTCCCCGAAACGCATCCTCGATTTTGGGTGCGGGCACGGGTCGCTGGTGCGCTTTCTCAATGCAACCGGAGGGGACATCGACGCGTTTGGCTTCGATCACGACAATTCCTCAGTGCAGTTCTTGAAGCGGAAAAAGATCCCGGCCCTCGAAACGCTGGATGCCTGCAGGCAAACGGCACCATATGATGCAATCTGCCTCAACGAGGTTCTTGAGCATGTTCCGGCCCCCAGGGCACTGCTCCGGTTTCTTTTCGAGATCACCAAACCCGGCGGCCTGCTCTTTTTGGCGGTCCCTCCCATGCCGGCCTATTATGTGCGCCGCCAAATTCGTGCGATCAAGCAGGCCAAGGCCTTTGACCCCGCGATCAACCTCTGGGAACACCTGAATTATTTCTCGGGGGTCAGTCTTTCCGCAATGGCCCATAAGGAGGGCTGGATCGCATTTAACGAATGCTTGCCTCAGGATGTGGGATTCAGGCCGGACCTGCGCGGCAAAGCGCTCGTTCGAAACCTGCTCCAGACAGGAAGAGCACTTGCCGAAGCCATTTTCTTTTCTTCACCGAGGGTCACCGCGTGCTTTTTCCAGAAACCTCCGGCGAAGCCATGAGGGCGTCCCCCATTGCCCCATGACCCGCATTCCTTCCCCCTACCCGCGCTACCACCTTCTCGATCCCCTGCGCGGCGTCGCCATCGGGTGTGTTTTGATCTCACACTTCACGACTCCGGGCGTGGCCTCTTCGATGCTTCACGATCTGGTCGTGCCAGCCACAAGGCATGGATACATCGGGGTGGCTCTGTTCTTTGTCATCAGCGGCTATTGCATCGCTGGGGCCGCCGCGCGGGCGGGGGAATCCTTGCATCCGGCTTCCATGTTTCTCCGGCACCGGTTCCGGCGGATCTTCCCGCCCTATTGGTGGAGTATCCTCCTCGCGGTCGCGCTCGCGTTGGGAACCGTCTTCATCGGTGGCCGGACATGGAAATCCATTTTCCCGCTCGACCTCCGGGACTGGCTGCTGAACATCATTCTACTTCAGGGACCATTTGGCGCCGGGGACATCCAGACCGTCTATTGGTCGCTGACGATTGAGCTGCAATTCTATCTACTCATCGGCTGCCTGCTGCTGGTGCCAATCCGCCCGGAGTGGCTGGCCGCAGCGATTGCCATCGTCAGCGGATTTCTAAGGCCGTTCCCGACACTCAATCTGGATGGAAATGTTCTTGCCCACTGGGGGCAATTTTCGGCAGGAATGGCCTGCTTTTACTGGCTTTACAATTTCCGCGGCAGCCGGTGGGCGGCTGTGATTCTGCTTCTGGCAACCACTCTCTCCGCTGCCGTTGCGGTGTTTACCAACCCCGATCCCTTCGTGTGGCAGGGCTCGTTCCCGCGCCCGCTGATCGACCTCCTGGCCATCGTTGTCGCTCTGGCCCTTACCGCCATGCACGGATCTGACGAAACCATGAGCCGGTGGCCGGCGGTGGTCCTGCTCGGATGGGCCGGCACCATTTCCTACAGCCTTTACCTCACGCACAATCTCGTCGGCTTGCGGGTCATGAATCTCGGTTTTCGCCTGACGGGGCTGGCCGGCTGGTGGTGGCCGGTCTTCTGCGTTGCGGCTCTTGCCGTCACTCTGGCGGTGGGAGTTGCCTTTTTCCACCTGTGCGAGAAACCCTGGATGAACTCACCCTCCGGGAACCGGAATACCTGATGAATCCGCCACGCATCTCCGTCGTGATGAGCGTGTGGAATTCCCGCGCAACCGTCCAGCGGGCGGTCGAATGCATCCTCGGCCAAACATGGGGGAGTTTTGAGTTTGTGATCGTGGATGACGGATCGGAGGACGGGTCCGGCGCGCTGATCGCGGAATTTGCTGCCCGCGACAACCGGATCCGGGTTTTGGCGCAGGCGAATACGGGACTCACGCTCGCGCTAGTTGCCGGATGCAATGCCGCGCGCGGGGACTGGATCGTACGCCAGGATGCCGATGACTGGTCGGAACCCGATCGCATCGAGAAAAGCCTCGCGCTTGCGGAAGGACTTCCCGAATGCAACATAATCAGCTCATGGGCACGCTACCGCGGCCCGGACGGCGAACTACTTGAGGAAGTCCGCCGGCCCGCAGACCCTGAAGAGGCCACCAACAGCCTCCTCCACCGGCAGATGGGACCGCCGGCCCATGGAGGCGTCATGTTCCGGCGGGATGCCTATGAGCTGGCCGGCGGATACCGGCCGGTCTTTTACTTCGGGCAGGACTCCGATCTCTGGCTGCGCATGGCCCGGATCGGAAAAATCGCCTATGTTCAGAAATGGCTCTACAATTACACGCTCTCGCCTTCGGCGATCTCCGGGCGGTTTGGCGATGTGCAAAGGCGGTTCGGCGAGCTCGGCCAGCTCTGCCACGCCGCACGACTCCGCAGTGAAAGCGAGTCCCCGTATTTAGACGAGCTGGCCAAACTTACCGCCACAGTCCGCCAGAAAAGCTCCGGGGGCTCGGCCGCCGCCCGGGCCGGATCGAACTACCGGATCGGCGTCCAACTCGCCAGGCGGGGCGATCCGGCCGCGGCGCGCTACTTCCGCGATGCCATCCGCCTTCAGCCGCTGCACTGGCGGGCATTTGTGCGTTGGGCGCTCTGTGCGCTGAGGAAATGAAATTCCTGTTTATAGCCAACACCCACCCCGATCCCTCCCAGGGGGCGTCAGGCTGCGACCTGAATACGATTGAGGCGCTGAAGGCGCTCGGGCACGAAGTCGACGCGGTCTGGACCGGGGGCTGGCGACGGCGGATCGCTCATCACAACCTCCACCAGCTCGTGGAGCTCCCCCGTTGGTTCCGCAAGGTTGTGTTGCAGAAGTGCAAGACCGGCCGCTACGACGTCGTTCAAGTCAACCAACCCCATGCCTGGCTCGCGGCAAAGGCTTTCCGCGAGGCCGGATTCTCCGGGGTTTTCGTCAACCGAAGCCACGGATGGGAATCCCGCTCGTGGGAGGCAACCGATCGATTCGAGCGCGATGCGCGGCCGCCGGCCAGGCGGCTTGCAACAGCTCTCCTGCGCCGCCTCCTCGCGCGACATAATCATCTTGTCACCCGCTACTCCAACGGCATCGTCGTCGAGACCACCGGCGACCGCGACGCGGTGCTCGCCGAAGGTGGATGCCGCAACGTGCTGGTGCTCCCGCCTGGCATCGCCGGCGCGTTTCTCGCCCCACCGCCTCCCTTCGAGCCCGCGCGGTTCCGGCGGCTACTGCATGCGGCTTCGTTCTCTTCCCACAAAGCTCCGGAAGTCGTGGCGGCCGTGATGCGCCGGCTTGCGCAGGAGAGAGATCTCGAGCTGACATGGGTCACGCAGGAATCTGCCCACCCGGCCATCAGGGCACTGCTCGGCCCAGAAGCAGAACGGGTCCGGTTGGCAGGATGGATGAAGCCGGAAGCCCTTCGCGAGTTACTCGACCACAACGGACTCTTCCTCCAGCCTTCATTTTTTGAGGGTTTCAGTCTGGCATTTGTTCAGGCGATGGCCCGGGGCTGCATCGTTCTCGGGTCTGAGATCGACTGCATGACCCAGACGATCCGGCACGGAGAGAACGGCTTTCTCTTTCCGCCGGCTGCTGCGGCTCCCATTGCGGAAACAGCGCTCACGCTCGCCGGGAACCCCGGCCGCTGCGAAGGTATTTCCCTGAGCGCACGCAAAGAGGCGGAAAGCATGACATGGATAAATGCGGCATTGGCTTATGTCAAGTTTTGCAAGATGCTTGCACCATCGAAAGGCACAAACGCATGAGAGGCGGACAATTCCTGCACT
This sequence comes from uncultured Chthoniobacterales bacterium, assembly GCA_964467415.1. Classification (GTDB taxonomy): domain Bacteria; phylum Verrucomicrobiota; class Verrucomicrobiia; order Chthoniobacterales; family Terrimicrobiaceae; genus CAYXRX01. The sequence continues at coordinate 39,396 of CAYXRX010000015.1, forward strand.
GGATCAAATACCATCTCGGCCTTGAGCCGGCAGCCACACAGACCACCGCAGCCGAGCGGGAGGCGATTCGCCAACACGCAGCTAGCTGCCGCAGCCTTGTCGAGATCGGAGTCTTTGAAGGGTTCACTTCGCGCATTCTCCGTGAGGCTATGGCTCCCTCGGGAGTCCTCCACTGCGTGGATCCGTTTGGCAAAGGTGATCTCGGGATTTCCTACTCCTACTCGATCACCCGACGCGAGGTCGCCAAGTCCAGCAACGGCTCGGTCCGCTTCCTCAACCTCTTCAGCCACGAGGCGGCGGAGGGTTGGACCACCCCGGTGGATTTCATTTTTTTCGATGGAGATCACAGCGATGCGGGCGTTCAGCGGGACTGGGCGGACTGGGCGCCGCATATTGTTCCCGGCGGTTGTGCGGCATTCCACGACAGCGTGGCTCCGGATGAGACGTCCGGACCGCCGGCGCTCGTGCGGGAGATCTGCCGCGAAGACTGCGAATTTGAACTCGCCTGCCAGGTCGACAGCCTCTCGATCCTGCGCCGCAGGAAGACATGATGACGATTGTCATTCCGACATTCCGCCGCGAGGAGATCTTGATTCAAACGCTCGACCAGGTTCTAGATCTCCGCCCGGACGAGGTTCTTGTGGTAGATCAGACGCCGCACCATGAGGAGGGCACCGACCGGGCGCTTGCGGAGCATGACCGCAACCGGACGATCCGGTGGATCCGACTCGACAAACCGTCGATCCCCCGCGCAATGAATACCGGCCTGCTCGAGGCCCGGAACGAAACAGTGCTTTTTCTCGACGACGACATCATCCCCAGCCCTATCCTGCTCAATGCGCATGAGGAGGCACACCGCACCCACCCCGACGCCGGCGCGGTCATCGGGCAGGTCCTCCAACCCGGCGAGAGCCCGACGCAGGAGGAAAAGGATTTCCGGTTTTCTTCCAGCGTTCCCCGGTGGATCGATTCCGCGATGGCGGGCAACATGTCGGTGAAGCGCGGGCCGGCGGTAGCAGCGGGGGGCTTCGACGAAAACTTCATCGGGGTCGCCTACCAGTTTGAGACCGAATTCGCGCGGCGTCTGATCCGCGGGGGTGGACGGGTCTTCTTCGAGCCGCGTGCCTCGATCCGGCATCTGCGCGCGGAGCGCGGAGGCACGAGATCCTACGGGACGCACCTGCGCACGATGTCGCCGGCGCATGCGGTCGGCGACTACTACCACATGCTGGTGTCCGATGGCTCGAAGCCCCCCGCGCGGGCAATCCTCCACCGTCTCCGTTCGAGTGTGACCACGCGTCACCATCTTCTGCATCCCTGGTGGATTCCCATGACACTTGTCGCCGAGATCCGGGGCATTTTACAGGCTATCCGGTTGAGGAAGCGTGGCGCCCGCCTGCTGGGCGAGCGGGAGCTATACCACTCCGAAAATACAACCTCATGATCCTCGCAATCATTCTTTTTGTCGGCGGCTCGTTGGTATGCCTTCAGGACTGGCGGCGTGGGATCTACGTGATGGTCCTTGCCGGGTTCCTTCAGGACCCCATCCGAAAGATGACGCCCGGAGAGCCGGTCATACTGTCTCTCATTGCGCCGGCACTCTTCGGCGTATGCTTAATTTCGGCCATGCTCGCCGAGGAGGAACTGAACTTCGCTGAACTCAACCGCTTCAACCCTGTGCTCTACCTTCCGGCCGTTTTGTTTGTCGGCTGGGTATGCATCTCGGCCACATTCACGATTGCAACCCGGGGCAGCCTGATCCTTGCGGGCATCGGAGCAATGGCTTATCTGGCCCCTATGCCCGGCCTACTGCTTGGCTACCGGTTTGCACGCAAGCCGGATGAGATTTTGAACCTTCTGTCCTTCTATGTCGTCCTTGCAGCGGTCTTCAGCGCCAGCATCTATCTCGAGATGACAGGGCTGAATTCCCCGCTGCTGAGGTCGGTCGGTGAAGGTTTTGTTTTTTACCCGGAAAGCGGTGGCATCACCGTGCTTCACTGCGGACTGTTCCGCTCCCCCGAGGTCGCCGGATGGCACCTGGCCTCGGCGATCTGCTTTCTTGTGGTGATCGGTCTCTCGCGCAAGCCCGGGCCTTCATTCATGATTTTTGCGCTGCTTGCGGCGCTGGTGATTCTTCCGGCACTGGTGCTGACCGGGCGGAGAAAATTCCTGGTTGAGATTGTCACCTTTCTATCGATGTCCGGCGCTCTTCTCACCTATTTCCAAACCAGCATGAAGAGGCTCTCGGTCGTCTTTGTGCTCGCCGCAATTCTTGCGGCCGGCTTTTTCTTCTATATTACAACAAGCGAACTACCTGGCGAATGGGCGGTCTACGTCGAGCGGAGTGCGACCACACACAGCGACTCCAAAGAGAGGTTCGTTCATATGACCGTCGGCATGTTCCAGTATGTGATCGCCCAGAACGGTATTTTTGGCTCGGGGGCCGGCACCGGGAGCCAGGGGGCGCAGCACTTTGGAGGCGGGTCCGTTCTGGTAGGTGCGGCGGCTGAAGGAGGCCTCGGAAAGGTTTTGGCAGAGCTTGGCCTCCCGGGCATTGCCTCGCTGCTGTGGGTTGCTGTCGCCCTGGTCATTTATGTCTGGACCGTAAGCAACCGCGTACGTGGCGATGAGAATGCGGCGCCGCTCGCTTACACGCTGATGGCCTTTCTCGGAGCAAACGCAATCGTATTTACGACAGCCCATCAGATCTTCGGGGATGTTTTCATTCTGACAATCCTGGGACTCCTGCTTGGCGTGCTTATGAGATCCCCGTATCTTATGAGCGGCACGGAGAGTGGTGGGCTTGAGCAACTGACACCGGTCCGCCGCAGAATCGGACGAAGATTCGCCGACAGGGCTGCCTGAGCATGTCCAACCGGCGCCTCGCCATCATCGCCTCGCACCCGGTGCAATATCAGGCGCCGCTCTTCCGGGTGCTTGCGGAGGATTGCGGTTGTGATGTTTGTGTCTATTACGGGCACATCCCCAACGCAGAGAGACAGGGTGAGGGATTCGGCGTCGCGTTTGAGTGGGACCTCCCCCTGCTGGACGGATACCCGCACCGCGTATTCGCCGAATCAATGGTCCACGGCGCCACGCCCGGCACGGGCGCAGCTGCATACCGGAAACTTCGCCGCTGGATCCGCGAGCAGCAGCCGCACGCCGTGCTCTGCACGGGCTGGTATCATTCCTCACTGTTCATCGGACTGGCTGCGGCGCGGATGTCCGGCGCCCCCTGCCTTCTCCGCTGCGAATCGAACCTGCTTCGGAAGCGTGCATTGCCGGCAAGATTATTTCAGAGGCTGATGCTGAGCCAATTTGCCGGCGTGCTTCCGATCGGACAATTGAACCACAGCTACTATGGGGCCTTCGGGGTCGCCGATTCGAAAATGTTTCCCGCTCCGTATTTTGTGGATAACGCGCGGTTCTGTGCAAAAGCCGCAGGATCCGACCGCCTGGCACTCAGGTCTCGCTGGAAGGTGCCGGAAACAGGATTCTGCTTTCTGTTTGCAGGGAAGCTCGAGCGAAAGAAGCATCCGGAAATGCTTTTGGAGGCCATGGTGGGAATCCCATCCGCCCACCTGCTCATCGTTGGCTCCGGCCCGATGGAAGCCGGCCTGCGAGGGATGGCGGCCCGCACGGGGATTTCCTGCAGTTTCACCGGATTCCTGAACCAGAGCGAGATTCCTCAGGCATATGCGGCTGCCGACAGCCTGGTGCTCCCCTCCGATTCCGGAGAGACGTGGGGGCTCGTCGTCAACGAGGGGATGGCTTGCGGGCTCCCCGCGATCGTGAGTGATCGCGTCGGCTGCCGACCGGACCTGATCGTGGAAGGGAACACCGGCCTCTCGTTTCCCTTCGGCGATGTTGCCGAGCTCCGCGCGCGCATGCAGGAACTCGCCGACGATCCCGCCCAGGCTAAGGAAATGGGAAGCCGGGCAAAAGATTTGATTCAGAACTATTCGGCAGGTGCTGCTGCGGCCGGAGTTCTGGCAGCACTGGATGCGGTGGCCCGGAAAAGGAGCATACGACCATGTGCGGAATAGCCGGATGGGTGGGCCCGGTCAGCCGCCGGGACGAGGTGCTCAGAATGCACGAGTCGATGCGGCATCGCGGGCCGGACGGTGAGGGCACCTGGTTCTCCGCGGATGGACGTGCCGCTCTCGCTCACCGCCGCCTCGCCATCTTGTCGCCAGGCCCGCTCGCGGCACAGCCGATGGGCGCGCAGGGGCACACGCTGGTTTTCAATGGAGAAATTTACAACCACGACGCCCTCCGCAAGAGCCTCGCGCTGGATGGAATCCGGTTTGACATCCCCGGAAGCGATACGGAGGTCCTGCTGCGGCTGTGCCTTGCCAAAGGCGCGGATGCGATCCCGCAGCTGCGCGGGATGTTTGCATTCGCCCTCTACTCGGAATCGAGCCGTTCTCTGCTTCTCGCCCGCGATCCATTCGGGATCAAGCCGCTTTACTATGCGGAAACGCATGGCGGGCTCGTGTTTGCTTCGGAACTGCGCACAATCCTGGCCTCGGGCCTGATCGACCGCCGCTTGAACCCTGATGCCGTCGCGGCATTTTTTCAGACCGGAAGCGTGCCCGAACCCTCAACCCTCATCGAGGGGATTCACCTGCTGCCCGCCGGGAGCCATGCCACCTGGAGCGCTTCCCATGGGCTGAAGGTCGAGCCCTATTGGCAGCCGGAGTTTCCGGCGAGCGAACCTGGCGATCCCGTTCTGCGGGCCCGCGAGGCCCTGAACGAGTCGGTCGAGCGCCATCTGGTGAGCGACGTTCCGGTCGGAATTTTTCTCAGCGGCGGAATCGACTCCTCCGTTGTGGCGGCCACCGCGGCGGGCAGCCGCCGGCTCGTTGCTTACAGCCTGGTTTTTGACGAGCCGGCCTTTTCTGAAGAAAACCGGATTCAGGAAGTCGCCCGGCAATACGGGATCGAGCTGCGTGAATTGCGCCTGGGTCCGGCCGAAGCCAAGGGACTATTCGGAGATTACCTCGCAGCACTCGACCAGCCGAGCGTCGATGGGTTCAACACCTTCTGCGTGAGCCGGTGGGCAGCATCCCATGGCGCAAAAGTGGTGTTATCCGGGCTCGGCGGAGACGAGATCTTCGGGGGATACCGGTCATTTCATTCGATGCCAGGCTGGCATTCCTGGGGGCGCTTTCTGGCGGCAGGCGGTTGCCTGCCCAAGCTGGCGGGAAGCCTCCTCGACTCGGATGGCGTCGCCCCGCGTGCACGACGGGTCGGGTCGTGGATGCAGGCCCCGACGGATTGGTCCTCTGCTTACAGCCTGGTGCGCGGGGTTTTTTCCCATGGCGAATCGCAGGCTCTCCTGCGGCATTTCGACCTGCCGCCCGGTCGGCAGGCGTCACCCGCTCTTCCCCCGTTTGGCGACCCGCGGGATGCGGTCTCCTATCTCGAGCTCACCCGCTACATGCGCAACCAGCTCCTGAGGGACAGCGACGTGATGAGCATGGCCAACGGTCTCGAGCTCAGGGTCCCCCTGGTTGACAGCACGTTCTTTGAATCCATCGCTTCGATCCCGCCGGATGAGCGTTTCCGCCCGGGCAAATCGTTGCTGACAGCGGCTGCCCCGCCGATTCTGGATGCCGTGCGAACCGCTTCGAAGCAGGGGTTCAGCCTTCCTCTCAACGAATGGTGGACAGCCGAGAACTGGGGCGACGGCGGCGGTTTTCCGCCGGGTGTTCAGCCGGGAACCTGGGCAAGAAGGATGGCAGTCATCACCTTCCGGGACTGGTCGGCACGGAATGGAATTGATCTCCCCTCCCCGCAGCGCACGACCAGGACTCTGCGGCGGCAACAGAAAACCGCGCCCGTGTTGGTGCTGGCGCCGACATTCGGGAACGAGCCGGGAGGGATCCAGGAGTTCACGCGCGAAATCCTTCATGCCCTCGCAACCATCGACGGGCCGGGGCGGACACCCGGCGTTTCCTACAACGGCACCAGGCCCCCGGAGCACATGCTGCTCGACTGGGCCGATGCCGCGCCCTCACCACTGCGCAGCGTGCGCTTTGCATGCCAAACACTGCACGCTGCCTTGAAATGGCGTCCGCGCGCGATTTTGAGCACGTTCCCCCGGTTTGCCCCGGTCGGTGTTTGCTGCGCCCGGATGCTGGGCATTCCATTCATCACGGCGGCTCATGGCATCGAAGTGTGGGAGAGGCTTCCTTTCCTCAAGCGACTCGCGCTCCAGCAATCCGATCTCATCCTGGCGGTCAGCCGGTTCACCGCACTCCGGATCTCTTTTGCCAACGGCATCACGGAAGGAAAAACCATGGTCTTCCCGAATACGGTTGATAGCAGTCGCTTTTTTCCGGCCCCGCCCTCGGGCAGCGCCCGGTCCAGGCTTGGGATTCCGGATCGCGCATTGGTGGCATTGACCGTGGCGCGACTTGAGGCGGCCGAGCAGTCCAAGGGCGTAGAGACCGTCTGGAATGCGCTCGCCGCACGGCCGGAACTGCACGAGGTTTTTCACGTGGTGGCCGGGGATGGCAACGATCTTGCGAGACTTCGCCTCGAGGCGGCACGGAGAGGAATTTCCAGAAGGGTCATCTTCCATGGCACCGCGGCGCCGGACGAACTTCCCGACCTCTATCGGTCCGCTGATGTGTTTGTTATGACCGGAACAACCGAGGGATTCGGAATCGTATTTCTGGAGGCGATGGCCTGCGGTAAGCCGGTTGTCGCCGCCGCGGCCGGCGGCACAACCGACGCGTTGCTTGACGGCAGACTGGGATGGCTGGTGAACCCGGCAAATGCCTCCGGGACTGCATCGGCCATCCTGGCAGCCTTAACCTCGCTCCCGACTGGCGAACCACGCCGCGATCCGGGTTTTCTAAGTGCTTCAGTCGAGCAGTCTTTCGGCCGGGATGCGTTCCGCCGGCGGCTTGCGGAGGCGCTGGAACGTGCCGTGCGATGAGAGTGCTCCATGTCATTCCTTCAGTCGGACCGAAGCGGGGCGGACCAAGCGTTGCTGCTCCTGCACTGTGCCGGGCACTGGCCTCCCACGGAGTCACCTGTGATCTCGTGGCGACCAACGACGACGGGAACGGCACTCTGAAAGTGCCGGTCGGGGAGTGGACGACCCATGCCGGATCGCGGACGCTGTTTTTCCGGCGGCGTGGGGATGGTTTGCCGGCGATCCGTGAGTTTCAGATCGGGGCGGGCTTCTCAAAATGGTTTTCGGAAAACGCCCGCAGCTACGATCTCGTCCACGTCCACGCCCTGTTCTCCTATCTTTCCACAACGGCGATGTGTCTCGCCCGCAGGGCCGGCATCCCCTATGTCCTGAGGCCGCTGGGCCAACTGGAGGCCTACTCGCTTCGCCGGCGCGCATTTAAAAAACGGCTGTTCCTCCGCATCTGGGACGAGGCCAACATCCGCGGCGCGGCGGCGATCCATCTCACCTCGCAGCGGGAGCTGGATGTTTCGTGGATCCCAGGGCCTGCCGCCCGCTGGGTTGTTCCGCTCGGGGTCAGCCTGCCACCACCACCTGCGGCCCCACGACCGGGTTCACCGCAGCCGCAGATTCTTTTTTTGTCACGCTGGCATGCCAAGAAGAGGATCGGGATCCTCATTGAGGCACTGTCCATGCTCAAGGACCAGCCATGGCACCTCACACTCGCCGGGGCCGGTGATCCCGGGACCGGGAGGACGATCCAGGATGCCCTGGGCAAGGCTGGAATTGCAGACCGGACGACCCTGCCGGGATTTCTTGATGGTGAGGAGAAAGCCTCCGCGCTCCAGTCGGCCGAGCTTTTCGTCCTGCCGAGCGCATCGGAGAATTTCGGCATTGCCGTCGCGGAGGCACTGGCGGCCGGGATCCCGGTTGTGATCACCCGCCACGTGGCGATCGCGCCGGAGGTGGAAGCGGCTTCCGCCGGCTGGATCTGCGGGGACAGTTCCGAAGCACTGGCGGCGGCGCTGCGAGACGCCCTGAGCGATCCGGATGAGCGCCGGCGCCGCGGAGAAAATGCGAGGAGGCTGGCCGAAGGATCGTTTTCATGGGAGTCGGCCGCCGGCAGATTGGCATCGCTTTATCGCACGATTCTGGAATAGCTTCCCGCAGCATCCATGGTGTCCCAATCTTCCAACGACCCGAATGCGACACGGGCCCGCCTCGCGGCATGGATGATCCCGGGCGTCGGTCTGCTTTGGCTTGCTGTCGCCTGCTCAAACGAGTGGTCCGGCGCGATGAACTACGCCCACGGGTGGCTGGTGCTTCCTCTGGCGGTTTATTTCCTCTTCAAACGCCTTGAGGCAACCCCGCGCTCGACCGCGCTTCCGCTGATCTCGATATTGGCCTGGGGGATTCTGCTCGTCTCAGCCCTCTGCGTTTTTCCGCTGGAGGTTGGACGGATCGCTCCGCTTTATTGGAGGGTCTTTCCCTGGACGATTTTCGGGCTGGTTGCGGCAGCCACAATTTCCACCGCCTACCTGACCGGCGGACGGCGCCATGCCTCCGCCGTCCTTTTCCCGCTTCTCTTCCTCTCCTCGGCGATCCCGTGGCCGAACGCATTCGAGCAACCGGTAACCATCCGGCTCATGCACGGGATTGCGGCTTTTCTTGGGGAGGTCCTGCCACTGGCAGGAATTCCTGCCCGCCGGGAAGGGACGATGCTGGTGCTCCTGAATTGCACAGTCGGAATCGAGGAGGCCTGCAGCGGAATCCGCTCGCTCCAATCCGCCTTCATGGTCGCCCTGGCGGCCGGCGAGCTTTTCCGGTTGCGGCTGACAGGCCGGTGCCTGCTTCTGCTCGCAGGCTTTGGGCTTGCGATTCTGGCCAATGCCGGGCGGACATTTGCCCTCACGCTTGCGGGGGTGCAGGGGGGCGATGCGGCAATGGCGAAGGTTCACGATCCTGCAGGCCTCGCCGCCTTGCTTTTTCTCGCCGGTGGAATCCTCCTCCTTGCGTGGCTGGCCCGTGGAAAGGAACCCCGGGCGTCGAACCGCACCGGGGTTCCCGTTTCACCTGTTTTCCTGCCGGGCATCCTCGCCATCCTGACGCTTGGAACCGTCGGTTTTGCCGGCGCTCACATCTGGTATTTGCAGCGCGAGCGAGCGTCGGAAGCCCTGCCACACACCGCACGCCTTTCCATCAGCAAAGCCGGACTCTTCGAACACCTGCCAATTCCGGAATCGCTTCAGAACAGGCTCCAAGCCACATACGGGAGCTTCGCCCGCATCACCCTTCCCGACGGCCAAACGGCAACCGGCTACCACTTTTTCTGGGACGACTCTCAAAACAATGCCGAACAGCTCTACCATCGTCCCGACTTCTGCATGCCGGGCGGAGGCTGGACATTTGTCGGCCCGCACTCGGTGATCAAGGACCGGATCGGCAATCTGGAAGTGCACTGGGCCGCCCTTCCCTATGTCAAGGAGGGCCGCAGCGGAATCCTCCTTTGGACGGCATGGATCGACGGACACCCGACACCATTCTCCATGGATACAGCCTCCGGCGTCCAGCGCAACACCTTGCTCCGCCTGATCTGGAACGGTCGCAGGGTGTTTACGTATGAGGTTGCGGCCATCCTTGTTCCCTACTCCGGAAGCCAGCCACCACTTGAGCTTGCCCGGCGGCTGGCAAATGAGATGTTCTCAGAGCAATGAACCCGGCCCGAGTCACACCACTTATCCTCTCCTGGAATGAAGAGGATAATATCGAGCGCTGCCTCCTGCGCCTCGATTGGGCCACGGAAATTGTCGTGATCGACAGCGGCAGCACCGACCGGACACTCGAAATCTGCAAACAATTCATCGGCGTTTCGGTTTACCAGAACCGGTTTGAGTCTTTTGCCGCGCAAACCAATTTCGGCCTGACGAAGGTCCGGACCGACTGGGTCCTGTCGATCGATGCCGATTACATCCTCCCCATCGGATTCAAGCAGGACCTGGAAAACCTGGATTCCGGCAACGATCTGGTAGGCGGCTATGCCTCCTTCGACTACTGTGTTTTCGGGCGGCCGCTGGAAAGCACACTTTACCCGCCCAGGCTCGTCCTGCACCGGGTCAAGAATTCCGTGTACGTCCAGGACGGGCACGCCCACCGTGTGCAGATCGACGGGCATAAGGTCGACCTGGGAATCCGGATCGACCATGACGACCGCAAGCCGCTTCCGCGGTGGTTTGCTTCCCAGGCCTCCTATGCGCGACAGGAGGCCGAGAAGCTTCTTGCAGCAGACCCCAAATCGCTCTCGAGGCAGGATCGGTTGCGGCGCTGGGGATGGGCCTCCCCTTGGATGGTTGTGTTCTGGTGCCTAGTTGTGCGGCGCTGCGCGCTGGATGGCTGGGATGGAATGTATTATACCTTTCAACGGATGATCGCAGAGACCATGCTGGCCATCTGCATTCTGGATGCGCGGTTGCGCGGAGAAAAAAAGTGAAACTGGAGGGATACCGCGCCGGGCTGGACCGGGGGGCTCCGGCTTGGAAAGAAGCCGTGTGGCTCGTGGTCAAGGCGTTGTTTTTTCTTGCTCCCCTGCCTTTGCCGAGCGCCTGGCGGGCGGCGCTGCTGCGGGCATTCGGAGCGAGGATCGGACGGGGTTGTGTGATCCGCGCAGGGGTGGACATCTCCTTCCCGTGGCGGCTGACACTCGGGGATTTTGTTTGGCTGGGCGACGGCGCACGGATCCTGACGCTTGCGCCGGTCGGAATCGGCTCAAATTCCTGTATCTCGCAGGAGGCATTCCTCTGCACGGGTTCACACGACCACCGGCGCGAAAGTTTCGATCTCATCACCCGGCCGATCATCATCGGCGAGGAATGTTGGATCGGCGCCCGGGCATTCGTCGGCCCCGGCGTAACAATCGGCCGCCTGTGTGTGGTGGCCGCCTGTGCGGTTGCAATCCGCGATCTGCCGGCGGGCTCATTTGCTGCCGGCAACCCCGCCCGCCCCCGCGAACTCCACAAAAAATAATCCTTTTTCAGAGCCCCTGCGGCTGAAACCATGCGCGGACGTGATCCAACGTCCGCGCATTTTGTTTTTTCAGCGGGTCGTGCCGCCCGAGCACTCAGCGGCCGGCGCGCTAGCCCTCGACATGGCATCCGGTCTGGCGGCAGCCGGCTTTGAAGTCGCACTCCTCGGCACCAGAACCTCCGACGCGATTCCGGAGCGGGAAAATTGTGGCGGAGTCGATGTCCTGCGAGTGCGGGTGCCGGCATTTCAAAAGTCATCCCTGCTCTCGCGGGCTGCGGCGCTGCCCGGCACGTGGCTGTCCTTGCTGCGCGGCGCGCTGCGGTGCCGGAGGCCGGACGTTTTGGTCACGTTGACGGATCCTCCAATGGCTGTCTGCGCGGGGGCCTTACTGTCACACTTTTTTCGCTGCTCGCACGTGCATTGGTGCCAGGACCTGTATCCCGGCGTGGCGGCAGCAGCCGGACTCATGAATCCCCGGAGCGCCGCTTTTCAAATCCTTGAACAGCTGTCGCTCAGCGCCATGCAGTCCTGTGCGCGGGTGGTCGTGATCGGACGCTGCATGCAGGAGCGGCTGCGCTCGGCGGGAGTCTCAAACACGGCCCTGGTTGAGAATTGGTCCCGCCTTCCAGCCCCTCACCCTGCACCTTCCGCAACTGAAGGCCCCTTCATCGCTCTCTACTCGGGAAATCTCGGCCGGGCGCACTCTTTCGAGGGTCTCAACACAGCAGCCGAACGCCTCGCCAGGGCGCGGGTTGAGGCCCGCATCGTGGTCCGGGGAGACGGCCCCCGACGGAATGATGTGAGGGTTCCGGTTCTCCCTCCGGTGCCATGGGATGATCTGCCCACGACGCTTGCCGCCACCGGCGCCCACCTCATCACCATGCGGAGTGCATTTTGCGGTCTCGTCGTTCCAAGCAAGCTTTATGATGCGGCCGCCAGCGGACGGCCGATCATCTTCGCCGGACCTTCCGAATGCGAGTGTGCGCGGGCGATCCTGGAAAGTGGAATGGGTCTGGTTGTGCCGGACAATGACGGCCCGGCGCTGGCATCAGCTGTTGCCCGCCTGCAAGGCGATCCGGCCCTCTGTCTGCGGATGGGACAGGCGGCCGCGCGCTTCAGCGCGGACCACCGCCAGGGGAGCGCCGTTCGGTCGTTTTCAGAGATCCTGAAGAAGGCTCTACCGGCCCTTGAATGACACCACATGCAGCATCGTCTTGAGAAAGATCTCAAGATCAAGAATCGGCGAATAAAACTGGATGTAGTAGAGATCGTAACGGAGTTTTTCGAGTGTTCCTTTGACGTCCGCTCCGTGGGTCAGATGGAGCTGGGCCCAGCCCGTCACCCCTGGTTTCACCAGATGGCGCAGGTGGTAAAACGGGATCTCCGTCTCATAGCGCGCCACCAACCGCGTCCACTCCGGACGCGGTCCGATCAGGCTCATCTCTCCCCGGAGCACGTTGAGAAGCTGTGGTAATTCGTCCAACCGCAGTCGACGGATGATTCGTCCCATCCGGGTGATCCTCGCGTCGCCGAGACCCTCATAGTCACGCCCCTCATCCGACTTTTCGATCATCGTGCGGAATTTATAAATCGTGAACACCCTCCGGTTTTGACCGATCCTCGACTGTCTGTAAAAGACGGGGCCAGCGCTGTCGAGCTTGACCAAGAAAGCCAGAAACACCATGAGCGGGAGCAACAGCAACAGCAATACAAAGGAAAAAAAGATATCGAACAGTCGTTTGACAAACCGGTAGTAGGATCGCTCGGCCAGGCTGAAATCCTGCTCAAAAACCCATGCAGCGTTCAGGTTCAGCGTCGGCACCTGACGCCATGTGCTCGCGTAAAAGGAATTGAGGGTAAAAACAGGTAGAACACTGAAATGCATGCGGACAAGCCGGTCGGTCAGGGGCTCGCCAATGTCCTCCGGTGAATCGGTCAGAATGATGCCTTCGAACTTCCGCCCCACCTCGTTCCAGAACCCCGGGGACCCGGGGTCCCCTCCGGTGGAGTCGCTGACCTCGCTGAGCGCCATCGACACCGTCGGATTGCGCAGGCCCGTGAATTTGTAGGTCTCACTGAAGGCCGAGAGGGATTCCGGCTTTCCGATCAGCAAGTAGGGCCGGTCGAGGGAAAGCTTCTCGAGCAAACCCTCAAAGATCAGACGCATGCCGAGAGAAAGCGGAATAAAAACCATCGCAGCCAGCAGAAACACCGAGCGGCTTTCCTGCGCAATCCGCTGCTGCCCGAAAAAGACGACATAAATGATGAACATCGCAGCAAAGGTGGCGATGACGACACTGAGAATAAATTCGGCTGCAGCACTCAAACTGCGCAGGCGCTGGGGCTTGCGGTAGGCGCCGCTGATGATGGCGCCGATCAGAAGGCAGGATGTAAAAATCAAAAAGGAAGTCATCTGTCCCTCGCGGAAAAATTCGCCGGCGGTGTACCCGAGCCGCTGGTAGCCGATGACGACCACGCAGGCGAAGAGCACAAACGCATCAAGCGCGGGCACAACACCCTTCCAGAAAAAAGCGCTCCCGATCGCATCCGCCATCAGCCTTCGCCTTCTGCTCGGGCTCCCGGTTTTCAAGACTGTTTCGGGGAAGCCTTCCGGCAGCGTTGGCTCGGATGACTTGTTCATGACCCCCCTGTCAAGTCTTCGACTTGGCCGTGCCTTCAGTCTGGTGCGAATAGTAGTAATTGTAATACGGATATTCGTGGCTTGAGGCATCCACTGCGTTGTAGACGACCCCGCCCACGAGAGCCCTCCGCGAGACCAGATGCGCAATGCTGCGCCGGGCCAGGCGCAAGCTTGTCACGCCGCACCGGATCGCCATCAGCGCAACGTCGACTTTCCCGGCAAGAATGCTCGTCTCATCAACCGCGAGGACCGGAGAGGTATCAAAGATGATCGCATCAAACTTTTTTTCCACCTCAGCAAGAAAGTGGTCGAGCGTCGTGTTGAGGAAAATTTCGCTTCCTTTCGTGCCGTAGTATCCCCTAGGCACGAACCAGAGGTTGGTCACCTCGGTGGCATGGATCGCCTTATCCACGGGCACATCACCGTTGAGCACGTTGCCCAGCCCGGGGTCCTGCTCGATGCCGAGTTGCTTGTGAAGCGTGCCCCGCCGCAAATCTGCATCAACGAGAAGGGTCCTTGTTCCAGAAGCCGCGAGACAGGTTGCCAGGTTCAGCGAGATCGTGGACTTGCCCTCCCCCGGCATGGCACTGGCGATCAGAATGCTTTTCGGAGGCCCGTTTTCCCACTCGGTAAAGAGAATCCATGATCGCAGTTTGCGGAAGGATTCAAAGAGCCCGGGATTGTCGTCCTCGTTGACCTTGATGACTTGCTGCCCCTCCGGGACCTTGGGGATAATGGCAACAACCTCCTCCTCGACAATCGCCTGGAGTTCGGCAATGGAAACAACCCGGTCGTCGAGAGCCCCAATGAGGAGGAGGATTCCCACACCTGCCGCTGCCCCCATCAGCCCGCCCATGGCAAGATCCCGGGCAAGCGACTGGATCCGGACGCCGGGCGGAGTGGCATATTCCATAACCGACAGAATGTCCTGCTGGATGTTGGAATTCACATCGACATTCTGCACGTTGGCGAGAAGCCGGTCATAGAGGTTCTTTTCCCGCTCGACTTTGCTTTTGATGCGGTCGAACTCGCCCATGCGGCGGCTGAGATCGAGCGCCTTGACCTCCCACTGGGCAATCTGGCTTTTCGTGTTTGAGATTTGAGCTTCCAAAGATTTCCGCTTTGAGGCGAGTTGCTCGACCGCCTGGAGGCGATAGATCTCGAGAAGCTTTTTGTTCTGGCGGATTTCCGCATCGATCTCTTTTACCAACGGATGCCCTGCCTGCCGTGTCTCGAGCAGTTGCTCGCGGCTCGCGTCAAGAAGATAGTTCCTGCGCTTGACAGCCAGGTAGCTCTCCGCCGGCCCCCCGGCCCCGGAGGCAACCAGGAAATCACGTTTACCATCGGCCGCAGTTCCACTCTCAGGAGCGTCCGTCAGGGAGCGGCGCTGGTCGGCAACACGATCGATATTCTGCTCGTCGTCCAACTTTCCAATCAGGTTGTATTCGGATTCCAGCAGGGCGAGTTCGCGGTTTAACGTCGCGAGATACCCTCCAGCGCTGGTGCCCTCCTCCTGGAGAAAGACAAGATTGTTTTTGCGCTTCCAGTCCAGCAGCTCATCTTCGCCCCGCCGCAGTTCGGTCTCCACGCGACCCAACTCGTCGGTAATTGCCGTCAGCGTCGTCTGGGATTTCTCGTTAAAGATCCCACGGCGCAAAGCGATGTATTCCTCCATGGTCGCATTGAGGTAGGCCTTCACATAGTCAGGCTGAGTTCCCGATGCCACCAGCACGAAGATCGAGGTCCGCGGGATCTGGCTGACCTGGATGGATACCGGAACCGCAGTCAGGTCCGGGCGGAGAGACTGGACACGGGCAGTGGCGCGCCGGCGAACCTCCGCGCTCTGCATGAGTTCCTCCTGGGTACCAAAGAAGTTGACAGCCTCCTCGTTAAACATCCCTCCCTCCGGGAGGGCGATTTTCCCACTCACCAGGATGCGGGCGACCGACTGGTAAGTGATCGGGCTGGTCAGGGAATGCCAAGCCTGAACGGCTAGACCAATGCTGATTGTAACCGCGGGAATCCACCAAAAGGAGGAAAGGATGCGGCGGTAGCGGGCGACTTTCGAGCGAAAGGCTTCGGCCCGCTCAGGTTGAAAGGGCTGTTGAGACGCTTTAGGGTGAGTGGAGGCAGGGGAATGCGGGTTCATCCGGTCTAAAAATTGAACATCCTTTCCGGAACGACAATATAATCGCCCGGCTGCACGAGCATATCCTTGCGGGCATCGCCCCGCTCAAGAACCGCCTTCACGTCAACCGAGAACCGCTTGGTGGTCCCGTCGGGCGCAGAACGGATGAGGCGGACCCGGCGGCGGTCCGCAAAGTCGGCAAACCCTCCCGCCTCAAGGATGGCGGCGGCGACCGTAACCTCGCGGTCGCGTGGAATTTCCTGCGCCCCCTGCTTCATTACCTGGCCGGTTACAAAGTAAGTCCCCATCGGAAGTGTGCTGGCGGTCTCCAGAGCGAGGCTGACCGTGGCCTTGCGGTAGAACGACTTTTCCAGAAGCTTTTTCACCTCGTCAGCGACGGCCTTGCAGGTGCGCCCGACGGCGCTCACGCGCCCGACGAAAGGAAAGTCAACCTCTCCCGACGAAGCCACCGTCAAAACAAAAGGTTCTCCGCCTTCCTCAAGCACGCGAAAACTGAGGCGGTCTCCCACAGCAAGTGTTCGCTTATCATCCAGTGGTCCAGTCCCCATGAGCGACCCGGGAAAAGCCTTGCGCGCAGGTGCCACAGCGGCCCCAGGCAACTCGCCAGCCAATGGTGGCTCGGCTTGGAGCGCGCCGCACGCGATCACTGCGAAAAGAACGCAAAAATTAAGCGCCATGAGAACGGCGGATGCCCATCCGTAAAGCAGACGTCGACTTTTCAACTGGAAGGTCAATATTTTCAAAACCGATGTGAGATGGTGAACGAGAGGATTTGCTGCGTATAGCTGTCTGATATTTCAGCAAGGTCGTTATAGTAGTAGGAATAGCTCACTCCGAGCGTCGTGTCCTTTACCACTTCGAACGCGAGCGACAGTCCACCCTGCCAGTTGGAATACGGCAGAGAAGATGTCGCGCTCGAAATCGTTCCGATCTGGTAATTCGCGTTCATTGAGAGCGTTGTAACGCGATTCAGCCGATATTGCAACTGGTAGCTGGCGGTATACATCTCCTGGTAATTGGCTACCGAGGATCCGGTTGCCGTGCGTCCAAAGATAAACGACTGGGTCAGGAACCGGTTGAGGCGGTTGTTAATCTGCAGGTTGAAATAGGGCTGCATGTAATTTCCTCCGCCAAGCGTGCCCTCGACGTTAGTATTCAGGCCGTTTTTCTCCTGGAAGACCACAGTGCTCGTCTGGCGGCCGGTGTTGGTATAGGTGCCGCTTTGCAAGCCGAATTCAAAATAGAAGCTCGTGTAGTTGGAGAGTTGGGACTGAACATAAATCCCGGCCTGAGTTGTCACCGAGTCGTTCAGGATCTGCTGGGTGTATGTTGTCGTTGAGGCCTGGATCCGAAGTCCGACACTTGTGGTTGGCGTGAAGTTATACGCCACCGTGCCGAACGCTGAATAGCCGCTGGAGTTCTGGGAGTCAAACTCATCGCTGGAAAGCGAAATTGTATCCTGCCTTTGAAATCCTGCCATCAGCAGGAGTTGGTTGGGATGCCAGAGCAGCGAAAGCCCTCCGCTGTTATTCAACTGGCTGAAGTTTACCGAGTTGGTAATTGCGGGGTCGTTGTTCCCCCCGTTGTTGGTGATCGACGGGTAGTCATAGAGCGTGAGAACAAAATCGCTGAAGTAGATACGGTAGTCCAATCCGGTAAACGGATCGACGAGGAGACCGTTGTTGTTGTATTCGCTGTATTTGAGATACTGCTGAAAGTTGAACCCCAGGTTCAACTGGAGCAGGTTGCGGCGGGTCGCCTGCCAATTGATGCCGATGATGTATGATGCGTTGACGATGCCGTCCGCCAGAGGGTTGTCCGGCGAGTTGTTGACATTGCTGTTTATCGAGAATCCCAGGGAGGCTGACATCGCGATCTTTGCGGGGCCGAGCCTTGCAAACTCCGACCCCGCCCAGCCACCGCCGCCCTGGGCATTTGCTCCTGTCCGGTAGCTGTGAAAGGACTGCCACCCGGCCAGCGAGCCCCGGTTTCCTCCGATGATTCCTGATGAACCAGTGGGGAGGGCCAAGCCCATCGGCATGCTGGAACCAGTATAGGCATTATTGGAAAACGAGGACATGCCCTGAGTGGGATACCCTCCGGCAAACTGGGCAACCAGCGACTCGTTCATAAAACAAAAAAATGCGGCGAGCCCGGGCACCACAAGCCGGAGGCAGCCGCACTTTCGAATGTCAAACCATGCCACAGGCGGCCACATAACACGAAACTTGTTGCGTGCGGCAACCCAAAACCCGAGGCCTCGTATTCCAAATAAACGTTGCGTGCCTGATGTCCCGGCGATAATCTGTTGTCCTCAAGCAGGAATTATTTCCACCTACCCAATTAATGCAACCTGGCGCATTATCATTTTTAATTTCATCCCACCTACGCCAAGCCTATTTCCCGCGGCTCCTTGCGGCGTTTTTGGGAATTCTCCCGGTATCGGGGACATTCGCTGCGACGGTCAACATTCCGACGGGGAGCACGCTGACTTTCAATGTGCCGGCTGGTCCGGACCGGGTTGAACCGACCACGACCTTCACGGGTGGAGGCACCCTGCTTAAGACGGGGGCGGGCCAGCTCCGCTGGGGGCAGAATCAGGCGGCCACATTTGCCCTGGGGGCCGGTTCGCTGATCGACATCCAAGGCGGAACCATCAAGGGAGGTGATTTTGCCGACGAAAACTGGACCAACAATTTTTCCGATCTGAATGTGGCAGCTGGGGCGAGATTCGACGGGGTCGAGGCCCAGGTCCGGGTGGACGCACTCACGGGAGCCGGTCGGGTCAGCAGCGGATACCAGCCCAGCTACGGGGCATCGATCACGTTCGGCGTGGACGGCGGCAGCGGAAATTTTTCCGGCACGCTGGCGAACTACGTGGACCCGGGGAACGTGTCCTACGCGGGCAATTTCATCAAGGCAGGTGCTGGAACGCAGACTCTCAGCGGCATCATTGGCAACAGCTACACGGGAACGACGACGGTCAACGGGGGCACGCTGGCGCTGGCGAAATCTGCGGGAAATGCGGTGAGCGGATCGTCGCTCACCTTGAACACCGGCGGGACGCTGCTCCTGCAGGGGTCGAACCAGATTGCTGATGCGGCGGCCATGACGCTTTCCGGAGGCACATTCAGCACGGGCACTGGAGCAAACGAGACTCTGGGCACGCTCACCCTGAGCTCCGACTCCGCCATCTCGCTCGGAGCCTCGGTGCATAACCTCACCTTCGGGGCAAGCAATCTGGCGGTCTGGTCACCGACCGCGACCCTGACGATCAATGGATGGTCGGGCACGGCCGGGCTGGCCGGCAGCCAGGGTCGGATCTTCTTTGGTAGCAACGCGTCCACTTTGACCAATGCCCAGCTCGCGAAAATCACCTTTCAGAATTTCAGCCCCGGCGCGCAGTTGCTGTCCAGCGGCGAACTGGTCCCGACGGCGGTTCCAGAAACTGAAGCGATCGTCGCCGCACTTTGTCTGGCGGGTCTGGTGGCATGGCGCGAGCGCAGGCGCCTGTCGGGGTGGATGCGGCCCGCTCAGGGCTGAGATAGCCCGGCAAAGAGGACGCGCACGGCAAAGTCGATATGCTCTGTGGCGCTGGCGGCGGGCTGACAGGGCGGCGGCTCTGTCCCCCATGCCGCTCGAGAAGGCGCAAGATCGAACACATTCCATGCCTGAATGGCACCGCGGTTAAGCAGCGCGCGATAGACCGGACGAAACTCTCTCTCAATCAGGGGCACGTGCTCCGCCCGGTTCATTAAAACCACGAGGTCGGCCGCGGCCAGTTCGTCGACCAGCAGCGGCCTGGGATTCCGCGGGGCAGACTCGGGCAGACCGGCAAAGGTGGCATAGGCCCGGGCCTCGGCAGAGAGGCCCTTGAGTTGCCCGTTCACCGCGAGGCCGCGCGACTCCGCGACCCACGGCAGCCCAAGGCCGGCAGCGTGGTGGTTGAAAAGCATCTCCGCAAGTCGGCTGCGGTAGAAATTTCCTGTGCAGACGAAAATCAGGCGCTTTTTTTTCTGGGTTCCCTGGCCGTTCATTCTTCGGAGATTGGCGGCCCCTGCGATGGCAGGGCGAGCCTTTTTTTCCGCCCGACAAGGCGCCGGCCGGTGGGGGCTGCAGGCTGCGCCTGGATGCTGAGGGCCTCGGAGATCTGGGCCGCCAAGGCGACGCCGACGCCGGGTGTCCCAGCGATCTCAGCAGGTGCTGCAGCCCGCAGCCTTTCGACGGAACCGAACCGTGTGAGCAGGGCCTGCTTGCGGGCTGCGCTCACCCCGGGGATGTCATCCAGAAGGCTTTCCCTGACACGCCGCTTGAGAAGAAGGCTGTGGTAGCCGTTGGCTGTGCGGTGGGCCTCGTCGCGGATCCGCTGGAGCAGGCGCAAGGCCCCGCTATCCTCCGGAAGGCGCATGGGAAGCGGTCGGGACGGGCGGTAGATTTCCTCGAATTCCTTTGCGAGCCCGATAATCGGAACCTCGTGCAGCCCGAGTCGGGAGAGTTCCTTGCAGGCGCTGGAGAGCTGCCCGCGGCCCCCGTCGACGATGATCAGGTCGGGGAGCACCGTTGAGCGGCTTTCCTCGGCGATGCGGGCGGCCGCCTCCTCGACCGGCAACTGGCTCTCCTCAAATCCTCCCCGTGCGGACGCCTCGCGCAGAACGCGGCCGTAGCGCCTCCGGACCACCTCTGCCATGCTCGCAAAGTCATTTTGAAACTTCGTGCCCGTAATCCGGTATTTCCGGTAGCCCGCCCGGTCGGGAACCCCGTCGCGGAACCGCACCATCGACGCGACGATATGCGTCGACGAGATGTTCGAGATATCGAAGCACTCCATCACGCGGGGCGAACGGAAAAGCCCCAGCGCCTCGCGGAGGGCCTCCATATCGGATTCGGGGTTTATCGTGGTCGGGAGCGACTTGCGCGTGAAGCGCGTCATCGATTTCGTGGTGTCGGTGAGGTCACGGAAGAGGTTGCGCAGCTCCGCCGCCTTCTCAAATTCGAGGTTGGCAGCGGCATCGTGCATCTGCTGCTCGACCTGGCGGATCATTTCCCGGCTCTGCCCGTCGAGGAACTCGCAGGCCTGCCTCACGCGGTCCCCATAGTCCTCCCGGGTCACCCGGCCGACACAGGGCGCGCTGCAATTCTTGATCACATGGTCAAGGCAGTGCTTGAAATCCTTCTCGCCAGGCTCGGCTGGCCGGCATGAGCGGAGGCCGAACTTTTTCCGCATCGCCTCCATCGTCGCGCGGAGCGCCCGGGGGTTGGCAAACGGCCCGAAGTATTTCGCCCCGTCCTCCCGGCGCAGGCGGGTGAAGGAAAACCGGGGAAAGGGATCGTCCAGGTGGACCCGCACCATCAGGAACCGCTTGTCGTCCCGGAAGCTCACATTGTATTTCGGCCGGAATTCCTTGATGAGCTTCCCCTCGAAGAGCACCGCCTCCGCCTCGCTGCGCACGACGTGATACTCCAGGTCCCAGACGCTCTCGATCAGCGCCCTTGTTTTTGGGTCGGCCGTCATCTTCCTCGACGGCATGAAGTAGCTGCCGACCCGCTTGCGCAGGTCACGGGCCTTGCCGACGTAAATGACATGGTTGAGCCGGTCGCGCATCACATACACGCCCGGCTTGTGCGGCATATCCCGCAGCCTGGCCTGAAAATCCGCGCGCTCGCGATGGGAACTCATCGCCGGTAAGATGCGTGATCCCGGCGCTCCGCGCCAGCGCGGATTCGCGACAACACACGCAGGACAAATCACCAGCTTCAAAGTTCGAGAGTTCCCCCCCCGCACAAACCTCAAAGTTTGCCTTCGCTCCCACAACCGGATAAGAGAAACGGGTGGTTCCGTCCCAAGATCTCCAGCGCCCGGTCCTTGAGTTTTGCTCGACGGACTTCCCGACCCTGGATGAAAACCTGACCATCGGCGAGGCGATCGATTGCGTGCGGGCACGCGGGCTGCGGGACAAGATCATCTACTTTTACGTCACCGGCGAGGGCGGCCGGCTGGCCGGAGTGCTACCCGCACGGCGCCTTCTCACCGATCCAGCGGACACGCCGGTGGCCGAGGCGATGATCCGCCGGGTCGTGGCGATCCCGACCCGTGCATCGCTGCTGGAGGCCTGCGAGTTTTTTGTGCTGCATAAGTTCCTGGCTTTCCCGGTCGTGGACGAGACCCGCCGGATCGTCGGCGTGCTCGACGTCAGCGTCTTCACGGAGGAGGTTCTCGACCTCGCCGAGCGCGAGCAGATGGACGACCTCTTCCAGTCGATGGGGTTCCGGGTCTCCGAGGTCCGAAGCGCAACGGCCTGGAAGGCTTTCCGCCTCCGCTTCCCGTGGCTGCTGGCCACAATAGCCGGAGGCACCGCCTGCGCGCTGCTGGCGGGGGCGTTCGCCGAAACGCTCGAACAGCAGATCGTGCTGGCATTTTTCATTACGATGGTTCTCGGGCTCGGCGACAGCGTGAGCGCGCAGTCCGTCGCCGTAACCCTCCAGGCGATGCACCGCTCCAACCCCACCGTCGCCTGGTTATTGCGGGCGCTTGGCAAGGAGTTCTTTACCGCCGCGCTGCTCGGACTCACTTCCGGCGCGCTCGTCGCAACGGTCGTCCTTCTCTGGCGCGGTGACCGGCCTGCTGCCCTCTCGATCGGCCTGAGTATTTTTCTTTCGATGATTATCGCCTGTCTGCTCGGCGTCCTGATTCCCGCCGGCGCCCGCGCGCTACGCCTCGACCCGCGCATCGCCGCCGGCCCCCTCACCCTCGCCCTGTCCGACGTCTGCACCCTGCTCTGCTATTTTGGCCTAGCCAAGTGGCTCCTGCATGGCGTATCGTAGCAGGTTCCATTTGATCCATTTCATGAAAACCAAGCCATCCACAAAAACTGCCGCCAAATCCGCGACCCGCGGAAAATTGATGAACGGGGCGGAGATCCTTGTCGCCTGTCTCGAGCGTGAGGGCGTGGATGTCATTTTCGCCTATCCGGGCGGCTGCTCGATGCCGATGCATCAGGCGCTCACGAAGACAAAAAAGATCCGCACGATCCTGCCCCGCCACGAGCAGGGCGGCGTCTTCGCCGCCGAAGGCTATGCCCGCGTGACCGGGCGGGCGGGCGTCTGCATGGCCACCTCGGGGCCGGGAGCGACAAACCTTCTCACGGGCATCGCCGACGCCTTCATGGATTCCATCCCGCTGGTGGCAATCACCGGCCAGGTCCCCCAGGAGATGATCGGGCGCGGGGCCTTCCAGGAGACCGACGTCTTCGGCATGACCCTGCCGGCTGTGAAGCACAGCTACCTCGTCTGGGACATCAACGAGATCCCTCGGATCGTGAAGGAAGCCTTCCACATCGCCCAGTCCGGCCGTCCGGGCCCGGTGCTCATCGATGTGCCGAAGAACATTCAGAACCAGACCGCAGAGCCGGTCTTCCCCTCCTCGGTGAACCTTCGCGGCTACAACCCGGTGAAGAAGGCCGACGACGCGGACCTCAAGGAGCTCGTGCGCATGATCCAGAAGGCGCGCCGGCCGATGATCTACTGCGGGGGCGGAGTCATTTCCGGAGGCGCCTCTGCCGAGCTGCTCGAATTCGCAGAGCGTACACAGATCCCGGTGGCCACGACGCTCATGGGGATCGGATCGTTTCCAGAGGGGCATCCCCTCTCGTTGAAATGGCTCGGGATGCACGGAACCGTGTATGCCAACAATGCCGTGAATGAAGCTGATCTCCTGCTCGCCATCGGTGTGCGCTTCGATGACCGCGTGACCGGAAAGGTTGAGAAGTTCTGCGAGCACGGGGAGATCGTGCACATCGACATCGACAACTCCGAGATCAACAAGAACAAGGTGGTGAAGCTCCCGATCCTCAGCGACCTGAAAGATGCGCTCGCGCGGACCAACAGGCTGCTCGACGCCGCAGGATTCAAGCGGCAGTCCAAAGGGGCGGGGCCATTCGGGGACTGGCACAAGCAGGTGGCCAAATGGAAATCCGAGCACCCGTTCAGCTTCAAGGACACCCCGGACACGATCCAGCCGCAGTATGTGATCCAGCTCCTGCACGAGATGACCAAGGGCGACGCGATCATTACGACCGGCGTGGGCCAACACCAGATGTGGGCCGGCCAGTTCTATGACTTTCTCAAGCCGCGCACGTTCGTGACCTCTGCCGGGCTGGGCTCGATGGGGTTCGGCTACCCGGCCGCGCTCGGCGCGAAAGTTGCCATGCCCCAGAAGCAGGTGGTGGACATCGACGGCGACGGATCGTTCCTGATGAACGTTCAGGAGCTTGCGACCGCCCACATCGAGGGGATCGCCGCCAAGGCGATCATCCTCAACAACCAGCATCTCGGCATGGTGGTGCAGTGGGAGGACCGCTTCCACGGCGGCAACCGCGGGCATACGTTTCTTGGCGATCCGAGCGACCTGGGCAGGATCTATCCGGACTACGTGCAAATCTGCAAGGGCTTCGGCGTTCCCTGCGAGCGGGTGCTTCACAAGAAGGACCTCCGCGCCGCCCTCCAGCGGATGCTGGATGCGGACGAAGCCTACGTGCTCGATGTGCAGACCCCCTACACCGAACATGTGCTTCCGATGATTCCGTCCGGCAAGACCTACAAAGACATCATCACCGAGTAGAGGCACCAGAGCGGACGATCGAGAGTCCGGAGTATCGTCGGCGGTTTCGGCGAAACCGCCCTACCACCCGCCGTTAGGGGCGCATCGCCGAGGCGCCCGACTTAGTTGTTCCTATCCCCGCTGTGGGCTCGGCTTCAACTTTTCAGAGCTCGGGAGATGCGGTCGCAGACAGTCTTCACAGCCTTGACGCGCGCATACCATTTGTAGTTGGCGGGAATGACCGTCCATGGAGCGGAATCCGAACTTGTCTTTTCAAACATGTCTTCGGCTGCCTCGTTGTGCTCGTTCCAGTGCTGCCGGTTCCGCCAATCCTCGTCGCTGATTTTCCAGTGCTTGTAAGGATCGGCTTCCCGGCGTTTGAAGCGGGCGAGCTGCTCGTCCTTGGTGACATGGAGGTAGAGCTTGATCAGGATCGCACCGTCGTCGGTCAGCTGGCGCTCGGTCTCAAGGATCTCGCGGTAGGCCCGCTTCCATTCGGTCTCCGTGCAAAAGCCCTCGACCCGCTCGACGAGAACCCGGCCATACCACGAGCGGTCGAAGATCGTCATCTCTCCGTAGGCCGGAAGCTTGTTCCAGAACCTCCACAAATAATGGTGCAGGTATTCCTCGGGGGTCGGCTTGACGATCGAGTAGACGCGCACGAGACGCGGATCCAGGCGCTCGCCGATTCTGCGGATCGCACCGCCCTTGCCCGCCGCGTCCGGTCCCTCCATGATGAGGATGACCGACTTTTTTTTCTCGCGCAGCATGAGCTGCATGTTGAGCAGTTCGAGCTGGTATTGCTTCAGCTGCTTTTTGTAGTCCTCCTGGTCGAGGGCCTTTGATTGGTCGAGTTCGTCCAGGCGGATGCGGTCTTTTGGCATGAGAATGTCGGGTGACAGTGCGCTGATAACGAAAACCCCCTCATGGGAGCAAGCGCAGAGCGAAAAGAATTTGCAGTCAGCCCCCTAGTCAGCCGCCTGAACCGCGCGCAGCGAGACATCGCCGATCTCGAGATCCAGCGCCTTTTCCGCAGTGCGCAGGAACCCTTCGGTCGAATCGGTCAGTGCCACATCCAGTCGTCCGAGCTGGCCGGCAGGTGCCGCGAGGCGCTTGGATTCCAGGAGACCCCTGACGGCCAGGGCGCAGTTGCGCGCCGAATCCACAAGGCAGACGCCGGGTCCGGCCACCCGCGCGATGGCCTGGCGGAGAAGCGGATAATGGGTGCAGCCAAGAACCAGCGCATCGATTCCCTGCCCGAGCAGCGGCTCAAGGTAGCGGGCCAGCACGCGATCGGTGATCTCGTCTTCAAACAGGCCCTCCTCGATCAGCGGGACAAGAAGCGGGCAGGCAGCGCTGATCACGTTGGCCTCGGGATCCAGCGCACGAATCGCATGCTCGTAGGCACCGCTCGAGATGGTCGCACGGGTTCCGATCACCCCGATTTTCTTGTTTCGGCTGGCCTGAACCGCCGCGGCGGCACCCGGGGCCACGACCCCCTGCACGGGCACATTGAAAATTTCCTGCATCCGGGGGACGGCGAGTGCGGAGGCGGTATTGCAGGCGACCACGATGATTTTCGAACGCTCGGCCAGGAGGAGCCCCCCGATCTCGATGCTGTAGCGTTCCACCGTTTTCCGGCTCTTACCACCATAGGGAACGCGCGCCGTGTCGCCGATGTAAAAAATGGTTTCCGAGGGGAGAAGGTCCTGCAGCGCGGCGACGACGGTCAGTCCGCCGATGCCGGAGTCGAAAACTCCAATCGGGTCGGGAGCGGGGGAACGGGGCGATTCCAGCATGGGTCTAGTTGGGGGAGGAGATTGCGGGGGGCGCCATAGCGCCGGCGGCCTGGTTGACGGAATCTTTCAGTGATGTCTTGGATCCGACGGGGTCGGGAGCCTTTTTGATCTCCGGCACCGTCGTGGGATCGGTGGCGGCCACGACCGCCGTCGGCTGAAAATACTGCATCTCGCCGGTCACCGCGTTCTTATAGCGGTTAACGCCTTCGAGGATCGCCCGGGCGAATGCGTCCCGGTAGGCGGTGCCCGCGATCTGCCGCGCGTCAACCGGGTGGTTCATGAACCCTCCCTCCACGAGGATCCCGGGGATGACCAGGTCGCGGATCACCACGAACCGGGCCCGCTTGATCCCGCGGTCATAGAGCCGGAGGTGGCGGAGCATTGAGGAATGCATGGCGGTTGCCAGCGCAATATTCTCCGAGTCGCGGCCATGGCCGGGATGCAGTTTGAAATCGCTGTAGCTGAGGTTCTCCTCATCCATCGACGGAACCCCGCGCGGAGCCAGCGCATAGGTCTCGATCCCGGTACCCCCGATCGAGTTGCTCTTATTCAGATGCACACTGATAAAGAGGGCGTTGGGATACCTGTTGGCCATGGCCGGACGCTTCTCAAGCGGTATGAAAACGTCGGTCCCGCGGGTCAGGCGCACATTGTAGCCATTTGCCACGAGCAGGGCTCTGGCGCGCAGGACGACGTCGAGTGCGGCATCCTTTTCGCGCCCGAGCGGACCGACCGCACCGCTGTCGTGCCCGCCGTGGCCGGCGTCCAGGATCACCGTCCTCACGGCGCTCGCATTTTTTATTTTTCCGGGCCTCATCACCGGCTCGATGATCTTCGTGACATCCATTGCGGAGATCAGCATCCTCCCGTCGCGGGAAGCGATCGGAAAGCAAAGCACATACTTCACGCCGTTGATGAAGACTTCGCGCCCGCCATCCTGGCCCCGGATAGTCCGGCCCTGGCCGGTCAGCGTGAACGAGTTCCCCGCCACCACCGGGCTGTTCAGCCGGTAAAAGCTCGAAACGTCCTCGACCGGCACGTAGCGACGCCCGTCGTGCATCACGATGTTCCACTTCCAATCCGCAGAGAGCGCCTGCAGAGAAAGAAAACCGGCAACCAGGATGTAAAAAAACGAACGCACCGGCGCCGAAAGTGCTGGCGGCAGAGGGCCGGCGCAAGGGAATTTTTTGCGCCTTCGGCGGGCCGGCAGGAGATGCCGATTGAATCCGGACGGATTTTGCGCAAAATGCCGGGTCCGATGTCCGAACTCTCGAAAGCCTACGAACCCCAACTGGTGGAAGACAAGTGGTATGCCTGGTGGCAGGCCCAGGGTCTCTTCACCGCAGATCCCGCGTCGCCCAAGCCCGCCTACTCGGTGGTGATCCCGCCGCCGAACGTCACTGGCGTCCTCACGCTCGGCCACGTCCTCAACAACACGATCCAGGACATCCTGTGCCGCCGCGCCCGCCAGACCGGCCACGAGGTCCTCTGGCTCCCCGGCACCGACCACGCCGGCATCGCCACGCAGACGGTCGTCGAACGCCGCCTGCGCAAGGAGGAAAAGCTCACCCGCCACGACCTCGGCCGCGAGGAGTTCCTCAAGCGCGTCTGGGAGTGGAAGGAAAAGCACGGCGGCATCATCATCAACCAGCTCAAGAAGCTCGGCTGTTCATGCGACTGGAGCCGCGAGCGGTTCACGATGGACACCGACTACGCGCGCAAGGTGCAGGAGGTTTTTGTGGACCTCCACGCGAAAGGTCTGATTTACCGGGGCAAACGGATGGTGAACTGGTGCCCGGTCTCACTCACCGCCCTCAGCGACGAGGAGGTCATCGCGAAACCCCAGAAAGGCTACCTCTACCACTTCCAGGTCGAGATCGTCGAACGCCCTGGAACATTTCTCGAGATTGCCACGACGCGCCCGGAGACGATCATGGGCGATGCCGCGGTGGCGGTGAACCCGAACGACCCGCGCTACCGCGAACTCATCGGCCTGCATGTCCGGCGTCCGCTTCCCGTCGAGGACCAAGCGATCCTGCCGATCATCGGCGACGAGGCGGTCGAGTTTGAATTCGGCACGGGCGTGCTGAAGGTCACCCCCGCCCACGACAAGACCGACTACGAGATCGGCCAGCGGCACGGGCTTCCGGCGATCGACATCATGAACCCCGACGGCACCCTCAACGAGCTCGCCGGCGAGGACTTTGCAGGGCTCGATCGCTTCGAGGCCCGCGTCGAAGCAGTGGACAAGCTCCGCGAGATGGGGATCCTCGTCAAAGAGGATCCCTACGAAAACAGCGTCGGATTCAGCGAGCGCGCGGACGTCCCGGTCGAGCCCCGCCTCTCGGAGCAATGGTTCCTCAAATACCCGAAGACCGCCGAGGCCCGCGACGCCGTGCGCAACCGGCTCATCCGGTTCTTCCCCGACCGCTGGGAAAAAGTTTACGACCACTGGCTGGAAAACATCCAGGACTGGTGCATCTCACGCCAGCTCTGGTGGGGGCACCGGATCCCGGTGTGGACGAAGAAGTGTGAAAATCCGGACGCTACTGAAAACCAGGCCGAAGTCCGCTGCCAGATCGAATCTCCCGGCGACGGCTGGGTGCAGGACAGCGACGTGCTGGACACCTGGTTCTCATCGTGGCTCTGGGCTCACGAGACGATGGACGCGCCGACCCGCGCGAAATTTTATCCGACAAGCGCGCTGGTCACCGGGCCGGATATCATCTTCTTCTGGGTCGCGCGCATGATCATGGCCGGGCTCGAATACACCGGCGAGGTCCCGTTCCGCGAAGTGTATTTCACCGGCATCATTCGCGACAAGCAGGGACGGAAAATGTCGAAGAGCCTCGGGAACTCGCCCGACCCGCTCGACCTCATTGCGAAATTCGGGGCCGACGGACTCCGCTACGGGCTCCTTCGCATCGCGCCGCAGGGACAGGACATCAAGTTCGACGAGCAGCAGATCGTCGAGGGCCGGAATTTCTGTAACAAGTTCTGGAATGCCTGCCGGTTCCGCCTCATGCACGGCGAGGTCGATCCGGCCGCCGATCCCTCGAATCACGAGCTTTCGATCTTCGCCCGCGACTTGCTGGTGCGGCTCGACGCCACGATCACGCGCATCAACGACGGCTACGAGACCTTCCGCTTCAGCGACATTGCCCAGGCGCTCTACGACTTTGTCTGGGGCGACTTCTGCGACCGTTTCATCGAGGCGGCCAAAGCCGACCTCACCGCCGGTTCGCCCCGTCGCGACGGCACGCTCGCGGTCATGGATTTCACGATCCACCGAGTGCTTCAGCTCCTCCACCCCTACGCGCCGTTCCTCACGGAGGAGTTGTGGCACGGGCTGGGATTCGGACCGGTCAGCATTCTGCAGAGCGGATGGCCGGAGCCATTCGGAGCAGAGCCGGAGACACGCGCCGCAGCGGTTTTTGACGCCGTCTCCCGCGCCCGCAACCTGCTCTCGACCTACAATATTCCGTCCAACAAACGCCTCGCCTGGAAGATCGCGCCGTCCGCCGAATGGGTGCGCGGGGAATTTCCCGCACTCTCCGTGCTCCTGCACGCTGCCTCGCTGGAGGCCAGCGAAGCCGCTCCAGAGGGCTCGGCCGCCTGCCCGACCGATATCGGCATCCTCTACCTCCCGCTCGAGGGCGTCATCGATGCCGCCGGCGAACGCAAGCGCCTCGAATCCGAGATGAACAAGGTGGAGGCCGAAATCGCCAAGGTCGCCCGCAAGCTCACCAGCGAATCGTTCGTCAACAACGCCCCTGCCGACGTTGTCGCCGAACACCGCCAGCGCCAAACCGACTGGATCGCCCGCCTCGCCGAACTCCAGCGCGCCCGCGACACGCTCGGCTAGCCGCCAGTCACCGCTGCAATCGCCCAGGAAGGAAAGTCCGCCGGGACCGGCGCGGCAAACTCCACAAGTTTGCCGGTGTCCGGATGCTCGAATGCCAACTTCCACGCGTGGAGGAAATGGCGCGTCTGGGTGCCACGGCGTCCGTAAACCGGATCGCCGACGATCCCGTGTCCGAGGTGTTTGAGGTGGACGCGGATCTGGTGGGTGCGTCCGGTTTTCGGGCGGCACTCGACAAGCGCATGGCGATCCATAGACGCCAGAACCCTGTAGCGGGTCACCGCCTCCCGGCCGCGCTCGTCGACGGCCATCTTCTGGCGGTGGACCTTGTGGCGCGCGATCGGGGCATCGATCGTCCCGTGCGGCATGCGCGGACACCCCTCGACCAGGGCCAGGTAGGTCTTATCGACTTTGCGCGCGGCAAACTGTGCGGACAGCCAGCGGTGGGCGGCATCGGTCTTGGCGACAACGAGGCAACCGCTGGTCTCCTTGTCCAGACGGTGGACGATCCCCGGACGCTCGACCCCTCCGACGACGGCGATCCCTCCACAGTGGTGGAGCAGGGCATTGACGACCGTGCCGTCGACGTTGCCCGCACCCGGGTGGACGACCAGTCCGGCTGGCTTGTTCAAAATCACGATGGCCGCATCCTCGTGAAGGATGTCGAGCGGAATATCCTGCGCGAGAAGCTCGCTGGGCACCGTCTCCGCAGGAATTTTGACAACGACCTCGTCCCCCTTCCGGAGGATTTGTGATGGCCTCGCTTCCGCCCCGTTGAGAAGCGCATCCCCTGCCCGGATGAACGCCTGAAGCCGGACGCGCGAAAAATCCGGCATCCGGATGCCAAGGAACCGATCGAACCGTGATCCGGCTTCCGGATCCTCCACAAGAAAGCGTTCTGCCATCATTCGGGCTTTTGCATTGCGGAGGGCGTCCGCCTGGGATAGTTTCGTGGCATTCTTCTTTCTTACTCCCGCCAAGCATGTTGGTAAATGAATCTTCCCAGACACCGGACCCCTCCGGCGACGACCCCGAGGCGCAACCCGATCCGGTTTCCGAGCAGGTGATCGAAAACTGCGAGCAATGCGGTTCCCCGATGGACATGACCGAGGTCATGCCGTTCGCCGAAGTCAACTGCCCGAGTTGCGGCGCCGCCCTGCGGGCGCGGAAGCACTTCAACAATTTCACGCTTCTCCAGCTGGTCGGCGAGGGCGGCATGGGCTCGGTCTTCAAGGCGCTCGACGTCACCCTCAACCGCCATGTTGCACTGAAAATCCTCAAAAAGGAATGCAGCGCCAACGAGGAGGAACGCGCAAAACTGGCCCAGGAAGCCCGCCTGACCGCTGCCATCAACCACCCGCATGTGGTGAAGGTTTTCGACTTCGGGCAGGACCACGGCCAGTTCTACCTCGCGATGGAATTTGTCGACAAGGGCTCTCTCGACGACCTGATGGGACTGCAGAAGCGGGTCGCCGAGGCCCAGGTGCTCAAGGTTGGAATGCAGATCGCCCAGGGCCTGGAAGCCGCCCTGGAAATCGGGCTCATTCACCGGGACATCAAGCCCGGCAACATCCTCTTCGCCGACGCACACACCGCAAAGCTCGTCGACTTCGGGCTCGCGATCGTCATGGATGAGGAGGCTCACCTGCGCGGAGAAATCTGGGGCACGCCGTATTACATCGCCCCCGAGAAGCTCGACGACCAACCCGAGGATTTCCGCAGCGACATGTACAGCCTTGGCGGAACGCTGTTTCATGCGCTGGCCGGACGTCCGCCCTACGAGGCGGAATCCGCATCCATGGTCGCGCTCAAGCAGCTCAAAAGCCAGCCGATCAGCCTCGAGGCCTTCGCTCCCGATGTCTCAAGCGAAACCGCCTACGTCATCAACCGGATGATGGCAAAAAACCCGGACGACCGCTACGCCTCGTATGCTGAGCTTGTCGGCCACCTCTCCTACGCCCGCGAGAAGCTTCTCGAACGTGCGCGCAAGCCAATCCAGCCGAAGGAACGCGAGGTCGTCGAGACCGCCCAGACCCGCAAGCTCTCCGCCTACCTCTCGATCGGCCTGCTTGCCGCAGTCGTTCTCACCATCCTGCTCGTCTTTGTTTTTCGCGGCAGCATCTTCCCATCCGACAAGGCAGATGGGAGCTCGAAAGTGATGGCGGCCGGAGATGCGCAATCGCTTCTCATCGGAGGCGTCTCAATGCTCGCCGGCGGCGACTACGAGAAGGCAAGAGCCACCTTCCAGCACCTCGCATCAAGCGAATCCACCCCCCAGCCCCAGAAAAACTGGGCTCTCCTCAACGCCGCCCTGGCCTCGCTCCTCATCGGAGACAAGGAAGCCGCCATGGAAAGCCTCACTACCGTGAAGCAGGCGGGACTCTACTCGAACGATCCGAAAGATTCGAAGCTTGCGAACTTCTTTGTCGAAGCCAGCCGGGTGACGGCCCAGGGAAAGTCCATCCCGAACTCGATCCGCAGCCTTTATGCCGGCCGTGAGGAGGCCTTCGCCCTTCTCCTTTTTGCCGTCTGGGACTGGGAAGGCAAATCGGAATTCGCATCCGCCGGCCAGCTCTTCTCAGCGTTTCTGAACGCAAAACCTTCGGACGAATGGATCCAGCAATACCGCCCGCTGGCGGAAAAATATGTCCGTGACTGGAAGCTTCTCGAGCCGATCGAAACCGCCCTGGCCTCGGCCGCCACGCCGGAGGCCGCCTCGGCCCTGCTCGTGCAGGTGAACGCTGCCAAGGCGGGCGTCCGCACCGGCTCCACCATTGCCGGGCGGCTGGATGTGATTCAGAAGCGCCTCGAACTCATGGGGGCGAAGCCCTGAGCGATGCGCAACCGGACCGCCCGGCCGGCGGGATGCCGGCCCGACCGAATTCTTGCGAAATGATTACCGGGAGGTATGCTCATCGTCCGAAAACAAACCGGCCCGGTCCGCCGGTAGCCCACACCGTGATCCGAAGCGCATAGAATGAGATACCTCAAAGCCACCATCCTGATTGGAACCATCGCAGCCGCCATCGTCCTGGTGGTCTACGCGGCGGGCTGGCTGACGAACACCCTCGATCTCGTGCTCGTGCAGGCCTACAAGCTGCAGAAGCCCGTGCTCACCACGCAGGGCGTCCATGTTTTTCTGATTGCCGCCTTGTCGTTCGCGATCGCGTGGACTTCGGTCGATATCACCCGGCCCCTGCTCAAGGGTGTCGTGGCCTGTGGTGCGGTGATCCTCCTGCTGACCGGCTCGATGGTGCTCGCGCTTTACAACGTCTTCTTTTCGCCGTTCCCATCGGCGTTTGCGATTCTGGTCAGCTTCTCGATCGGCCTCGCCTACGGCCGCACCGACAGCGGCGCTAGAAAGAAAGTCATGGAGCGGCTCTTCGGCCAGCGGTTATCGCGCGGAAATTTCAACCATCTTGTCAACTCGGAGACCCCGCTGGACTTTCCCGGGACGCTGCAGAACGGGACAGTGCTGGTCGTGGCGGTCCACAACCACTCCGAGCTCATGGAACTCCTCACGCCGGAGGACTATGCCGCCATGACAAACCGCTACCTGCGCACCGCCTCCGACTACCTCGTGGAAGTCGGCGGGTATCTGGATGAGTGCGGCGGCGAGAGCGTGCGCGTTGTCTTCGGTGCCCCGCTCCCCGATGCCCGCCATGCGGCAAAGGCCTGCCGGGCCGCAATCGACCTTGCCGTCCGCCTGGATGACCTGAACAGGGAATGCGACTCGATCTGGCAGCGAAGGCTCGACTTCCGCATCGGGATCAATTCCGGAGAGATGATTGCCGCCGCCTACGGGGGCACGCGGCTCGGCAGCTTCAGCGTTGCCGGACCTGCGGTCGAGTTTGCCCGCAGGCTGTGCGCAGCCTGCGCCACCTACGGATCGAGGATCCTGATCGGCCCCGAAACGTTCGAGACAGCGGCGGATTCCCTAGAGGTCCGCCCGATCGAGGTCATCAAGTCGGCCGGCGAACGCCGCCGGATTGAGATTTATGAGATCCTTGCACCGAAGCACGGGCTCTCGCCCGAGCGCGAGCGCAGCCGCAACCACTTCTGGACCGGCGTCCTCCACTACCGCGAAAAGCAGTGGGACAAGGCGATCGAGGAATTCACCAAGGCCCGCATCACGGGCATCCCGGATACCGTCCTGGACTACTACATCCGAAGAGTCGACCGCACGCGGCGTGGTGAGGAGGAGGTCTTCAAGGACCAGATCCTCCTCTTCAACGCCGCCTGATCGCAGCGTGCGGGAAACAGCAGCCCGACACGGCAATCCAACCACCAAAATCTCCCAATGAGACTTCTTGTGTGTGTCGCGGCGACCGCCGCAGCGGCATGTGCCCCGTATCTCCATGCGGAGCGGACGAACCCAGACGGAAGCACTGGCGCGGACGGCAAATGGATCTTATGGAGCAACAAGCCCGCCGCGCGATGGCTGGATGCCTTCCCGATCGGAAACGGCAACCTGGGAGGGATGATTTTCGGAGGAGTCGCCCGGGATCAGATCGCCCTCAATGAGGTGACGTTTTGGTCGGGGGACGATTATCATGGCCCGACTGACCGCGGTGCAGAGGCCCTGCCGCGCATCCGCGAACTCCTCACTGAGCGCATGCTGACCAAAGAGGAGCGACTGGCCACGCTGCGCACCGCGATCGTCGGCCGGAGCCTGCCGGCGCTCCGCCAGCTCAAGGAGGCCGCGGAAGTTGTCCAGGCCGAAATGAATCTTTTCCCTGAGGCAAAAAAGCATATCGGCACGCGCCTTCCGGTCGGAGATCTCCTGATCGATTCGACTCATGCCCCGAAGGAATTCACGAACTACCGGAGAAGCCTTGATATCGAGCGGTCGGTGGCGGATGTCCGTTACGAGGCGGGCGGCGTCAGTTTCCATCGCGAATATTTTGCATCGAATCCGGATCACGTTCTCGTTGTGCGCCTCAAGTCAGACAAGCCCGGCAACATCAGTTTCCGGGCGTCGGCAAAGCAATGGCAGCCCCAGGAAGAACCGGTGGTGCGCAGCGTGGGCACCGACGAACTCGTCCTGGAGGCCCGGGCATTGGAGCGCAAGCACAGCGACGGCACCACCGGCGTGCGGCTTCAGGCCCACCTCAAGGTGCAGGCAGAGGGCGGCAGCGTCCGGACCGACGGCGACGGACTGCTCGTTGAGCATGCTGATGCGGCAACCGTTCTTCTGACCATGGCCACGGATTTTCGCGGTGCCGACCGCGATGCGGAGGCCAAGACACGCATCGAGGCGGCCGCGCGGAAAAGTTATCCAGAGCTCCTGGCCGCGCACATTGCCGATGTGCAGCCTCGCTTCAACAGAGTGAGCCTCGACCTCGGCTCCACGCCCTCTGCCCTGCCGACGGCGGAGAGGTTGGCCAATTTCAAAATGGATGGTCAGGACAACGCGTTCGCCGCGCTGCTTTTTCAGTTCGGCCGGTATCTGGTTCTGGCCGGCTCGAGGGAAAACTCCCGCCTTCCCCTCCCCCTTCAGGGCCTTTGGGCTGATGGCAAAGCCGCGACGATGGGATGGAGCGATGACTACCACCAGGATGTCAACACCGAGCAGAACTACTGGCCCGCGGAAGTCGGCAATCTGTCCGAAAGCGTGACGCCGCTATTCGATTACATCGAGCAGTTGCGCATTCACGGCCGTGAGTCCGCGAAACTCACTTACGGGGCCGGTGGCTGGTGCGCGCACATCACGGCCAACGCTTGGGGGTCGTCGCCGTTCAACCATGGCGGATCGCCAACCAGCGGGACATGGCTCGCAACCCATCTCTGGGAACACTACGCGTTCGGCGGCGACAAGGATTTTCTGGCCAGGATCGCCTATCCGGTCCTCAAAGAAAATGCGCAATTTTATCTCGACTCCATGACGGTGGATCCCAAATCCGGCTGGCTCGTCACTTGCCCGGCCTACTCGCCGGAAAACCATTTCCAGGATCCGCTCACCGGAGAAAACCGCAACATCACCATGGGCAACACCGCCGACACGGAGATCGTCGGCGAACTTTTCCGGGAATGCACGGAAGCCGGTGCCGTCCTCGGGATCGATGCAGAATTCCGCAGGCAGCTCGCGGAGGCCGCCGGAAAGCTGCCGCCCTTGAAGAAATTGATCCATCCCGACGGACGCCTGATGGAATGGCTTGATACCGACTACGACGGTGTCTACGCGCGCTCGCACCGACACTCCTCGCACCTGCTCGGGCTGCATCCCTTCGAGAGCATCAGCCCGGGTTTGGATCCCGTCGTCTCCGATGCCGCTCATACCACCCTCAAGCGCAAGTTGCAGGACATGACGCGCGAGGATACCGAGTGGACGCGCGGCAACTTCATCCACTACTTCGCCAGACTGCTCGATGGCGATGCGGCCTACGAGCAGTTCCGAATGCTGGTCAAAAAATGGATCCCCGGAACAAGCGGGTTGAGCGTTTCGTGGAACGAGATCTTCTGCCTCGATGGCAACACCTCGGCCGCGTCGGGCCTGGCGGAAATGTTGCTTCAGAGCCAGAGAGGCGAAATCGCGCTACTCCCGGCGCTCCCCGCGGCCTGGCCGGAGGGCTCGGTCAGCGGGCTCCGCGCTCGGGGAGGCTTCGAGGTCGCGATGAATTGGAAATCGGGAACCCTCACGGGCGCGACGATCCTCTCGCTCGCCGGAGCGCCATGCCGGCTGCGAACCGCCAAGCCGGTCTCCGTGACAATAGACGGCAAGCCGGTCGAGAAGCGAATATCTACGGATCCGCGCGTGGTCGAATTTCCGACCGCGGCCGGAAAAACCTATGTCGTCTCACCCTGAGCGCTCTGCTTTCCCGCACCCTGGCATCGAATCCAGAAACGCTCACTTTGGCCAGGCGACCTGGATCTGACCGTTCACGACAGGAAGCGGCTTCCCGTTGGCCGTGGCATGAGTGATCTGTCCGGGCATTTGGATGGCCACGGGAACGCGGGCCGCCCACCAGGGGTGCAGCGCTCCGCGTTCAAGCCGGATCACCGCATGCGTGGAGTCGCCGGTGGCCGATAACTTGACATTTTCGCGCATCCATTTCCAAACAAGCAGGTCGCCTTGTGAGGCATACCAGGCCTCTGGCCGACGGCCGAACTTCCCGAGCAAATCCTCGAAGGCCGCCCAGTCAGTTTCCTTGGGTAGTTCGTAGGAATGCCCCCAGATGTAGAAGATCCCGCGCTGCGTTTCGGCCGCGCGGTTCCATGCCGCCTCGATGCGGGCGGACGGCATGAGAAAGTGGCCGTCGGTTTTCATGGCGAGCGGATTGCCGAGGTCGTCGAGGCTCAGCGATCCCGTATTGGTGGTGCGGCCGGAGAGGTAGCCGGCTTCATCCTGCGCCCGCAAAACATAGTCACCCTGCGCATCGTAGGCGGCAGTGTAGTTGAACGGATAGGCGAAGGAGATGACCGGGTGTCCGGTTTTGCCCTCCAGCAAAAGCCTCATTCCGAGACTCTCCTCCTGGCAGCGGCGGGGAGTCTGCAGCCAATAGAAGGGATGGCTCCACGAATGGGAACCCACCTCCATCCCCAGATCTTCCAGTTCTTTCCAGCGATCAAGCCTGGGCGAGTTCCGGTTGAAAAAAAACGAGGCCCGCCAGCCGGTCTTGTGAAGAAGTTCCGCGAGTCGTTT
The DNA here is from genome assembly GCA_964467415.1 of uncultured Chthoniobacterales bacterium. Taxonomy (GTDB): domain Bacteria; phylum Verrucomicrobiota; class Verrucomicrobiia; order Chthoniobacterales; family Terrimicrobiaceae; genus CAYXRX01. The sequence continues at coordinate 77,033 of CAYXRX010000015.1, forward strand.
ATCGTTCGGGATCCCGTCGTCCCACGACTGGACCGCCGCCATGCGCGCGCCACCGGGAAAGTCCGCCAGCGTCGCGGCCCGCCCGTCGAGCCCGGTCCCCCGCACGTCAATCGTCAGCACCTGTTTTCCCGCTCCTACCAGAGGGATGACAGGCTGTTTCAAAATCCGGTCGTCCACCGGCGACTTCGACTCAAACCGATGCTCGAGGCAAAGCGAACCATTTGAGGAACCATCGGCGGACAGACCGGCCAGATTGCCATCCAGAAAGACCGAAGTGACCGAGGCGGCAGGCGTGGCGAACGACTTTCCGTTGGCCAGCGTCCACTTCAGCGCTAATGGAGAACGTGAGACCGCCCGCAGCAGGCCGCCTCCCAAATCCTTTGGAAACTGAGCGATCCCGGAAACGAGAGGTGCCTCAACGGCTTCCAGGAATGCGGTTCCGACCGCGGGGCGTCCGGGCTTGATCGAAAGCGAGGCGAGCGGCGTGGACGGAACGGCGCGGGTCTGGTTCTTTCTCCAGCGCACGGCCACCGCAGGCTGGCTGAGGAAGACACCCATCACGGGCAAAGCGGCCTGGGGCTTCGAACCGGGCGCATTGTAGAGATCCACCGAAAGCGTGGGATTGCCGGCGGCATCCAGCCATTCGATGCTCACAAGCTTCCGGGTGTTTGCATCGGGCCCCCACCCCAGCTCCACCGAATACCAACCGGGTTTCAGAGGTGCGGGCAGATTCCATCTGGCCGCGCTGTCGTTCGGCGCCGCGGCCTCGAACTGGATGGCAGGACGCCCGTCCGGCAGCTTAATCCGGCCGGAACCTTCGGCGGCGCCAATATCGATGTCCGCCCTCGACGTCAGGATGCCAAGGGCCGAAAAAGCAAAGACAAAGAAGGATAATTTCATTGGGGGAGCTGAGGTGGAGAATGCGGGGAATCAGGAGTATTTTCCAGCTGCCGGGTTTCCGCATCATGCGTATCACAGAAACGATCCCGAGGCGAACAGGACATTCTCCTCAGGACAGCATCTGCCTGAGGAAAGGTGCGGTCCGGCTGGTCTTGGATTTTGCGACCTGCTCCGGGGTGCCCTGGGCAACAATCCGGCCGCCGTCAGCACCCGCTTCCGGGCCGATGTCGAGCACATGGTCGGCCTCGGCGATGATGTCAAGGTGGTGCTCGATGACGACGACGGTGCCGCCCTCATCGACGAGCCTGTGGAGTACGGTGATCAGCTGGGCGACATCGTGGGCATGGAGGCCGATCGTCGGCTCCTCGAGGACATAAAGCGTTGATTTTCCGCGGCGTGTCGTGCGCACTTCCTCCCCCTGGGCGGTCGAGCGGCGGGCGAGCTGGGTGACCAGCTTGATGCGCTGGGCCTCGCCGCCACTCAGCGTCGGGCTCGGCTGCCCGAGCTTGAGGTAGCCGAGTCCGGTCTCCACCAGGAGCGCCAACGAGCGCCGGATCTTCGGGTGCGCAGAGAAAAATTCCGCCGCCTGCTCGATCGTCATTTCCATGACATCGCCAATCGACATCCCGTTGTATTCGACCTCCAGGGTCGCCGGATTGTAGCGCCGGCCGAGGCAGTCCTGGCAGGGCATGTAGCTCGGCGGGAGAAAGTTCATCTCCAACTTGATCACGCCCTGGCCGAGGCAGGCCTCGCAGCGGCCACCCTCATTGTTGAAGGAAAACCGGCTGTTCGTATACCCGCGCATGCGCGCGGCCGGCAGCGTCGCAAAAAGCGTGCGGATCTCATCGAAAACTTTGACATAGGTGGCGGGCGTCGATCGCGAGGTTTTGCCGATCGGCGACTGGTCGACCTCCAGGACGGCCCCCAGGGATTCCACGCCGTCGAGCCCCTTGCAGACCGAGGTGAAGGCTTTGGATTTCGAGCGCGAAAGCGCCTCGCGAACGCTGGGAACAACGACACCGCGAAGCAGCGTGCTTTTCCCGGATCCGGAAACGCCGGTGAAAACCGTGAGCCGGTTGATGGGGATCCGGACATCGACTCCGCGCACGTTGTGAAGCTGGGCGCCGCGGACGGTCAGCCACGCGGATGCCGCCGGCCTGCGGCTGCCGAGCGATGGGTGCTTCATCGGCTCGCGCAAGGCGCGGCCGGTCAGTGAGTCTGGCGACTGCATGATTTCATCGAGCGTGCCAGAGGCGACGATCTCGCCGCCGCGGCTGCCGGCGCCGGGCCCGAGGTCGAGGATGCGATCGGCGCGGCGCATCGTTTCCTCATCGTGCTCGACGACGACGAGCGAGTTGCCCTTGGCGACAAGCACACCGAGGGCATCCAGAAGCCGCTCGTTGTCGCGCGGGTGGAGACCGATCGTCGGCTCGTCCAGAACATAAAGAACACCACGGAGATTCGATCCGAGTTGGGCGGCCAAGCGGATCCGCTGGGCCTCGCCGCCGCTCAGTGTCTTGGCTCCACGGTCGAGCGACAGGTAGTCGAGCCCGACGGTGGCGAGGAACTTGAGGCGCTGGCTGATTTCCTCGAGGACGTCCTTGGCGACCTCGGCGCGGGGGCCGGTGAACTGCAGCTTCCCGCAGAGCGCAAGCGCGTCGGACGCCGGAACCCGCGTGAAATCCGTGATCGAGTGCTCCTGCAGAAGCACATTCGAGGCGGTCTCGTTCAGGCGCGAGCCCTTGCAGACCGGGCACGGCCGGGGCTCGCCATCCTCGAGCCCTTCGTGGCGCCGCTCCTCATCAAGCTCGGCCTCGATCTGGGAATCAAATTCCTTCGTCGCGGCGCCGAGTTCGCTCCAGACCTCGCCAAATCCCCGGCAATGCTGGCACCATCCGTGCGGCGAGTTGAAGGAAAACAGCCGCGGATCGAGCGGTTCGAACGCGCGGCTGCACGATGGGCAGTTCATCTCCGTGCTGAGGACCGAAGAGCGGCCCGCCGGATCCACGACGCGCGCCGTCCCGCGCCCGAGTGTGAGCGCCCGGCGGACGATGGTGTCGGCTGCCTTCTCATCCGGCCTGGCCAGCGTTCCGACCAGGGCGTCGATCGTGTGTTCCTTGAAGCGCTCGAGTTTTTGAAAGTCCTCGACGGCGACAAGTGCTCCATCGACCAACAGCGTTTCGATCCCCTGACGGGCCGCAGCCTTTGCGATGTCGGTATGGAAGCCCTTTCTCGCCTTGACGAGGTTCGCAAAGACACGGACCTCTCCGCGGCCCGCCATGCGGGACACGGCATCGGCGATCGCGGTGGGCGTCCGGCTTTCCACCGGCACCCGGCAGTCCGGGCAGTATTGCGTACCGAGCTTGGAAAAGAGGAGGCGCAGGAAATGGTAGATCTCGGTCACCGTGGCGACGGTCGACTTCCCGCCGCCGCGTGTGACCCGCTGCTCGATGGCGACGCTGGGCGGCAGGCCTTCGATCGCATCGACGTCGGGCTTTTCGAGCTGGTCGACAAACTGCCTCGCATACGGCGACATGCTGTCGAGGAACCTCCGCTGGCCCTCGGCAAAAAGAATGTCGAATGCCAGAGTGGACTTGCCCGAGCCGCTCAGCCCGGTCACGACGACCATTCCCTCGCGCGGGATGTCGACCGAGAGGTTTTTCAAGTTGTGCTCGCGGGCTCCCCGGATCGAGATCACACGCCGGGCATCGCGGTCGATCCGCGGAGGGGCCGGCGCGTCAGCGATGAGGGCCGGCCGGCCCTCAAGCAGCGGGGCAAGGAACCTCCCGGTGTGGGACGCAGCAACCTTCGCGATGGCTTCCGGAGTTCCGGCCGCGATGACCTTTCCCCCGGCGCTGCCTCCCTCGGGACCGAGATCGACCACCCAGTCGGCGGATTTGACGACTTCGAGGTTGTGTTCGATGACGACGACGCTGTTCCCCTCATCGACGAGCCGGCGGAAAACCTTGAGCAGAAGCGCGACATCGTCGAAATGCAGGCCGGTCGTCGGCTCGTCGAAGATGAGGAGGGCGCCCGCCTCGTGCTTGCCGGCGAGATGGTGGACGAGTTTGAGCCGCTGCGACTCCCCGCCGCTCAGCGCGTTCACCGGCTGGCCGAGCCGCAGGTAGTCGAGCCCGACCTCGGACAGGAGGCGGAGCGGGCCTGTGATTGCGCCCTTCGGATCGAGGGGATCGAAAAATGCGATCGCCTCGCCGGCGGTCATCTCGAGCACATCGTGGATCGATTTCCCCTCGACCTTAATGTTGAGGACCGGCGGCCGGAACCGTTTGCCTTCACACTCCGGGCACCGGAGGTAGAGGTCGCTCAAAAATTGCATTTCGACCTTCTCGAATCCGAGCCCCCCGCACCGCTCGCACCGGCCCTGGCCGGAGTTGAAGGAGAAGGATCCCGGCGAAAACCCGGCAGCCAGCGCAGGCTTGGAAGTTCCGAACAGCTCACGGATCCCGTCGTAGGCGCCGAGATAGACGGCCGGAGTCGACCGAGGGCTGCGGGCCAGGGTCGACTGGTCGACCAGCATGACGTCCGAGACCTCCTCGTCGCCCTGGATCGACTTCACGAAGCCGGCCGCATCCTCCTCGCCGGGCTCGTCGCCCGCCAGGTGGCGGTAAAGCACGTCGCGGACCAGCGATGTCTTGCCCGACCCCGAGACTCCGGTCACCGCACAAAAGACCCCCAGCGGGATCCGGACATCGACATTCTGCAGGTTGTGATGGCGCACGCCGCGCAGGTCCACGAACCGCTTGGGCTTCTTCCGCCGGGCGGGAACAGGAATCGACTTCCGGCCGTCCAGGTAGTCGGCCGTCAGCGACTGCACACCGGAAAAATCGTCCGCCGGGCCGGAGAAGAGGAGCTTGCCGCCTGAGGCTCCGCGGCCGGGCCCGATGTCCACGAGATGGTCGGCACTCCGGATCACCGCCTCCTCATGCTCGACGACCAGCAGCGTGTTCCCCTTGTCGCGAAGACCGAAGAGGACGTTCAGCAGACGCCCGGTATCCCTCGGGTGCAACCCGACGCTCGGCTCGTCCAGGACAAAAAGCGTATTCACCAGCGATGCGCCCAGGCAGGTCGTGAGGTTGACGCGCTGGATTTCCCCGCCGGAGAGCGAGCGGGTCGGCCGGTCGAGCGTCAGGTAGCCGAGCCCGACCTCATTCAGATACCGGAGGCGCGCGAGAACCTGGTTGTGCACCAATTGCGCGCTGGTGTCGGCGGATGGAATTTCGAGCCCCTCAAGGATTGAGGCGAGTTCAGAGACCGGCTGCGAGGCCACCCCGGCAATCGTCAGCCCGGCGGGCTCGATCCGATAATTCAATGTCTCAGGTTGGTATCGCCCACCGCCGCAATCCGGGCACGGCTGGTAGCTCCGGTAGCGGCTGAGAAGAACGCGGACGTGCATCTTGTAGGTTTTCGATTCAAGCCAATCGAAATACCCCTTCACTCCATACCACCGGCCGTTGTCCCAGAGGTCCTGTGCGCTTTCCCCCTTCTCCCCGTTGATGACCCAGTCCTGGTCGGCCTTGGGGAGGTTCTCAAACGGGCAGCGCAGATCCACGCCATGATGCCGGCAGTGGCGGACGAGATCATCCTGACACTCCCGCGACTGCCCGCTTTGGAACGGGCGGATGACCCCCTCGGAGATCGAGAGCGAGCGGTCGGGCAGCACCCGGTCGTAGTCGATACCGATCACGCGCCCGAAACCCTTGCAGGCCGGGCAGGCTCCCAGAGGGCTGTTGAAACTGAAGAGGCCCGGCGATGGCGGACGGATATCGGCATCGCAATGCGCGCAGTGCCAGCCGGAGGAAAACGGATGCCGCTCGCCTGTCTCCGGTTCGATGATCGTCAGCTTGTCGCTGCCGAGCCGGAGGGCGTTCTCGATCGCCTCAGCCATCCGGGCGCGGTTGGCAGGCTTCGCTTCAATGCGGTCCTGGACGACCGGCACGACCGCCGGCAGGCGTCCCCGTGGCGGAGCCTCGTCGGTGCGCACAACCGAATTGCCAAGCCAGACGCGGAGGTAGCCCTGCTGCTGAAGAAATTCAAAAAAGTCGCCCGCCTTGGTGCCCGCGGGAACCGCAACCCCGAATGTCACCAGAAGGACGCGGCCGGCAAACTGGTCGAGGACCGCAGCCAGGATCGAGGCGGAGGATTCCGGCCGCACCTCGCGCGAACACGACGGACAGCGGCCGCGTGCGACCCGGGGAAAAAGGAGCTTCAGGTAGTCGTTGATCTCGGTGATCGTCCCGACCGTCGAGCGGGTTGTCCGGACGTTGTTCGCCTGCTCGATCGCGATGGCGGGGGGGATGCCGTCGATGGCGTCGACGAGCGGCTTGTCCATCCGGTCGAGGAACTGCCGCGTGTAGGGACTGAACGTCTCCACATAGCGGCGCTGTCCCTCGGCGTAAATGGTGTCGAAGGCCAGACTCGATTTGCCGCTCCCGCTCGGACCGGTCACGACAATCAACTTCCCGAGCGGAAGATCGAGATCGATGCCGCGAAGGTTGTTCTGGCGGGCTCCCCGCAGACGGATGGATTCCACCCGTGAAATATCGGCCGGTTTCAGAATGTCAGCTTACTATTTTGTCGCCTTGCGCAGTTCGTCGGTGCGCAGGAGCACCCGCTGACGCATGATTTTGCCCGACTTGAATTTCACAGTCGCCCGGGCAGGAATCACAACATCGGTTTCGGGTTTGTGCGGATTCCGGCCGACGCGCGACTTGGTCAGCTTCACCTCAAAAACACCGAAATTCCGAAGCTCGACATCACGTCCGCCCGCCAGAGCATCGGTGATCAGGTCAAGAGTCTGTTGAATGACAGCAAAGACTTCCTGCTGTGTGATGCCGGTTTCTTTGCTGATTTGAATCACCAAATCCCGTTTCGTGAGGTTCGCCATAGGATGTTTCGTTTTTGATGTTGCTGCGCGGGAACTAGCTAGCAAGATTCGGACCGCTTCGCAACTTTCTTCGCAAATTCTCTCATTTCAAATCCCCATCACCGAAATATCCACAGTTCTCCTGTGGGGAATTTGACGGTGCTCAAACAAAAAAATCCCCTGCCAGGTTCCCAATGTCAAGCGGCCATCTGCGACGGGAATGACCTCGCTGGTCCTGGTGAGAGCCATGCGCAGGTGGCTCGTTGTGTCATCGGGTCCTTCCATCGTATGGACGTAGGACGGATCATCCTCTGGAACAAGGCGTTCCATCCATGCGTGAAGATCATGACGTGCGCTCGGGTCGGCATTTTCGTAGATGACAAGGCTGGCGCTCGTATGGCGGACAAATACGGTCGCGATCCCCGTGCGCACGCCGCTCGCCTGAACGGCGCGCACGACAGCGTCAGTGATCTCATAGGTGCCTTTGCCTCTGGTGGATACGGAAACTGTTTCGTGGTGAACGTTCATTTAGGTCGGATGATCAGCATCGCCCAGCCGGCAAGGAAAAGCACACCGCCGACCGGCGTTACCGCCCCCAGCCAGCGGATGCCGGTCAGCGCGAGAACGTAGAGTGATCCGGAGAAAAAGAAAACCCCGGCCGCCCAGACCCATGCGACGCCCGGCCGCCTCCCGGCGGCCCACAAACCGGCAACGGCGTGGACCAGCTGGTAAAGGACGGCCGTCTGCCAGATCGCGACAGCCGCGTTCATGTTCAGGACAGGCTTAAGCCAATGGGCGCCAAACGCCCCCAACGCGACGCCGAGAAAACCCATCAACGCCGCAACGCGCAGCGCGCTGTCGCACGCCCGTGAGCTCGTCGCATTTTCATCGGAACACGGCCGGCCATCCGGAACGGTTTTCATTGGGGATTCGTTGTGGCCGGGACGGTCGTCACGGGCTCAGCGGGAAGAATGTTCTGCGCATGGCGCGCTTTTGCACGGTCCGGGGTGCCGAATGTGTTGGGAAGTTTCCCCAGCCGCTTGGGACCGGTCGCCTTTTCGAGGGGGATTGCGCCCCGCTGGCAGAGAAATTCCGAAAGCGCAGCGTTGATCTCCCGCGTGCTGCGGATGGTATCAAACGTGATCCCGCTCCGCACCCCATCGACCGCATTGAACACCGACGTGAGCGCGATCGGCCCGGAGACCGTCAGCGTGGCCACACCGCCGATGCCGGGCGAGACGTTTGAGCCACCGGTCGTTTCGATCTGAAGGAATGGCACCGGTTTGGGCCCGGAAAGGTCGGAGACAATGGTGGTCGTATCCATTTTTGTTCCCCCCAGTCCCAAGCCCAGAATCGCACGCAGAAACCGGCTCCCCTGGTTGACCCGGTCGAAATTTCCTGTAATCAGCCAGTAATTTCCGCGGGGCAACGGAGCCGTCGCGGCGACCGCCTTTGCGGGGCCGGCATACTTCGGCAGGCGCTGGACGAGGTTGCGCGTCATGCGTTCCCGGATGTCAAACTTGATTGCCTCCAGATCTTCCCCGGACCGGTTCACACGCAACTTGGAGTCGGTGAATGTGAACGGTTTCACGAAAACCATTTCCGGCACGGTGGTCGGGGGATTCGCCGTGAGGGCGGTCACGTCCCGCACACTGACCGAGGCGCAGGCAGGGATCATGGCGCAGAGGAGAAGCGGAAGAAGTCGACGAGGATTTTTTACGAATGCGGACAACAACATGGGCCAATGGAAAGTGCGGGCTGCCTTGCGGATCGCAAATGTGGCGTTCGAACACTTCCCCTGAGGTCAGGGAAGCTGGTTTTGCCGGGGGCGTTTGTCAATCGCGGACCGGATTTTTTTACGGAAGAAAAAGGAAGGCGAGGATCATGATGACCGTCGGTCCCAGTGCGGCGGCGAGCAGCTTGAGAGCATCGACGCCGTCGACGCCGAAATGCGACTGGAGGATCGACTGGCCGGCAGGGTTCGGGGCATTGGCGATGACAGTGAGCCCGCCGCCGGCGACCGCCCCGGCGACCACTGCAAATTTGGCTTCCGGCGAAAAGCCGGGCACGAGCGACGCTAGAAACGTGATGGCCGCGTTGTCGTTGAAGGCCGTGAGAACGGTTGAGCCGAGAAGCAGCGGGAGCGGATTCAGCGAGCGCAGGACAGGCTCGATCCACCATTGCTGGCAGCCGCCGTGGATGACGAGTCCAGCCAGAAAAAAGCCGACCAGGACCGGACTGCGGAGGCTGATCAGATCCTGGTTGCGCTCGGTAGCCATGACGAACGCCAGGAACAGCATGAAGATCAGGACCACCACCGCCGCGTAGTGGGAGGCATAGACAACAAAGCCGATAAAAAGGAGATGAACGAGCACGATGGTGCGGGGCACCCTTGGCTGTCCGCCCTCGACCAGCCCGTCCGGCGCCCGAAGACCGAGGAGCTCACGCCGGAAAACCAGAAAGACCAGAGCGTTCGAGACCAGAATCCCCACGGCGGCCTTCCAGCCAAATTGGCTCATCATATGAACAAGCCCCCACCCCCACTTGCTGGCAACCATCACCACCGGAGGTGCGGCAAAATGCGTCAGCGTGCCGCCGACGGAGATATTCACAAAGAGCAGGCCGAGCGTGGCGTAGCGCAAAGGCATCGAGGGGTGCAGCTTGTAAAAACGTCCGGCCAAAAGAAGGGCGCAGATCGTCATCGCGGCCGGCTCGGTGATCAGCGACCCAAGAAGCGGGCCGACAGTCAGGATGGCGAGCCACCAGGCAGCCGGTGTCCCGCGCCCCGCGTTGGCAACACACCGCAGGCTGGCCTCGGCCACGAAGAGAACCGGCCGCGAACTCGCAATCGCCATGATCACCGCCACGAAGATCGGCTCAGTGAAATTCACGCCGTTCAAATAGACAGTGAGGGTCTCCGCCCCCTTCATGAGAACGGTCGCGATGGCCAAAGGAATGACCCAGATTCCAAAAACCGCCTCGACTTCGCCGAGAAAGTGGAATGCCACCGCAAGGAATTTTGTCCGGTCAAGCCTCTTGGCAACCCCCTCGGCATCACAGGAACCCTCCTCCAAGCGCCGCCCGAGCACCTCGGCCTCGTGCTCGAACCGGTGGGACATCGCCCGGAACTTCGCAACAAGGAACGTGTGGGCGATCGCACAGAGAAAAATGGCCGTGGCAACCGCATTGAACGGGTCGGCCTTCACTCTCCCCGCAAGCTTGGCTGCGAGATCGGTCACCCCGCCGTCCGCATACGTCTCGATCGGCGTCGGAAATGCCGGCAGTTCCTTGGCATCCGCCGCCCCGTGCAGCGGAAGATGGAGGAAGAGAAAAAAAACCGCCCCCATCAGCCAGCGCAGCAGGCAGCGTTTTGAAAATCCCGGTTCACGGCGAATAAACATGCGTGCAGCTTTAGCACAGAAATCCGCCGGGAGGCTTTGAAAAAATTCCGGTCCGGCTGGCGGGCGGAAAAAACCATTGCGCGGGGCGCGCGAATCGTCCGATGATCGGCGGATGTTCACCGGACTTGTTGAAGATTCCGGCAAGTGCCTGCGGGTGCGCGCCGGAGAAGGGACCACCCAGCTGACCATCCGCTCGCCGCGCATCGAGAAGACGATCCGCACGGGGGACAGCGTGGCGGTCAACGGCTGCTGCCTCACCGTCACCTCCCACCGCAACGGAAAGCTGAAATTCGACCTCCTCGCGGAAACCCTCCGCTGCACAAACCTGAAAGGGCTCACCGAGGGCTCACACGTCAACCTCGAGCGCGCGCTGCCGGCCGACGGGCGGCTCGGCGGACATTTTGTCCAGGGCCATGTGGATTCCACAACGCGGGTCCGGTCCCTCGAAGAAAAAGGTGCTGACCTCCGCCTGGACTTCGATCTCCCTGCGGAATCCGCGCGCTACATCGCCTACAAAGGTTCTGTCGCCATCAATGGCGTCAGCCTCACCGTCGCAGAGGTCGGACAGGATTCCTTCACGGTCTGGATCATCCCGCACACCCGCGAAATGACCAACCTCGGCGCCCTCTCCGCGGGCGACGAGGTGAACCTCGAGTGCGACATTCTCGCCAAATACGCTGAACGAATCCTGTCGCCTGCCGCCCGCTGACCGGGGGCCTCAGGCGTAGGCTTCCATCCTCGGCTTTTCTTTTTTGCTGAGCGCCTTGCGCAGCTTGTTCAGCGCGATGTTCTGGAGCTGGCGGATCCGCTCGCGGGTCACGTGGAATTTTTCGCCCACCTCCTCGAGGGTTTTCGGCTTCTTGCCATCCAGTCCGAACCGGCAGTTGATAATCCGCCGCTCGCGCTCGTCGAGGACGTCGAGCAGGTCGCCGATCTCGTCGCGCAGATCCTTGTCCCGCAGCATTTCGAACGGATCCTGGGCCTCGACATCGCCGACCAGATCGCCGAAGGCGGTGGAATCGTCATCCCCGATCGGTTGGTCGAGCGAGGTCGGCCGGATGGCGGCCGTTTTCAGCGCAGAGACCTTGGCGGAGGCAAGACCGATCTCCTCGGCAAGCTCGTCGTCGGTCGGCTCGCGCCCGAGGTCCTCGGTCATCTGGTTCGAAACCCGGCGCATCTTGGAAATCTTGTCCACCAGGTGAACCGGAAGCCGGATCGTCTTGCTCTGGTTCGCCAGAGCGCGCTTGATCGACTGCTTGATCCACCAGGCGGCATACGTGCTGAGCTTTCCACCCTTCTTGGGATCGAACCGCTCGACCGCCTTCATGAGGCCGATGTTCCCTTCCGAAATGAGATCGAGCAGCGGGAGTCCGTAGTTGCTGTAGTCCCGTGCAATTTTAACAACCAGCCGCAGGTTCGAGCGCACCATCAGCGATCGGGCCTCCTGGTCGCCGCGCTTGATTTTTCTGGCGAGCTTCACTTCCTCCTCCACCGTCAGGAGCGGAAACCGCGCAATCTCGCGGAGGTAGAGCTGAAACCCGGTATCTGAATCTTCGATAGCCATAAATTGTGTCCTTAACTATTTAACGTTTGCAATCCCCGTTCGTTGCTTCTATTTTCTCGGATTCTGCAAATTGGTTAATCATCTTAATTAATCAGACAGGGTGCCGGTCGAAATGTTCAAAAAATCGGTGAACCACCCGCACCGCGCCGCAGACCGATTCAATCCCTCGGGTTCATTTTTCAGGTTTTCCAGCGGAATCCGGACGATCGCGCTTTACAGGGAAATCCAGGAACGGTGATAGTGTCGGCCTTCGAATGAACAGAGAAATTGGAATTGGACTGGCCGGATTCGGCACGGTGGGATCGGGCGTTTACAAGAACCTCATCCGCAATGGCGCTTTGATTGAGGAGCGCACGGGGGTGGCATTCTCGGTGCGGCGCATTGCGGTCAAGAATCTGGCGGAACCACGCCTGGTCGAGGCTCCGGATGATCTCTTCACGACGAACCCGGATGACCTGATCGCGGATCCCTCGATCCAGATCGTGATCGAGCTCATGGGCGGAATCGAGTTTCCGCTCCGGTTTATCCGCCGCGCGATCCAGGCGGGAAAAACCGTGATCACTGCGAACAAGGCGCTCCTTGCAGAACACGGGAAGGAAATTTTTGCACTGGCGAAGGAACATCAGGTCGCGGTCTATTTCGAGGCGGCGGTGGCGGGTGGAATTCCGATCATCAAAGCCGTCCGCGAGAGCTTTGTCGGAAACCGGTTCGAGTCAATCCACGGGATCCTGAACGGCACGAGTAACTATATCCTGACACGCATGACCGATGCCGGCTTGGATTTTGCCCCGGCGCTCGAGGAGGCGCAGAAGCTCGGCTATGCCGAGGCCGATCCCGCGCTCGATGTCAACGGATGGGATGCCGCGCACAAGGCGATCATCCTCGCCTCGCTCGCCTACGGGTTCTGGGTCGAGCCGGAGAGCGTCTTCGTCGAGGGGATTGAAAATGTTTCGGCATCGGACATCCGGTTCGCCGACGAGCTCGGCTACCGGATCAAGCTCATCGCCACGATCAAGGCGGATGAGAACGACTCAGTCGAGGTGCGCGTGGCTCCGACCCTGATCCCGAAGTCGCATGTGCTGGCCTCGGTCAACGGGGTTTTCAACGCGGTTGCCGTCCGGGGCGACGTTGTCGGCGAGGCCCTGTTTTACGGGCGCGGAGCCGGGCAGGACCCGACGTCCAGCTCTGTGCTCGGCGACCTGGCCGAAGCGGCGACGGCCCTGGAGTCGCCGCGGGCGGGCTACGGGTTCGCCTCGCACGATCTCTACGGAAGCTGTAAGCCGGTGGACGCCGCCATCTGCAAATATTACCTGCGTCTTGAGGTAGAGGACCGTCCGGGTGTTCTCGCGCAGATTGCCGGAGCCCTGGCGGCGGCCGACATCGGCATCCTTTCGGTGATCCAGCCCGAAACCCCGTCGGAGGGCTCGGTGCCGTTGATTCTGACCCTGCACGACGCTCCGTTCGGCCACATGCGTGCCGCGGTGAAGACGCTTGCCGACTTGCCCTGCGTGAAGGGTTCGCCCCTTCTCCTTCACATGGAATCCTTTTCGTGAACACATCCGCTCCTCTCAACGACCGCGGAGTCATCCACCGCTACCGCGCCTACCTGCCCGTCACCGAGGCCACGCCGGTCATCTCGCTCAGCGAAGGCTCGACCCCGCTCATCCACTCGCCGCGCCTCAGCGAAAAAACCGGTGCCGAGGTTTATATCAAATTTGAGGGGCTCAACCCCACGGGATCGTTCAAAGACCGCGGAATGACGGTCGCCATCTCAAAGGCGGTCGAGCGCGGGGCAAAGACTGTGATCTGCGCCTCCACCGGCAACACATCGGCAGCAGCGGCGGCCTATGCGGCGCGCGCCGGCATCCAGTGCGCAGTCATCCTCCCCGCCGGAAAAATCGCTGCCGGCAAGCTGGTTCAGGCATTCATCTACGGCGCCAAGGTCGTCGCGATCCGGGGGAACTTCGACGACGCCCTCCGCATCGTGCGCGAGTTTGGCGGCGTTGACGACGTCGCCATCGTCAACTCGATCAACCCCGACCGGATCGAAGGCCAGAAGACGGCCTCGTTCGAGATCATCGAGGACCTCGGCGACGCACCGGATGTCCATATCCTCCCGGTCGGCAACGCCGGAAATATCACCGCGTATTGGAAGGGTTATCGCGAATTTCAAGCCGCCGGGCGCTCGACAAAGTTCCCGAAAATGGTCGGCTTCCAGGCTGCAGGATCGGCTCCGATCTACCACGGCCATCCGGTCGAACCGCACACGATCGCCACGGCGATCCGGATCGGAAACCCGGCCAGCTGGGAGGGCGCAAACAATGCGGTCTCCGAATCCGGCGGCTGCATCGACATCGTCACCGACCAGGAGATCCTGGAAGCTCAGCGCTGGCTCGCCTCGAACGAGGGCGTCTTTGTCGAGCCGGCCAGCGCAGCCAGCGTGGCGGGACTCCTCAAATGCCTCTCCCCCGTCCGCTGCGCGGCCTGCCCGTTCGGCTCGGCTCTCCGCCCCGGGGCCCGCGTCGTCCTCACGGTCACCGGACACGGACTCAAGGACCCCGATGCTCCCGTTAAACATGCGGGATATGCTCCGGTTGAGGCAGATGCGGACTTGACCGCAGTGCGCCGGATCATCGATAAAGCCTGACTCGATTTCTCAAGCAATGCCATTGATTGTCCAAAAATACGGCGGCACGTCCGTCGGAAATCCCGAACGGATCCTGAATGTTGCCCGCCGCGTCCTTGAAACCCAGCGCGCGGGAAACTCGGTCGTCGTCGTGGTCTCGGCCATGTCCGGCGTCACCGACGGCCTGATCAAGTTGGCCAAACAGGTTTCGGGCGCACCGACCGACCGCGAGATGGATGTTCTCCTCGCCACTGGCGAACAGACGACGATCGCGCTCACCGCCATGGCGATCGACGCGCTCGGCGGCAAGGCGGTCTCGCTCACGGGAGCGCAAGCCGGCATCCTCACCGATGGCATCCACACAAAGGCGAAGATCGCCAACATCTCGCCCCGCCAGATCCGCAAGCACCTCAACGAGGGGTTCATCTGCATCGTGGCCGGCTTTCAGGGCCAGACGCTCCAGGGCCACATCACCACGCTCGGACGCGGGGGCTCGGACCTCACAGCCATCGCTATCGCAGCCGCCCTCAAGGCGAAGATGTGCGAGATCTACACCGACGTGGACGGCGTCTACACCTGCGACCCGCGCGTTGTCCCGAACGCCAAAAAGCTCAATGTGATCTACTATGACGAGCTCCTCGAGATGGCCAGCTCGGGCTCGAAGGTCATGCAGTCGCGCTCGGTCGAGTTCGCGAAAAAATTCAAAGTGCCATTCGAGGTGCGCAGCAGTTTCAACACCAACCGGGGAACCATTGTGAAAGAAGAACCAATCGGACTCGAAAACGTCGTCGTCCGCGGCATCAGTATCGAACGCAACCAGGCGAAAGTCACCATCACGAACGTGCCGGACAAGCCGGGCACGGCCTCGCGGATCTTCACCGCCCTTTCGGATGCCCACGTGATCATCGACGTCATCGTTCAGAACGTCTCGGTGAGCGGGACGACCGACATCTCGTTCACGATGAACGGCGACGAGCTCGCCAAGATGGGCAGCCTCATCGACGAGGTGGCTGCAGAGATCGGCGCCGGCCAGGTCATCAAAAAAGGCGGGATCGCCAAGCTCAGCGTCGTCGGCATCGGCATGCGCTCGCACTCGGGCGTGGCTGCGAAGCTTTTCGAATGCCTCGGCCACGGCGGGGTCAACATCCAGATGATCTCGACCTCCGAGATCAAGATAGCCGTCATCATCGACGAGGACAAAATCGAGCAAGCGGCAAAGCTCGCCCACGAGGCCTTCGGGCTCTCTGAGGCGACCCCGGCATGAGATGGCCTCCGCCGCCCCGCTTCCAGACCGCTGCCTGAGCGTCGTCATCCCCGTCTACAACGAGGAGAAAACGCTTGCCTCGATTCTGGAGGTCGTCCTCCGCCAGCCGAACGTCGTCGAGGTGATCGCCGTTGACGATGCCTCCCGCGACAAATCCTGGGAGGTCCTCTCCGCCGCCGCCGCCAGCGAACCCCGGATCAAAATCGCGCGGCACCCGCACAACCAAGGGAAAGGCGCGGCCCTCCGAACCGGCATCTCGCTCTGCACCGCCCCGGTGGTCATCATCCAGGATGCCGACCTTGAATACGACCCGGAGGAATATCCCCTCCTCCTCAAGCCGATCCTGCAGGGCAAAGCGGACGTTGTGTTCGGCTCCCGGTTCCTTGGCTCGAACGCCCACCGCGTCCTCTACTTCTGGCACTTTCTCGGCAACCAGTTCCTCACCCTCTGCTCGAACATGGCGACGAACCTCAACCTCTCTGATATGGAATCGTGCTACAAGATGTTCCGCCGCGAGATCATCCAGGCGATCCCGATCGAGGAAAACCGGTTCGGCTTCGAGCCTGAAGTCACCGCCAAAATCGCCAGGTCGGGCGCCCGCATCTACGAGGTCTCGATCTCCTACTACGGCCGCACGTATGCCGAGGGAAAAAAAATCACCTGGAAGGACGGCTTCCGCGCCCTCTGGTGCATCGCCAAATACAACTTTTCCAGCTGAGGCACCGAGGGCGCTTGGGCCTATCAGTCAATAATGAGAACGATCCGCTCCCTCCCCCCCGCCATCCTCCTGATTGGCATCCTCTGCGCACCTGCGGCCGGATCCGCCGCACCCGGCCCCGATCAAGCCGCTGGTCCCGCAACAACCGCCGCTGGTCCGCCAGTCGGAACGGAGGTTGTGCCTCCGCGCTTCACCTATACGCTGCACCGGTCTGCAGCCCCGACCCCCGAGGAGGAGAACGCTTATGCAAAAATCACGGCCATCATGGACAAGGCCGTCGGCTTCTACAACCAGAACACCAACGGCCTCCACAAGCACCTGACGGTGGATTACAGCCCGGGCACACCGACTGCGGACGGCAACAGCAACGGACACATCCGTATCGGGAAGCACATCAGCAGCGCCTTTACCTGCATGCATGAAATCGCGCACACGCTGGGCGTCGGCACCAGTTCCGAGTGGCGCAAGCTGGTCGCGAACGGCGTATTCACCGGCAAGCATGCCACGGAAAAATTGCGTGAGCTGACCGGTAATCCGAACGCCGTCCTGCACGCTGACCGCGCCCATTTCTGGCCATACGGGCTCAATTACGGCAAGGAGGTCAAGTCGGAGGAAGACCTCATCCGGCATTGCAAAATAGTCCAAGCGATCTGCCAGGACCTGAGGGAACACCGCTAGGCCGGCGGTTCGGCTGATGCCACCGAAAGCATGGGCTCCCCCCATGCGTCGCCTGCGTGAAAGAATGGCCGCCGTGGCAGGCGAAATTCCAAGGCGCTGGAGGTGCAGCGCCCTCAAGCCGACAAAGCCTTCTCGCGCGTTGAAATCGTCACGTTCTCCCCATCGCAAACCGGCGCTTGCCCTGACGGGGGAAACCGAACAATTTTCGTTGTGTGGCAAATTTCTTTTGTTGTTCCCCGACGGGGAATGCCGCTTCCATGTTCGACGGCCGGCACCAAAGACCTGGCCGTGCGGGTCTGATCGCCTGCGCCATCCTTCTTGTTGCGGGAGCCGTCCTCTTTCTCGATCGGGCGTCGGTCAACGCGCGACTGGTAAACACGAATCTCCAGCGCACCGACCAGGGGGCGTATCTCAATTATGCCATGCGGCTTCAGGTGTCGGATTTTTCCTACGTTGCCTCGCGCAACCGCATGCCGCTCTACCCCGGACTCGTGGCGCTGGGGATCCGCGAGGGGCAGAGCCGGGAGGAAATCTTCGAGGCTGCAAAGCGTTGGAACACCTGGCTCGCCCTCGGGTGTCTCGCCGTTGTGGCGGGGATTTTTTTCAGGGCTCTCCCCTTGCACAGCGCGATGAACGCGACCTTCCTGAGCGCGTTCACGGTCTTTCTCTTCAAGGCGCCGCACGTGCAGGCGGAGGTTCTTTATTACACGCTGGGGTTTATTTTCTTTGCCCTCTGCTGGGATCTGTTCCGCCAGCCGTCCTGGACGGGTGCGGTGCTCGCGGGAGGAGTGGCGGGGCTCTCGCACCTGACGAAGGCGTCGATCGCGCCGGGGGTTTTCTGCTTCGTTGTCTTTTTCTGTCTCGATGCGCTCTGGCAGTCGCGCAGTGGCGCTGCGGGTCCCGGGCAATGCATCCGCCGGTTTGTTCAGGCAGCCGTGGTTTGCGCCTGTTTTCTCGCCGTGGTTTTCCCCTATATCAGCAAGAGCAAGGAGATTTACGGTCACTACTTTTACAACGTGAATTCCACGTTCTACTTCTGGTGCGATTCCTGGAAGGATGCGATCGAGCGGACGAAGGGGGCCGGCGACCGCACCGGCTGGCCGGATCTGCCGCCGGAGAAGACTCCTGGAGCGGCCAACTATTTCCGCACCCACTCGGCCGGCGACATCGGCGCGCGGATCGGAAGCGGGATCTCGCGCGTCTTCAAAAGCATGACCCGCAGCTACGGGTATTTCGGGTTTATTGTTGCCTTGGCGGCCGCATGTGCCGCCCTCGCGCTTCTCAAAAGAAGGCTGCTCTGGCGCCTCCTGCGCAACCGGCCCGCACCGGCTCTGGCGCTGGCGTCCTACTTCTGCGGGTATGCGCTCCTCATCATCTGGTATAGCCAGATCATTTCGGGAAACCGGTTCATCCTGGCGCTGTTCCTTCCTTTCGTTTTTTCAGCGTTTGTCTTTCTGGCGGTCTTTTCCAGGAACGCGCGGCTTTTCGGACAGCCGTTCCGGACGGTTTTCAACGTGGGCTTTTCGATCGCGCTGGCCGCAGAAATTGCGGTGATCTGCCTCGTCCGGATCCCGCAGGTTTACGGTGGCGACTAAGGTTCAGGCGGTCTTTCTCCTGCGTGAGACGAGAATCGTTGATGCCCCATACGCGGCCACGCAGAAGAGAAGCGTCACCAAGAGTGATGCCTCCAGCGTCGGTCCACCTGCTGCAGCCGGGACTCCGAGCGACTGCCGGATCGCCGCCACGCCGTAGGTCACCGGGTTCAGTGCCCCGATCCAGCCGATGACCGAGTTACCGGTAGGAAGCGGGAAGAGGGCGCCGGAGACCATCCACAGCGGCATGAGCACGATGTTCATGATTGCATGGAATCCCTGCGTGGAATCCATCGGCCAGGCCACGAGAAAACCCAACCCGGTCATGCTGAAGCCAACGAGCAGGAATGAAGCGATGAGCGCGGGCACGTGGACATGGGCAAACGATAGACCGGCAAACGGTGCCAGCACGCAAAAGAGGAGCGCCTGAGCGGTGGCAAGCGTCGTGCCGCCGAGAAATTTTCCGAGAACGATTGCGCCGGGACAAACCGGCGCGACCAGTACGCCTTGCAGAAAGCCTTCCCTCCTGTCTTCGATGACGGAAATCGTCGAGAAGATTGCTGTAAAAAGCATGATCAGGACCAGTGTGCCCGGAAAGAAGAACGCCAGGTAAGTGACGTCCCCCGCCCCGGGCGGACGGAATGAGGGCGTGAAGCCGGCCCCGAGCAAAACCCAGAAGACAACCGGGGTGACCAGCGCGCTGACGATCCGGTTTCGCTGTCGGAGGAACCTGATGACGTCGCGGTGCCAGAGCGCGAGGGCGGGCCGCCAGAGGTGCATGCGGGGACTATTATTCATCGAGGCGCTTTCCGGTTTTAAAAAGGAAGACATCTTCCAGCGTGGGCCTGGAAACTGTCGTCGCCTGCACCGCGTCCGGCAGGGACGCCGTCAGGCGGGCCGCCACATCGTGCCCCCGACTGGCGGAGGCCCGGACCTCGCCCTCGAGGGAATGCGGCACCAGACCGCAGGCCTCGCGGAGAAATTCCGAAACTGAATCGGTCCGGGTCGTCGCGACGCGCAGGATCTCAGGTCCGGCGGCGGCAAGAAGATCCGCAGGGCATTCGACGGCAACGAACTGTCCGCTGCTCAGGATCCCCACGCGGTCGGCGCGGGCGGACTCATCCATGAGGTGACTTGTGAAGACAACAGTCATGCCATACTCCGCGCGCAGATTACCGACGAGCGCCCAGAGGTCCATGCGGGCGGTCGGATCCAGACCGGTGGATGGTTCGTCAAGGAGTAGGATCTCCGGCCGGTTCAGAAGGCACTTGGCAATTTCGACCCGGCGCTGCTGCCCGCCCGAAAGCGTCTCCACGAGATCGCCAAGCTTTTCCTCCAGACGAAGCGAACGCGCGAGCGTGGCGATCCGATCCTCGAGCGGACGCCCGTGCAGACCGTAGAGTGCGCCTCCATAGCGGAGGTTCTCGCGGGCGGTCAGCTTTTTATCGAGGCTGGGCGACTGGAAGACGACACCGATCTTTGAACGCACTGCGGCGGGCGACCGGACCACGTCGTAACCGCCGACCGTCGCTGACCCCTCATCGGGGGAGATGAGCGTGGTGAGGATTCTGAAGAGCGTTGTTTTGCCACTGCCATTGGGTCCCAGGAGGGCAAAAAGCTCACCCGGGGCGATGTCGAGATCCAGGCCCGGCAGCACAGTGTTTGAGCCGTAGCGTTTCACCAGGCCCCTGGCAGAGACGGCGGTCATGGGGTGGATACAGGGGGGGGCGGAACGTCTCCGGCAGCGTCGACAGCCGGCTTGGGCACGGCAACACAGAGCCTCGCGGCAATCAGCGTGGCAAACAGAAAAACCGTCGCTCCGGCGAGCCAAGGAAGCACGGTGTCAAGACGGTTGTTCGGAGTCATTCGGGGCTGAGTTCACCGATCGCGTTCATGACGCGATCGCTCAGGAGTTGATACGTCTCGCGGGACGAGTTGGTCAGGTCTTCCTCGGAAAACCTGATCGGCTTGCCGATGACGACGGTGATTTTTGAAAAGCGAAGCCGCTTTGCGCCCTTGGGGAACGCATCGTAGGCACCAAAAATCCTCATGGGGAGGACTGGCGCCCCCGTCTTCGCGATGACAAATCCGATCCCGGCACGGGCCGGCTGCAAACGGCCGTCAACGGAACGCGTGCCCTCCGGAAAAAGCACAATCCCGTTCCCCGCCTTCAGCTTTTTGATGACCTCCCGGAGGGCGGACATGTCGTTTCCATCCCGCTCGACCGGGATCACGTTCATATCCGGAAAAAGCGGACCGAAGAACGGCCAGTCGAGAAGCGTCTTCCTCGCGAGATAATAGACCGCGCGGCGGCTGCAGATGCCGGCCAATGGCGGATCAAAAAAACTCGCATGGTTGACCGCGAGGATCAGCGGCCCCTCCTCGATCATGTTCTCCCGGCCGACGACGCGCATCCGGAAAAACACCTTCGCGATGATCCGGGCGAGGTTGCTGAACAGGAAATAGACCGGCGTCATTGCGGGAGGATGCCGTCAGGTTTCAAAAGATCCAGGATGGCCTCCACCACGCCGTCGAGAGTGAGGTGCGAGGTGTCAACCACGCGCGCGCCGGGGGCGATCATGAGCGGCGCCGTCCGGCGGTTGGAGTCCATCCGGTCCCGCACCTCAATTTCATCGGAAAGACCCTCGGCGGCCCGGCGCTGGCGGCGGATTTCTGGCGAAGCGTCGAGATAGAACTTGAACGGCGTTTCGGGGAAGACGGCCGATCCGATATCGCGCCCCTCCATGACCAGCGAGCGACCGGCCGCGAGCGAGCGAAGTTCGTTCGTGACGAGCGTGCGGACAGCCGGAACCGCTGCCACCCGCGAGACGTGGCTGTTGATACCGGGATCCCGGAGTTCCTCGTCGGCGATCCGGCCATTGATCGAAACAGCAGACTCCCCCTCATTGGAAAATATGCATTCGAACCGGGATGCCGCCAGCGCTGCGGCAACCGCCTCAGCGCTCGACGTATCGGCTCCCTGCCGGAGCGTCTCCCATGTCACCGCACGGTAGAGGCTTCCGGAATTCACATAGGCAAAGCCGAGCCGCTTCGCGAGGCGCCTTGAGACAGTGCTTTTCCCCGAGGCGGCAGGCCCATCGATTGCGATAACGTTCATGTCTTTTTCTGTTTTCGCCGGTCGCGGGGTTTTCCGAGCGAAGAGATGACCGGCGTCCGGCGTCCGGCCCCGGAGCCTTTTTGGATTTTCAGGAGCACGTCTGCAAAGCCGGGGTAGGATGTCTGCACGCAGGCGGTATCCTCGATCACGGTCGTCCCTGCGGCAAAGAGACCGGCAATCGCAAAAGCCATGGCGATGCGGTGATCCCCGAAGCTCTGGAGCTTTGCCGCTTTCAACCGC
This sequence comes from uncultured Chthoniobacterales bacterium, assembly GCA_964467415.1. Taxonomy (GTDB): domain Bacteria; phylum Verrucomicrobiota; class Verrucomicrobiia; order Chthoniobacterales; family Terrimicrobiaceae; genus CAYXRX01. The sequence goes on from CAYXRX010000015.1 coordinate 99,018, forward strand.
TTGCAACCGGTGATGGCCATGCCGTCGGGAAACTCCTCGACGGTGACTCCCATGGCCCGGAGGTTACCGGCAACGGCGGCAATCCGATCGGTCTCCTTAACCCGGAGTTCCGCGGCATCGCGGATGACCGTCGTGCCTTCGGCGAGCGCCGCAGCGACGGCGATGATCGGAATTTCGTCGATCACGTTGGGGATCTCCGCACCCTCCACGACGGTGGCCCTCAGCCGCCCGCCCTGGATATCGATCGTTCCCACCGGTTCTCCCTGGGTGTTCGTCTCGACGACCTCACGGATCCGCGCGCCCATCCGGATCAGCACATCGATGATCCCTGTGCGGGTCGGGTTGAGCCCGACATCTTTGACGAGAAGTCGCGAACCCGGCCGGGCAGCTGCTGCAACTAGCCAGAATGCGGCACTGGAGATATCTCCCGGCACGCGGAAATCCCGGGACTCCAGGACCTGTCCCCCTTCGACCGAAATCCGGATTTCCTTCAGCCGCCGGTCCCGGCGGGAACGGGGATTTTCCCACACCTCCTCGCGCTCGGACTTGACCTGGAAGTAGTCGAACATCCGCTCGGTGTGGTCGCGGGACCTGGTATTTTCGATGACGGTCGTGCGTCCCTTGGCAAACAGACCGGCGAGCAAAATGGCGCTCTTGACCTGCGCACTGGCCACCGGCAACCGGTAGGTGATCCCCTTCAGCGAGGCACCCTCGACGACGAGCGGCGGACACTTCTTTTCGCCCTGCGCCTGAAGATTGGCCCCCATCTGCTGCAAAGGTTCGATCACGCGGCCCATCGGCCGCTTCGACAGCGAGGGATCGCCAGACATGCGGCACAGGAATTTTTGCGGCGAGAGCAGGCCGGCCATCAGCCGCATTGTCGTGCCGGAATTCCCGCAATCGATATCGCCGTTCGGCGCTGTGAAAACCCCCCGGTTTCCCGTGACGATGACCGTTCCGGCCGATGGCGTCTCGATGGAAATCCCGAGCTGCTTCATCGCGTTGGCCGTGCTCCGGCAGTCTTCGCCCTCGAGAAAATTGGTGATCGTGCAAGTCCCGTTGGAGATGGCCGCAAGCAGGATCGCCCGGTGCGAAATGCTCTTGTCGCCGGGCACGGTCAGTTCCGTTCCGATGCGCGGAGCGGAACGAACCCGGAAAATATTTGTTTTTTTTGAGGCCTTCATTCCGGGGCGATCGCCTCCTGTGAGCGCAACTTTCTGGCCATGGCGAGAAAGTCCTCGACGTCCTCCCGGCGTTCGCCGGCGAGGGCAGACTTCAAATCCTCCAGCGCGGCCTGCATTTCGGCGATGGCCGGGATGATCTCGCCCCGGTTGTCCATCAGGATTTCCGCCCAGAGCGACTCCGGACCGCCGGCGATCCGCGTGGAGTCGCGGTATCCGCTCCCCGCCAGCCAGGTCGATCCTGAACCGGCACTCGTGGCCGCATGGACCAACGCGGCGGCCGCGGCATGCGGAAGGTGGCTCAGGCGCGCGACCGTGCGGTCGTGCACGGCCGGAGAAACCTCGTGGAGCCTGCAGCCCGCCGAGGACCAAAGGTGCCGCACACGGGCAAGGGCCTCGGGAAACGAGGTGGAAGTCGGAGTGAGGATGCAGGGAGCCCCATCAAACAAATCCCCGCGGGCGGCGGAAATCCCGCTTTGCTCGGATCCGGCCATCGGGTGAGCGCCGATAAACCGTCCGCCAAGGAAATTCTCCAATTCGGAAACGATGCTGGCCTTCACGCTGCCGGCATCCGTGACCACTGTGCTCGGCGGAAGAATTTCCGCCAGGAGCGGACCGGAGGCCTCGATGGCTTTCGGCGAAGTGCAGAGGACAACAATCCCGGCGCCTTCGACCGCTTTGCGCACATCGTTTGTCACCAGGCAGCCGGGCAGCGCCCGCGAGGCCGGGCCCACGGCCTCCTCACGCCGTGCCCAGAGGGAAACCTTCCAGGGTGTCGGTTCCCGCCGGAGTGCCATGGCAAGCGATCCCCCGATCAAGCCGGGGCCAAGAATCGCGACGGACTGGCTCAGGGAACAAGAAAGATCTTGCCCGAATAGGGGCACTTCACCTCGGTGCCGGGAGGAAATCCCCTCACGTCAACGTAGCCGGCGTAGGGGGAATGCGGGCTTGTCACAAATCCAGGCTTTCCGGGAACCGGAGTGCCATACGACATCTCGCGGCCGGCTGGCGTCGGGGTGGCCTCAGGCGGAGGCGTCGGGTTCGTAACCGGCGTTACTTCCTGCGACTCCGGCTTCGGAGTCGCAAACGGCTCTGGCGTCGGTGAGGGGGAGGCAAAAGTCGTGGTGGCGTTTCCGGCGGTGCCCCGGTAACCGAACCGGTTGCGGCCGGCCGCATTTTGTGTTTGTTCGCTGCCCTGCTTGCAGGCGGCCATTGCGAGCATCAGCGCGGTGCCGGCGACGATCATTGAGGATGGTTTCATAGCTTGACTGGTTCTATAGAAAGCCACGGAAACCCTGTTGATTCAATGCAAATCTCATGGCCGGCCATCAATTCAGGCGCAAAAAAAACCAACCGACAGCCCCCCCGGCAAGAATCAGGAGGGCCGGGTTGATATGCCTGGCGAAGAGGATCGCCGTCACGAGCAAGCCGATCCCGCACGTGATCACGTTGAAGTGGAGGCTGTGCCCGGGGTTGTAGCTGGCCGTCTTCCCGACGGCATGGACGCCGGCAAGCATCAGGCCGATGGTGACGGGAGCCATGCCCTTTTGGACCGCATTGCGCCAGGGGTTGTCGCGGAAGGCGTCCCAGACATGGCTCGCAGCGTAGGTCAGAAAGCTCGATGGCAGGTAGAATGCGAGCAGCACAATGAGCATGGCGGCGAGCGCCCAACCGGTGGACATGCCGGCGTGGTTCGCCGCCTTGAAGCCGATGAGTCCGACCATCGTCATGTTCGGTCCCGGCGCCATCTGGCCGAGGCTGTAAATTGTGGCGAAGTCATCCGCCGACACCCACTGATGCACGGTGACGGTCTCGTGTTCCATCTCGGGAAGGACCGCGCTGCCGCCCCCGACCGCGAGAAGCGAGAGCAGGCAGAAGACATTGAGCAGGCTGACGATCTCCCTCATTTGGACGCTCCCTTGCGCGGGCGGTGGAGGATGATGGCAAACGGGGCGATCAGAAAAAGGGCGACCGGCAGCGAGACGTGGCAGAGCCCGACCAGCACGAATGTCAGCAAAACAAACGCCAGATCGAGCGGGTTCAGGAACTGTTTCGCGCCGATCTTGAGAGTGACCTGGAACAGCAGGCCGACAGCGGCGGCGGCGATCCCCGCAAGCGCTGCCGCCACATCGGGATTGCTACGGAAGCGGACGTAAAGGAGACCAAGGATCACGAGGATCACGGCGCCCGGGATCACAAGCCCGGTCGCTGCGGCGATCGCTCCGGCCGGACCGGACAGCTTCCGGCCGGCAATGATGGCCACGTTCACCGAGTTCAGGCCCGGCAGCGTCTGGCCGATCTCCAGCGCAGCGAGGAACTCGTCCTCGGTCATCCAGTTTTTTTCGGCCACGAGCGCGTCGCGCAGGTAGGCGACGAGACCGCCTCCGAAGCTGGTAACCCCGATGCGGAAGAAGGCTGCAAATATTTCCGCCGGCGAGGGTTTATTCACGGGGCGCGGGGGTGCTGCCGAACCCGTAGACGAGCGCGGTCTTGGTTGTGCCGAGCGACACCCACTCGAAGGCGTCCGCCTGCAGGGTCTTGTAGAAGTCCTCGGCCCGCTTCAAGTTTTCCTTGTGGAGCGCATTCTCGCTCTCGAACCGACACTGAAAAGCGAACTCGCCGCAAAACGCCTGCTCGTATTTCCGCAGCCGCCAGACGGCGACCGTCGTCTTGCCGACAAGTCCGCCGCCGAAATGGAGTTCCCCGACATCGACCTGGACCTCGTCCACGGCGCGGTCGTTGACGAGCTGGACCGGCGAGTCGGTATCCGCCTCCACGCGCTTGAGCGCGGGAAATGACGCGGTGAGATCGTGCACGGCCATGTTCAGCCGCTCGCGGGGCATCGCGAGCACGCAATTGTGCGAGAAGATCGAGCGCGTCCCACCCAAGCTTTCCTTCAAAGGAAGAATTTCCTCCTTGAACTTGATTTTGGCGAGTCCGCCCGGGGTGGCCGGCCGCACGTCGACCGCCGCAGCGGCGGCAAAATCCGGATGCCGGAATTTGACGGTGAGCTCCGGGATCCCCTGCGGCCATCCATCTTTGTAGTGGGTGCGCAGGCGGACGATGAAGTGATTCTTGTAGAGCGCAAACTCGGACGTATCGAAAAAGAGCACCTCTCGCACGTGACTCTGGAAAGCGTTCTCCGCCTCCTTCGCCTTCACGTCGAACTTCCTTGCCGTGTGCCGAACGATCTTCCAGAAATCCACGAAGGCCTGGGCGGTCTGAAAGTGCTCAGGCTGAAGGATGATCTTGTATTCGCGATACTGGATCGGGTCGTGCGGGGAATTGAGGATCTGGTGGGATGGCTCGCTCATGATGATTCCGATGTAGACCTCCCGGCGGCCGGTGTCGAATGGATTTGCGGCGGGCGGGCCGCTGAAAACCGGTGCTGCCCGAATTTTCTGCCATGCGCCGGCGGAATACGGTATCCGCAAATGATGCTACACCGCCGCGATCTCCGCCTGCTGGCGCTGGCGGCGCATCTGTGTGCCGTCTGCCCGGCTCGTGCCGGCACGGACGCCGGACCGCCGTTTGGCGAACTGCCCTTGGTCGAGGAGATCGACACGGCCACCGTGCCGCCGTCCGACGAGGAGCCGTCCAGGGCCAGCACAACCGGCGAGTTGCTGGGCAGGCCGGCACGCCAGCTGGCTCCGGGACCGGCCGCCAAAGCGATGACCTACCGGATCGGACGCGGCAAAGGGCTGGTGGCGGGAGAAGCCTACCTCCTTTCCATCGAGTTTCCAGACGACTTGCCACGCGCGATGTTTATCATGAACCGGGGGAGCGAGACGGCGCGCGGGTTCGCGACCGGCCAGGCGCTGGGCGACGCGCGCATGCAGTATGCTCCGCCCTCGCTGGAATCGCTCGACTACCCGCAATCCGGCAGTTGGCAAACCTATCGCTCGTTCTTCGTTCTCGGCGAGCACTTCACCGACCGGAAGGGCCAGCGGAACGATCTTTATGTCCGGCGCCCGCTGGTGCCCGCCGATGGATTCGATGTGACCATTTTCCAGACCAGGCAGCCAAACGATCCCCGCTCCGCAGGCGCTGCGACTGGCAAAATCCGGCTCTTCCATGTGCCGGACGCCGCCCGCTTCGATGCGCCCCAGCACCCGCCTCCCGCGGGGCTTCCGCGCCGGCATATCTTCTGGCGCGAGGAAATGGCGGACTCGGCAATCCTGCCGACCCTGCGACAGCCGTGGGCCGAACGCCACCGCCTTTTCGCCAAGCCGCTGGACTGGTTTTCCTCCAAGATGCGGCTGGCCAAATTTCTCGGCGCAAACACATTTTCCAAGGACGTCCTCGAGTTCGGATTCAACCAGGGATTTATCAGCGGGGATGAAAAGTGGTATGTCAGCCCGCCGGTGTGCTTCTGGGACGAACTGGTAGCCAAGGCGGGCGAAATGAACCTGATGGTCCTGCCCTACTACGAATACAAAGGGAGCCTCGGCCCGAAGGGTACGCAGCCGCCGTCCGGCTTGGGCTGGGAAAGACGGGCTCAGAAGCTCTGGTACGGCGTGCACGGTCCCGGTTACAACGGGTCGAACGACATGTATTCCGGGGTTTGGTGGACGGAGGACAAAAACGTCGACCTTACCGATCCCGCGACCGCCGCCGATCTCGAGAGGCTCCTCGACCGGACGATCGTCCGGCTCAAGGACAAGGCGACTTTTGTGGGGGCATGGATCCGGACAAGGAATTCCAGCCTGCCGGTGAGCTTCGCGCCGGCCGCTCTCGCCCGCTACCAGTCTGAAAATCCCGGAGCCCCGGATGCCCGCCGCACGAGCATTGAAGCGCTCCGGGAGGAGAGCCAGGCCTGGTCGGACGCCTTTCTTGCGGCACGGCGCGCCAAGCAGCCGCTCCCCCGGACCCCGACGCCGCTCCTCGACAGCTATCTTGACTGGTGGACGGGGAAGCGTGCCGACTTTCTCTTGGGTGTTCGCAACCACCTGGCAGCAGCTCTCGGCAACGACAAGGCAATCGTGTTTTTCACAGCTTATACGACTGAGAGCGTGCCGGCGCTTCTCCAACCCGGCCTCGAGCCAAGCGGAGGCGAAATCGGAATCGTCACCGACCAACCGGAGTGGTGGAAAAATTACGCGGCCAGCTCCGGTGACGAATATCGTTACCGCTGGAGCAGCGCGGACTTCGCCGCCCTGGCCGCAAGCACCCGCTACTCGGATCGCCTGCTCCAGTGGTTCCCCGTACATCAAAATGAATGGAACAAGGATGTCTGGACGGAGGAGAGCCACTCCGCTCCGCCTCCCGATCCCGCGCGTTACCGCACGCTCCGCGGCGTCCTGCCCACCTATCCGTTTGGTGCCCTGTACACGGTGAGCAACCCTGCCGACATGGAGCGGTTCCGCTCGGGGTCCGGACTCGCGATCGTCAGGCATTTTTCTCTGAATGAGGACGACGGATTCAGCATCGAAGGCGGCAAGATCGGCCCGAACGGCGAACTCTCCGGGATCACCTCGCGCCGCGGCATCGATCCGGCCGGGAAGCCGACCCGGGAAGTCGCCATGTGGCCGTTCGGAGGAACGGTGGGCTACGTCTCGGTCGATGTCGACCGGGCGGGACCGTTTTCGATGCTCGCAGAGGCGCGGGCGGTGGCGAATGCCGATCCGCACCATATCGGTTATTTGTCCGGCAGCAGCTTCAGCCGCGGGTTTCCCGAGTATACCCGTGCGTTTAACCAGGCATTTCTATCCCTTCCCGCCCTGCCCTCGAAACGGTTGCCGGCCGCGACAAGCAACCCGAAAGTCGTGGTGCGGGAAATCCCCACCGGCAAGCTTGGCACCTACTTTGCCGTGGTCAACCCGGAGATGACCACCGAATCAGCAACCATCAACTTTCCCAACGATCGCGAAACCGAGGATCTCACCGGTGGCACGCGCTGCCGGGGGCCGGTCAAGCTCTCGCTCTATCCCGGTCAGCTGAAAACCTACCGGACAGCGGCGAGCCCGGGGCACTAGCCGGACGCCAGGCGGGCGGTCGAGATCAGGAGGATTTCGCTCGCAACATGGGTTTGCGTCCTTCTCGTATTTTGCCCGGATTCGCGGAAAGCGACGGAGCCAGGCAAGGCTGCTCACTCTGTCGAAAAGCAGAGCAGGACCGAGAGGAATTGATTGCCTCGTCTCCTCGCGCGGAATACCAAAATAGTATGGGACGGCGTTCATCGGAAGCATTTCGGCTGAGCTTCCGCAGCGCCATGCTTCTGGCAGCGGCGGGCCTGGTGGCGACGGCTCATGCGGCACCGGTGGTCTTCACATCAGCTGTGGCGACGCAGGCAGCGTCTCCGGAAGGATTGAACATGACGATTAACGGCCTGGAGTCTGATCCCGAGGGATGGTGCGTGCCCGGAAACGCACAGGCAAAGCAGGCAGCCGTTTTTACCGCCTCAAGCCCATTGGAAGCCTCTTTGTTTCAAGTCAAGCTGACCTTTCTTACGAGCGCCATCGCGGAGTTCGCGCTATTCACCACGTACGATCCTGTGCCCTCGCTGGATGGTAACTGGGAGCCCGTGCAGATTCTGGAATTCAGGGCCGAAGGTGCCACATTGAGTGAGACCCGGAATCATCGCCTGCGTGCGGATGAAGCGGAAACCAAGATAGCAAGCGGCAATGACCGCGAGCTGGCTTACTTCCTCACCGTCTTGACGCCGGTCCGCCTGGTCACGGGCTTCCGCTTGGAGACATATCCCGTCTTCCGGAGCTCCGGCGATCCGAGGCCAAGAATGTCATGGGGCCGGTATGGAGAATTTCATCTCACTGAGTTCCGTGTCGAGCCGGTGCCAAGCACCAATGTCGCGCTCGGGGCCACCGCGCACGCCTCGCATCCCCTCTGGAGCAACCTGCACGCCCACAACCTTACGGACGGGATGCCTTCGACCATTGCCCATCCTGCCCCGCCGGGAGGACTCGGGGCATCGTTTCGTTTCGACATCGATCTGGGCGAAAATCACACCATCGACCACATCGGTTTGCGCGCAAGAAACACATACAGCCAGGACTCCCTCAACCGGTTCACGCGGATCCTGGTGCAGCTTTACGACCGCTATCCGGAGGAGGGAGTGCCCCCGGCCTGGCAGGGGCTTGACCGCGCCGACGGCTCGCTGCCCACGAAGGGGGCGACGGTTGATCAACTGCGGGCGGCTGATGGCAAAGGCACGTTTCGCGGCCGCTTCATCCGGATCTCCAGCGACAACCCGGACCCGCTCTCGCCGCAGCTTGCGGAAGTGGAGGTCTACGAAACCCGCACGCCGCAGCTCACCTCGGTGCGGAGCGACTTGGATGAGGAACTGTTGGCACCGGAAACGCCGAGTGGCAAGCCCAACGCGGCAGCCTCGATCAAACTGCCTGCATCGGTCCGCTTTCTGACCCTGCAGATGCGGATCCCCCAATTCGGAGCGCCGCCAGGCCCACTGTTCCGGTGGCGGCTGCGCGGACACGATGACACCTGGCATGAGGCGGACAGCCTGAGGCTGCAAATGCCGGCACCGCGGCCCGGTGATTACGTCTTCGAGGCCCAGGCTGGCCACAGCGATGGAACATGGGACTCCTCCATTCTCTCCTGCCCGATGAGAGTAGAGAAGCCGTTCGTTCAGACCATCACCTTTCGCGCGCTGGCCGCGAGCTTGCTGCTTGGGGCAATCCTCTCAGCAGTGCTTATCCGGCGGCGTATCCTCGCTTTCAAAATGCGGACCGTGCTTGCAGCAGAACGGACGCGCATCGCGCGCGACATGCACGACGAGATCGGCAGCAAGCTGGCCCGGCTCTCGGTCATCGGGGAGATCGCCATCGGCGGTCTTCCAGCCAACACGGAGGTGAAAAGTCACGTCGAGGAAATGGCCCGCGGAGTCCGCGAAGCCGCCGGCGAACTCGAGCACATCATCTGGTCGGTAGATCCCAGGCACGATACGCTCGACGGCGTGGCCCACCGGATCTTCCAATATGCGGAGGAGTTTTTTTCCGGCACGCCTGTGCAGTGCCAGTTCGAGCCGCTGCCGGCGCTCCCCCACAAAACCATCCGCCCGCAGGAGCGGGCCGCAATGCTCGGTGCGGTGAAGGAGGCGCTGGCCAATGTCCTGAAACATTCCGGCGCCAGCACGGTGCTGATCTCCCTGCGGCTGCACGGGCGCCGGCTCGATGTGCGCATCGCTGACAGCGGCCGGGGGTTTGACCGCGGAGTGCTTTCGCAGGACCATGGCGGCAACGGGTTGGGGAACATGGCGGCCCGGATGAAAAAGCTCGGCGGCGAGTGCACGATCGATGCGTCACCCGGACGCGGAACAACCGTCACCCTCTGCTGGCCGCTGGACAAGGCCGTAGGAAAAAGCGAGTAAGTATTTTGTCCATGAATATCCGAGTCACCGTCGTCGATGACGACTTGAAATACCGCATGACGCTGGTCGAGTTCCTCAGCAAATCCGCCGGGTTTGAATGTGTGAGCTCTTATGGTGATCCGGCAGAAGCCCTTTGCGGAATCCCGAATGACAAGCCCGATGTCGTGCTCATGGATCTCGACATGCCCGGGATGTCCGGAATCGACTGCGTGGCCTCGCTTTGCGGACAAATACCGGAAATCCGAACCGTCATGCTCACCGTTTACGAGCAGGATGAAAATGTCTTCAACTCCCTCGCTGCTGGCGCCTACGGCTATCTGGTCAAGCGCACCCCCCCCGCCAAGCTTCTCGACGCCATCCGTGAGGTCAGCGAAGGAGGGTCGCCGATGTCCGCCCACATTGCCCGCAAAGTCGTGGCCTCATTTCACCAGTCTGCCCGCACCTCCCTCTCCCCTCAGGAAAACAATGTTCTATCGAGGCTCTCGCAGGGTCATACCTACGACCATATCGCGCAGGAACTGGACATCAGCGTCCACACCGTCCGCAACTACATCCGCCGGATCTACGAGAAACTCCAGGTCCATAGCCGCACGGAAGCTGTCGCCAAATTCCTGCAGCGATAGAAGAACCGGCCCGGGGCGTCTTCAGTTCCCCGGGCCGGTTCGGAGAGGCACCACCGCTCATGAGGCGGGCCTTCCAACCGCCAAGAGCAGAGGTGCCAAGTGTTGCAGGCTTTCCAGTATGGGAATGGTCAGACGGCTGAAGATTTCTCCCGGCGGAGAAAAGCCCGCCGTTCAGGAATTGAACCGCCGGGGTTTCCTATAAAGCAGAAAGGTGAGGCCTAGTCCCACCAGCGCCCAGGTCCCGGGCTCCGGCACGGCGGCAGCCAGCAGGTATCCGTTGCCATCCAGGCTGAAGGATTCGAATCCGGGCGCAGTGAACTTGGCGAGCTGGCTTCCATCGAGTCCCAGTGAGTCCGTGCCGAACCGCAGGGACGATCCCGAAATGAAGCCAGTGATATCGATAGTAAACGCCCCCCAGGTCGCTGCCGAGCTGTCCGCAAACGCGATCGTTCCTCCGGAGCCCAGCGAGATGAACGAGTTACCCGAAAGGGTGAGGGCGCCCACTGACTCGGAAAATGTCTGAGCGCTCAAGGTGCCGCCGGAAAGGCTGACAGGCGCGGCGTCGTTGAGAACGTTTGAGGCTCCGAGTTCCAGCGATCCGCCGCTGACGGCGATGGCAGACGTGCCGGTGAGTCCGCCGCCGCTGACGAGCAGGGTTCCCGCAGAGACGGAGGTCGTCCCGGTGAATGTGCTTGTTCCGTTGAGGGTGAGCTTGCCGGCTCCCTGCTTGGTGAGGCCGCCGTCGGTAGGGGCCGCGCCACCGTGCTGCAGGGATTGGGCCATGGTGGCGTTGACGCCGTTGGTGTCGATGATTGCGCCGCCCTCCTTAACAAAGGCGTTGTCGAGGCCGCTCATGAAGTTACCGGAAAATGTGGCGTTGGCCGACGCGTTAACCCGGAGGGTCCCGCCGTTAAAATTAAACGTGGACGTCTGCGTGTTGGTGCCGCCGCCCTCATAGACCCTGGAGACTTCCAGTGTCCCGCCATCGAGATTCGCGATCCCGGTCGCAGTCCCCGTCGCGGAGCCGCTCGTGGTCCCGAACCGCAGGCCGCCGCTGGCAGCCTTCTGCAGCACAGTGCCTCCGCTGATGGTAAGCGTGGCACTGCTGGCTCCCGTGGAGGCGTTGGCCAGGACAATGTTGCCGGTGGGGACCGTACTGTTCACGTCGATCGTGCCGCCATCCACGATGACCGTACCGTTCCCGCTGTTCGTTCCGACAACCAGCTGGGATGTGGAAAACATCGTCCCCCCCGCCTTGACCCGTACCGTTGAGCCGCCGATGACGTTGATCAGGTTGAAATTCCCTGCCAGGATAGCTCCGGTTCCTTCGATATCGAGTGTTCCACCGCCCGTGACATCCATGCTCTGAGTCGTGTTTCTGGTGACGGTGACATTGGTGCCGATGGTCGCCGATTTGGTGGCTGCCACCGTCAGGCTTCCCCCCAAGGCGACCGTCAGGTTGGAGCTTGCAGAAAGCACGTATCCGCTGTTGCTGAACGTCAGCGCAGTTGCCGCAACCGCCTCGCCGACGGTGACGGCATAGGATCCGTCCGCCCCTGCGAAAACGGCAGCGTTCGTCGGCGTGGTGGCATTGCCCTGGGTCCAGGACACATTGCCCGAGCCGTTATTCCAGACGGTATTTGCCACGGAAAGGTCCCAAGTTCCGTTTCCGGAGGGACTGGACCACGTGTAGTTCGCGGCCTGAGCGGGCCCGCTGGAGAGAAGGGCGAAGACGGCAAGAGCGGAGAATGCCGCCCGGATCGTGTGAAGATGCGATTGTGATTTCATGGTGGATGTGGCTTGTGTGAGGAGCGCAGCATCGAGCTGCGGTTGGGGTTACAGTTCAGTCACTTTGACAACCGTCACAAAAACCCGGAAATCTGTCATGTGGCATGAAGTGGCCACAGGGCGGCGGGCAGATCAAAACCGGAAGCATCCCGATTCCCGCACCAACCACCCTGGGCGGACTGTACAGGACTGGGCGCGCAGGGTCTGTCTCGCTAGCTTTGCCGAATCCTGTCCACTGGCTGGGAGCTACCGGTCACCCCGAGAGCGGCTATTCCAGTTGAGGAATTCTGATAGAATTTCGGGATCGCCATTTTCGGGCACAACTGAGCGTTTGCCCTGATCGCCATGCAGAGTGGAGGGAGCAATCCCCGCTCCAGCCATCCCGGAAATTCCGCCGTCGTGAGGGGCGGCTGACCCTCTAGCCGAGCGCGAGCTGGGCGGTCGAGATTTCGAGGATTTCCTTGGTGATGTTCGCCTGCCGCGCCTTGTTGTATTCGAGGGTAAGATCCTTGACGAGGTTCTTGGCGTTGTCGGTGGCATTTTTCATCGCGACCATGCGGGCACTCTGCTCGGACGCCCGCGTGCCGAGCAGGGTCTGGTAGACGCCGAAATGCAGGTAGGCCGGCAGGATCGCGTCGAGCACTTCCGAGGCGCCGGGCTCAAACTCGATGCTGCCATTGTGGGTCTCCATGTTCCCGTATTCGTTGGCGAGCCCGATCTCCTCGAGGCTGGTGATCGGCAGCAGGGGCATAGCCTTCGGCTGCTGGGTCAGCGTGTTCACGAACATCGGGAAGAGCACGGTGACCTTGTCGACGCTGCCGTCGAGAAACCGATCGATGCAGAACTTCGAGATCTTCTTGGTCTCGAGAAATGTCGGATGGTCGCGCAGCGGGAAATCGGCGAGCATTTTCCGGCCCATGCGGGCGATGAACTGGGTGCCCTTGCGGCCGACGCAGACAAATGAGGTCGTCTCCTTGTCGAAGGCCAGAACCTCGCGGAAGAGGTTCGTGTTGAGTCCGCCGCAAAGCCCCTTGTCGGTGCTCAGGAGGAGGACAAGCTCATGCCGGACCTCGCGCCGGGCGAGCAGGGCGTGGCAATTCGGATCGACCGCATCACGGACCGAAACGATGACCCGGTTCATGAGCTGCGCGTAGTCGCGTCCGTTGATCGCCGCCTGCTGCGCCTTGCGCATCTTCGAGGCGGCCACCATCTCCATGGCCTTGGTGATCTGGGCCGTGTTCTTGACGGATTTGATCCGGCGTCGGATGTCGCGCAGGTTTGCCATGTCCGGTCAGCTGTTGAACGACTTGAACTCGTCGATGGCGGCCTGAAGTTCCTTTTCGATCTCCTCGTCGATCTGCTTCTTGGCGGAGATCTTGGCGATGATCGATTCCTTGCGGGTCTCGAAAAATTCGACCAGCTTATTTTGGAAAGCTTTAACCTGATCGACGGCGACCGCGTCGAAGAGCCCCTTCTGCATCGACCAGAGGACGGCAGTCTGCGTCTCGACCGCGATCGGGTTGTATTGCGGCTGCTTGAAAAGTTCGACGATGCGGGCGCCGCGCTCGAGGGTGGATTTTGTCCGGGCGTCGAGATCGGAGCCGAACTGCGCGAATGCCGCCAGCTCGCGGTATTGGGCGAGGTCGCCCTTGATCTTGCCGGCGACCTGCTTCATCGCCTTGATCTGGGCTGCGGATCCGACGCGGGACACCGAAAGTCCGACCGAGATCGCCGGGCGCACGCCCTGGTAGAAGAGGTCGGTCTCGAGGAAGATCTGGCCGTCGGTGATCGAGATCACGTTGGTCGGAATGTAGGCCGACACGTCGCCGGCCTGCGTCTCGATGACCGGCAGTGCCGTCAGCGAGCCGGAGC
>CAYXRX010000016.1:0-110731 GCA_964467415.1 uncultured Chthoniobacterales bacterium
GTTCCTTGCAGGCCCGGATGATGCGCAGCGCGATCTCGCCCCGGTTGGCGATCAGAATTTTTTTGAACATGACTTGCGGATTGCCGGGGGAAATTATTTCAGGCGGAAGAGCGGCTGTCCGAACTGGACGGGCTTGCCGTTCTCGGCGCAGACCTCGGCGATGACGCCGGCCACCTCGGCCTTGATCTCATTCATCACCTTCATGGCCTCAATGATGCAGACGACCGTGTCGGCGGTCACCTCCTGCCCGGGCGAGACGAATGGCGCCGCCTCCGGCGACGGCGATCCGTAAAACGTCCCGACCATCGGGGACTTGATCTCAACGAGTGCGGCGGCAGGGGCGGCCGCGGCCACAGGAGCCGCAGGGGCGGCAGCAGGAGCCGCCGCTTGCTGGACCGGAGCCGCCACCGACGTGACGATGTGCGCCGGAGCTTCGGCGCCGGCGGTCTTCAGCGTGATTTTGAAGCCTTCCTTTTCCATCTTGAAGACGGCCACGCCGTTCTTCTTCATGAGGTCGATCAGTGTGCGAATTTCTTTAAGGTCCACGGTAGTCGGTATTTGAGTTGCCCGCCAGAATGACACGCAGACGGCTGGGGGGTCAAGACATTGGCCAGCCCAATTCCGCGCTCGCCCTGTGGCTTGCGGACGATTAGAGTAACCAAACCCTCATTCCCATGGAAACCATCGTCACCTACAACGTCGTTCCGAAGCTGCCCCCCACCCTCGAACCGCTCCGGGAGCTGGCCTATAATCTCTGGTGGACTTGGGAGCCGGAGGCGCGCCGGCTGTTCCGCTTCCTGGACATCCCGCTCTGGGACTCGACCAACCACAACCCGCTCCGGATGCTGCAGTCCGTGCGCCAGGGCCGCCTCACCGAGCTCTCCCGGGACGAGCATTTCCTCAAGGACCTCGAGGCCGTCCACTCCAGGTTTCTGGCCTACATGGCAAGGCAGGACACCTACGGGAAGCTCCGGCGCGAAACCACCCCGCTCCAAAACCCGGTCGCCTATTTTTCCGCGGAATACGGGTTCCACGAATCGTTCCCCAATTATTCGGGAGGTCTCGGCATCCTCTCCGGCGACCACTGCAAATCGGCGTCCGATCTCGATCTGAACTTCGTTGCAATCGGCCTCCTCTACCGCGACGGGTATTTCAAGCAGGAGATCAACAAGGACGGCTGGCAGGAAGCGGTGAGCCTGAACCAGAATTTTCACCACCTCCCGGTGAGGGAGGTCAAAGTCGAGGGATCACCGCTGAAAATTTCCGTCGCATTTCCCGGCCGCGAGGTGCGGGCGAAGGTCTGGCAGCTCGCCGTCGGAAGGATCCCGCTCTACCTTCTCGACACCATGCTGCCGGAAAACTCCCCGGCCGACCAGGTCATCACCGCTCAGCTCTACGGCGGGGATCACGAGTTCCGGATCCGCCAGGAAATCGTGCTCGGCATGGGCGGGTTCCGCGCGCTCAAGGCGATGGGGATCGCGCCCCATGTCTTCCACATGAACGAGGGCCACTCGGCCTTCCTCGCCCTCGAGCGGATCCGCGAATACGTGCGCAAGGACGGCATCGATTTCGATTCGGCCACCCAGATCGTCGCCGCCTCGAGCGTCTTCACCACCCACACCCCGGTCCCCGCCGGGAACGATGCATTCTCCCACGAACTCATGGCCAGGTATTTTGGCCACTACCCGGCGGAGGTCGGCCTGACTTTTGAGGACTTCTTTTCCCTCGGTCAGGCGACGGTGGCGCCGGAAAACACGTTCAGCATGACGATCCTCGCCCTGCAGACAAGCCGGTTTGCCAACGGCGTAAGCAAGCTACACGGGGAAGTGAGCCGGGGGCTCTGGAAAAACGTCTGGAAGGACGTTCCGGAAAGCGAGGTTCCGATCACCAGCATCACCAACGGTGTGCACATCAAGACCTGGGCGGCCGGCGAGTTCCACGACCTCTATGCGAAATACCTCGGCGAAGACTGGGAAGACCAGCTCACGAACAGCGATTTCTGGCGCGGCGTGATCGACATTCCCGACGACGTCCTCTGGAGCCTCCACCAGCTTCTCAAGCAGCGCACGATCGAGTTCGTGCGCGAACGCATCCGCGTCCAGCGGGTCCGCAACGGGGAGTCGCCCGAGGAGATCCGCCACGCGAACCGGCTTCTGAACAGCGAGGTGCTCACGATCGGCTTTGCCCGGCGCTTCGCCACCTACAAGCGGGGGACCCTCCTCTTCCGAGATGCTGAGCGGCTGCTCAAGCTCGTTACGAACCACGAGCGCCCGGTCCAGTTCGTCTTCGCGGGAAAATCCCACCCGGCCGACGACGGCGGAAAAAAGCTCATCCAGGAGGTCTACAAATTTTCGCGCGACCCCCGGTTCCAGGGCCGGATCGTCTTCGTCGAGGACTACGACACCAACGTCGGACGCCGCCTCACCCAGGGCGTAGACCTCTGGCTCAACAACCCGCTCCGCCCGCTCGAGGCCAGCGGCACCAGCGGGATGAAGCTGCCGCCCAACGGCGGCCTCAACTTCAGCGTGCTCGACGGTTGGTGGCTCGAAAGCTGGAACGGCAAGAACGGCTGGGCGATCGGCCAGGACATCACCGAGGGCACCGAGGCGTTCCAGGACTCTGTCGACATCCAGAGCCTTTTCAACGTACTCGAGAACCAGATCATCCCGCTCTACTACGCCAAGCCCGACGGGATCCTTCCGCTTGCTTGGATCCAGCTCATGCGGGAGTCGATCCGAACGGTCGTCCCGGTTTTCAACACCTACCGGATGGTCAGCGAATACAACGAGCGCCTCTACGAGCCGGCCGCCGCCGCATTTGCCGAACTCGACGCCAACCACGGAGCGAATGCCAAGGCGCTCAGCGTTTGGAAAAACCAGATCCGCCAGCTCTGGCCGCAGATCCGCGTCGATGACTACTCGATCTCCTACGACCTTGCGGACGGCAGGCTCGCCCGCGAAGTCTTCTTCGTCGGGGAACAACTCAAGGTGTCGGTCCGCGTTCACCTCGGCAAAGTCCGGCCGGAGCACGTCCGCGTTCAGGCGTATTACGGCCCGGTGACAAACAACCTGATCACGGCGGCCTCGACCTCCGATCTCTCGATCGAGAGCCACGTGAACGACGGGAACTACATCTTCTCGGGCAGCGTGCCCGCCGCCGAAAGCGGATCCTACGGCCTGAACATCCGAGTGCTGCCCACCCACCCGCTGCTCACGCAGGACCACGAGCTGAGGCTCATCACCTGGGCGCGATGAACCTTTCGCTTTCGACCTGCTGGAACTCCCGCCGCCACAAGGACGGCTGCACGATGATCGAGGAGATCCTCGAGCTGGGGTTCCGACGCGTCGAACTCAGCCACGGCATCCAGTCCCCTCTCCTCGAGGGCGTGCTCCGGGCCCGTGAGAAACATGACTTCTCGATCTCCAGCGTCCACAACTTCCTCCCCATGCCGGTCGAGGTGATGACCGATTCCCCCGACTGCTACGAGTTCACCTCGCACCGCCAGCAGGACCGCGAGCGCGCCATCCGCCTCACCCACCAGACCATCGACTGGGCGGCCCGCCTCGGGGCGCCGTTCGTCGTCGTGCACTGCGGCCGGATCCGCTCGCTCAACCTCACCGGACCGCTCCGCGAGATCGTCGAGGCGGGCGGCCTGCACGGGAAAAAATTTACGCGCAAAAAGCGCGAGGCCCTGCTTGGCCGTGAGCAGGTCGCCGAGATGTATCTCCAGCGCGTCCTCGATTGCCTCGTCGATCTGGTCGACTACGCCGGCACCAAGGGGATCAAACTCGGGATCGAAAACCGGGAGTATTATGAGGGCGTCCCCAGCGAACGCGAACTCGTCGCGTTCATCCGCCGGCTGGATTCGGCCCACGTCGGCTACTGGCACGACTTCGGCCATGCGCAGATCAAGCACCACCTCGGCCTCCTCGACCACCGGCAGTGGCTCCAGGCCGCCGGCCCGCTCGCGATCGGCTGCCACGTCCACGACACCCGCTGGCCGTTCCGCGACCACAGCGCGCCCTTCAGCGGCGAGGTCGACTACGCGGAACTCGTCCCCCTCCTGCCGCCCGGCTGCCAGTTCGTCTTCGAACTCTCCCCCCGCACCCCGGCCGAAGAAATCCCGCCCGCCGCCGCCCGCTGGCGCGAGCTCTTTCCGAGCTGATGCGGGAGGCCTCACTTTGCCTTAAGCCTTTATGAAATCAATCCAGCCCATGATGAAAAATCTCCTCCGCTGCCTGCTCGCTGCCGCGGCGGTGCCCGCAGGAACGTGCCTGCTGGCTGCCGCCCCTCAGGCGGTCGATGACCCGGAGTCGGCAAGCGCTCCGATCGCCATGTGGCGGCCGGGGGAAACCAAGGAGCAGCGGGACGCGCGGATGGCCTGGTGGAGGGATGCCAAATTCGGGATGTTCATCCACTGGGGGCTCTACGCGATCAAGGGGGGCAACCTCAACGGGAAAAATTACAACAGCGAATGGATGTATGCCCACGCAAAGATCCCGGTCGCGGAATACAAGCTGAACGCCGACGCCTTCCATCCGGACAAATTCGACGCTGCGGCCTGGGTGCGCCTGGCAAAAGAAGCCGGCCAGAAATACATCATCATCACGACGAAGCACCACGACGGCTTCGCCATGTATCCGACGAAGGCCAGTAAATTCAACCTCCGGGACGCCTCCGGGTTCCAGCGCGACCCGCTCGCCGAGCTGGCCACCGCCTGCCGCAAGGAGGGGATCAAGCTGGGATTTTACTACTCGCAGGGGCAGGACTGGACAAATCCCGGCGGAGGGTTCGTCACCTCGGCCAAGGGCCCGTGGGATGAGGCGCAGAAGGGGGACTTCGACACGTATCTGGACACCGTGGCGATCCCGCAGATCCGGGAGCTCCTCAGCAATTACGGCCCCGATGTTCCCGCGATCCTGTGGTTCGACACTCCGACCGGCAAAATGACGGAGGCTCGCGTCAACAAGCTCATTCCGCTGCTCAGCCAGAAGCCCGGGCTCATCATCAACAACCGCCTGCGCTACCGCGGTCCCGGGGACTACTCGACCCCCGAGGCCTACATCCCGCCGAGGGGATTCGTTGACCGCGACTGGGAGGCGGCCTGCATGATGAACGACCACTGGGGATACAGCGCGCTCGACCACAAGTGGAAGAGCACATCCGTCCTCCTCCGCCAGATGGTCGACGCTGTCTCGAAGGGTGGCAACTACCTCCTGAATGTCGGCCCGACCCAGGAAGGCGTGATCCCGGAGGAAAGTGTGAAACGGCTCAAGGAGGTCGGAGCCTGGATGAAGGTCAACGGCGAGGCGATCTACGGTGCACAGCCGACCCGGTTCGGCGCGGAGGCCGGCGAGCTGGTTCCGCCGAAGGACGGGAAAGGCAAACCGAAGTTTGCCTCGAAATGGGACTGGCGGTGCACAACCAAACCCGGACGGATCTACCTGCACCTCCTCAAGTGGGAACCCGGCGATTTTACAATCCCCCCGGTGAGCGAGAAAATCACGAAGGCCAGCCTGCTGGCTGATCCGAAACGCGCGCCGCTGCCCATCCGCCAATCGGATGCCGGAGTCACCATCACTCTTCCCGCGACTCCGCCGGATCCTTTGATCCCGGTCGTCTGCCTCGAGATTGCACCCTAGCAAGGGTAGAATATCAGGCAGCGAGGAGTGCGGAGGCTGCAGCTGGAATCTATTTCGTTTGGTGATACCGGGAACTGGCGTATGCTACGTCCAGCAATATCCGGTCTTATGAAAAAACATCCTCTGGGACTGGTGCTCCCCATCGCACTGCTCGCTGCTCAAACTCTCAGTGCGGCAACCTATACTGTCACCAGCCTCAGCGACACGGGGGCGGGAACGCTGCGCACTGCCATCCAAGCAGCAAACCTGGATGCGGGCAGCACGGTCGCATTTGCCGTCACCGGGACGATCCAACTCGACTCCCCACTGCCGGACATCACCGCCCGGACAGTGATCGATGGATCCACGGCGCCTGGGTATGCCGGAGTGCCGGTGGTCTCTATCAATTTCAGCGGCCGGCCGGGGCTGAGCATTTCGTCGGGCGCAAACAGCTCGATCATCAATGCTCTCTCGCTGGTTGGTGCAGGGAGCGCGGCGATCACCCTGCGCGCCTCGAACGTCACCGTCCAAGGAAACTACATCGGCCTGCTCGCGGACGGAAAGGCCAGCGGAAACATCGGGGACGGAGTGCTTATCCTCGCACCTTCGGCAGGGAACGTCATCGGAAACTCGAATCCCGTGGCTGGCGTCACCTTTGCAAACACCTCGAACGCCACGCTCTTCACCGTGCAGCCGGTCAGCGCCTGGCAGGGGCTCCGGAACTTTGGCTCGAACGCCACAGAGTATCTGATCTGCGGATCATCCGGGTCGAATGGCCTTCTCTACACCGGCCCGATTGCCGGGGGCGGCACCAGCTACCTCGTTCAGTATACCGAACCGGGAAACAGCACGGTTTCCACAAGCGTCTATGGCCCCGACAACCTCGAAGGTGGCAAGCTGAGGCTGGTCGGGAGCTGCCGGAAAAATGACGGCGTCACCAGCGTCTACAACTACGGCTTTGTCTGGGAGGGCACGACGTCCGACCTCCCGGCTGGCGGCAACTACACGACGATCAGCTACCCTGGGGCCACCTACCAATACACGCACAGCACGATGGGCGGCCTTGCGGTCGGGAATGCCGACGGCCCGAAAAAAGTCGGGAACAAGACGCTCCCGATCGGTCCCGGCATCGCTTACATCTACGATGTCACCCTTGGCAAGTTCGTCACCAACATCGTCTTCCCGAAATCCAAAAGCACAACCGCCTACGGGATCTGGAAGAACGGGGAAAACAAATACACGATCTGCGGCGGCTACAGCCCGCTGGCGACGAACAACCTGACCGACCAGGGCGTCCCGCTGACTCAGGGCAAGGCCTACCTGGTTGACTACGATGCCTCGACAAAGAAGTTTTCGAACTGGACGTCGTTCAACTATCCCAACGCACCGGCAGGAGTGAATTTCGTGACCCACTTTGAGGGCATCAGCAGCACCGAGCCGGGGGTCTACAGCCTGAGTGCCGATTCTGTCCAGTCCGGATCGACCAACCCGATCCAGGGATCGTGGGTCTCCGTGCGCCGCAACAATGACGGGTCCTTCGACAAGGGAACATGGGTCGATTTGAACGACCCCGCGGACCCGGACGGCATCGTCAGCAGCAACTCGGTCTACGGCGACCAGGTCGTGGGCATCGTGGCCGGCAACACCACGTATTCCTACCAGGCCACGCTGGACATCGCATTCCAGGTATCCAACGTCATCAGCGGCAACCGCGGCAACGGGGTTACGATTTTTGGATCAAAGGGAAATATCGTCTCGATGAATTTTATCGGCACGGATCCGGCGGGCAGCGCGAATGCGACATTCGGCAACGGAGGAAGCGGGATTTTCATCACCGCGAAGTCCTCTGCTAATCTGATCGGCGGTCAGGCCGCCGGGGCCAACAACCCGACCGGCAGCAAGGTTCCCGCCAACGCCGTCTTCCAACGCCCACCGCTGGGCAACCTCATCTCGGGCAACCTTGGGTACGGGGTTCTGGTCAATGGTGCTTCGGAAGACAACATCCTGAGCGGAAACTTCATCGGGACAGATGCCTCCGGAAATGCCACTCTGGGCAACGGACTCGATGGTGTCGCCATCGTCGGCGCCAACAACAATTCCCTCATCGGCTGCACGTTTTACGAGAACCCGTTCGTGTTCTACAACGTGATTTCCGGCAACCGGGGCAACGGTCTGCGGATCCAAAGTTCGAACAATGTGACCGTGCAGGCAAACTTCCTCGGGATCGGCGCCAACAATGCCACATCGGTTCCGAACGGGGGCGACGGCCTCCTGGTTTGCGGGACCTCGAAGAACACGCAGGTCGGCGGGGTCATCCCGCTGGGCAACGTCATCTCGGGCAACACCCTCAACGGTATCGAAGTTTGCGACAAGGCGAGCGATTTCATTTCTTTCAACACGTTTGGCGGCATCGCCGCGTTCCAACCGTTCGCCTCGCCGAACGGTCAGCACGGGATCCTCATCACCTCGACCGGACGAAATAACACGGTCCGGACGTGCATTATTTCCGGGAACATCGGCAACGGAATCGAGATCGGGGGCGATGCCTCGGGCGTGCAAATCACGGATACCTCGGTCGGCACAAATACCGAAATCTCATTGGCCATTCCGAACCAGGGGACCGGGATTGTCATCAGCGGCACCGCCCACCGCAATGCGATTGGCGGCTTCCAGCCATCGGTCGAGCCAAATGTTTTCGTCTCGGGAAATCTGGAATACGGCATCGCCGTCATCGACCAGGCCTACAACAACGTCATTTACCACACGACGATCGGTCTCGGCGACGTGGGATCGCCCGAACTCCCGAACGCATACGGCGGCCTCCTGCTCGACATCGGCACAAGTGGCACAACAGTTGGCGCAAGCAAAGCCGCCTTCCAAAACACCATCCAATCCAACGAAGACGCCGGCGTTTACATTTACTATTCGAAAAAGAACACGCTCACCGCCAACGCGATCAATGACAACAGCGTGGTCGGCGTGTACGGCTATGGCACCTGCACCGGGACGATCCTCAAGGCGAACACGGTTCAGAACAACGGCGCCGGAGGCGCAAACAATATCGACACCTCCTCGGCGACAGGAATCGTCGTAAAGCCCTAAGCCGCGTGCTCAGGGGATATTCCAGGACGTCAGAACCATCGAGCCGTCGAGCTTCTTCCAGACCACCGCATGGGCAACGAAACTCTTGTCGCCGTCTGCGATTTCGATCGCCAGTCGGAAATTCAATCCGGCAACGACCTGGCGCTCCGCTTTCAGGATCTTGACGAGTCGCAGGGGCTTCCCGGCGTTCTCCGACCGGGCTCTGACGGCAAAATCCGCCACCTTCCTCACATCGGGGTCGATTTCCACGGAAGAATATCCACCGGCAAGAGCGCGCTGATCAGGTTTTTCCAGGCAATCCGCGGCACAAGCAGTTAAGACGGCGGTCAGGACCAGAAGCGGGACAAAGAAAGTGCGTTTCATGCATTGACTGTAGCAGAAAAATTCCAGCGGAGAAGTCTGGTGGAGCCTGGAGGATTATCCTTGGCTTCCAAAGGCGCCACGGACTTGGCCTCATCGCCTACTGTGATCAACCGGTCGCGGGCCCGGAACCCGATCGGTCCGCACACAGCAGGCGAGCGCGCTCAGGCCTTGCATGATGGTTTGGCAAGCTATCCTCCCCGATATTTGTTGGAGAGCTGCGCTCACCATAGCCCTTAATTTCGCGTGCCGTCCCCGGCCTTGATCCGGAGCACTGTCAGCGAAAAGGGGGGGAATTCCTGCTTTTCAGCAAGGATGATGCTCTGGGTGGCGGGGATAATGCGCTCCGGCTGGTCGAGTGAGTTGTTATCGGAGAGGGAACCGGCCCGCAGAACGGTGCGGGTGGCAGGCGTTCCCGGTTTGCCGGCACCTGTGAGGGTGGTTGTCACCGGCTCGTCCGAAAGGTTGATCGCCTTGAGAATCAGGTCGCCGGTTGCTCCATCGCGGCCGGCCGAGGCGAAGAAGCGCCGCGGGGTGGGAACCGTCTCGTCATGGATGAGCTTGCCGTCGAGGTAGCAGCGCACGCGCGAGCCGGCCAGCTCGATCCGGATATCATACCAGCGGCCGGGTTCGATGGTCCCCGGAACGTGCGCACCGAGCGGGCTCTGGTTGATTTCAAGGGCGTGCTCGCGATTTCCCCAGCCGCCGATGTTCCACCAGATTTTCTCGTCACCCTTGCGTCCGAATGCCACAAGGAACCCCTCCTCGCCCTTCAGCTTGCGGGCCTTGAGGGTGAGCGTGTAGTCGCTCCAGCCCTCGTCGCCAATGTAGCTCATGCCGACCACCGGGTCGCTCTGGGTCCGCACGCCAGCAGACTCGGTCCAGCGCCCGCCCTCCTCCTGCCACTTGCCAGAGAGCTCGAGCGGTTGCCCGCCTTTCGCGATCCGGATATCTTTAAACTCGGCCGCGGTGTTCCAGGTGCCCATGCCGATCCCGCCGGTGATCGCTGCGGGTTTCTCCTCTGCGACTGAGACGGTGGTGGAAACCGTGTGATCAGGAACATTCGTTCCGTAAAGCTTCCAGAGGAAATACGACACCGTCCCGAAGCAGCGTGTGCTGTCGTGATAGATCATCCCGTGCCAGCCGTTCGGGCGGCTGACGTGAGAGATGAGCGGGGCATAGGAGATCATGTTCACCACGTCGCCGTTGCGCTCGCAGCCCATCATGAAGACGCCTTCCGACAGCGCCGCGCGCATGTTGCCCTTGAGGTCACCGCCATCCGGCGAGGTGACCGCCAACTCTCCGAGATAGAGCGGCGGCAGCTTGCGGTCGCGTGAGTCATAGACATCCCGGTTCTCCACGAACCAGTGGCAGGAGGTATAGATGTGGCTGTCCTGGATATCAAAGTGGCAGTCCTTCATCAGGTCGGCGCTGATCCACGAGAGGTCGGCAATGGTGCGGATATCGGGATAGCGGGCCTGGAGGGCCTTTTGGACCATCTGATAACGGGGAGGGAATTCCGGCCCGCTGCTCTCGTTGCTGATCTCAATGAGGTTCAGGCTGAACGGCATGGGGTGACCGCTTTGCGCCCGGAGCTTCCCCCACTTCGACGTGGCCGGACCGTTGGCAAACTCGACGGCATCGAGAAACTCGTCAACGACCGCGCCCATCTCGGACATCGGCACAAATTCCGGCTTTCCGCGGAAGATGCAGCTCATCCCGGCATTGTTCACCCAGAGCGGCTCGGCTCCGATATCCTCGCAGAACTGGAGGTAGTCGTAGAACCCGATGCCATGCGTGCGCCGGTGGTTCCAGGCGCTCCATGCCTCCGGGCGCTCGGTGACCGGTCCGACCGACTGCTTCCAGTGGTAGGCAGAGGCGATGTTGCCACCCTCGATCACGCACCCGCCGGGAAAGCGCACGAACCCCGGCTTCAGATCCGCGATCATCTGCGCTATGTCCGGCCGCAGCCCGCGGTCCTTCCAAGTCTTTTGTGGAAGCAGGGAAACAAAATCAAGCCAGACCGGCCCCTTGTCCTCAGCCACTATGACCAGACGGGCGCGGGGTTCGGTGCGGTTCGCTGTGAGCGTTCCGACGAAAGACTTCCAGTCCTTCTGCAAGCCCGACAGCCGCACGGTATCCGATACCGGCGTGCCGTCGGAGGCTTCGAGGCGGACCGAAAGCGCCCCACTGCCACGCCCCTGTAGGCTGAGATTGTATTTCGCTCCGGCCGCCACACCGATTCCCTCGAAGCCGTCATTGGCAACGCCCACACTTCCGTCCTCCGCATCGAGCCGCAGGCAGTAGGGAGTCTGTGCGTTCGCGCCTCCGGTTGTTTCCAGTGTCATCGAACCGCGCGCGCCATCGGCTTTCACAAGCGACCAATGAGGCACCTCGCCCGGCTTGACGTGAAATTCGGAATCCCAGCCCTGCGGGCTTTTCCAGCGGCCGTCCACGGGCTTGCATCCTTCCGGCGGCCGGCTGTCCTCGAACGCCCGGTTGGCAACGAGCTCGGCATAGAGCCCGCCATCGACGCTGCGGTTGATCTCCTCGAGAAAGATGCCGTAGAGATGCGGATTGATTTTGGGACCGGGCTTCGCGGCGTCGATCGAAATCGTCGCTGTGCCAGCCCAGACCGGAAGCGTTATGGCACTCAGGAGGGCGACGAGGCTTCTTTGCAAACCCGGCATTCTGCGGTTACTTGTCCGAAGCTTTTTCGATCTGGGCGAGGAGTTCTTCCCTGGTGGGGGCGGTGGCGTGAGTGACGAAGTAGGCGGTCACCGCGTTGGCGATGACGAGCCGTTCTTTGAGCGGCAGTTCCCCGAGGGAGGCGCAGAGGAACCCTCCATTGAAGCTGTCCCCTGCCCCGGCCAGGCGGAGGACGTTGGTCTGGCGGTCTTGGATGGCATACGCCTCGCCTTCCGCTGAGCTGGACGCCGCTGCGAATTCCGGCGTATGGACAACCAGCTCGTCGAACCCGATCTTTTCACGGACGATGGTCAACGCGGAGGCGATCGCCGCCGGTGTCAGTTCCGGCCGGCTAACCCCAACTCTTGAGCATAATTCCAGAACCTCATGCTCGTTCAGGCTGAGCGTCATGGGGATCCTGCTGTTGAACGATTTGATGAGCTCCAGGCTTTTGATGAACGATTCGCTGGACTTTTTCTTGATGTCGGCGAAGTCGAAAAACATCCGGCGCGGTGGCTTGATAGACTCATACTGTTCCATGAAGCCAAGAAAGAGGCCGTCGAAATTTGCTGTGAGCGACCAGTAGCCCAGCCCCAAAATATCCACGCCGGAAAACAACTTCTTAAGTTCGTCGTCTCCGAAGTGGGCTTTAAAGTGTTCCCAGGAAAGGTTGGAGACCGCCTCAAGATTGCTCATCAAAACCTTCCCGTCGCTAAACTCCAAAGCGATCGTCAGCGCCGGGTCGCCGAGGGAAACCAGGTTGCAGATCTCCTCGAATTCATGATAGGCCGGGTCGATTGTCTGGCTGCCATAAAGGCCGGGCAGGGAGGGCTTCAGCCCCAAACACGCGGCCACTCGACCCGTGTTGATGCCAAACCCGCCCTCGCAACGACGCTTCGGCACGAGCTCGACACCGACGCCGCCGTCGGCCCGCTCGACAAGCAGTTCGCCGAATTGCTTGAGGTTCTTCATCGGGGTGAACTCGGACTGGCTTCTTCGGACCTCGACAATTTCGTAGGTTTCGTCAACGAAGCCGTCGCAGCCGAGCAGAATTTTGCCGCTGATGTTGCTGAGGAAATCGGAGTATTTTTTCATAGTGGTGCTCATGGGCGGATTATTGGATTTGGGTGGTTATCGGAGGAACGTGGTATCGACGGCGTGATCGATCTGCTTCCCGCTTGCCGCGGTGAGCCGGATGCCGGTGCCGTTGCGCTGGATCGTACGGACGGAATCAAAGCCAGCTGGGAGAGGGGCGATGCCCATGATGTAAGGAATGCGGGTGCATTTCTTGCGGCCGAGAGGGATCGAGGTGGGCACGCCCTTTTCTTTCCAGGGATTGTCAGCCAGCGATGCGGCAAGCCCGAGGTGGAAATAGGCGGTGACGTCCTCGACGCCGAGCACGCCGCGATGGCGTCCATTCCATGGGGCGTAGTGGCGTCCGCCGTTTGAGTGCCACAGGACCGTGGATGCCAGGTGCGCGGGGTTTTTCAGCGAGAACCAGACAAACTTTTTCTCCGGGAAGACGACGGCAGCCCACGCGAAATCGTCAGAATCCCTATGGTGGATCATAACCAGATCTTCGAAGCCTTCGCGGGCGGGATAGCGGGTGAGATCGGTCTTCACGCCATCGGCCATCGGCACGCTGTCGAGCTGGCGGAACCATGCGCCAGGCTTGAGCGAAGAGTAGCCGCCATCGACCGGGTTCTCAAAAAGCGCCGGGAGGACTTGCGCGAGGCGCAGTTTGCTCGTGGAGATGATACCCGGGCCGTTGCGGGTGAAGTCGAGCATGGCGTGATGTCCGAGGCACATATCCCCTTTGAAACCCTCCAGCAAGTGGGTCTGGTAAAGGTTGGTCTCGCCCTCGCGGGCTTCGACAATCTTGGTGATGGTGCCGGGCCGGACGTGCGCCTGCAGCGTGGCAACCAGACGTCCGGGCTCGGAGGACAGCACTTTCCATGTGCCATTCGCGGGTTCACCGTGGGGCGGATGCTCCTCCCCTCGCCATGCGGGGCCGGCACCAAAAGGCGCACAGAAAAAATCCCCCCGCAACTCGCGCAGCAGGGGGATGAGCTTCTTCGCCTCCGGCTTGTCACACCACGGAGCGGTGGAGAATGGTTCCACGGTCTGGCGTCCGAGGCGGAATTTGACCTTGCCGAGTTGCCCGCCGGTGCGGGTGATGTCAAAAGTGACGTTCATAGGGAGTTGTGGGTGCTTGGGGTGGGTGGAAAATCGCTTTTCGGGCATCGCGGGCAGTTGCCTGTCAATTCCAGACCCAAGCGGGGATTCCTTTGATAAGCGTAGCGAATGGCCGGAGGAAGGTCAATCTTCGCGCCTCAGTGAAGGCGCAGAATCGCAAGAGGGCCGCGCAGGTCAGGTAGGTCCCATTCGGCTAGTTTCCTGTCGAGACGATCAGCGGCGGAGGTCGAGTTCGAGTTGATTTCCGCCGCCAAGCGCCCAGGCCTCGACGCCGCGGCGCCGGAGGTCGGCCGCAAATTCCTCAACAAAGCCGTGAACAGTGTAGACCCGCTTCGGATTGACACGGTTGACGCACTCCAGGAGTTCGTCGTAATCGGCATGATCGGAAAGCGCGAATGCGGCGTCGCACCGGTAACGGTATCTGGCACGTGGGTCGAGCGCCCAGCCGGTCACGACAGCCGTCCGGGCATTTTTAGTCCCCGCGAGCCGCGAGCGCGCGTTGGGAGGGTAGATCAAAACCCCGGGAAGGCTGCTCTCCGCCAAGTGTTCCTCGAA
Source organism: uncultured Chthoniobacterales bacterium (assembly GCA_964467415.1). Lineage (GTDB taxonomy): Bacteria > Verrucomicrobiota > Verrucomicrobiia > Chthoniobacterales > Terrimicrobiaceae > CAYXRX01. The sequence continues at coordinate 14,523 of CAYXRX010000016.1, forward strand.
GTCCGGAAAGCGAACCCCGAGCGATTCGTAGATCCGGCAGATCCGGTGCACGGCCGGGTGAACGGCGATGGGCAGATCGGACCCGGCCAGCCTTGCGAGGAGTTCCTGCGCCTTGCCAAGCGAATAGGCCAGCAGCACCGCATGGCACCCGTCCTCAAGTGCCTTGCGGCAGAATGCCAGAATTTCTGCGACGGTCACCTCAACCGGAGGCAGCCGGTATCCGGGGAGACCGAATGTGGTTTCGAGGATCAAGGTCTCCGCGGGCACCATCACCGCGGCTTCGGCGGTGAGGCCGGGCCGGAGCTTGAAATCACCTGTGTAGAGCAGGCTTTCCTCTCCGGCCTCAAGAAAGACCTGGGCCGAGCCAAGCACATGGCCGGCCGGCAAAAGCGTGATCCTGTGATTCCGGAACGTAAGCGGCTGGTGGTATTCAACGGCGTTCACCGTCCCGGTAGGCTTGCCAAGCCTTGATGTCATCAGCGCCGCCGTCGCCGCGGTGAGAATTGTCTCGCGGTGCCATCCGGCATGGTCGCTGTGCGCGTGCGTCACGACACCCGCATCCTGCTTGCGGCCGGGGTCGAGCCACAGCCCGCAGTCCGGCAGGGAAATTCCCCGATCGATTTTAACGGTCAAGCTCACCTCCCATGCCGGCCGCGTGCGCAGGAGTTAGCCGAGCACGGCGGCGTCGCCATAAAGCGTGGAGGAACTTGCCCGCACGATGCGGACGGGGAGGAGTTCCCCGACATGGCGCGGGGCCCCTTCGAAGACGACGATTTTGTTGGTGCGGGTGCGGCCGGCAAGCCGGTCGGGATTGTTGCGGCTCGGGCCCTCGCAGAGGATTTCCACTTCCGTCCCGACGAGCGCCTCAAGCTTCACGGCAACATGACGGTTCACTACCTCCAGCAGATCCTGGTTCCGCCAGTCCTTCACATCCTCCGGAAGCTGGCCGGCCATCGCCGCAGCCGGCGTGTTCTGGCGGGGCGAATACCGGAAGACAAATGCGTTGTCGAAACCCGTGCGGTCGACAAGATCGCGTGTGGCGAGATAGTCGTCCTCGGATTCGCCCGGAAACCCGACGATGATATCGGTGGTGATCGCAATGCCGGGCCTGGCGTCGCGGAGCTGATCGACGAGCCGCTGAAACGCATCGGCGGTATACCCGCGCTTCATCGCCTTGAGAATCCGGTCGGAGCCGCTCTGCAGGGGGAGGTGGACGTGTTCGGCAAGCTCCGGCAGGCGGGTGAATGCCTCGATGAGATCGGAGTGGAAGCCGATCGGGTGCGGCGAGGTGAACCGCACGCGCTCGATGCCATCGACCGCGCAGACCGCCTCGAGAAGCTGGACAAACGGGCTCAGGCCACCGCGGTCCGGAAACTCATGGCGCCCGTAGAGGTTCACGATCTGCCCGAGCAGCGTCACCTCGCGGACCCCTCGCCCGGCAAGCTCCCGGACCTCGCCGGCAATCTCGTCGATCGGCCGCGCACGCTCGCGGCCCCGGGTCCGGGGGACGATGCAAAACGTGCAGTGGCGGTTGCACCCCTGCATGATCGAAACAAACGCCGAGCACTGGCCGGGCGCGACTTCCTGGCTGCTGATGGTATTCTGCGAGCCGCTCTCCTCATCGACATCGACGATCGGAAGACGGACATCGTCGATGAGAGCCTCCGCCCGCCGGCGAAGGAGATCGTCGACATAGTCGGCCACGCGATGGAATTTCTGCGTCCCCACGACCAGGTCGACGTGAGGGGAAGTCTCCAGCAGATCTCCTCCACGCGCCTGCGCCATGCAACCGAGGTAGCCGAGCACCAGGTGCGGCCGGGCTTTGCGCAGCTTGCGGAGCATTCCCATCTTGCCTATCGCCTTCTGCTCGGCCATGTCTCGCACGCTGCACGTGTTGAGCAGGATCACGTCGGCCTCGGTTTCGTCATCCACCATCCGGTAGCCGCGCTCGCCGAGCATTTTGGCCACCTGACCCGAGTCGCGCTCGTTCATTTGGCAGCCGTAAGTTTTGATGTAAACGCCGGGCATCGGGACTCCTTAAAGATCCTGAACCTCGACCGGGGTGCCCTTGCTGACAAGTTGGCTCAGGGCAAAGGCATCCCAGTTGGCAAGCCGGATGCACCCGTGGCTTTCGTTGCGGCCGATCTGGTCGGGCGTCGGCGTGCCATGCATTCCGACGCTCGGACGGTTGATCGACATCCAGACGATTCCGACCGGGTTGTTCGGACCCGGAGGGAGGTTGAACGCGTTCTCGCTCCGCACGCCGGACTCGAGGACCGACTTGTCCCAGCGGAAGTAGGGCAGCAGGATATTGGAAGTCACCTTCCAGTTTCCGAGCGGAACCGGGGTTTTGCTGGAGCCGGGAGTGCAGGGAAAGCAAGCGATGAGCCGGTCATTTTCATAAACCTCGATCAGCCGCTCCTTGCGGAGCAGCGCGAGGCGTCGGGCCGGCGGCACCGGCGTCGGGGAGGGCTCTGCGCTTGCCGGGGAGGGTGCGGCGGCCGCAGCCTTGGCAGCCTCTTTTCTTGCCTTCTCATCCGCAGCTCGCTGCTTCTCCAGAGCCGCCACATCCGCCAGACTGAACTCAGGAACATCCGGAACCCGGAGAACCGATCCCACCTTCAGTTGCTCGCGGGGGATCGATGGGTTGAGCTCAAAAAGGAAGTCCAGATCGCAATGGAACCGTTCGGCCACCGCCTCCCACAGATCGGCATAGAGCATAGCCTTCAGCTTCTCCTGCGCCGCAGGACCGGAGGCCTGCGGGCCCACCTGCTGCTGGTCGGCTTCGGCAACGGTATATTCCCTGTAGGGGGCGGAAATACCGCTGACATCAAGCAGCGATCCGGCGGGAAGTCCGTTGGCCGCGCAATACCGGTCGGCCACTTTCTGCGTGAATTCCCCGCCGAGCCCGTCGAGCTTCCCCGGACGGAAATTCGCGCGGTCCAAAAGGATCTGAACCTTCAGAAGCTCCATCCTCTCGGGGGAATCGGGTGAAGGCACGGGAGCGACAGCCTTTTTGGCCTCGCGCGGCGCCCCGGCCGGACTCCAAACCACCCCGCCGCACAGGAGGACCAAACAAAGTCCCCCCGCCCGAAAACATCTCACAATTGAAAACATGGCGAAAGACTCTCCATCTTCCGCCCGAGTTCAAGCGAAGATATGCACCCCCGCATCATGTTTTCGGAAACCGCATCCAATCATGGAGAGAAACATGGAGCATGTTTCTTCCTTCGAAGATCCCAGTCCGCAGAAATTTTTTCAAAATTTCACTACAATGCTTTTCCGAAACATTGCAGCCGGGCAGTATGTTTCCGGCAGCACTGGCCCAGCCCTCAGGTCGTGGCGGGCGCCTGGTCCTTATCGCCCTTCGAGTGCTTGTCCTTGCGGTTGGCCTTGATTTCCTGGAGCTGCTGGTATTGCTCCGGGGTCAGGACCGTCTGGAGCTGCTGATCCTTGTTCTCGCGGATGGCACTGATCTGCTGCTTCTTCTGTTCAGGAGTGAGCGAGTCGTTGCTTTTGACTGCCTTCGCATCCTCGCGCGCCTTCTGAAGAATCGGACCGACCTTCGCCTTCTGGTCGTCGGTCAGGTTGAGCTTCTTCATCGGGCTCTTCTTGCCGTGCTTGCCGGCTTTTCCGCACTTTCCACCGGCCTCGCTGGCCTGGGCCGATGATGGCGCGTTCTGCGCGGAGGCGTTGCAGGTTAATAGAGCCAGAGCGACGACGCCCAGGAGACTGAGTTTGTTGAGTGTTTTCACGAACAATGAAACTCCGGATCAGAGAAAAGGTTTCCCGATTTTTGAATCAGGAATTTCATCGCCTCGCCGGCGCGGGAGGGATAAGCTGCGAGCCATGATAACCCGATCCATTGCACTGCTTGCTGTTCTGCTGCTTGTGGCCTCCTGCGCCACGGCTCCCGCACCGAGCCCGCTGGCCATCCAGAAGCTGGCCGCGTCCGGCGTTGCCCCGTCGACGCAGCGGCGGATCCAGGCCGGGCGCGTGCTCGGGTTCGAGGACATCAAGGGCCTGTGCAAAGCCGGCGTTCCGGATTCCGCCATCGTGTCCTACCTCAAGAGCACGCGCGCCCCTTACAAATTCTCGGACACCCAGCTCGGGCAGCTCAGCGATGCCGGTGCCGGATCGCTCCTGGTCAACTACCTTGGAAAATCGGTCGGCTACTTCGAGGCCACGCAGCGATCACAGACCGGCGGCGCCAAGTGGCAGAACCACCCGTATTTCAACGACCCGGACTACTGGGGCGCAGCCCCGTTCCCGTATGCCTTCCCGGATGAGTGGGAGGACCCGGCACTGGTCGGGATGTGGTATTGAACCGCTTGCAGATCCGCCGATCCCGCGCATCTTGATGCCCATGGAAGAAGTCAAATACCGCGTGGGAAATGAGAAGTTGATCCGCGTCCTCGACGGCGCCAGCGCACGGCTGCGAGGGCTGCTGGAGAAGCAGGGCCGCCCGCAGGGGGCGCTCCGCGTGGCCGTCATCGGGGGCGGATGTTCCGGACTCCAATACAAAATGGACCTCGTGGACGGACCTGCGAACCGCGATATCCTCGTCAGCTCCAACCAGGTCAACGTCGTCGTCGACCCCAAGAGCGCGCTCTTCGTGAGCGGCTCGGAGCTCGACTTCAGCGATGACCTGCAAAAGGGCGGATTCAAAGTCACCAATCCGAATGCCGTCGCCCACTGCTCGTGCGGCGAAAGCTTCTCCGCGTGACCGACGCGTTCGCGGAGCTCGGCCTCGAGCGGCGGCCGTGGATCGATCCCGGCCTCCTGCAGTCCCGCTATCACGAGCTTGCCGCTCACGCCCATCCCGACAAAGCCGGCGGGGATGCCGCGGCGCTCGTCCGGCTGAACGGTGCCCGGAGGACGCTGGCGTCACACGGGCTACGCCTCCGCCACCTTGCAACCCTCGCCTTCCCCGGTTCAGCCTCAACAGGCACACCGGCCCAGGACTGGGAGTTCTATTCGCGGGTGGCGGCCGTTGCGGGGGAGTCAAAATCGGCCGCCGAGAAAAAAGCCCGCGCCGCCTCGGCGTTGGAGACCGCCGTTGCGGTCGCAAAAATTTCCGCCCTGAAGATTGAGTTGCGGGACATTGAAGCCCGTGCCGCCGGTTACGGCGCGGACCTGGAATCGGCCATCCGCGAAGTCGATCGTTCCTGGCCGTCGGCCACCCCGGATCTCCTCTGGAAATTGGCCGACCAATGGACGTTCTGGAACCGCTGGAACGACGCCCTGCGCGAGGCGAGAACCTCACTGGAATCGGCATAAAAACGATGGAGTTCCTGCGGCTCGACTTCCGCATGCAGTAGCGGCTACTGCCGCACAAGAGTCAGCAGGGCGATTTCCGGCGGACACCGGAAGCGGAGCGGCGGAAAAAACGACCCGACCCCGGTGGTGGTGAAAACCTTCGAATGGGCGGACTGAACCAGACCCTGCGCGTATTTCCTGCAGGCGGAGGAAAAAAGGAACAGCCGGCCGAGCAGCGGAAGGTTGATCTGGCCTCCGTGGGTATGACCGCAGCAGACCAGCAGAATCCGTGGATCATCAAGGGACTCGACAACCTCAGGATTGTGCGTCACCAGAATTGCCGGCGTATCGCCTGGCAATCCGGCCAGAGCCGCAGGGATATCGGGCGAGCCGATCGTGGAATCATCGAGACCGCAGAGCCAAATCTGCGAGCCGTTGCGCCAGAGCCAGCGTCCGCGGTTTGTCAGCTCTTCAATACCCTGGCGGGCCAGTTCCCGACCGGTCAGCACGCGGTTCGCTGCGATGTCCCGGTTGCCTTGGACCGCATAAACTCCGAGCGGTGCCCGCAGCCGTCCCAGCTCCTCCATGGCCGCCGGGATACACGCTGGATCGCTGTCGACGAAGTCCCCCGCCAGCAGCACGAGATCGGGCTGTAAAGCGTTCGTCGCCGCAACGGCCGAGGCGAGAAAGGCTGCGGGGATAAACCACCCGTGATGAAAGTCGGATATCAATGCGATCCGGCACCCCTCGAAGCCGGACGGCAGTCCGCCAAGCCGGACGGTTGTCGAGCGGACCTCAAACGCACGGGATTCCCAAAAGCTGTAGCCGCCGAGTCCGCCTGCCGCCAGCGCGCCGGACCCGATGGCCAGAAACTTCCTTCTCGTCATGGGGGACGCCATCCGCAAAGCATGGCACACTTCCCCATGCAGCGAAAGCCCTGAGAATCCGGTCCCTTCGCAAATGGCAAGTTATGGCATCCGGACTCGCAAGCATCGCATCGGGGATGGCAGGAGATCAATCGCGATTCCGTCTTTGAGTAATACGGGGTGCGCGGGATTTGGTAAGGTGGATGTTTTCGACTTCAAAATGATCAGACTCCATGCCAATGTTGGAACAAATGAAAATATTTGGAAAAAATACGGCACAACATTGCAGTGCGTTTTATCATTTCACCCCCCGCTGCGGGTTGCCCGCTTTCCCTTCATGCGCAGACCGCCTGGGAAATCGCAGGAGCTGGCTTTTTGTATTACTGGTCGTCTCCATAATATTTCCGCCAGCCTACTCCGCCCGGGCGCTGGAGGTCTACGTCTCGCCCAATGGGAGCGACAGCAACGCCGGCACGGTCGCAGCTCCGTATGCAACCCTTGAAAAAGCCCGCGATGCCGTGCGGTCGGCCAAAGCAGCGGCAAAGGGACCGTCCACCGTCTGGCTCGCGGGCGGCACTTACCTTCGTTCGAAGGGATTTGCTTTGGAGGCTGCCGATTCCGACTCATCATATCGCGCGGTGCGTGGGGCATCGCCCACCCTTTCGCTTTGCAGACCGGTGCCGGCAACGCTGCTCCAGCCGGTGACCGCTCCGGAAGTTCTTGCCCGGATCGATCCCGCCGCCCGGACGGCACTGCGGCAATTTGACTTGAAGGCCTTGGGAGCCAATCCGGCCACGCGCTTCAGAGATAACTTCCGCGGTAATGGCGGACTCTTTGATCTGTTTCAACGGGGCGTCCGCCTTCCGATTTCCCGGTGGCCGAACGGGGGCACGAACTACGAGAAAATCCAGGAGGTGCTGTTCGGTGGTGCGAGCGGCGGCTCCTCCCCGGCGGGGGGGCGGTTCATCTTCACCGGCGACCGGCCGTCCCGCTGGGCGGGAGCACTGCCCGGCGGTGTCTGGCTCGCCGGATTCTGGCGGGTGCCTTGGATCTGCGAGGCCGTCCGCGTCGGCGAAATCGATCCCGCCGCGCACACGATCACGCTGGCCGTCCCGGTCGGGGGCGGGATCGGATCAAAATATTCCAAGACGACCCTGCCCGACGGGACCCGGCGAGGGGACGGCATGGAAAAATGGTTTGCGCTCAACCTACTGGAGGAAATCGACCAGCCGGGCGAGTGGTGCATCGATTTTGCCAGCCAGATTGTCTACGTCTGGCCTGCATCCGATCCGGCCAAATCCCCCCTGATGCTCGCCGACGTGCGGGAGCCGCTCATCAGCATCAAGGACGCGACGCAGGTGCAGATCGCCGGCCTCACATTGGATGGTGGAGCGGATGACGGGATCCGCATCGAACGCGGGGCGGATGTCCTCGTGGCAGGATGCAAGATCCGCAATTTCGCACGCCGGGGCGTGGTGGTTGCCGACGGGCTGCGGCACCGGATCCTCAGCAACGACATTTCTCAAACCGGATTGAATGCGATCGCCTTGCGTGGCGGCGACCGCCTCACCCTCAAGCCCTGCGGGCACCGGGTCACCAACAACGAGATCGACCATGCCGGAGAATACGAACCGACAGCGGCCGTGATTCTCGGAATGGGGGAAAGCCTCATCGGCAACGGCATGGGAGTGAATTGCGTCGGCGCGGTCTTCTCCCACAACCGGATCCATCACGTCCCCAATGCCGGCGTCTACTACAGCGGAAACGACAACGTGATTGAACTCAACGAGGTCTTCCGGATCGGACTCAACTCCGGCGATCTCGGCGGATTCTACTCTTCGGGCGGCTGGACAAGCCGGGGGAATACCGTGCGCAACAATTTTGTCCACCACAGTCCGGCCGCCAACGCGTTTTACGTCGACGATGGGGACAGCGGCGACCTCATTGCCGGCAACGTCGCCTACAAGGTCCTTTCCGGATCGCTCGTCGGCGGCGGGCACGACAACACGCTGAAAGGAAATATTTTTATGGATTGCGAGAAGGCCGGAATCCGCGTGGACGCCCGCGGGCTCTCACGCAACTATACGATGACCGACCGCAGGCTCGGCGACGACTTCCGATCGGTCCGGCCTGATCAGGAGCCGTGGAGCAAGCGCTTCCCCGAAATGCAGCGGCTCCTCACGACCGATCCGCGCATCCCCTCCGGCATCGTCATCGAGGAAAATGTCTTCGTCGCCTGCGGAATCACCATCCCCAAAAAGCCGGAAGAATCCGCGGGTATCACAGTCGGCAACAATTTCCTCACGAAAGAAAACCCAGGCTTCGTGGACATCGCGCAGCTCAACTTCTCCCTCAAGCCCGATTCGGAAGTCTTCAAAGCTTTACCTGGCTTCACCCCGATCCCGTTCGACAAGATCGGGCTTTTCACCGACGAGTTCCGCCCCCGCCTTCCCGCGGGATCCATGGAACCCGCCGCAGATCCGGCGCAACCAGCCAAGGCCTTCGACTCCGCCGTGGATATCGATGCCTCCAACCGGAAGCCAAAATAGCCGGCAGCCCGACGGACGCGCGGAATTTGTGGTCGATTTTTTCGCCTGAACGTTTGTAATGCCCGGATGACCTCCCGCCTTGTTGCCTTCGCGGTGCTCGCCGCCGCCTCTGCTCTGACCGCCGCCGATTACGACTTCTCAAAAATGATCAAGCCGGTCCCGCTCACGGCAAAGTTCGAGGATCCGGGATTCATCGTGTGGTGCGGGACAATGGTCCGCGATGATGCGGGCAAGTGCCACCTCTTCTACTCGCGGTGGCCGAAAGAACTCGGCCACTACGCATGGGTCACCCACTCCGAAGTCGCACATGCCGTGGCCGACAGCCCGTTTGGTCCTTACAAATTCGTGGATGTCGCCCTGCCTGCCCGCGGCGCGCAGTTCTGGGACGGTCTCTGCACGCACAACCCGACGGTCATGAAGTTCGGGAAAAAATATTACCTTTACTACATGGGCAACACCGGCGACGGAAAACCCTCGAAATCCCTGAACTGGTCGCACCGGAACAACCAGAGGATCGGCGTGGCTGTCGCCGACAGTCCGGCCGGACCCTGGACCCGCATGGACAAGCCTCTCATCGATTCCACACCGGGCTTCCACGACGCGCTCTGCCTCGCCAATCCCAGCGTCACCCAGCGCCCGGACGGCGGTTACCTTATGGTCTACAAAGCCGTCGCCGACAAGGGCAAGAAACCGTTCGGCGGCCCGGTCGTCCATGTGGTCGCGACGAGCGATAGCCCGACCGGACCTTTCAAGAAAATGCCGGATCCGGTTTTCACCGCCGAGGGGAGTTCGTTTGCAGCCGAGGATCCGTTCATCTGGCGCGGCCCGGACCGCTACTGGGCAGTCGTGAAGGACTTCAAGGGCAGCTTCACCAAGGCCGGCACCTCGCTCGCGCTCTTCGAATCCGCAGATGGCTTCAAATGGAAGCCCGCCGCACACCCGCTGGTGTCCACGCTGGAACTCAAATATGCCGATGGAAGCGTCGCCAAGCTCATGAAGCTCGAACGGCCACAGATCCTCTTGGAAAACGGCGAGCCCGCTGTTCTTTTCTGTGCCGCCTCCCCGGAAGGAAAGCTCGAGGAAAGCTTCAACGTCCAGATTCCTTTGAAGTAGTCACGCCCAGTTTTTCCGGGCATGCGGTCCCGCGCCAATAACACTCTATTTCTTCCGCCGGAATTCTTTCAGCGCCCGCCGGTCGATTGCGCCCGCGATCTCATCGGCTGCGCGCTTCACTGGGACGGTTGCAGCGGCATCGTTGTGGAGACCGAAGCCTACGCCGCCAAGGGCGACGAAGCCTGCCACACGTTCCGCCGGCCGGGTGCCCGTGCATTCGTGCGGAACCATCCGGCCGGCACCGCCTACGTCTACCTCTGCTACGGCTTCCACTGGCTGTTCAATGTCCTGACAAAATCCTCCAATGGGACCGATGGCTTCGTGCTTGTCCGTGCGCTGGAGCCTAATGGCGATACTCGTGAGATGTTGAAACGCTACGGCCGCACGGTCGATCCGCACGAACTGTGCCGCGGCCCCGGACGCCTGACCCGCGCACTCGGAATCACCGGCGCATTCCATGGCACCAGCTTATGCGGCCAGCCATCGCGCGGCTTCACCGCACGCCAGTCGCCCGCACGGGTATTGCAGGACGTCCGCATCGGCATCTCGCTGGCAAAAGAGTTTCCGTGGCGTTTCTTGCTGGAAGGATCGCCCCATGCCAGCAGGTCGCCCGGTAACCGGAACGCAGAGCCACCGCGTTAAAGAAATTCGACCCGCCCGGTATCCAGGTGGTAGATCGCTCCCACCACCTTCAGCCGCCCCTCGGCGATGGCCTCGCGCAGGATCGGTGTCGAGTCCTTCAACCGCTCGACATTGCGCAGAACATTCTCCCGGGTTGAATTCTCAAGAAGGTCGCCCGGATCCCCCTCCGATGCCTTCACGGCAGGTTTGATCGCATCGATGATCTCGGAAATGTGACCTGGGAACCGCGCGTCTTTCGTCACAGCCTTGATCGTGGAATCCACGGCCCCGCACCTGTCGTGGCCAAGCACCACGATTAGTGGCGAATGCAGCGCAATCACCCCATATTCCAGACTCGCAAGACCTTCCTTGCTCACAAAATTGCCGGCCACGCGCACCACAAAGAGATCCCCTCGCCCCGTATCAAACGCATACTCCGGCGCCACACGCGAATCCGCGCAGCTGAGCACGCTCGCAAAGGGATTCTGCCCCATGACCAGCGCCGCCCGCTCCGGCTTGAAATCCCGGTCTTTCATGTCGCCAGAAATATACCGCTCGTTTCCCTGCTTGAGACGCTTGAGCGATTGCTCGGCGGTCAAAACATTCTGCGGCTTCGGCGGTGCCGCCGGCTCCGCCGCCTGCAAACCGCCCATCATTACCATCCCCGCACAAGCTGCCACTCCCACCTGTTTGAAAATCGTCTTCATTCCCGCCTTGTATTCGTTCCCGGTATTTGGTCGACATTTTTTTAGTTCTTTTTGTATATGATAAATAAGAATCAGTCTCATATTTTTTATTGACGATTGCGCAGCCAACCGTTTATCAACCGCGGGCATGAGACGATTGAACTCAATCATGGCGGCAGCCGGCCTTTCGATGGCGGCGTCAGCAGGTTTGGCGGCGGCGGCCGAGGGGAACGCCGCACCCGTTCTGGAACGTGAACAGGTCACCGGCGACTGGGTTGGCGTGCGGCCGGTGTTATCGGAACACGGCGTGGAGATCTCCGGCGGATATACGGCGGAGATCTGGGGGAACACGTCGGGCGGCATCAAAACCGGCACGGTTTATACCGGGCTGCTGGATCTCGGGATCGAGGTTGATCTGGAGAAGGCAGTCGGGTGGAAGGGGGCCAGCCTGAGCACGACCTGGCTGTGGCTCAGCGGCCGTGATGCGAGCGAGGATCTGGTCGGCAACCTCCTCACCGTTTCGAACATAGCCGGCTTCAACACCTTCCGGATGTTCGAGCTGTGGTTCCAGCAGAACCTGATGGACGACAAAATCTCGATCCGGCTCGGCCAGCTTGCTGCGGACTCGGAATTTTTTATCTCCGACTACTCGGGACTTTTCATCAACGGGACGTTTGGATGGCCGGCGGCTGCCTTCTTGAACCTGCCGGAAGGCGGCCCGGGATTTCCGATGGGAACTCCCGGCGGGCGCCTTGCAATCAACCCCGTCGGGTGGTTCACATTTCAGGCTGCGGTCTTCCAGGGAAACGTTTTTGCACAGGACGTCAACCGCCATGGGTTCCGATGGAGCTTTGATGCGCAGACCGGTCTGACGGCGATGGGGGAAGCCCAGCTGCGATGGAATCACGGCGATGACGAACCCGGACTGCCCGGACAGCTCAAGGCCGGAGCCTGGTTCCAAACCGGCGAAAATGCGGATCCGCTCACGGACTCGACAGGATCAGGAAATTCCGGGTTCTACTTCATCCTGGATCAAATGGTATTCCGCGAGCCTGCAAAAGACGCAAAACCCGCAGCGCCCACTGGAAAAGAAACCGTCAGCGGGAAGGACTTCAAAGCGCCCGTCGCCCTTGAAAAAAATGACCAGGGCCTCGGATGGTTTGGAAGGGTCTCGTTCGCGCCGGCCGACCGCAACTTCATCAGCTTCTACGTTGACGCGGGCGTCACCTACAAGGGACTCATCCCGACACGCGACAACGACACGGTCGGACTGGCCTTCGGCTACGCCCAGCTCAGCGGCGGCGCCCAGAACTCGCTTGCCGGCGAGGGCAGCAACCCGGCGGGTGCCGAAATGGTTTTGGAATTCACCTACCAGGCGCAGATCACACCCGCCCTGGTGGTGCAGCCCGACATCCAGTATATTATCAACCCCGGCGGCACGACCGGCCTGAATAACGCCCTGGTCATCGGCGCCCGCGCATCGATTGCCTTCTGATCGCTGCAGGCTGCAGGCGACGAAGGGTGCGGTGAAAATAGTGCGAGGCCGCTGAGCAAGGAAAGCAAAGGCAGCTTGCGACCCACCCCGCCCGCTTTAGTTCCCTTCCGCTCAGCAGGTCTTCTGCCATTTCTTTTCTCGACGAAATGGCTGCCCGTGCTCTAATTGGGGTGCCCTTCCTGACCTATGAACAACCTGGAATTTTCCGGCGCCCAAGAGGGCTCCGACGATGAAGGTCGGCCTTCCATCCCCAGCGAGGCAAAGTGGCTGCTGAACAGCCTGCTGACAACCGCCCAGGACTGCATCTACTTCAAGGACCGGAAAAGCCGGTTCATCAAGATCAGCCCCGCTCACGCGAAGGTCTTCGGGCTAAACGATCCGGAGGAAGCGGTTGGCAAGACGGATTTTGACTTCTGCGGGGGCGAGCACGCCCACAAGGCGTTTGAGGACGAACAGAAAATCATCGCGACCGGAGAGCCCCTGCTGAACATCGAGGAGCGGGAAGTCTGGCCAGACGGAAGCGTGACATGGTTCTCAACCACCAAGGTTCCGCTCCGCGATGACAGTGGCTTCATCGTGGGCATCATGGGAATCTCGCGCGATATCACAGAGCGGAAAACCGCAGAGGCGGCCCTGCGCGCGAGCGAACACAAGTTCCGGAGCGTGGTCGAATCCTCGCCGACCGGGATGTATTTTTACAATCTGAGGCTCCCGGACACCCTCATTCTCGCCGGCTCGAACCCCTCGGCCGACAGGATCATTGGGATCGACCACAGTTCCCTGATCGGGCTCCCCCTCGAGCAGGCATTTCCGAGCCTTGTCGGAACAGATATCCCCGAACGGTTTCTCAATGTCGCGAAGGGCCTGCTCGGCCCACAGACCTTTGAAATGCCTTATCAGGATGTACGGTTCGGCGGGTTCTACGAGGTCGATGTCTTCCAGACTGGGCCGGCAAATATCGCGGTTGTTTTCCAGGACATCTCCCAGCGGAAATTGCAGGAGAGGCACATCCAGCAGGTCACCAGGCTGTATGCGGCGATGAGCCACATGAACCAGGCCATCCTCAGGGCCCGGACGCGCGACGGCCTGTTTTTTGAGGTCTGCCGCGCCTTGGTCGAGTCCGCCCACTTTGACATGGCCTGGGTCGGGTGGGTGAAGCCTGGCAACCCGAAGGTCGAACCGGTCGCTTGCTATGGGGATAATTTCGAATACCTGAAGCGCATCGAAGTCTTCTGCGATGAGCGTCCGGAGGGCCGCGGACCGGTCGGCACGACGATCCGGGAGGGCACGACCCAGGTCGTGAATGACTTTCTCACCAATTCGCGAACAGCCCCGTGGCATGCCGAAGCCAGCGTCAGCGGATGGCAATCCTGCATTGCCGTGCCGGTCCGGGAGCGGGGGCGGTCGACCGGTGCCCTTTCGGTCTACTCGAAAGTCCCGGGCTATTTCAGCGAAAAGGAAGTCATCCTTCTTGAGCGGGCCGCGGCGGATATTTCGTCCGCTCTGGAGAACATCGACGCGCTGGCGGAGTTCCACCGCTGAGCCGATTTTGTTGTTTGTCAATCTTGCAGGGGAGGCACAAAACCTGCTTGATTCTGGTCAGATATGAATTCGCCATTCGACACCCTGCGTTCCTTTAGCTGCGGCAATAACCAAACCGGCTTCCTCCATTCCCTGCCCGCGCTGGAGGAGGCGGGAGTCGGTCCGGTTTCCAAGCTGCCGGTGAGCATCCGGATCGTCCTGGAATCCGTCCTGCGCAACTGCGACGGAAAAAAGGTCCAGGCCAGAGACGTCGAGACGCTTGCCAACTGGAATGCGAAGGCTCCGGCCCCGGAGGAGATTCCCTTTGTTGTCGCCCGCATCGTTCTTCAGGATTTCACGGGAGTCCCGCTCCTGGTCGACCTCGCCGCCATGCGCAGCGCAGTAAAGGGCCTCGGCGGAAATCCGGCGATCATTGAACCCCTTGTCCCGGTCGATCTCGTCGTCGACCACTCGGTCCAGGTCGATTATTACGGATCAGCCGACGCTCTGCGCCTGAACCTCGACATGGAATTCAAGCGCAACAGGGAGCGCTACCAGTTTTTGAAGTGGGGCCAGCAGGCATTCGAGACGTTCGGAGTTGTGCCTCCCGGCATTGGCATCGTCCACCAGGTCAACCTTGAGTATCTGGCCAAGGGCGTGCTTTCCGCACCCGGTGCAAACGGGACGATCTACTACCCGGACACGCTCGTGGGCACGGACTCCCACACGACGATGATTAACGGACTCGGCGTTGTGGGCTGGGGAGTCGGTGGAATCGAGGCCGAGGCAGGAATGCTCGGGCAGCCGGTCTACTTCCTCACCCCGGAGGTGGTGGGAGTCCACCTGACCAACCGGCTGCGGGAGGGCGTCACGGCAACCGACCTCGCCCTTCATGTCACCCAGCTTCTGCGCGCCGCCAAGGTGGTCGGAAAATTCGTCGAATTTTACGGCGAGGGTGCCGCCAGCCTCCCGCTGACCGACCGCGCGACCATCGCGAACATGGCGCCGGAATACGGCGCGACAATGGGTTTCTTCCCGGTCGACTCCGAGTCCGTCAACTACCTGGCCGCAACCGGCCGGACCGATGCCCAGTGCGCGGCATTCGAAGGCTACTTCCGAGCGCAGAACCTTTTTGGAATGCCAAAGAAAGGCGACATCGCCTACAGCGTGGACATCGACCTCGACCTCTCGACCGTTCAGCCCGGCGTCGCAGGTCCGAAGCGCCCGCAGGACCGGATCAACCTTCCGGACCTGAAAAGCGCCTTCTCGTCGCTCCTCACCAAATCGGTGTCCGAAGGCGGCTACGGCAAAGCGCCCGGCGACCTCGGCCGCAGCGCGAGCGTCAAGCTGAACGGGCCTCTCACGGCCGACGAATCGGAAATGGTAGCCGACCGGCCGACGCCGGATAACGTCCCGCCGACCGAAGCCCACAAGGCCCACACGACACTTCGGGACGGCTCGGTCGTGATCGCCGCGATCACGAGCTGCACAAATACCAGCAACCCGAGCGTGATGCTCGCCGCCGGCCTGCTGGCAAAGAAGGCGGTCGGGCGCGGGCTCCAAGTCGACCCCGCCGTGAAGACATCGCTCGCCCCCGGCTCGCGCGTCGTGAAGGACTACCTGGACAAAACCGGCCTCCAGCCCTACCTCGACCAGCTCGGGTTCCAGATCGTCGGCTACGGCTGCACGACCTGCATCGGCAACTCCGGTCCGCTCGACAGCGACATCGAATCCGCAATCGTCCAGCACGACCTCGTCACTGCGGCCGTGCTCTCCGGCAACCGGAATTTCGAAGCCCGCATCCACCAGAACATCCGCGCCAATTTCCTGATGTCCCCGCCCCTCGTGGTGGCCTTCGCGCTCGCCGGCCGGGTGGACATCGATCTTTCCTGCGAGCCGATCGGCAAAGGTAATGACGGTGCCGATGTCTTCCTCAAGGACATCTGGCCCGGCCTGGACGAGATCCGCAGCGAGATGCAATCCGCACTCAAGCCCGAGGTGTTCCAGAAGCTCTACACCGGATTCGCCGAGCAGAACCCCAAGTGGAACGAAGTCCCGGCCAGCACCGGCCAGATCTACGACTGGGACCGCAGCAGTACCTACATTCAGGAGCCCCCCTTCTTCACCGGATTCGGCATGGAAGCCGGGACGATCACCAATATCACCGGCGCACGGGCGATGGGGATCTTCGGCGACTCGGTCACAACCGACCACATTTCTCCCGCCGGCGCGATCAAGCCCAGCTCACCCGCCGGAAAATACCTCGTCGAAAACGGCATCGAAGCCGCCGACTTCAACAGCTACGGCAGCCGCCGCGGAAACGACCGAGTGATGACGCGCGGCACGTTTGCAAACGTCCGGATCAAAAACCTGATGATCCCGCCCAAGGCCGACGGAACGCGCGTGGAGGGCGGGCTGACGGTTCACCAGCCGGATGGCGAGCAGATGAGCATCTACGACGCCTGCATGAAATACCAGGCCGAGGGCACGCCCCTCGTCATCTTCGCCGGACAGGAATACGGCACAGGATCGAGCCGCGACTGGGCGGCCAAGGGCACGCGCCTGCTGGGAGTCAAAGCCGTCGTCGCCGAGAGTTTCGAGCGTATCCACCGCTCGAACCTCGTCGGCATGGGCGTCCTCCCGCTCCAGTTCCCGGAGGGAGTCACGGCCAAGACGCTGGCCCTGGATGGCACGGAAACGTTCGCTATCACCGGCCTGAGCGATGACATCGAGCCCCGGCAAGACGTCACGCTCGGAATCACCCGCAAGGATGGCTCAACCGAATCCCTGGCCGTCAAGCTCCGCATTGACACCCCGATCGAGGTCGACTACTACCGCCACGGCGGGATCCTTCCGTTTGTGCTCAGGCAGCTCATCGAGCAGGCGTGAGCGGGTTCGCCCGCTGAAGGCGCGGCGCAGCCGGGCGGCGCGCCTTTTCCTTGCTTGATGGCAGCGCCCGCTCAGGAAATACTGCGCGCTTCTTATGGGTATTCTCTCGCAATTCACGGGCACGAACGAGGTGGCGCAGGCTGTTCTGGTCCTGTCGCTGATCTCGGTCGCCGGGCTGGCATTGTCCGCCATCAAGTTCCGCGGCATCGGATTCGGTATCACCGGCGTTCTTTTCGCCGGGTTGTTTTTCGGCCACATCGGGTGGCACATCAACGAAGAGGTCCTGCACTTTGTGCGCGAGTTCGGGCTGATTCTTTTTGTCTTCACGATCGGCCTGCAGATCGGGCCGGGCTTTTTTGCATCGCTGAAGAAGCAGGGGTTGCCGGCCAACCTTTGCGCGGCCACAATCGTGATCGGTGGCGCGGCGCTCACCCTGCTCGTGGCAAAAGTTCTCGGAATCAATCCCTTTGCGGCCGCGGGCCTTTTTTCGGGAGCCACGACGAACACTCCGTCTCTCGGCGCCGCCCAGCAGGCGCTCGCCATTGTGCCCGGAGTCGACGCGGCCACCAAGGCCCTTCCCGCCCTCGCCTATGCGGTCGCCTACCCCGGCGGTGTGTTCGGCATCATCGCCTGCATCCTGATCCTGCGCGCCGTCTTCCGGATCGATCCGGCGGGCGAGGTTGCCGAGTTTGAGAGAGAGCGCCGCAGCCAGACGCCTCCGCTCAAGCGCCGCAGCCTGAAAATCACAAACGCCAACCTCGACGGGCTGGCGATTGAAAGGATCCCCGGACTCCGGGAGACGGGCATCACGATCTCGCGGATTCAAAGCGCGGAGAGCAGCGAGGTCCGGGTCGCCACCGGGGACGGGATTGTCCGCTGCGGGGATACGGTGCTCGCGGTCGGGACAGTCGAGGCGCTGGACAGCTTTCAGCGGATTGTCGGCGAGGTCTCGGAGCGGGACCTCATGGACTCCTCCTCCCACATCCTCTTCAAGCGCATCATCGTCACGCACAAGTCTCCACTCGGAAAATCGCTTCGACAGCTGGCCCTCCACACAACCTACGGGGTGGTTGTCACGCGGATCCAGCGCGGGGAGCTTGAGATGGCCGCTGATCCCGACATGCGCCTGCAGTTCGGCGATGCCCTGCAGGTCGTCGGCGACAAGCAGGGGCTTGATCAGGCGGCGGCACTTTTGGGCAACTCGCCCAAGGATCTGGGCCATACGAATTTTCTCCCGGTGTTTCTCGGCAT
This sequence comes from uncultured Chthoniobacterales bacterium, assembly GCA_964467415.1. Lineage (GTDB taxonomy): Bacteria > Verrucomicrobiota > Verrucomicrobiia > Chthoniobacterales > Terrimicrobiaceae > CAYXRX01. The sequence goes on from CAYXRX010000016.1 coordinate 32,773, forward strand.
CGCGCTGGGGGTGGCAGTCGGCCTGATTCCCGTGGCGCTTCCGGGGCTGCCCGTTCCCGTGAAGCTCGGCCTCGCCGGCGGTCCGCTGGTGATCGCCATCCTGCTCAGCCGGATCGGGCAGATCGGCCGGATCGTCTGGTATATGCCGGCGGGGGCAAACCTCGCCCTGCGCGAAATGGGGATCGTCCTCTTCCTGGCCTGCGTTGGCTTGAAGTCAGGATCAAAGTTCATCCCGACCCTGATGAGCCCCGAAGGTGTGACGTGGCTGATCGGCGGATTCTGTATCACCCTGATTCCGATCCTCCTTGTCGGCCTATTCGCCCGGGCGGTGCTCAAGATGAATTACGTCGCACTCAGCGGCATCATCGCCGGCAGCATGACCGACCCACCGGCGCTGGCGTTTGCCAACACTCTGGTAAAGAGCGATGCCCCTTCGGTCGCCTACGCGTCCGTCTACCCGCTGACCATGCTGCTACGCATTCTGTGCGCGCAGATTCTCATCCTGATCTTCTCTTAGGAGCGGCGTCTTTTCAGCCGGCGGTCTTTTCGCCCACGGGCTGGGCGGCCGCCTGGTCCGCTGCAAAAACAAGCTTTTCCCCGTCGCGCTTGACGGTGAGAAAGTCTCCCGGCTTGATGTTTCCGCGCAGGAGTTCTTCGGCCATCGGGTCCTCGAGGTAGCGCTCGACGGCGCGGCGCATCGGGCGGGCGCCGTAGGTCGGATCGTAGCCTTTTTCGATGAGGAATTCCTGGGCCGATTCGTCGAGCGTGAGGTGGATGTCCTTGAGCTTGATGCGGGCGATGACCTTCTTCATCTCAAGGTCAACGATCCTGACAAGATCCGGCTTGGTGAGCGTGTGGAAGACGATGATGTCATCAAGGCGGTTGAGGAACTCGGGCTTGAAGACCCGCTTCGTCTCCTCGAGGATCTTGTCGCGCATCGAATCATAGTTGTCGTCGAGCTTCGGCGCACCGAACCCGAGCGAGGTCTGCTTCTTGATGAGCTCGGCCCCGACGTTCGAGGTCATGATGATGATCGTGTTGCGGAAATCGATCTTGCGCCCGAGCGAGTCGGTGATCTTCCCTTCCTCCAGGATCTGGAGAAGAAGGTGCATGACGTCAGGATGCGCCTTCTCAATCTCGTCGAACAGCACGACCGAATACGGCCGGCGGCGGACGGCCTCGCTGAGCTGGCCGCCCTCCTCGTAGCCGATGTATCCCGGAGGCGAACCGATCAGGCGCGAGGCCGTGAACTTCTCCATGTATTCGCTCATATCGATCTGGATGAGCGCGTCGGCATCGCCGAACATGAACTCGGCCAGCGTGCGCGCGAGGAACGTTTTCCCGACGCCTGTCGGGCCGAGGAAAATGAACGAGCCGATCGGCCGCCGCGGATCCTTGAGATCGGCACGCGAGCGACGGAGCGCCTTGCTGATTGCGATGACCGCTTCATCCTGGCCGATGACTTTGCCCTTCAGCTCGTTGTCCATCGCCAGCAGCTTGGCGGTCTCCTGCTGCTCCAGGCGGGAGAGCGGAACACCGGTCCATTTTGACAGGACGTGCATGATCTCCTCCTCGCCGACGACCACTTCCTTCTCCTCCTTGTTCGCATGCCACTCGGCCAGAACCGCATCGAGCTTGTCCTTCGCCTGCTTCTCGGAATCGCGGAGCGCCGCCGCCTTCTCAAAATCCTGGGACTTGATCGCGGCCTCCTTCTCGGCACGTATCGTTTCGATCTCGGCTTCGATATCCTTCACGTTCGGCGGGCGCGTCATCGCGGCGATGCGCGCGCGCGAGCCAGCCTCGTCCATGATGTCGATCGCCTTGTCCGGCAGGAACCGCCCGGTCAGGTAGCGGTCCGAAAGCTTGGCGGCGGCCTCAAGCGCGATGTCGAGGATCTTCGCCTTGTGGTGCGCCTCGTATTTCGGGCGGATGCCCTTGAGGATGAGAATGGTTTCGTCCACCGAGGGAGCCTCGACCTTGACGGTCTGGAACCGGCGCTCAAGCGCGGCGTCCTTTTCGATATACTTCCTGTATTCGTTCATCGTCGTGGCGCCAATGCACTGGAGTTCGCCACGGCTGAGGGCCGGCTTGATGATGTTCGAGGCATCCATCGCGCCTTCGGCCGATCCCGCCCCGACGATCGTGTGGAGCTCGTCGATAAACAGAATGACATTCTTGTTTTTCCGGATCTCATCCATCACCGCCTTGATCCGTTCCTCAAACTGGCCGCGGTATTTCGTGCCGGCGACCATGAGCGCCAGGTCCAGCGTGATCACCTTTTTTTCACGGAGCAGTTCCGGGACGTTGCCTCCGACGATCTCCTGCGCAAGCCCCTCGGCGATTGCGGTCTTTCCAACGCCGGCCTCACCGATGAGGACCGGGTTGTTCTTCGTGCGGCGACAGAGGATCTGGATGATGCGCTCGATCTCGTCCGCACGGCCGATCACTGGATCAAGTTCCGCCTTGCGCGCCTGCTCGGTAAGGTCGCGCCCGAACGCACGGAGAGCCGGCGTCTTGCCGTCCTTCTTGCCGCCGGGTTCGGCAGGAATCGAGTCGCCCTCGTCCTGCTGGGCAAAATTGGGATCCAGCTCGCGGAGGATTTCGTTCCGGGTCCGCTCGATGTCGACCTCGAGATTTTTCAGCACCCGGGCGGCCACCCCCTCGCCCTCCCGGAGGAGACCGAGCAGGACATGCTCGGTGCCAACATAGGAATGCTGGAGGCTTTTGGCCTCCTTGCCGGCGAGCGCGAGAACTTTTTTCACACGGGGCGTGTAGGGGATATTGCCCACCATCTTGGTCTCGGGGCCGGAGCCGACCTGCTTTTCGACCTCCATCCGGACGGTCTCAAGATCGAGCCCCATCTTTTGAAGAACGTTCACAGCCACCCCCTGCCCCAGCTTGATCAGGCCGAGAAGAATGTGTTCCGTCCCGACGTAATTGTGGTTGAAGCGGTCCGCTTCCTTACGTGCCAGCTGGAGCACCTGTTGGGCTCGTGGAGTGAAGTTGTTCATCATGTTATTGTTCGTTGGGTTCCGGCGCCGCAGCCTGAAGGCGGGCGATATCCGGCTCTGGAACCTGGGCTAACTTGGCGCGGATTATTGATGCGCGCAAGGTGTCCCTTTCCTCGGCCGACATTTTCTGGGTGCCGGCACCTTTTTGGAGGTGGGCCGGCTGCGTTTCGATGAAAAGCTCGTCGACCGGGAACCGGTGGGCATCCGGAAACACCTTGAGGTCGACCCCCAGCTTGATGACGGAAAGAAGGTTGAGAGCCTCCTTGGAGCTCATCGAATACGCGTGGGAAAGAACCCCGTAGGCGCGGCCGATCTGGTCGTGCAGGGTGACGGACTTCCTCTGGGCCAGGAGGGCGCGGGCATTCTGTTCGTGCTCAAGGATCTGCTCGATCACACGCGTGAGGCGGCCGATGATCTCCTCCTCGGTCTCGCCGAGCGTCGTCTGGTTGGACACCTGGAAGAGGTTGCCCATCGCCTCGGTCCCCTCGCCGTGCAGCCCACGGACCGCGAGCCCGATCTTGTTCACGGAGTTCACGATCTTGTTGATCTGGTCGCTCATCACCAGCCCGGGCAGGTGCAGCATCGCGGACGCCCGCATGCCGGTGCCGACATTCGTCGGGCAGGCCGTCAGATATCCGAGCTCCGCATCGAAGGCAAAATCGAGAACATCCTCAAGCTCGCTATCGACCCGGTTGATCATCTCAAAGACCTTGTCGAGCTGGAGGCCGCAGCGGATGGCCTGCATGCGGAGGTGGTCCTCCTCGTTGATCATGACGCTGAGCGACTGAGGGGCGTTGGTCACCACCGCGCTTCCCACGCCCTTCGCCGCATGCTCGCGGCTGATCAGGTGGCGCTCAACCAGGACCTGCTTTTCAAGCGGGGAGAGGGCTTCGAGGTTTTCGGAGTACGACTCCGACATCTCGGGCAGCTGCTCGACAGCCTCCTTGACCAAACGCATCACGTCGAGGCGCTCCGCCTTCTTCGCCCACCCCGGAAACGGCTTTTCCCTGAGGTTGCGGGCAAGCCGGACCCGGCTGCTCACGACGATCTGCCTGTTCGGCCCGTCGCCCGAGAGCCACTCTCCACTGCTCGCGATAATCCGGGAAAATTTCATGCCTGGATCTCCGCCTCGATCTGGCGGATCTGGTCACGGATGTCGGCGGCGCGCTCGTATTCCTCGGCGGCAACCGCCTGGTCGAGGCTCTTCTGAAGGGTTTTCATCGCCTCGCCGTGCTTGCGGGCATTTTGAAATTCCTGCGGCGTTTTGCCTGTGTGAACCGTGCCCTTGTGCATGTTCTTCAGCATGCCGGTCAGACCGTCGCTGAAGACCGCATAGCAGGCGCTGCATCCGAGCCGCCCGGTCTTCTTGAAGTCGGCCTGCGTGAACCCGCAGACCGGACATTTGAGCGCGGCCGGGTTTTTCTCAATGTCCTGCGCCGAGCCAAGCCCGAGCAGGAGGTCGGCAAGCGCAAACCCCGTCGGATCGTTGACACCCTTTTCCTTCGAGCAGGATTCGCAAAGGTTCACCTTCTGCATTTTGCCCTCAACAATCTGGGTTAAAAATACCGTGGCCTCCTTCGTTTTACAGACGTCGCATTGCATGTTCGTTAGCTATAGATCAGCGTGCCGCTGGTTGCTGTCAACTCGTGGAATCGCGTGATCATCCGCCGGGTGATCTGGCCCGGATGGCCGTCGCCAATCTCGCGGTTGTCCAGCCGCACGGCAGGGATGACCTCCGCGGCGGTCCCGGTGAGGAAGCACTCGTCGGCGGTGTAGATGTCGTAGCGGGTCATCTGCGGCTCGGAGATCCGGATCCCCATCTCCGCAGCCATCTCAAAGACGACCGCCCGGGTCACTCCCGCCAGCGCGCCGGAGGAAATCGGCGGGGTGAAAATCTCCCCGCGCCGGACGACAAAAACGTTGTCGCCCGTGCATTCGGCGACATAGCCCTGCTCATTGAGCATGAGCCCCTCGCCGGCGCCGGCCTGCTGGGCCTCGATTTTGGCGAGCACGTTGTTGAGATAATTGAGGGACTTCACCATCGGGCTCAGCGCGCCGTGCGGGATCCGCCGGGTCGCACAGGTCACGACATGAAGACCGTTCTCATATTTGTCGGGCGAGTAGAGCGTGATCTTGGAGGCGATGATGAAAACGGTTGCCCGCGGGCACAGCGAAGGATTCAGCCCGAGGTCGCCGCAGCCGCGGGTGACCACGAGGCGGACATAGCCATCCTGAAGCTGGTTCTGGCGAATGGTTTCGAGAACGGCGCCGGTGAGGGCCTGCTTGTCCACGCCGACGCTGAGGCAGATCGCCTTCGCGGAGTCATAGAGCCGGTCCATGTGCTCATCGAGCCGGAAGACCCGGCCGTTGTAGAACCGGATCCCTTCGAAGACACCGTCCCCATAGAGCAAACCGTGATCGAAAACCGAGATCTTCGCCTCCTCTTTTTCGTAAAATTTTCCGTCGATATAAATCTTCATACGTGAATCACCCTTGAATGCCCGGCAGTGCGGGACAGTTAAAATTACAGGCTCAGACAGGCAACCTCAAGCCCAAGTGTGCCAAATTCGCGCGCATCCCGGGGATGTCCTTCCGGAAACCTGAGCGCACGCCTAATCTTCGAAATTCCTGGCAAAGAGGGGATACAGAGGAACGCTGGCGAAGAGGATGATCATCGCGTTGCGCGTCAGCGAGGCATCGGAGCCCGCGACGACCCAGAGGCAGTAGACGCTCACGACGGCGACAATTCCCACGACCAGGTAGTGGTGCCACCGGTTGGTCCCGGCAAGCTTACCGATCTTGAGAAAGGCAATTCCGGAATACATGTAGGGCAGGATCGTCAGGATGATCGCCATATCGATGATCTCGTTGAACTGCTTGGCGAGCGTGGGCGAGGCGGTGAGCACCACGATCAGGGACATCAGGACCCCTGTGATCAGGAAGTTGAGGGTGGGCACACCCCTCGAATCCATGTGGCCGAAAACCTTCGGGAACAGCCCGTCCTTCGCGGCGGCCGCGGCGGACTGGCTGATTGTCAGCGTCCACCCGATCAAAGAGGAACCGGCCTTGAAAATCGCGCAGAGGGCGATGACGATCGCTCCGACCGGGCCGACGACCTTGGCGGCGGCATCCGCAAAGGGCGCAGAGGATTTAGCCAGCTCCTCCGCCGGCATGATGCCCATCAGCACGGTGCACGTGGAGATGTAGAGGAGGCCGGCGATGACGAGCCCGATCATCGTGGCGAGCGGCACGTTGCGCTTCGGGTTTTCGATGACGTCGGAAGCCACCGCCGCGCTCTCGACCCCCATGAACGCCCAGAGGGCGAAGGCGGCGCTTGTGGAAACAGCGTCCCACTCCGAATCGTGATGAGGGTTCCAGCTTCCAAGGAAGGTCTCAGGGTTGAACCAGATCCACCCCAGGAAGGCGACAGCAAGAAGCGGGATCATGGCGAGCACAGTCCCCCACCCTGTGAAAAACCCGACGCAGCGCGGGCCGACAATATTGATGGCGGTGGCCACCCAGATGACCCCGATGCTGAATGCGACCTCCCGGCCGGCCCCGCCGATCCAGGGAATCAGCTCGGTGAAATACCCGGTCACGGTCGTAGCCACGGCAATGTTGCCAACGAGATTCGCCGACCAGTAGATGTAATTCGTCTGGAATCCGAGGTAGGGTCCGAGCGCCTCGCGGGCATAGGCATACGGTCCGCCGGCCTCAGGTTTGATCGCCCCGAGCATCGCGAACATGAGCCCGATCGCAGCCGCGCCGATTCCTGCAACCAGCCAGCCGATGATTGAGATGCTTCCGACCGACGCCATGCTGACTGGCAGCAGGAAGATCCCGGTGCCGACCATGTTCACCAGCACCAGGACGGTCGCCATCGCGAGGCCCATCTTCTTTTGGACGATCATGCGGGGATTGTTTCCGAGCCGGCGGTGAGACTCACGACAAATCCGCTCACCCTAGCGGAATTTGAGCCATCCGTTGAGGCGCATGACGTAGAGCGTGAGGACGATCAGGAGGGTGCAGAGGAAGACAACGTTCCCGAGCGTGACCGGAAAGTTCACCCCGAGGATGTTCATGCCGAGCAGCCCGCTCATGGCGGTCGGAATCAGGCCGACCGCCGTGACGACCGCGATGAGGCCCATGAACTTGTTCATCTCGAATGAGACGAGGTTGATGCGGAGGTCGAGCACGGCTGAGGCCTTGCCCTCGAGTTGCTCAAACGTGTCGTAGCAAAAATCGGCGGAGTGGCTGATCAGGGCGAAGAAGTCCTCAAGATGGGCATGGGGGAAGGGCAGATGGCGCCGGCCGTCGGCAAAGCTGTGGAAGATGTGCTTCAGGCGCCAGAGGTCGGATTTCAGTCCGGAGAGCGTGCGGCGCAGAAAATAGATTTCCCGGTAGATCCCACCGCCGGTGCGGTCGAGCGGCTGGAGTTCCTCGCTGCGGATTTCCTCCTCGATCTGGCTGGCCGCCGCCTCGTAGCGCTCCAGGAGCAGCTTGAAAATGCCGGCCGTGAACCGCAAAGGGAGTGGCTGGTCGGAGAACAGCCTCTCGCCGGCAATGAGCCCGCGGACCTCCTGCGGGATTTCGGGACCGTGCGAGTTGAGCAGAAGGACGCTTTGTTCGGTGAGGACGACGACGAACGGGGAGCGGGTGACGCGGTGGACCGACGGGGCTTCCGGGTGCACAAACGGCATGGCGGCGGCGAAGACGTGCATCCCCCCGAGGCCGAGAAACCTCGGGAAGCCCGACTCGCTGAGAGCGTTTTCCAGCATCGAGGCCGGAACCGCATCGGCCGCCAGCTTCCGGGAGAGCTCGGCCGTGAGCTTTCCACGGCAGACATAGAACCCGGCGCGTTCGGGAGCGTGCGCCCAGGCGAGGAGTTCCTGCTCCCCGACCGGTTCCGACCGGAAGGATCTTCCCTCTTCAACGAGGCGGAAAAACTCCGGCACGGGGACCAGCGGCTCGGTCTCCTCAGCAAACAGCTGCAGGGCGATATCTTTCGTGCCGACATATCCGAAAAAAATGATCGGACCGAGCCGGAGGATCTGGAAAGCCTGGGCATGGAGGAGCATGTCTTCAACGGAAGGCAGAAACGAGGCCATGGCGGCAAGGAGGATCAAAAGGTCGAATACCCGGGACGGCCTGCGGATGAAGTTCAATCGGTCCCGGGCCTGAATCAGGCCGCCGAGGTATTCCGCCCCGAAGAGGGCGAAGACAGCGATCTGGCTCGCACGCAGGAATGGGTGCAGAGGTTCCGGAACCCCGAAAAGCAGCGCCTGGAGCGCCATTCCGAGAGCCGCAATGGCAAGAAAGCCCATCACCTCGCGGCTCAGGAGCCGCGCCATGATGAGGCGGAGCGAGGAGAGCGGCTTCGTCAGGATCATCGGGCGATTCAGGGCGAGACAACGACGGCATTCAAGCCGATTCGCATGTCCTTAGAGAAGGTTTTTCAGGTATTCCGGAAACGGAATCCGGGCGGTTTGATCGGGAGCCTGCTGAGGTGGGCCATAGGTGGAACGGGCCGGAATGACCCCCGCCCATGCGGGCCAGTCCCTATCGCCCTCACGATCTTCGGGCCCCTCCGCGCTGACCTTGGCAGAAGCCTCCGTGATCGTGATCCCCGCGACACAGGTGGCTGCAAGTTCCTGCTCGGTCGGAGGTCGGACGTCCTCCCAGCGACCAGGGTAAAGGTGGTCGGAAATGGTCTTGAGCGCCCGAAGCTTCCACTCATCCTCTTCAATGTCAAAGCCGGTGCCGTAAGCGATGACTGACTCGTATTGTGCCGAATGGCTGAATGCCGAGCGCGCCATCACAAGCCCATTGAAAAGGGTGAAGACAGCGCAGACCTCGCTCCCAGAAACGAGAGCTTGCATGAGACGACTCCTCCGGGCCCCGTGAAAGTAAAGCATGTCGCCCTCGCGCCCGTGCAGTGAGGGAATGACGACCGGCACCCCTTCGTGGAGGAATCCCACATGGCAAAGGGTCGCCCGATCCATGACGCTGTGGATAAGCTCCCGGTCGTATGACCCCCGCTGCGGCAAACGGTGAAGGGTCGTGCGCTCGGATTTCTGAAAGGTCGTCATTTCAAAACCAGGATCTTATAGACGCCCTCTTCACTTTCAACCCCGTGTGTGTCGTGCGCGAAGCCGGGGAACTCACGGTCCCAGCCCTGGATGGCGAGAAGATAGGCAAGGAACGGCTCGTCCGCCTTTCCAAGTTTCTCGCCCGGCATGACCATCGGGATGCCGGGGGGATAGGGAACGAGCCCGGTGGCGGCCGTCCGCCCGGCGGCGTCCCCGACGCTGATCCGCTCGACCTCGTTGGCCACGAGCTTCTGGTAGCAGTCGGCCGGCGTCATCTCCCACTCCGGGAGCGCGGAAAACGCGCGGGCCTGGCACTGAAGAATTCCGGCATCGCGCATGTGCGCCTGCATTTTGTCGGCGAGGTCGCGGAGTCCGGCCCCGGGATAGAAGCCGGCAACCGACGGGATGGTCTCCGCAAGCGGGAGGTTCGCATCGTAGTCGCGCTTGAAGGCGAGCAGGGCATGAATGAGCGTGCTCCACTTCGCGTTGGTGATGCCGAGCGAAAACAGGAACAGGATCGCATAGTCGCTGGTTTTCTCGACCACGATCCCGCGCGCGTCGAGATAAGCTGTCAGGAGGGTGGCGGGGAATCCCCTCTCGGCGACCGAGCCGTCGAGGTTCACCCCGGGGGTGACGACGGAGACCTTGATCGGGTCGAGCATGCAGTAGTCGTCCTCGAGATCGAAGCCGTGCCAGTCATCGCCCGGGTGGAGGACCCAGCAGGACGGCTCGCGGGCGAGCAGGTCCGGGCTGGCGGACTCGAAGGCTTCCTGTTTCCCCGTCTGCGGATCTTTGACATGGAATGGGTTCCAAGTTTGGAAAAACCAGTCGCCGCGGTCGTCGTGTTCGCGCCAGAGCCGGGTGACCGTTTGCCGGAATGCGATCGCCTCGCGGATCGATTCCTCAACGAGGACCTCGCCGCCTTTGCCGTCCATCATCGCAGCGCTCACGTCGTTCGATGCGATGATCGGGTAGAACGGCGAGGTCGAGCCGTGCATCATAAACGACTCGTTGAAGCGTGCGTGGTCGATCGCGTTCCGGCCATCACGGACGTGGATGAACGAGGCTTGCGAGAGCGCGGCCAGCAGCTTGTGCGTCGAGTGCGTCGCGAAGATCGTGGGGGCGCCGGGCGGATGGTCCTTCGGGTTCCCCCGCATGGCGAAGCGCCCGCGGTAAAGCGGATGGAAGCGCGCGTAGCCATACCAGGCCTCGTCGAAATGGATGCGGTCGAGCGCATCACCGATGACCTCAAGCACCCGGCCGACATTGTAGGTCAGCCCGTCGTAGGTGGAGTTGGTGATGACCGCATGGACTGGACGGCCGCCTTCGACGAGCTTCTCCCCGCGAAGATTTTCCGGCGGGATCGGGCCGATGAGGCCGTAGCGGTTGCGGGTCGGCATGAGGTAATGCGGCACCGCCCCGGTCATCGTGATCCCCTGCTCGTTCGACTTGTGGCAGTTCCGGTCCACCCAGATTTTCTGCCCGCGCCCGACACAGGCCATCCAGATAATGCGGTTCGAGGTCGAGGTCCCGTTCGTCACCGAATACGTGCGGTGCGCGCCGAAGACCTTGGCTGCGAATTTTTCCCCCTCGCCAATCGGGCCGGAGTGGTCGAGCAGCGATCCGAGCTCGCCGACGCTGATCGAGAGGTCGGAGCGGAACATCGCCTCGCCGAAGTAGTCGTAGAAAAGCCGGCCGGCAGGAGATTTCTGGAACGCGGTGCCCCCGGTGTGCCCGGGCGTGTGCCACGAATATTCGTGCACGAGATCGAACTCGAGCAAAGCCGAGGCCATCGGCCCGAGGAGTCCCCCCGAATACTTTTTGACAGCGGCCTCGATGCGGCCCCCGATGAATGGCGCGCTGTCCTCCATCAGCCAGATGAGTTCGCTGACCATCGAGAGCACCTCCTCGGAGAGTCCCGAGCTGCGGCCACGGTCGGTCAGGAGGAATACGGGAATCTTCCCGTTACGCGAACGGATCAGCCGGATGAAATCGAGCGCGGCGGCGTGCGGGGCGTCGGGATCATTGCCGAGCGTCCAATCGACGAGGACCCCATGGAGGCCGGCGTCGGAGAGGAAAAGCCCGCGGCCGTCGGATGCTCCCGGCGCGCAGACCACGTCGATGTCGGAGAGCTCGAGTTCGGACTTCAGCAGCAGGGCCGCGCGGCCCTCGGCGCTGGACATTTCAAGATCGTCATCCACAAGGAGGACGCGGTGGCGGAGGATTTTGGAGCGACGTTCGATCATGGGGGTGTGGGGTGTGGATGTTTTAACCGCAGTGAGTTTTTAACCGCAGATTAACGCGGATTTGCGCAGAGGCTTTTTTGGAAAGGCCAAGGTATTTGTTCTGGAGGGATGGGGGGCCGCACCGATGATCGCTGAGAATGTTTTCCCTGTGCATTCTGAGAAATCTGCGTTCATCTGCGTCAATCTGCGGTTGAGGCCTCTTCTTCAGTTTAGTTTGTCTGCGGTGCCGGCTTGTGGAGGATGCGTCCGTGCTGGACGGGCTGCTTGTTGGTTGCTTCCGGAGCGGCGATGGCACGGGGGATTTTTCCACGGTGGAAGCGGAGGTGGTAGGCGGGATCGGGGTGCGGGCGCGGCCAGTATTCATGGCCGAGGAACATGCCTGCCGCAAAGATGGCGAAGAGGATGAGGATCGAGCGCATCAGCTGAGTTGCTCCGGCGCGGGTTTCTTGTGCGTGACCTGGTTGACCGTGTAGCAGATCCCGCTTGCGAGGAGCGTGATGGCCAGCCACACGACCTGGCTGGGCTCGGATCCCACGACTGCCCAGAGGCAGTAGACGGTGGTGATCCCGATCATGAGCCCGAGACCGATCCCGATCTTCTTCGCAAGCCAGACGAGGGCGGCGGCGACGTAGACATAGGCGACGAGGGTCATCAGCACGGCGATCGACGAGATCACGCCGAATTCCTTGGAGGCTGTCGGCGAGATCGTGAGGAGCTGGGCTCCAGTCATCAGAAACCCGGTGATGATGAGCCCCTTCACCGGCACATCGTGCTGGTTTGAGTCGCCGAAAATCTTCGGAAAGAGACCGTCCGCAGCGGCGGCCTTGGCGGTCTGCGCTGTGGCAAGGACCCAGCCGCCGAGCGACCCGAGGCAGCCGGCAGCCGCGCAGAATGATACGATCGCGCCGCCGGTCTCGCCGAGGGCGAGCTTCGCACAGTCGGCAAACGGCGCGGCGGACTTCTGGAGGACGTCGTTCGGAATCGCGCCCATGATCGCGGTGCAGGAGAGGACGTAGGTGACCGCGGCGAGGAGGACGCCGCCGATCGTGGCGATCGGGACATTCTTCTTCGGGTTGTCGACGACGCCGGCAGCGACCGAGGCGGTCTCGACCCCGATGAACGACCAGAGGGTGACGTTGAGGACGCCCTGGATCGCACCGAAGGTGTCGTGGCCGCTGACGTTCCATGAGGCCATGTAGGTCGTCAGGCTGAACTTGAACCATCCGACAATCGCGACACCGACGATGGCGACGAGCGCGAGGATCGTGGTGACCGCCTGCACGTTCGTGGTGAGTTTCGGTCCGAGGATGTTGATGAACGTGAACAACCAGATCATGGCAATGCAGGCTCCCGCCAGGACGTAGGGATCTTTGAGAGCGGGGAAGAAGTAGCTCAGGTATCCGACGCCGACGACGGCGAGCGCGACGTTGCCGATCCATCCGGCAAGCCAGTAGAGGAGGTTCGTCTGGTAGCCGATAAACGGCCCGAACGCCCGCCGCGCATAGGCATACGAACCGCCCGCGCTGTCGTCGATGGAAGCCATCTTCGCGTAGACCATGGCGAGGCAGAGGGCGCCGGTGATTGTGACGATCCAACCGTAGATCGCGATGCCTCCTGTCGCCGCGAGGTTGGCCGGGAGCATGAAGACCCCCGAGCCCATGATGTTGCCAGCAACCATGAGGGTGGCGGGAATCACTCCGACTTTTTTTGAACTCATATTTTTAAACCGCAGATTTTCGCAGATTTTCGCAGATCATTTTTGGGAAAGGATGAGGCGTTTGTATTGGAGGGAAGGGGTTCCGAAGTTGAGGAGGACGGCACGTTCCAAGCCAGAAATCCTGAGATAGTTAATCACTTGAGCATCTTCGACAGATCCGATGGATACCTGTGACTTGCACTCGACAATGACCGATTCATAACAGACAAAATCTGCCTTAAAAAAACTCGGAAGCGCCTTGCCCTTGTAGAGAACCTTCAGGAGTTTTTCCCGCTCAAAAGGAATCCCGCGCGCTGAAAACTCGACTTCCAAACCACCTTGGTAAACCGGTTCAACTAATCCATGCCGCAACTCCCTGTGGACCTCCATGGCCGCACCAATGAGCGCGTACGTTTCCGGATCCCTTGTCTGTCCCGCTTCTGAAAAATCTGCGTCCATCTGCGTCAATCTGCGGTTCACTACTCCGTGTTCATTTCACGCACCAGAAGTGGTATCGGCCGTCTTCGACGACAGCGCCTTCGACGATTTTTTCGAAGCCTGGGAATTCGCGGCCCCATTCCTCCATGGCACGGAGGAATGTGAGCCAGGGTCCGTCGGCCGGGCCGGAGCTTTCGCCCGGCATGAGGATCGGGATACCGGGCGGATACGGGATCGCGCCGACAGCAATGGTGCGCCCGGGCATCTGGTCGAGCGGGAGGAGTTCGACCTCTCCCGACATGAGTTTCGCATTGGCGGCGCGCGGCGGCATGACCGGGGTCGGCAGGTTGCCGAATGCGGCGGCCTGGGCTTTGTCCATCGCGCTGGTTTTCATGCGGGCAAACATTTCGTCACAGAGATCCTTCACGCCCAGGGTGCCGTAGCGTGCAGGAGCCCCCTTCACGAGGTCGGGCAGCATCGTTTCCAGCGGTTCGTTGCGGTCGTAGGAATCTTTAAAATTGAGCAACGTGTTAATGAGAGTGCCCCACTTTCCTTTCGTGATGCCGACCGAGAAAAGGCAGAGGACCATGAAGTCGGTGGTGCGGGAAGGAATGATTCCCCGGCGGTAGAGGAAGCTGCTCAGAACGGCGGCCGGGATGCCTTTGGCCTCGAGTTCGCCATCGTCGCCCATGCCCGGGCAGACGATCCCGGCCTTGATCGGATCGAGCATGCACCATCCGTCGGGAATGCCGTCGAACCCGTGCCACTTCTCCCCGGGGTGGAGGACCCAGCAGGAGGGGTCGGAAGCAAGGAGGTCGGCCGGGGCATCGGCGAACGGGACGTTCTCGCCGGTCGTGGGGTCCCGGACCTCCGGGGCATTCCACGGGGAGAAAAACCAGTCGGCCTTTTTTACGAACTCGCGGTGCGCGCGGGCGAGCGCCTGTCGGAAGTCAATCGCCTCGCGCAGGACGTCACCGGTGAGGGCAAGGCCGGCCGGTCCGTCCATCATCGCCGCGCCGATCTCGTTGGAGGAGATGATCGCGTAGAGAGGCGAGGTGCTGGCCTGGGCCATGTAGGCCTCGTTGAACCGGCTGTGGACGATCGGGCGGCGCCCATTGCGGACATGGATGTAGGAGGCCTGGGACAGTGCGGCGAGGAGCTTGTGGGTCGAGTGGGTGGCAAAGACGGTGGGACCATCGGCAGGGTGGTCTTTTGGGTCCCCGCGCATCGCATGGCGCTCGCGATACATCGGGTTGAAGCGTGCGTAGGCATACCAGGCCTCATCGAAGTGGATCGTGTCCACACTGCGGGCGAGGAGGTCCTGAACGTCCGCGGCATGGTAGCACATGCCGTCGTAGGTGCAGTTTGTCACCACCGCGTAAACCGGAGTCTCCGAGGCGGCGAGCGGCCTCAGCGGGTGCACGGAGATTTTTTCGCGGATTTTTTCGGGGGAGAATTCCTGCGGCGGGATCGGGCCGATGATGCCGTAGCGGTTGCGGGTGGGCAGGAGGAAGACCGGGATCCCGCCGCTGATGACGAGCCCCTGCTCGATCGACTTGTGGCAGTTGCGGTCGCAGAGGGCGAGTTGGTTGTCATTGATAACCGCCGACATGATCGAGCGGTTCGAGCCCGACGTGCCGTTGAGCACCGAGTAGCTGAGGTGCGCGCCGAAGACCCGCGCGGCAAATTTCTCCGCCTCGCCGATTGCGCCCTCGTGGTCGAGGAGCGAGCCGAGCGGAGTGCGCTCGATGCCGGTGTCGGTGCGGAAAAGGTTCTCGCCGAAATAGTCGAAGAAGACCCGGCCCTCGGGCGTCTTTGTGAACGCGACGCCGCCCTGGTGTCCTGGAGCCGCCCACGAGTGCTCGCGGGTTGCGGTGTAAGTGAGGAGGGCTTTGGTGAAAGGGGGGAGAAGGTTCTCGAGATACCGGTGCATGGCAGCCAGCGCGCGGCCGGCGACGAACGGTGCGGTATCCTCCAGCATCCAGACAAACTCGTTGGCCAGCGACATGACCCCGACGCCGGGCGTGTGGTTTTTCGCCCGGTCGCCCATCAGGAACACCGGCACGTTCTCCCGGCGCGAGCGGATCGTCTTCAGCAGCGCCTCCGCCGCCGCGTGGGTGGACTCGTCGTCCGCACCGATCGTCCAGTCGACGAAGATGCAGATCACCGAGGCATCGGAAAGCACAACCGCCTCGCCATCCTCAAGCGTCGTCGCCTCGATGACATCCACCGCGCGGGAGGTGAATTCCTCCGCCAGTTCGCGGACCGCGCGGCCGCCGGCAGTGTGGGGGTTGGCAAGCTTGTCGTCCACAATGAGGACGCGTTTCGCGAGCCGGGAGTTGGTTCGTTCGATCATGGGGGGAGGCTGGATGGGCTGGATTGTTACACTTTATCAGAAGTTGCACCCGAACTGGGCGCCGATCACGAGGGCGTTCGGGGTCGTGCCGAGACCGTTCGGCTGAATGATGTATTGGATGTCCGGCTGGATGAAGACGGTCGGGGTGAGGTTGATGATATAGCTGACATCGAAGACCGTTTCCGCCGTCGGGCGCGGGAGGCCCTGGTTGCCTTGGGAACCAGCATAGTCGCCGCTGAACGCGCCAGTCATCCACGTGCAAAGAAACTGGTCCTGGTCGCGCCCAGGGATGATCCCCTGCCAGACCGTGCCGCCGAATCCCATCACCGGCATCTGGGCCACCTGGTATTGCGGGGAATACGTGATACCGCCCCACACGGCGAGGTTGTGGTTGGCGTTTTTGGCGCTCTGCCAGACGGTCTGCTGTCCGATGAGGTAGAACCCATAAGTGTTCTGCTGGCTGCCCCCGAGGAAGCCTTCATACGGAAACGTCGAAAAATACCCGCCGAACTTGTAGGTACCGGAGAGCCCGGCCTCCGCGGGAGCGGCCACCTTCTTGCCGTCCTTGTCATGCGTGGTATCGGCCTTGCGCTCCCCGAACGTCGGGCTCCATGCGGCCTCTGCGAACATCAGGATGCCGTCATCCGGACGGATCGAGAAGTCACACCCGTGGTAGGCGACCTTGCCCAGGCGGTTCGTCGCCTGGTAGATCCCGGCGGCCGCGTAGACGATCGGCGTCGGGTTGATTTTCACGGTCGCGCCCCATGTTGCATTCGGCGAGCTCGTGAAGTTCGAGTTGAGAAAAAGGCTCGTCGGGTTGCCGTCGATGCCTCCGTTCACCTGCAATCCGAAGGCCGGCACCACGCAGAACTGGTCGGCCGCAACCATCCGGCCGATCCGGAATTCCAAATAGTCATCGAAAAGTGTCTGGGCGTAATACAGCTCGTAAAGCATGCCTGTCGGCGTGACATAGGACTCCGCCGTATTGAAAACGTTCCCGATGGTCTCTGACAAATTCCGGCCGCTGTTTGCGGAGCCGGATACTTTAAACGTGGCACCCTTCCAGCCGGCTAGCTTGTCCATGTTGAACGTCGCGCCGAAAAGCATCTCATGGGCATAGGCGACATCCTGCGTGAGCCCGCCGACCGGATTGCCCTGAAAGATTCCCCAGTAATTAAAAAACGGCGTGACCCCATGATCGCCGGCCTTGCTAAATTCGGATTCGACCCAGTTGGGGAACCAGAACAGATCGCTCGCGACAGTGCGCTCCGCGGTTCTCGCCTCCGACGCGATTCTCCGCTCCAATGCCTCCGCCTCGCGAGCCTCCACCTCGGCAAATGTCTCGCTCGTTTCTTGATGATTGCGCGCCGTGGCAACCCCGCAAGCCGCCCCAAAAGATATTACCAAGGAGAGGAAGAGCGCGCGGGGAGTGTTGCTCATGAGCCTGTCTTATGCCTCGATCCGGCATTCCACAATGACAAAAAGCGTTACAAAATCGTCACAAGCTTCGCGCTCACGGCTTTCAGGCCAAGCTGCTCGCGGCAATGCTTGCCCGGTCTCTGTGGCGTGTTAGAATACCCTCCGTGGACAAGACCGTTATTCCTGTTCAGATCCGCGCGCTGATACCCACGAACGCGGGCTGTGCCGTGTTTCTGGGCAACGAGGAGAAGGTTTTTGTGATTTACGTCGACCAGACGGTGGGAAATGCCATTGCCATGTTCCTCAGCGGGGAGGTCAAAGAGCGCCCGCTCACCCATGATTTGCTGGCGCACGTGCTCACCGCGCTTGGCGCCCGCGTCGAGCGGACGATCATCAACGATCTCAAAAACGGCACTTATTTCGGCCGCCTCATCATCACAGCGGAAAACGAGCTGCACCAAAAAAAGATCATCGAACTCGATGCGCGGCCGAGCGACTGCATGGCCATGGCCGCCCAGCAAAAGACCCCGATCTTCGTGAGCCGGATCGTGTGGGAGGAGGTCGAGGACATGTCCGAACTCCTCGCCCGCCTGCAGGACGGCGGCCCGCAGAACGAAGGAAATCCCGGAGATCAGGCCTGACCCGGGAGGGGATCCGACGGCTCTGCGCGCCGCGCGATCGCCGCCCGTGCCAGCTCCAGATCCCGCGGGTAGGTCACCTTAAAATTCGGGGCCCCGTGCGAAACCGCCCGCGGGCGCTTTCCGGATGCGATCAGAGCCGAGATCTCGTCGGTCACCGGCATCCCGCTCCTGCGGAGGGTTTCCAGCGCTGCAACAAGATCGGCGAACCCCGCTGCCTGCGGGGTCTGCATCGCCCAGAGGTCCGAACGGGATACCGTTTCCATGAGGTTCCCCCCTCCGTCCGAACGGTGCAGGGTGTCGCTCACCGGTTCGGCAGCAACAGCGCAGCCGTCCCGCCGTGCGGCCTCAAGGACCAATGAGATCAGCCCGGGTGTGACTAGCGGCCGGGCTGCGTCATGCACGGCCACGTATGCCGGGGCCGGATCGCTCATGGCTTTGAGGCCGTTAAGGACGGAGTCGGCCCGCTCGCAGCCGCCGGCCACGACCCGGCGGACATTTTTAAAAGGGGCGGCGAGCGCCTCGAACTCCGCGACGCGGTCGGAGGCGCAGACCAAAATGGAAAACGCAATATCCGGGCAGGCCTCGAATGCCGCCAACGACCACTGGACAAGCGAACGACCAGCGAGGGGTGCCGTGATTTTATCAAAACCCATCCGGCGGCTGGATCCCGCAGCCACGATCAGGCCGGCAGCATTCCCCGCGCCGTCGTTTATTTTCGGAGTGCCCATCCGATCGATGTTTACACGCCATTCCCGCTCACCGCCATCCGGAATTCGGCACCCCCGGTGAGGACGTCATTTTGTTCCGGTCGGAGGGACAAGGGCGATCCTTGCATCCGGAGCGGGGTAAGTGCTCAGGCTCTCCATGAGGCAACGCATGTCCTGAGGGCGGAAATCCAGCGCGAAAAGGCTGTAGAGAGAGCTGACAATCCGCAGGGTTTCCGCCCCGGAAATGAACCCGCACGGGCTGGAGGCACCCACATGACGGAGCACCAGGCAGAGCGGCACCGGCGATGGACCGCCTGAGGCATCAATGTCGGCCGGGCTGCGGAAATCGGGTTGAAGGTAGTTCACCCGCGCGGGATCGATCATCTGAAACCCCGCCTTTTCATAGGCATGGAGCCGCCCGATGTTTCCGGGCTGCGCATGGTTGATGGGCTCGACCTCTCCAACAAGAGTGACCGGGGAAGCGGCCGGGCGTCCGTGCATGGCGAGGAGCCTGCGGGCCGTCGCGACCGGCAGGGCGCGAAGCCATCCCGCGAGCCCGGTGCGTCGCCAGGCCGGTGCGACCAGGTTGTGGGAAATGTGGACGAGGGCGTCCGTCTGATCCTCGGCGACAAACGCGGTCTGGTCGGTGATGGCCGCCAATTCGCCCCCGCACGTGAGGAGCACCATCTCGTAGCGCATGGCCTGGCCGCCATGCATCCTGGAGGAATCCCGCCGCATGCGGGCGGCAAGAACATCCGCCGGCTCGAGTTCCCCGGCCTCGCCGAATTCCGCCCAAAGGGCGCCGAAGGCCATTTCAAAGAATGGATCGTCGGGCGACTCGATCCGGCGGAACTCGATCCGGGACATGTCGGCCGAGGCGCTCTTCGAATCCCCCGGCGCGAGATCACGGGGGTCCATCCAGGCCTGCCCGCTCATGAGCCGAGTTCTCCGGCTCCGGAGTTCCCGCTGTGGTGGAACTGCAGTTCGTAAAGGTTGCGGTAGAGCACCGAGGATTCGAGCAATTCGCTGTGAGTGCCCGTCGCAGCAATGCGCCCGTGGTCCATGACGACGATGCAGTCGGACTTGAGAATCGTGGAAAGCCGGTGGGCGATGGCGATGACGGTGCGGCCTTCGGAGAGGCGCTCGAGGGCAGCCTGGATCATCCGCTCGGACTCGGAGTCAAGCGCTGATGTGGCCTCGTCGAGAAGGAGCACCGGCGCATTTTTAAGAAGGGCGCGGGCAATGGCGAGGCGTTGCTGCTGGCCCCCGGAGATCAGGCAGCCCTTATCGCCGACGATCGTTTCGTACCCCTCGGGCTGCGCGAGAATGAAGTCGTGCGCATACGCGGATTTCGCCGCCTCCAGCACCTCCTCGCGGGTGGCGCCGAGCCTTCCGTAGCGGATGTTCTCGTAGATCGTGTCGTGAAATAGAAACGTCTCCTGCGTGACCATGCCGATCTGTTCGCGGAGCGAGCCCTGGGTGATATTCCGGATGTCGTGGCCGTCGACGCGGATCACCCCGCTCTGCGGGTCGTAAAACCGCAGGAGGATCGAGAGCAGCGTGCTCTTGCCTGCACCGCTCGCTCCGACGAGAGCATATTTTTTCCCGGGCTCGATGAGCAGGGTGATGTCCTCGACCGCGGCCTTGTCGACCCCGTAGGAAAAGCAGACCTTCTCAAACTCGATCCGGCCGGTGCACTTCTCGAGCACGACGGCATCCGGCTGGTCCTGGATTGAGGATTTCAGGCTCAGGAGATCAAAGATGTTGGTCGCGGAGGCCATGCACTTCTGCATGAGCATGGGAATCCGGCTGAGCGATTTGACCGGATTGTAGAGCAGGAAGATGCCCGCGCAGAGGGCCACAAACTTCATCAGGCTGATGTGGAAAAAATAGACATAGAGCATGGCGAGCACGACGCCGAACGCCGAGACCGACTCGATGAGCGGCTGGACGATGTCGGTGCTCTTGCGCACGCGGATGCTGTTCCGGAACTGGATGTCGCCGGACTTGGCAAACTGGGCGCCCTGGTAGTCCTCGCGGGCAAACGATTTGATCACGCGGATGCCCGCGAACGTCTCTTGAAGGATGACCGCCATCTGGCCCGCTTCGTTCTCCTCGGCCCGCCCGGCCTGCCGGACCTTTTTGCCGAAGACGACAACCGGGACGATGCAGATTGGAAAGAGGACGAGCGTCGTGAGGCTGAACTTCCAATCGATGGTGACAAGCACGGCGACCCCGGTGATCACGGCAATCGGATCCTTCACGATGTCGCCGGCAATCGAGGTGAGCGCGTTCTGCGCCACCCGCGTATCGTTGAGAACACGCGAGATGAGCTTGCCGGACTTCGCCCGGTTGAAAAAGTCCAGCGACTGGGACATGAGGTGCGAGAAGAGCTCGGACCGGATGTCGCGCAGCACCCGGAGACTCACCCACGCAAGGCAATACGAGTTCAAATAGGAAAAGATCCCCCGGGCAACCATCACAGCCGGGATGAGCAGGCTGATCCAGATGACGCTGTCGATGCCAGGCCCGGAGTCCATGCCGGAATTCATGATCTGCATCGCGTTCACCGCCTGCCCGCCGGGCAGCACGGTCTCGCCCACCTTCTTGATCACCAGCGGGATCACCCCGTTGAGCATACCGGCCAGCACGCCGAAAAACAGCCCCAGCGCAAACCGCTTCCTGTAGGGCTTCAGATACTCGGCAAGTCGGAGATACGGCTTCCAGAAGGAGCGGACGAGCTGTGGGAACGGGATTTTTTGAGGCTTGGCCATGATAAGAAATGTCGCGCGGTGCCGCCGGACTAGCCGGCGGAAAACGCTTGGAAGTGGGAAAAATACCACGTGGTGAGCTCGCGTCCGCCAAAGATCCAGAGGACCGCACCCAGAGCAAGAAACGGTCCGAACGGAACACGCGTGCCCGCTTTGTCGCGAGCGAGAAACAGCCCCGCGATGCCGGCCACACAGCCGACGATCGAGGCCGAAAAAATCGTGAAGAGAACCGCCTGCCAGCCGAGAAAGGCCCCGATGCAGGCGATCAGCTTGACGTCGCCGAACCCCATCGCCTCGCGAGGAATCACCATGGAGCGGACCCTGCCGGTCACCACCTGCAAATCGTCGAGCGCCAGCGCCGCGCCATCCGTCATCAACTTGTCGTAGCGGAACCGGCACACGGTTCCCGCAGACTCGCGCCCGTCAATGACCACTGGTCCCTCAACCTCCAGATGGAGGACATCGCTCTCGCGGGCGAACAAATCCTCCCAGGCCAGCGATTCGGCGCCGATCGTGATGTCCGCTCGGTCACCGTCCCGCCTCCAGCAAAACTCTTCCGGCGGGTCGAAAACGTGTTTCTTCCGGCCGAATGCCAGCTTGCCGCCCTCGACGACCAGCCAGAGAAGCGCAAAGCCGGAAGCCGCTCCGGCAAGAGAAAGCGCACCCGCGGCCAAGCGCGAATCCGTCTGCATCAAGCCGGGGACCAGAACGCTCAATGCCAGGCCGGCCGCAGTCCCGCCCCAGGTGATCCGGTCCGGAATGATGAAGTGCTCGATGTCGATAAAGGTCGCCGCAATCAGCAGGGACACAAAAACCCAGTAGGCGGGCGCCAGAGGAAATCCGAACTTTTGCCAAAGGAAAAAAAACGCGGCAGCTGTCAGAAGTTCGACCAGAATATAGCGTGGCGAGATCCGGGCTCCGCATCCCGAACACCTGCCGCGGAGCACCAGCCAGCTCAGCACCGGAAGGTTCTCGAACCAGGGGATCAGCTTGTTGCAGGCCGGACAAAACGAGCGCTTGGGATTCGAGAGCCGGATGTCCCGCGGCATGCGGTGGATGCAGGCGTTGAGAAACGATCCCACGACCGCCCCGAAGACCACGGAGGCAGCGGTCAGGACAGTCGTCATGCCTTTTCGAGCCCGGGCTCGACGATCTCGCAGATGACATGCAGGAGGAACTTATGCGCCTCCTGGATGCGTGCGGTGACGGTCCCCGGAACCACAATCTCGATGTCGGCGGCCCCCTTGGTGAATCCCCCGCCCTTTCCGAGAAGGGCAACCGTCTTCAAGCCCAGACGCCGCGCCTCCTCGATGGCCGAAAGCACGTTCCGGGACTTGCCACTCGTGCTCAGCGCGAGGAGGACATCGCCCGGTTTGCCGTATGCGCGCACCTGCCGCGCAAAGATTTCCTGAAAGGCATAGTCATTGCCGATCGCCGTCAGCAGCCCGCCGTCGACGGATAGTCCGATCGCCGGATACGGCCGCCGGTCGCCCTGGAACCGGCAAGTGAATTCCGTGGCGATGTGCGCACTGTCCGCCGCGCTTCCGCCGTTTCCGCAGAGCAGCAGTTTCCCACCGGACTGAAGCGTGGTGAGAACGAGGTCCGCTGCGGCAACCACGGGCCCCTCAAGGTCCTGAAGTGCCTCAAACGTGTCGATGGCTCCGCGAAGCGACTGCGCAAAATGGGTCAGGGACTGGTTGTTTGTGGGTCGGGACATAGTCTGGGATCGGAGGAGACGAGGGTTTTCAGGTGCGGCCAGTCGGAATCGTCCATGCCGGCAAAGAGGTTCAGATAAACCATGACCGCGCCGGGCGGGTGCAGGCGGAAGAGGTTTTCGACGGCCAGCGTAACACTTTCTGCCGGCGGCTCAGCCGGGAGGTCCTCGATGAGACCTTTTCCGTCATGCTCCACCTTGAGCTCGTCCAAAAAGTCGAGGACCATTTTCGTGTGCGCTCCAAGGATCCACCCCTGAAGCACCTCCCCGGCCATATCGCCATTGGCTGGACGCGAGAGGGCGTCCTTCATCCAGGTGTGGCGTTCGTCCCTCGGCTTCCTCTCCACAAAAACCGGCCGCAGTTTCCGGCGGTTTGCCAGAAGCCCGATGCAGGCGCGGTAGGCCGCGCGGTCCCTTTCGTGAAACCAGCTGAAAATCTCGCCGGCCTGCCCGGCCGGGAGCCGGCCAAATAATTCGTATGCGGTCATGAACGGTCCAGTCTATCCCGTGCCAACCCGTGCGAGTCAAGCGCGTTGCTGGAAGCCCGGCGCGTTGCGGACGACCCGGCGAAATTGACAGCAGCAGACAAACGCGCTTTCATGCCGCGAATGATTCGATTTTCCGCCATTCTCAGCCTCGCCCTTGTGATCGCAGGGTGTGCCGCCCCGGAAGGTGCCCCCAACCGGCTTGAGAAAGCCAACATCCTCCCGCTTGCCCTCGACGATTCCTACCAGTTCAGAAAGATCCAGCAGAAGTTTGTGAACTATTCGGTCCTCCCCCCGACCACCACCAGCGAGGCCGCCATCTTCGAGCTGGAGCGCACCCGACATGGTGCGGTCGACAGCTTCGAACTCAACCGCAGGAATGGCAATTACTACAATTTCTTCTGGAGGAACTCCAAGCCTTCGGATGTCACGTTCCGCCTCGAATACCGGCAGGCCGGACTCGGAAATTACGTGCTCGCCCAGGAACGCTATTACCCCGGGGCCCGCGGATCCCATAAATCCTCCTTCGAGGTCACCGGCGACGATTTTCTGGAATACGGTCAGGTGACCGCATGGCGCGCGCTGCTGATTGTCGACGGCCGGATCGTCGGTTTCCGCCAATCGTTCATCTGGCGGTGAACCCTTTATTTGACACGGTGTCCGATCTCGGGCTACAGGTACTCAGATCATTGTGAGCACTCCTTCTTCTGTACTAGTCGGTCACGTCGGACGCACTGTCTGGCTGAAGGTTGACGGGCGTGCGACATTTCAAAACAGCCCTGGGGTCAAGGAATTCGTCAAGCAGATGATCCAGCGCGGCCACCGGGACTTTGTTGTCGATCTCGAGACCTGCGAGCTTATGGACTCGACGTTCATGGGAACACTGGCCGGTCTCGCGCTGCGGCTCCGGGAAATCGGGCAGGGCAAACTCCGGGCCGTCAACGTCAACGAGCGCAACACCGACCTTCTCGAGAACCTCGGGCTGGACCAGCTCTTTGTTGTGGAGGGCGATTCCCGGGTTGCGGCCCCCGCCACTCTCCGGGAGGCGGATTCTGACGCCGGGGTCCACGAGCAGAAGGGAGCCGTGCTGGCCGCCCACGAGGCGCTCATCGCAGCGGATTCCGACAATGCGGCCAAATTCAAAGATGTGATCGAATACCTCCGGCAGGAACTTGCTCAGGAGGACAGCACGAAAGACTGAGGCGGATCCTTCTTGATCCGCGCGCTGACGTTCCCGATAGTCTTGTTTCAGGCTGCATGTGGACCAACATTTATCTCGCTCTGTTCGGCGGCACACTGATCGCGCTTCTGGTGGTGATCAGCGCCTTCACGCGGAAAATCCGCGACATCGAGCGGCGCCGGGTGGAGATCGAGGTTGAGGAGGACCGCGTCTTTGACTTTCTGCACGGGCTCGGCGAAGCCTTTTCCGAAGGGGTCCGGAGCTCGGAACTCCACCGCCTCCTGGTGGAAAGCGCGATCCGGATCCTGGATGCCCAGGGCGGAGCCCTTTACCTCGCTGACAAAAAAGAAGGCTCACTCGTGCCGGCCTTCATCACCAAGGGATGCCCGCCTCTGGTGGAAGTGCCGCCCCACATCCTTGAGCAGGCGGTCACCTCCCCGGTTGCGCTGGAGAGCTTTCTCCGCCTGCACCCGGTCCGTCGCGGTTCGGGCCTCATCGGAAAATCCTGGGAGACCGGCAAGCCGATCGTCGTCGAGCCCCGGGAATCGGCATCTCCCGCCGACCTCTCCACTTCCGCCCTGGTGGGACCGCTCGTCTACCGCAGGAAAGTCCTCGGCGTCCTCGGCCTGGTCAACAGCGCGGACAGCATTCCGTTCAGCGACGCCGACCTGAAGGTCTTCAAAACGATCACGGAACAGGGCGCCTTCGCACTTTACAACGAGGCTGTCTACCTGGAGGCGGGCGAAAAGAAGCGCATGGACCACGATCTCGAGGTCGCGCGGGAAATTCAGGGAATCCTTCTTCCGTCGTCCTCACCGTCGATTCCCGGCTATGAAGTGAGCGGGCTGAACATCCCGGCCCGCCAGGTCAGCGGGGACTACTTCGATTACATCCGCATGGATCCCTCTCACCTCGGGGTCGTCATCGCTGACGTCTCCGGCAAGGGAGTCCCAGCCTCGCTGATCATGGCGATGTGCCGGAGCGTCCTCCGCAGCGAGGCGCGAAACAAACAATCCGCGTCCGAAGTCCTGCGGCGGGTCAACCAGCAGCTCTACCCCGACATCAAGGAAGACATGTTCATCAGCATGGCCTACCTCATCCTTGATGCCGGCGGAGGCCAGATCACCCTTGCAAGGGCCGGCCACGACGCCCCGCTCCTCTACCGGGCCCGCACCGGGGAGGTCGATAAGCTCAACCCGAAAGGGATGGCCCTCGGGATTGACAGCGGCGAGGTCTTCAATAGAGTCTGCGCTGACTTCAGCTTCGGGCTGGAGAAGGGTGACTGTATCCTGCTTTACACCGACGGCGCCACCGAGGCGCTCAACTCGGAAGGCGTGGAATACGGGTTGCCCCGGCTGGTCCAAGGGCTTCAAACCAGCGCGCCCCACGGTGCGGCCAGCGTGGTGGGCTACGTCGCCGACGATGTCAAAAACTTTGTCGGCAGCCACCCGCAACATGACGACATCACACTTATTGCCATCGCCAAAACATGAAACACGATCCCCACAAGGAGACACCGGCCAAGGAACCGGCCCGGCCGGAAACCCAGGAACCCGCCCAGGCGGTCGATCACGAGGCGGAAGCCGCAAAATTCAAAGACATGGCTCTCCGCGCAACCGCCGATCTCGACAACTACCGCAAGCGCGCCACCCGCGAAAAGGAGGATGCGATCCGCTATGCCAATTCGGCGCTCCTGGAAAAGCTGCTTCCCGTCCTCGACAATTTCGAACTCGGCCTGGAGGCGGCCAAGTCGGCGCCGGATGCCGGTTCGATCGTCCAGGGCATGGCGATGGTGGAGAAGCAACTCAAGGATTTCCTCGTCAGCCACGGCGTCGAACTGATCCCGGCCGAGGGCGAGGTTTTTGATCCCAACCGCCACGAGGCGGTCGCACAGGAGCCGAGCAACGACGTTCCGGAAGGCACGATCGTCCGCCAGATGCGCAAGGGCTACAAACTGAGGGACCGCGTTCTCCGCGCCTCGACGGTCACGGTTTCGAAGGGTGCTGCCGCATGAGCAGCAAGCGGGACTACTACGAAATTCTCGGGGTGGAGCGCTCGGCGGGGGAGGACGAGATCAAGCGGGCCTACCGCAAGCTCGCCGTGAAGTTCCATCCGGACAAAAACCCGGGCGACCATGAGGCGGAGGATCGCTTCAAGGAGCTCGGCGAGGCCTACGATGTGCTCATGGAACCGCAGAAGCGTGCGGCCTACGACCGCTACGGGCACGCCGCCTTCCAGCAGAGCGGCATGGGCTCTGCCGGCGGCGGCTTCCATGATCCGTTCGATCTCTTCCGCGAGGTCTTCGGCGCGGGCGGCGGCTCCGGGGGGATCTTCGACCACTTCTTCGGAGGCGGCGGGGGAGGCTCGGATGCCTCCGGACGCCAGCGCGGCTCCGACCTGCGCTACGACATGCAGATCACGCTGGAAGAGGCTGCACTCGGCTGCGATAAGGAAATCGAGATCCGCAAACTCGACGCCTGCGACACCTGCGATGGCAGCGGTGCTCAAAAGGGATCGAAGGTCATCACCTGCCCGACCTGCCGCGGACGCGGCCAGGTCGTCGCCTCCCGGGGCTTTTTTCAGGTCGCACAGACGTGCCCGCAGTGCCACGGCACCGGGCGCATCGTGGAGAAACCCTGCGGCACCTGCCACGGCGAGGGCCGGAAGGAAAAGACCTCCCGCGTGAAAATCAAGATCCCTGCCGGGATCGACAGCGATTCGCGCCTCCGGAGCACGGGGGGCGGAGAGGCTGGAGTTCGGGGAGGTCCTTCGGGCGATCTTTATGTGGTCATCCACATCAAGGAGCACGACGTCTTCGTCCGCGACGGGATGGACCTCCGCTGCGAGGTGCCACTCTCGTTCACCACGGCCGCGCTGGGAGGGGAAATCCGGGTGCCCACCCTCCAGGGGGGCGTCAGCTTGAAAATTCCGCCCGGCACGCAGGGCGGCACAGTCTTCCGGGTGCGCGGGCAGGGCATGCCAGCGCTTCACAGCTCCGCGCGCGGCGACATCCTCACCCAAGTGCAGGTCGAGGTTCCCACGCGCCTGAATGCGGAACAGCGTGCCGCCCTCCAGGAGTTCGCCGAGCTCTGCGGTGAGGACAACCACCCGATCCACAAAAGCTTTTACGAGCGGCTTAAAGAATTTTTCACCTGACCAGCGCCCGGCAGGAGTTGCATTCCGGCGGCGGAGGAGGAAGACTCGGGCGAACCGCCTCCTCCCATGATCCTGTCCCGAACTGAAATGCTCGAAGCGGAAGCTGCGGCCTTCGCCCGCGATGCGAGCGCCGCGGATTTGATGGAGTCCGCCGGACGCCAGATGGCGGCCATGGCCGCACAGTTCCATCCGCAGCCGGGTCGGTGCCTCGTCTTTGCGGGCAAAGGCCACAATGGCGGCGATGTCCTCGTCGCGGCGCGCCATCTCGCAGCGCTCGGTTGGCAGATCGAGGTCGAGCCCATCTTCCCCGAAAAGGAGCTGGCTCCACTCACCTTCGTCAATCTGTCCAAGCTGAATGCCGTTCCCTGCCGCGCCCTGCAAGTCCGGGCACCGCTCCTTGTCCTCGACGGGCTGCTCGGCATCGGCGCGGCGGGCGATCCGCGGGGACCGGTGGCCGATGCCATCCGGCGGATCAACCAACTCCGCACGCATTCCGGCGCGTGGGTTTTTTCCGCCGACATTCCGAGCGGACTCGATGCCGATTCCGGGCTTCCCTCGGAACCCTGCGTGGTCGCCGACGCCACCATTTCAATGGGGTTCGTCAAAGCCGGTCTCGTCACGGACGCCGCCACCCGGTTCGTCGGGCGGCTTGCCGTGGCTGAGTTGCCTGACCTTGCTCCACCGCCCGGCGCGGACCAAGCCTCCGTCGTCGGCCCGCACTTCCTCCGCCCGATGGTCCCGCCAAGGAATTTCGACACCCACAAGGGCCTCAGCGGAAGAGTCGCCATCCTCGCCGGCTCCGCCGGATACACCGGCGCGGCCCGGCTTTGCTCGGAGGCTGCGGTCCGGGGCGGTGCCGGCCTGATCACGCTTTTCGTGCCCCCGGTGATCTACCCGATCCTCGCCGCCTCCGCGATCCCTGAGGTCATGGTCCGTCCGGCCGTTTCGCTCCTCGAGGTTCTGGACTCAGACTGGAATGCCATCGCCATCGGGCCCGGGCTGGGCCGCGAACGCGATCACGATGTCCTGGAGATTCTCACGAAGGCCGCTTGCCCGTGTGTCGTCGATGCCGATGCCCTCAACGCCGTCTCTGCCGGCAACCTGGAGGTTCTATCGGACCCGCCCGGCCCCCGCCTTCTCACCCCCCACCCCGGCGAGATGCAGCGCCTCTCCCCTTGCAACGACCGCACGCGGAGGACTTGGGCGGAGGACTTCGCTGCCGATTTCCCCGTCACCCTCCTCCTCAAAGGATCCCGGACTATTATTAAGGAAGCCGGACACCCTACGCTCTTCAACACGACCGGACACCCCGGAATGGCCACCGGCGGCATGGGAGACGTTCTCACTGGCGTCTGTACCGCCCTCCTGGCCCAGGGAAAATCTCCTCTCGAAGCAGCTGCCATCGGCGCATGGGTCTGCGGACATGCCGCCGAAATCGCCATCGCCGCAGGCGCCTCCCAGGAATCCCTCGGCGCCCAGGACGTCGCCCGCTCGCTCGGCCGCTCGTTCACCGACGTGCGATCGGAAAACACCTTCTAACCGGCCGGCACGGCTCCTCACTTTTCCTCGGACCAGCCGCCACCTTTGGCCACGTTTTCAGCCCCACTTTCTTCTTGATTGTCCCCCCTCCATCCGTTTAACTCCCCTGCTCACTTCATTCCTGAGTAGCTCAGTGGTAGAGCGGTCGGCTGTTAACCGATTGGTCGTAGGTTCGAGTCCTACCTCAGGAGCCATACTTTTGAACGCAAAGCTCTCCTTTAGCCGGATTTTGGTGGTCCTGTGCGCCGGAGCTCTCTTGGCACAGCCATCAGAAACCCGGGGAAAGGAATTCTATGTTGCCACCGATGGGAACGATTCAAACCCCGGCCTGATTGCTCAGCCGCTCCGCACGATTCAGAGGGCGGCGCAAATCATGGCACCCGGCGACACATGCGTGATACGCGAAGGAACCTATCGTGAGACCGTCACACCATCGAGCGGAACTGCGGAGCACCCGATCGCTTACCGCGCCTATCCGGGGGAAACGGTGACCATCAGCGGATGCGAATTGGTGACTCGCTGGGTCCAGCATTCCGGAAACATCTACAAAGCGCCATGGACTTCCCAACTCGGTGAAGGAACCCAGATCTTCGTAAACCAGCGGATGGTTTTTCAGGCCAGGTGGCCGAACAATCCCGCCGGTTCGCTGCTGGAGGCCCCCTTGGGCAAGGCGGAGACGGGATCGACCCGTACTTCGATCCACTGCTCCGACCTTCCCTCGGTCGATCTTGCCGGAGCAAATGTCTGGATCATCAGCGGAGCGCGTTGGGAAGGCTGGACGAGCAAAATCTCAAGCTCGGGCAAAGGAAGGATCGAATTTGACAACAACGTCTATGACGCTCTCTCCTCGCGGCCGGGAGCAAATTTCTACGTCTTTGGTTCGCTGGTCCTTCTCGACTCCGAAAACGAATGGGCTGCCGACTCCCGATCCCTCTATCTCTGGGCTCCGGGCGGCGGGGATCCTTCCAGTCGGGTCGTTGAATCAAAGGCCCGCAACTTTGGCATCGACCTTTCGGGAAAATCCAACCTCCGCTTGGAGAACATCCGGCTTCTCGGTTGCTCGATCAAAACCGATGCCTCCACCGCAAATATCGTGATCGACCGCATGAGCGCCCGCTACGTCGGCCACTGGGAGTCGCCCAGCGACAACCTCGCTCCCCCGGCAGACCAAAAGAGAGGGGTCGATCTGGCCGGCAAGAATATCATCGTCAAGAACAGCACGTTTGCCTATGGAGCGGGGAACATCCTGGTTCTGTCCGGCTCCGGAAACCAGGTCATCAACTGCCTGATCCACGATGCAGCCTACAGCGGCATCAACGCGGAATGCCTCGGGCTTTATGGCACCGGCCACTTTGCAAGCCACAACACGATCCACAGCAGCGGACGGGCGGTGATCGGAGTGGGGGCCTCGCGGTCGCTGATCCAATACAACGACGTGTCCCGCGCCGGCCTGCTCACCTGGGATGTCGGGCTGCTGACTACCGGCAACACGGATGGCGGGAACTCGGAGATCCACCACAATTGGTTTCACGACAACCTCTCCGCCGGATTGGCACGCGGGATTTTCCTTTCCACCGGCGCGCACAATTATCTGATCCATCATAACGTGGTGTGGAACTGCTGGGAGGGCGGATACCATGGTGAGCCGCCTTCCGAGTATGTTCAGCTGTATCACAACACGTTCTATTCCACCCCCGGCTCGTTTGACTCGGGAGGGGTTGATCTTTCGTCATTCACCTACGTCGATGACCAAGTCGGCGGCATGTCCATCAACAACGTCTTCACCGACAGCATCCGCACCTACGGCCATGACGTAACGGTCGTGAATAATCTGACCGCCGATACCGATCCGCAATTTGTGAATCCGGCGGCGTTCGATTTCCGTTTGAAAACCTCATCGCCAGGGATCGGGAAGGGCATTGTCATCCCCGGCATCAATTTCTCGACGCCTCCCGATTTGGGGGCTTACGAAGGGGGCGACTGGAAACCGGGGCACGATTTTTCGAACCCGCCCAACCCCTCATTTGTCTTTGCTGAGAACCCGTTCCGAAACCGGGTGGCCAATTTCAGCTTTGAGTTCCATTTCGATTCCTGGACCGCAACCGGCGCAAAGAACGGAGTCTCGCTCCAAAATGTCAACGCCGATCCCACGAGCAACACCAACGGCCTGGTCCACAGCAACCGGTGGGGCGTGCGGCTCGCATCCGGAGTTTGCGGGGTCCAGCAGACAGTCTGTGGGCTCACGCCAAATACGACGTATGTCCTGACCGCGTGGGCAAAACTCACTTCGCCGGATTCAAAAGCGGTGCTCGGCATCAGTTCCCATGGAGCTGGCGAAAAGGTGGAACGGTTCGACGGAGCCGGGCAGGCCGTGGGTTGCTGGCTTCGCCGCAGTGTGGCATTTGTCACGGGTCCGTCGGATTCGTCTGCCACAATCTTTCTTCACAAGTTGTCATCGGCAACGGGCGATGATGTGCTGATCGACGACATCGGTCTGGCGGAAAGCTTCACCCCTTCTCCCCGGCTGACGACCAGCCGCGCCGACAGCAGGCTTAATCCCGGCTCCGGCCTCAACCAATTTGAGTTTGTGGGGGAGTGGAAAAATGCCGGTTCCTCCACCGGCGGCTCCTCCGTTCAGGTTCGGTTCGAGGGAGAGCAGGTGTTCCTCTACGGGAAAATCCAGAACACGGGCGGGATCGCGGCAGTCTCGATTGACGGCGGAGCCGAGTCATTGGTCGATTGCTACTACCCGCAACTGCCACATCATGCCACCTGCCAGCCGGTAGCGATCATCTATCAAAGCCCGATTCTTGCGCCCGGCCTGCACACACTCAAGGTGCGCGTGACCGGGGAAAAGAATCCCCAATCCGCTGGCTGCACCATTCAACCGGCCTATGTGGATGTCACTTGCGGAAAATAGGATCAGACGTGCAGCTTGATCGCGAAGCTTGCAGGGGAGTGAATCTCGACGCCTTCGACGGTTCGCCCATAGAGGGTGCCGAAGTGCGTCTTGTCGCCAGTGAGCAAGATCTCGCACTGATGATGGATCGACGCTGCCAACACGGGTCGATCCTTTTCTGGAAGTTCCGGTGCGATTTCGGCGGGCAGCAAGCCGCAGGTCCCGGTGGTGGCTTCAACTTGCGTCATCAAGTCCTCGAAATCCTTCATTGCAGCGGGAAATTTCGCTTCCAGGTTGCGCCTCGCTTCACCCACGACGTAACCGTCCGCAACGAGTACATGGCCACTGGATTTCAGTTGAACCAGAAAAACACGCATTGCGCCGCCGCTCTTCCCGGCGGAAAAGAGGACGTTGGCATCGAGGAAGATTCGCATCGATTGCTATCGTGCGTCGCGACGGGCCAACTCCTTCGACAGATCGGATTCCGCTGCGTCAAACTCCGCCACCCGCTCAAGCGTGTAGATTTCTACCGGGAGCGTTAAGGCTGGGCGGAGAAGGATGCCCTCCGTTGTGGTTTCTGCGATCAGGCTATCCTGAGGGCGGATTCCTGCTGCCTTCCGCATTTCTGCTGGCAGCGCGATCAAACCTCGACCGGAAACTGAAATGGTTGCTTTCATTGCAAAAGCATGCAGCAAAGCAGATTTTCTGCAAGCAGAACTTCTGCATTCCATGTAGCTCACCAAGGGCAGGAAACCCCTTAACGGCGAGAGTTTCGATAGGCCGAAATCGCGCCCACCAATTTTCGCGAAAAGCGGTGTTTGGGACTTTCTACCAGCAACTTATCGAAATTCGACTCTCTATCGAAAAGTTCGATGTTTGAGATTATGACGGGAGCCATGCCATGCATGGGGAGTCGCGTCACGGATTTGGCGATACGCGTTACCGCACCGGTAAAATGACGAGAGCAGCCTTCGAATCTTTTTGGCGGAGAGCCCGCAAAACTCCACCAGAGGAATCTGGTCGAACCTAGGGGATTTTCCTTTGCCTCTGGCAAAGGCTCCACGAATTTGGCTGCAGCTGCGCTGCGCGTCTTGTGTTTTGCGCGATCGCGCAGGTGGTCGAACGTCGTTCGAATCTTTTTGCTCCGCAAAAACTCCACCAGAGAAATCTGGTGGAGCCTAGGGGATTATCCTTTGCCTCTGGCAAAGGCTCCACGAATTTGGCTGCAGCTGCGCTGCGCGTCTTGTGTTTTGCGCGATCGCGCAGGTGGTCGAACGTCGTTCGAATCTTTTTGCTCCGCAAAAACTCCACCAGAGAAATCTGGTGGAGCCTAGGGGATTCGAACCCCTGACCTCCTCAATGCCATTGAGGCGCTCTACCAACTGAGCTAAGACCCCGTGAGAGTTGGGGAGAATGGTCCAAAAACGGCGGGAGATCAAGAACGATTCGCGGCCAAATATGCGGCGCCGATGATACCGGCTTCGTTCTGCATGCGTGCGGCCTCGATGAGGACCTCGGTTTTGGAGGTGAGGAAGGGGAGAAATTTGTCGGCTTTGCGGCTGACGCCGCCGCCGATGATGAAGAGTTCGGGGGAGAAGAGGGTCTCGAGTTCCTCAAGGTATTCGCTGACGTAGCCGGCCCATTTTTTCCAGCTGAGGCCCTTGACCTCGCGGACTTTTTCCGAGGCCCGGCGCTCGGCGTCTTTGCCCCGGATTTTGAGATGACCGAACTCGGTGTTGGGAAGGAGGCGTCCGTCGAGAAAGATCGCGGAGCCGATCCCGGTGCCGAACGTGAGGAGGATGACGACGCCGTCGCGCCCCTGGCCGGCACCAAAGCGCATCTCGGCGATGCCCGCGGCATCGGCGTCGTTGACGACGGTGACCGGTCCGCCGAGGTGGCTCTGGAAAAGTGCCCCGGCATCCGTGCCGATCCAGGATTCATCGACGTTCGCAGCCGAGTAGACGACGCCTTTCTTGATGATCGCCGGGAAGGTGATGCCGGTCGGTCCGGAGTAGTTGAAATTCTTTGCGATCGCATCGACGACGTCGGCGACGGCGTTCGGGTGCGCGGGCTGAGGGGTCGGAATCCGGAACCGCTCGGCAAGAAGCTCGCCGGTTTCCACATTCACGGGGGCGCCTTTGATTCCCGTGCCGCCGATATCGATGCCGAGGAAGGTCATGGGGGGTAATAGTTAATTCGAAATGCGAAATTGAGAATGGGGAAGATCGGTGGTCGGGGCTTCGGGTGTGAGAGTTTGGTTCATTTCACATTCCCCTATTTCTCAATTCCCATTCTCCGCTAGGCGCCCAGCAGGAGGCGGGCGGGATTTTCGATGCAGTCCTTCACGCGAACGAGAAAGGTGACCGCCTCCTTGCCATCGACGACACGGTGGTCGTAGCTGAGGGCGAGATACATCATCGGGCGGGCGACGATCTGCCCGTTTTCGACCACCGGGCGATCCTGAATCTTGTGCATGCCGAGGATGCCGCTCTGCGGAGGGTTGAGGATCGGCGTGCTGAGGAGCGAGCCGTAGACGCCGCCATTCGAGATGCTGAAGACGCCGCCCTGGAGGTCCTCAAGCGAGACCTTGCCTTCGCGAGCCTTGACGGCGAAGCGCGCAAGGTGGTTCTCGATCTCAGCAAAGGACAGCTTCTCACAGTCGCGGAGCACGGGGACGATCAGCCCCCGCTCGGTACCGACGGCCACGCCGATATCGAACGCGTTGTTCAGGATGAGGTCATCGCCCTCGAGGCGGGAATTGATCGCAGGCACGGCCTGGAGCGCGTCAACGACCGCCTTGATGAAAAAGCTCATGAAGCCGAGCTTGACGCCGTATTTCTTTACGAACTCGTCCTGCAGTTCCTTGCGGAGGCTCATGACCGCGCTCATGTCGCACTCGTTGAACGTCGTGAGGATGGCGGCCGTGTGCTGGGCCATGACGAGCTGGGCCGCGATCTTGCGGCGGAGCGGGGAAAGCTTCTTGCGGACCGCACGGGACTCGGAGGGGGCCGGAACCGACGGCGCCATCGAGGAAAACACCGCCGCGGGTGCAGCCGGGGCGACCGGCGTCGGAAGCGGAGGAGGAACGGCGACAGGAACCGGCGGAGGCGCAACGGGTACCGGCGGCGGGACCGCCGGAGCCGGTGCCGATGCGGAAACCGGCTCGATCTCGGCCACCGTCTGACCGATTTTGACTTCCTCGCCTTCGGCGGCTTTCTGCCGGACGATTCCAGGCTCGGGAGCCGTCACCTCCTGCGAAACCTTGTCGGTCTCGAGCGTGAACAGGATTTCGTCTTTTGCGACGGGGTCCCCGTCCTTTTTATGCCAGACCGAGAGGATGCCGGACGAAATGGATTCGCCGACAGCAGGAACTTTGACTTCGATATTCATGGAAAATTGGCTGGATATTACACCTCAAACGCCTGCTTGACCAGTGCGGCGAGCTGGGTTTTGTGGGCCCCCAGAGAGCCGGTCGCCGTGCTGGCGCTTTCCGGGCGTCCGGCATAGCCGATCAGCGAGCGCACAATCCCGGCGATCCGCGGGGCGATGAAATTCCAGGCCCCCATGTTCTCAGGTTCTTCCTGGCACCAGACGAACCGCTGCACGTTCGGATAGCGCGCGGCGATGCGACGCAGCTTTTCTGTATGCAGCGGGTAAAGCTGTTCGATCCGGACGATTGCGGTGGACCCGTCCTGACCGGCCTCCGTGCGCCCCCGCAGGAGGTCGTAGTAGACTTTCCCCGAGCAAAAGATGAGGCGGCGGATCGCAGCGGGGTCCTTGGCGGCGGGGTCGTCGAGAATCTCGTAGAAGCGGGAATTGGTAAAATCCTCGCTGCGCGAGACCGCATCCTCCGAGCGCAGGAGGCTCTTCGGCGTCATGATGACAAGCGGCTTGCGGAACCCGCGGTGGATCTGCCGGCGCAGGGCATGGAAAAACTGGGCCGGCGTGGTCAGGTTGCACACCTGCATATTTTCCTCGGCGCAGAGCTGAAGGAAGCGCTCGAGGCGCGCGCTGGAATGCTCGGGACCCTGCCCCTCGTATCCATGGGGGAGGAGCATGACAATCGAACTCGGGCGCCTCCACTTCGATTCCGAAGAGGCCACGAACTGGTCGATGATGATCTGGGCGCCGTTGGCGAAGTCGCCGAACTGGGCCTCCCAGATGCAGAGCATCGAAGGGAAGTCCATCGAGTAGCCGTAGTCGAACCCGAGGACGGCGTATTCCGAGAGCGGGCTGTTGTAGACGCAGAACCGCTCCTGGTCCGGAGCGATATGCATGAGCGGGATGTAGCGCTCGCGCGTGACCTCGTCGTAGAAGACCGAGTTGCGGTGGCTGAAGGTCCCGCGGCGGCTGTCCTGACCGGAGAGGCGCACGGGGGTTTTCTCAAGCATGAGCGAGCCGAAAGCCAGCGCCTCCGCAAATCCCCAGTCGTATGGCCCGCCGGCCTTCCAGATCTGGAGGCGGCGTTCGAGCACAGTGCGCTTGATCTTCGGCACGATACGGAAGCCCTCGGGCAGAGTGGTCAGGGCCTTGACGATCCGCTCGAGCGTGGTGGCGGAGATCGCAGTGTTGATCGGCTCGTGGGAATACGGCGGCTGGAAAATGGCTGTCGACCCGGCAAACTCGTTCTTCGCTTTTTCGGCCGGCTGCCTGGCAGCAGCCAGCGCGGCCTCGAGCTCGGCGAGCGATTCGGCCTTGATGGCGGACGCCTGCTCGGCGTTGACGGTCCCGAGCGCGGCGGCCTCGGCGGCAAACGTCTCGCTGAGGAGCGGGTGGGCTTTGATCCGGTTGTAGAGGTCCGGCTGGGTGAAGCTCGGCTCATCGGTCTCGTTGTGTCCGTGCCGGCGGTAGCAGTAGATGTCGATCACCACGTCGCGGCCGAACTCCTGCCGGAACTCCAGGGCCATCCGGGCAACCTCGATGACCGCCAGCGGGTCCTCGCCGTTCACGTGAAAAATCGGCGCCTCGATCATCTTGGCGATGTCGGTGCAATACATTGTCGAGCGGCTGTCCGCCGGCAGAGTCGTGAAGCCGATCTGGTTGTTGACGACAATGTGGAGCGTCCCGCCGGTGCGGTATCCCGGCAGCTGGGACATGTTGAACACCTCAGCCACGATACCTTGCCCGATGAAGGCGGCATCCCCGTGAATGAGGAGCGGCACGACATGCTTGCGGTCGGCGGTATCGCCGAGCACCCGCTGGCGCGCGCGGGCCTTGCCCTGGACGACCGGATCCACGGCCTCGAGGTGGCTCGGGTTGGCCGCCATGTGGATCTCGATCGAATGCCCGCCGGGAAGCGTGCGCGTCGTCTGGTAGCCGAGATGGTATTTCACATCGCCGTTGCCGCCGACAAGCTCCGGAATGAAGTTATCCTGAAACTCGTTGAAGACAACGTCCAGCGGCTTGTTGAGAAAGTTGGCGAGAACGTTGAGGCGGCCGCGGTGGGCCATGCCCATGACGAGTTCCTTCACGCCCCGGGCAGCCGCGGATTCCAGAATCGCGTTGAGCGCGAGAATCAGCGACTCGCCGCCCTCGAGAGAAAACCGCTTCTGGCCGACATACTTCGTGTGGATGAACGACTCGAACGTCTCGGCCTCGTAGAGCTTGCGGAGGATGTCGCGGTGCGCTGCGGGGTTCGTGCGGTCCTCGTTCTTCCGGTTCTCAAAGCGGTCGCGGACCCAGTTGCGGACTTTCGGGTTCTGGATGTGGACGAACTCGCAGCCGATCGTGCCGCAGTAGATCGCGCGGAGATCGGCGATCATCTCGCGCAACGTCATCTTGTGGTCGTCGCGGAAAAACCGGGACGAAACGAGCAGGTCGAGGTCCTTCTCCTGGAAGCCCAGCTCGCGGAGGCTCAGCAGCGGGTTGTCGCGGCCGGATTCCGAAAGCGGATCGAGGTGGGCGATCGAGTGCCCCATCGTGCGGTAGGCATACACGAGCGCATCCACGCGGGTCTGCAGCGACGGGGGCACCGCCCCCTCGGCGGGCGCGTCGGGCGGGGTCTCTCCGGCCTTCTGGCTCCGGGCGAACCCCAGCTCGAAACCCTCAAAAAATGCAGCCCAATCCGGCTCCACCGAATGCCGGTCCCTGAGCCAGCATTCGTATTTTTCATCAAGCAGGGCCTCGTTCCATCGGGCGGCAAAAGAGGTATTCATGAAGGCCTAGAATCCCCACCCAGTCCCCCAGCCGTCCCAGGAATTCCAAGCGGCTGCATCCTCGTTCATCTCGGCCGCCATCAGGTTGTCGTTGCTCAGCTGCTGCTGGAGGCGGAGTTTCTGGTAGGCGGTATACTGGGTCTGGGTTCCCACAAACATCTGATTGTTCTTCACGTCGGGAAAAAAGAAATACGTCACCCCGTTTTTCTGGGCGGTGGTGATCTTTCCGGCCGGGAGGCTCGCGAGGTGCTGTTGCTGCTTCGGGGTCGAGGCCACCACTGTCTTGAAGCCCGCGGCAGACAGAAGGTTTTCGGTTTGCTGGGTCGTCGCACATCCGGCCGCGAATACGAGGACGGCCAGCGCACAAAGGAATTTTATGGGATTGATTCGAGTTTTCATGAGTGGGGAGTTGGTTGGGATTTGTTTTATATCAAAAAACTGTGCCGCCATGTGTAGCATGCCAGCTGCAGGTCTGTCACCTGAGTTTCTGCCAGAGAGATAGGAACTTGCAAGCGGTTCTTGGAATGGCTGCCGTCCGGACGGGGTCAGAGGTTTTCCAGCAATTTCTGATGGATTCCATCGAACCCGCCGTTGGAGAACACAACAACGACGTCGCCCTCTGCGGCGAGCGGCTTGAGGCGCTCGACGATGGCATCGGCGGTGGGCTCGTAGAAGGCCGGCTTTCCCGAGGCGCCAATCTCGGCGACAACGCGCTCGGGATTCAGGCGTTCGCCCTCGGGGAGCTGATCCAGGCGTGCGACCTCGGCGATGAAGACGCCGAACGCCCCCTCGAAAGCGCGCGGAAGATCGTGCTGGAAAACCGCGCGGCGGGTCGTGTTCGAGCGCGGCTCGAAAATCGCCCAGAGGCGGGCGGTCCCGTAGCGCGACCGGAGGCCGGCCAGCGTCTCGCGGATCGCGGTCGGGTGGTGGCCGAAGTCGTCGATCACGGTGATGCCCCGGACGGTTCCACGAACTTCCTGGCGGCGCTTGATCCCTTGGAACGAGGAGAGGGCCTCGCGGATCCCGGCTACAGGAACCCCGTAGAAACGGGCCGCCGAGACAGCCATGGCGGCGTTCCTCACGTTGAAATCGCCGGAAAGCGGGATGTCGAATTTTTCTCCGAAGAGTTCGAACGACGAGCCGGCCGGTGAGTGGGCGACATGGGCGATGTGGTTGGCGGCATTCGGCGAGAACCCGACCTCAACAATCGGCGCCGGGCACTTCGCGGCCACGTCCAGGCAGTTCGGGTCGTCGCCGTTCAGCAGGACCATGCCCTCGGAGGGGACGATGTTGAGCAGCCGGCGGAAGCTCGTCTTGATCTCGTCCAGGTTGCTGTAGATGTCGGCGTGGTCGAACTCGATATTGTTCACGATGACGAGCTCCGGCAGGTAGTGTATGAATTTCGAGCGCTTGTCGAAAAACGCGGTGTCGTACTCGTCGCCCTCGATGATGAAATACTTCGACTCGCGGAGCGAGGCCCCCTGGCCGAGGTTGGCCGGAATTCCGCCGATGAGGTAACCGGGGGCGAGGCCGGCGGATTCGAAGATCCATGCCAGGATCGAGGTCGTCGTTGTCTTGCCGTGGGTGCCGGTGACAACGAGGTTGTGGCGCCCGCGCAGGAAAAACTGCTTGAGGGCCTCGGGCAGCGAGAGGTAGGCGAGCTTGCGGTTGAGGACCGCCTCGACGGCGGGGTTGCCGCGCGACATGGCATTGCCCACAACGATGACGTCAGCCGGCGGAATGTCCTCGCCCCGGAACCCCGGGGTGATAGTGACGCCCTTCGACTGGAGAAACGTCGACATCGGCGGGTAGATTTTGTCGTCCTGGCCGGTCACGACAAACCCCCGGTCCTGCATGGCAGCGGCAACCGACCCCATGGCCGTGCCGCAGATTCCGAGAAAATGAACGTGGCGGAACGGAGGGGTCATGAACGAGTGGTTTCCTTTGGCATAGCGGCTGAGTAAAAGGAATGAGGGAACCCCATGCAAGCGCCGGATTCCGGTTTTGTCAGTAACCCTGCTGCTGGCGGGAGGGCGCGGGGAGGCCGGATACCCGAACCCCGGGAAGGATGCCGTTTTTGGCAAACCAGCCTTTTTCCATCTCCAGGGCGTAGGCGATTTTCGGAAACACGCTGCGCACGACCTTTTCGCTTTGGGGCTCCATATCATGGATCTCCAGAATCGTCCCCTGCGGGTCGAGGAACGCAATCGAAAGCGGGATCCGGGTATTCTTCATCCAGAACCCGGCCGGGCCGATCGTCGGCATGATGAAAACCATGCCGGCATCCGGCTCGAGTTGTTCACGGAACATGAGTCCAGCGGAGCGCTCGGTGTCGTCGTCCGCCACCTCGGCCTTGATCGTGCGGCTGCCGGCGGTGAGGGTTGCTGTCGGCAGGGGCGGCTGGGCGGCTTCCTGCGCAAAGGCGGAGAGCGTGGCGGCCAGCAGGAAGGCGAGGCAGGAGCGGAGGATCATGGAGGCGGATTTCTAGCGGGAGGTGCGATCGCGTGCCAACGGAATTTTGAACCAGCCCCTAAGAAGCCGCGGCAGTCCGGAGCTCCGCGATCATTTTATCGATGGGCACACCCTGCGGCCCCATCCGGGCACCCTTCTCGTTGTAGAGCGAGGCGCACTGAGCGCTTTCCTGCGGGAGCTTCCGGTAGTCCGCCCACGCCTTGTCGTAGGCGGCCAGCCACTTGCGGATCTGCGCCTTGTCACCCTGCGGTCCGAGAGCGGCGAGCTCGAAGACCGCCTGGTAGATCCGGAAGAGATCGAGTCCGTATTTGCTGGAAATGCGGACGTAGTCCCGTGTCTTCGGGTCCGGGAACGAGATCTTCCCGGAAAGCGCGACAATTTCCTCGAACATTTTGACCGCCTCCGCCTTTTCCGCGAGGACGCGCTGGCGCTTGGCGGGATCGGCGGGCAGGGCCGGAAAGTTGATGCTGTCGTCGCGGCTCCACCAGGGCGAGATGTCGCTGCGGGTCGAAACTTTAGCGCGCAGCGTGGCATCGGCCGAAAGCAGGCACAGCTTCCGGAAGCGGTTCACATCCTCGCCCTTGAGCCCGAGCTTCTCCGTCGCGAAGCGCCTGAACACCGCCTCCTCGGATTGGGCGGGATCCTTGGCCCACTGGGCCATGACCCAGGCGTTGAGCTCGCACCACAGCTCGTTCTTGAGGAACGGCCCGAACCATCCACCGCCGCGCGACCAGGTCCACACGCCGGCGAAGAGGTCCTTGTTTTTGGAAAATTCCCGGAGGCTTTTCATTTTGTCAGCGGGCATCTGGAGCCGGTGCTCCTCGAAGCCCTCGATGACCCCGTTGGCGATGTAGTTCGGGTAGGCGCCTTTGCCCTCGTATTCGCGGGCGCACTGCACCTCGATGAGCTGCGGGTGGCGGCCGGTCCCGATGACTTTGCTGAACGCGTTGCCGCGGTGGAAGTCGCCCTCGCAGTGCTTCACGCCGAGGACGAGGTTCGGGTGAGGCTCGACGGCGTCGCTGACCTGCTGGTAGGTTGCGGCATTGGTGTCGAAGCTCATCCAGGTACGGAAGACGAGCTGCTTGCCGCGCTTCACGCAGATCTCCTCGCGCAGGAGGTTCATGAGAGGGACGATCGTCTTCTCCGCGCTGCCCTTGTTCTGGATGTGACCCTTGTGGAACGGGGCGTCCTGCAAATAGGTTTCTCCGATCCGGACGACCAGGCCGTCGAGGTTGGGGAAGCGGTCGAAGACCTGCGCAATCGCCAGGCGGAGAAACTTCTGCGTCTGCGGGTCCTGCGGGTCCCCGAAGGTTTTTTCCATCCCGTATTTTTCGATGAGCGCCTTGGGAAACAGGACCATGTCGCCCATCGCAAAGGTCTTCAGCCCGGCGGCCTTGCAGGCGGCATGCTGCGCGTCGATGCGCGCCGCCTTTTTGTCCACCCACTCGCGGCCCGGCGAGCCCTTCGGGAAAATCTCGGGATCGACCGATTCCCAATCGATCGCGATCGTCGGGGAATCGAAGAGAAAGTAGACCTTGCCGTTGAAGCCGAACGCTTTCGTGAACGCCGGGTCCTCGAACGCCGAGGGGGTGAGCGGTTCGCCCGGGTTGTGGTGAACCATGTCGAGGATCTTCAGCGGCGGCGCATCCGCCGCACCGGCAGGCGCGAGGAGAAGGGCGGACGCGAGAAGCGAGACAGCGGAAAAATGGCGGATCGAAGCGAAACGTTTCATGTGGGGGAATTGAGCTATTGGGAGGCTTTGTTGGAGCGGCGCTCGGCTTCGGTGGCAATCGCCAGCACGGTGTTTTTGGCCTCGACGAGCGCCTGGTTTTTGAGGCCGGCGACAAGGTTTGTCACCGGGACGCAGAGGTTGCTGTAACACAGGATCGTGCGGCCGTCATCATACGGTTCGATGCGGAGCGATCCGTCGCTCGATTTGGCCATCGAGGACTGAAGAAGCTTCCAGGAGACCGTGTAGGTCTGACCGTTTTGGGCGAACGTGTTCCGGACGACGTAGCTCGTTTTCTGAAGGACCGGGACCTTGACCGTATAGCTGACATCCTTCGTGCCGTCGGGGTTGGTCGCGATCACCTTGGCGCTCAGCATGCCGGGGATGTAGCGCGGCGCGGCGGCATAGTCGGTGAAGAGGTTCGAGACGATGTCCGGGGGTGCGTTGACGACCCGGTAGAGGCTCAACTTCGGCCAGGGCGCTCCGGCCACCGGCGTGCTCACGACGACGGTCTGGCCGGCCGCGAGATCGGCGCGGTCAGCGCGGGGGACTTCCTTGGTGAGGTCCGCTTGGAGCTGCGCAACGGCCGCGAGGAGGAGAACGAACGCCGGATGAATCTTCATAAAAAAGCTTCATAACACATCGTCGGCACTTCGGCAGGAAAAAAGCGGCGGCCGTTCAAATCGCGAGTTGCCGCCGCCCACAACAATGGTGGCTCGCGATCTCCAGGCGAGATCGGAAGGAGTTGGCGCCCAAGCGGCGCGGCGTGTCTCATTGTG
Source organism: uncultured Chthoniobacterales bacterium (assembly GCA_964467415.1). GTDB lineage: Bacteria > Verrucomicrobiota > Verrucomicrobiia > Chthoniobacterales > Terrimicrobiaceae > CAYXRX01. The sequence continues at coordinate 76,255 of CAYXRX010000016.1, forward strand.
CCCGGAGCCCCCGATCATCCCCGTCCGCGAGAGCTTCGCCTTGATCTCAGCATGGAATCCTTCTATTTAAAATCGCCCTTCCTTCGCGCCCGCACATCCCGGGCTGCTGTTCCGGAAGGGAACCCCATCCATTATGATCTCTCTTCCCCTGCATCCTCATACGCCTACCCCCAGCTTCGCGCCGGCGGGTGAAACCCATGCCATGGCATGCGCGCTGGCAAGCCCCCGATCGATCTCCCCGCGAAATCGCCTGGCAAAATGGGTGCGCCCGTTGGCCGTCACGGCGATCGCCTCCGCGGCCGGCTTCGTGATGGCCGCCGCGCCGGTGCCGCAAAAAGCCTACAGCCTCTTCGACGACAAGCCGGCACCGCTCGATCTGAAAGGCTGGGAGTCCCATTCCTTTCCGCTTGGCAACGGGCACTTCGGCGTCAGCTTTTTCGGCGGCGTGGGCGAGGAACTCTGGCAGTTCACCGAGAAAAGCCTCTTTGTCCTCGACCCGAAAAAGCCCGCGAAAGCGTGGGACGCGGTCGGCTTGTCCAGCCTGTGCGAACTGAGGGTCTCGCAGGACCACGACCCTGCCAAGACAGCCAACTACCGGCGCGAGCTCGACCTGGTCAAGGCCATGGGCACGGTCACCTACGAACTCGATGGCGTGCGCTATCTTCGCGAAACCTTCACCAGCTACCCGGACAAATGCTTTGCGGCGCGGATCACAGCGTCCAAGCCCGGCAAGGTTTCCTTCCGCCTCAAAGCACTGCACTCCTATCTGGGCGAATCGCGCACCGGCACAGCCACCGTGGAAGGCAACTCGCTGGTGCTGCGCGGCGACACGCTCCCCTACCACCTGAAATATGAGGTCCGCATCACGGTTCAGACCAAAGGCGGCCGCCTCCAGAACAGCGCAACCGCCACCGAGGGCGAGGTGGCTGTCGAGGGCGCTGACGAGGCGGTTGTCCTTGTTTCGCTCGGCACAAACTACCGGCTCGAGCCGTCGGTTTTTCTCACCGGCAATCCCGGGGAGAAGCTCGGGACAAATGAAGTGCCATCCGCAGAGATTGCAAAGACGCTCGCCACTGCCAGGGCAGCGGGCTGGAACGCCTTGAGGGAACGCCACCAGGCCGATGTCGGCAGGCTGTTCCAGCGGACGCAGATCGATTTGGGGGGCGTGGCCCCCGCGATGCCGACCGACCGGCTCTTGTCCGACAGGTCGCCGTCGCCCGCAGCCGCCCGCTACCTCGAGGAACTTTATTTTCAGTTCGGCCGCTACCTCCTCATCGGCTCGTCGCGGAAGGGCACGCTCCCCGCCAACCTGCAGGGCACATGGAACATGAACCAGAACGCTCCGTGGACGGGCGGTTACTGGGCCAACATCAATATCCAGATGAATTACTGGCCCGCCTTCTCGACAGGCCTGGAGGAGACCTTCTCCCCGTATTACGATCTCTTTCACGCCATGTTTCCCCGGCAGCAGGTCGTGGCCGCTAGCACGCTGAAAAACTGGGGCTGCAAGCCGGTGGAGGGCGCATGGACGGCCGGCACCGGGAACAGCCCGTTCACTGTCGGGGGCCCCGGGAGCACCTCGGGAGCGGGCACCGGTCCCTTCGTCATCCTTCCGCTCTGGGACTGGTATGCCTATACCGGCCGGAAGGACGTCCTCGAAAAAATGTGGCCGTTTCTTCTGGGATCCAGCCGCTTCCTCTCCAGCGCCCTCAAGGAACAGCCGGACGGCACCCTGCTCTGCGACCCCTCCTGGTCGCCGGAAAACATGAAGGATGGCCAGCACGTCACCCTGCCGGGCTCCGCCTACGACCAGCAACTGGCCTACGAAAACCACCGGATGACCCTCCAGGTGGCCAAGCTTCTGAACATCTCCGACCCCATCCTGCCGGCACTTGAGGCCCAGCTACCCAGGCTCTCCCCGGTCCTTGTCGGCACCTCCGGCCAGATCAAGGAATTCCGCCAGGAAAATGCCTACGGCGAGTTCGGCGAATACCACCACCGCCACATCAGCCAGCTCATCGGCCTGTACCCGGGAACCGTGCTCACGGAAAAAAACGAATGGCTCGATGCGTCCAAGGTGAGCCTCAACCTCCGCGGTGACCAAAGCACCGGCTGGGCCATGGCCCACCGGCTCAACGCCTGGACTAGGGTGAAGGACGGCAACCGCTGCCATGCCCTGCTCCAGACCCTGCTCCACAAAGGCACCCTGCCCAACCTCTGGGACACCCATCCCCCCTTCCAGATCGACGGAAATTTCGGCGGCACCTCCGGCATCGCGGAAATGTTGCTCCAGAGCCACGGGGGCTTCATCGAACTCCTCCCCGCATTGCCCGACGCCTGGGCGACCGGCTCGTTCTCGGGCATCCGCGCTCGCGGCTTGTTCAGCGTTTCCGCCGCATGGAAGGACCGCACCCTCACGCGCGCCGACATCCGCTCGGAGGGGGGCACCGTCTGCCGGATCCGGAAGACCGCCGCCTCCAAATGGCGGATCACCGGCCCCGGCGGCAAACCCACGCCCACCGCGGAGAAAAATGACGGCACCATCCTGGAATTTCAAACCGTGCCCGGACAATCCTACGCCGTGACCCCCGCGACCGCCCGCGCGAACTAGAGCTGGCAAGGAACCAACCGTCCCCAAAGATGCCCAACTGGGGTGAACGCCCCATATGGCATGCCGGATTCGTGGAGTATGGCATACATTCATGAAAACCTCACTTCTCAATCAGCACCTGCTTTCCCGGGATTCCATCGACACCGACCCGATCGCAGGACGACTGATCATGGAGCGGGCGATCGAACTCGCCACACTGGATGGTCGATTGGCAATCGATCTTTCCTCCAACGATTGGAACCAGGCCAAGCGGGAACTCAGCGGCGAGGCCGACGGCTGCTAGCACCCTGGCATTTCCACCCCATCGTCAGAACTCTCTCCGTCAAATGCCATCCTCCGGGAGCTGCAATTTTGAATTCTTCATTTTGGATGGATGCACGAAACCCATGCGGACACCGTCGTTTCGAAAAGTCACGTGGATCCTCTTGATTTGATGAACCGCTCGAATGGCTCATCCTCGGCTACGGATCGTCCGGCCGTGGCGGAAAGATCTTTGAAACCTGCCGCAGGTCTCACCACCAGAAGCCTGGCACCCGGCGGGTGAAATCCGTGATCCGCGGCGGGGACTATTTGCCCGCGTCCCTTGCCGTCCGCAATCTGATGCGCCGGCTCCCGGAGATCAAAACCTCCGAGCGGACCGACTCTGACCATCCCGGGATCACATTTGTGGAGCTTTGACCTGCTTTCTCACCGACCACCAGGGCCTCACAGACATCGCCTGGGTATCGGGCAGGACTGCGATTGTGAAACGAGGCCCCGAAGCGGCCGTCTCGGAAACCGATACGAGTATCGCGGCCAACAATGCCGCCACCAGCATCGCGACCGCCAGCCCGGACATCATGCGCAGGGAAATAGCGGAGAGCCCGACGATGAGATGTGCTACCGTTCGTTTTATACGAACATTATGTTATTATCTTCGTTATTATCAAACAACGAAACAGGTGCGATACTCTTTCTCATGACAACAGCAATCATACTATTTGTAGGTACGATGGCCCTCTCGCTCTGGGCATCGTTTCGGGTCAAGCGCGTCTTCCGCCGGTATGCGGGCGAGCCATCGATTTCCGGGATGACCGGTGCCGAGGCAGCACGGAGGATCATGGACGAAGAGGGGGTGACCGGCGTGGAGGTCGTCTCGCAGCCCGGCGAGCTTACCGACCACTACGACCCGGCACATCGGCGGCTCGTCTTGAGCGAGGAAAACTATCACGGCAGCTCGATCTCGGCACTGGCGGTGTCCGCCCATGAGGCGGGGCATGCCATCCAGCACGCCCGCGCCTATGCCCCGCTCCACCTGCGCATGGCGGCCGTCGGGGCCACCACCATCGCCAGTCAGGTCGTGATGTGGCTTCCGCTCCTCGGACTCTTCACCGGGTTCGTGACCGGCAGCACCGCGATGATTCTCATGGCGGCTGGCTGGGGCATCATCATGCTCTTCAACCTCGTGACGTTGCCCGTCGAGTTCGACGCGTCGAACCGTGCGAAGGCGGCCCTTCGGAACAGCGGAGTCGTATCGACCGCGACCGAATCGAGTGGTGTGGACAAGGTTCTCAATGCGGCGGCTCTGACCTATGTGGCCGCCTTCATCACAAGCCTCGCGTATTTCTTGTGGCACCTCCTGCCACTTCTGACAGGAAGGAGCAGCGAGGAATGAAGCAAGTCATGGATGGCATCGAGGCAACAAGACAAATCCGTGCGCTGGAGGCAGCCACAGGCAGGCGTGTGCCGATCATCGCCGTGACCGCCAACGTGATGCCTGGCGACTGCGAACGCGGTCTCGCAGCGGGCATGGATGACTTTCTCTCCAAGCCCTACAAGTTGGACGAGATGGAGGCAAAGATCGCCCGATACGTCACCACCCAGGTGTAGCGCGCGCCAGCCCGGACACTGCCCCTCCCCTCATTCCGGTTGCGCGGGGTCAATGTCATGCATTTGAATTCTGGAGGTATCCAGAAAGGTCATCGCGTGCGATTTTTTCTGTCAAATACTCACTGGCTTTATCTCAGGAACCGAACTTCCTGTTACCGAGGATTCTGAATTTGTAGGCGCTCTTAAATGCGCCTGGATTCTTCGGGTCCGGGAAGTGGTCGAGCGAGGAGCCTCCCCTGTAGGCCGCTTTCCCAGCCTGTAAGGAATAGGCGGGGTTGGAACCCGGCAAGCGCTCATAGGCATGCCCGATCACCCGCCAGTTGACCAGGTCGCGGGAATGGCAGACCGGGATGCCTGGCGCGTGATGAAACGAAGAACTCACCGTGTAAAAATCCGCGCCGACCCGGATGATGTCGGGATCCGGGTAATCCGCAAAGATCACTGGGTTGGTGAACGTGCCGTTCTGGTTGTCGGAGTGGCGCATGAGAATCAGGCCGAGTTTACTGGCCGCCTTTGGAATTCAGGAGGGTCACCGGACCGAGGAGACCGGACGGTTGGAGCGTGTCGTCCTTTTTCCAAAGCCGCCAGCTGCTGAAGGTCAGCCGGCCGGTCGGACTTGGCTGACCGTCCAGGAGCCACTGCGGCCAACTTTTCAGTGTCGAGGGCGTGGGGGGCTTGCCGCTGATTTTTCTCTCGCTGTCCTCGGGCAACTGCTCATCGCCGATCAGGCGGTTGGGCCAGAGGTTGACGACCTGGATTTCGAGATCATTGACGCCGGCCTTGAGAGCCGAAGTGATATCGACGCGGTAGGGCGGTTTCCAAAGGATGCCGAGATCGCGGCCATTGAGTTTCACACGGGCCATGACGGCCACCTTGCCGAGATCGAGCTTCACGGTGGGTTTCGAGGGCGATGGCTCAAAGCGGAATGTTTTCCGGTAGGTCGCGTTGCCCGAGTAGTATCGGATGCCCTCTTCCGGACGTTTGCTCCAATCCTCCAGCTTCTCGAAAACCACCTTGGCCGGCCCGCCCCACTTGGGATCGAATGCGACCTCCCAAGGTCCATCCATCACGGTGCCCTCCGGTTGCACGGCTTCGAGGGTCAGGGATCCGGTATCCTGCCCGCTCACGGTGGTGGACTTCCCGCCGATGGAATACGTCACCTCCAAGGTCTTGACGCTGCCGAAAGCGGGGTCCTTCCTTTTGGCCATGTCCGACACCTGGATGACCGGGTTGCCGGCATCCACGAGCGCCTGAACCTCCGCCGTCACGTTGAGCGTCTTCTGCGGATCGTCGAGCAAACCGTAACGCGCCGCCAGAACGGTGATCTTCGCCGGGCCGGGGGACGGAGCCGCGTCCTTGGTGGTCGCGCCGACCAGCGGTTTGCGGAAGACGACAAACACCGAACCGCACGGCTCCAGCCGTAGCGGGACCGTGATGGCTCCGTTATTTTCCTGAATGGTTTCCGGCAATTCGATTCCGCCGGTTTCCGGGTTCCACAGTTCCGGCTGTTTGCCGGCGATGCGGAAGGTGACCCTGGCCTGCGTGACCGACGGCGAGCTGTTGGCGATGAAATAGACGTCCGCCCCGTCCACTTTGCGGTGGTTCCACGCGAGCGGGTGGTTGGAGGAAAAGTCGGGAGCCACGCCGAGGCGCGCCAGCGCTTGCTCGGGAGTCTGCGAGGAGAAAACGACGCCCTTGCCCACCCGGCGTTCGGGCACCGGCTGCCCCGGACCCCAGAGTTCATCGACGAGGCGCCGGAGTTCGGCGTCGGCCTGCGGGTAGCCAGTCAGTCCGGGCGTGGCCTTGGGCGGCTGCCCGAGTATGGCCCCTCCAGCGCGGACGCCATCGAGGAGCTGCTTCAGCCGTGGAACGGTCATGGTTTCGGACTCAGGCAAAACCAGCAGGCGAAATCCGAGGCCGGAAGGCACGACCCATTGGCCATCGCGCACCGTCGTCTTGCCGAACATGTCGGGCCCGCACGCGATGTAATCATAGCCGGGAATCGTGCGGTTTTTGAAGCGGCGTAGCGGTTCCTCGGCTTGTAGGTCGAGCACATCCGCCACAGGTTTTCCCTGGCGCAGCATGTATTGGCATCGGTTCAGATAGGTGTGCCAGGGCAGCGTCCATTCCCACCAAGTGTTGGTGCGCTCGTAATGCTGACCCCACGGGCCCATCTGCAAGCCCGGCGCGGCGTGGAGGAAGCGCTGGGCGGCGTAGCGGTGGACGACGAGCCGGTTGACCCCCTGCGTGAAGGCGGTGTCCGCCAGGGCCTTCAAGTTAGCGGGATGCACGAGCCACCGCTCACCGGCGTCGGCCGTGAACGCTTCCGCCCCGACGATCGCGCGGCCGTTGATCTGCGCGGCCGAAGCCATCGCCTTGACGCTTGGTCCAAACCCATAGCTCGGAGACCAGAACTCCGCCATCGGTTCATCCACGAAATTGGCGGCATCCAGGTCGTTGCCGGTGGTCGTGTAACATTCGAAGGTGAGGCGGAGCCCGTTTTCGTGGGCCAGGCGTTGGAACTCGGCGACATAGTTCTCCACCATCAATTCCGAAACCGTCTGCCGAAGATCCCACAGGAACCGCTCGGTGAGCTGGAGGTCGCCGAGCACCCGCCCCGTCAGAACCGGCAGCCAGGGCGTGATGTCGTAGCCCCGCCGCTTCTTGAACTCGGCGGGCATCTTCGCCGTCCAGTTTTGTCCGCCGCCTTCCCAACTGTCGATGTGGGTGGCGACCAGCGTGCCGGGACCTGCGCCGCCGGCGGCTTTATTGAGGGGCTTGACCATGGCGTCGAAGTGGAACCGCACGGCCTCCTTGTTAAGATAATCGATCTCCGGTCCGGACTGGCCTTTCACTGTCGGTCCGGGCATCGAGCCCGTCCAGCCATGGCCGATGCGCAGGATCGTCCAATCCCCCGGGGGAGCATCCCAGGTCAGGCTGCCGTCGGACTTCATGCGACCGGTCAGGTCCACGACCTTGTCCTGCGGAATCGCAACACCCTCGGGCGCGGCCGCGGCCAGCGGTGCGCTCTGGCCTCCGCGATAGCCGACCCAACCCGTCCACGTCAGTGCCTTGGAACGGAACTCGGGGATCTCAAAGCGCTTGGCGGTCCCCGGGTCCGGCTCGGCCACGGCGATCACGGCGATGTCGCGGTAGGCGAGTTGTTTTTGGTCCACCTTGCCTTTCGGCGGCGGGAGAACGCCGGTCCACGGACGGCCACCCTGCACGCGCGTCTCGCTGGTCAGCACAGTCTGCATGCCCATCTCCGGCGACATCCATGCGCCGCCACTGCCGAAGTAGCCGGGGCCGTTATTGGCGTTGATTTCCATGCCGAGCCGCTTGGCTTCCCTAACGGCGTGGGCGAACAACTCCCGCCACGCGTCATCCATGAATTTGACGGGGCCCGCCAGCACGCCCTGATCCACATCCATGAGCAACACGCCGCCGATGCCGACGCGCTGCATCGCTTCCAGATCGGCGGTGATGCCCTCCGGCGTGACGTTCGAGTTGAGCCAGAACCAATACACCCAAGGCCGGGCCGAGGCCGGTGGCCGCGCAAAGTTACTTCCCAATTCTCCGGCCGCTGGAATCGGGGCCGGGGTGCTTGCTATGGCACCCGCTGAAAACAACAGGAGAGCCAGGGGTAAGCGAAGTGATAGAATTTTGGTGATGGGGTCGAAGCGGTTCATGATCGATATGATGTTGGAAAGATGTGACAGGTGTGGTTACGGAGCCTTGACGGGTTTGGTTCCTCCGCTGGCGGAGTGATGAGTTTCAGTCCGCGGGGATGGACGCCGCCATCCGCGAGCCGCAGCCATCCCTCTTCATTCCAAGCGACTTTCTGGATGCAGGTTTCACGGCCGAGGATGCAACGCCGGTCCCTGCCGAGCGGGCGGCTTGCGAGATGGGCGAGATACCAATCCCCATCCGCGGTTTCCACCAGTTCGCCGTGGCCCGCCTTCTGGAGCAGGAGCGACTGATCCTCCTTCGCGGTCAGCACCTGCGGCTGCGGATCGAGCTCATACGGACCGGTGATGGAACGCGAGCGCGCCATGGTGACGGAATGTTCGAAGCCGGTGCCGCCCTCGGCCAGCATCAGGTAATACCATCCGTCCCGTTTGTAGAGATTGGGTCCTTCGATCAGGATCGGCTTGCGGAGGATGTTGGTGATCGGGCCGCAAAGCCTGCGCGCTGCGGCATCGTATTCCAGGAGGAGGATTCCCTGGAAGCGGTCAAGCCCCTTGCGGCGATGATCCCAAAGCATGTTGAGCACCCATTTCCTGCCATCGTCATCGTGAAAGAGCGAAGGATCGAAGCCGCTCGAATTCAGAAACACGGGCTCGGACCACGGCCCGTGAATGGACTCCGCTGTGATGAGATAGTTATGCGTATCCTTGAAGGCCCTGCCCGGAGCGGCCGTGCGGACGATGGTAAAAACGAGATGGAACTGCCCGTCATGCCAGCTGAGCGATGGCGCCCAGACACCGCCGGAATCAGGCACGCCTATCAGGTTGAGACGCCGGACATCCTTGAGCCCATGATCGATGAGCCGCCAGTTCGCCAGATCCCGGGAATGGAAAATCTGAACTCCGGAAAACCACTGGAATGTGCTAGTCGCCAGATAGAAGTCCGCATCCACCCGGAGAATAGACGGGTCCGGATTGAAGCCCTTGATGATGGGGTTGTGGATCATGGTGGCGGGATGGAGCCGATCATTTCATCGGGATCGTCAGCGCTGGAGAAGCCCCGCGCTGATAGGATGCGCCTGATTGAGAAAGCATCACCGTGTCTTTGTTGCCATTCAGCGCGACGCTCAGGGTGATTTTCTCCCTACCGCCTGAGACCAGGGTGGCTTTGAGCGGTGCTCCGTCCGGCTTCCGGGGGTGCAGGACCGTGATGAAATGCTCTCCGGATTTTGCGGGAAGACTGAAGTATTTCAGCTTGTTGAAGGGGTAGGGATCGCTTTTGCCTTTGTAGATTCCTGGCTGCTTGGGATCTTCCATCGCCGAGCCGAAGCGGCCCTCCATTTCATTCGGCACGAGCGGACCGAAGGGCGACAGCACGTGGATATCGAGGTCGGCGTTGTAAGCGGTGTGCGAGGTGATCAGGTTTTTTCCCCAGACCAACTTTTCCGCCGTGGTATGGAGAAAGAATTCAGAAGCCATCGGCGAGGAAATCTCATCCCAGACCACCAGGTAGTCGGGGTTCTTCACGAGGAGGATGTGCCGCCGCCAGAGGAACGAATCTTCCTTCTTGACGAATTTGCTTTCCGGACGCGAGCAATCGGCCACCGCGTAGTCTACCTGCGGGCTGGTGAACCAGGCGTCGATCTTTCCGCTGCCCTCGCGGCGGTCCCTCGACTTTCCGCCGAAGACGACCACGTTGTTCGACTGCTGTGAGCGGTTCCACTCGATGCCTTCCCCGTAGGGTCCGGATTGCGAGCCCAGCGCCAAGGGGATCCCCTGGCTGAAGAGATCGATCGAGCCGAGGTCGGACCTCGGATGCAGGACTCCACGCTGCCCACCCCTCATGTAAAGGACCGTCTCGTCCGGCGTGTCGAAGCCCGAGCGCATGAGCACGTAGCCGAACTTTTTGCAGAAATCGCTGCCGAGCTTCTGCGGAGCGTCCGGCAAGCCGGGATCGGCAAGGATCGGGAATACCAGTTGATATTGGCCATTATGGCAGGAAGCCCCCGCGCGCCTCCACATCCACATCAAGCGCTTGGAGAGGGCCGGATCGGTGGTTGCGTATTGGGGAGCATACATCGCAATGGTGCTAAAAAAGCCGCTGCCATAGTTGCTGTCGCCCCAGACCGGCAGGGTCGGCTCGCCCTTGGGATTGTGCTTCATGGTTTCGGGAAACCGGACAAGCGGCGACGAGTAGCGGACATACCAGTCGAGCAGGGCCTTGGTGTTGGGGTCCTGGTAAAAATTGATGCCGGCGCGCCGCTTCGTTGCTTGGAAAAAGGGGCCGAAAATCAGCACTGTCCAGTCGTGATAGCGCGGCACCTCATTCCAAGCCCCGTCCCAGTTGCCGTGATCAAGCGCAAACTGGGTTTGCTGAATGGCATACTTCACCCACGCCTTGGCGAGGGGTTGGTGGGGAAAATTCAATCCCACCAGCGCCGCTCCCAAATACTGATCCGGCCAGCGGTTGCAGGTTGAAAATCCCTGGGGAAACTCCAGGCCGTTGGTGCTGGGGGTCTGGGGAGAGGGGAACTTGGCGGGATCGTTCCCGACGAGGAACTTCGCAGCGCGAACCGCGTCGTCTTCGAATTCCTGCTGCTCTTCCTTGCTCAGGTAGCCGAAGGAGGCGACGATGTCGTATTTGTAGAGAAGCTCGTTGAAGCGTCTGCATCTCCGTAATGCGGAATATGGATTATTGGCGCCGAATTGCACAGAGGCATCTCCCGAGAGATGCGTGCGCACATCGGCCATGAACTGGGCCGTCGCCTTTTTTTTGGCATCCTCGCCACCGTAGAGGAGGGCATACAGCGCGGAGTCCATTTTCTTGGGATCTGCCTGAGGGTGATCCTGCATCGCTTCGAACCGGCGCTTCACTTCAGGAATGTCCGTCGCGTCCATCAGCAGGCACGGACGCTGCGTGACGGGCTTGAGGGCTATGTTATCGAATGCCTGCGGTGCCCGAGTTTGTGCCATTCCCGCCAGCGGCTGAACCAGGACGGTGATAAGGAAAATAGTCAGATATTTCATGCAATAGGTGCGTTCTTCACTGGATGGAATAAGGGAAATGGCACTTTACGGTTGGGCTTCTTCAACGATCCATTTTTCAAAATTATAAATCCGTTTCGTTCCGGCATAATTTACGGTGACGATCGGGCTATTGAAGTCTTGGGTCGCCCATGGCGAATCATGCGTTTTCCAGGCGCGGTAATCGAGCGGGGTCCCGTTGACAAAGTGTTTGCCGAGCACGGATTCTCCCAATTTTGAGTAAACGAGCCTGATGGTGTCGCCATGGATGCTCTTGTAGGAAAGCTCGGGCACAGACCCCTGCATCTTTGAGGTGTCCACCAGGCCCTTTCTGAGAACATCTTCGGCAAAGGCCGCGAGTTGTGCCGCCGGATCACCGGGGTAGCTGTCCGCATCCGCTGTCTCCACAATCCATGCGTTGCGGCGGCTATCGCACCAGCGGATGTCTATCCCTCCGGCGATTCCCTTCTCCTGCCGGTTCCGTTCCCAGGTGGTCGGCATCATCGAATAAAAGCCGAAGAGCATCTTTCCCGTGTGGGTGAACACCCAGCCGTCCTTCTCGATCTGGCCGAGCGTGACGTCGCTTTTGCGGTAGATCGTATATTGCCGGTAGAAGGGATAGGATTCCGGCACATCGTAAACCCCGAGCGCCGTCCGCTTGTCCTGCATCCGTTGGCTGTAGGGGTTCTCCCCTGCACCGAGGTCATTGTTCTCCGTCTTGCCGAAATACGGCTGGCGGATGTTTTCCTGGAAAACGAAAAAGTTGCTGCCGGGACGGCCGGAGATCCAAGTGAGGTTCAGCATCCGCTCCTCCTTGAACAGCCCGGTCTTGATGCCGTTCTTTCCATCATATTCGTTGACCGCCGAACTGAGCGAATAGGCGGGCGTGTGAAAAAACGTTTTCCAGATCGTAGCTTCGGGATCTTTTTTCTCCGGATCGAACTGCGATGATCTGACCTCGCGGACTCCCCCACGGTCGCGTGCGATGGACTCAAAAATGCCCGGCATCCGGTATCCCGGATTACCGAACAAAACCAGTGGATAGGGCGGGGTGAGCGTGCCCGGCAGAGGCGTGCCGAAGTAGAGCCAGCCGAACTTCTCAGTGACGCTGGCGGCATCCTGCATCGGGAGGCTTTTGATGCGGAACCATGGCTCCGCGTCGTAGCCCTGATTCCAAGCGGCGGCCAACTGGAGCATGAAATAATCCATGACCATCGCCGCCCGCTTTCTCATCTCCGGGTCCTTGGCGAAATCCGCCAGCATTTTGACCGCCTCCAGATCGCATTGGAAATACGAAACGTCATGTTCCACGAGATTTTGAACCGTGAACTGGCGGAAGATCTCGTAGATGCGGGAACGGCAGAATTCCTGGATTTCCTCCGCGTTGTGCGACCGGACCTCCTTGCCCCGGAAATCGATGGCATCGCTGGTTTGAACCCGGACTGCGGAGTCCTTGAAATCCGGCCACTGCTCGGCCGCCAGGTAGCCGGCGGTGAGGAGATAGAGCCGCATGTTGATGGTGCCGGCCGAACAGTTGTAGTTCCAGTTCTCAAGCAGCTTCTTCTGCGCCTCCATGGCCTCCGGCGGAAGCGTCTCCCGGTGCATCAATGTGGTGGCAAGCGAGCGCGAGGTGCTCCAAGGCGCGTATTTCGAGTTATCGCACAACCGGAGCATCTTCATGTAAAGCCGCACGGCCTCATCCCTCTGCCCCGGCGGCAGGCTCAGGCGGACGCCGACCGGATCGATATCCCATTTCAAAAGCGCGCAGGCGTCTGCGCCTGTGGACATGTTCAACCAGGATCTGCTGATCGGAGTTTGGCGCAGCTTATCTGCCACCCCGGCACAGCGATCCTCAAAGGTTGTTTCCGGAGGTTGTGCTGCGGGTTGTTGGCCCAGGGCCGCGGGGGTGGGCGTGGTTTCCGCAGGGCGGAGTGCCGAAACGGGAAGCAGGCCGCATGCGGCCGCAAGAAGAATGAGTGGTGCTCGATTCAAGGCTTCAGAATATGAAATTCCCGCACGACCTCAGGTGCCGTTTTCACCAGCGGTTCCCGGCTGCGGCCCGGCTGATAGGCGGCGACGATCACCTTCACCGGATACTTGGCACCCGGGGGAACCGGCGTGAACCGCAGGGTGCTGCCGGTGTATTTAGGGTTTTTGGAAACCAGCACCGCCGGGCCGGAGACGACGTAGTATTCCACGACCTGTCCGGGCACATCCGAGGTGGCCTTCAGTTCGATCTCCTTGGTTCCAGCCGGGACGTCCGCGATCTCGGGGAAGGTGATGGTCTGCGGCATTCCCTTTCTGTTGTCGGGGCCCCAAATGGATGCCTGATAGTTGGTGCGCGCGTACTCCGCATCGCCCGGAGCGGAGACGACCAGCCACTCATGCCGGGCATCATTGAATTTGCGGTAGCGAAACGTGGTTTCGTCGAGCTGGACGAGGCAGTCGCCGCCGGTGAGCTTCACGACCGGTTTCGCGGTGGAAGCATGGCCCGCAGGAGCGGCATTCGCCGGATCCTTGGAGGGCACTGAATTCAAAAACGCCCCCGTCAGTTTGAACGTCAAGCCATCGTCCACAGCCGTGTCCTGCGGAATGAGGATGGCGTCGAAAGCAAAAGTGAACGGCTTGAGGGTTTGTCCGTTCGAGACAACAGTCACGTATTGCGGCTTTTTTCGAGACTCGGAGAGGTGGTGCCCGATCGCCGCCTTGGCCATCTCCTGATCGAAATACCATAAGGCTTTGTCCTTCGGCCCGGTGTATCGGGCTTCCGGGGCCATGGGGAATTGCTCGGGTTCCACAGGCGAGGTGGCCAACCAGCCTTGCTCAGGCTTGAGATCCTTGAGCTTCGGATAGCCTGAGGCTGGAATCGCATCCGACAACCGGTACTTTGATGCCTTCTTGATGAACATCGCGGCCAGCTTGGCCATGTCGTCGGTCATGTCGAAATGCGTGCCGCCCCAATCAAAAACCTGCCCGACAAGATTGTTCGTATCCCTGCGGGCTTCCAGCGGCCATTTGTTCGGTTTGACGGGACCTGCCGGGCCCAGCGGATCCGCCCAGTTCATGTAGAGGACAGGAACGCCATGCATGTTGGAATCCGGCTTCAATGCAGGCTGGGTGCGCACGCCTGTCTTGATCGGGATGGAACCCCACATCCGTTCCGGAATCCAGTAGGGCATGTGCCAGCAGAGCAGGCCACCCATCGAATGGCTAAGGATGAGAAGCGGCGCGCGCGCGACCTCCTCGTAGCCAGATTCTTCGGCGAGGCGTTTGAGGATGTCATCCAAAACCGGTCCGGCCTTGGCGGCCAGCTCTTTGTCCCACGCCTTGACCTTATCCTTCGCCCCCTGGACCTGTTCGGGAGGCGTCCCGGCGGTCTTGATGAGCTGCTGCAGCCGCCCATACTCCTTTTCGTCCTCCTTGCTCAGACCGCTGGCCGACCCCCAGTCGCTATTGAGCGGGGAGCGCGACCACCCGCCGACATAGACGATCCCGACCTTCTCCTGCTTGCAGGCCTCGCGGAACGCCGGGTTGCCGATGATGCCTGTTTCGGTCAGGTTTCGCATCACGATGACCAGACCGCGGATCCGCTTGCAGTCCTCCGGGATCCACATGTAAACGCGGCGATCGTCTTCGCCATTGAGGATGGACCATTGGTAAAGCGCCGCTCGGGCGATGCCCCCGGTGCCTAGCGCCAGAGCAACGAGCACGGCGATCAGAATGAGTTTTTGTTTGTGGTGGGTTTTCAAGGGAATCAATTAATTTTCCGGACAAGTCAACGAACTGGAGTGGCATCGGAAATGGGGTCGGCCGCCTCCGCGGCCACCCCGCTTGCCTTGGCCGTAGGGCGGGTCATATCGACCGGCACTTCCTCGGGCAGGATATCCGGCCGGCGGGAACGGTTTGTCGTCGCGCTTGGGAGGGGTGGCTTTGCGCCGGTCCCGTGCCAGCCTGTCCGGTAACTGAACCATGCAAAATCGGCCGGGCTTTGGGCAACGTGTCCGTTCCCGGTCGCGTAGAGGCCGATCATCACGCCGGTGAATCCGCCGGCAACCTCGGTGCTAAGATATCGGATGCGGGCATCACCGAGAGCAGTGCGCCGACCGCTGGCCTCGGTGTAATGGAAATGATAGCATTCCTCGTCGGCCGTGAACCCGAGTTCGACGGGGCCGGGGGCAATTTCTCTTTGTTCCGCGACGACCAACAGGTCGCCCACCCGGCGCCGCAACTCCACACAACGCCGTCCGGACCGACTCACGAGACAGGCATCGTAGTGGTGCTCGTTATTCATGAAGACCGTGAGCCCGGCCTCGTCGCTTTCCGCAACGGGGCTGAAATCCAGGAGGGTGGCCGCGGCGCAGTGGTAAGCCGTTTGGCGCCGCAGAAGACATGTCGGCGACGCCAAATCCGAAAGATTCTCCGAGGAACCGCTCAAGCGCAACCATCCCTTGCGCGCAGCCAGGGAGTAGCGTTCGGTGGCGGGGTTGCGCAGGTGCACCCAGTCGCATCCGAGCTCCGCAGTATCGAAATTTTCTCGAAGCGGGGCCGGAGGCCATGGATGGCGCGGCAGCAGCGGCCCCGGCATCTTCAGGGAGGCCTGCCCGGTTTGATTGACCACCGGCCAACCATCCGCGTCCCACGTCACCGGAGCGATAAAGGTTTCGCGGCCCAGAGTATGCACGCGAGGAAAGAGTCCGGGCACCTCGCGGATGCCCAAAAACACCATCCACCAAGTGCCGTCGTGCGCCTCAACGAGATCGCCATGGCCGGCACATTGGAGCGGCTGGCCGGCAAACCCGCGGTTGCTCAAAATCGGGTTGCGCGGGCAGGCGGTGAATGGCCCCCACGGATCGCGGGACCGGGCGATGGAGACCATGTGTCCACGTCCGGTGCCGCCCTCCGCCACGATCAAGTAATACCAGCCCCCGATCCTGTAGAGATGCGGCGCCTCCATGTAGCCGCCGCCCGTTCCCGGCCAGATCACCCTCACATCGGAAAGACGCCGCCCCGTGACGGGGTCGATCTCGGACTGCCGGTTTTCCGAAGTGGTGAGATAGACCCTCCCTCCATCGAACAACAGCGAAGGATCGATCCCGTCCTGATCGAGCATAACCGGATCCGACCATGGCCCGGCGGGATCGGTCGCCGTGACCAGGAAGTTTCCGCCGAGTGTCGTGTTGGTGGACACGAGATAGAATCTTCCGTCATGGAACCTCAGCGTCGGCGCCCAGATCCCGTGGGAGTTCTTCGCCCCCTGCAGCGGGAGCTGGCCGGGGCGGGTCAGAGCGTGCCCGATCTGCCGCCAGTTCACCAGATCACGGCTGCGGAAAACGGGGATGCCCGGAAAGTATTCGAACGAACTGGTGACCAGATAGTAGTCATCCCCGACCCGGCAGATGCTGGGGTCAGGGTAAAATCCCTTCAGGATGGGATTGATTGGCATTTCATTGAAACTCATCGGTACAAGAGGCATATGCCATGGATGCCATGGATGCCAGGGAAGCCAGGCGAAGCGGGTGGCAGCGGGCCGCTCCGATGATGATGGAGATTGGCTTTATCATGGAGTGCAGAAATTCCTTTCCCAATAGAAGGAGGTAGTTCTAGTGGGCGGCACCGGGGAGTTTGAAAATCGTTTCGACAAACTTCTTCGATCCGCCGGGGAAGCCGGCGAGTTTTTCGTCCTTGTCCACGCGAAGAAAGCAGCTTTTGCCCCCCAAGGCATCTGCTTTCTTTTTGAACTCCACACCGAACGCGGCCCCGTGGATGTCGCCCTGCCCGTCGGGGGCCAGTTGGCCGTATTCGAGTAGCATCGGAGGATCGTCTGGGCTGAGGTGATGGATCGGGGAGAACTCCTGATAGAGCTTGGCGATGGCTGGATCGGCAATGACCTTGAGCAACTCCTCGTTGCTTCTGAAGCCGCCCGCATTGCAGATCATCGGATGGTCGAACGCCTTCTCACCCACCCAGCTCCGGACATTGTCCGGCTCGATGGTGGTTTGGGCGGCCACGACCATGGCACCGCTCACTCGGGTGGACTGCCTTTCCACCGGATCTGCCGATTTCGGATTGGCCAGATCGTCATGGGTGGCCAGCCACAGCGCGGAACAGCCCCCGGCCGAAAAGCCGGTGACAATGATGCGATCCGGATCGATATTCCATTCCGCCGCTTTGCTGCGCAGGAATTGCAGGGCGCGGGCGGCGTCCATAACGGGCGCGGGCAGCGGGTTGGCCGGAGTAAACCGGTAGGTGATGTGCGCGATGGAGATTCCCTGGTCAAGATAGCGTTGATCGCGTCCCAGCGGCTCTTTCGGCCCGTGCCTCCAACCGCCGCCGTGGATGTTCATGATGAGCGGGGCCGGCTTCCCGCTCTTGGCCTGCCAGAAGTCGAGGTTCTGTCCGGTCAGCGGCCCGTAGGCCACATCGGCAAACGTGGCTGGCACCTGCGGCTTCGCGGCGGGCGTCTGCGCCGAAACCGCCGCCGCCGGTGCTGCTGGCGATTTTCCTCCGGTCTCCGCAGCGAGTGAGCCGGGGAGCCATGCTGTGGCGCTAAAGACTGTCAGAATGAGGGGGATTGCTTTCATGTCTTATGAATCTGCGGAGGTGCGGAGCGTTCAGCACAGAGCAGCTGCCCCTGCGAGAACAAATTATCGGACGGAAATCCTTTGAGCAGGAGGCAGGCCCGGCGCATCTGCTTCTGAATCTCCTCCTGGCCATCGTTCGTAAGCAGGCTCGGCCGCAAGGCGATGTCACAGACCTCAAGAAATTGCATGACGGGGTCGGCTTGGTGAATGCCATCGTTCCGCCGGTCGTTGGGGATGCAGTTCGCGCCAATTGAGGCCACCAGCCTTTGCCGGGAGATCGAGATGCCGGCACTGTTTGGATAAAACCGCAGCCGAACCTCCCCCAATAGAGCGGGCTCACTCGCCTGTGAGGACGCCGCCAGCGAGATCAGCGTTGCGGTGATGGCCAGGATGTGTCTGGAGATTGGTCGTTTCATGATGAGCGTCCTTTCGACGCGGGAGGCTGCAAGCAATCATTGCCAGCCCCTGCGAAAAGCCGGTGACAGCGAAGGGGATGGCATTGTAATCCGCAGCGGTGGGCTTGACCGGCGTGCCGCCGGAAGCCCCCAGCAGCTTGCCCTCCCCGGAAATCTTCTCCGTAAGCGCGGCATACGCCAGATCGGCGGCTTCGCGATGGCAGGCTTCTCCCCAAGCCTGGTTGCCAGCCCAGCGCAGCCCGGCGGCAAACGCGGCCGTGGCGGACATTTCGAGATAAGTGGACGGGTCGTTCATCACGGTGTGCCAGGCACCGCCGTGGTTTTGTGTCCCGAGCACGCCATCAAGGTGACGGCGGAAATTTGCCAGCAGCAGTGCATGCTCCGGCGATCCGGCGGAAAGCAACTCGAGCATCTGAATCGAGGCCACGGTGAACCATCCGTTTCCACGGCCCCACAGCACGCCCTTTCGGGTTTGGGAAGCTCCGTCATAGCCATGAAAAATCAGGCCGCTGGCAGAATCACAAAGGTAACGATAGTGGCTGGCAAATTGCATCTGGGCCTCATCGACATAGCGTCTCACGCCCGATTTCACCCCCCACTTCGCCAGGAAGATGCAGCCCATAAAAAGCGTGTCCGCCCAGACCTGCAATGGATAGCTGTTCTCGGTGCAGGAATGCTCGAAAGTTCCATCCGGCAGCCGGGGAGCCTGCCCCAAGCACCATTCGGCGTATTCGTCGCAGACATCGCGGTAGGTGGCCTGGGGTGCCAAATCATGGAGTTCGGCCACCGCCAGCACCGGAGCGGTCGTATTAATGCTCTTCGGCCGCTCACCGGCGGCAAGCTTGGCATTCACCCATTGCCGGACGAAGCCCAGGCTGTCATCATCGCCGAGAGCGGCATGCGCCTTCATCAGGCCGTAGAGGGCAACACCCTGGTGCCACTGCCAGTCGCCGAAGTTGATGCAATAATCCGCATGCCGCGCGTCCGATCCTGCCCGGATAGTTCCGGATACCAACCTGCTGAGGATCTCCAGTTCAGTATGCGCCGGTTTCATAACTTGAAAAAAACTGCCTCAGCCTAGGCCGGATTAGTGTCGAATGACAAATTGGTATCCAAGTTTTTACAGTGTGATTTCGCGGTGATATTCAAATGAATCCAAGGGATGGAGCGTTATTTTCCACAAGATCGAGCGCGAGCGCAAGGGGCAATGCCGACAATTATTGGTAGTTATCGGGATTTATATGCCCTCCGGTTTTTACGCCATTCGGATCCGCCTTGGCTCCCCTCCCCATGAGACGGGCCTTCAAACCGCCTTTTAGCGGGGAACCAAAAGGATATTACAGGACCATCCTGCACCTCGTCGCTTGGCGCTTCAACTTGTAACTGCAATTTTTAATTATATAATATTGAGTATTAGTTATTGCCATTGTGCTGCAGAAATACTGTTTTTTCCGGCCGGCATCCAACCGCACGCCGCAGCTCGGAACGGAAATGGCCCGGTCAAAATTCACCTCAAGCCGTAAGCGGAGACCCATGATATCTGCCTATGAGCGGGATATTTTGAGCACAGTCGGATGATGGGCGAACGCTCTGTCCGAGGGGCGGATCCCCGGCTCCAGGACTTTGACACCGCAACCGCCCATCCTTATGGCTGATAAACGATCGCGGCGCGGATAAATTGACGTGTCGTCGCGGCGTCGATCGGGTCGGAGATGCAGAAGGTTCGGTAAGTCCAGCCGGCATCGGTGGCGGGAAGCCCGCTTTCGATGGCGGATTTGTCGGCTCCTGTGACTTCTGCGATGGCGAGAGGCCAGGATGCGAGGTCGGTGCTCCCCTGGATCTTGTAGATCACACCATCGACCGAACTGGAAACCATGGAGCTATCGGCAGGCGCGCCCGGAACGGTGAATACGGCTCCGTTACGAACCGGTAAGGTCAGCACCAGGCCCGGCTGCCCGCCGACGTTGGCGATCTTGCTGACAACCCTGCTGTTTGCCGCTCCTGAGACGGGATTGCCGTCCAGTGCGAACTCGGCGATGTTATTGAGGCCGTCTCCATCGGGGTCTGCGGATTTTGTGTCCTGCCCCAGCGCGAAGCCAAAGGGATAGATCCAGCTTGCAAACGGATTCGAGACACCGAGGGACCACTTTTCCTTCAGGACAGCCTCGGCGGCCTGGCGCTCGGTATCCGTCAGAACCCGGTCGTAGATGAGCAACTCGGCGATCTGCTGTCCGCCGGTCCGCAAGCTCCGGTCGCAAGCCAGCCTGCTAGCCTCAACCGCGCCGGTTGTTATCACGCTTGCCAGCCAATAGCCGGCGGGCATCGACGTCGTGGTGCCATTGATCGGTGCTGCGCCACCATTCAGGTAAGTCTGGCCGCTCTTGATGCTCGCCGAAGCGTAGCTGTTGCTCCAAAGCGTATTGGTGGCAGCCGCGATGTCGCCGCCCCGGTGGAAATGGTAGGCATTGTCGTCGCCGAGGATGTGGTTGCCGCCCTTCATGACGGCAATAACGGACCGGATCGTCGCGATGTTGAGGTCGGTGCCCGTGCCATCCTTGAACTGCATCCACCGCCCGGTCGTTCCAGTCACGAAAGAACCAAAATCGACAACGCTGTGCCCGAAGGTCGAATCCACCGCGAACGCAGGCTGCTGCGCGGCGGAGGCCTGCGCGGCATAGTTCGCGCCGCCGTCGGCATCGTTCCAGCGGCTGACCCGGTTGTTTGCATCCACTATCAGCGAGGCCGTATTCGAGGCGTCCAAATGCAGCTTGAGGCTGGAATCGAGCACCAGATTGCCCTTTACGGTAATGCTGCCGTCCACAGCGAGTCCGGTGACATCCCAAGTCAGGCCCGATGCCAAGGCCGGCAGGTTAAGCGAGGCGAACGCGCCTGAATATGCGACCGAGCTGAACAGCACGTAGCGGTCGCCCAGCGCAGGTGTTCCGATGGCGTTGACGACCAGCTGTCCGTTGTAAACGACCGATGTTGCGCCGGTGACGCCCGTGCAGTTCGGGGTTGCCGTGCGGTTGATGGAAACCGTGGTCGTGCTGCCCGGTCCGAACGTCAGCGAGTTGGCGATGCGGAGCGTGCCCTTGCCGCCCGCGCCTGGTGCAAGGATGCCGTTCACGGTGACCGGGCCATTGATCGTTCCGTTACCCGAGAGGACGGCTCCGCTGTTGACGGTCACGGCCCCTTGGGCCTCCAGAGTGGCGCTCAAATCCAACCTGCCGTCGACTTCCAAAGTGCCGCCACTGACAGCCGTCTCCCCGCTCAATGTAGCGTTGCTGCTCAGAATCAAAGCTCCTGCACCCTGTTTGATAAAGTTGCCATTGGTGACAGGCAGGGCGAGTTCCACCGCGCTGTCGACCGTGAGGGTGTGTGTTCCGCCATTGAGATCCAAAATGCCCGTTGCACCCGAGCGCGCGAGCTTGAGTTTGGAGACGTCGGAGGCATCGCCGAGGATGACGTCATCAGTCACCGTGATCTTCGCCGGGCTGGTATCGTCGATGGAGAGGGTGCTGTTGCTGCCGCGCAAGGTGCCACCGTTGAGAGCAAGCGACGGGAGCACCTCATTGAAGCCCCCCCAGTTGACCAGACCGCTGTTGAGAGTCACGCCGTTGCGGATCAAATCCCCGTTGCTGCTCGTCACAAGGAACGTGCCGCCGCTGACCGTCAGATCGCGGCTGTTGATCCACCCGGTCTTGTTGGCCTGCAACGTGCCGCCGGAGACGACAAACGGGATGTTCGGACCGTTCCCGCTGAAGGTCAGCTTGAGAGTGCCCTGGTAGCGCGGATCGTTCGCATCGCCCCATTGGAGGCTCGTGGTGCCAGCCGGGGTAGCGAGACTTGCAATGACAAGCAATGAACCGGTTTTCCCCTTCCAGACGCGTGTTGTTCCGTTGAGGATGGTGACCGCCTTGTTGAGCGTGACCGTTCCGCTGTTTGCGTTCACCACCACCCCGTTGGCGCCGACGGTCAACGTGCCCGTCGAAGCACTGCCAATCGTCCAGCCCGGAGACTCGATGAGCATTCCGCCCACGCTGTTGTTGCCGCTCACCGAAGGCTGGTTGGCGGTCAGCGGTCCGGCAAACACGGCCACGTCGCTGCTGCCCGGAAGCGCCGTGCTCCAATTGCCTGGCGTCTCCCATGCCGTGCTGCTGGTTCCGGTCCAGACATTCGGGCTGGGAGTGGCGCTGGTTTCGGCGGAGGGAAAGCTTTCGACGCCGCCCACGGTTGAGGTGACGATGTAGTAGTAGGTCTGGCCGTTGATCGCCGAAGGGTCGGTGAAGGATGCGGAAGCCGTCGTGCCGAGGATGGTGTAGGGTCCGCCGGAAACCGTGGCGCGCTTCACCGTATAGCTCGCGCCGGGAATGGCCGTCCAGGAAAGGCTCACCTGCGCGTTGCCCGGAATAAATGTCAGACCGGCCGGCACGTTCATCGGGCCGGATGTCACGGTCAGGCTGCCCGTGCCGCTGAAATGCGCGGGATCGCGGCTGGCATTCCAGGTTCCGGAAGCCTGCCAGACGCCATCGATGAAAAGGCTCTGCACCGTCTGGCTGACGCCGGAGGCCAGGTTCAACTTGCCGGTGGCGGAAAGGAACACGGAGGCGGTGTCCGCCAGTGCCCCAGCGGTATTGCGCAGCTCGCAGGTCGCCCCGCTGGCGACCGTGAGGTTGCCCGAGCCCAATTTGCCCGTCGTGGCGGCCACCAGCGTGCCACCGGCGACCGTGGTATTGCCGGTGTAGGAATTGGCGGCGGAGAGGATCAGCGTGCCGGCACCGAGCTTTGCGAAGCCCATGCTGTTCGCTCCGCCATTTGGTGCGGTGATCGGCGAGCTGTAGGTGAACGTGCCATCGGCATCGTTAGTGGTATCCAGCCCGATGGCCGAGCCGCTCTTGAATCCGCCGGTATCTGTTCCCAGTGTCGTCAGGAAATCGATGTTCGAGGCGGTGAATTCGCCCGGCCCACCCACGTTGAAAGCCGCCGTTCCGCCGCTCTCCACGACAAGATTTGCGGCGGTCCAACTGGCTGGCGTGTTGTTGTAGAAAGCAGCCGGGGAGGCAAACTGCAGCGTGCCGGCCGCCACGGTGGTCGTCCCGGAATACGTGCTCGTGGTGGCCGAGAGGACCAACCTTCCCGCGCCCTGCTTTTTGAATCCCAGACCGCCCTGCAGAGGCACGGCCAGATTCGTGGTCTGGTTGAGCACCTCGATGACCGGCACGTCCGCGGCGGACGCCAGAACGAAGGCACCCGAACCGCTCACCAGCCAGTTGTTGGTCGGCAGCACATCGCCAAACTGCAGGCCGCCCACCGTGGGGGTCGCATCCAGCGTGAGCGTGGCATCAAAGATCAGATCGGCATCGGAGAAGCCCACGGTATCGCTGGCGGTCGTCACGGGAACGGCCCCGCCGCGCCAGTTGGCAGCCGTGCTCCACGCGCCTCCGCGGGAATTCCGCCACGTGTAGGCGGGGGCCAGCGACGCAGTGAGCGCCGTTGCCTGGGGCACGGCGCTGCCGAGGTTGACCGTCTGGTTTGCGCCGCTCCGGCGCACCGTGAGGCTCACCGCCCCGCTGCCGGCGGCGCGGATGGCACGGAAGAGATCTTCCGGGTATTTCACCGCCTGCCCGTTGGCTGCGGTGATGATGTCCTTTTCGCGCAATCCGGCGGTGTAACCCGCCGAGCCCGCAGCCATCCCGGTGATGAACAAGCCCGCGCTGTTGGCCGCACCCGCCGAGGATGCTTCCAGCAGCGTCGCGGTCTTGAACTGCCCGCCAAGCCAGTTGTGCGTGGGGGATTTCACAAACTTGAGCGTGAAGACGACCGCGTTGGTTGCAGCGCCTGTCGTGTCGTAAAGGATCGTCGTTTCAGCTCCCGTGACGGTGACCGTCGGCGACGGCAGCGTGGTGGTGACTTCAAAGCTTTGCCCCGGCAGATCCCAGCGGGTGCCGCTGACCACGGCCGGAGTGGCGGCGGTCGAAATCGCCTTGAATCGTAGCGGGTAGGCTGCTCCGACCTTGTCCAGAAGTACCTCGATGTCGCCAGCGGCATTGAAACGTGTCCGGTAAAATGACGAGTTGTAGATTTTCAACGTGGCGAGCGGCTTGTCGTCATCGGCGATGCCCGATTTCCAATGCAGCATCGTCATGACGAGCTGGTCGGCCGGATAGCCGAACGGATCCCATATGTTGGGATAAGCGTATGGGTTGGTATAGCTGTTGATCACCGCCGCCATGCGGTCCTCTTCGATCGCCACGTCGGAGGTGTAGGTGGTGTTGGTATGCTGGAACGTGGCTGTGAATCGACGGTTCCCTTGGAAGTTGAAGAGCGCGGGCGCCGAGGCGGCGGGCACGTTCCCCGGCGAGGTCTGGCCGCACACCGCATCCAGGCAGACCGTCCCTCCCCCGCCCACTGGCTTCGTCACGGGCCCGTGAGCAATGTCCTGCGTGTAGGTTGCAATTTTTATCCCCATCAGATCCATGCCGTCGCCGTACGAGCGGTAATACGGCCCGGAGGTGTTCCGCATGGAGGCATTGTAGTGCTTGGCGACATTGCTCCAGAGGAGGTCTGTCATCTCTGCAGCCTTGGCACGAACATCGGCGCTCTGGCTCGCCTTTGCCGCGATGCCCAGGGCGCTCAGCGCGATCCCCACGTAAGTCGAGCTGTTGTATTCCGGGTCGCAACTGTTCCTCTTCACGGCGGCGTAAATGCCGTCCCAGCGGGCGGTTCCCGCGCTGGTCCAGGTCGCATTGCCATAAACCGCGCCGCTGTATTCCAGCACCACGGCATTCATGGCGGCGAAGTTCAGCCAGTCCGGGTTGCGCCCGTTGTCAGTGCCGGGCCGGTAGGCCCAGTCCGACACATACTGCAAAGCATGGTCCACAGACGCATTGGTCGCAGCGTCGAAAAGGTTGCCGAAGAATGCCCTCGCCGCCACGAATCCGATTCCGCCGAACTCCGACATGCCTTTAGTCCCGTCCGCCTTGTCGTGGGCAAACTGCGCGTCGTTCGCCTGGAGGATGAGAAGCGCATTGGCGCGATCGTAGCCCTTGTTCCGCAAAAACATCCCGCAGGCGAACTGGGCCGCCCGCTCAAAGCCGGCGTTGCTGACCGCCTTCGCATACGTCCACTCGGTGGTGTCGGAGGTGATTGTGAGATTGATAAACGTGCGCTCGGTTTCCGTCAGACTCTCCCATGTCGGCGGAGTCGCAAACTGTGCACGCGCCAGCGGTGCCATCAAGATGAGCGCGAGCGCAAGGAATCGGAGGAGGGTGTTCATGGGAGGGGGACCCTTATTTCATAAGCGAAAGCACGGTCTTTAAAAATAGCCAGCAGGTTTGCTGTCGATCCGGGCAAGTTGAACTGCGGACAAGCGACCGGGCAGGCGCTATCACTGGTCCGGGGACAAGGGTTCGTTTGATCATAGCCAGAAGGGGAATCTGGCACCACGCGGCGTCTCTGTCATGCCGCATAAACATGCGACAGCCGTTCGCAAAACAACAAAGCATCCGCACATCGCCCGAAGCGAACCCATCGGCTTGGCAATTTGGGGCGCAAAGTGCGTTTCCCGTCGGTCTGCGGATTCCAAAGCGAAAAATTGCCAGGAAACCCGGATTATCGGCGATGCAGGCGAAAGGAGATTCGTTTTAGACGCTTCCGCTCGGCAAAGGCCAATCCGCCGAGGAGGAGGGCCCCCACCAGAATCGTGGACGGTTCGGGGACAGGAACGATTTCACCGCCGGCCATCATTCCTGTGCCGAGCAAGCCAGTTCCTACACCGCTATAAAAGCTGATTTGTGACAGGTTGTCAGGAGTTCCGGTTGGGATAAACCGGCTGTTTCCACCAGCGCTCCTCGGGGTTCCGCTCCAGTTATAAACGCTGAGCGTGAAGGTGTTCAAATTGACGGTTCCGAACGAAAAGATGTGCGCGTTGGCATTGCCAAAATCGAGGATCGAATTGGCGGTCAGCGTCAGTGCTCCGAGAGTTTCGGTCGCAGCTTCCGCAGCGGCTGTGAACCCGAGGGTGCCGCCCAAGCTGATATTTGCTTCATTTTTGATTACCTCGCTGGCGCCGATGAGGAGCGATCCGCCGGTGACTGTGATACCTGATGTGCCGCTGAGTTTTCCAGAACCGCTGACAACAATAGCGCCGGTCCCGGTGATATCCGTCGCACCCGTGAACGTGTTATCCGCAGCCAGGCTCAGGGTAGCCGTGCCGCATTTGCTGAGTGACCCGCCGGAGCTGGTGAGTCCAGTCGCAAGGGTCACATCGTTTCCATTCGTGTCGATCTTGTAGGCTTGTGACGCCGCAGTGCTGAACCGCGAAGAGAGATCTGTTGTGATCCCGGTGCCATATTGTAGGGTGCCCCCCCCAAAGGAAATCGTCCCCGTGGTGCCGAGAGCATTTGCATGGCCGATTTGAATCGTTCCGGCATTGAGTGCTGTTCCGCCGGTGTAGGTATTCGCGACAGAGAGCGTCAGTGCACCTGCGCCGGATTTGGTGAGACCGCCGCCCGTGGAAGTAGCATGGGTAGACAGATTTTGAGTGATCGTGATATCTTTTGCAGAGGCCACATCGAAATTGGCTCCACCGGCCTTGATAAAGGCACTGCTGATGCTTCCGAGGTAATTGGTCGAGGTAACTCCTGGCCGGAGTGTGCCGCCGTCGAAGTTGATGGTGGCCGTGGAACTGGTACCAAGCGCAGTCGTCGGGAAGGCGGGCAGCGTCACATCCGCCGAGCCGCCGATATTGATGGCAATGGCGTTGGTGTTCCCCGCCCCCATGACCGTGAATTGATTGGCGGAGAACGTGCCTCCGGTCAGCGTGAGGGTCGAGATTACGCCTGTGGCGCCGCCGGCCTTACCGCCCATTGCCAGAATACCGACGTTCGCAGTGCCGCCGGTCTGGTTGAACAGGTTCGAGGTATTGCTTGCGGCGCTATCCGAGCGGCCGATCTGGAGAATGGCATCTCCGCCGCCACCGGAAGCGGCGGTCATGTTCAGGACGCTGGGGCCACTCAGGTTGAAGGTGGAACTGCCTTTGTCGGAATTCGTGCCAAGGATGATACCACGGGTGGCGCTGGCAAAAGTGGTGATGCTGCCGCCGCTGAGATTGTAAATGCTGGCGCTGCCTGCAACCCCGGCATTGGCTAGGAGGAGGCCATTGCTAGTAGCTCCGCTGGTGAAAGAAACGGCACCGCCACTCTGGTTGACCGTAGCCGTGGCCGCGGTGGTCGCGGCATTACCGACAATAAATGAAGTGTTTGTCACCAGGGCGAGCGTCCCGTTCTGGATATTCAACGTGGCATCGGTCCCGGCGGTGTCCGCCACCGTGATTGCCCCGGAACTAGCGGTACGGGCACCAGATAGTGTTAGGGTTCCCGCGCGCACGGTTGTCGTGCCGGTGTAGGTATTGATACCCGAGAGTTCCAGTGTGCCCGCGCCGGATTTCGTGAAACCGGTTCCAGACAAGATCCCACTCAGGGTGATGTTGCGGGCGGTGCCAGAACTGTCCGCCGCTTGGATGGTCGGGTTCGTGCCCAAGGTCATGTTGAGCGGGGACGACCAGTTGGCGGCGGCGGCCAGGGTGCCGCTGTTGAGGCCGATGGTATAACTATAGGCGTCCGCGCCGCTGGTGGTGGAGGCTTTGACGATACCGCCACTGCCCACATACAAGGTGCCGCCGCCCAGAATGAGCCAGCCAGTGCCAGTCTTGGTGTCCGCGCTCGACCCGAACGCAATTTTGCCAACCGTGGATGTACCGCCGGAGAAGTAGGCTTCAGCGGCACCGGTATTGGTGCCGTTATTTGGGGCGATGACAATGCCGTTGGTCGTATCCGCCGCAGAGAATGTGCCACCATCGACCTGCAAGACACTGTAGCGAGTAGAGGAACTGCTGTATTTCCCCAGCGTCACCGCCCCGGTCACGGTCAGGCTTCCGGCGCCCACACGAGCCGATGCATTGGAGTTTGCTGTGCCCAAGCTCAGCGTGCCCGCGTTCACCACCGCTGATGCACCATTGACGTAGAGACCGAGTGTCGTCGATGCGGCAAGTGGCGACGCCAGTGACGGGACTCCGGTGGTGCTGAACGATGTCCTGGCAAAGGACAAATTGTTGGCAACCGTGAAGTCCCCCCCGGTAATGCTGATCAGTCCGCCGTCAGCGCTGCCGCCGGAGGAAGCGCTGCTCACGCTGGACGTACCGGAGCTTTGGGAAAAGACCCCCCCCTGCCCGACGGACAATGCGCCACTGAACGTCGCCGTGCCGCCGGTATTGCTGAATATGGTCGTGGCGCCGGCACCGACCGTAAGCGTCGTACAGCTGATCGCGCCGGTTGAAGCCAGATTCAGTGTTCCGGCGTCAACCTGCGTCGCGCCGCTGTAGGTATTAGTGCCGCCAAGAACCAGCGTGCCCGTGCCGAGTTTCAGCAATCCTGTCACATTCGTACCACCACCAACATTCCCAATCGCGGTGTTGTAGGTGAACGATCCCGCGGTCGCATTGGTCGTGTCGAAGCCGAGGAGCGACCCGGTTTTGAACCCGGTGGTTGTCGTGCTCGTACCCATTTGCGAGGCGCCGAGGAAGTCCGTCACTCCTGCGGCATCCCAGTAGCCGGACGCCGAGTCACCGACCCCTAGGGCCAAACCGGCTCCCGACGCCACGATGAGGTTTGACGGTATCCACTTCGCCGTGTCTGAATTGTAAAGAGATGCCTTTTTTGCAAAGGAAATAACGCCGTTTGTGATCGTCGTCGTGCCGGTATATCCATTGGTGCCGGAGAGGGTCAACGGGCTTCCCGTGCCGGCTCCCGTGGAGGTTTTTGTCAAGTTGAATGCCCCGGTGATATTGCCGCTGATGGTGGCAGTCCTGCCGGAATCCACGCCAAGGGTGGAATCCGCGTTCAGCGTGACGTTGCCGCTGATGATGTTGCTTCCTGTTGCAGAGATGCGAATGGCTCCGAGCGATCCGCCAGAGGTTCCACCGGTTCCGCTAATCGCGAAATTATTGGCATACGTACCGGCGGAATTCAGATAAGCTTGTCCGTTGCTGGCCACCGTAACATCGCCGGTACCCAAGCCCTTGCCTGCACCCGCGTTTACTTGAAGACGTACGCCGGTGCCGATTGTCGTCCCTCCGCTGTAAGTATTTCCCGTATTGCCCATGGTCATTCCGACGTCGCCGGAAACTGCGGAAAAGTTCAGCGCCAGACTATTGCTGGCTCCGCCATCGGTGATGGCTCCGCTCAACGTGATCACGCCGGTTTGATTGGCCGTTTTGACGTTGAGTGTCCTGGTGCCACCAGTGCTGAAGCCGCTAATGGCACCGGCAAAGGTAAGAGTGTTGGAGAGGTCGTTGTTGGTAATGGTATAGCTACCGCCCGTCGCATCTGTGCCAAGCACGAGCTTGGCGTTGAAGAGCTGATTGGCGTTGATCGTGTTGTTGGCGACGATCGTGCCGCTGTTATTGAGCGTGAGCGTCTGGCTGCCTGCCGCGCCAGAGCCGATGGTGTAGGCGGCGACTGAGGAAGTGTCGAACAGGATGCCGGCGATGGTGACGCCCGCTCCGAGGTCGATCGTGTCCACGGCTCCACCCACATTGTTGAACGTGGCGGTGTCGCCGGTGCCGGGGACCGGCGTGGCAGACCAGTTTGTTCCGGTCGCCCAAGCGGCGTCCGTGGTTCCATTCCATTGAGCAGAAGCTGCCACTGCCTGGTGCGCGGCGGCGACCGCAAACAGAAACGCGAGGAGTCCGGTGAAGTAGCTTCGCACTTCACGAACCAAGGGGGATCGCAGATGGAGGCAGGCCGTCGGGCCTTGGCTGCTTGCAGTTGGCAGCAATTGGCTTTGTGAAACCGTGGTTGAGCGGGAAGCGGTGAATAGGCGAGTGAAAGGTTGCATAGAAACGAAGGATCTGGGTGGCGGGGTAAATACTGCAGATGAGAAAGTGTCAGGGATAAGGATTTCTGTCATGTCGCATAAACATGCTACACGGCGGGGCAGCGAAGAGACGGAGGAAGAAGTTTTCAGTGGTCAGTTTTCAGTATTCAGCAAGAGACCCGGCGCTGCGGGCGCGGTCAGAACATTGGTTAAGCTTGAGTCCTTTCTCTTCCCGTTGTTCGTCGTCTTGGCGGCTTTGCGGGGGATGACCCAGGAGAGGGGCGCATATTTTAGCGTTTATTTAACCGCAAAAAGGAAATGCTGGGCCAGGGGCTCACGCAGAGGCGCAGGGACGCAGAGGAGAGCAAGTTACGAAAAACAGGTCGCACATCTTTCGGATGACTGGTGATCTCCCTCCAACTCTCTGCGGCTCAGCGTCTCTGCGTGAGATTCCATTTCGGTATTTTGGTTGAGTGGGTTGGGCGTCAAATGGGAGAAAAGCTCATTGAGCCTTTCAGATGAGTGAGTGTTCCAAAAATCGAATGCGATCCCGCCGCAGGCGACTCATTTCCGGCGAGCCGCCGGAAACCACACCCGGGCCGGGCGTGCTCCCCGGAATGATGCGATCGGTTCGTCGCCGGGAATTGCGTTAAAAAAAGGGCCGGCCCGGGGCCGTCTTCAAAAACCCCGGACCGGCTTTAGTTTGAACCGGTGCGAGTGCCTTACTCCTCGCACCGGTTCGGAGATGGCACCCCCACCCATGAGGCGGGCCTTCAAACCGCCTTAACTAGAGGTGCCAAAGTTAAGAAGTTGAGAAACGTTCCTGGTTCTTCGTTCCTGGTTCTTCGTTCTTCGTTCTTCGTTCTTGGTTCTATGATCTTGGCGGCAGGCGACCGCTCAGGGCTCGAACCGGCGGCGTTTGCGGTAGAGCAGGAACGTGAGGCCAATGCCGACAAGAATCCATGTGCCGGGCTCGGGCACGGCGGCGATAGCAAGGAGGCTTGTCCCGTCCGTGTAGGTGTAAGTGAAGCCATCGATATCGGCTGAGAAGACGCCGCCGCCCAGATCGGCGAGCGCGTTACCGCCGACAGCAACGGATGCAAACGATCCAGTGGGTGATGTGCCGGTAAAGAGCGGGAAAGAACCGTCGGTCACGTTGGTGAGGGTGAACCCGAGCGCACCCGACTTCGCGAACGCCGCCCCGAGCGAGATAAGATCGAACGTTCCGCCGGAGAGATCGGCGGTCAGTGTCAGGGACGCCGGAGTAAAGCTTCCGCTGCCCGAGAGGAGTGAGCCTTCTGCAAGGATGAACGCCGGGGTAATCGCCGTGCCCGTATTGTTTTCGAGCGTCGCGGCTGTTGCCACGGTGACGCCGGAACTCGCGTTGATTGAACCGCCGCCGCTCAGGATCAGAGTCCCCGCGCTGACGGTTGCAGTGCCGTTGAATGTGTTCGCGCCGGAGAGGGTCAGGTTGCCGGCACCGGCCTTGGTCAAGCCCCCTCCAGTTGAAGTGGCATGTGTGAGCAGGTTCTGGGTGATGGTGATGTCGTTTCCACTTGCCACATCGAACTTGGCTCCGTTCGACTTGATAAATGCATTGGTCAGGCCACCTAGGTAGGTTGCGCTTGCGGCATAGGGCCTAAGTACGCCACCGTCGAAATTCAGCGTTGCAGTGGAACTTGTGCCGCGGGTAGTCGGGAAGGCAGGCAAAGTCACATCTGCCGCGTCGCCGATGGTGAGGATTGCCGTATTTGTATTTCCCGCGGCGAGACGCGGAAAGGTTTGCGCGACAAACGTGCCACCTGTCCAACTAATAGTGGAGGATATCCCGCTGCCATTGGTTCCGTTGCCACCAACCGAGAAAATGGCGACATTGGCAGTGCCGCCTGTTTGGTTGAAAGATGCCGTCGTATTGTTTGCGTTGCCCTCAAAGCGACCGACTTGGAGAATCGAGGTAGCTGTACCACCGGTTCCTGCGGTCATGTTGAGCGTGCCGGAACCACTCAGATTGAACTGGCCGATGGTATTTGTGTTGGTTCCGATGATGATACCTCGGTTTGCGGTAGAAGACCCAGTGGTGATGCTGCCGCCGCTGAGGTTGTAGATGCCGGTGTTAGCGACGGTGCCGATGGTGTTGCCGAGCAGTAAGGCGATGCTTGCTCCCGAGAAGGTCACGGAACCACCGGATTGGTTCACCGTGCCGATGGCTGCCGTGGTTGCGGAATTGCCAACCAGGAAGGTATTCGTGCCCATCGCAATGGTACCGTTCTGGATATTCAAGGTGGCGTCGGTTGCGGCCGTATCAGCGACCGTGATGGCCCCGGAACTACCGGTGCGGGCACCAGAAAGAGTGAGGATCCCCGCCTTGACGAGCGTCGCTCCGCTGTAAGTGTTCGCACCGGAGAGCGTGAGGTTGCCGGCGCCGGCCTTGGTCAGGCCAAATCCAGTGCCACTCATCACGCCGCCGATAGTCAGGGTGCCCGCCGTCGTGGTGATTTGGCGGGTCCCGGTCAATGCCACGGCAGCCGTGCCAAGATCAAGGTTTTGGGTCCCATTGAAAGTAAAGTTGCCGCCGAAGCTATATGTACCGGAACCGAGCGAAAGTGTCTGGGCGCTTATGCCCGTGTTGTCAATGGTGCCGCCATTGATCGAAAACAGCTTGCCGCTGGTAAACCCGCTAAAGGCGACGGCGGCGGACCCCGCACCGAAATTCAGTGTGCCTGCCGTGAGTGTGTAGCCCCCGGAATAGGCTGCGCCAGCCGCGGCAGTCTGCAAGAGATTCACGACCCCCGTCATGTTCTGGGTGATCAGGGCGTTGCTATTATAGCCAATCTTGGTAACGAAATTGATGGTGCCGCCTCCCGACAAAGTGAGAGCCGTGTTATTAAAATTCAGTCCAAACGTGTTAAACGTCACATTTTCATTCAACGTGGAACCAGCAGCGACCGTCCACGTCTGCGCTGAGACCAGGTTAGTATTGCCCGTCCCCTGAAGGGTAACGTTAGCACTGGAGCTATTGATGACTATGCCTCCGATTCCAATACTATTAGGATTAGCGATGTCGATGATAAAGGTCGAGCCTGCGAGATCTGTGCCGCTGTTTCCGAAAGTCATCTGGGCGTTAGCGGGAAACGCTACGGTCGTTGCCGTTCCGGTTGAATTGCCCCAGTAGGTGCCTATAGTTGCATTTATTGTATAGGATCCGCTGGGGTCGCCAAAACCAGGAGTTGTGCCATTGACATCAAAATAATTCGCCGCGCCATTTGCTCCCATCACCGAATGCGAAGCGGCGACCGCAAAAAGCACAGCGAGGAATCCGGTGAAGTAGCTTCGCACTTCACGGACCGAGGAGCGTCGCAGAGGGATGCTGAGAGTCGGGCGTTGGCCGATTGCAGTTGGCAGCAATCGGCTTTGTGAAACCGTGGTTGAGCGGGAAGCGGTTAATAGATGAGTGAAAGGTTGCATTGAAACGAATGGGCTGCGTGTTGGGTTGTTACTGCGGATGAGACAATGTCAGGGATAAGATTTTCTGTCATGTCGCATAAACATGCTATACGGCGGGGGCGGCGAAGAAGTTTTCAATGGTCAGTTTTCAGTATTCAGTAAGAGAACCCGGCGCTGCGCCGGGTGCGGAAGCAAATCCGCAGATTGCACAGATTTTCGCAGATTTGCTGGCCTCGGAAGCAAGTTGTCAGAGGCCAGGGGTCAGCAGCGTTCATCTATCCTGATTTCCCCCTCTTTTCTTCCCGTTTTTCTTCGCGTCTTCGCGGCTTCGCGGGGGATGACCCAGGAGAGGGGCGCATATTGTCGCGTTTACAGAAAATGCAGAGGCAGGGGCTCACGCAGAGGCGCAGGGACGCAGAGGCGAGCAAGTTACGAAAAACAGGTCGCACATCTTTCGGCTGACTGGTGATCTCCCTCCAACTCTCTGCGGCTCAGCGCCTCTGCGTGAGATTCCATTTCGGTATTTTGGTTGAGTGGGTGGGGCGTCAAATGGGAGAAAAGCTCATTGAGCCTTTCAGATGAGTGAGTGTTCCAAAAATCGAATGCGATCCCGCCGCAGGCGACTCATTTCCGGCGAGCCGCCGGAAACCACACCCGGGCCGGGCGTGCTCCCCGGAATGATGCGATCGGTTCGTCGCCGGGAATTGCGTTAAAAAAAGGGCCGGCCCGGGGCCGTCTTCAAAAACCCCGGACCGGCTTTAGTTTGAACCGGTGCGAGTGCCTTACTCCTCGCACCGGTTCGGAGATGGCACCCCCACCCATGAGGCGGGCCTTCAAACCGCCTTAACTAGAGGTGCCAAAGTTAAGAAGTTGAGAAACGTTCCTGGTTCTTCGTTCCTGGTTCTTCGTTCTTCGTTCTTCGTTCTTGGTTCTATGATCTTGGCGGCAGGCGACCGCTCAGGGCTCGAACCG
>CAYXRX010000017.1:0-107611 GCA_964467415.1 uncultured Chthoniobacterales bacterium
ATTAACCGCAGTGGGCGATGACGCGCAAGCGGTAGTTGTGGAAGTTTCTAAAGCCCAATTCTGTGGATGCCATGAGGCTTGACTGGCCCGAATGGTGGGGGGATTGTTCTCTGGTCAATTTCATCCCATTGAACCCCCCCTTCGTTCATCGCATTGTTCGTGCGTGCGCTATCTCCACCCTGCTCATCATCCA
Organism: uncultured Chthoniobacterales bacterium; assembly: GCA_964467415.1. Lineage (GTDB taxonomy): Bacteria > Verrucomicrobiota > Verrucomicrobiia > Chthoniobacterales > Terrimicrobiaceae > CAYXRX01. The sequence continues at coordinate 194 of CAYXRX010000017.1, forward strand.
GGCGCCACCAGCGGCGCCGGCTGCCAGTGCCGTTTGGAGCGGAGCGTCGAATACGCTTTGGTCAGCGCCCGGTAATTGGAGCGCTTCGCCCGTTCCCGGCAGCGGGGACACGGCGACATTCAACAACGCCGGTGGAACGCTGGATACAATCAGCCTGTCGGGCGTCACGATCCAGTCGATCGTGTTCGACTCCGCCAGCGCCGCCTACACGCTCGGCGCCGGGGCTGTGAACAACGAGACGCTCACCCTCAACAATGGAGGGTCGGTCACCCTCAACGCAGTTGCCGTAAGCAGTCAGGTTTTCAACTCCGCCGTTGTTCTTGGCACGGATGGCAGCGGGCAAACGTTCACTTTCACGAACAGCAGCGGGACCGGCATGCTACTGACATTCGCGGGCAGCATCACCGGATCGACAGGTGCGGGCACCAAGACCCTGGCCGTGTCCGGTGCGGGCAATACCATGCTTGGCGGCGTCATCGCGAACGGCGGCGGCGGAACGGTCAGGATCGTCAAGGCCGGGTCCGGCACACTTGCCGTCTCAAATACGGCCAACACATTTTCCGGAGGAACGGTCATCGGCGCGAATGCGGGCACGGCCGCTGCCTCAACGACAGGTGGCACCGGCGTCACGGCCTTGGGAGCCGGCGCTGTCTCGATCGGTACGGGATCGACCCTCAACCTTCAAAGCACAAACACCGTTGCCACGGCCACGACGATTAACAACACCATCACGGGAAATGGCACGCTGAAGGTCACATTTACCGACACCGCCGCTGCCACCTATACCGTCCTCGCCGGCGCAAGCGGGTTCAATGGAACGATCCAACTTTCCAATACGACCGCCAGCAACAAGGACAAATGGTATGCCAACAATCTCGGCACCCTCAATGCCGCCCTGGTCATCGACAGCGCCAGCCAGATTTTTGTTGCAGGTGGTCCCGCCGGTTTCCGAAGCATTAGGGTTTCCGGCACAGGAAACGCGGAGGGCTACGGAGCAATCCGTCTCGGGCAGACGCTCAACGGCAACATCGCGCTCGCCGGAAACACAACCATCGGACTCGGCGGCGGCACGATCACCGGCAACATCACCAGCGGGGCAGCCGGCAATCAGACGTTGACGCTCGGCACGGCTTCCGCGGCCGGCAACGGAACACTCAGCGGCACGATCGGGGGAGGCATCGGGACGATTGCCCTCGTGACCGCATCGGGCAACTCCACGCTGAACGCCGCGAACACCTTCACGGGCACCACGCGAATCGGAGGGGGCACGCTGAGGCTTGGGCACAACCTGGCGCTCCAGAACAGCGTGTTCGACAGCTCCGGCCCGGGGGCGCTGGCCTTTGCGGCGGGAATCAACGCGCCGGTGCTCGGCGGTTTGACCGGGTCTTCAAACCTGACCATGGCTTCCAATGTCACGGCGCTGAGCCTGAGCACAGCCGCCGGCGTCTCAACGATCTATGCCGGTTCGCTCGGGAGCGCAACTGCGGGCATGTCGCTGACGAAGACCGGTGCGGGGACGCAGATCCTGAGCGGCGCAAGTACGTTCACCGGTCCCACGCTGGTCAGCCAGGGAACATTGAGGCTCGCGCCATCCTCTGCGCTTTCCCTGCCCGCGGGTTTAAAAATCATGCCGCTGGGCGATTCGATAACCAACGGCTCGGGATCGGCATCCACATCCGGCTACCGGTACCCGCTTTACTCCCTCCTCAATCCGGTGGCGCCGGGATTTCAGTTCGTGGGTGATTCCACCGATAATTCCAGCCCGATGCCAACGGCTCCGGTCGATCAGCGCTCCCACGCCGGCCACTCGTCCTATTCCTGCAACGACATCAGCAACAACCTCGACGGGCTGGATGCGGCAACGTTCAACCTCTATGGTGGGACATCGAGGGATCCCCACGGCGGCTATTGGTTTACCGGAGGCAATGGCACCGGCCGCGCTCCGCTTTATCCCGACGTCATCCTTCTTCTCGCGGCTGCCAATGACATCAGCCGCATCCTGATGCCAGGGATGCAGGGACGACTTGAAGGGCTGCTCACAAAAATCACCACGATGCGCCCGGCGACCAGAGTTTTCCTCTCGAAAGCCACACCCTACAACGGCTATGCGTCCGATGTGGCCACCTACAACGGGATCGTCGACACGGTCGCGGCAAATTTTCAGGCCGCAGGAAAACCCATCACGGTGGTCGATCTGAATACCGGATTTCCCGCCGGGGAAACTGTGGACGCCGTGCACCCGACCGCAACCGGCTACAATTGGATGGCAAACCGCTGGTATGATGCGCTTGTCAGCGTCTATGGGAGCTATTCCGCAAAGGATGCCTCATTGGTCACGTCGGCGCTGACCGTGGCGCCTGGTGCGAAACTGGAGGGAGTCGGGCGCATTGCCGGTTCTCTCAACGTCGCAGGTACTGTGGCGCCCGACATTGGCACCCTGCATGCAGGTCCGACAACAATCACCGGAACATTCGAATGCAAGCTGAATGCGACAGCCTCCGCACAGCTCGCTGCCACCGGAAACCTGACGCTTGCCAATGCCACGCTGACGGTCACCCCGCTGGCAGCAGCCGGCGTTTCCAGCTATCCGGTCGCCACCTGCACGGGATCGCTTCTGGGGACATTCGGCAGCGTGACCGGACTCCCCGCAGGCTATGCGGTCCGATATGATGCCGCGGCGAAAACCATCCTCATCGCCACCTATTATGAAGCATGGCGGCTGTCCCAAGGACTGGATGGCACCAATAACGACATGGGGATGGACCCCGATGGCGACGGGGCATCGAACATGGCCGAATTCGCCCTGGGCGGAAACCCGCTGGATCCCGGCGACCAGGGAATCTACATCGGGGAAACACAGGATCCGGCCGCCCAATCAGGCCCCGTTTTGACGATCGCGACGCACGCGGGCGCCGCGTTCGCATCTGTTGCCGGCGGCGCCATGTCCGCAAGTGTTGGCTCGATCATCTATCGGATTGAAGGTTCCCATGACCTGTCGGCATGGGCGGATTCAGTTACCGAGGTCAAGCCAGCGCTGTCATCGGGGCTGCCCGCAGCCCCTGCCGGTTACGAATACCACTCTTTCCAAACCGGAATTCCGCCGGGTGTTTCGAGGGGGTTTCTCCGCCTCAAACTGAGCCCGGCACCCTAACCGGCTCAGGGCCGGCACTGCGCTGGCTCCCGCACCCTTTTCAAGCTCACGATCTCATCTTTGTCGCTTTCGCTTCCGATCACTCGGCAGCCTTCTCGTCCGATGCACTCAGGGGCCATGTTGCTTCGATCTCAAGGCCCCACTTTTTTATCAAGAGCCCAAAACAGACTCTCCGCAAACATGGACTCCACCCCATGCCGGTTTCGGAGCGGAAAACGTTTGGAAAAAATTCCAGGGTTGAAAGCCGGGCTTAGCGAATTGTCTTCGCAGCGTTCGCGGCATTCTCTCCACCCGTTTCACTGTAAACGCGCACGTAGTCGACAAGGAATTTCTGTGGAAGGACCGCCTCATCGATCGGCCCCCCCCAACTGCCGCCCAATGCGAAGTTGATCAGGAGGTAGTGGGGCTTGCGGAATGGATTTTCCATGCCCTGACCCGCCTTATCGGTGAGGACGGTGTGATACTTCGTGTCATCGAAAAAGAATTCGATGCGGTCCGGGGACCATTCAATGGCATAAATGTGGAAATCATCAGACGGCTTTGCTGTCGGGATTCTGCCGCCGTCGGACTTGTGTTTGCCATCCATGGCGTAGTGGACGGTGCCGTGGATCTTGCCGGGCTCTTTCCCGACGAACTCCATGATATCAATTTCGCCGCAGGCCGGCCAACCGACTTGCGAAATATTCTGTCCGAGCATCCAGATGGCTGGCCAGACGCCTTTGCCTTCCGGGAGTTTCGCGCGCACCTCAATCCGTCCGTACTGCCAAGCCGCCTTGTTGCGGGTGATGAGGCTGGCGGCTGTGTATTCCACTGTGGCATGATTCGCAGGGGTGTACGGTTCCTTCCGGCATTCAAGAATGAGATTGCCAGCCTCGACCCGGGCGTTCTCCCGTCTCTCTCGTGTGTAGTATTGGCGTTCGTTGTTCCGGATGAACCCCACTTCGTAGTCCCATTTGGAACTATCCGGCAACCCCGGCGAGTCAAACTCGTCGGACCATACCAATTTCCATTCCTGAGCGTGAACGCGGGTGAGCATCACAAGAAGAAGGCCGGCCGCGAAAATGGTGTTTTTCATTTGATCGGAGGTGCGGAGGTGGTGGTTGCCGGCGCCGGAATCCCTGAAGCCGGCCTCGCGATCGTTCGGTCACGGGTCCGGGGCATGCGCGCTAGTCGATGCCCTTGGAGGGAGGGATTATTTTGCCCTCATCGCTCAGAAAACGATCGAGCGGTGCGGAGGGGAGGGCGCGCAGGCCGGATACGAGGGCCTTGGCGTTGAAGAGCGCGCCTGCAGCGTTTGTGTGCGTACGGGCGTCGTCGAAAAAGCCTTCAACTGTTGCGCGGTCGAGGTGGTCGTAGCCCTGGCCGATGATTTCCGAGAGATCGACGAAGCATGCTCCGGTTTCCTTCGCGCAGTTGGAGATCCACTCCCGCCAGGTGTTCCAGTCGTGAACAAACTTTCCCGAGGCATCGAATTTTTTGTGGGGAACCGGTGAGCAAAGGATGACCCTGGCGCCCTTGGCCTGAGCCGAGCGAGCATAGGATTTCAGATACCAGCCAAAGCTGTGGACGGTTTCCACGGTTCCGTTTGCGAGCGTCACATCCTCGGTGTTGTCGCCGATGCCCTGGACCGACCCCCGGAACTTGCTGCTGGCATCCGGGCGTCCGCCGTCGTTGTGGCCGAACTGGACGATCACCCAGTCGCCCGGTTTGAGGGAATTGAGGACGCTTTCCCAGCGGCCCTCGGTGAAATACGTGCGGGACGATCGCCCGCCGATCGCCCGGTTGACGACGTTGATGCGGGACGGGTCAAAAAAGTTTCCAAGATCCTGGCCCCAGCCCCGCTTTGGCGCGGGCGAGTTGACGGTGGAATCGCCAACGATCCAAAGCGTGGGCAGGGTGGTCGCTGCGGGTTTCGCTGCGGGCATGCTGCGGTCATCCACGACCGGTCGCGCATCCTCGCCGCGGAGGGTAGACCCGCAGGGACCGAGGAGAGCCGCCATCAGCAGCGGAACCATGCCCCGCAGGCTCAATGAGTATCGAAACCGGGGAGGGGTTTGTGGTCTGGTCATAATCTGCTGGCTGCCAATTGTGTAAAACGGTGGTTCAGCGCATTCCGGGGGTAGGACTGTCCGAATGAGCAGAAGGCTATTCAATGGCATGGAACAAAAATGTCAAACCGGTCGTCGCAACGAAGGCGAACCTTCTGCCGGATCCGCAAAAGACATCGGGCCACCGGCGGGTGATCGGGGAAAAAACAAAAAACCTGATCGGCCGGTGGCCCGCATTGTTGCCTTAACTGGCAATATTAGACCGGCGGAGGCGGCTCCTGTTCAATTTATTTTGTCTGACGGGAAAAAATCCGTTTGCCCGGGTGGAAGCGGCAGTTGCAATGCCGCCGGCATGGCTTAATTTTCCCCATGATCCTCCCGATTCTATCGTTTGTGGTTCTGGCTCTCCTGGGTCTCTCTTGCGTCGTGGCGCCGTTTCTTGTTCCGGCCCGCTGAGCGGTCCGGCCGCAACGGTCGCGGACACCGCTTGCCGGAGACGGACGGCCGCGCTACGTTCCGTGGCTTGATCCCATGAGCACCGCTGCGAATTTACAAGACCAGACCGCTCTGTTCCGGAAATCCTGGAACCTTTACGACGCGATCACGGCTTTCAACTACATGAACCACCGGGAAATTTACCGTGTGGTCGGCGAGGTGATCCACGAGCGCTCGCGGGAGGGTCCCTACTCGATCCTCGATCTCGGCTGCGGCAACGCGCGATTCCTTGGGGAATGCCTTCGGGCGTCTCCTCCGGTTTCCTACCGCGGGGTCGATCTCTCGGCTTCGGCGCTGGAGGATGCGCGGTCACATCTTGCCGGGATCCCGGGAGTTGTCCTCGAGGAGCAGGATCTTCTTGCGGCCGTCGACGACGCCGGAGGGGCCTGCGATATTATTTTTTCCGGGTTTGCCGTCCACCACCTTGATTCCGCCGACAAGCAACGCCTCTTCCAAGCCTGTGCGCGCCACCTCGCTCCCGGCGGGCAATTTCTGATGGTGGACATCGTGCGGGAGGACGACCAGACCCGCGACGCGTGCGTGGGCGCCTATCTGCAAATGATGCGGACCGGATGGACGAAGATCCCTCCGGATCAGCTGGGCGAAGCCTGCGCGCATGTGGCGGCTTACGATCAGCCCGAAACGCTGGCGGCGCTCGGGGCGATGGCCGCGGCCGCCGGCTTGAACGCGACCCGGCTCCTGGCGCGCTTCGGACCCCACCATGTGGTGCAATTTGCGGCGTCACGCGTAGCCGGCAGTTCGGAGGACGTGCGATGACGCGAGGAGTTCGATCCGTGGTCCGGGCCGGTTTGCAATCCAGTGCTTGAGACGGACATGTCCGCATCGCGATTCACCAGGGCGTATTTCGAGAAGTGGTATCGGAGCCCGCGCCACCGCGTGATCACGCCGGCCGCCGTTGCTCGCAAGGCGTCGCTGGCGGTCGCGGTTGCGGAATACTACCTCCGCCGGCGCATCCGGAGCGTTCTCGACATCGGCTGCGGCGAGGGCCAGTGGCAGCCGGTGCTGAAGCGGCTGCGCCCGTCCGCGTCCTACCTCGGCGTCGATCCCAGCCCCTATGCCGTCGGCAAATTCGGCCGGCGTCGCAACCTGGTCGCAGGATCGTTCGGATGTCTTCCCGATCTTGCCCCGGCCTACGACCTCATTGTCTGCAGCGACAGCCTCTACTATGTGCCCGGGGACGAACTGGCCGCCGGCCTGCAGGTCCTCGTGCCCCGGCTCGCGGGCATCGCCTTTCTCGAGGCCTATGCCTCGAATGCCGCGCTGGACGGCGACACGGCGGGCATGTGCCCGAGAAGCGCGGCCGATTACCGGAGGATCTTCCGCCAGGCCGGCCTGCGGTCCTGTGGCTCCCATTGCTACGCGGGCCCGCTCCTGCACGATCAGGTCACCGATCTCGAGCGGGGCTGAAAGCCGTTCCGCCGCGCGCGGAGCGGCCGGCCGGTGAAATTGCATGCAGATTTTCTTGCTCTCGGGGCCATGGGCGAGGAAACCATTGGGCATGACATGTCAGCTTTTTTCCCTTCGGACGGCCATTTTTCGCGCAAAGACTTTTGGAGTTGCCCGCCTGCTTCCATCGCTTTCCGCCGCCGTGCTCCTTTGCGTGCTGGCCGGTTGCGAGACGGTGGATTCCGACGCACCGGCGCGCGCGGCGATGAACGAGGCGATCCGCGGCGAGCAGCCCGGCAGCTACTTCGTCGGCCGCCGGATGTATAAGCGGGATTACAAGATGTGGGGCTGGGTCCGCGAGCCCGGCCAGCCTTGGAAGTCGGCAAAGCTGGTCATGCTCAACGAGCAGCAGAAGCTGGCCCCGGACCGCGAGGGCGGAAAGCTCGGAACCGACAACAACTTCGAGTACCGCCTCTTCGGAAGGTTCAGCGGCGGTCAGGTCTACGAGCCGGCCAGCGACCGGTTCTACCCGGAATTTATCCTGACCGGCTACGAGGTCCGCTCGACCACGCCCGCCCGCATCTACACGACGAAGCGCCAGCAGGATCCGGCCGTCCGGATCCTCATGGCTCCGCAGTAAACCGCTCTATAGTTTGATTTCCGCGATGACCGTTCCCGGTTGTCCGCCCGGCTTGAGTTCCAGGCCGGCCCGCTTGGCGATCGCCTGCATCTCGTGGTTGTCCTCGAGCATAATCGCGCTGATCCGCGCGAGCTTCTCGGCACGGCCGATTTCGACCAGCCGCCTGAGGAGTTCGGTGCCCAGGCCCTGGCCGTGCCAGCTGTCGTTGATGAGCGTGGTGAATTCCGCCTCGTTATGGCCGTGCAGCTTGCTCAGGCGTCCGACGCCGAGGATTTCCTTTTCGCCGGTCTCCGGGTTGATCCACTCGATGACGAGAGCGATTTCGCGATCGTAGTCGTTGAAGCAGATGCGCGTGAGGCGCTCGTGGGCGATGCGTTTGCTCAGGTCGACCTGGCCGAAATACCGGTGGTGGATGCTCCGGTCGGAGATCGTCTGGTGGTATTTGACCAGGAGTGGCTCGTCCTCCGGAGCGATCGGACGGATCGTCACCGGCGTGCCATTCTTGGCGACAAACGGGATGATGTGATTGGTCGGATACGGCCGGATCGCCAGCTTCGGAAGCTCGTCTTCCGTGACGTCCGGATCGTGCAGGACGACGCGGGCATCCAGCGCGATGATCTGGTCGGCCGACACGAGGAGCGGGTTGATGTCGATTTCCTTGATCCACTTCTGCTCGGCGACGAGGTAGCTGAAGCGCACCAGCAGATGTTCGAGGGCGGCGAGGTCCACGCTCTTGCGTCCGCGCACCCCCTGGAGGGCGGTGTAGATGCGGGTCTGCTCCATCATGCGGCGGGCGAGCGTGGCGTTGAGCGGCGGAAGCCCGAGCGCGCGGTCCTTGTAGACCTCGACGAGCTGCCCGCCCGAGCCAAAGAGCAGGACGGGACCGAACTGGTTGTCTAGGCTGCTGCCGAGGATGATCTCGTAGCCGTCGCGCAGGGAGATCATCTGCTGGACAGTCACGCCCTGGAAGTGGCCGGGGCCGGCCTTCTCGGCCACCGAGGATTCAATCTCGTGCCAGGCCTGCCGGACGGCAACCTCGTCGGCGAGGTTGAGCTTCACGCCGCCGACGTCGGTCTTGTGCGTGATTGTCTCCGAGAACAGCTTGAGCACGATCGGGAAGCCGAGCTTGGCCGCGGCGGCGGCGGCCTCATCGACGGTGGTGGCCACGACGGTTTTGACCGTCGGGATGCCGTAGGCGTCGAGGACGCGCTTGGAATCAAATTCCGTGAGAAGCGTCTGCCCGGCACGCCGGGCCTCGAGAAGAATCGCCTCCGCCTCCTCGCGTCCGGCCTGGTTTTCCATGAGATCGCTCACGAGGGCGGGCGTCTCGTAGATCGCGCGCAGGTTGTCGCTGTAGCGCCACATGTAGCTGAACGCACGGGCGGCGCTGTCGGGGTAGTTGAATGCCGGGATGCTCGCCTTGTTGAGGATCTGCTCGCCGGCTTCGACGTCCACGCCGCCCATCCAGCTGGCAAGGACCGGCTTGCCTTCGATCTGGGCAAACGGCTTGAGCATCTCCGCCGTGGCGGTCGCCTCGGTCATCGCCTGCGGGGTAAGGATGACGAGGATGCCGTCGTTGTTCGGATCCTTTGCAACGATCTCGACCGCCTGCGCGTAGCGCGCGGCACCCGCGTCGCCGAGGACGTCGACCGGGTTGCCGTGGCTCCAGTGCGGCGGCAGGATCGCGTTGTAGGCGGCCAGCGATTCGTCGGAGAGCGCGGCGAGTTGTCCGCCGGTCGAGACGAGCATGTCTGTGGCGAGCGCGCCGGGGCCGCCGGCATTCGTGACGATAGCGAGCCGGGGGCCTGCGGGACGCGGCTGCTTCGCGAGGACTTCGGCCATGGCGAAAAGCTCGGAGATCGTGTTCACACGGAGGACGCCCGCGCGGCGGAATGCTGCCTCGAGGACCTCGTCGCTGCCTGTCAGCGAGCCGGTGTGCGATGCGGCGGCCTGCGCGGCCTGCTCGGTGCGCCCGACCTTGATCACGATGATCGGCTTCGTTAACGCAACCTCGCGCGCGGCGGAGAGGAACGCGCGGGCGTCGCCGATCGACTCCATATAGATGACGATGCTCTTGGTGTCGGGATCGTCGCCGAGGTAGTAGATCAGGTCGCCCCAGCCGACATCGAGCATCGAGCCCAGCGAGGCGAACGCGCTGAAACCGACATTTTCGCGCAGGCTCCAGTCGAGGATTGCCGTACAGAGCGCGCCGCTCTGGCTCAGGAACCCGACCGAGCCCGGGCGGGCCATGCCGGCGGCGAACGTGGCATTCAGCCCGCGTTTCGGGGCCATCACTCCGAGGCAGTTCGGGCCAATGATCCGCATTTTCCCGCGAGCGAGGTTCAGGATTTCCTGCTCGAGGGCGATGCCGGGGGCCCCGGTTTCCTTGAACCCTGCCGAGATGATGACGGCGCCCTTGACGCCCGCTTCCACGCATTGGCTCACAAGGCCGGGGACGCTCGTCGCGGGCGTGCAGATGACCGCGAGATCCGGAACCTCCGGCAGAGCGGCGATGCTCGGATACGCCTTGATGCCCAACACCGCATCCCGCTTCGGGTTCACCGGATAAACCGTGCCACCGAATGTCTGGGCGGTCAGGTTTTCAAGGATCGTGCGCCCGACGCTCGACGGCGTCTCGGTTGCGCCGATCAGGGCGACGCTTTTCGGCGCGAAGACAGAGGTCAACGGGTGGGGCGCTGAGCGGCGGAGGATGTCTTGTGAGGGTTCGGGTTTGGTTTGGGCCGGTTGGTTTGTGCTCATGGATGGTGGTGTGGAATACGGGTCGCGAGGCAAAGCCCCTGTGCATCATGGGATCCGGGGTGCGGGCAGGGAGCGGCGGAAAACTGCCCGCCGCGTACAAATCCCTCCCGATTCGCGGATAAAAAGCCCATGAAAATCCCGGAAACGCTGGCCATTCTGACCACGAACCGCCAGACGTCAAGCCTCGACCTGCACAATCATGCGCAGCATAAGAAAAAGTCATTCCAAATCCGACTTATGCCGGAACCACCGGCTGCTGGAGAGCCGAGACGAGGGTCTCCCAGGGAAGGACCGCACACTTCACGCGTTGAGGAAACTGATGAACCCCGCCCATCACTCGCAGGCGGGCCGGCACGTCCGGGCCGGCACCATCCTTGGCAAGCGTGCGGAAGTCGGCGGCGAGCCGGCACGCGTCGCCGCACGTGAGGCCTTTGACCTCGCCGGTCATGATCGAGGCCGAGGCCGTGCAGATCGCGCAGGCGCTGCCGGTGAATTTGATGTCGGAAATCGTGTCGTCGGCGATGCGGAGAGCCACGGAAATCTCGTCGCCGCAGAGCGCATTGTGGCCGTCGGCTGCATGGGTCGGGCTTTCCAGCGGACCGAAATTTTTCGGCCGTTTCGAGTGTTGGAGGAGGACCTCCTGGTAGAGTTCGTTATCCATGAATCAGCGGAAAAAACGGATGGCTTCGGCGAGGACGGAGAGGAAGGTGTCGGCCTCCTCGCGGGTATTGTAAAGGTAGAAGCTCGCGCGCGATGAGGACGGGCTCCCGAGCATCCGCATGAGCGGCTGCGCGCAGTGGTGGCCGGCGCGCAGGGCGACCCCGCGCTCGCTGGCGAAGAAGGCCACATCGTGCGCGTGGAGCCCCTCGATGCCGAAGGCCACAATCCCGGTTTGCCTTTCCTCCGGCCCGAAGACCCGGACGCCGTCGATCGCGCGGAGATGCGCGGCGGTGTAGTTGGCCAGTGCCGCCGAGTGGTCGCGGATCGCCTCGAGGCCGACCTCCTTCAGGTAGGAGATTGCGGCCGACCAGCCGGCGGCCTCGATGATCGCGGGGGTTCCGGCCTCGAAGCGGGCGGGAGGCTCGCGGAACGTGGCCGGACGGTCGTAATACGCCCGGTCGACCATCTCCCCGCCAAACTGCCAGGGAGGCATCGCCGTGAGCAGCTCATGACGTCCGAAGAGCGCGCCGATCCCGCTCGGGCCGCACATCTTGTGCGCGGAGAAGGCCAGGAAGTCGCACCCGATCGCCGCAACGTCGACTGGCAGGTGGCCGACGCTCTGAGCGCCGTCGACAAACGTCGTGACGCCGGTCTCGCGGGCCAGGGCGCAGAGTTCAGCCGCGGGGTTGATCAGGCCGAGCGTGTTCGGCGCATGCGTGAATGCGAAGAGCTTCGGGCTCCCCGCCAGCAGGCGGCGCGCGGCCTCCATGTCGAGTGCGGCACCGTTCTCCAGCACGGGGACAAATTCGACCGCCGCGCCCGCGGTGCGGGCGAGCTCGAGCCAGGGCAGGAAGTTGCTGTGGTGCTCCATCGCGGTGAGGAGAATCGTGTCGCCGGCTCCGACGTTTGAGCGGCCCCACGTGTTGGCCACAAGGTTGACCGCCTCGGTCGTTCCGCGCGTGAAGACGATCTCCTCTGGACGTGCGGCATTGACGAGCGAGGCGACATCCGTCCGCGCGTTCTCATAGGCGGCGCTCGCGCGCTCGCTCAGCGTGTGGATGCCCCGGTGGACGTTCGCGTATTCGCTCTCCATGAAGACGCGGGTCCGCTCGATCACGCGGGACGGCTTCTGCGAGCTCGCCGCATTGTCAAGATAGACGAGAGGCAATCCGTTCACGCGCTCGCGTAAAAACGGAAAATCCTTTCTCCATACTGTCATGTTGTCGCCTGTTTCAGTCATCGATACCCGAACGTTAGCAGGAATCGGACCGTGTGCCAGCGCGACGTCGGGAGGGGTCAGATGCTGCCTCCGTGGTCGAGCCGGGCGCGGACCCGCTCGACGAGCTCCTTGAGGCGGTCGAGCGTGAGGGGCTTGACGAGGAAAGTATCCATTCCGGCGGCGAGGCAGGCCTCTTTGTCCTCCTTGAAGGCATTGGCGGTGAGGGCGACAATTTCCGGCCGCGACCGGCTGTCGCCGAACTGCTCGCGGATGAGGCTTGCGGCCGCCAGTCCGTCCATCACCGCCATTTGCACGTCGAGCAGGATCAGGTCGAACTCTTCCTCCTTGACCGCATTGACCGCCTCGAGGCCGTTGATGACGAGGCGGGACCGCAGGCCCAGCCGCTGGAGCATCATGCGGATCACCTTCTGGTTGGTCAGATTGTCCTCGGCGACAAGCACGCGCAAGCCCCCTCCAGAAGCCGGCAGGTTCTCGGGGCGGGCGGATGCCGCCTTGTTCGGCGACCCCAGGATTTTGCTGATCGCTTCCAGGAGGTGGCGGGGCCGGATCGGTTTTGTGAGAATCCCGTCGAAGACACCCTCATCGCCGCGCGGGGCCTGCTCGATGATCGAGCTGAGCAGAACGATCAGCGCCCCGGATCTGCCGGGGAGTGCGCGGATCGACTTGGCAAGTTCAATGCCGTCCATGCCCGGCATCTGGTAGTCGAGCAGAAGGATGTCGAATGTCTGGTCGGGAGCCGCGAGAAGATCAAGCGTTTCCCGTCCGGAGGCGGTCTCGCTGGAGTCGATGCCCCAGACGCGCATCTGCTCCCTGAGGAAGCGCCGGTTGGTTGCGTTGTCGTCGACGATGAGGGCCCGCCGGCCTTTCAGTGACGCCTCCGCCGGGTGTGAAGGGGGGACCTCCCCCTCGCCCGCAAGCAGGGGGACGGTAAAGCGGAACGTCGATCCCTTGCCCGGTTCGCTCGCCACATCGATCGAACCTCCCATGAGCTCGACAAGGCGCTTGCTGATGGCGAGACCCAGTCCAGTACCGCCGAACCGCCGCGTGACCGATGAGTCCGCCTGCATGAAAGGACTGAAAATCCGCTGCAGGACCTCGCGGGACATTCCGATTCCGGAATCCTGGACGCTGAATCGGAGAAGCGGACTCCCCTCCCGCAGGGTTTCCACGCGCAGGGCGACCTCGCCTTTTTCCGTGAACTTGATCGCGTTGGAGAGCAGGTTGATGAGAACCTGCTTGAGGCGCATCCGGTCGCCGACGATGAACGGCGGGATCTCCGGATCCAGGGAATACGACAGCTCGACATTTTTTTCCGCCGCCGGGCGGGCCAGGATCTCCAGGGGTTCGATCACGAGGTCGGCGAGATGGAACGGCTGGTGTTCGACTTCGATCCGCCCGGCTTCGATCTTCGAGTAATCCAGAATATCGTTGATGAGGTCGAGAAGGCTCTCTGCGGAGGTGGTCACCGTGCTGGCGTAGTCCTTTTGCTGGCTGTCGAGCGGGGTCTCGAGGAGGAGCGAAGACATGCCGATCACGGCATTGAGCGGCGTCCGGATCTCATGGCTCATCGTCGCCAGGAATGTGCTTTTGGCCCGGCTGGCGGCATCGGCAGCTTCCTTGGCGGAGATCAGGTCTTCCTCGGACCGCTGCAGATCCAGCCGCGAGCTGATGAGGCTCGCGGCGGCCTCGAGGAGGGTGATCTCCTCCTCCTGCCACGCGTAGGCGAGCCCGCAGTGATGCAGGCCCAGCGCACCCCAGAACCGGCCGCCGACCGCGAGCGGGACGTAGAGCAGAGATTTTGTCCCCATCGCATGCAGGACGGCGGCCGCCGCATCCGACCCGCATTCGAGCACGCTCCGGCCGCGCGAAAGCTCGGAAAGCCAGGAGGAAAGCAGTCCGCTGGCATCCAGGATGTTCCAGGCCTCCTGGGAGCGCGGCATCGCAGCAGCGCCCTCGCGATCCCACTCCGCCACGGCGTCAAAGCTGGAGGGCGAAATTTCCGACCCCGGATGAAATCGAAGCACGCGCACCCGGTCCACGCCGATTTTGTCCCCCAGAAGGGCGACCAGTTTCGTCCATGCGGCAGCGGTGCTGAGCGGTGTGCTGAGGACAAGCTGCCCGACATCCGCGATCGCTTCCAGAAGGATTTGGTTGCGCCGCTGCCTCGTGATGTCGCGGTAGTGCCAAAGGAAGCCGTAGCGGGTTCCCTTGTCGAGGATCGGGACGAAATCGCGCGAAAGGTAGCGGCCGTCCATCGTTTTGAACACCATGTCGGTGCAGGGTTTTCCGGACGCGAGGGCCTCGTCGATCGAGGACAGGAAGACTTTCTGGTCGGCAAAAAGTCCGGCGGCCTTTGCGGCGACAGCCGGGCAGCGCAGTCCCTGAATGGTCCTTGCGGTAACGCCGAACATCTTCTCAAACGCCGGGTTGACGAACGTGATCACCCGCCGCGCATCCTCGACCAGCACGGCGTCATCCATGCTCTGGAGAAGAGTGGAAAACCGGCTGCGCTGCGTGGCCTCTTTTGCGGCAAGGGCATCAAGGCCTCTCCGGTTCTGCTGAAGGAGCTCCTCGCGGCCTACGGCCTGCGAGATGATCGAGAGGCAATCGCGCAGATCCTCGGTGAGCTCGAACGGACCCGCAAACACAACGCTGAGCGACCCGACGGTATCCCGGTCGATGTTGACCCCGCAGCCGATGTATGTGTGAAGATTGTAGCGGGAAACATTCGGATCGGATTCGGCGTAGGGCGAGGCGCCGAGGTCCTCGACGTGCAGAAAATGCGCATCCTTGCGAATCACGTCGAAGCAGAGATGTCCGGAGGCATAATCCCGGTCCGGGTAGTCCGACGGGGTGCCGGCCCGCCCGCGGCAGACGAGCATGTCGCCCTCGAGGCGGTTGTAAGTCGCGTGGTCCGCCCCAAAGATCTCCCCGGCCAGGCGGGTGAGCTGGTTGAGATTATCCTCATAGCTGTCACCGAGCGAGAGGAGGGTGGCATTGATCCGTTGGAGGCGGTGGCGCTGGTTTTCCAAAGCCGCTTCAGCCTCAATCCGGAGGGTGACGTCCTGTTCGATGGCCATGAAGCCGGTATGCTTTCCGGTCTCGTCGTGCAAGGCCTGGCACTCGATGGAGAGCCAGTAGGCGCGGCCGTCTTTGCCGTGATTGCGGATCGTTTCGCGAAAACCGGAATTCGCAGCGAGCGCGGTGCGCATGCGCTTTACGGTTTCTGGGTCGGCATCGGCTGCCTGGAGGAACGTGCCGGGCTTACGGCCGCGCACCTCGTCGAGGACATATCCGGTGATCCTGGTGAAGCCGGCGTTGACCCATTCGATCCGTCCGGCGGTGTCGCTGATCACCACAGCGTTTGTGGTGTTCTCTGCGACGAGCGCAAGGCGCTTCAGCTCCTCCCGGCGGCTGGAGAGCTCTTCCTCGGTGTGCTTGCGCCGCGAGATATCCAGCACTGAACCGGCGAAGCTGAGCCCCCGGCCATCCGGTCCGCGGCGGGTTGCCTTGCCGCGGTTGAGAAGCCAGACCCATTCCGTGGTGGCATGCTGAAAGCGGAACTCGCATTCCATCGTCTCGGTTTCCCCGGCAGCAAGCGAATCCAGGCTCCGGCGGAGCAACTCGCGGTCGTCCGGGTGGGTGCGTTGAAGAAACCCGTCCAGAGGAAGATGGTCCGGCATGTCCTTCGCTGCGGAGATTTTCTTCCAAGCGGAATCGAGAAAGAGCACTTGGGTGCCGGCATCCAGCTCCCATGCGGCCAAATCGGCGCCCTGGAGCGAGAGGCGGAGCCGTTCCTCCGATGCGGCCTGCGTGCTGCGGGACTCGAGGGCAAGGTAGTTGATTGCGAAAGAACCGACGGCCAGGAGGGCAAAAAGCAAAGTGGCAAGCATCCAGCCCTGGCGCAGTCGCGAAAGTTCGGTGTTCCACTCGGCTGCGCTCCGATCAAGACCGAGAAAAACCGGGGCGCCGTCCAGCTTCGTGCAAGGGACCGGGGCGAACCCGCTGATCCACGTTCCCCATTTGTCGGTCTCCGGTCCCACCGTGAACGCACCGGGTTTTTCGAACGCGCGGACCAGATGATCGAACGCATCGTCATAGATGTCCCCGGCCATCGACTCGTCAGGCGATCCGGCCGGCTCGGAGTCCGCGAGGAAAACCACCTGCTTACCCTTCATTGTGACGAGGTAGGCGAACCGGTATCCGTCGCCGGCCCCGGCGAGCGAGGCCAGGTGGGTTTTGAGCTCACGGTAGTTGCGCGAGGTCTGGTCCTCGGACCTGGCATGGAGGCCATCGATCGAATCCCGCGTGAGGCCGGCGGCAGCAAGGACGGCTTCCTGCTCGAGTTGGAGCCGCCAGTCGCTTTCGGTTTTGGTGCTGAGGCGGTCGGTCAGCGGCCAGCCGCCGATCAGGGTTGCCGCCAGGAGGCAGCCAAAAAGTACCCCCCGGCGCAAAATCCGCCGGCCGCCGGGCGCCTGCACCACAGCCAGCCGGTTGAAACGCAGCGCCGCCCAGCAGCCCAGCAAAATCAGCACGGTGGCGGCCGTCGCGATCAGAATGCCCGGCAGGCGGTGGCTGAGGAGCGTGCCGGTGATCGTCAGCTCGGACATCCGGAGGCCGTGCGCGTAGACAACCGGCTTCGGATCCGTGAGCGCCAGCAGACCGACACCATAGCCAAGCAGTTTTGCCGTCAGAGGCGTGAGGTCAGGTCCACGGAGAACCGACCATGCAAGCCCGCCCACCATGGGCATCCAAAGCCCGATCGAAGCCCAGGGTGCCGGGCCGGCATCCCTTTGTCCGGCCCAGATCAGCCCGATGGCGGCGATGGGGAGAAGGAGCCAAAACGGGGAGAGCTTCGTTCCGGAGAGGCGGGCGGCCGCCATGGGCGCACAAACCATGGCAATGGCAAGGAGCAGGTAGGGGATCCCTTCCATCGCAGGAGGGACCGCGGAACCGCACCACAGGAGCGGCCAGATCCTGAGGCTGGCAGCGGAAAGGAAGAAGCCACCGAGCAAATACCAAGCCTGACCCAGTGGGGTGCTCTTCCGTCCGGAGGCCAGGCACAGTGCTCCGGCAAGCGTGAGAAGGAACGACCAGATGAACGTCAGGTAATCCATGTTTGAGCCCTGTTTTGCGCCGGCTCAAGCCGGCGGGGCTTGAAGGTGGGGGTAGGCGCGATCCATCTCCCGGATCGATTCTTGCGCGATGGCAACAGCTTCCAGTCCGCATTCGTCTGCCGCACCAACCGGGTCGTCAAGCATCTCCCACCGGTGCAGGAACAGGGCCATCCTGACCAGCGCGCAGGTTGCGCAATAGCCGCGGATGCGGTGCAGCTCGCTCCGGAGGTCCTGGGCATCGAAGCGCCCCGCGACCGTGGCTTGCAAATCCGGGATGAGGTCCCGGGAAATCCCGAGCCAGATGTCGCGCTGCATGGCGTCCGACTCCGCATCGCCCTGTGGAAAAAAAAGTTCATTCGCGAGGGCAGTGTCCACCAATGGCGATTCTTCGGATGCGGAAGTCATGGGACTCAATCAGCTATAAGCGCGCGGTGCGGCTTTGCCAATCGCAAACAGGCGGGGGAGGGCTCTGCGTGCAGAGCTGTTTTCCGAAGGAAGGGCGATGCAGCGTAAGGGGACCGCCAGACGGATCACTCGCTTGTGAGCATCCTTGACAGGGATGCCCGGACAAGGCACCACACCCGGTATGAGCGAACCCCCGAGCAGCTTTCCCCGGACGAAAATTGTCTGCACGATCGGTCCCGCGAGCGGTTCGCCCGAGCGGCTCCGCGCGCTGGTGGGCGCCGGCATGAGCGTGGCCCGGCTGAATTTTTCCCATGGAAGCCGCGCCGACCATGCCGCGCACATTGCGATGCTGCGTGCCGCGGCGGAGGAGGCCGGCCTGCCGGTCACGATCCTGCAGGACCTCCAGGGGCCCAAGATCCGTGTGGTCAACATCGGGTCGGAGGGGCTCGAGCTGGTGGCCGGTGCCAGCGTTTCGCTCGGGTCGGAGGGGTCCGGAGCCGATATCGAGATTGATTACCCGGGACTGCCAGCCGAGGCTGCGCCGGGAATTAGAATTCTGCTGGACGACGGTCTGCTGGAACTGGCTGTCACCGAAACGAGCCGGTCCCTTCTGATCTGCAGAGTCGTCGACGGGGGGCTGCTGAAAAGCCGGAAGGGCGTCAATGTTCCCGACCTCCAGCTGACCCTGCCCTCGATGACCGAAAGCGACCGTGAGAATGTCGAGTTCGGAATCGCGCAGGGCGTGGACTGGATTTCCCTGAGCTTTGTCCGGACCGCCGGAGATGTGATGGCGCTGCGAGATCTTCTGCAGAGCAAGGGCGCCAATATCCCGGTAATCGCAAAAATTGAAAAGCCCCAGGCGATCGAGCATCTGGAAGAAATCATAGCGGCCAGTGACGGGCTGATGGTCGCCCGCGGCGATCTGGGCGTCGAGATGCAGCCGGAAAAGGTTCCGATGCTCCAGAAGCGGATCATCCGCCTCTGTAATCTTGCCGGCAAGCCGGTGATCACGGCCACCCAGATGCTGGAGAGCATGATCCGCGAGGCCCGCCCGACCCGCGCCGAGGCGAACGATGTGGCGAACGCAATCCTCGACGGAACCGATGCGGTGATGCTGTCCGGCGAGACAGCGATGGGCCTCCATCCAGTAGGGACTGTGGAAATGATGGTCCGCATCGCCCGCGAGACCGAGGAGCATTCGAAGTTTGTCGGGCACGCTCCGGCCCGGGAGGATGAGACCGATGCCATGAGCGAGGCGGTTCTCTCGTTCGACCGGCTGCTCCGTCCGGCGGCGCTGGCCGTCTATACGACCAACGGCGAATCCGCGCTCGCCCTCTCCTCGCAGCGGCCGCGCGCCCGGATTTTCGCGCTCACCCGCGACAGGGATGTCTTCCACCGGCTGAACCTCATCTGGGGAATCCGCCCGGTCCTGATCGACGAGGATCCGCGGAATTTCGATGAGCTCACCGACCTGGTTGACCGGAAGCTGATGGCCCTTGGAGCCGTCGCCTCCGGAGCAAGCCTCCTCATCGCCGGCGGCCTGCCGATCGGTGAAACGGCCGATGCCAACGTCATCAAGATCCATCGCGTCGGCTGATACCTTCCGGATTCCGGATTGAACGGCCGTCCGATCGCTGGCAGGCTTATCTGTTCATGCCGGATGTTCTGCCGATATATGATTTGGACGA
This sequence comes from uncultured Chthoniobacterales bacterium, assembly GCA_964467415.1. GTDB lineage: Bacteria > Verrucomicrobiota > Verrucomicrobiia > Chthoniobacterales > Terrimicrobiaceae > CAYXRX01. The sequence goes on from CAYXRX010000017.1 coordinate 19,805, forward strand.
GGAGATCGTGTCCGCTCTCCGCGATGGCAACCGCCTGATCCTGCAGGCGCCGACCGGTTCCGGAAAATCCACGCAGGTGCCGCAGATCCTTTTGGACGGCGGCGTGCTCGGGAGCGGACGCTGCGTGATCCTCCAGCCGCGGAGGCTTGCGGCGCGAATGCTGGCTGCGCGGGTCGCCGCCGAGCGCGGCGTTCGTCTCGGCGACGAGGTCGGCTACCGCATCCGGCTCGACAACGTTTCCTCGCGTCAGACCCGGATCCTTTTCGTGACCGAGGGGATCCTGCTGCGCCAGATGCAGAGCGACCCGCATCTCGGCGGAATTTCCACGGTGATTTTCGATGAGTTCCACGAGCGCCACCTCTACGGGGACATCACGCTGGCGCGGGCGCTCGATCTCCAGGAGACGCTGCGGCCCGACCTGAAGATCATCGTCATGTCCGCGACCCTCGACGGCGCGGGCCTCGCCGGCTACCTCGCCCCCTGCAAAACCCTGGTTTCCGAAGGCCGCACGCATCCGGTGGAGATCGAGCACATGCGCCACGAGCCGAAGGATGATCCCCCTTGGGAGCTTGCTGCCGAGGCCGTCGCGGACCGTTTTGACCGCACAGACGGCGATGTCCTGGTCTTCATGCCCGGGGCCTATGAGATCAGCAGGACGATCCGGGAACTCACCATACGCCTGGGGTCGCGGTGCGCCATCCTCCCGCTGCACGGAGAGCTCCCGCCGGCCGAGCAGGACCGGGCGGTCGGCCGATCGTCCGGGCGCAAGGTCATCGTGTCGACAAATGTTGCCGAAACCTCGCTGACGATCGACGGCGTCACGCTGGTCGTCGACTCAGGGCTCGCACGGATCGCGCGCTACGATCCCACCCGCGGGATCAACACGCTTTTCATCGAGAAAATCAGCCGGGCCTCGGCCGACCAGCGCGCCGGACGGGCCGGACGGACCGCTCCGGGCGTCTGTGTGCGGCTGTGGACCGCCCGCGACCATGAGCGGCGGATCCCCCGCGAGCTGGCAGAGATCAGGCGGCTCGACATGGCAGAGACCGCATTGACGCTCAAAGCCGCCGGGGTGGACGATCTCGAAAATTTCCGCTGGATCGAGGCGCCCGAGGCCCAGGCGCTCGCCAGGGCGGAAACCCTGCTGCGCGACCTCGGCGCGGTTGATCCCGCCGGGGGGATCACAGCGACCGGCCGGCGGATGCTCAGCTTCCCGGTCCACCCCCGCTACGCGCGCATGTTTCTTGCCGCCGGGGAGCTCGGGTGCGTGAGAGAGGCCGCGCTCATCGCCGCGCTCACGCAGAACCGTTCGATCCTGCTCCGGGCGGACAAGCGGATCGAGGAGGAACGGATGGAAATTTTTGGATCGGGGACTTCGGACTTTCTTGTTCTTATGCGCGCCTTCCATTGGGCCAAGGCAGCCGGGTTCCGGCCCGGCGAATGCCGCGCGCTTGCGGTCCATGCGGATTCCGCCCGGCAGGTCGAAAAGCTCTACGAGCAGTTTCTCGACATCGCGCACGCCGAGGCGCTCGACATCAACGAGCGGCCCGCGGCCGAACAGGCGGTCGCACGCTGCATCCTTGCGGGATTTTCCGACCAGGTCGCCTGCCGCCGCAGCGGCGGCACGCTCGTCTGTGACATCGTCCACGGCCGCCGGGGCACGCTCGCGCGCACAAGCGTGGCGCAGGAAAGCCGCCTCATCGCCGCCGCGGAGATCACCGAAATCGAGGGCCGGGACGGCGATGCCCGCGTGCTCCTGAACCTCGCCACCGGGATCGAGGAGGCCTGGCTGCGCGAGCTCTACCCGGCGGATTTTTCCGACTCCGCGGAATACCATTTCGACGCGAGCCAGAACCGTGTCGTGGTCCGGAAAGCCAAGCGCTTCCGCGACCTCGTCCTCGAGACCCAGGACCGCGATGCCGAGCCGGGACCGGCCGCGTCGGGCTGCCTGGCCGCCCAGGTGCTCTCCGGCTCTCTGAGGCTCAACGGCTGGGACGACGCTGTCGAGCAGTGGATCCACCGGGTCAATTTTCTTGCGGCCGCGCTGCCGGACCAAGGGATTCCGGCGATGGGCGGGGACGAGCGGCACCACATCATCCTTCTCGTCTGCGACGGGGCCACCTGCTACCGCGACATCAAGGATGCTCCGGTCCTCCAGCACGCAAGATCCCTCCTCACACCGGGCGAGCAGCATCTCGTGGACAGGCATGCCCCCGCACGCCTGGAACTGCCCGGCGGACGCCATGCCAAAATCACGTATGCCGCCAGCGCGGAGCCATTCCTCGCGGCGCGGATCCAGGACCTCTACGGAGTGGATGACGATATCAAAATCGCGATGGGCCGGCATTCGCTCACGCTGCACATCCTCGCGCCGAGCCACCGTCCGGTTCAGATCACCCGCAGCCTGCGGTCATTCTGGGCCGAGGCCTATCCCAAGCTGAAGCAGGAACTCCAGCGCAAATACCCGAAGCACGAGTGGCGCTAGATCGGGTCGGCCCAGCGTCCGTGCTCGCGGATGAGGTCGACCAGGCGCTCGACGGCCTCCGCCTCCGGGATGTTGAACTTCACCGGGGTTTTGCTGACGTAGAGGTTGATCTTGCCCGGAGCGCCGCCGACATAGCCGAAGTCGGCATCCGCCATTTCACCGGGTCCGTTGACGATGCAGCCCATGACGGCAATCCGCAGGCCCTTGAGGTGGCCGGTGGCCGCCTTGATCCGCGCAGTGGTCTCCTGCAGGTTGAAGAGCGTGCGGCCGCAGCTCGGGCAGGCGACGTAGTCGGCTTTAAAAATCCGGACCCCTGCGGCCTGGAGGATGTTGTAGGCGATCCGGAGGGACTGGCCGGGAGCGGGTTCGCCGCGGATCAGGACCGCATCTCCGATCCCGTCGCACAGCAGCGAGCCGATATTCGTGGAGGCAACGAGCAGGTTCCGGGAAAATTCCCCGCCCGATCCGCCCGCTGAGAGGACATCCTTGAGGAGAACCGGATGCCTCGGGTCGAGCGCCGCGGCAAGCTGGCGGAAGGCCCCGATGACCGGAAGCCCGCAGCCGTCGGCGACGGTCACCAAAACGGGAGCAGGAAGGTGGTTCACCGCAGCCACCGCCATCGGATCCCGGGGGTCCAGCTCGAGCGCTCCGCTCTCCTCATAAATGATCTCGGGCCGGTAGTCGCCGAGCGCGTCGAGCTTGTGCGCCACCTTTTCATGGACCTCCCGCGGCACGACCACCCGGACGAGTCCGCCTCCCCCCAGGAGGAACCCCGAACACGAAATATTTTCGGCTGGCCGCCGCGAGTAGGAGAACGGATCAAACGGGAAGTTCCCGTTTCCGCTTGAGCGGGAAACGGCCGGCTGTCCCCAAAGCTCCTCTGCCAGGGCGACGAGCTCCTTGGCCACAGGAATCTCGTGCACCGAATCCTCGGTGAGCGAAACGCGGATCGTGTCGCCGATCCCGTCGGCCAGCAGGCTGCCGATGCCGATCGCGCTTTTGATCCGGCCGTCCTCGCCGTCGCCCGCCTCGGTCACCCCGAGGTGGAGCGGGTAGTTCCAGGGGGAGTGGTCCCGCTCTCCGCCCGCACGGGCCGCCTCAGCCTCCTCAAGCCCGTCGAGCCGCGCCGCAAGCAGCCGGTAGGCGTGGATCATCACCTTCGGGTTCGACGACTTCATCGAAAAAATCAGCTCATGGTAATCAAGCTCCCGGGCGATGCGGGCGAACTCCAGCGCGCTCTCGACCATGCCGAGCGGCGAGTCGCCGTAGCGGTTCATGATCCGGTCGCTCAGGCTGCCGTGGTTTGTACCGATCCGCATCGAGACCCCGCGATCCTTGCAGAGCCTGACCAGCGGCGCGAACCGCTCGCGGATCCGCCCGATCTCGGCCTCGTATTCGTCATCGGAATACTCGCGGATATTGAACTTTTTCGTGTCCGCAAAATTCCCGGGATTAATCCGGACCTTGTCGACCCAGAGCGCGGCCTCGAGGGCGGCCTCCGGCTTGAAATGGATGTCCGCGACCAGCGGCACATCGCAGCCGCGATCCCGAAGCGCCTTGCGGATCTGCTCCAGATTCCGCGCATCTTTGACCGTCGGGGCCGTGATGCGGACGATCTCGCAGCCGGCCTCCACAAGGTCGAGCGTTTCCCGGACGCAGGCGGCCGTGTCCATCGTGTCGCTGGTGATCATCGACTGGACCCGCACCGGGTTGCCGCCTCCGATCGACAGCCTGCCGACACGGACCGCGCGCGTCGGCCGTCGGCCGGGATACGTGCGGAAGGTGTCCGGCTCCATGTGCTACTTGGTCTTCTCGACGGCGGCCGGCTTCGGGCTGAAGATGTCCCCGACATCGTAGAATGTCAGGTAGAGCATGAAGCCGATGAGCGCGAGCGCGCACGCGGTCTGCACGAATTCCAGCACGCGGATGTTGATCGGCTTCCGCCGGACCGCCTCGATGATCGCGAGGGTGATGTGGCCGCCGTCAAGGACCGGAAACGGAAGAAGGTTGATCAGCGCGAGGTTCACATTGATCAGCACGCTGAATGCCAGCGCGATCCTCCAGCCGTTCTCGGACTCGAAGATCTGGTAGTAAAGGCGCATGATGCCGACCGGTCCGCTGAAGTGAGCGGCCTTCACGTCCGACTTCGGGGAGAACAGGGCGCCGACCATCCGGAAGATGCTCGTCGCGGCGTCCGTCACCTGCGACATCGGGTCGGGGTGGACAAGTGACGTCCGGCCCCATTCGATCCCGAAATCCACCGGCTTGCTCTCGGCGGAGGCGGGAGGCAGCGCAAGCGTCAGGTCGACCGGCTTGCCGTCCCGCTCGACCGTTACGGCAACCGGTTTGCCGCGGTTCGCGTCGATGACCGGGCCGAGTTCATCGAGATTGAAAACCGGTTTCCCGGCGAAGGAGGTGATGAGGTCGTTTGCGCGGAACCCCGCCTTATCGGCCAGGCTGCCGCGGACCACAAAGCCCACGCCGGGCGTGAGGCGGGGGCCGATCTGCACCTCGCGCAGCGCGGGGCGCCGCCAGCTTGAGGTCGTGGGCTTGGTCCAGCCGGTCGGGATCGTGATTTCCTGGCCCTCCCTACGGACGGTGAAGTCAATCTTTTCCCCTTCGCTGCGGATGATCCGCCACTTGACGCTGTCGGTTCCGCTCACGAAGTGCTTCACCGGCCCGCCGTCCACGGCAAGGATCTCATCGCCTGGGCGGAGTCCCGCCATCGCCGCCGGACCGCCCTCCTTGACGAAGCCGATCACGGTCGAGTCAAATTCGCTCTGCGGCTTGCCGACAAACCAGACGATGCAGGCCATCGCGAAGGCCAGGCCGAAGCTGAACGCCGGACCCGCAGCCGCAACGATGATCTTGTCGAGCGGCTTTACCGGGGGGAGCTCGTCCCGCGACTGCTCGACCTTGCCCTCGAGCGCCTCCATCGGCGCCAGCTGCGGGATCGCCACGTAGCCGCCCGCCGGGATCGATCCGAGAATGTATTCCACCCCCCCGATCTTCCGGCTCCAGATCGGCTTGCCGAACCAGATCGCAAATTTCTCAACCACCAGCCCGCGCCACCGCGCGGCCAGGTAGTGCCCGAGCTCGTGCACGACGATGAGCAGGTTGAAAATCAGGACGACCTCAACGCAGATGAAGAGAAACTTGAGTATCGAAAAAATCATAAACGGACGGGAAGCATCACCTGATCCCGAAAAAAATCAACCCATTGGCTATACCGATGACAGCTTGACCCCTTCGACCACCTCGCGGATCACGTGGACCTTGTCGCGGAGCGTGTCGTGATCGGTGAACGGCACGATCGATACGATCGTCACGCTCCGCGGGCCGGCCTCGGACGGGAGTTCGACGGATTCGCCGGGTTTGCGCCCGAGCAGGCTCTGGCCGATCGCGGCCTTGTAGGAGACGATGCCGAGGTCGGGGGCGCTGTCCCAGGCTCCGAGGATGCTGTAAACTTCTGTCTTTCCGCCGCCCGCATTGAGGGTCACAACCGTGCCGATCGAGACATGGGCGGTGTCGGGGTTGGCGAAATCCGTCCCGCGGGCGAGCTCGAGCTCCCTCTCGGCTTCGGCCAGGCGGCGCTGGAGCACGCGCTGCTGCTCCTTGGCGGCCTTGAACCCGAAGTTTTCGCGGAGGTCGCCCTCCTCCTTGGCGATGTTGATGTCGCGGAGGTTCTCGGGGATCTCCTTGTTCACGAGGTGCTCGCGTTCGGCCTTGCGTTTTTCGAGGCTCGGCCACGAGACGGTGAGCGACTGGTCCTTTTCCTCCTGGGCGTCACCGGTGATCATGCTCTGGGTGTCCGGGTGGAGCTTGACGATGCGCGCGAGGAGCGAGCGCTTCGAGAGATCATCGAAGACCGGCGTGAGAAGGAACTTGCGCATGATGTCGCGCACGGTATCGCGGTCGGCTCCCGCGATGAGCTCGCCGAGCAGCCCGCGGTCGTCGATGAGGAGGTCGCGCAGGCGCGACCCGCGCTTCTCGTTGAGCTGGTCGTTCTCCAGCGCCGTGAGCACGCAGGCGAGCAGCTCGGCGTTGAACAGCCCGGGGAACGCGGCGCCGCGCTCCTTGCAGAGCCAGATGAGCGTCTCTGATGAGATCGAGCGCTCGCTGATCCACCGGGACAGGGCGGCGTAGAAGTAGTCAAGCTTCCCGCTTTTTTCGAACAGGCGGAAAATTTCCACCACGAGGCGCGAGCCGGACTGCTGCGCAAGCCGGAGGGCCTTGTCGGTCCACCGGTCGCCGAACGCTTTTTCGAACGATTCCAGCACGCGCCGGTGCTTCGAGGCCGGGAGGCTCGTGAAGAGCGCGGGCAGCCGGGTCTCCTCGCTGACGAGGATGTCGGCCACGGTGGGGGCGTCGGGCCCGGGGGTGAGCGCGGAATGCTTCGCGAGGATCTCGTCGCGGGCGATGAGCATTTCGACGGCGGCGGCGGACTGGAGCTTGCGGCCCTTCTGGGCGGTGTCCTCGATCTGGGCTGCTAGCGACTGGAGCTCCTCGACCTCGTGGGCGAGATCGCCGAGGGCTTTCGTGATCTGGTCGAGCGCGGCGACCTGGTCCTTCGTGTGGCGCGCTCCGCGGAACTGTTCGATCAGGCCGCGCCCGGCGTTGACCGGCTCGTCAAGGAGCACGAAGGGATCGGTCTTCTTGGTGGGCATCTGGAAATGCCCGTCGGCCTTCATCTTCCGCTTCGCGCCCTCCCACCACTTCTTGAATCCGGCGGCATCGAAGATTTCGGGCAAAAGGGTTGCGCCCACCTGGTCGGCGGTCGCCCGTCCACCAAGGTCGGAGAGGATCTGCCGGGCCAGCGCGAGCGGATCTTCGGCGGCAAGCGCCTTGACCGCTTCGGGATCGGAATCCTTGCGCGCAAGAATGTGCGAATCGGGAATCGGCGTCAGCGTCTCCGCGGCGTAAACCGCCTGCATCGGGTGGGCCTTCTTGTTTCCGAAGTTGATAAAGATCTGACCGGCGAGAAGATTCCACTCGGCCACGCGTCCGAATCCCCAGCTCTTGTGCTTGCAGTAGGCCCCGGGGCCGAGGAGTTCGAGGGCGTTGGCGGTCTTCTTGTCGAGGGAGCCGCTTTCAACGGCCTGGGTCAGTTCATCTGTCATCCCACTGTTTTCACAGAGAATGCCCCCCGGATGCAAGGCGAACAAAATTTGCGCTTTCAGCGGGGGCAGGTTATGAGAGGCATTCTGATGCCAGATTTACCGGTCTCCGCGCCCTCCCGCAGCATTGCCGACGACCTGAAAAGCTTGCTGCAGGCGGCCGGCGGCCGGGCGATGCGCGTCGACGAGATCCTGCGCCACACGCAGGGGCGAGGCCTTCAGGTCATTGCGATTGTCTTGTGCCTCCCCTTCCTCTCGCCGGTCTCCCTGCCTGTCATTTCGATCCCGTTTGGTGCAGCGATCGCCGTCTGTGGCCTCCGGATCGCGTTCCGCCACCGGCCGTGGCTGCCGGCATTTGCCCGGAACCGGAGCATTCCCTTCCCGATCCTTGAGAAAATGCTTCGCTTCGGAATCGCCGCCCATGCGCGGATCGCCCGCTTCCTCAAAGTGCGCTGGACGATCCTCCTCGACAGCCATGCGGCCGTGCTTGCCGCCGGGCTCACGATCTCCCTCTCGGCGGTCTTCCTTAGTCTTCCCATCCCGCCCCCCTTTCCGCTCACCAACACGATCCCCGGGTGCGCGATCATCTGCATCTGCCTCGGCATGCTCGAGCGCGACGGTGTCTTCGTCTTTGCCGGCTATGTACTCACCTGCGTCGCTGCGATCTACGTCGGCCTCATCGCCACCGCCGGGACCGCCGGAGCCGGCCAGCTCTGGAAATGGATCGCGGGTCTCTTCTGAACCGCCGGCCGGCAGTTTTTGCGAGGGCGGGCTGGCGATCTACCGACGGGGGTTCGGGAAACCGGAATCCGGGATCGTTGTCGCGATCGTTTGACCGTTTGTCCGGCGGCTGATAGGGGTTGAGGTTTTCCATGAGCGGATACAAACACACGATCAGGCTGCCGAAGACGGAATTTCCGATGAAGGCCGGGCTCGCGCAGCGCGAGCCGGCGATGCTGGAGAAATGGGAGAGGGAGGGGCTCTACAAAAAAATCCAGGAGGCGCGGAAGGATGCGCCGCTCTACGTGCTGCACGACGGTCCGCCGTTTGCGAACGGGGACGTCCACATGGGCACCGCACTGAACAAGATTTTGAAGGACTTCGTCGTCAAGTCCCGCTCCATGGCCGGATTCCGCGCGCCGTTCGTGCCGGGATGGGACTGCCACGGCCTCCCGATCGAGTTCCGGGTGGTGAAGTCGTCGGCCGGGCTCGCGCCCGCCGAGGTCCGCCGCCGCTCGGAGGACTACGCGAGGAAATTCATCGACATCCAGCGCGGGCAGTTCCGGCGGCTGGGCGTGCTGGGCGACTGGGAGAATCCCTACCTCACGCTCGACCCGGGATATGAGGCAGACATCATCCGGTCGTTTGCGCGCTTCGTGGAGAGCGGGCTGGTCTACCGGAAGAAGAAGCCGGTTCTGTGGAGCACGGGAGCGCAGACCGCCTTGGCGGAGGCCGAGGTCGAATACCAGGACAAAACGTCGACCGCGGCCTACGTGATGTTCCCGCTGGTGAGCGGCGAATTCGGCGAGCAGGAGGCGATCGTGATCTGGACGACCACTCCCTGGACGCTGCCGGCGAACCTGGCCATTGCGGTCCATGCCTCGCACACCTACGCGGCGGTCCGCGTGAGCCTCCACGGCAGCGAGCGCACGCTCGTCCTGGCCGAGGCGCTGGTTGATGCGTTTTGCGCGGCGACCGGCGCGGAGAAGCTGGCGGTGGAGAAGACGTTTCCGGGTTCGGATCTGGTCGGGCACCTGGCCAAGCACCCGTTCCTCGACCGCACGTCGACGATTTACAGCGCGGATTTTGTGACGCTGGATACTGGCACCGGCTGCGTGCACATCGCGCCCGGGCATGGCGAGGACGACTACCGCCTCGGCAGCGAGCACAATCTCACGCTCCTCTCTCCGGTGGACGACCACGGTCGCTTCACCGAGGAGTGCGGGCTTCCCCACCTCGTTGGCAAGTATGTGTTCGACGCGAACGGCGACATCCTCGAACTCCTGAAAGAAAAGCGCGCGCTCGCCGGACATTCCAGCTACCAGCACAGCTACCCGCACTGCTGGCGCTCGAAGACCCCGGTCATCTTCCGCGCGGTCGAGCAATTTTTCATCCGCATCGACGCGATCCGCGCGGAGGCCCTCGCGGCGATCGACTCCGCGACGTGGCTCCCGCACTGGGGCCGCAACCGCATCCGGGGCACGGTCGAATCGCGTCCGGACTGGTGCATTTCCCGCCAGCGCACCTGGGGCGTGCCTCTGCCGGTTTTCTATGATGGAAACGGCGACCCGATTCTGGATCCGGAGCTCATCCGCAAGGTTGCGGACATCTTTGCTGCGCGCGGCACAAACTCGTGGTTCGAGCTCGGCGACGAGGAATGGGTGAAGCTCGTCGGGCTGCCGGTCGGCGCGACGCGCCGGCACGACACGCTTGACGTGTGGATCGACTCAGGCGTGAGCCATGAGGCGGTCCTCCGTCGCCGGCCCGAGCTCGCCTTTCCCGCCGACCTCTACCTGGAGGCGACCGACCAGCACCGCGGCTGGTTCCAGAGCTCGCTGATGACCTCGGTCGCCCTGAACAAGTGCGCGCCCTACAGGTCTGTCCTCACGCACGGGTTTGTGGTCGACGTGGACACGAAGAAAAAGATTTCGAAGTCCGCTCAGGGGACCGCGGCTGCCTACCAGAAGCCGACCGAGGCCGACCACTATGTCGGAAAATACGGGGCCGACCTCCTGCGGCTGTGGGTGAGCAGCGTGAACTTCACCGATGACGTGCCGTTCTCCGAGGAGATCTTCACGCGTCTCGGGGACGCTTACCGCCGGATCCGGAACACCCTCCGCATCCTGCTGGCGAACCTCCACGACTACGACCCGGCGACCCGCCTCACCGCGCATGAGCTGACTTTTGTCGACCAATGGATTCTCGCGCGCCTGCAGGAGGTCACCGCGACCTGCCGTGACGCCTACGACAAGCTCGAGTTCCACCGCGTCTACCATACGATCAATCAGTTTTGCGCTGTCGATCTGAGCAGCCTTTACGTCGACATCACCAAGGACCGGCTCTACTGCGACAATGTGGACGCCGGGAGACGCCGCGCCACGCAGTTTGCCATGCACCGGGTGTTTGGCGGCCTCACGCGCCTGCTGGCCCCGATCCTCGCATTCACTGCTGAGGAAGCCTGGGGGTATTTTGCGCCGGAAGGCTCCGTCCACCTTCAGGAATTTCCGCAACCGGAGGAGGAGTGGACGAACGAGGAAACGCTCGCCAGCATGACCCGGCTGCTCGAGATCCGCAGCCAGATTTCGCAGGCGGTGGAAAAATTCCAGAAAGCGGGCGAGATCGGCAGCGCGCTGGAGGCTCGGGTCCGCCTGGCCGTGCCCCACGGCGAAGCCGCCCTGCTCTACACGCTACGTGAGGAACTCGAGGAACTCTTCATTCTCAGCGACCTGGAGATCACCGAGGCGGAAAGCGCCGGCGTGGACGTCTCGAAGACGCCCCGCCTCCGCTGCGAGCGCTGCTGGCGCCACCGCGAAGAGGTCGGCAGGAGTGCGGCGCACCCCATGCTTTGCGCCCGTTGCGAGGAGGCCCTGCCGCCAGCGGAAAACGCCTGATGTCCTGGAAGCGCCTGCTGCTGGCGGTTTCGCTGCCGCTCTACGTGCTCGATCAGGTCACGAAGGCCCTCGTCCTGTGCTTTATTTCGAGGGACGACTTTGTGCCTGTCATCCCCGGTGTTTTCAACCTGGTTCAGGTTCACAATACCGGAGCGGCGTTCGGCATGCTGAGGGACAACAACGCGTTTTTTGTGGCGCTCGCCAGCGCTGCGTTCATCGTTCTCGCCTTCCTCGCGAGGCGCGGAGCCTTCCCTCCGGGACCGATGCGGTGGGGCGCCGCCCTCCTCATCCCGGGCATTCTCGGCAACCTGACCGACCGGCTCCTGCATGGCTATGTCGTGGATTTTCTCGACGTCATCCTCCCCTGGTATGGCCCCTGGCCGGCCTTCAATGTCGCGGATTCCTGCATCTGTGCCGCTGCCATTCTCTTTCTTTTTGCGGGGTTCCTCCCGGAGCGGAAGCCGGCCTGAGGCCATCATCGAAGGGCTCTCGATCGCGAATTGTTTTCAACATTTCGAGCCTGACCGGGCGAGGCCTGCTGCATGGAAACACGTCCCGTTTTTCTCCTGATTCGCGCCAGCCCGCGCTGTCGATAGCCTGGCGCCGGTTGACGCCTGCCCATGGCGGGAGTAGGGTCATTCATGCTTGCACGTTTTTTGTGGATCGTGTGCCTGCTGGCAGTGCCCGCTGCGGGGCTGCCTGCTGTTCACCGCGCCGCGTTGGACATCCCGCCGCGGCTGCAGTGGAACGCAAACGACGGCTACTGCGGGGAGGTTTCCCTGATTTCCGCCGGGCTCTATTTCGGGCAATACTGTTCGCAGTATGAAGCCCGGGCGCTGGCCTCGCCGGGGTTGCCGCAGGCGGACAGCGACAGCCAGCTCCTGCTTGGCGTGAACGCAAAGCGCGCCGCCCGCTCCATGCAGCTTGAGGCCGGGGAATGGGACACCGGCAAGCAAAAAACAACGGCCCAGTTTCTCGTGTGGGTGAAAGCGCAGGTCCTGCTCGGACATCCGGTCCTCATCGGGCTCTTCATGAACCACTACCGGTTCTCCGGCGACCGCAACCGGAAAGCCGGCGATCCGGATTACGACCACATCGTGCCCGTGACGGGCATCGAATCCCTCCAGCCGTTCAGCAAATTCCCTGGCCGCTACCTGCCAGCTGACACAATTCTATTCAGCGATAACGGGCTCTGGGCCCCGGCAGGCGATCCCCCCTTCGACTTCCGGTCGAAGTTCGGTCAGTTTTCCCGCTCCCGCTCGATGGCCAACGCCCCGAGCGGCCCGATCTACTCGCTCAACAACAATCGAAGAAACTACGGGCTCGCCATCACTGGAGTCAGCGATCTCCAAGGGGACACGATCCCGGTGCGCGTGTCGACGAGTGTCGATGACGAGGTGCCGGAAATCCAGGACGGCTCGTCGGTGCCCCCGGCGCCCGCGCCGTTGACGCTGACTGCGACCGTGCAAATCCCCGACCAGACGGTCGCCTACAACCTTTACCTCTACAGCGATTTTGCATCGGTTCCGGATTCAAAGTTCAACGCGAATGCGGCCAAGGCCTCACAAGTCTGGAAAATCCCAGCCGGCTCCGGTGCCACGTTCAGCGTCGATGTGGAAATCCTCTCGGATGAGGTTGCCGCCTTCCGGGCGGTGCGGGAGTCAGCACCCTGAGGGGTTGGCTGAAAAGCCGGGCGGCTGCTCAGGCCTACCAACCAAAGGCGTAGTCTTCGGGATCCCTCATCGCCTTGTAAAGCTGCCTCGCGAGCAGCCTGTGCCCCTGACGGGAAAGGTGGCCGGCATCCGTAAGATGATGGAGGTCTCTGAACCGGCCCTGCAGGCGGTAGGCCTCGAGTGGAAACCCGACGATGCACCTCCCACCGAATTCCCTGGCTGCCAGCCTCTTCATGAGCAGCCGGCCGAGGATGATCCTGAGGCGGTTGGTGGTGCGCATCACCGTCGGGAGGGGGAGCACGACGATGGTTGTCGCCGGAAGAACGTCCTCGATTTCTGCCCAGAACGCGTTCAGCCGCCCGTTGAGCCTGCGGCGCATCCTGAGGCTTCCGCCAGACAGCATCCACAGGACGAAAAGCACCCCCCGGAGCTTTTCCATCATCGCAAATTTTCTGGAGCCCTTGATCTCCTCGATTGTTGGCTGCCAGGATTCCTCCGATCCCGAACCCGAAGGCGAGGAAAGTGACGAGCTTTGGCGGGGAGAACGCATGCCGAGTTTCCTCTTCCAGAAACCGAGGATCGCCTTCAAGCTGAATACCGATTCAAAATTTCCGACCTGAAGCACCAGGACATCATAGGAATCCTGCTCCAGAGCCTCCCTCACCTTGGCGCCGCGGGTCAGCGGTAGCCTCGCAATGCTGCAGACCTGGTTTCCGCGCGACGCCGGGAAAACAAGGTTGATAAAACTCTTTGACGGGTCGAACGGGTAACCCGCCACGTGGCAGCCGCCAACAGCAAGGATCTTGAGCTCCCGCTGGTGGCCGAAAGTTTCATCTTTTGGAGGCGGGCCCCACTCGAAATGACCGGAGGCATGCGAAGAGGACATCATAAGCGGAAACACGGACAAGGCATGGTGCAATCCTAGCGCATTTCTCCGCGGATTCAAATGCTGGAGATCGCCTGCGCCACGCGCCCGGTTGCAGCGACAGACGCCGGCTGGCGGCATCGCCCCTTGCGAAGCGGCCCGTCCTTCTCTTGTGCAATCGAAAAAAACCCCGCACAACCGGATGACCGCATCGGCGAAAATATTTTTCAGGCGGCACCCCGGCCCGCGCTCATTGGCTCCGGCTGTGCTGAGAGCCAGTGACTGGACCGTGATCCTTCGGCGCGCTTGGCCAGCCGGAAAAATGCCGAAGCAGCCTCACATCACGCCTTCCTTCCACTGCCACGAAACATCCGCACGAACATTTAATAGTCTGACATTCTTAAGAAAGTAAGAATAAACTTTACACGTCCCGTCCCTGCGGATTTCCTTCTGGCATGAATCCGCCCCGCAGTGTTGTGCGAAAGGAATCCTCCCGTTCGCGGAGGCTGGAGCGCATCGTCAAAGGTTTTGCCAACCACAGGCGCATCGAAATTCTTGAGCTGCTCAGCCGGAGACCGGAGCTGTCACTCGGGGAAGTTTCCGGGCTGCTCGAAATCGAGCTCAAGACGGCCAGCGAGCATCTTCGCCGGCTGACGAACTGCGGGCTGGTGATCAAGCGCCAGTCGGGCCGGGTGGTTCATCACAAGGTGGCCCCCCAGGCAGGTCGCGTGCTTGCGCTGCTCAAAGCCCTCGCCTGACCTCAGGCCCGGATGCCCTGAGCCCGTAAGAGCTGGTGGTCGCGAAGCGTCCGCCTGCCCTGCGGGATTGGCGCTCCCGCCGTTTCCTCCCGGCGGGTAGACAGGGGTCCGCGGCCAAGTCCAATGGTTTGCAACAGCAGGCAGGGCGCGGAAAATGGAAGCGCCCCGTGTCGCCGGTCCAAATATTCTGATATTCTTAAGAATAATGGAATAATATCGAAAAGAAATCCCGGCGAGATCAATTGTTTTGATGCCTGCGCCGGGAGCGGGGAGGATCGGGGCGTTGTGCGTTTAGGAAGCAGTGGCGGTGTCCGCCGCATTCGGCTGCGGGGACTTCATGATCTGCGGGGCGAGTTCGGAGATGAAGCTCTCCAGTTTTTCGAGCGTCTGCTGCTCGTTTTTGCCGCCGGGGGTGAACCCTTCCAGCACCGGGCTGCTGACGATCACGTAGGCCCAGCGGTGGTTGGTATTGTGCAGGAGCATGTCGAGGTTGGTCTTCAGAACACGCACCATGTGGTGGGGGGTCGTGGTATCCTTGCCCACAAACCAGTAGAGGAAAAGGCTGGTGAGTTCCTTCTGCTGGCCGTTGTTGAGGGTGACCGGTCGAGCGATGACGAGCTTCATCACCTCAAGGGTTTTGCCGTTGGAGAGCTTGACCGGGAGAACCTGCCCGGACTTAACCATCCAGCCCTGGCCCGGCAGACAGATTTCCGGCCGGTGGATGCTTCTCTTCTCGGCCCCGGCCAGGACGACCTGGCAGTTGATATCGAGCCCGAGGCCGTTGGAATAGAGCTTTTTCGCGAACTCGGTATCCTCCGGAAGGATGACGCGCTCGGATTCGGTGACTTTCTGTTCAGTGCCGAGGAACATCCCGACCGAGTTCGGCAGGTCCATGCGGATGGCGGTTTCGGACTTGCCGGCAGGGGGTGTTCCGATCAGGCAGGCGGCAACCGTCAAACCGGCGAGCGCCAGCACGACGAGGCTCCGCCAGAGAGGGAATGTGCTCGCAGGCCTGGCGGCCGCAGTGGCAGCGGCGCTCACGGCTGCGCCCTCCTGGCTGAGAGGGCTGCGCTAACGACTTCTTCGATGCCTTGATCAAGGCCGATCGTCGTTACCCAGCCGGTGGCGTCGGTGAATTTCTGGCGGCTGAGCAGGCTGGACTGAACGTCCCAGGATGCGGCCGGGATGGAGTGACGGGGCACCTCACGTCCGGATGCGGATTCGACGAGATCGATGATGTGGTTCATGGTAACAGATGTGCCTGAGCAGATGTTGAACGTTCCGGTGAGTCGGGCATTAACGCAAGCGGCAACCGCAAGCCAGAGATCGCGCATGTGCAGGAAGTCCTTGCGCGACCCGCCTCCCCCGGCCAGGGCCAGCGGGCGCCCGGTCTGGATCGCATGGATCGCTGCGCCGATGATGCCCTGTGGCTTCTCGGGGCTGAACGGAAACCCGTAGGGGTTCGAGACGCGCAGAGTGCAAATTTCCAGGCCGGAATGGGCGGCAAAGTTTGCCAGCAGGTTTTCCGCAGCGACCTTGCCGATCCCGTACCAGCCGGTCGGCGCGAGCGGATCATTCTCCGTGGCGGGCGTGAGGCGTTCTCCGTAGACTGTGCCGCCGGACGAAAAAAAGACGATCAGCGGCCTTGCTTCGGCAGGGGCCTTGGAGACCTCGGCCAGGATCCGGGCCAGCAGCGAAAGATCGTCGGTCCATGCCCGCTCCGGCTTGCGTTCGGCGGTCGCCGGCACGGAACTGCAAGCGCAGTGGAGCACCGCCCCGCCCCGCGCGAGCAGGCCCGACTCGAGGAGATCGCTGTAGAGGATGTGCCCATGGCCTCCCGTGCGGGAGACGCGCACGACATCCGAGCCTGCGCGCTCGAACTCGTCCGCAAGGATCGAGGCCAGCCTGCCGCGCGACCCGGTGACAATCAGTGGTCCGGACTCCAGGCTTTTGTTGATCAATGCAGGCATCACGTTTTGCGGATGGGTCGATCTTTGAGTCAGTAAATATCCTCATGCCGGCTCGGGCCCGGCTTGTCCGGGGCGCCTGGCGCGTCCTCCGGCGAGGGGCCGATTTCGGCAGCCTCCGGCTTTTCGCGATCGAAGGTAGCAGCCAGCCTGGCGAGGTTGAAACGGGAGATTCCCTGCAGGATGGTCCCGATGCCGACCATGCCTCCCAGGGCGACGATGAAGACGAGGTAGCCGGCCCCCATGTGGAACCACGAGGGATCGGTCAGCGCATTTTTCCCGATCGCAAACTCCGCCCCGAACGCGATCGTTCCGATCGTGAGCATGACGATGCGGGCGAGGTTGCCCATGATCGCCAGCGGCGCGGAGCACAGGAACAGCACCCATTTCTGCCAGGTCACCTTGAGCGTGAAATGGGCGTAGAGCGCGGAGACCATCATGAGGGCAAAAAGCGAGCGGATCCCGGAGCAGGGGTCCGCGACATCGACGGCAAACTTCTTGCCGGCCGGCAGGCCAAGCAGAGTGTCAGGCGCCGATAGAATCCCGGTCCCGTTGCGCACGACATCGATCCCGAGCATCTGCAGCAATCCGACCGCGGCATTCGACATCAGCATCCTGAGGGGAAACGCGATGATGCTATCCAGGAAACCGAGCGGCCACATGAACACCAGAAACGCCCAGGGAAAAAACAGGATTCGCAGGAGCGGCAGCCCGCCGACCCAGAGAATGATCCCGAGGAGGAGGATCTGAATGGATGCGTATCCGACCGCAATGTTTTCCACCTTGTAGCCGACCCAGAATAGCAGGAAGGCAAGAATGAGGACCGGCAGCCCGACGAGAGAGCCCGCCATCTCCGAAGCGAGGAGCTCCGCACGCTTGAGATAGACAATGAGCAGGGCAATCGGCAGGACAAGCCAGCAATGCTGCCAGTCTTCGGACTTCCAGTTTTCCGCAAGAAACCACGAGAGGGGCACGCGGGTGGCCTGATACCCCTCTGAGTAGGGCATCAGGAGAACCAGCAGCGCGGGGAGGATGGCGCAAAGTCCCAGCACGATCAGATGGTGGTGTTTTTTAGTCATTTTCCGGGTGAGGCGGATGCAGGCATGGGATGAAAATCGTTATTGTAGAAGGGTGCCAACATCCAACCTAGTGGAAAGAGTTGCATTCAGGAAAGCTTTGCGATCGCGAAACGTTCGGGTATATCCGCACGTTTCATGGTCAAACAAGCTTGTGAACGGGCAAATATTCTGGGAGTCGGGCTTAGCGCGGTCAATCTTCCGGGGGCCACCGACCTTTTGGTTCGGGCTGCGGTTGAAGGTTGCCGCGGCTACGTCTGCGTGACGGGGGTCCACGGGGTGACCGAGGCCCAGGGAGATCCCGGATTCCGTGCGATTCTGAACGGAGCGTTCATGAACACGCCCGACGGTATGCCGATGAGTTGGGTGGGATGGAGCCAGGGGTTCAACAAAATGGACCGCGTTTATGGCCCCGATCTGATGCTGGAGATTTCGGCTCGCAGTCCCGCGTTAGGTCTCCGCCACTTCTACTACGGAGGGAAGGAAGGTGTGGCCGACCGGCTGGCTGAAAAAATGCAATCCCGCTTTCCGGGGCTCGAGGTGGTGGGAACCTATTGCCCTCCCTTTCGTCCGTTGAACGACGCCGAGCGCGCCCAACTTTCCGAGCGGGTTGCCGCCTGCAAGCCCGACTTTTTCTGGATCGGTCTGAGCACACCGAAGCAGGAACGGGCTGCGGCGGAGTTCTGCCGTTCGCTGGACGCCAAGCTTTTCATGGCCGTCGGTGCCGCCTTCGATTTCCATGCCGGTCTTGTGAGCCAGGCGCCCCGCTGGATGCAGCGATCTGGCCTGGAGTGGTTTTACCGGCTTTGCACCGAACCCAAACGGCTTTGGAAGCGCTACCTGATTAACAACCCGCTTTTTATTTTCCGGATCGCCCTCCAACTCGCGGGCCTCAGGAAATATCCGATGGAGTAGGTCGGTTGGCCACAGGAGGCACAGAAGTCACATAAAGAGATAAGGGGTCCGCCTGGTTCTGTGTATTCTGTGCTTTATGTGGCCGGTTTCTGATTGCTTGCGCTTTCTTTCCGGCTATCGCCGTCCGTGCGGAGCCATGCAACCGTTTCGGCAATGGCGTCCTCCAAAGAGTCAGGACCGGTGCCGATCAGATCCAGAGTCTTCTGCATCGGGGGAACGTAGTCGGTCGTCATGCTCCGGTATCGGGACGTGGTAATATGGAATTTTTTTCCGGTGATCGCTGAAATCAGATCGCCTGCGAGGCCGGCTGTGAAGAGCAGCGGGCGGGGGATCTTAGGGGCATTCTTTCCGCAAAGGGCCACACAAAATGCATTTGCCCAGAGGTAGATGTCGCCGGCGGGATCGCTCACATAAAAGGTCTGACGATTGACGCTTTTCTCCGGGAGTTCGAGAATCCGCTGCATCTGCCAGATGATGTTGCCGACATAGCCGTAGCAACGTGTGACCGGCTTTCCTCCAGGGTGGAAGTAGAGCCCCTTCGCGGCAATTCTCCAGAACTCCTTCGGATAGCGCGAGTGCCAGGGCCCCCAGATGTTGGTCGGGCGAATCAGAGTCCAGCAACACGTCAGATTGGCGGCATGCGTGAGCTTCTCGGTGATCACTTTGCTCTGGCCGTAAACCGTGATAGGAAAATAGTCATCATCGGCGAGGGGTGTCCGTTGCGGGCCGGCGACAAATTGCGACGAAGTGATGATCGCGCGGCGGACGGATGGGCAGGACCGGACGGCCTCGAGGACATTCTTTGTCCCGTCGGTATTGACCCTGTAGCCCTCCTCGACCGTCGTATTTTCGACGCAATCCGTGCGGGCGGCAAGATGGATGACGATATCCGGAACGAAGTCGACCGCAGCGCGCCGGACCGCATCGGCGTCGAGGATGTCGCCTTGGACCCAGAGCGGGAGGTGGTCCGGATTGCGGGGCGGATCGATCGAGAAATCGCGGACCTCGTGACCCTGCGAAAGGAGCCTGCCGATGAGGTTCGTGCCGATGAATCCGCTGCCGCCTGTGATGAAATAGTTCATTGAGTCAACTTTGAGATTTTGGTGGCTCGTCGCAGAAGAAGGCGAGCCACTTTTCTTGGAAAGCCGGGATCGCATACCATTGCTCGTAGCGCTGGCGGTTTGTGAGCGACCAGCCCGGCCAGAGGGCCTGACGGCCTGCACAGTCGATCAGCGCGGCAGCAAGCGACTCGGCGTGGTTGCTGCCCGGTTCATAGATGATGCCTCCGCAGGGTGATCCGACAACTTCGGCATTCGCACGCCAGTTTGAGACGACCAGCGGAAGCCCCCACATCATTGCTTCAGCCAAAACCAGCCCGAACGATTCGTAAGGGGCCACGCTGGGAAAGACAAAAACCGAGGAGGTGCGGAACTGTTGCGTCAGTTCATTTCCCTGCTTGAGACCGCACCATTCCACGGACTGCTCGAGGCCCAACCGGTGGATCTCCTCCATGAGAGTGGCAGGAGTGAACGGTGCCAGGCATTCCCCAACGAGACGCAGTCTTGCGCCTGGAATCGCCTCCTTGACTCTGGAAAACGCCTCGAGAAGGGCATCGGTGCCCTTGTCCGGGCAGAGGTGCCCGACATTCAGAAAAACGGGGGCCGCGTTTTCCTGATCCGGCAAGCCGCCGGAAGGGTTAAAATCCTCGACCGCATTCGGAATCACGACGGCCCGCGAGGAGCCGGCCGCCTCTGCATCCCGCTTCCCGAAATTCGTCAGCACGACAGAGGCGTACGTATTGCCGACCACCAGGCGGAGAGGCTTGACCATCCACCCCGGCAGCGACTGAGCGCGGTCGGCAAATCCCGCCGCTTGAAAATGCACGGCCACCCGCCGCCCGAAGACGCATGCAAATGGCAGGAGAAAGATATCGCGGAGGACTGGCATTTTGTGCGGTCCTCCGGCCGGGTAAAGGATCCAGTCGATCGGCCCCGCGGCACGGAGCATTGCTAGGCGGAAAACCGCCTTCCCCAGCTCCGCAACCTTGTTCCAGGAAAACCGGCGATAGGCATTGATCTCGCGCGAGAACTGAAAATCCCAGTGCGCCACATTCACGCGGTCCGAAGCCGCCAGCAGGTCGTGGATGCGCTTGATGTTGAGCGTCTGCCCGCCGATCGGCGGAGGCATCTGCCCGGCGACGACAACGCGGGGTCGCGGAGACGCAGCCGGGTTATCGTCCAGTCGGAACGAAGATGTGGCAAGCGTTGGTGACATGCGAACTGCTACTGAAACTTCGGACAATCAGCCGAGCGGCTCCACTGGCTGATCGGTCCGGCCGGGACCGGCGAGCCATTGTTGATCTGTGCGATTTCCTGCTGCACAGGAAGCCGTTGCCAGGAGTTGTACCAAAGACCAGCAAACTTGAAGACCGCCTTCCGGTTGATTGTGGATCCGCGCGTGAGAGCCCACGGCCTGCCCTGACTGGTTTCGCCGCGTGTCAACGCGCTACCGACTGCCCGTCCGGCTGTCAGGAGCGGGTGCCCGGCAGGCGAAACGGACATGGCCGCTCCCGAGAAGCTCAGCTGCGGAGGTTCAGCGAAGCCGGCAGCCGTTCCGGCACCGGGCCAGCAGAAGAGGCTGTGCTTATCGAATCCCCTCGCCTGCCATTCCGGTAGGGTCAGGTCCTGGTTCCACGTCGCCCTGAAGGGGAATGCGAGAGTGCCTTCCGGTGTGGTCGTTGTGCGAACAAAGACATTCTGGTCGCAGATCTGGCCCGCAGAGCTGGGAGTATCCGGCCAGATCCCGATGTTGGCCTGCGATGAGTCCACAATGAGGTTGTTCACGATGACGTTGTTCCGCACGGCAGCGAGAGTGTTGTTTGCAAGGTCCGGCTCGTCCTTGTGTCCAAGACGATACTCGGCGTAACGGGCGTCGCCGGTGACAACGATTCCCTGGCTGCAGCGCTCGAAGGCATTATGCGCGATCAAGACATCGGATGAGTAGCTCCAGAGCCCGAGCCCGCAGTCGGTGAAGACATTGTTGGCCAGCACACCCCATCGGCTGATCTCATAGTAGAGCCCGATTTTGCAATTGGCGAAAACCGAATTGTCGACGAGTGCGTCGAGGCAGTTGATGTCCAGCCAGACGCCGATGGGCTCGTTTTCCGCCCTGTGATTGTGGAGTGTGAGTCTCCGCTGCTGGACGAATTTGATTCCGCCGCCATGCCAGGACATGTCGTAGCCTCGCGTGTTGTTGTGGTGGGTGAAATTATTGTCGAGGATGATATCCGAGCCGAAGCTGCTGGTCATCCCGTTGTTGCCATTAAAAGAAAGCTCGCAGCCCCTCACCGTGATCGCCCGCCCCTGAGGGATGAGCCCGCTGAAATCGTTGTGATGGATATTGCAGTCCTCCACCTCGACATCGTGGCCGTCGTGGATCGCGACTGCAGAGTGGCCGCGCGAGTCAGCCAGGAAATGGCGCACCTCGAAGCCTTTGATCGAGGTATAGGCGACCAAGTTGAAACCCGAGCTCCGAACAGAAACCTCAATCCGGTGAGCGGACGGACTGTCCCCGGATTTGAGGCGGAGCCAAAGAAGCTTTTTCTGCCGGTCGTAAAAGAAATCTCCCGGATGGAGATCAGTTTCTCGCCCTGGGAGAAGAGTGTCCGGAAGTTTCCATCCCTTCGGGGTCAGATGATAGAAGGGCCCGACTTGTCGCAGAAGAGTTCCATCGGCGATCACCATCTGGGCATTTCTGGCCCACCGGGTCGAATAGAGTCCGGGCACCGAGGGGTGGCTTTTCCAGGGGCCAGTGACGATGTCCGCACCGGTCACAACCGGCTTTTCCGTTCCGGATGCCTCGATTCTCACGGGCGCCCCTGGTTTTCCAGAAGGAACGAGAACGGCTTCGCGGTAGATGCCAGGCTTGACGAGGACGAGATCTCCCGGCTTGGCACGCAGAGCAGCTGTCCGGAGACTGCGGAAGGGCAGTTCGATGGTGCCGGGATTGCGGTCAGCAGCCGCCGGATTGCTCACATCGGCAACGAGCGTCCTGCCGTGGGCGGCGGCGCAAAACGCGAACGCCGCAAACGCAATGATCGTTCGCCCGAGGACGCTGGAGGTTGGTGCTTGCACTTGGTTTCCGACTGCGGCGCGGAGTGCGAGTTGACTGGTCGGCCCGGTTCAGGAGCGGGCGGTGGCTCGATAGACGTCCAACGTTTCACGGGCGCATTTTTCCCAGGAAAATTTGGCGGCCTGGGTGCGGCCGAGGCGCACGAGGTCGTCGCGCAATTTGTCTTCGTCCAGCAACCTCCTGATCGCATCAAGGTAGGATTGCATGGTAAGCTCCGCATAGAGAGCCGCCTCTCCCACCACCTCGGGGAGACTGGCAACCGCCGAGCAGATCACCGGGCAGCCGAGCGTCATGGCCTCGAGTGGCGGGAAGCCGAAGCCCTCGTATTTCGAGGGGAAGACGAGCGCGAGGGCGCGGCGATAAAGGTAGACGAGTTCATCATCAGGTATGCGCCCGGCGGGGATCCAGCATTGCGGCCACTCGCCCTCGTGCCCAACCCCCTCCCATCTGGCGCCGACAACAATCAGCGGAGGAAGTGGTTTGCCCTCTGATTCGGCCATGAGATAAACCTGCCGCAGGAGGCTGAGGTTTTTTCCGGGCTCCAGGCTGCCGACAAACAGCAGAAACTCACCCGGCACCTTGAAGCCTGCGGGAGCGGCTTCCGGCGAATCGGGAACAAAGTCGCAACCCAGCAGGATCGGATGGAGTTTTTTCCGCTCGGCGCCCATCAGGCTCACTGCCTCATCGGCAGTAAATGTGCTGATGGTAATGACGGCGTCTGAGGCCAGAGTCCGGCGCAGGCGGGTGGCACCGGTGGTTCTCTGCCAGGCACGGAAACGTTCCGGGTGCCGCAGCATCGCGAGATCCAGGAGCGTGGCAACCCAGGGGATTCCATGGACGCGAGGAATCAGCGATCCGGCCGGTGCGTGAAAAACATCCGGCCTGCTGCTTTTCAACGAAGGAACCGCAATAAACGGTGCCCAGACAAGCTCACGGAACGAGGTTTTCAACATCCTGGCCGGCTGCTTGTAAACAAGGTTATCAACCGGCCACTCGAGCTCTTGGATTTCAAGATCCGGAGCCACGCGCCGCAGACCATCGAGAAGCCCCTCGAGATACCGGGTTGTTCCGGCTTTGGTGATCCGGCGGCTGTTTGTATCAATGGCTAACTTCATTTTGGAAATCCTCCCGGGCAGATCTGCCTGCCAGGACGGCTGATCTAACGTGCCAGGCTGAAAGCGGGCGAGCGGAAGGCCGGCTCGGCCGGTAGGGCGCTGGCGAGCGCTTTCCGGCGCGCAACTTCCTGCTGGTTACTGGCCCACATCGATTCGAGCATCGCAATCGTCACGAAAACGCCGGGGAATGAAACCTGCACGTCTCCATAGATGAAGATATACTGGATCAAGCCGGCAATCAAACCCGCTGTGATCACTTGGTGACAGAGCTTAAGCGGCCCCCAAGCCCATTCCTCAGACTGTAACTGGACATGTCGTCGAACGAAGAGCAAATACAGCGCCAAACCGAAGACCAGACCCGGTATACCAAGTCCGATCAGAAGGCTCAGGATCCCCTGGTGATACGAACTTGTCACGACCGCCCAGTCAATCGCACTATACAACCCTGATGTCTGGTTCTGGGCGAAGGCAACTTCGGAGCTGCTGAACGCATAGCCTTTGCCGATGAGCCAGTATTGTGGAATTTGTGTCAGAGCCTTTTCCCAAAGAAGGAAGCGCCATTCGACAGTCGTTTCAGCGTCAGCCGCCACATAGCCCTCGACCTCCACCCCGGGAAGGACGGAAATCATGCGCTGAAAGTTCGGGGGCAGTGAGGTTGAGAATGCGAGAATTGCGCAATAGAATAGAACACAGGTTCCGATGATGAGAAGCAGCCGTCCGAGGTCCAAAATCTTGTTCCATGCCATCAATACTAAAATCAGCATAAAGATGCTGATAAATGCTGTTCGGTAGCCACTCAGGCCGACCATCACAAAAGCAAAGACAACCAATGGAAGAACTTTGAGACCGGAAATCGAGAGAAGTCGGCGGATCGGAACAAAATATAAGACGACCCCCATGATTGCTTGTCCGGCACCGGCAAACGCGGTCTGCCGGACGAGGCCGCCGGTTTGTTGGGCGGAGAGACTGACCAGGACCTGCTCGTCGGCCTGGATGAAGCCGCCGAAGGCGCGGGCAAACCCGCCGCTCGCAATCATGAAATACCCGGCGATCGCAGGAAAAAAAGACGCCAAGGCCGATAGCGTGAGGAGCGGACGCCACGCTTTGACCGGCAGGACGATGAGCGGCATCGAGAAGACCAGAAGGGCGCAAAGGAGGAGCTGAACGTAGAACATCCCCCCCCACTTGACATCCCCCAGCACCTTCAGGCCGGCTCCGCGGACAAACATCGTCCCGAGAATCACCGCCATGAACGCGGCGAGGCAGGAATGCGCCATGCTCCAGGTGATCCTTTTTGAAACCGACATCGTCATGCGGAGCAGGGCCATGGCCGTCACCCCGGCAGCCGCCACATGAAAAAGGTTCAGCTTTCCCTCGAACTGCGGAATCGTCAGGCCTGAATTGTAAAGAACCAGGGCGGCTATGGGCAGGACGCGCGGCTCGGCAATAGATACCAGGCCGGCGGCGATGCCGAAGACAGCCACCAGGGCCATGAGGTCCGACTGCCCGACCACGATCCCAAGGAATAGCGCAAGTATCAGCGCGAAGAGGAGAACCCCGACAAATTTAACATGTTGGTTCATGTGGTCAGAAATGAAGTGCTGCGGGCGGAATCGGGTGCTGATGCAGCAGATGTGTCATGAGAGCTCTTGCAGGCGGGTGTGAAGTGCCTCCACGACCGCAGAAGCCGAATTTGTCCACGAGTAGTGCGCTGCCCGCCGAACCCCGTCGGCCGAAAGCCGGGCAACGAGTTCCGGGCGCGTGGAGAGAGCCTGCATGGCGTCGGCCACCCCGGCCGGATCGCCGGCATGCACGAGGCATCCGGCGGTTCCGACGACCTCTGGATGGCTGGAAACATTCGACGCAATGACTGGGATTCCGCATTTCATGGCTTCCACCAGGGGAAGGTTGAATCCTTCGTAATGCGAAAGGGAAAGATATGCAACCGCTCCCTCGTAGAGAATCTGGAGTTGGCGGTCGCTGACAAAGCCAGTGCGAACGACCCGCGACTCGAGGTGGCGGTGCTTCCGAAAGGTCTCCTCGGCTTCCGCAAGCCGCCACCCAAGTGCCCCAGTGAGCACAAGCTTGGCTTTAGATTCCGGGTTGGCCGCAACAAAGGCGCCAAAAGCCTCCAGAAGCCCAGCCATGTTTTTTCGCGGCTCGAGCGTCCCCACCGAAAGAAAATACGACTTCCTTTCCAATCCCACAGATGAAAGAAAATCAAAAGAACCACTGTCTTCCGCGGGATGGAAGACCGCACCTGCTCCGAGCGGAAACACTGCGGCATGAGCGGCGGGGTGCCCGGTCTTCTGCAAAAAGTCCCTCCGCGTGCTCTCCGAGTTGCAAAGCACCTGAGTCTCCGGTCGCAGGGTGGCGAGGCCATCAGAAAAATCCTTCACCTGCCCGGACGTGAAAAACTCGGGATGCATCAGCGGGATCATGTCGTGCTGCACGACTGCGCTGAGAATGTCCGCCCGACGGACCTGTCGTGGAAGATAGCAGTTGGGGAAAAGATAGGCGTCGGATTGACGGAGCAGGTTCCCGGGAATCCGGCCAAGAAGCGGGGAAACGAAACGGTCGCCTTTCACTCCCAGACCCCGCACAAATCGGGCAGGCGCGCTGCGGTCTTCCATCCGTGAAAAAAAACGCTTCAATACCGAGGGGGGAAGCAGGGCGCGTGAAATGCAGGCTTGCCATCTGCCGATCCCCAATTTTTTTCCACCGGCACGGAGATAGTAGTCGACACTTCCTGCCTGAGAAAACGCGGAGACCGCACTGACATCCTGCTCGCTGCTAACCAGTGCGCGAAACAACTCGTCCGCCACGCGAGGAATGCCGGTGAGTCGCGTTCCCCGCTGCTCACAGATACCCTGTGGAGAAATGTCGTAGAGGATTCGCATCATCCGGCACTTAAAAAGCTGAGCGATAAGAGAACTCAGCAAGACACCACTGGATGGTCTCCGAGAGTCCGGTTTCAAAGGCAACACAAGGAGAAAAACCTAAACTACTAAGAGGAGTGATATCAGCCTTCCATCTTGTTGGGGAACCTTCATCAGTTTTTCCAGAGAAAAATGGCATTTCAGAAAGTCGCAGGGACTCTGCTACCTGGGCTGCAATGTCTTTAATCCTTGTCTCCTCTCCAGAGGCCACATTTAAAGAAGTATGACTTGATCTAGGAACGAGAACAACCTCACATGCCCTGCAAACATCAGTGACATGAATAAAATCTCTGGTTTCCTCCCCGGTGCCCCTGACAGTAACTCGGTTCGTACGAACGGCTCGATTAACCATGTCGTAAATGACTTGCCTACGAAGGCCTGGACCATAAGCAGAGAAAATACGAAGCGAGGTAGATCGTATTCCATAAATTTCTGCGTATTCCCTACAAAGCAATTCAGCCTGCCATTTATGGTAGCCGTAAGGTGAAAGAGGATGCAACGTCATTTTATCAGTGACTGGAAGAACACTGGGCTGACCGTAAACCGCTGCGCTGGAAAGCAGAATAAAGTGACACAAAGGATTGCTTGTGCGAAGGTGATTAAGAATGTGGATCACTGCATTCGTATTATCCTCATAATCAGACATTGGATCATCAAGCGAAAGAACTGGCGCCGCTCGGCCTGCAGCGTGGAGAATAACATCAGGCTGCACGCGGCCGATAAATTTCAAGCAATTCGTTTGCGGTATACTTCCCGAAAAATACTCAACAAGAACCTCACAAGGGGCGTTTTCTGGCGCGCTTCGTGATACACCATATACATTATGGCCTAAGTTAGCAAAATGCCGCGCAGCGTGACGACCGATGAAGCCCGAAACCCCAGTAATCAGTATTTTCATATCAGTATCCCCTTAGCGTCGCGTCGGTTCAATATATAGCGATAGACTCGAACTGTTTGCAACGCAACAGCGGCCGGGTGAAAGCTTTCATTTGCTAAACGGGAAGCCACTCTTGCCTTTTCAATATATGGACCTGCGTCTTGGGTCATTTGCTGAAGCAGGAATGCAAGAGCGTCAGGACTATCCAGGGGAAACAAAGTACCCATCTTGCCATGATCCAAAAGAACGGGAATGCCAGCGCTATCCGCACCAAATACCGCACGTCCAGCAGCCATGCCCTGCATAAGAGAAAGAGGCATTGTCTCCTCACGCGAAGCTAAAGCAACGACATTTGCCCATGAATATGACTCAATCAAACGGTCGTAAGAGACGAGTCCCATCACCTCAACTATATTTTCAACTTTGCAATCTCGGATGCATTTCCAGATTTCGGCTTCAGCACCAGGGGCAAACGGGCCGACGAGCCTACAACGAACATCAGTTCCCATCTGGGATAGTTTTGCACACGCCCGAACAATATGAATTTGATTTTTGCGCGTGGATATTATGCCTGCGCTAAGAATTCGTATTCCAGTCCAATCTGCCCGATGCAGTTCAAAGAATTCAGGATCAATTGGATTAGGAATATTCGAAACGAGAGCATTTGAGCGGCCCTTGAGATAGCTTGCAATGTATTGCGAGCAACTAATGATGTTTCTTGCTTTACTAATAGCACGCCTTTGGAGTGCATCTTGAACATGGTTAGACAAAGTTGCCAGGTTAAGTTGCGAAAGTCCCGCTGATTCTCTATTTACCAACCCATGAATTGTTAGAATGGAAGGAAACTTAGCGCCAGCTGCAGCTAGCAGATACTCTGATGTCGGCTGGGCATGAACGATATCCGGGCTAAGTTGTTGCGCGTAATTCCGCAAATGAAGTATTTCAGGGATCCAGAGGGTGCGAATCTTATGCCGTCCCCTCGATGGTAAATAGTGGTAGCGAACATTGCCGCGCTCTTCTATCTGCGGTTTCTCAAGTCCAGGAAGGAGTGTGATGGCATCTACGCTAAGAGAGTCATTTTTTTCATACTCTCTGAGTAACGTTCCGCATACCTTAGGAACTCCGGATGCTTCTGGTTGACCCGGAGCCGCAAGCAGACTGGCGTGAACAACACGTAACAACCTTGGAGATGAAACGTGTGTTTTCGATAATATCATAGGGGTAATCTTAAAATTGTAATCAGTATTAACTTACCAGTCAGAAATACGCGTTGTTGCAATTTCAATCGGCAGCCTATTTGCGTCATTATGAATGCATTTCACATAAGATTCCTCGTCAGGAACATTCAACTCATCACTCTCGGAAAACCGGGCAGATTCAACCCACTCACTAACACAACGACGGTACCTCTTGACAACCCTTGCTGGACTCCCAAAAACTAAAGAAAAAGGAGGCACATTGTTTGTCACAAGACTTGCTGCACCGATAATGCTTCCATGACCAATTGTAACGTTTTTCAAAACGGTTGCTCCAACTCCGAAAAAGCAGTTTGCCCCAATTGATATTGTTCCCGAACAATCAACGCCGCTTAGCAGGTAGGGTTTATCTGGATGCGGATAATGGTCTGCACCTAAGAAATTACATCCCGGTGTAGTTACGCAATAGTCACCAAAAGAAACAGATTTGCCAATACTTATGAAGTTATGAGCCGCTATGACCGTGAATCTGCCAATTTTACAACACGAGACGGAGGGATCTTCAGAATTCGCCTGAACAATGGTATCATGTCCAATTTGTGAGAAGTCCCCGATTCGGAGATTTTTCCAACCCATGACGTGTACGCGGGGACCTATAAACACATCACGCCCCAGTGCAACCTTTCTGAACCGCATTGAATAAAAATGATTCCTCACGACCCTCAAGCGTCGCTTGAGAAGTTCAGGCAACAGTGCATGTAGAATGGACTTCATTATAAAAGGCTCACTACAAACTAGGAAATTATCGCGCATCGAGATTCGGTGCGTGAGGCAGATGAATTTGATGGATAACCTCCGGAATGAGAAAAGCAGTCAATCGCAGCGGAAATTATCCTTTTCTTGCATTCGTGTAAGGGTAGTGCAACAAGATGCTCGACAAGCGCTTTCCGCTTTGCACCGTATTCTACGGCATTGTCGCGAAGTGCTCGAAACACATCTGGAAGGTCCAAAGGTGAATCAGAATAAACTCGTGCTCCAAAGGAATCAAATACCCGCATGTGAATGTAGCGCTGGAACTGCCTAACCAGCTTGATTTCGTCTTGGTTGCTATGTTCGATCGCGTCCATCCAACGGAATTGAACAGCTGGCCGATCAAAGATACATGCCTCGAGAAGTGCCGTTGTACCCCAACTACTGACTACAAACTCTGCATTGCTGAGAAGTGCAGCCATGTGCCTAGCAGCCGCACGGTTCATTCCCTTTTTTTGAGGATTCTCAGAACTTGTCGCATCAGGCGGAGTATCAAACAATACCCCAAGGTATTTGAGACTATCATATTCGCAGGGGTTAGCCTGTGGATGTGGCCTGACGACAATCTGGAGGTTAGCAAATTCTGTTCCCTGCAATGCTTTGTGCATCGCCATGATGTCTTCGCAGTCATAAGAGGTCGTTCGGGACCCGGCGACATAAGCAATGTAAGGCTCAAGCGGATCGAGCCCCAGCGACACTCGCATTGTGGCAGACTCGGTGTTAGATACCGGCTGATCATAATATAAAAACTGCATTGCCCCTACGACATGAATCCTCTCGTTGGGAAACTGGTGAACCTCTATCGCTTGGCGCTTCATTTCCGCACTCCAGACTCCCAGAATATCGGGGCGACGATACATCGGACCACGCGAGTAAAGATTGTCCCAACTCATCACGATGCAAAGACATGGAACGTGTCTCCGAGCAGCCTCACGCATCAAAAGGAAATCAAGCCATGAATGTCCGGGCGATGATACGACAAGCAGTTCCGGACAAACAGCATCAAAGATTTTCGAAAAATATCGCCTTTTTGGGGTAATGGCGTGATTGATTCGTCTTAGTATTTCTCTTCGGAAACCAGAACGCGGAGCCAATAAGCACAGTATTTTTCCCACCCACCAAAGCTTGGATGATCTGTCGTTAAGAATCATCATGCCAATACTGCCATCAGGGTATTCCTGTGAAAAACCACGGCTGTGTATGCTGCGTAATATTTCGTCAAACCTCTTAACCTCTTTTGGGAGTCTTACGCCAAAGCGTTGCGTATCGGAAGGGACATGTATGTTAGGTATTATTGATCCGTCCGTGAGTTCGACTTCGGCATTGCTGAAACTCGAAACCACGGTTAAGTCAGCATTTAGCTGCTGTTTCATTTCCGCAACTAGCCCTGTGCCCACAAAGTTGCGGACATCGAATGACAGCGGACAGCTAATTAAGATTTTTTTCCCCATTCGCTACTGCGCGGCTTCAAGGGTGTTATAGACAGCCTGACCGGAGTCATCAGCCAATTTCCTGCCAAAATCGGCGAGGATATCGGAGGCTATTGAGGCTCCGTCGAGGCGGTGGTGGCGGAGGACCTCGATGGGGGTTCCGCAGGCGGGGAGGACGTCGAGGCCGAAGCGGCGGGCATTGCGTCCGTCTAGAAGACCGGCTTCGGCGAGGGCGGCGAGGAGGCGCTCGCCCATGCCCCCGGCGAGCATGTGATCGTCGAGGGTGTAAATCCTCTGATATGCGGCAGCGAGTCCTGCAAGCCAGGCGGGGTCGAATTGAATGAGCCATGGCTGGTTGACGACAGCGAGCGAGACGCCGGCGGCGGCCGCAAGGTTGGCGGCAGCGAGAGCCTCGTGGAGCATGACGGGGCCGTAGGCGACGATGACGGCGTCGGTTCCTTCGCGGATTGTGGCTCCGCGGCCGGGCGAAAAGACGTAATCCGCTGGCAGTTCGATCTCGATCGGGCTGGGACCGATGTTGAGGCGGAGGCAGACGCTGGTGGCTGCGTCCTCGACCGCCCAGCAGGTGGCGGTGCGTGCCTCGTCGAGGTTGCACGGTTGGATGATCGTCATGTTCGAGAGCGATCCAAGAAGGCCGATGTCGCGGACGCTCTGGTGGCTCTTGCCGGGGCCGGCGGGGATCATGCCGGCGAAGTGAGCGGCGTAGATGATCTTTGTGCCTTCGCAGCAGTTGTTGTAGATCTGCTCGTTGGCGCGAGCGCAGAGGAAGCTGCTGAACGAGTTGCAGACGGGGAGCGCGCCCTGGGCGGCGAGCCCGCCGGCCATGGAAACCATGTCCTGCTCCGCGATCCCGTTCTCGACGAAGCGCTCCGGGTAGCGGGCCTGGAATGCCCGGACCTTGCAGTCGGCCGAGAGGTCGCCGTCGAGGACAATGAGCTCCGGGTGTGTCTCTGCGAGGCGGACGAGTTCCTCGCCGTAGGCGGCGGCAACGTATTGTTTGGTCACGGCTGCCTTGGGCGGGCTTTCCATCGGGACATGGGTGAGATCCAGCTCCTCAAGGCCGGCAGCCTTGAGGCGTGCGTTGATCGCGGCGCGGAGCTCGTCGAACCCGGCCTGGAACGGCTCGTCGGCCGGGGCCCCCGAATGCCAGACATACTTGCCGCAGGAGGCGGCCTCGGCAGAAATCTTTTCCATGAACGCGACTCCGCGGCCTTTGATCGTATCGGCGATGAGGACCTTTGGCCCGGCGGTGTTGCGGAACTTCAAAAAGACATCGCGAAGGGCTGTGAAGTCGTGCCCATCGCAGCGGGCGACCGTCCAACCGAACGCGCGGAATTTTGCCTCGAGGTCGCCGAGGCTGGAGATCTCCTCGACCGGCATGTCGGTCTGGAGTTTGTTGTGATCGACGATGACGGTGATGTCGGTCCTCTGATGGGCGGTGGTCTGCAGCGACTCCCAGATCTGTCCTTCCTGGAGTTCTCCGTCGCCGGTCATGACGAATGCGCGTCCGCCACGGCCGAGAAGCTGCTTGGCGCGGACCATGCCGCGGCCCTTGCCGATTCCCATGCCAAGCGAACCGGTGTTTGATTCGCAGCCGACGAGGTGGATGTCGGGATGCCCATCGAGGCCGCCCAGCCGGCGCAGGGCGAGGAGCTTCTCATCGGGGAGGATGCCAAGCGCATGGAAAACCGCATAAAGCCCGGGAACGTCATGTCCTTTGGACGAAAAGAAGATATCACGGTCGGGGCTGTCGACCCCCGCGGCCACGACGTTCAGCTCCTGGAAGTAAAGCCAGACATTGATATCCATTGCGCTGAAGCTGGAGCCAAGGTGTCCGGAGCCGGCCTTCTTGACCTCGACGAGAGTGTTGAGCCGGCACATGTCGGAGAGGATAGGCAGGCTCGCAAGCGGGTCGGCGATGCCTTTGGCGACGCGGTCGAATTCGGTTTTTTTCAGGTAGGAGAGTTGGGGCATGGTGCGTTGGTGGTAAGTGGTTGGGAGGTGCGTTCAGGCCTGAGCGGCCGGCCATGGAGCTTGGGTGACAGCGGGTGGCGCGGCTTCTCCGGTTGCGACGAGAGCTTCGGCCAGGATCCAGTCGTCGGTCTTGTTGATGTCGAATCCCTCGTAGCCATCGGTGATGAACGGGATGATCTTCGTGCCGGCAATCGTGCCCTGCGTGAGGGGAACGCGCGCCCACGCGATCTCGAGGCTGGCATTCTGCGCGAAAACTTCGGGCAGCGCCTGGTATTGGCTGCTGTGCCACGGCGGGCTGATCCCTCCGTCGTCCAGCAGCGGGCGGATGCGTATGCCGTCGCGCACCCACATCTTGCCCGGATGCTGGCGGCATAACTCCACGGCGCGGAGCGAGTCGGCATCGGGGTCCTGAAGGAAGCATTCCCAAGCGCGGCGGATCGTCTCCGGCTGCCGGAATGGACTGGTCGGCCGCAGGATTGAAAAAACGCCCTCACCGCTCATTCCGAGTTTTTCCAGGGCGTCGGCCACCCACTCGATGTCGGGGGACTTGTCGCCGGCAAATTCCGCCGGCCGCAGGAACGGCACTTCGGCGCCGTAATGCCGGGCAATAGCGGCAAATTCCTCTGAGTCGGTCGAGACGATGACGCGATCGAAGGTGCCACTCTGGCAGGCGGCAGCGATCGTGTAAGCGATGAGCGGATGCCCCCGGAACGGGCGCACATTCTTGCCGGGAACGCGCTTCGAGCCGGCCCGTGCCGGAATGAGTGCAATGCGGGATGTGGTCACGGCGGTGGGATGCTTAGCAGTCGGCTGGGTTGATGTTCCAATAGATATCCTTGAGCTCGGAATAGACATCCAGTGCCTCGGTTCCGGGTTCGCGGGTTCCGTTGCCGCTGTTTTTTGTCCCGCCGAACGGCATGTGTGGTTCGCTGCCGTGCGTGCCCGCATTGACAACCGCGACGCCCGAACTCACGCGGTCGCAGAAGAACGTGGCCCGGTGCAGATTGCGCGTGTGGATGCAGGCGGTGAGTCCGTAGGGCGATGCGTTTGCCAGCGCCAGGGCCTCGTCGAGGCTCCGAACGCGGTAGAGCGCGGCGATGGGGCCGAAAAATTCCGTGCACGAGAAATCCGAATCCGGCCGCACATTTTCGAGGAGGGTGGGTGCGAGATAGAACCCGTCCGCACGGTCCGGAGAATCTAGCCGGGTTCCTCCGGCAAGGACCACAGCACCTTCAGAAAGAGCGGCGGCGATTCCGGCCAGCATGTTCTGGAGCTGTCGCCCATTGATGACCGGGCCGAAGTCGTCATCGTCGCCGGGGCCGACTTTCAGCTTCGAGATCTTATCGATCAGCAGCGCGCGGAACGACTCGTAGATCGAATCAAACACCAGAATCCGGCTGGCGGCTGCGCATCGCTGGCCGGCATTACTGTACGCCGCGAGCAGGACCCACTTGGCGGCATTCTCCAGATCGGCATCATCGCAGACAACGAGCGCGTTCTTGCCGCCGAGCTCGAGCGAGACCCGCGCCAGGCGCGCGCCCGCCTTTTGCTGGACCAGCTTCCCGACCCGCGTCGACCCGGTGAAGCTGACCACGCCGACATCCGGATGCTCGACCAGTGGCTCGCCAGCCTCGACCCCGAGTCCCTGCACGATGTTCAGTACCCCCGCCGGCAGACCGGCTACGGCGGCGAGCTTTCCGAAAATCCACGCGGTGGCCGGGGTGTCATCGGCCGCCTTGAGGACGACGGTATTTCCGCAGATGAGCGCGGGAAAGACCTTCCACGCCACATTGGCAATCGGAGTGTTGGCTGCGATGATCAGGCCGGCCACACCGATCGGCTGCCGGACGGTCATGGCATATTTGTTTGGCGTGCCGCTGGTTGTCGTGCGGCCGTAGAGCCGCTGCCCCTCGCTGGCGTAGAAGAGACCGCATTGAACGGCCGCCCCCACCTCGCCCTTCGCCTCCTTCAGCGATTTTCCCGTCTCGCTGGCGACGACCTCCGCCACGTCTTCGGCGCGGTCCTGCAGCGCGCGGACGACGGCGTGGAGGATCATGCCTCGCTGGACGGCCGGCGTGGCGGCCCATAACGGCTGTGCCGCTTTTGCAGCCGCCACGGCCTCGGCCACATCAGCCTTGCCCGAGCGCGCGACCCGGCACAGAACCCGGCCGGTGTGAGGATCGATCTTATCGAACGCTTCGCCACTGGCGGCCGGATGCTCGTTGTTCTCAATCTGGTTGGGGATTAATGCGGGGATCATGGGTAACGAATGGCTTGTTGAAATCTGGTTGGAAGGACCTGCAGCGAAGAATGAGTCACCAGGCGGTGAAGCCCCCGTCGACGACCATGTTCGAGCCGGTCATATAGGACGAAGCGTCGGAGGCGAGGAAGATGATGGGGCCGTTGTATTCGTCCTCGTTGGCCATGCGGCCGAGGGGGACCTTCGGGCAATAGGCTTCAAGGAACTCGGGGGCCTGGTTGTTTGCCACGCCCGCGAAGGTCAGGGCGTTGACGCGAACACCCTTGGCTGCCCAGTAAGTTGCGAGGTAGCGGGTGAGGTTGAGGAGGGCGGACTTGCTGGCGGAGTAGGCGACCGGTTTGAAAAATGGGGGGCCGCCCGCCCGCTGCTTATATTCGTAAATCCGCTGGTCGGGGGAGACCAGACCGTAGATCGAGGCAATGTTGATCACCGATCCGCGGCCAGCCACGGCCATTGCCCCGCCGAAGACCTGGCAGCAGAGAACGACGCCCTTCACGTTCACATCCATAACCTTGTCCCAAGATTCCTCGGGGTAGGTCTCGAAGGGGCCGTTTTCCGAAGCGGGCGCGCCGGGAGGAGAGTCGAGCGCCGCGTTGTTCACCAGGATCCATGGGGTAGCCCACTTTTCGGTGATCGCGCGCAAAGCCTCCTCGAGTGAAGTGCGGGAAGTGACGTCCGCCGCGAGATACATGAGGTCGGGTTCATCGGGGATGGACGCCGGCAGAGCGCGATCCAGTACGGCCACGCGGGCTCCGCGGGAGCGTAGGGCCTGTGTGAACTGCCGGCCGAGCTGGCCGAGTCCGCCGGTGACGACGGCCACGCGGCCGTCCAGGGAGAATAGGTAATCATTCATGGCTGGGATTGCCGGGCATCGGCAAAAAGGTCGCAGACCTCGCGGACGGCTCCGAAGCCTCCGGGTCTGGAGGTTTGGTAGCGGGCAAGCGGGACGACGCGCGGATCAGCATCTGCGACGGTGATCGGCAGCCCGGCGAATTCGAGGCACCCCAGATCGTTGGTGTCGTTCCCGACAAAAGCAATCTGCGAGGGATCGACCCCTTTGGCCGAGGCGATCTCGGCGAGCCTGGCCGCCTTGTCGGCGATGCCGTGTTCGCACGGCATGTTCAGTTTCCGGCAACGCATGGCGACCGCCGGGTTCGGCTCGGTGGAGAGCACCATCATGTCCAGGCCGGTCGCCCGGAGACGGGACAGCCCCAG
Organism: uncultured Chthoniobacterales bacterium; assembly: GCA_964467415.1. GTDB lineage: Bacteria > Verrucomicrobiota > Verrucomicrobiia > Chthoniobacterales > Terrimicrobiaceae > CAYXRX01. The sequence continues at coordinate 56,240 of CAYXRX010000017.1, forward strand.
CCCGTCGCTTCTCCAACAGCGGACAGATTCCTTGCCTGTTTCGTCGACCCAGACGGTATTGTCGGTGAAGACGCCGTCGAAATCGAAAACAAGAAGCCGGATCGTGCGGATTTCCGCGGCGTCGGGCGCGGCAGCGCTCATTGGTTTGCCAGCTCTAGATCCTCGATGAGGAGCAATTCCTCCTCGCCGAGGTCGCGCTTGAGGGTGGCCCCAAGAATCCGGTCGAAGTGGACGGGGGACAAGCCGATTGTTCCCGGACAGCGGAAGGCGATATCCTCTACGGTAAGCACGGTTCCCGCCTTGAGCGGCCGCGAGGAATAGAGCGCCTTGGCCATTTTGACGAGGGGCCGCTTTTCCTTCTCGATCGGGGACTTCTTCCCGTCGCCCAGGGCGAGGCGGGTGCGCTTGAGGTCGCGAACCATCTTCCGCAGACCGGTGGGCTCAAGCGAAAACGCGTGGTCGGTGCCGCGGTTGGCGCGGTTCAGCGTAAAGTGCTTCTCCACGATGCGGGCTCCGAGGATGTAGGATGCGACCGACATCGCGATCCCGTTGTCGTGGTCGGAGAGCCCGATGACAAAATCCGGAAACTCGGCCCGCAGGGATTCGATCACCCGGAGGTTCAGTTCGCTGAAGTCGCAGGGGTAGGCGGCCGTGCACTGGAGGATGGCCAGCTGCGGGTTGATTGCGGCAATGGTATCGACCGCGCGGCGGACGTCATCGATCGTCCCCCCGCCCGTGCTGAGGATCACCGGCTTCCCGATCCGCGCCACGTGCCGGAGAAGCGGGATGTGGGTCAGGTCGCCTGAGGCCATCTTATAAAGAGGCATGTCCAACTCCGCGAGGAAGTCCGCGCTGGCAATGTCGAACGCCGTCGAGAAAAACGTGATCCCGATCTCCTTGGCGAGAACCTGAAGCTCCCGGTATTGTTCGCTGTTGAACTCGAGCGCCTCGCGGTGCTCGCCGTAGGTGCGGCCGTAGGAGTTCGGGTTGTCGTAGATCTGGTTGTAGAGCTCCTTCGTGAAAAAGGTTTTGTTGTGGCGCTTCTGGAGCTTGACCGCGTTTGCGCCGCACTCCTTGGCAATATGGAACATCTCCTTGCAGACGTCCATGCTGCCCATGTGGTTGTGGCCGATCTCCGCGATGACATAGCAGTCTGTCTCGTCGCTGATGGTGGTGCTGTCTAATGTGATTTCTCTAGGCATAGTTGGGGTTTCAAGTGTCGGTTTCAAAATTGGTGGGATCAGGCAAGTCTTCAGAGGCTGGCCGACGAAGAGCGACGAGCTACCAGATAGGCAGCAAGGCTTAAAAGAAGAAATGTCAGAATGCTCCCAGCGATATTTTCAAAAGGATTTAAGGGTCTCAGCAGGCCGGAAGCAGCGATCCCTGCGCCAAGAATCCCAACAAAAATCGCAAGCGTCCGCCAGTTTGGATGCCAGACCGGATAAAATCTGTATGAAAGAAAAGCACTAACCGCAAAAAAGACCAACCCGGCTACAAATTTTGCCGCAATCAAGCCATAAACGCCTTGAGACGGGATCAGCCACCAGGAACACAGCGCCAGCACTGCCAGATTTGCAAGCACCGGGACGATGCTCCACTCGGTGCGCTGGGCGAGCACAAGGCCCGGGGTGTAGTAGATGTTCAGGCACAGCAGAAATGCAGGCGCCACTGCCAAAGGGGTTAGCGAAATAACGGGTTCGTAGGCGGACTGTCCAGAGAACAGAACAAAGCCGCGGATAAACAGACTGATCCCCAGCGCGGCTCCAAGGATTGGGAGGATATAGAAAGGAAGCATCCGGCACACCGCCTTGGGACCGCCAACCGGATCGGCCTCCAGCGTCTTGTAACTGAACGGCCCGTAGGAAAATTTCATCAAGTCGTTCACCCCGGTCACAATCATGGCGAATTTGAGGCTGAGCATGTAGAGCCCGACCGCCTCTAGGCCGGCAAAGCGCTCGAGAAGTGTCCGCTCAAAAAGCCCGCCGAACCCAGCGAGAAGAGACGAGGGAATAAGAGGCACAGAAAACCGGAGCGCTGCGCGTGCAATATCCGCCTGCCAAGAGAAACTCGCCGCCGTCAGCATGAATCCCCCGGAGATCAGTGCCGCCACGCCGCCCGCAACCACATTCGCCTGGAAATATCCCGTGAGTCCCCGGTTCCAAATATAGAAAAACGACAGAATGAGGGAACTCTGGATGAGAAACCTCAGGACACTGAAGAGGGCGAACGTCTGGGAACGCTGCTGGATTCTCAGCACGGCGAACATCACCTGCGAGAGATTGTTAAGCAGAGCGGCAAGAAGACCGAGAAATATGAGCGGGTAAAAAGGAATCGTTGGGTAAAGGACAGGCGAAAGAAATGAAACCAGCGTGATGGCGGCTGCGCCGGTGAGGAAAGCGCTTGACCAATACAGAATCCAGATAGTTCCCACCCCGGCTTTTCTCCGGCTGGCAGGCCACTGGTAGTAAAGCCTCGTAAGGCCGATGTCTAAGCATAGAGAGAAAATCGGAAGAAAGAAAGCCCCGAGGATCTCAGCAAGAGCGATGATTCCGAAGTCTTCGGGGGTAAGCTTGCTCCAGTAAAGCGGGAGAAGCAAAAACCCCCCGAAGCGCGTGAGAAGCTGGGATGCGGCGTAGACGCCTACACTTTTCGCCTCTTTTTTAAGTATTTTTTGAAGCAAAAGACAAAACTGAAAATGACAACCGGTAGAGCGCCAGCACACCTGCAGCGCCTGAATCAGACTCCTGCGACTATCTTCTCGACCAACCCGTCCCAGCCAAGATCACCGAGCCCTATTTTACGCGCGTTGACGCTGATCTCTTTGATGGTGTGGGGATCCGTTGGCAGTGGGCCGGACTGATTGATGTCGAGCACGTTGACCCCATGCTGCATGCAGGCAGGCGAGTGCTCGTCGAGGTTTGTGATTACGACAGCGCCGCTTTGCAGGGCCGCGTTCACCGACGTGTTATTTGCACGGATGCCTCGCTCAAAGAACGCTGCCAGATAGGTGCAGCTGTGCAAGTAGTTGGCTACTGCGACATCAGAGAGATAGCCGAGGGGGTGGATTCTATCCCCGAAGATGCCTTTCATCTCGATGCTTGCACTTCGCAGGGACTCCGAAAAATCGACGCTCTGGTGCATGGCGGTCGACATGTAGATCGAATAGGTTTTGCCGGTTGCATCCAGCAGATCCCTCAGTTTCAGGTAACGCTGTGCCCGGATCTTGTGCGCCATGCCGAAAGTGAACACGGTCAACTCAGTCGGCACAAAAAGACCTTCTTCAAGCAGCGTGCCAGGGCAGTGCACCAGGTGGCACCTGGTGCTGAGATCGCCAAGTTCATCAAAGATCTCCGCGTTGCTGCAATAGACCGCATCCGCCATATCCACAATTTTATGCTCGATGGGTAGATCGGAATATACGTGGAAATAAAAGGCGAAACGTCTTCCGCCCGCCTTCATTGCATCCAGCCACACCGAAAGCTGCTCGAGCTGATACCCATCGAGTTCGATGGCCTTGAACGAGAGGACCGGAAACCTCAGCGACGCCGGATCAACCTCAAAAACCGGGCGGTATGGCACCTCCAGCCGCTCGGCCAGAATCGTGTTGAACTTGGCGATTCCGCTCGCAAAAGGGTTCATGTAGAACCCGAGGATGGCGTCGTGCGGTCCCTTCATCGATCAAAAGGTGGTGGGCTGTTTCTCGTAAACCAGGCAGCGGCCCTTGTTCATCCAGTCCATGCGGGCCTCAAGGTCGGGGCGGCACCTCATCCCGTGGAGAACAAACATCAGACGGAGCATGTCCTTGTTCATCAGGGTGATGTGGGTGGGATCTGTTTCGAAATCGGTCTCCACATCAAAAAGGGTCTGCGGATCATGGTGAAAACGGGTGGTGACGTAAGTGAATCGGCGCGTCACCCGGCACATCTCCCCGACGGCCTTGAACACTTGTGCAATGGTAAGGTGTTCGAACACCTCCCTCGAAATGGCGAGATCGTAGCTGTCATCAGCCAATGGCAGCTTGGTGATGGGCCCGACTTGAATTTTTTCCCGGATGCATTCCGGAGCAATGCGCGGGCTTGACGGTGAACCGTCGATGCCGTCGGCATTGATGCCTACTTCTGAAAGCAGTGCCATGAGGCAGCCTGGTCCACAGCCGAGATCGATGACGGACTCGGGCTCAAAGACCTCCTTGATCAGTTGCGGGTTTCGGCCCTCGAGTGTGCGGCGGGTTTCCAGTGAATAGTCGTTGTGTCCTTCGCGCCAGTCATCGACGAAGTAGTCTTCGTCGTATTTGTCGAGTTGCCAGGGTTTTTGCTCCAAGAGCAAATGCTCGAAGGCGGCCAGTTCTTTTGCAGGATGTGGATTTTTCATTTGTTTGGTTTCGTGTGTGGTTTTCAGCTGGAGTGTTGGAACGACTTACCGAGGAGCTCCGGAAAGTCAATGGGACAGGAATTCCCTGAGCAAACGTGAGGAGGAATCAAGCACTGTGTCGAGATAGACAACTTTGATATCGCATTCCGAGCAAACCGCGGTCTCTTCCTGTGGGAGGCGGTTTTCCCAGTCTTTTCCTTTGACATAGAGCTTTGGCTGAAGTTGCCGGAGAACATCAGCCGTTGTGCTCTCATTGATGCAGACGTAATCGATATAGCGGATCGCGTCGATCACTCCGGCCCGCTGCTGCTGTGGCAAAAGAGGCTTATGCTTGGTGCTGACATAGCGGTCAGAAGCCAGACAGCACAGAAGAGGCAGACCGAGCGCCGCTGCGGCCCTGAAGTATTGGATGTGCCCGAGGTGCAAGGGATCAAAGCCCCCATCAACCATGGCCACGGTCCTTCGATGCATTTTCAAGTCTTCAAATGTGAGGATCATGGTGCGGTATCTTTATCTGCAGGAGCCCTTCAAGAGGGCAGGTCCTCGAGAGCATCCACATGGACGGCGGTGAAGCGGGCTCCGGGAAGAACTCCTGCCGTGCCGGGGGGGCAGGCGGTTTCCAGGCTTCCACAGGCAAATGAGCGGAAGGCGCGGAAGGCAATATCCATGTGCATCGGCATCAACCGGCCGGGATCGGAGTAAACGCAGAAACTTGGCACGCCAAGAAGCGGAGCAAGGTAGGAAAATCCGCCGTAAGTCCCAACAAACCGCTGGGCTCGCGAGACGACTTGGGTCTGCAAGCCGAGATTCGTCAGCGGATCGGACGGAGAGAAAAGAGAAATCCCATCCGGCAGGCCGTCGAGCATATCCTCGTGGTCATCCACCTTTACCCCCGACGAGAGCATAACAACCGGTCCGCGCTTCAGGCATCTCCCCAGGATGCCATGGATGTGTCGGAAGTTTTCGGCGGTGCGGGGAAAGGCGTCGCTAAAATAAAATTTTGCGACGGTGAAATTTTCGGGCAGCTGAATACCGGGATCGACGGGGGGAGGGCTCATCGGAGCATAGCGGGCGTAGGAGTGCACAAACTGGCTTGGAGCCCGATGCTGCCAGAGAGGAAGAAGAAGCTGATACATGAAGCTCGGGTGGATCACATCGAAAGGTCCAAGATGGTTGGCTTCGGTCACCTTTCTCAAAATGATCTCGTCAACTTCTCCGCTTTCCGTCTGCTTCTGGTGGCCAGCGGCTTCAATCCGCCGCTTGTTGAGGGCGACGTATTCCTCGGTGGAGAAGAGCGCAAGAAGCTCGATGTAACCGGAGGCCAAACCTCCATACCATCCGGCCACGCCGCCACGGGAGACGACAGTCACTCGGGACGGGGCTATCCGGTATTCGGCAAGCGCCCACCGCAGAAACGGGATCCAATAGAGGAGCTCAAAGCCGACTTCCGACAACCATGGCCCGATGATCACGGGCCTTTCAGAAGAGGCGATCGCTTCGAGCTTGTGAAGGATCTGTCGTTGCTCGGCAGCAATTAGTTTGTGCCCGATTTTTCTGAGCCCACGAACCAGTATCGACGGTTGGAACATTGCTTGTTGGCGCGCTGCGTTGTTAAAACAGTCTTCTTGCTTTACCAATCCGTCCGCCAAGGTGGGGGCGATAAGGTTCGTAGAGTTCCTCTGGTGTTTGAAGCTGCGGGAACAGATGCGCGTGCTCGTCCAGGACAAAGAAGACATTGCATCCCGAGAGATTGCAGGCGACCGGGGTGTAGCCCAAGCTGGTTCCCAGCTTGAAGTATGCCGCCAAGCTGGCGCCGAACCACATGTCGGATCTATAGAGGTGCTGTGGATTATACGGCATGACCCACTCAACAGAGGAGGGGAACATCGCGTTATACTCCAGAACCACAACATCCGCTTTTACGGTTTGAATACGCTTCCAGACCCAGTAGTCGTTTCCGTCAATATCGATGGACAAAAGACCGATCCGGCGCGGGAATCCAGCCCGACCAATCAGTTCGTCAATATTTTCCGCCGTGATCATCGCGTGTTCGACCTTCAGCGCCCCACCTGAAATATACGGGGCGGCATTTCGATGGATGGCCGCAATATTTTCGCCGGATCCCTCAATCCAGAGACCCTTCCATCCCTGGAGCAGGAGTAATGCCGTGTTATTTTCAAGACCATCCCCGACGCCGAACTCAACGAAGGTGCGTTCGACCTTATCGATTCGCCGGAAGATCTCCTGTAGAATTCCGTCTTCCCCGTTCTGCGAGAAGACTTGTCCCTCATACCTGTTCAGGCGGAGGCTTTTCGCATAGCGGGATTCGTTTTCAGCAAGACGCGCTATCTCACTTTGCCGTAGCGCAAGATGAATCTTGCGTAGTTCGCTAACGGTATTCTGCTGGCTGATGAATGATTGAAGTTTTGAAATGAGCCGATTCATGGACGGAAGATATTGGAATTATGCGCTTTGAACTGTGGTTTCCCGGTGATTGCGATTTTCGCGGGTGAGCGATCTCACGCGCCGCTATTTGAACGCCCCGGTGCGGGCGTGGCTGAGATCCGATGCTACCATCAACTCGGCGAGAGCCTTCATGCGGGTCTTCGGCTCCCAGCCGAGGCGGGCCTTGGCTTTCGAGTAGTCGCCGATGAGGAGGTCGACCTCCGAGGGGCGGAGGAATTTCGGGTCGAAGGTGACGTGGTCGTGCCAGTCGAGGCCGACGGCACCGAAGCTGGCGTCGAGGAAGTCGCGGATCGAGTGCGTCTCGTTGGTGGCCAGGACAAAGTCGTCGGGCTCGTCCTGCTGGAGCATCATCCACATCCCCTCGACATATTCCTTGGCAAACCCCCAGTCGCGCTGGGAGTCGAGATTGCCGAGGACGAGCTTGTCCTGGAGCCCGGCCTTGATGCGGGCGGCCCCGATCGTGATCTTGCGGGTGACGAAGTTTTCTCCGCGGCGGGGGCTCTCGTGGTTGAAAAGAATCCCGCTGCAGGCGAAGAGACCGTAGGACTCGCGGTAGTTGACGGTGAGCCAGTGGGCCATGAGCTTCGCGCAGGCGTAGGGTGAACGGGGGTAGAACGGGGTCTTCTCATTCTGCGGCACGGCCTGGACCAGGCCGAACATCTCCGAGGAGGACGCCTGGTAGTAGCGGACTTTTTTACCGATCCCGGCCTCGACGATCGCTTCGAGGATCCGGCCGGCACCGGTGCCGGTGACGTCGAGCGTATATTCCGGGATGTCGAAGCTGACGCGCACGTGGCTCTGGGCGGCCAGGTTGTAAACCTCGTCGGGCTGGAGCTGGTAGAGCAGTTTCACCAGCGCCACGCTATCCGAGAGGTCGCCGTAGTGAAGCTTGAGCCGCCCGTGTTCCTCGGCAGTCAGGTCCAGTTCGTCGAGGCGCCCGCGGGTGACCAAACTGGTGCGGCGGACGATGCCATGGACTTCGTAGCCCTTGGAGAGGAGGAGTTCGGCAAGATAGGATCCATCCTGCCCTGTGATTCCGGTGATGAGTGCTTTTTTCATGAGTTTAATGTTTGATGAAGAATATGTTATGACTAATGGAAAATGGCTGATAGGTGATTGATAAGAGCTATTCGGTGGCAGGTGAATGCCGATGAGCGCGCAGGTATTTCGCGAAGCCGGCCAGTTGGCGGGATATGCATTTGCAGGTTTCGCATCTTTGACTGACGATGTGCGGTGGCACAAAGCCGAGCCTCCCGGCGAGCCGATACAGACTGCGAACTTCTCCAGCCGATCCCTTTGCTATATCGAGAAAGCGGGCGAATTCAGTCGATGTTGCTCTTTCCGCACCTTCCGCAATATTGCTTGAAATGGATACCGCCGCCCGCTTCAACTGGTCATTGAATGAGAAGTCGCTGAAGTCAATCAGATCCGCATATACTGCCACTGCCAAGTCCCCCGACTCCTGCCAGACTTTCATTTCTTCAAAGTCTTTTAAATTCTCGCTCATTGTAATTATTAACAGCTAATGGCTAATGGCTAATGGGCCAGGAAATGCTGCTTATTGTTTATCAGCCATCATGCATCAGCTATCAGCCATCATGCATCAGCCATTCTTCTTCTCCATTTCCGACCTCACCATTCTTTCCATGATCTCGGGGAGGGTCAGCGAGCATTTCCAGCCAAGGATGCGTTCGGCCTTGGCCGGGTTGCCGCAGGCGGCGGTGGGCTCGACCGTGGTGAGAAGCGAGTGGTCGAAGCGGACGTGGTCGCGCCACTCGAGTCCGGCGGACCGGAAGGCCATGTCGACCAGTTCCTCGACGGTATGGAGCCTGCCGGTGGCGAGAATAAAATCATCAACAGCGGTTTGCTGGAGCATGAGGAACATGCCCCGGACGTAGTCCGGCGCCCATCCCCAGTCGCGCCGGCCGGTGAGGCTGCCCAGAAAGAGTTCCTTTTGACGGCCAAGCTTGATCGCCGCAACGGCGCGGGCGACTTTCATGGTCACAAATCCTGCGCCACGACGCGGAGACTCGTGGTTATAGAGGATAGCCGAGCATGTCTGGAGACCGTAGGCGTTGCGGTAGATCCGGCACATGTGCTGGCTGAGAGCCTTGGCGGCGCCGTAGGGGGTTGCCGGATTCATCGGCGTCTCCTCGGTCTGCGGCATCTGCACCGGCGTTCCGAAGACCTCGCTGCTTGATGCGTAGAGGAATTTCGGTGGCGTGCTGAGGTCGCGCAGGATCTCGAGGATCCGCAGAGTTCCCATGCCGACGCTGTCCATCGTGGACTCGGGCATCTCCAGGCTGACCCGCGGGCTGGACTGGCCGGCGAGGTGGTAAAACTCGGTCGGCTTCGCCTTGGCGATGATCCGGCGGAGGTGGGTCGGATCTTCGAATGACCCGTTGTGGAGGAAGAGCCGCTTCCCGAAGATCTCCGGGTCGGAAATCAGCGGGCCGATCGCGCTGGTGGCCACGCGATCCGGGCGGTGAACCATGCCATGGACCTCGTAGCCGTTTTCCAAGAGAAGCTCGGTGAGGTAGGATCCGTCTTGTCCGGTGATCCCGGTTATGAATGCTATGGCCATAGAAAAAAATGTCGGGTTTCAGTGTTCAGGGGGTGGCAGGTTCGCTGTGCCTGGATGGGGTCTATTCACTCGAATAGAAGAGATAAAAGGGATGGGGAATTTTCCCCGTGGAAATCCAGCGTCATTAGTTCCGCCAATCTGAGAGCCCCTTCAGTAGGGAATCCGAACCAAAGGATCGCTTGGGTCGAAATCCTTCGAATTGCGGGTGACCAGGATACAGCCTTCGGTGTCGGCTGTCGCATAAATGACCGCGTCGGGAAGCTTGAGGTGCAGCCTTTTTCCAGCTTCAACTGCCGACCCTGCGACTTCCGCCGAGAGCGGCACCATGCGCATCGAGTCCAGCAGCATCTTGGCCGCGATCCTTTCCGACTGACTTTCCGCGCCGCACATCACCTCCATCCAGGAGATCACAGAGTAGTGGAGCTGGTCGTATCGCCGGATTTCGTCTGCAGCTTTGGTGTCCCCTTGTAAAAAATCAATCAGAACATCACTACACCACTTGCCGGACAGAGAATCTCAACGTCTTGGCGGGCGATGAGCCGAAGGTCAACCCGCGTTTTTTTCGGCATCCGCCGGGGCTGCTGCGCGTGCGGCAGCCATCTGGAGGCTAAGGGTTTCCATCTCCTCGAGCCACTCGAGTTTTTCGCGGAAAGGCATCTTCAGGCCCAGCAGGAGCGCGTGCAGTTCGGCGCCCTCGGAGGTGCACCATTGCCAACCGGGATCGGAATAGAGTTCCGCTTTGTTCATCGGTGGGCTGCAAGTTTTTGAAGCGCCATAATGTCGAGCAGATCTTTTTCGCGGCCCGCCTCCTTTTTCATGGCAAGAAGAGTGCCGTAGCTGATGAAGGGCGCTCTTTCGTTCGGGGAGACGCTTTCCCATTTTGCGCGCTGAAGCTCCCCGGCGAAGTCGAACGGCTCATAGACGAACACATCGACGGGCGTGCGGCGGTGTGCGTCGCTCCAAAGCTTCAGAACGAGCATCTGCTTGTCGCGGCGCCAGGTTTCGCGGGTGGGAGCATCGGCAAACTGCTCGGGGGTGACCGGGATGCTGGGTTGGTAGCCTATGGTCTGCATGGCGCGAAGCCCGGCGATGATGTTTCCGGGCTCCAATCCAATGACCAGGTCGACATCCATGGTCAGCCTTGCAAACCCGTGCGCATTCACGGCGAGGCCGCCGACGATCAGGTATTTGACGCCGGCACCATTCAGCGCCCGGACGATGGATTCAACGCTGGAGACTTGCATGGGTTTCCGTTTACAGCGGGCTGGCGGATCCGGGCATCAACCGGATCCGGGCAAGCTGCCGCCTCTGGTCATTTCGCGCTATTTCGCGAAGACCACACACTTTTTTTCAACTTTTTTTTGGTGCGCATGGGTGCGCATGGGGCGGTCCGGCCGGGGCCGGATCCGCGGGATCCGCGGCTCAGCCGTCCTTATTGAGACGTTTGGAGCCGAGGAATTTTTGGGCGAGCGGCAGGAACTGGACGGCGCGGTCGTGCCACTGGGTGACACGCTTGAGCCGGAACGCGGCCTCGCGGGAGCGGTCGTCGGGCATTTCGGGCAGGAGGCTTTTCAGCTCTGCGAGGATCGAGTGGCTGGCGGTGAGTCGCGGGATGAGGCGCTGGCGGACAAAGCCGCTGATGAGGAGCTTGAGTTCGAGCCGGGCTATGTAGAGTCCGGTGCGGCCCGCGGAGCTGTCCCGCTCGATGGCGCCAAGATCCTCGAGCGCCCGGAGCCCCTGGCTGGCCGAGCCCTTGCTGATGCCGAGCCTCGCACTGATGGCGTCCATCGTCAGCGGCTCGGGGGAGGCGAAGAGGAGCCCGTAGATCTGGCCGTGGGAGCGCGGGTTGCCAAAAAGGTCTGCCAGCTCGGAGAAGACGTCGACAAGACCTTCCTCAAAGCGATGGGCGGCATCGGCTTTTGGCACCGGCGGCGGAGCAGATCTGGATTCCGATTCAAACACTGGCAGAAACATCGCCGACCCGGCGCAGATTTCAATTCAAAATGAAAAATATATTTAAGCCGGGAGAGTGGTGACGAGAATTTCTGCGGGGGGGCCGGATGGGGAGACGGCGAGGTCGCCTCCGGTGGCGGGGAGGATAAAGAACTGGCCGCGGGTAAACTGATGGCCCTGGCAGGAAACGGCGCCCTCCGAGACGGCGGCGAGGGCGAAGCGGCCGAGCGGGCGGAGGTCGCGCGGGGCGTCGAGGGAGACTTTTTCGACGCGGAAGAGCGGGCAGTCGGCGATGAGGGAGGCATGGGCGGGGAGGACCTCCGGCTCGAAGTCGTCGAAGTCGATCGACGCGAGGGACTGCGGGATGTGCAGTTCACGGGGGCGTCCGTCGAGGCCCTGGCGGTTCCAGTCGAAGACGCGGTAGGTCGTGTCGCTGTTCTGCTGCACCTCGATGATGAGGTTTCCCTCGCCGATCGCGTGGAGGCGTCCGCTGGGGATGAAGATGCTCTGGCCGGTATGGACCGGGATCTGGTGGAGGGCGGACTCGACACCGCCCGAGTGGAGGAGGTCTTCGAACTGGTCCTGAGTGACGCCGGATTTGAGCCCGGCATAAATGCGTGCGGCGGGGAGGGCGTCGAGAAAATACCAGACCTCGGTTTTGGGTTCGCCGCCGAGGGTTTCGGCGAGGTGGGCCGGGGGGTGGACCTGGACGGAAAGGCGGTCGCGGGCGTCGAGGAGCTTGACGAGGAGCGGGAAACGCGGGGAGGGGTGGGATGCGTAGGCGGCGCCGAAAATTTCCTCCCGGCGGGTGGTCCAGAGTTCGTGGAGGGTGGCGCCGGCGAGCGGTCCGGCATGGACGACGCTCTGGGCGTCCTCGCGGTCGACGATTTCCCAGAGTTCGCCGATCGGCGTGCCGTGGGGGAGGATTTTCCCGAGAACCGATTCGAACCGGCGTCCGCCCCAGACGCGCTCCATGGCAATCGGCTCAAAGAGGACTGGATACGACATGGGGTGAGCATCCCACCGGATGGCGCCTGGGTTCAATGCAATTCTGCCTCCGTTCCTACTCTTCGCGGCGCTCTTCGGCGCGCTCCTCGAAGCGGGTATACTCTTCGAGGAAGGTGAGCGCGACGTCGCCGGTCGGGCCGTTTCGCTGCTTGGCGATGATGAGGGTGGCCTTGCCCTCGGCCTCCTTGCGGGCCTCCTCGTCCTCGGCATAATACTTGTCGCGGATGAGGAGGGCGACGACATCGGCGTCCTGTTCGATTGTTCCGGACTCGCGGAGATCGCTGAGGCGCGGGCGGCCCTTGCTCTCGCCCGTGCGGGATTCGGGGTTGCGGTTGAGCTGGGCGAGGACGATGACCGGGATTTTGAGCTCCTTGGCGAGCGCCTTGATGCCGTAGGAGATTTCGGCGATTTCGATCTGGCGGTTTTCCTGGGCGCGCTTCGTGGGCGAGCGGAGGAGCTGGAGATAATCGATGACGACGAGCTCGATTTTTTCGCGGGACTTGAGCCGCCGGGCCTTGGCGCGGAGGGCGAGGATGTCGAGGCCGGGCGTGTCGTCCACGAAGATTTTCGCCTTCGAGAGGTCGCCAGCGGCCTTGCCGATGCTGCCCATCTCGCGGTTGCCGATGAAGCCGTCGCGGAGGGATTTCGAGTTGACCCTTGCGTGCGAGCAGAGGAGTCGCTGGACGAGCTGCTGGGCGCTCATTTCCAGGCTGAAGACGGCGACCGCTTTGCCGGCGTCGAGCGCGACGTGCTCGGCGATGTTCATGGCCAGCGCGGTCTTGCCCATCGACGGACGCGCGGCGATGACGAACATTTCGGCTTCGTGCAGGCCGCTTGTCATCCGGTCGAGGGCAGGGAATCCGGTCGAGAGCCCGGTGATGCCGCCCTTGTTTTTCACGAGCTGCTCGATGCTGGTGATGGCGTCGTTGACCATGTCCTTCATCGTCGGCAGGGTGGCGCGGAACCGCTCGTCGCCGATCGCGAGGACCTCGGATTCGACTTCGCCAAGAAGCGATTTGGCGTCGCCCTGCTCGTCATACGACCTCGCGGCACACTTCGTGCAGACGGTGATCACCTGCCGGAGGAGGAATTTTTCCTTGAGGATCTCGCGGTAGTAGTCGGCGTTTGCCGCTGTCGGAACAAATGTCAGCAGGTCGGTGACGACCGCCGCTCCGCCGACCTCATCGAGCATCTTCCTGTCCTCGAGCACCTGCGTGAGCGAGATGAGGTCGATCGGCCGGTTCGTGTTGCGCATCTCGACGAGCAGGTCGTAGATTTTGGCATGGGCGGGGAGATGGAAATACTTCGAGTCCATCTGCGCGATGCAGTCGTCGAGAACATTTGTCGAGAGGAGGACCGAACCGAGGAGGCCTTTCTCGGCGTCGAGGCTCTGGGGAAGAACCCGGTGGACGTCCGGCAGGTATTCCTTTTTGACAAAGTCACCCTTGCGGGCCTTCGCCTTGCCGGAGGCCGCGCCGTTCGGCTGGGAAGCCGGGGCTTCAGCGTTGGCGGCAGAACCGGATGGCATGGAGAAGGGGGCCTGCTACAACGGGCTTTGTCGGGGATGTCAGGATATCCGTGGTCTGGCGGCCGCGGCTCAGGCCTTGGAGGTGACGCGGCGGCGGAACTTCCGGTCGCCGTCCTCGTCTTCGTCTTCCTCGGCGGCAACCGGCTTAACCGGCTCGGGGGCGGCCACCTTGATGTGGAGCGTAGCCGTGACATCGGGGTGAAGCTTGACGCTGACCTCGTGCTCGCCGCTCTCCTTGATCGGGCGATCGAGAACGACCGCATGCTTGGGGAGATCCTCGAGCTTGAGGTCCTTAACGATGCGGTCGTGGATATCCTTGGCGGTGACCGATCCGAACGCCTTGCCGCTTCCGCCGGTTTCCAGCTCGAAGGTGACCTTCAGTTTGTTGATCTTCGTGGCGAGTTCCTCGGCCGCGGTGACCTCGCGGGCCTCGCGCTCGGCGCGCTTGGCTTTGAGATGGTTGATCTGGCGGAGCGATCCGGCGGTGACTTCGAGGCCCTTGCCCTGCGGAAGCAAAAAGTTGCGGGCATACCCGCGGCGGACCTTCACGATATCGGCTTCGGCACCGAGTGACGGGATGTTGGCAGTAAGGATGATTTCTGTATGGGCCATAAGATTTGAAAATTGGCGGGAGGTAGATATTAGCGACCCGACCGCAGGTGTCAATCCCGCAAAAGGGAAAACTTTTCGCCGGGGTATGAAAAAAACCGGCTGCGGGGGCCAAAGAAAACGAAGGTGGATCGGGCTCCGCGAGCACGATGGGAGGCAGTGGCGGCGAGGCCGCGTGGATTGTCTGATCGTGCCGGGAGAGGCTGACCCACCTCACGCACGTTTCGTTGCGGCGTGGCAGTTCCGGAGAGCCGACGGGGATCAATGCCCGCCGACAGGTCCGGCTGTGGCGGGTGCGGACGCGCAAAACGCCCGGTATTTCAGGGCATACAGGAGGACCACAACCAGGCAGATGATCGGGACCACAAAGGAGTAGCGGATTGCCAGGTCGACCCGGTATCCGGACTTCTCAAAAAAGTCGATGAGGAACCCCTGGGAATACGAGCCAGCCGCACCGCCGAGGATCGCCATAATGAGGCCGGATGCGCCGATTTTGACCTCCGGTCCGAGATCCCGGAGCGCGATCCCGTAGATCGTCGGGAACATGAGCGACATGCAGGAAGAGACGAGGACGAGGCAGATGACGCCCGGCCATGCGGGAAGGAAGATGGCGCCGATTGTGAGGGCGATGCCGACGAACGCAAGGGTCGCCATCATCGAGGCCGGGTTGAGTTTCCGCATGAGCGCGGTGCAGATCATGCGGCCGACGGTGAACACGACCATCGAGATCATCAGGCTATACCAGGCATCGGCTTCGGACATCCCCGGGATGACCTTGCCGTCGGCGCCCACTGTGAAGAACGCCGCCTCGCGCGTATATTTGATGATGAATGTCCAGATGGCGACCTGGACGGCGACATAGAAGAACTGGGTGACCACGCCGGAGGCGTAGCGGGGGTTGGAGAGGAGGCGACCGATGGAGACGAGGATGTGCGGCGTGTGCTCGGTGTCCTTGCCTTCGGGCATGCGGCGGACGAGCAGGGCGATCGTCATGGCCAGCGCGACCGCCACCATGACCGCGTAAGGAAGTGCGAGCCAGAAGAGCTCGTGGGTCATCACGTCGTGTGCCTTGGCGGCATCCCACGTTTTGCGGACATCGGCCTCGGCCGGGTTGAGGTTGCCGAGGATGAGCACCTTGGCGACAAAGAGGCCGAAGAGGCAGCCGATGGGGTTGATCGTCTGGGCGAGGTTGAGGCGGCGGACCGCGGTCTCCTCGGATCCCATCGCGAGCACATAGGGGTTACAGCTTGTCTCAAGGATCGAGAGCCCGCTGGCCAGCACGCTGATGGCCAGCAGGAGCGGGGTGAAGTTCTTCGACATGCCGGCCGGGACAATGCCCGAGGCTCCCACGCAGAGGAGGATGAGCCCGAGAATGACGCCGGTCTTGTAGTTGAAGCGCTTGATCATGAGCGCGGCGGGGAACGCCAGCAAGGCGTAGGACGCATAGTTCACCACCTGGATGAGCGACGACTGCGCGGTGTCGATGCTGAAAATCTTCTGCACGGCCGGCACGAGCGTGTCGGTCATCATGTTGATCATCCCCCAGAGACCGAAGCAGGTGGCCACGAGGATGAATGCGAAACGGTTTTCGGGCGGAACGATGGCAGTGGATTGCGGGGTGCTCGGGCGGTTGTCCATAATGTCGGGAGATTGAATTCTTAAAGAACGCCGGTGTTTTTCCGGGCGCGGGGAAGGACAGAGATTGAGCGGAGCATTCCAAAATGCAATCCAAAATTCTCGGCAACGCGCGCCCCCGGCTGGCTTGCACGGGCAGAACGCTCTTGAGCTTTCCGGGGAACAGGATACGAAGGGAAGTCCCGCACGGTTTTTGAGAAGCGAGACGGAAAACGCCCGCCAATCCGCCAGATTGCGGGAAATGCCCAAATGCCCAGAAACACGAGCAATCGATCAGAATCAGCGGTTTCCAAAACGGCTACCCGGCACGCTTCCGCAGGCAGCGTCGGGCGCGTGCGAACAAAATTTTTTCATCACCGGGATCCGGATGAGCCGTTCCGCCTGCGCTGCGGGGCCGGGCTCGAGGAGTTCACGCTCGCCTACGAGACGTATGGCGAGCTGAACGCCGACCGGTCGAATGCCGTCCTCGTTTTTCACGCGATGACCGGGAGCCAGCATGCGGCGGGCATCAACACGGGCGTGCCCGGACTCGACGGGCGCTGGATCGAGGAGATCCATGAGGGATGGTGGGATGCCTTCATCGGGCCCGGAAAGGCGATCGACACGCGGAAGTTTTTCGTCGTGTGCGCGAACCATCTTGGCGGGTGCTACGGCTCGACCGGCCCGGTCTCGAAGTGCAAAGAGACCGGCGAGCCGTGGGGCGCCGCCTTTCCTCCGCTCCGGATGAGCGACATCGTTGATTCCCAGATCAAGCTCCTTGACCACCTCGGAATTCAAAAGCTACACGCGGCCGCGGGCGCTTCGATCGGCGGCTACCTCTGCCTGAGCCTTGCCACCCGCTACCCCGACCGCGTGCGCATCGTCATCCCGATCGCCACCGGAGCCGAGACGACCGTCCTCCAGCGGCTCATGAATTTCGAGCAGATCGCGGCCATCGAGCTCGACCCGAACTTCCGCGGCGGCGACTACTACGGCCGCACCCCGCCGCGTGACGGTCTCGCCGCCGCGCGACGGATCGCGCACAAGACCTTTGTCTCTCTCCAGGACCTCCGCGCCCGCGCCCGCTCGGAGGTTTCGTTCAACACCTCGCCGTTCGGATGGTATGAGATGAACCACCCGGTCGAATCCTACCTCCTCCACCAGGGGGTCAAATTCGTGAGCCGCTTCGATGCCAACACCTACCTCCGCATCCTCGACGCCTGGCAGTGGTTCGACCTCGCCGCAGAGGGCGGGGCGGACAGCCTCGAGGAAATTTTCCTCCGCTGTTCCGGGCAGAAATTTCTTGTCTTCAGCATCGACTCCGACGTCTCGTTCGATCCTGAGGAACAGGCCGGCCTCGTCCGCCTCCTCGAACACGCCCGTGTTCCCGTCACATGGATCACCGTCCACTCGGGCAAGGGGCACGACTCTTTCCTCCTCGAACCCGAGCTTTTCTCCCCCCACATCGCCCAGATTCTGCATTCGTAACCCCACGGGAAAGCCCCTGGCGTTTGCGCAAGCGGTTCGGGACGGATCATCCGGCGAGCCGGCCGTCGGCGAGGTGGAGGACCTTGTCGCTGCGGGTGTCACCGGCCCAGTCGAGAAAAGTGGTGGTGATGAGCGCCTGGGCGGCGGGGGGCAGGGAGGCGAGGAGGCGGTTGCGGCGGACCGCATCGAGCTCGCCGAAGACGTCGTCGAGCAGGAGGACGGGGGGCTTTCCCTGTGAGGATTCGAGGTGCCTTGCCTGGGCGAGTTTGAGGGCGAGCGCGATGCCCCGCTGCTGGCCCTCCGAGGCGAACGACGACGCCTGAAGGCCGTTGATGAGCAGGCCAATGTCATCGCGGTGGGGGCCGACAACCGTCTGGCGCAGCCGGTCCTCGTCGGCGCGCGACGCCGCCAGCGCCTCGCGGAATGGGAGGCTGCAGCCGGGCCGGTAGGACAGCTCGAGCGCATCGGATCCGCCGCTGATTTCCGCGCAGGATGCGTGAGCCAGCGGGGCGAGTGTGCGGCAGAGGTCCGCCCTTGCGGCGAGGAGGGTTTCACCGGCCTCGATGAGCGGCTCGTCGAAGGCGGCAATCTCGCGGCGGGGACGGCCGTCCTTGAGCAGGGCATTGCGCGACCGCAGCGCCCGCTCGCAGGCGCGGAGCGCCTTTCTGTAGCCGGGGCCGGATTGCATGCCGAGAAAATCGAGGAACCGGCGCCGGACCGAGCCGCTGCCCCGCACGAGTTCGAGATCGGAGTTTGCAAACCACGCCACTCGCGCGACGTCGAGATAGTCGTCCGTGCGCGGCTGGGGCTTCGAGTCGAGGACGATCTGGCGTCCGTCCCCGGTATACCTGCACGCGAGGTGGGCGCCGGCGCTGTGGCCGTCGAGGGCGAAGCCGGGCTGCCCGAATTTCACGGCCTCGGCGAGCGACGAGGTGCGCGGGGACTGGAGGCGGAGGAGGACGCAGACCGCCTCGAGGATGGAGGTTTTCCCCTGGGCGTTGGGACCGACGATAAACGTGCGTCCGGGACCGGGCTGGAATTCCAGCCAGTCAAAGCAGCGGAAGTCGCGGAGGCGGAGGTCGAGCAGCACGGTCGGGATCAGGCTTTCCGGCGGCCGGAAAGCGCGCGCTGGAGCGTGACCTGATCGGCGTGTTCGAGTCCGCCGCCGGCGGGCAGTCCGTGGGCGATCCGGCTCACCGGCACGCCGAGCGGTCCGAGGATTTCGACGAGGTAGTTGGTCGTCGCCTCGCCCTCGACGTCGGCGCTGAGCGCGAGGATGATTTCCGATGGGCGCTCGTCGGCGACGCGGCAGGCGAGCTGGTCGATGCGGAGCTGGTCAGGGCCGACGTGGTCGAGCGGCGCCAGGCGACCGCCGAGCGCGTGGTAGAGGCCGGCAAAGATTCCGGTGCGTTCGAGCGGGAGGATGTCGGTCGCCTGCTCGACGACGCAGATCTCGCGGCCGGCCCGGGCCGGCTGGAGGCAGATCTCGCACAGCTCAGCGACGGCAAAGAACCCGCAGCGGCCGCACGGGCGGATGGAATCCGCAGCGAGCGTGAGTGCAGCCGCCAGCTCGGCCGGCCGGGCATCTTTGGCGCCGAGCAGCCAGAGCGCGATGCGCTCGGCGCTGCGGGGGCCGATGCCCGGGAGCCGGCGCAGCTCGCGGGTGAGGTTGGTGAACGAAGCCGGGTAGTCTGGTGCCATGGCTGGGGGCGTCCGGGGTTATCCGCCGTCAGCCAGGCGTCCGTCCTCAATGCGGAGGAGGCGGTCGCCGCGGCGGGCGAGGTGTTCGTCGTGCGTGACGACGACGAGCGTGCGGCGGTCTGCCCGGCTGACGCCGAGGAGGATCTCGATGATCGACTCGCCGGTGTGTGAGTCGAGGTTGCCGGTCGGCTCGTCGGCGAAGAGGATGGCGGGATCGTTGATCAGGGCGCGGGCGATTGCGACCCGCTGCTGTTCGCCGCCGCTCAGCTCCGCGGGAAGGTGGTTGGCGCGCTCCGAGAGCCCGACCCGTCCGAGGAGCTCGCGGGCGCGGTCGGCGGCGGATTTGCCGGCAATCATCGCCGGGATCAGGACATTTTCGAGCGCCGTCAGCTCGGGCAGCAAAAAGTAGGACTGGAAGACAAACCCCATCCGGGTGTTGCGCAGGCGGGCCAGGCGGTCGGACCCCAGCGCGTAGAGCGACTGGCCTTCAAACTCGACCGTCCCCGACTCCGGCGTCTCGAGCCCGGCCAGCGTGTAGAGGAGCGTCGTTTTTCCGGCGCCGCTGGCCCCGCAGAGGAAAACCGATTCTCCGGAAACAATTTCCAACCCCACCCCGCGTAGGACCGGGATCCGGGTCTTTCCGATCCGGAACGACCGCTCGAGGTTGTTGGCTTTGAGTTGGACACCCATCACCGGCATCGTGCAGGAATTCCCCGCTTCAAGCCAAAAGAAAATGCGCGGTCCGGCGGGAAAGTGGACGGGGGCGCCCCGTTGCCGGAGCGCCCCCGCTTTTCTGATGGCTGTAAGCCGGATTCTGTCCAGCCCCGGGGCTTTCGCTCCGGAGCCTGTACGGCCATTTGTCTTGCCCCGCGCCTTGCGGGCGGGACAGTCCTTGCGGACTGCGACTATTACCCGGAGGCCTCCGGTCCGCTTGCGCGGGCCGGAACGGGCAGGCAACCCGGATCCTCCTGTTCTGTCTTGCACCGCATGGGGTTTTTCGTGCCCCGCGGCTTGCGCCGCGGGCGGTGGGCTCTTACCCCGCCTTTTCACCCTTACCCCCGGACTTGCGCCCGGTGGCGGTTTGTTTTCTGTGACACTTTCCGTCGGCGCGGGCTTTCGTCCGTGCCTCCCGCGCGTTCTACGCGGCATGTTGCCTTTCGGTGTCCGGACTTTCCTCTCTGCACGAACCTCGCGGCGCGTGCGGAGCGGCCGTCCGCCATCAGGGAAAAAGATACTCCCCCGGCGCGATTCGCGCAAGCGGAGGCTCGCCAAATCTCCACGGTGAGCGCTGGAATGGCTTTACACCGCTTGTCACAATTCCCACAGTCCGGGTGCACCCCACGTGAACGGCCATGTTCTCCCAGCCCTCCATTCTTCCTTTTGGATACCGTGTGCAGCATCGTTTCTTCACGAAGGTTTGTGCGGCAATCCTCGCCCTCCTTGCTGCGGACGTTTTTTCCTGCCGGGCTGGTGACGCGGCGATCGAGTTGAATGTTGCGCCGGACGGGAACGATGCATGGACGGGACGGTCCGACCGCCCGAATGCCTCCCGCACCGATGGACCGCTGGCCACCCTGGAGGGGGCGCGTGACGCACTGCGCAAGATCCGCGCCGGTGAAGGGTCCGGCAAGCCCGCGCGCATTATCGTTGCCGGCGGTCGTTATGAGATCAGCGGGCCGCTCGTCCTGCTGCCCGGGGATGGAGGCACGGTGCAGGCGCCGGTGCGCTACGAGGCGGCGGCGGGAGCGCGCCCGGTCTTCAGCGGCGGACGGCTCATCAAGGGATTCGTGCCATTTGAAAATGGCATTTGGCGGGCCCCGGTGGAGGACGTGGCGGCCGGGAAGTGGTATTTCGAGCAGTTGTTTGTGAACGGACGGCGGGCCGTGCGGGCGCGCACACCGGACAAGTTCTGGTTCCGGCCGCTTGATGTGAGCGAGGAGGCGCTTGCGCCGTCCGCCGGCAAGCGGTTGAAATCGGCCCGGCAGACGCTCTGGATGCGGCCCGCGGACTTTTCCGCGATCGCCGGCCTCACGCCGGGGGAACTCCGGGACGTCAACCTGCTGGTCTACCACAACTGGGATAACACCCGGCGGTTTGTCGAGCAGGTGACCCCCGGCGACCAATCGATCACGACGACCGGTGAAGGATTGAAGCCATGGAATCCCTGGCGCCGGGAGTCCACGTTCCTCTTGGAGAATTTCCTGAGAGCGCTGGATGCTCCTGGCGAGTGGTTTCTCGCCCGCGACGGGTTCCTTTATTACAAGCCGCTGCCCGGGGAGGACCCGGCGACGGCGGAGGTTTTTGCGCCCGTCGCGGAAAAGTTCCTCGTCCTTCGCGGGGATCCTGCTGCGGGAAAATTTGTCGAGCACGTGACAGTTTCCGGGCTCACGTTCCACCATGGCCAGTGGCTGACGCCGCCGGGCGGATTCGAACCGATTCAGGCGGCCGCCTCGATCGAGGCCGTCGTCATGGCCGACGGGGCCCGGCACTTCAGTCTGGAAGACTGCGAGGTCGGGCACATCGGGACCTATGCGGTCTGGCTGAGAGCCGGCTGCACAGACAATGCCATCCGGCGGTGCCACCTGTTTGACTTTGGAGCCGGCGGGATCCGGATCGGGGAACTGGCGCCCGCGAAATCCGATGCGGAGCTGACCGCGCGCAATGTGGCGGACAACAACATCATCCGCCACGGCGGCTGGATTTTTCCGTGTGCCGTGGGCGTCTGGATCGGGTTCAGCCCGGACAACGAGGTCACGCACAACGAGATTGCCGATCTCTTTTACACCGGGATCTCGGCCGGGTGGCGGTGGGGCTACGCGGAGAGCACATGCAAGCGGAACAAAATTTCCGGCAACCACATCCACCACATCGGCAAGGGCCTGCTGAGCGACATGGGCGGGATCTACACGCTCGGACCGTCGGAGGGCACGGTGGTCGCCGGCAATGTCATCCACGACATCCATGCCTATTCGTATGGCGGGTGGGGGCTCTACACCGACGAAGGGAGCACGGGAATCCTGTTCGAGAACAACATTGTCTACGACACGAAGACCGGAAGCTTCCACCAGCATTACGGCAGGGAGAACATCATCCGGAACAACATCCTGGCCGACAGCCTGCAGCATCAGATCCAGGCCTCGCGCGTTGAGCCGCACCTTTCTTTCACGTTTGAGAAAAACATCATTTTCTGGGCCACCGGACCGGCGCTGGCAGGACCCTGGGAAAAGCTGAAGTTCGACGGGGGCAACAACTGCTGGTTCAACCATGCGGGCAAGGAGGTGGAATTTGTTGGAAAGACGCTTCCGGAGTGGCAGGCCCTCGGACACGAGGCGGGCTCGATCATTGCCGACCCGCTCTTCCGGGATCCCGCCGCGCACGACTTCCGGCTCAAGGCGGGCTCGCCGGCGCTGGCCCTTGGCTTCAAGCCTTTCGACGAGCTGAAGGCCGGGGTCTATGGCGATGCAGCATGGGTGGCCAAAGCGAAGGCCACAGCCTATCCCGTACTTGAGCTGCCCCCGGTGTTTCCTCCGGATCCGATCGAGGAGTCGTTCGAACGGACTGCCCCGGGCCAGAAGCCAAGATGCCCGGACATCCATACGGAGAACAAAGGCGACTCGGTCGTGGTCACCGATGAGTCGGCCGAGACGGGCCGCCAAAGCCTGAAGATCACCGACGCTCCGGGGCTCACCCATCGGCACAACCCGCATGTGAGCTGGACGACGAGCCACACCGATGGCGTTGTGAAGAACGCCTTCGCCCTGCGGCTCTCGCCTGACTCGGAAATTGATTTTGAGTGGCGGGACTGGAGCGCGTCGCAATACCAGACCGGCGCCCGGTTTTCCATCCGCGGAGGAAAATTGATCCTTGGCGGGAAGGCGGTCATGGAACTGCCGGCCGGCCCCTGGCTGCGCTTTGAGGTCACGGGCGGCCTCGGCGGGCAGAATTCCGGCCGATGGACGCTCTCTGTCAAAGTCCCCGGAAAATCCGCGGAGGTGTTCGCCGACCTTCCTTACGAAAAGCCAGGCTTCAAGAAGCTCACGTGGGTCGGACTGGTCAGCAGTGCTGACGCCAAGACGGAATTTGCCCTCGACAGCTTTTCGCTGAAAGCCAAGCCAACGCCCTAGTGCGGCGAGGCCTTTTCCGCACCGAGGCCGGTATTCGCGCGCACCTTGAGCTCCGGGAAGAGCTGCTCTGCCGACGGTTCGCGCGAGAGGAAGGTGCCGAGGAATGCGCCGAGGAAGCCGAGCGGGATGCTGACGATGGCCGGGTTTTTGAGCGGGAACCAGGCGTTCTTCATGAAGTCCGGGCTGATGAGGATGAGGGCGATGCTTGAGACGAGTCCCACGAGGAGGCCGGTCACGGCTCCCGTTGTCGTGAAGCGCTTCCAGAAAATCGAAAACACGATAACCGGCAGGTTGGCGCTGGCGGCGACAGCGAACGCGAGGCCGACGAGAAACGCGACGTTTACCGAAGGCCCGAGCAGGATTGCGATCCCGATCGAGGCCGCGCCGACAACAAATGCCGTGATCCTCGCGACACGGACCTCTTCACCCGGGCGGTGCTCCTTGCCGTGGTGGATCACATTCGTGAAAAAATCGTGCGCGAAGCTCGTGCTCGCGCTGATCGTGAGGCCCGCAACCACCGCCAGGATCGTCGCGAACGCGACCGCGCTGATGAAGGCGAAGAAGACCTCGCCGCCCAGAGCGTGCGCGAGCTGCGGCGCCGCCATGTTTGTCCCGCCGTTGGCCTTCAGGAAGTCCGGGCCGAGCAGGCTTGCCGCGCCGAAGCCGAAGAACGTCGTCATGATGTAGAAGAGCCCGATGATCAGCATCGCCCACACCACGCTCGCCCGCGCGGTCTTCGCATCGGGAACGGTGTAGAACCGGATCAGGATGTGCGGCAGCCCGGCGGTGCCGAACACCAGCGCCATCCCCAGCGAGATCTGGTCCCAAGGATTTTTAAACAGAAGCCCGGGCGTGAGGAAGTTCCGCGTGATCGATTCCCCGTTCGCCCCGGTCGAGGTGATCGCCGTCAGCGAGCTGAAAAATTTCCCCAGGTCGAACTGGAATTTGCTGAGTACGAGGATGCTGAGAAACACGCTGCCGCTCATGAGCAGAATCGCCTTGATGATCTGCACCCAAGTCGTCGCCAGCATGCCGCCGAAGACGACGTAGACGACCATGAGCACCCCGACGCCGATGACCGCCAGCTCGTAGCTGACACCGGGGATGAGCTGGCGGACCAGCGTGCCCGCGCCGACCATCTGCGCGATCATGTAGAACACCGACACCGTCAGCGTGCTTAGCGACGCCGCCGCGCGGACCGGGCGCGGCTTCAGGCGGTAGGCCAGCACGTCGGCCATGGTGTATTTTCCCGCGTTCCGCAGCGGCTCGGCCACCACGAAGAGCACGGTGAGATACGCCACGAGAAACCCGACCGAATACATGAACCCGTCGTAGCCGTTGAACGCGATCATGCCGGCGATACCGAGGAAGCTGGCCGCGCTCATGTAGTCGCCCGCGACCGCAAGCCCGTTCTGCCAGCCGGTGATCCGCCGTCCGGCGGCGAAATACGCGCTCGCTCCCGTGGATTTCCTCGCGCTGAAATACGTGATGACGAGCGTGGCGGCGACAAAGCCGAGAAACATCCAGAGCGCCGTGTGGTCGGTTGAGGCTGCTGCGATCATTTCGCCTCCTTCGTCTGGAATTTCGCGATCAGGTCGGCCGCCCGGCGGTCCCAACCCGCCGCCACCGCGACGTAGAGGAAGGCCAGAATCCAAGCCATGAAAAACTGGGACAGTGCAAAAAGATAAGCGATGTTCACGGCCCCCCAGACCTTTGTTTCCATCAGCTTCGGAAACCACCCGACCCCGATCGGTAGCGCAAAATAGTAGACCACAAAAACTGCCGTCGCCGGCGCCACGAACGCCGCCTTCGCCTTCAGGAGCGAGACAAAATCCGGATCCGCCTCGATCGCCGCCCAGTCGGCCAGCGCGGCATCCTCCGCCCCGGTCCGCTCGTGGGCGGGCTTTTCTGCCGGACGGCCGAGCGGGGCGATATCGGTGGGAGCCGCGGATTCCGGCGTCAGATCTCGAAGGTCACGGTCGGGGGAGTTCATGACACGGATCAATAATCGATCGGGCACCGGTTGTCCAGAGCATGCGTCGGCACCCACACCTGCGGCTGCCGGCAGGCAGGTCCCCGTGGGCAACGGGCGGGAGCACGCGATGGCCGCCCCGCAGGCAAAGAATCCGGGCGTCGCTGGCTTGCGGTGTGCGGGATGATGCCCTATGAGGGGTGTCTGCTGGCAGCCAGCGACCATCAATGAACCCGACAACATCCCGCGCCGACCTGCATATCCACACGCGCCACAGCGACCGCGCGGCCGACTGGGTCCTCCGGCGCCTGGATTTTCCTGCGAGCTACTCCGACCCGCTCCAGATCTACAAGCGGCTGAAGGCCGACGGGATGGACTTTGTGACTCTCACCGACCACAACACGATCGGCGGGTGCCTGGAGATCGCGCACCTGCCTGGCGTGATTGTGGGCGAGGAGGTTACTGTCTACTTTCCGGAGGACGAATGCCGGATCCACCTGCTGGTGTGGGGGATCACCGAAGCCCAGCACCGGATGATCCAGGATGCGCGGGAAAATATCTACGAGATGCAGGCTCTGCTCGCCGCCGAGCGGGTCGCTCATGCGGTGGCGCATCCGTTTCACAGCGTGAACGAGAAGCTCACCGCGCTCCACCTCCAGAAGCTGATCCTCCTGTTCCGGCACTTCGAGGCCGTGAACGGAAGGTATTCCGCCCTCGTCAGCGACGCGGCGAAGTCCGTGCTGGGGTCGCTGACCGCCCGGCATATTGAGATGTTTCATGCGCGCACCGGGATCGAGCCGACGCATGACGAACCTTGGAAGAAGGCCTTTGTCGGCGGTTCGGACGATCACGGCGGGACGAATCCCGCCCGGGCATTCACCGAGACGCCGGTCTGCGGCGATACTGCGGCGTTTCTCGGGCACATCCGCGATGGACAGTGTGCCGCCTGCGGCGAGGCCGGCACGCCGCTCACCCTCGCGCACGGGACATACAGCACGGTCTTCGAGTATGCCAGGGCCCGGCTCTCCCTCAAACCCGGAGCGCCCGCCATCGGGCTCATGGAAAAAATCTTTTCGCGCTTTATGGAGGGGAAGGATCCGACCGAGTTCTCGCTCGGGGACAAGCTCGGGTTCCTCGCACAGGGCGTCGCCACGGGGAAAATTTTCGAGATCGCGAAGGCCGGGAGCAGCTCGGTTTGGAAAGAGCTGGCCGCCTGCCTCAACCAGCCGGAGATGCGGGCCGAGATGGCTCGCGCGACCAGCGGGGTGGCGGAGCCCGAGCGCCGCGCATTTCTCATGGCGAGCCTCATCGCCAACAAGCTCGGCTACCGGTTCGTTACCCAGTTCATCCAGCAGATCTCGTCGGGAAAATTTCTTGAGAGCATCCAGACGATCATCCCGCTGGCGCCGATCGTCGGCCTGCTGAGCCCGTATATCCACGCGTTCCGGCTGCCCCGCCGGGAGTGGCTCCGCGAGACGGCGCGCACGCTCACCGGCGAGGTGCCCGACTGCCTCCGCAACCGCCGGCGCGCGTGGTTCACCGACACGCTCGAGGACGTCAACGGCGTGGCCACGACGATCCGCAAGATGACCGCCTCCGGGGTTGCCGCCGGCCACGATATGACGGTCATGGTCTGCCGGTCGGAGGTCGCCGACCACGGGATCCCGCTGAAGAATTTTCCGCCGATCGGCGAGTTCGAGCTGCCGGAATACGAGCTCCAGCGCCTGAGCTTCCCGCCGTATCTCCAGATTTTCGACCACCTCCAGCGGGGCGGGTTTTCCGAGATCATCATCAGCACGCCGGGTCCGCTGGGCCTCGCGGCGCTGGCTGCGGCGAAGGTGCTGGGGCTCCGCGCGCTCGGGATCTACCACACCGATTTCCCGCAGTATGTCCGGATCCTGACCGACGATTCGTTCATGGAGACGCTCACGTGGAACTACATGCATTGGTTCTACAGCCAGCTCGACCTGATCTACGTGAACTCCGAGGACTACCGGAAATGCTGGGTCGAGCGGGGGATCCCGGCCGAGCGGATCCGGATCCTTCCGCGCGGTCTCGACACCCGGCTGTTCAACCCGGCCCGCAGGGAGCCCGGGTTCTGGAAATCCCGCGGGCTGCGCGACGGCGAGGCCGGCATGTTGTTTGTCGGCCGTGTCTCGAAGGAGAAGAACCTCGACGTGCTCGTGGCCGCGACGCGCAAGCTGGCCGAAACCCGGACGCCCGCCCGCCCGCTCATCGTGGGCGACGGGCCGTATATGGCCGAAATGAAGCGCCTCCTGCCCGACGCGATTTTCACCGGTTACCTCGGCGGCGAGGAGCTCGCGACCGCCTACGCGTCGGCGGATTTCTTCGTCTTCCCGAGCACGACCGACACGTTCGGCAACGTGGTCCTCGAGGCCCAGGCGAGCGGGATCCCCGCGATCGTCTCAGATGTCGGCGGTCCGCGCGATCTCGTCCACCACGGCAAGGACGGCTTTGTGACGAAGGCGCTGGATGCCACCGAACTGGCCGGCGCGATCCGCCGGCTTGTCGAGGACCCCTCGCTCCGCGCCACGATGGGGAACGCCTCGCGCGGGCGCGTCGAGTCGCGCGACTGGACCGAGGCCTTCGAGAAATTCTGGTTCGAGTCGCCGGAATGAGGAGCGGGCATCCCGTCGAAATCATGTCGCCGGCCGGCGACTGGACGTGCCTGCGGGCCGCACTACAAAGCGGGGCCGACGCCGTCTACTTCGGCGTGCGCGGGCTCAACATGCGGGCCGGGTCGCGGAATTTTACACGCTCCGACATGGTCCGGATCGCCCGCGACTGCCACGCCGCAGGCGCGCGGGCCTACCTGGCTCTCAACACGATGGTCCACGAGAACGAGCTGGGGCGGGTTGGGGAAGTCCTCCAAGCGGCGGCGGATGCGGGCATCGACGCGGTGATCGGCTGGGACATGGCGGTCATCCAGCGCGCGGCGGCGGTCGGCCTCCCGGTCTTCCTTTCAACCCAGGCCTCGGTATCCAACTCCGGGGCGATCGGGTTTTATCACCGGACGTTCGGCATCCGCCGTGCCGTGCTTGCCCGCGAATGCACGCTCGCGCAGATCCGCGTGATGAAAAGAGCGCTGCCGCCGGATGTCGAAATTGAGGTGTTCGCGCACGGGGCGATGTGCGTCTCGATCAGCGGCCGCTGCTTTCTTTCCGAGTCCACCGCCGGCAAGTCCGCAAACCGCGGGGAATGCACGCAGCCGTGCCGCCGCGAATACCAGCTCATCGACGACGGGGGCCAGCCGTCGTTCCGGGTCGCGGGTAACCGCCTCCTCAGCCCGGAGGACCTCTGCACGCTCCCGTTTGTCGAGAAGCTCATCGAGGCCGGCGTATCCAGCCTCAAAATCGAAGGCCGCGCCCGCTCGCCGGAATACGTCGCCACCGTCACCTCCGCCTACCGCACCGCGGTCGATTTCTATTTCGCCAACCGCGGGCGCCGGAACTTCCGCCGGGATTTCCAGGCGCTGAAGGCCTCGCTCATGACCGGCCTCGACAGCGTCTTCCACCGCGGGCTTTCGCCCGGATTTTTCCTCGGTAAGCCGCTGGACCAATGGACGCGGGCAAACGGAAATCAGGCGGCAAAAACCAAGCGCGCGGTCGGCGAGGTCGTGAACTTCTACCGCAAAGCCGGAGCCGCCGAGATCCGCGTGACCAATGCCGGGTTTGCGCTCGGAGACGAACTCCTCATCCAGGGCCCGACGACCGGGCTGGTCCGCGTCACGGTGGACTCGATCCATATCGACCGCGAGGCCCGTCCGTCCGCCGCGCGTGGGGAGCACGTCGCCGTGCGCGTGGTGGATGCGGTGCGGCCGCGCGACCGCGTCTTCGTCATCGTCTCGCGGCCGGCCGGCGCGGCCTGAACGGCCCGGCTGCATTCCTGCGGAGACCGATCGGGGTTGCCGCGCGCGGCGCCGTCCGTGTAGCATCCGCGGCACATGGAGCGCCCATCGTCCCCCTCACACGATCTTCCCGCGGACCAGCCGAAGCTGGGGCAGCACCTGCTCACCGTATTGCAGGTCCTGGTGACCGTCGGTCTCCTGTGGTGGCTCTTCCACGACCAGGAGCGCCGGGAGGCGATGTGGCATGCACTGTGCACTGCGGACTGGCGGTGGATGCTCGCCGCCTTTGCATCGGCCGGACTCTGCGAGTTTTTCGGCATCCTGCGCTGGCAGCTTTTTCTTCGCATGCTCCACCTGGAAGTTCCGATCGGCGCGGTCACGCGGCTGTTTTTTATCGGGGCGTTCTTCAACCAGTTTCTGCCCGGAACGACCGGCGGCGATCTGGTGAGGGTGCTCTTCGTGATGCGGGATTATCCCGGGCACAAGACGGCGGGGTTCCTGAGCGTGGCGATCGACCGGCTTCTTGCCGTGCTGGTCCTGGTGGCGATGGGGCTCGGGTTTGCCTGGTCGCGGAGCGCCTGGTTTGCCTCCAGCATCGGCGTCGGGTATTCGATGAAGGTCTTTGCCATCGTCCTCTTTGCGATGGGCGCGGGGCTGATCGCCTCGTTTGTGTTGACGAGCCGCCACCTTGTCGAGCGGCTTCCGGAGCGGATTCCCTTCCGCGCGCAGATCGTCAAACTCTCGACCCTCTGGCAGCTGTGCATCGCCAATCGCCGCGAGGCCCTCCTCGGTGCGTTCTACACCATTCCGATGCTGGTTACCTACTTTTCCGCGTTTTACTTTGCCGGCCTCGCGTTCACGGCGAAGGTGAGCTTTTTTGACATGACGTCGATCATGCCGCTCGTGACGACCGTCGCCTCGCTGCCGATCAGCCTGAACGGCATCGGCGTCCGCGAGGCGCTGTTCGAGCAACTCCTCTACGAGCTCTGCCATGTGCCCCGGGGAACCGGTCTTCTCATCTCGATTGCGGGGATGTGCGTCTACCTCGTCTGGGCGCTCCCCGGAGGATTCTTCTACCTCGCCCGGCTCCGCCGCGGATTGAGGCCGTGACATTCTTGCGTACGGGCTTCGGGCTTGGCTGAAGCGGAAACGCTACGACGCCGGCGGCTCCGACATCTGCCGGACGAGCTTATCGAAGCGCTTTGCGGTATTGGCGTAGAACGGGTATCGGGCGTTGTCCGCAGCCGGCTTATACCGCCAGTGCTTGTAGGACCAGAGCCAGCACTCGGGGTGGGCGTGGATGGCAGGCTCGAGGGTATCCCAGCACTGCTGGACGATGTCGAGCGCATCCGAACCGGTGACGTGCTCGATCGCGGGGTGGTGGATGATGCGGTAGCGGCCGTCATCCATCGGGCGGCATTCGACGGGGACGATGGCGGCGTTCGTGCGCTGGGCGAGGGCGGCGTGGGCCTGGGTGACGCTGGTGAGGAGGCCGCCAAAGGCCTTGATGAGCACGCTGCCCTCCCGAGGGTCGAGATTGAGGTCGCAGAGCATGCCGAATTTTCCGCCACCCTTGAGGAGCTTGAGCATCCGGATCATCGCGCGTTCCTGCGGGATCGCGTGGTTGCCGGTGCTGGCGCGCAGCCGGTCGAAAACCGGGCCGAGCAGGGGGTTCCGGAACTGCTGTGCAATCACCGGTCCGGGTGTGATCAGGAACGAATTGGCCAGGCCAAGCCACTCGAAATTGCTGAAGTGGAGGCACGCGTAGACGGCGGCCCGGTCGGGATCACGGCGGCAGAGCGCCGTTTCGAGGCCTTCGAATGTGACCAGCCGGTCGAGTTGCGCCTCGGTCATGTTCGGCGCCCAGAAGAGCTCAAACATCGTCCGCGCAAACGTGCCGTAGGATTTGCGTGCGATCCGGCGCTTTTCCCGCACCGAGTATTTCCCGGGGAAGGCGGCCTCGATGTTCGCCAGCGCGACCGCGCGACCGCGCGCATCGAGCGCGTAGACTGCCGAGCCGACGGCGCCGGCCAGCGGCCGGATTGCCGGGAATGGCAACCGGCAGACAAACTCCGCCCCAGCGGTGAGCCCTCCATATTCCAGGCGCTCCCGCAGGCTTGGCGGCCTCGCGGAGGTCTTCCGGGAATCCGTCATCTCTCAAACGCCCGCGTCACGGAGCCGGCGTGCCGGGGTTGAAGAGCAGCTGATTATCCTGCAGCTCGAGGAATTTGGCAGCAGCGGCCGAGGCTTCCGGGGTTGATGGTTTCGCCTTGAACGTCTGTCCATCGACGGTGATCCCGGCGGTGAGCTCGCGGATGGCGTCCTCTTTGGACTCCCACGCTTGCGTGTATCCGGCCGCCCGGGCGGCGGCGGCCTGGGCGGCGAGGATCTTTGCATCGCTTCTGGCCATCGCAGTCTTTGCGCGCTGGGCCACGTCGGCCATGTTCGGAATTGCTATCGCCAGCATGAGAAGGGCCAACGGAATCACCGCGATGCTGATGTAGCCGGTGATGAGCCCGGTGAGGGCCATCCCGCCGCCGCGCAAGGCCGGATTCCTCTTGATCCTGGCCAGGCCGATATGGCCGCAAATCACGGCAGGAATGCCGGCGAGAAACCCTCCCAGCGAGCATCCAAGAAACGAGATGATGCCCAGCACGATCGCCCAAACCGCCATCGGCTCTGTCCTTGTGGGAACTGCGGGCGGGACGGCGGCACCCGGCACGGGGGGCGGGCCTTGCAGCTCCGGAAAGGTGGCCAGTGGTTTCCACTCCGCCATTCCCGGCGACCAGCCGAGGTCGGAGGACGACACCTGTCCGGATTGGAGCAGCGTTTTGACCTGTTCCACCGGAAACGGGCCCTGTTGCACTCCCTTGGATTGAATTGTGATTTCCATCGCCGGGAATGATACGGGAGCCGCAGCACGATGGGAGAATAATTTTCCTGCCGGGCCGTCTCCCGGGCCGGGCGAAGGCACAGGCCATGTCAGAGGGGCAATCCCGCGTTATGTGACGCTCCGCGTGAGCCGGAGCCACTGCGCATAGGTCATCGCTTCACGCCGGAGAAGCGCCCTGCCAACAATTTGCAAAATCTGGCGCCGGATGGCGGGATGGTCCCAGTCGGGCGGATGGATGCCCACGCGGAGGAGGGGAGCCGCGTGCAGGGTCCGCTCAAGCAGGGCATTCCAGCCAAGGCTGCACGCCCTCCGCCAGCCGGCCCGCACGCTCCAGACCAGGCTCCTGGAAGGATGGACCGTGCCGCCGCGGAAGTCGCTCACCGAGGCGATGCGGGTCGTATAGTCGAACCCCGCCCGGCGCACCGCCTGCTCGGCTGCGGCCCCGAGAAGCCACGCGGGCGCGATGAAACCGGAATAGGTCACGCCGCAGGCGTCGAATGCGCGCCGGCCGTCTGCCAGAAGCCTGCCGGCTGCCTCCTCGTCGAGGTCGTAAAACTCTCCTTCTCCAGCGGTGTAGGAGCGGGTGACAATCCGCTTCCACGGCCCATCGGATGTCCGGCCTGCCCGCAGGTGGTAATACCCGTGAACGACCGCCTCGTGGCCTTCGCCGCACTTTTCCCGGAGCCATGCGGCGAATCCGCGATCCCCGGAAATGAGCCCGCGGCGGTGGTGGTCTGGGATGACCAGCAGGGACGTGACGGCCGCGCCCGCCGCGAGCAGGTCGTCGAGGATTGCCTGGGTGCGGGCGCGCGTGGATGGGCTCACATCATGGATGGATACGACCATCGCATGCGGCACTTTCCCGGGTGACTTTTGTAATCCAACTGCTTTTTGCATTTGCCAAGTTGCTGTGATAGGGGAAAGTAACCGGAATGTCAGAAGAAAATCCGAAGCCACCGAATGACAACCGTCCCCGGCCGGGCGGACCCGTGGACCCGCAGATGAACTGGAGGGGTCTTGTCCTGCTTGCTGTCGCCATCGCTTTGCTGGGCGGGGCATTCCTTGTGAGGGGGAACAGCTTCGCGCAGGCCGAGCTGATCGACTACCCGAAATTTCTCGAGCTGGTCAAGGACGGCAAGCTCGTGGTCACCGCCGACCAGCCGCTCCAGCTCGTGGTCGAGGAGGGACGCAATACCCAGTATTTCGAAGGCAAGGTCAAGCAGAAGGCCAAGGGGACCGGCGAGGAGACGACCGTGCCGTTCCGCACGCCGATTTTCACCTCGTTTAACGGCGCGGAGATCGACAAGGCGCTTTCGGCCGCCGGCATCACGCCCGCGATCACGCCGAAGTCCGACCTGCTCGCCTCGGCGCTCGTGAGCTTCCTGCCGATCGTCCTCTTCCTCGTCATCCTCTATTTCTTCTTCCGCTCGCAGATCAAGATGGCCGGCAAGGGCGCGCTCAACTTCGGCAAGTCGAAGGCCCGCATGATGTCCAAGGAAAAGAACCGCATCACGTTCAAGGACGTGGCCGGCGTCGAGGAGGCGAAGGACGAGGTCCAGGAGCTCGTCGAGTTCCTCAAGGACCCGAAGCGCTTCCAGAAGCTCGGCGGGCGCATCCCGAAAGGCATCCTCATGGTCGGATCGCCGGGAACCGGCAAGACCCTCCTCGCCCGCGCGATCGCCGGCGAGGCCGACGTCCCGTTCTTCTCGATCAGCGGTTCGGATTTCGTTGAAATGTTTGTCGGCGTCGGCGCCTCGCGTGTGCGCGACATGTTTGAGCAGGGCAAGAAGTCGGCACCCTGCCTGATGTTTATTGACGAGATCGACGCGGTCGGCCGCCACCGCGGCCACGGCATGGGCGGCGGTCACGACGAGCGCGAGCAGACGCTCAACCAGCTCCTCGTGGAGATGGACGGCTTCGACACCCAGGAGGGCGTAATCATCATCGCCGCCACCAACCGTCCGGATGTGCTCGACCCTGCGCTACTGCGTCCGGGCCGCTTCGACCGGCAGGTCACCGTGAGCCTCCCCGACGTGAAGGGCCGCGAGGAAATCCTCAAAGTCCACGCCAAAAAGGTGAAGCTCGCCGAGGCGGTGAACCTGGCCGTACTCGCCCGCGGCACTCCCGGATATTCCGGAGCCGAGCTGGCAAACGTCCTGAACGAGGCCGCTCTCCTCGCCGCC
Source organism: uncultured Chthoniobacterales bacterium (assembly GCA_964467415.1). Taxonomy (GTDB): domain Bacteria; phylum Verrucomicrobiota; class Verrucomicrobiia; order Chthoniobacterales; family Terrimicrobiaceae; genus CAYXRX01. The sequence continues at coordinate 90,602 of CAYXRX010000017.1, forward strand.
CGCAAGGGGCTCAAGGCGATCAGCCAGCGCGAGCTCGAGGAGGCCCGCGACAAGGTCCGCTGGGGCAAGGAGCGCCGCAGCATGGCCATGAGCGAACGCGAAAAAATTTCCACCGCGTGGCACGAGGCCGGCCATGCGATCATCAACGTCCTTCTCGAGCACACGAGCCCGCTCCACAAGGTGACGATCATCCCGCGGGGGCCGTATCTCGGCGCGACGATGTACCTGCCCGAAGGCGACAAGTATTCGACGCAGCAGAAGGAAGCCCTCGATCTCCTCGCCGTCACGATGGGCGGGCGGATCGCCGAGGAGATGTTCACCAACGACGTTTCAAACGGCGCTTCCGGCGACATCCGGCAGGCGACGACGCTTGCACGCCGGATGGTTTGCGAATGGGGGATGAGCTCGCTCGGGATGATCAGCTTCGCCGAGGGCGGAGAATACGTCTTCCTGGCCCGCGAGATGTCGCGCCCACGGGAGTACAGCGAGGCGACCGCGCAGCAGATCGATGCCGAGGTGAAGCGGATCATCGACGAAGCATACGCCCGTGCGAAGGAACTCCTCGAGTCCCACCGTGCGAATGTCGAGAAGGTCGCCAAGGCCCTCCTCGAATACGAGACGCTCGACGCCAACCACATCAAGGAGATCATCGAGTTCGGGGAAATCCGGAACCCGCCGATCATGGAAGTCGCTCCGCCGCCGCTCCCGCCGCCGCCTGCCGATTCGACTCCCGAGCCGCCCGAGACCATCAAGCCCGGGCTTCCTCCTGGCGGTTTTGCCGCCCCGGCCCCGGCGTAGGGGCATCCGGGGGCCGGTCTCCGGTCCTGGTCGGCGGCTGTAGAAGTAGGGCTCCCCTCCGGCGTCGCGCGCCCACGGTGTCCGTTTTCCGGATATTGCAGCCCTGCCTCGAAACTTTTTCCGGCGTTTGGTGTTCCATTGTTCTTATGAACAACAGGCGCCTGCTCGTTTTAGCCTCAACCGCCGCATTGCTTTTTGTGGTGGCGGTCTGGAGGGTGATTGCCGGCTGGGGGCTTGTGACCGTTCATGTGCGGGAGGTCCCTCTTCCGAAGGTCATTGCCAGCATCGAGCGGCAGGGCGGCATCGTCATCCAGACAAGCGCCGATCCGGCAATCAACGTCTCGATGGACGTCGATAAGGTCACCCCGGTCGAGGCGGTGGCAACCCTGGCCGAACGCATCGAAGGCAACTGGCGGCTGGTCTACCTTCTGGCAGCCACTCCCTCCGCCATCACCCCGGCCATCGAGGCCATGAAGGGCGGGGAACGACGCCCGCAGGATTGGAAAACCTTTTCCGCCGGCGGGCGCGGCGGCTTCATGGGCGGGGAGAGCGAGTTTGTTCCGGATCCACGGATGACGAAGTGGAACGTGACAGCGATGGCCGACAAGAAGTTGCAGAGCCTTCTCGACCAGTTTTCACAAAAAACCGGGGTCTCCGCGCTCGTCCCAGAGGCCTGGAATCCCGATCTCAAGAAGCTTCCGAAGAGCGGGAAGGCCGGCTCCGCCATCCCCGACCTGGCCAAGCTGGCGGGCGGCACCTCGAAAGAACTCTTCTTCATCAATAAATCCAACCGGCCGCAGGATGGCGAGCGTGCGGCCGGTGGCGGTCCGCCCTCGGGCGACTTCGGCGGCGAAGGAGGGGGCGCACCTGCAGGGCGGCGGAATAATGCCGACCCCGCCAACCCCCGCCCCGAACCCAATCCGGAATGGGCCAAAGAACGCTTTGAGGCCCAGATCGCCCTGCTGCCGAAAAGCGAGCAGGCGGCCGCCCGCGCCGACCAGGAGGCGATTCAAAAGACTTTTGAGGAGGTGCGGAAGCTTCCGGCGGATCAGCGGCAGGCCAGAATGGAGCAAATCATGAACGACCCGGCTGCCCAGGACCGCATGGCCGCCGCGCAGGAACGGCGCGATTCGAAGCGATCCCCCGAGCAGCGTGCCAACCGCTACCGCGCCTATGTGGAGCGCAAGCAAATCGCAAAAACCGGAACCCCGGCAAAGCCATGAACGTTCCTCCTGTCCGGCCGTCCGGCTTCACGCTGATCGAACTTCTCCTCGTCATGGTGATCATCGCGGTCCTTGCGTCACTCGTGACGCCCGGCATCCAGCGGGCGGTGGAAAAATCCCGCAGCGTCGCCTGCGCGGGCAACCTCCGCTCGATCGGCGTCGCTGTGCAAGGCTACCTCCAGGACAATGACAATACTTTCCCGGAGATCGAACCCTACCCGAGCAACCCGGTCTACACGGGAGACAAGAAGGTCGGCGGGATGCTGGCTATCCTCGGACCCTACGGCATCGCCGAAAAAACATTGCAATGCCCGGCGGACCTCCGCGGCGCAAACAACTATGCCAAAGAAAAGTCGAGCTACATGTGGAACCCGATCGCCGATGGCGAAAACCAGAATGCCGTGACGATCTACGGCCGCCGCGTCCACCTCCTGAAAAGAATCTCCCGCCTCAGCCTCTGTTCGGACTTCACCAGCGAGAGCGGGGTTGGTCCGCACATCGGAAAAATCAACACCCTCTACGCCGACGGCCACGTCAAGGTCCGGTAGGCACCGGCAAAGCCGCCGGGGTTCCCCGGGTTTTCTGAGGGCAGGAAATTGACGGCCATCAAGGCAATCTGCGAATGTTGTCGCGGGAAGGTGGGTTTTATGAAGAATCGCGCACTTCATAAAAAATGCTTATCTCATACACGAAACCTTTTCTGCGTTGGCAAGGCCTGCTGTGCGCTTGTGCGACCGTTCTGATTATGCCTTTTTCCGCGCTCGCGGGACCGGTTTCTTCCGAGCCCGTCAACCGGTCGGAATCCGCGCTTTCCGGATGGTGGAACGGGAAGAATATGACGGGAAACTGGTTCGGCGTGCGCGATACGCTGGCTGATCGCGGACTGACGTTCAGCGGGAAGTGGGAGGGCGATTTTTTCGGGATCATCGACAGCCGGAGCGGATCGCGGGGCTCGTTTGATCAGGAGATCAACTTCAAGGGCGATGTGGATTTTGCGAAGCTCACCGGTTTTGAGGCGCTTGAGGGCCTGACGGGATTTGGCGAGGTGCGCTACCGCCAGCCGCTCAGCCCGAACGCGGATCCCGCCAAGTTCATCGGCGCCAGCAGCATGTTCAACCCCTCCCATTACCAGGGCGGAACCCAGTGGCGCATCACGAATTTCGGCCTCGGCTACACGACGCCGGAACTCTTCGGGATCAAAAATCTTCTGGCCATCCGTGGGGGTTGGCTCCAGCCCTCGAAGGAATTTCTCATCCAGCCGCTTGCCCAGCTTTTTGTGAACAATGCGATCAACAGCGCGCGGGGCGTCGGCGGCAACATCCAGTGGTCGAGCAGCTATTCCTCCTGGGGCGGCACGCTCCTCGTAAAACCCACCAGCGAGCTCTACGCCAAAGGTGGTCTCTTCCTCGCCATGCCGCAGGGTGCCAGCTCGGCCAATCATGGCCTGGCCTACTCCGGCTATGCCCGGGATCCCCGCCAAAACGGTCTCATGGCTGTCTCCGAAATCGGCTATACTCCGAAATTCGGCGAGTCCAAGCTGCCCGGAAAGTATGCCGCAGGCGGCTACTACTTCGGTGTCGACACGGTTTCTTCGAATGGCACGCCGGTTGACGGCCAATACGGGTTCTACTTCCAGGCCGACCAAATGCTCTACCGTGAGCCCTCCGCCGAAGCGCCCGCCCCCCTTGCCAAGGGCCCCTCGGATGGCAAATCTGTCGCCGCAGGAAAATCCTTTAAGGAGCCGGTGGCTCCGGAGGCCCCCAAGCTGAACGATCAGGGGCTCTCGTCCTTTACCATGCTGACCTTCGCCCCGAAGTATGTGCTCGCGGATAAATACCCGTTCTACTTCCAAACCGGCCTTGTCTACAAAGGCCTCATCCCCACCCGCGACAAGGACCAGACTCTTCTGGCCATCGGCTACGGAAATTACAATTCCTACAATATCGACAAACTGCAGAACAAGGGCGTCGTCGACCAGCCGAACTACACGATGGTCCTCGAGGGCGGCTATCGCATCCAATTGAACGAGTGGGCGTTCTTCCAGCCGTTCGTCCAATACCTCATCCAGCCGAATGGCACCGGCGCCGTTCAAAATGCCACCGTCCTCGGCTTCTCAACCGCTGTCTTCTTCTAAACCCGAAAACGGCGATTCTTGCAGAGGAATCCTGAAAGAATTCCTTGATCGCCGATTTCGGACTAAAAACCCCGCAGAAGACAGGGGATTTGTAGATTTTTCACGCAGTTCGCGAAAGCGGCGAAAATAATCACCTTTCCGGTGCTTTTTTGATTGAATTCCAGTGGGCACGGTGCGATACCGTGTTCGCTCTGAAACGCTCTGCCATCCAGAACGCTTCGTATTTTGTTGGAAATCCAACGATTCTCCGGCAGGCGACCTCGTCGCCCCTAATCCAAGCCTCCCCTTTTCGGCAAATGGTCCGGTTTTCGTGCCGGTGCCAGCCGACTATCCCACACCAATCCAAGCCCAGACTCCCTTAAAATATGCACCGACCCGCCATGATGGAATCGCCCGAGGAACAGAGCGTCTTTTTTCCGAATCCCGAGCCGGCGACGCGCAAGCGGACCGGGGGGATGGTGAAAAACTTCGTGATCGACACGAACGTTCTGCTTCACGATCCGCACAGCCTGAACCGGTTTGAGAACAACCACGTCTATATCCCGGTCGAGGTTCTCTCCGAGCTCGACCGGTTTAAGAACGAGCAGAACGAGCGCGGGGCGAATGCGCGGACGGTTCACCGGTTTCTCACACAGATCTTCGGTCACCAGGCAAAAAGCGTCACCAAGGGAGCCAAGACGGCCGGAGGAGGAACCCTGCGGATCCTCATCAACGAGGCCGCCGGAAAGGCGCGCCCGACAGCAGGAATGAGCCGGTTTCTCCGGATTTTTCCGGACCAGGAACGGATGGACCACCGGATCATCGGCGCCTGTCTCTCGCTGCAGGAGGAGGCGGAGAATCCGACGATCCTGGTGACCAAGGACCTGAACATGCAGCTTAAGGCCCTGGCCATCGGAGTCCAATGCCAGGATTACCTCAACGACAAGGTCGAGGCGAAGGATGCCGAGGGCTACGAGGTTCGTTCGATCGCGGTCGAGGCGCACGAGCTGCAGCGTTTCGGCAGCTCGCGCACGCTCGACCTGGAGCCGTCGCGCACCGGGCCGCTTGAGATCAACGAGTATGTCCTGCTGACGGTTTCCGAGCACAAGCTCATGCCAGCACGGCACATGGGGAGCGGGCATTTCCGACGTCTCAACCTTCCGCAATCGCTCCAGATGCCAAAGGGAATCGAGCTGCGGGCGGCAAATGCGGGCCAGCAGTGCTTCCTGGACGCGTTGCTCGACCCGGAGATTTCGCTGGTGACCTGCTACGGGCAGGCGGGCACGGGCAAGACCCTCATCGCCGTCGCGGCCGGGCTCTTCCTCACCGCCCAGAAAGACTTCAACGGCATGACGGTGAGCCGCCCGGTCGTGGCCATGGGCGATACGCTCGGCTTCCTGCCGGGAACGCTGAACGAGAAGATGCATCCGTGGCTGCAGTCGATCTACGATGCATTCGAGGTTCTCCTTCCCCTGAACACCCAGCACCCCGAAGGCAAGCCGCGCAATGCCTCGGACCGCAAGAAGCCCGAGCACGAGCACCATGCGCCCGCCAACGGCCAGCAGCACCCGGTCGTCAAGCCCTACGAGCGCCTGATCGAGCGCGGGCTCCTCGAGATCGAGGCGCTCTGCTACATCCGCGGCCGCTCGATCCCGAACCGGTTTTTCGTCCTCGACGAGGCCCAGCAGCTTACGCCACTCGAGGCAAAAACTGTTGTGACCCGCATGTCGAGGGGTTCCAAGCTCGTGATGGTCGGCGACCCCGCCCAGATCGACAACCCCTACGTCGACAGCCGCTCGAACGGCCTCGTCTACACGCGCAACCGGCTCCGCGGGCAAAGCATCACCGCCCACATTTGCCTCACCAAGGGCGAACGCAGCGCGCTGGCTGAGATGGGTGCAAATATGATGTAACCGGACCGGACCCCGGGCTGCCTAGCCGGCCTTCTTCTGCTGGCGCGGCAGCCGGGAATGTGGAAGGGTTTCCTGCATGTCCAACGAAACCGACTCCCTCAGGAAGTCGCTCACCATCTACCGCGGGCTCGTTGAGGTCAGCGGACTCATCAACTCGATCACCGAGTACGGCGAGCTCCTGCGCGCGATCCTCGACGTCGCGCGGCGCGTGATCCACGCCGAGGCCGCATCGCTCTTCCTCGTGAACGGCGAGACCGGAAACCTCGAGCTATCGATCGCCACGCGTGGAGATAACCAATATGTCGAACCGAAGCTGACCGTTCCAAAGGGCCGGGGGATCGCCGGCTGGGTTTTCGAACACGGCGAGCCGTTGCTCATCCCCGACGCCTACGCCGACGACCGCTTCTACAAGGAGGCTGACCGCCAGACCGGATTTGTCACCCGCTCGATCATCTGCGCGGCGCTCAAGCGCGACGGCGAGATCACCGGAGTCCTCCAGGTGCTCAACCCGATCAACAAGCCCGCGTTCGAGCCGGAGGAACTCGACGGGCTCTCGGCGTATTCCAACCTTATCGCGACGGCGATCGAGAAGCTGCGTGCGCTCGACCGCATGCGCGCGCAGGAGCGCGTCGAGCGGGATCTGGCGATCGCGGCGGAGATCCAGCGCGAGCTCCTCTCGCGGGCCATCCCTTCCGGGATCACCGGGGCGCGCTTCGCCGCGCACAACACGCCGGCCGCCAATGTCGGAGGCGACTTCTACGGCGTCTTCCAGCGGAGCCCGGACGAAATCTATTTTGCCATCGGCGATGTCTCCGGCAAGGGGATCTCGGCCTCGCTCCTCATGGCGCAGACTCTGAGCGCCATGCAGTTCGTCTTCGCCTCGACAACCGGCCCCGCGAACGCGCTCGCCCGGCTCAACGAGACGCTGTGCGCGAACGTCATCCGCGGGATGTTCATCACGACGCTCGTCGGCCGCCTCACCCCGCAGAGCCGCCGTGTCGAGATCGCCAGTGCCGGCCATTGCCTCCCCGTCCTCGTGAAGGCGGACGGCTCCGCATCGAAGCTGGAAACCGGCTCCGGCCTCCCGCTGGGCATCATTGCCCGCGCTACCTACAACCAGGGCAGCGTCGTCCTCGCGGAGGCCGAGCGCATCGTCCTCTATACCGACGGACTCAGCGAATCGCGCGGGGAGGCCGACGGGGTTCTCTTTGACGAGTGCCTGCTCGAACACGCATCCGGCCCCGCCGCCTCGCCGCAGGAACTCATGGACCGGATTGTGGTGGCCGAGCGGGCGCACCGCGGCGGCGGCAGCCAGCTCGACGACCTGACCGTTCTCGTAGGAGGGTTCGAATGAAAAAGCTCCTCGCCTTCCAGAGCGACACGTGCCGGCTCGCGGAGGTCCGGGCGGAGGTCCGCGCGTTTCTGGCCGCCGCCGGCTTCGACGACTGTGCCGCCGAGCTCATGGTGCTCGCCCTCGACGAGGCCTGTACGAATGTGATCCGCCATGCCTATGGAAATTCGTGCAAGCCGGTCCGCCTCACCCTCGGACGGCTGCGCGACCGCGTGCGATTTGTCCTGCGGGACTACGGCCAGTCGTGCGACCCGCGAAAAATCCGGAGCCGGGCGCTCGAGGACATCCGCCCGGGCGGGCTCGGCGTCCATATCATCCGGCAGGCGTTTGACACTGTCGACTACGCGCCGCAGCGCCGTGGGACCCGCCTCACCCTCGAAAAGGTCCTGCCCGTGCCGGCCGCCGCCGGCCCGGAGGTCCCCCCGCAGCCAGCGATCGGGCATTGATTTTTTCAGCGATCGGGAGATGCTAGGTGGATGCATGATCCCCGTTGCGACAAACTCGCGGACGTCCTGGTCCGCCATTCGACGAAGCTCGAGCCCGGCGAGAATGTCCTGATCGAGGTTTTCGACGCTCCGGACGAGGTCGCCTTGGCGCTTGTGCGTGCGGCACGCGCGGCGGGAGCCGTGCCCTTCGTGCAGATCCACCATGCGATTGTCGCAAGGGAACTGGCCATCGGTGCCACCGGGCCGCAGCTCGAGGTCTCCAGCTCGGTCGAGCTTGCCCGCATGAAAAAGATGCAGGCGTATATCGCCGTGCGCGGCAGCCACAACATCACCGAAATGGCGGATGTCCCGGACGAAAAAATGCGTCTCATCGCCGGGATCCTCCGGCCGGTAATGGACTGGCGGATCAACAAGACAAAGTGGGTCGTCCTCCGCTGGCCGACCCCGGCGATGGCGCAGCAGGCGCAGATGAGCACGCCGGCGTTCGAGGACTTCTTCTTCAACGTGTGCACGCTCGACTACGCACGCATGACGCCCGGCATGGACGCCCTGAAGGCGCTCATGGACCGCACCGACCGCGTCCACATCAAAGGCCCAGGCACCGACCTCCGGTTCTCCATCAAAGGCATCGGCTCGGTGACCTGCGGTGGCGACCGCAACATCCCGGATGGCGAGGTTTTCTCCTGCCCGGTCAAAACAAGCGTCGAGGGGGCCGTCACCTTCAACGTGCCCAGCATCTATCAGGGTCACGCGTTCGACGGCGTGCGGCTCGAATTTTCGAAGGGGAAGATTACCGGCGCCACGGCCAATAATACCCCGGCCCTCAACCGCATCCTCGACAGCGATGCCGGCGCGCGCTTCATCGGCGAGTTTTCGCTGGGTTTCAACCCCCACATCCTCCACCCGATGCGCGACATCCTCTTCGACGAAAAAATCTCCGGGTCGTTCCACTTCACTCCCGGCCAGGCCTACAAGACCGCCGGCAACGGCAACACCAGCCGCATCCACTGGGACATGGTCTGCATCCAGCGCCCGGACTACGGCGGCGGCGAGGTCTGGTTCGACGGCAAGCTGATCCGCAAGGACGGACTCTTCGTCCTCCCCTCCCTCAAAAAACTCAACCCGGACCACCTCCTCGGCAAGCGCGGTTGATCCGGGGAAGCCGCCCCGGGATGCTGGGTTCTTCATCCCCGTGACAAGGACCCGGGCTCAGGCGTCTGCCCGGGACATGGGTCACAAGAGGGAAAAGGGTCGGGTCAACAGAAGGTCAGCCGCCGTGCTCTCCGGACCAGAAAATAGACCGCAACCACAGCAAGCAGGCCGAGCGCATGCGGCTCCGGCACCGGCGTGTAGGTGATCGTTAGCACCGGCCTCTGGGCGAGGGCGGACTCCCGCGAGCCAAGCTCGCGGGCGCTGGTTACGCCTGCCTCATCTGCAGCCATCAGGATCCAACCGAAGTTTGTTAGGGGGCTGCCGAGCCAGTTCTGAACATCCGTTACCATGCCGGATTGCGAGGAAAAAGTATACGTGGTGAGGGCGGCTCCAAACGTCGTCGACCCGCTTGCCGGGCCAAAATCGCCGCCCGCCGTCCCCCAAGAACTCGTGTTGTAAAGTTCGTAGTTCCACGTCGCGTCGCCTGTCGTGGGAGGTCCGCCGGATCCGGTGCCGCTGGAGGTGCCCTCACCCCAGAGTGAGAGTAGTGGACGCAGTTCAAAGAGCGTTGCGATGCCGGGGAGACCGATTTTCAGTTGCGTCAGGGATAATGAAACGGAATCCACAAGTGACCCGGTCGGGATCCCGGCTCCGGCAATGTCGAATTGAATGAGGGCGCGGCGGACCCTGCCGCCATTCGTCCTTCCTGCGAAGAGGGGGCCCTGTCCATTGCTGTTATCGTTCTCGCTGTAGATGGAGTTGTCGAGAGCAGGGTTAATGGTGATCGATGCGGCACGGGAGGTGCAGGGGCCGGAAATTGCGACAAGTGCCGCACCGATGAGCATGGGTTTGAGTTTCATGTTTTTTTGCCGATCGCGTTGATTTTTGTGGGAAGACTGCCGGATCTGATGCAAAGGCCATACGAAACGAGCGCACCCAGCACCAGCAGGGCGAAGACGGAGGGTTCGGGCACGCCGACAATCTGGTAGATGATCCCGCCCGTGCCGGCTGAAGACGTGTTCGTAACCAGCGCATACAGCTCGCCGCTGGCATCCTGGCCAAAACCGTGCACCGTGAGCCCGTTCGGGAGAACTCCCGATGGAAACTGCGGGAGCAGAAACTCGGAGATCAATCCGGTGTCGAGATCGGCAGAGAACAGCCGTCCATCGAGCCTCGCGGGGCTGCTGTTCAGGGCCAGATCGCCGAAGACATAGCGCCCGTAAAGCTCGGGGATCGCCGTGCCACGGTAAACGAAGCCGCCGGTGATCGAGATCCCGTCGTTGTGGTCGTATTCCAGAGTGCCGAGGGAGCCGGTGATCGGATCGATCAAACCCGCGGGACTGCCCGGACTCCGTGCACCCACGGTCCCGACCGTCCCGGTGGCGACCGTGCGGTTGAATGCAAAGTCCCCCTCCTTGAGCGCCCAGCCGAAGTTGCCGCCAAGCGTCACCCGGTCGATCTCCTCCACCGTGTTCTGCCCGACATCCGCCACGATGAGCTGCCCGTTCAGGGTATCGAACGAGAAGCGGTAGGGGTTGCGAAACCCGTAAGCGTAGATCTCAGGAACCTGCCCCGGACCGGTAAACGGATTCGTCGAGGGGATCCGGTATTGACCGTTGGGGCTGATGGCATTTGCGCTGGAGGGGGTGAGCGCCGGCGCAATCGGGTCGATGCGCAACATTTTTCCCAGGGGCGTGCCCAGGTTCTGCGCATTCCCGTCCGGCGAGAGATGGCTCGCACCCACGTCGTTCGCATTCCCTCCGTCTCCGGTCCCCAGATAAAGATAGCCGTCCGGTCCGAATGCAATCGTACCGCCGTTGTGGTTGTTGGCATTTTTGCCGAACGAGATCACCTCGCGCCGCGAGGCGGGATCGATCACGTTGGGATCGGTCGGGCTCAGCTTCCACTCGTTGATGGCATTCTTGTAGCCTTGGCTGGCAGAATTCGGTGCCGCATACGTCGGGGCGGTCACGATCGGCTGGCTGTTGTAAGTGTAGAGCGTGTGGTAGCCGGGACTGTTCGAATCGTTGAAGCCGGGGTGAAATGCCAGGCCGAGCAAGCCGCGCTCGTCGTTCGCATTGGTGAGGACCAGCGGCGGCGAGACCAGGCTTTGGATGTCGAGCGCCGGCGTCGGCAGGAGGCTCCCGTTTTGGAGGATCAGCACCTGGCCTTTCTGCTCCAGGACAAACAGGCGGGCGGTGTCCCCAGGAGCGCTGATCGCGTAGTCGGGGGCAGCCAGGCCGCTTGCCAGCGCGTTAAGCTGAATCGCAATCGTGCCTTTCGGGATCGATGGCAAGACGTCCTGCTGCGCTCCTGCCCGGGGGCAAAACAGACCGATCGCTACCAGGAGAAGCCAGAAGGTTGGACCCGGTGCAAGCCTCGTGCGCGTATGCCTCGGGCGGGTGGGAGTGGCCGACAACTTCGCTTCCCCGCATTGAAAAATCGAGAGGATCATCGCCGGAACATCACGGACCAAAGCCTGTTCCCGGTGCCGGAGCCTGTCAATAAATTACTTGATCCAGATCAAAAAGCTCAATCCTCATGCTGGGTCCGGATTTGCCGCATGCGGCTTTTCCGTTAAAGCGCGGGCAGGGGAGCGGTCTCTGCAGGAGCGGCCTGGTGCGAGGAGCCGCGCGCGCGCCGGGCGATGAGCGGGCGGAGCACATCCGGCGGGAGGCTGAGCCAGCGGGCATCGGCGGGGGACATACCCTCGACAAGGTCGAGGAGGACGTCCGCGTCCCGGGCCATCGCATTGGCGACCTGCCCGCGCGTGAGCTGCACGGTGTTGCAGGTCGTGCGGCCGAGGATGTAGTCGAGGTCGTCCGACAGGAGCTCGATCTGCTCGTCGTTCAGAAGCACAGGGACCTCCATTCTTGGCGGCGGTGGAAGTTGGGCTCGGCATGGGGCGAGCTGGACGAGAGCGCCGGCGGGCGGGCATCAGACCAGGCGTCGTATCTGCTAAAGGAGACCAGCCAGCGCTCGCCGGGCCGGATCGCGGCCAGCCCGGAAACCTCGAAGCAGGGGATCACCGCGTCGACCGTCCAGCCGAAAGCCGTCCGTGCCGTGCGGCTGGAAAACCCGGGAGGGTCGACAAAAAAGTTCTCCGGCGGGACATCCTTCCGCCGCGGCCCGGGGCCGTCTACGATCGGAATCCGGAGGTGAAGGCGCTGGTTGCCGGGAGCGACGTGCATTTCCACATAATAGCCGCTGTTTTCGGCTTGGAAAAACATTTCGAATACATCGCCCAGCTCCCAGAGCCGGCACGAGTCGCCGTGGGCCGATGTGCAGACGTCGGCGTCCTCCAGGCGAGCCGAAACCCGGACGCTGTCGGACGTCCAGGTCACGCGCACGGAGGCCGGGGCAAAACCCCCTGTTGCTCCCGGCCATGCCTGTCCGAGGCGGATGGTTTCAGTGCAGGTGACGGGCGCACCACCCGCGTGCGGCCAAATGCTCCCGTTCATCGCGCGGCCGATTGCGGGTGGGATGGCTCATCGACAAAGCGTGTGAGGACCGCGGCGGCGATCATGGCGAGGCCGCCGATGAGGACCGGCGCGAGCGGGTTTCCGCCGCCCCATTTTACGAGAAGCTCGCCCAGGAAAAGCGACATGATGATCTGGGGGATGACGATGAAGAAGTTGAAGACGCCCATGTAGAAGCCGGTGCGTTCGGGGGGGAGGGAGGCGGCGAGCAGGGCGTAGGGCATGGCCAGAATCGAGGCCCATGCGATGCCGACGCCCGCCATGGCGACGAGGAGGAGGTTGGCGTGCGGGACGAACGGCACCGAGGCCAGCCCGGCCCCGCCGGCCAGCAGGCAGGCGGTGTGGATGTCCTTGGCGCGGAAGTGGCGGACGAGCCAGAGCAGGACGAACGCAAAGAGGAACGCGACCCCATTGTAGGTCGAGAAGCAGACCCCTCCCCAGGCCACTCCCTGGGCGTAGCGCTCGTCGCCCGGATGGCCGCCGAAAATCTTCTCCGCGATGCCGGTGCCGAAGTAGATCCACATCGAGAAAAGGGCAAGCCACGTGAAGAACTGGACGACCGCAAGCTGCCGCATCGTCCGGGGCATTGTCCGGATTCCCGTGTAAATTTCCTTGAACCCGTTGAGCGCGCCAGCGGTTGCGGCGTTGTGGCGGCGGAACGCGTCCATGTCCTCCGGCGGGTACTCCGGCGTGGTCAGGATCGTGTAGATGACCGCAGCCAGGAAGACGCCGGCCCCGATGTAGAAGGCGAGCTTCACCGCGGCGGGGATCGTGCTGCCGGCCGCGTCAAACGGCATGCCAAACCAGTTCATGAGCATCCAGGGCAGGGCCGACGAGACGACTGCCCCGAAGCCGATGAGCACGCTCTGCATGGCGAAGCCCGCCGAATGCTGCTCCGCGGGCAGCTTGTCGGCGACGAACGCGCGGAACGGCTCCATGCTCAGGTTGACCGACGCATCGAGGATCCACAGCAGGCCGACCGCCATCCACAGGGCCGACGAGTTGGGCATGAGGACCAACGCCACGGATGCGCAGAGCGCCCCCGCAAGGAAATACGGCCTGCGGCGGCCAAGGCGGTTCCACGTCCGGTCGCTGCAGTAGCCGACAATCGGCTGGAGGACGAGGCCGGTGAGCGGTGCGGCGAGCCAGAGGAGCGCCAAGTCCTCCGGCTTCGCGCCGAGATACTGGTAGATCGAGCTCATGTTCGCCATCTGCAGGCCCCAGCCGAACTGGATTCCAAGGAACCCGAAGCTCATGTTCCAGATGGCCCAAATGCTCAGGCGCGGCTTGTTCATGGAGGGGGCAGGCCTACTTCAGATCGAGGACAACGACCGATTTGGGCGGCAGTTCGACCGACAACTTCCCTCCGTCCAGCTTCGCGCCGCCGAACGGCTGCGGCTTGACGGAGTCCGGGGCGGAAAACGTGTTGTGGGCATTGAGGGCGGGCGCTGTCAGCACCCGGCCGGCGACCGATTTGGCGGCCATGCCGTCGAGCGTGCAGGCGAGGGCGATGGTCCGGTTCGGGTCGGTGTTGGCGAGGGAGAGGTGGACTGTGCCGTCAGTGCTGCGCGAGGCCGAGGCGCTGACCGCGGGGATCTTCTGGCCGTCTAGCACATAGTCCGGGGTCGTGAGCTCGGTGGGCAGCAGCGTGGCCCCCTGGTTGACATTGAACATTTCGAAGACGTGATACGTCGGTGTGAGCAGCATCTTTTCCTTGTCCGTGAGGATCATCGCCTGCAGGACGTTGATCATCTGCGCGATGTTCGCGATCCGCACGCGGTCGCTGTGGTTGTGGAAAATGTTGAGCGTGAGCGCGGCGACGAGCGCGTCGCGGAGCGTGTTCTGCTGGTAGAGGAACCCGGGGTTCGTGCCCTCCTCGACATTGAACCAAGTTCCCCATTCGTCCACGGCCAGGGCGATTTTTTTCTCCGGGTCGCTCTCGTCCATGATGGCGGAGTGCTTGCTGACCAGCGACTCCATCTCGAGGGCCTTGCGGAGGGTGAGATGCCACTCCTTCTCGTCGAAGGTGGTGGCGCTGCCCTCGACTTGCGGGGTCTTTTTGTCATCGCGGACGGACGTGTAGTAGTGGAGGGCGAGGGCGTTCATGCGCTTCCCGACGCGGTCCATGAGGACCTCGGTCCACTTGGTGTTGCCGCCGTTCGGACCGCACGCGATCCGGTGGATCGGGGCCTGCTTGTCGTAGTTCTTCACGAACGTGTTATAGCGCCGGTATTCGTCGGAATAATATTCCGGGGTCATGTTGCCGCCGCAGCCCCAGTTTTCGTTGCCGATGCCGAAGAATTTGAGTTTCCAGGGTTCGTCGCGTCCGTTGGCGCGCCGGAGGTTGGCCATCGGCGACTTGGCGTCGGAGGTCATGTATTCGACCCACTCCATCATTTCCTGGACCGAGCCGCTGCCGAGGTTGCCCGAGACATACGGCTCGGCACCGATCTGGCTGCAGAGGTCCATGAACTCGTGGGTGCCGAACGCGTTGTTTTCGGTGACGCCGCCCCAGTGGGTGTTGATCATCGACGGGCGCTTCTCGCGCGGGCCGATGCCGTCCTTCCAGTGGTATTCGTCGGCAAAGCACCCGCCCGGCCAACGCAGGAGCGGGACCTTCAGCTTTTTCAGAGCGGCCACCACATCGTTGCGGATCCCGCGCGTGTTCGGGATCGGCGAATCCTCACCCACCCAGATGCCCTCGTAGATGCAGCGCCCGAGGTGCTCGGAGAACTGGCCGTAGATGTTCGGGTCGATCACGGCGCCTGGCTGGCTGGCGCGGACCACGAGCGTGGATACATTCGCCGGGGCCGGGTTATCTGCTGCCGGAAGGTTCGGGCAGGCTGCGGCAAAGATTATGGCAGCCGGGAAGACGAGGAGGGATTTCACCAAGGCATTCAAACGCATTGGGGCAGGCGGTTTCAATTCCTTTCGGCGGGAACTTGACGGCCGGAGCGGGATTTCGTTTCTTCCGGCTCATGCCCCTTGCTTTCTTCGGTCGACTCACCGGCTTGACGCTCCTGGCGGTGCTCGGCCTGACATTGTCCGCCACGGGCGCTGATCCCGCGCCGGATCCGGCCTCGCCCCGCACGCTCGCCGGCCGGATGAATCTTTCCCTGCCCGGCCAGGACTGGAAGCTCATCTTCTCGGATGAGTTCAACGGCTCCCGGGTGGATTGGACAAAGTGGAGGCCGAACCTCCCGTGGCCGGGCGCGGAGGACGGCCACTGGCACACAAACGGCTACGCATCCTACCTGACACCTGAGGACATCTCGGTCTCCGGCGGCCAGCTAAAACTCGCCTGCCGAAAGACCCCGACCCAGGGTAAGACGCGAAAGTTCGAGTACACCGCAGGCATGGTCACAACGAGCGATTCGTTCCGCTTTGTCCATGGGTTTGCCGAGGTGAGTGCGCGCGCGCCGATGGAGGCCGGACCCGGGCTCTGGCCGGCATTCTGGACGCTGTCCCAGGGCTGGCCGCCCGAGTTCGATATCATCGAGCTCTGGACCGGAGGACCGCGGATCCACCAGGGCTATTGCTACGCCAAGCCAAACGGCCAGGGGTGGGATTCGCACCACGACAAAATCGGGCCGACAGGCTTCCACACCTACGCGATGGAGTGGGGGCCCGGCTACGTGTTCTTTTTGATCGACGGGAAGGTGACCATGCGGACCTACGGGGACCACGTTACCAACAAGCCGCAATACCTTCTCCTCAACTCGGCGGTCTGCTCGGGGAAGGGGAATGCCGGCCCGTCGTCGGAAACAAAATTTCCGAACTCCTTCGACGTGGAATACTGCCGGGTTTACGCGCGTCCGGACGCGGTGGCCTTTCACAACGGGGGATTCGAGGGGGATCAGGCGGCACCCTGGAAGCTTTCACCCGCTGCGAGGGTTTCCGCGACCGGTGGCCGGAACGGATCGAAAGGCCTTGTCCTGGCGCAGGGGCCACAGTGGGCCGAACAGAAAATCTACGGCCTTACCCCCGGCGCCAGATATGCGCTGACCGGGTGGGCGCGATCAACCGACCCGCGGAACCCGGTGCGGGCCGGCGCAAAAAAATTCGGCAGCTCCGAGGTGTCGATCGAAGTTCCAAGCACGTCATGGAAGCCGTTTTCTGTGGCGTTCACCGCCGGTCCCGCAGACAGGACGGGGATCGTCTATTGCTATAATCCTGCTGGTGCAGGCGGGGCATTCGACGACCTCAAGGTCGAAAAATTGCCCTGAGCTTGATCCCGGATTTCGGGCCGGCCGGCCCGACGGACGTTCGGTCTGCCCGCATGGGCAGAGAGATTCCCCGCGGCCGCCCATGGGCGGCCGCAGGGGTTGAAAGGTTGGTGAAACTTACTTGACGTGAGCCGAGACGAGCTTGGTCATCTCGAACATGCTGACCTGGCTCTTGCCGCCAAAAACGACTTTGAGAGCGTCATCAGCATTGATGTTGCGCTTGTTCGTCTCGTCCTGGAGCTTGTTCTTCTTGATGTAGTCCCAGAGCTTTTTGGTCATCTCGCTGCGGGGCAGCGGGGTGGATCCGAC
>CAYXRX010000018.1:0-104687 GCA_964467415.1 uncultured Chthoniobacterales bacterium
GCTTGATTGCTGGGGCGTGTTGCCCGATCGTGTTGCTTCTGCCTGTCTCCCCAGCAGAGCGATTTTCCACCCGCACCATGCACGATTATCACCATCCCCGTTCCGTCTTCATGAGTCTGTCCCGTTTATTTATTGTCAGCCTGGGGGGCTTTCTTGGGCTCGGGTCGCTGCGGGCGGTGGAGATGGAAAAGTTTGCTGAGCTCGACCCCGCGCGGGTCAACCAGATTGCGGGCATGCTGCCAGAGAAGCCGGGCGGCTTCGGCCAGCCGATCGGTAACCGTCAGTTCTGGAGCAGTCCAGACGTGCAAGCTGTCTGCGGGAAGGTGATCCCCGAAGCTGAGCGACTGCTCGCAACGCCGTTTCCTGCCTGGGACGATGCGCTCTACCTGGATTACTCCAAGACCGGGCAGCGCCCCCCCGGAGAGAAGATGATGCGTGCCCGCGACGGCTGGCTTTTCCCACTCGTGACGTCTGAGTGCCTCGAGAACAAGGGTCGGTTTCTTCCTCGCATCCGCGAGGTTCTGCTTGAGTATGTGAAGCAGCCGACCTGGACGCTTCCGGCGCACGACGGGGATCTCGGAAACTTCCACAAGAGGCGTTACTCGGTGGACCTCTCGTCGTCGGCGATGGCAGCGCAGTTGGCCCAGGCCCTCTACCTGCTGGGGGACAAGCTGGACCCTGACTCAAGAGGAAAAGTGCTTTCGGCTCTGGACGGAAGAATCTTCAGCCCTGTTCGGGAGAGTTTGCGCACGGGGAAAGGAAGTTGGTGGCTCGGCAGCCGCTCTAAGCCGGTCCAAAACAACTGGAATGCTGTCTGCCTTGCTGGAGTGGCCGGTGCAGCCCGCACGGTCCTGCCCGACCGCCGCGACCGTGCTGTATTCCTCGCGGCGGGGGAGCATTACTCAAAGTACTTTGTCAACGGCTTCCGCGATGATGGCTATTGCGACGAGGGTTATGGCTACTGGGGCTATGGGTTCGGTAACTATGCGGTCCTGCGTGAGGTCCTGATGGATGCAACCCGCGGCAAGGTTGACCTTTTCAAAGACCCAAAGGTTGCTGCGATGGCCCTGTACGGAGTGAGAGCGGTCATTGTGGACTCGCGCGTTCCGACATTTGCGGACTCCCGGCTCGGCACGAGGGCAGATCGCCTTTGGGTCGCCTATTGCAACAGCGTACTCAATCTGGATCTCCCGGACTACCCGCTGCCCCGGAACCCTGGCGGGAAGGCGCTTCAAACGGTCTTTATGGGCGCCACACCTGTTGAGGGGGCGGGCAAAGCGAAGGACAGCAAGATCGGACCCCGTTCATTTTTCGAGAACACGGGCGTGCTCGTGAGCCGCCCGCTTCCCGGGTCGCCCGGCCGGCTGGGTGTGGCCGTGAAGGCCGGAGGAAATACGAGCCACAGCCACAACGACATCGGTTCGTTTGTCATCGTTTACAAAGGCGAGATCCCTGTCGGCGACCCGGGTGGACCGCACGCGTATAACAGCCAGACATTCGGGCCCAGGCGCTACGAGAACAAGCTGCTCAATTCTTTCGGCCACCCGGTTCCGGTTGTCGACGGGAAGCTGCAGAAGGACGCCACAAAGGTCGTCGCAAAGATTCTATCGACAAAATTTACGGACGCCGCCGACGAGATCCGCATCGATCTGCGGCCTGCTTACGACGTTCCCGGTTTGAAAAAACTCGAGCGGGTGCTGACCTACGGGCGGAGCGGGTCCGGTCAGGTGGTGGTTGAGGATGTGGTGGAATCCTCAAAGCCCATCGCATTTGAGATCGCGCTGCCGGCCACGGGGAGCTTCAAGCAACTTGATGACCGCCGGATCGAGTTCTCTGCCGGCCAGGCCAGATTGATCGCGACCGTGGAAACCCCGGATGGTTTCACCCTCAGCGACGAAGTTGTCTCCGAGCTGGCGGCGCCACCGTTTCATCGGGTTGGGCTCAAGCTCCTCAAACCTGTGACCTCCGCGAAAGTTCGGGTGACGTTCCGTCCGGCCGACTGATCGTGCTGTCCGCGATCTTCGCCACGTGGACCTACTCAATCTGCCATTCAAACAGGGCGGGGGTGGGGCCGCTCCCGCCAGGGAAAACAAGACGCACGTAGCGTGCCTTTGCGGCAGCAGAGAGGATCACCGGCGAGCCTGAGACCGGTTCTACGCTGTGATCGGCAATGGCTTTCCATTGGTGACCGTCGTCCGAGGTCTCCAAACGGAACCGGTATTCCTTCCACGGGTATTCGAAGCGCAGATGGTGACTGGTGAACACGACCGGTTCCTTGAACTCCAACTGCAGCCAGGACTCCTGCTGCCCGGGCGCGGCAGCCCAGAGCGTTGCGAAATTGTCATCCACGGCACGCTCAGGACCGGTTGCCGGCGAGCGGTTGCCGGACGCCGTGGCCGTCGCTGCGGCTTGCTTCCCCGCTTGCGCCCGGCGGACGAGCGGCGGACCGCTGTGCGTCGGAGCGACTTTCTGGATATTGCCATCCGGGCCGAATGTGAGCTCATCGACGCACGTCTGCCTTCCGACAAACTTACCGTCGAACGGAATATTATGCCGATGGTAGAGAATGTAGGTTTTGCCGTCCTTCTGAAAAACGGCATGGTGTCCGGGCGACCGCACATTGTTTTCCATCCTTGTCACGAGCACGGGGCTTGCGGCCGTCTCCTGGAACGGCCCGAGCGGGTTGTCGCCTGTTGCAACGTGGACTTGATAGCTGTCCTCCGTGGTCTTCCCGCTCGAATACATGAGATGGTAGCGGCCGCCTTGTTTGAACATGAACGGTGCCTCGAAGTAGTTCGCTGGCGTCACGTCACGGACTTCGCCGTCAAAGGTGACCATGTCCGGCTTGAGCTTGACCACCCAGCATTTGCCGTTGACCCAATCCAGGCCGGAGCCCCAATAGAGGTATGCTTGGCCGTCGGTATCGATGAACGCCTCGGCATCGATCATGTGAAAGCCCGGCTTGAAGTCGGCAGGGATGAGCGGGCGCCCGCCATTCGCATCACGCCAAGGGCCGGCCGGCGCATCGGCGGTCCCGACCCAGACCTCGCTGCCAACCGAGACATACATGTAGAATTTGCCGTTGCCCGCGCGCACGACCGAGGGAGCCCAGACCATGCTCTTTTTCGAGGATGGGCTTGTGCAGGCCGCCTTCGTCGGCCAGTTCAAAACATGGTATTTCCAGCTTTTGAAATCCTCCGACTCCCAGCAGCCGAGGGTTTTGTCCCCCCACGGATCCAGCGTCGCAAAGATAAAATGCTTCCCGCCATCGGTGACCATCGACGGGTCGGCAAAATACCCCGGCAGGATCGGGTTGGCGTCGCCAGGCGTCTGCCCGGGAAGGTTGGGGTCGGCTGCGCGGAGCGCAGGAAGGAGCGCGATCAACAGCACAATGGCTAGGGGTTTAAAGTTCATGCGAAAGGTCACTCTACTCCGGCTTGATGACAACCCTGCAGCGCGCCTTGCCATGGAGGCTGTGCGGATGAGGGATGTCCAGGACGGTCGGCTATGTTTTGCTGGAATCATCGGGACTGTCATGTCGCATGAAATGGTGACACAGTTCGCGCTGGCGGGCGATGGCTAAAACCGCGACAATTTCATTTCCGTCTTGAGTCGGACGTTGAACCCGTGCGATCGGAGCCGCGGTGCTCAAATCCGACAGCGGGCGCCGTCGCAGGGGAAAGACAGGCTCCAAAGACCCGTTAAGTATTATGACCACAATTAAGATCCGGCCTGCTGACAGGCAATTCCGGCTATTTCCGCTGACGTTGGTGCTTTTGATTTTCGCATCCCTTGTGAGCACGTCTGCGGAACCGGATCAAGGATTCCTGTCCGGCTGGAAATTTCTCAAGGGGGATTCTGCTGATGCGGTGCGTTCCGGGACCGAAACCTGGGAGACTGTCAATCTGCCGCACACGTGGAATGCCGAGGATGCGGCAGACGGAGGGGGATTCGAACCGCCCGGTGAACCCGGATATTACCGGGGACCCGGGTGGTATGCGAAATCGTTCAGCGCCGATCCCTCGTGGAAAGGACGCCGTGTGTTTCTCCGGTTCGAGGGGGTGGGCGCCTCGGCTGTGGTCTATCTCAACGGGAAAGAGCTCGGGCATCACGACGGACTGGGGACTGGTTTTGTCTTCGAGATCACGCCGGCTCTGCGCTTTGACGGAACCAATGACCTGAGGGTTCGTGCGGACAACACGCTGCGCCCGGACGTTGCTCCTCTTTCCGGCGATTTTCCGGTGTTCGGGGGGATTTACCGTCCGGTTTCCGTTTTCACCGGACCGAAGACCTGCATCAGTCCGCTGGAGCACGGCGCGCCTGGCGTGTCGGTGAGACAACGCGAGGTCGGAAAAGACAAGGCGTTGCTCGACGTCGTGACCTTGATCGACCATGGCGGCTCCGCCCCGGTCCGGGCGACCGTGGGAGTCCGTGTCCTTGACGGTGAAAAAGTCGTGGCAAGCGGGGTTTCGCCGGGCATCCCCCTGGCGGCAAATGCCCGTGGGGAGGGGATGGTGACGGTGATGATTCCTCGTCCCCATCTTTGGAACGGCCGGAAGGATCCTTTTCTTTACCGGGTGGAAACGCGTCTGATGGTCGAAGGGAAAGAAGTGGATCGGTTCGTGCAGGAAACCGGTGTCCGTTCCTACAGGATCGATCCGCAAAACGGTTTTTTTCTGAACGGCGAACCGTATCCGCTTTACGGCGTTTGCCGTCACCAGGACCGGGCTGGCAAGGGCTGGGCGGTCTCTGAGGCAGACCTCAAAGAGGATGTGAGTCTGATTCTGGAGATGGGGGCACGCGCGGTCCGGCTTGCGCATTACCCTCATTCCGACGCATTTTACACGCTCTGCGACCGGGCGGGTCTGCTCGTCTGGACCGAGATCCCGGTTGTCGACAAGATCAGTAACGATCCGGGATTTGCGCCCAACGCCAAGAAGCAGCTTGTTGAGATGATCAGGCAGCTGCGGAACCATCCCTCGATTTTCACCTGGGGGATTTCAAACGAGTTGTTCCACCGCCCCACGCCCGACGGGATCCCGCTCATGAGGGAACTGAACGAACTCGCCAAGAGGGAGGACCCCACGCGTCCCACGACGATCGCCGTCAATAAGAAACGGGCCGACCTCTGCAACATCACCGACCTGCTCGCCTTCAACGCATACCCGGGATGGTATGAGGGCACGCCGCAGACGATGGGCGCGACGCTGGAGGCCTACCAGAAACTCGGGGGCAACCGCGGGGTCGGAATCTCGGAATACGGGGCGGGTGCATCGCTTCGCCATCATGAGCAAAACCCGAAAAAGCCCGTTCCCGGGTCCAAGTGGCATCCCGAGGAGTGGCAGGCGGTCGTACACGAGGGTAACTGGCGCAGCATCCGCGAGGCGAAATTCTGCTGGGGATCGTTTGTCTGGAACATGTTCGATTTTGCGAGCGTCTGGCGGAACGAGGGCGACACGCCCGGCATGAACGACAAGGGGATCGTGACCTATGACCGGAAGAGCAAGAAGGATGCGTTCTATTTTTACCAAGCCAACTGGTCGGATGCCCCGGTCCTGCATCTGGCTTCCAAGCGCCATACCGATCGCAAGGAGACAGCGACGAGCGTGAAGGTTTATACCAATGCGCCCGAAGTCACGCTCATGGTCAACGGCAAAAACATCGGCACCACCAAGCCGGATGACATCCGCGTCGCCAGGTGGGATGCCGTTTCCCTCGCGCCTGGAAGAAATGCGATCGAGGTTCGGGCCACCATTGCCGGCAAGCCGCTCGTTGACAGGGCAGAATGGAATCTCGTTCCGTGAACCGACTCCCCCTGACATCAAAATTTCTCCTGATACTGGGCCTCCAGTTTTCTTTCGCGCAAGATCCTCCGGATCTCAAAAAACCAGCGGCCAACATGAAGCCGGTGGTGGCGACCATCCGGCCTGCTCCTGCCCCGGTCTTCGATGTGAGATCGTATGGGGCTGTGGGCGACGGAACCACCTACGACACTGCCGCGATTCAGAAGGCCATTGATGCGTGTGAAGGCACAGGCGGCAGCGTTCTGCTCTCCAGTGGCCGCTTTCTGTCAGCTCAACTCACTCTCAAGGGAGGCATGACGTTTTACGTCGCCAAGGACGCCGTCCTGCTCGGAGGCACAAATCCATCGGACTACCCGATCCTTGTTCCCGAGGTCTCCGATTCTTCCTCCGCCTTTGCGATCCTTCGGGGGCTCCTGTATGCCAACCAGGCGCACAGGCTTATTCTAGACGGCGGTGGAGTCATTGACGGGCAGGGTGCACTGGTCAAGATGTTCGGGAAGGAGTCGGAACGGCCCTCGTTGATCAGGATTTTTCAGAGCGACGATGTGGTGGTTCGAAACATCCGACTCACCAACCCCCGCATGTGGACGCAGGTCTACGACCACTGCCGGCGGCTGACCATCGACAACGTCGAGGTTTCAGCTCCGCCCATTGTCGCCAACCTTGATGGCATGGACATCTGTGACTGCAGCGATGTGGTGGTCCGGAACTGCAAGGTTGTTTCCGAGGACGACAGTATCTGTCTGAAGAGCCATGGCTCGGCCGGGCTGAAAAATATCCTGATCGAGAACAATTCGATCTACTGCCACCGCGCGAATGCCATCAAGATCGGCACGGCAACTCTGGGACCAATCGAGAACGTGCAAATTCTGAACAACACGATTTACCACGCCACCTACGGCGGGGTCTGCATTGAGTCCGTGGACGGATCGCCTGTCACAAACATCGTTGTCAGGGGACTCGACATGTATGGGACCGCACAGCCTATCTTCATCCGCCTTGGCAGGCGGATGTCGCTGATGGGGAGCAAGGCCAACGCCGGGCGGGCGATCGGTTCGATCGACAGCGTGCTCATCGAAAATGTCAGGGTTCTTGGCACACATTCCAAGACCGTTCCCTCTTCCACGATTACCGGCATCCCGGCAAAGAGCCTCGGGACCATCCGTCTAAGGAATCTTTACATTGAAATGCCCGGCGGGCAGGCGGTGATCCACCCGGCTCCACCCGAAAAAGACACGGCATACCCACAATCAAACCTCTTCGGTCATACCCCGGGCTACGGGTTCTATGTCCGCCACGCAGACAATGTGATCTTTGAAAATGTGAAAATTGGCACGATCAAGCCGGATGCGCGTCCCTGGTTGGCATCTGACCATGCCAATGTCTCGGCGGTCCGGTGTGAGGATTTGAAGTCAGTCAAACCGGTTCCTCTTCCGGCGAAGGAAAAGTGAGCTTGAACGGTGGTCTCATCTGGCCGAAGTAGTTCTAGTTCTCCCTATATGAAGCTGTCTGCCATTCTGTCCGCTCTCACCCTTGCCCTCCAAACCGCGATCGCCGCAGAGCCTGCGAGGTCGGCCGGGCGTGATGCGATATTGCCGCCCGGTGCTGCGCAGGGACCATATTCCGGCCTGTGGGGTGCGAAGGGCGAAAAGTGGTCTCCACAATCCCGACTTCCGGATTTCAGCTTTGCCGGATTCCAGTGCGGCGAGAAGCCGATTCCGAATCTTGCGGTGAAAGCCAATGTGCGGGATTTCGGAGCGCGGGGGGACGGGCAGAGCGACGACACCGCGGCCTTCAATGCCGCGATCGCCGCCACGACAGACGGTGCGATTCTTGTTCCGGCCGGGCGTTACAAGATCACCGGAATCATCCGGGTCAACAAGCCGAACCTCGTCCTGCGGGGGGAGGGACCTGATCGCTCGGTTTTGGTTTTTCCGAACACGCTGACCGATGTGAAGCCCAAGTGGGGCGCGACAACGACAGGTAAGCCAACGAGCAACTATTCGTGGGGCGGAGGTTTTGTTGTCATCGGGGGGGGGGCCGCCAAGTCGTCAGCCGGGACGGATGTGGTCGCGCCATTTCCCAGGCGGGGTGATGAGTGGCTGGCTGTCTCGGATGCGACCGGGCTTTCGCCGGGGCAGTGGATCGAAGTCAAAGTCTCCGATGACTCCGCCCTGTCGCTCAGCCGGTGGATTTACGCTGAAGACCCCGGCTCGGTGAAATCCTTGAGGCCGCAAAGCACGAGGCAGGTGGCCAAGGTTGAGGCCATTGATCTTCCTGGCAAACGCCTCCGCATCGATCGCCCGCTGCGCTTTGACATCCGGGCCGAGTGGAGTCCGAAGGTGCGAACGTTCGCGCCGCTCGTGGTGAATTCCGGTGTGGAAAACCTGGGCTTTGAGTTTCCCTCCTTGCCCTACCGCGGGCACTTCACGGAACTGGGCGCGAATGCCCTGGAGATCGCCAACGCCGCCCATTGCTGGATTCGGAATGTGCGGATTGCGAATTCCGACAGCGGGATCTATGCGAACGGAGTCCACTGCACGATCAGCGACGTCGTGCTGACCTCTGCGCGACCCACGGCAAACAAAGATACCGGGCATCATGGAATATCGGTCAACGGTTCGGACAACCTGATCACCCGCTTCGATTTCCAGCAGCGTTTCATCCATGACATTTCCGTTCAGAATGCGGGCAGTGCCGGGAATGTTTTCTCCAATGGCAAAGGCCGCGACCTCTGCTTCGACCATCACAAGCAGGCACCGTTCTCGAATTTGTTCAGCAACATCGATTGCGGAGCCGGAAACCGCGTGTGGTCCTGCGGAGGCGGAGCCAACCTCGGCAAAAACAGCGGGGGCTGGACGACGTTCTGGAATTTACGCGCTGCGAAAAACCTTTCTTATCCCCCGGAAAGCTTCGCCCCCTCGTCGATCAATGTCATCGCCATCCTGACGGCGGACGATGCGACAAAGATCCCGGATGCCAAGTGGTTCGAAACGATGAGCCCGGCCTCGATCATTCCCCGCGAGCTTCATGCCGCACAGTTGGACCGGCGTCTTGGGCGGTAGCCGGTCTGCCAAGTCTCTGTCGCCAATTTATGCGACATGACACGCGGGCGCTCTGCGCCTAGATTTTAAACCTGCCCCGGCTGGCCCCTCAAGGACGCCTGGGGCGTGCATCCCCTAACACACATGAACGAATCTGAAGACTGCTGCAAAATGTCCGCCGGCGAATCCTGCGGCTGCGAGCCGGCCGGGCCCGTCGTTTTCCCATGGAACCGCAGGGAGTTTTTGCGGACCGGAGCAGCAACGGCGATGGGGTTGATTCTGACCCGCCTGCCCGTGATGGCCGGACCTTTCACGCGCGAGGAATTTGAGAAGCTTGTTCCCGCCGACAAAAAGCTGGATCCCACCTGGGTCAAATCGCTGTTCGAGCGCGGGGTTCCGGAGGTCTTGCGCGGCGGCGATCTGAAATTCGTCGGAATGCCGGTCGGAGGCATCGGAGCCGGCCAGCTTTACCTTGGAGGGGACGGCCGATTGTGGTGCTGGGACATATTCAACCGGCACGTGTCGACCGGTGC
This sequence comes from uncultured Chthoniobacterales bacterium, assembly GCA_964467415.1. Taxonomy (GTDB): domain Bacteria; phylum Verrucomicrobiota; class Verrucomicrobiia; order Chthoniobacterales; family Terrimicrobiaceae; genus CAYXRX01. The sequence continues at coordinate 9,382 of CAYXRX010000018.1, forward strand.
GGACCACTATGCCAAGCCGATGAGCCCGTCTTCGCCGCTGGAGCAGCGGTTCTCGATCCGGATCGGTGATAAGGTTCGCACATTGGACTCAGAGGGGTTTTCGGACGTGAGCTTCCGTGGCGAGTATCCGATCGGAACCATTGAATATGCCGACCCCGCTGTGCCGCTGACCGTGAAACTCCAGGCGTTCTCGCCTTTCGTTCCGCTGGATACGGAGGATTCCTGTCTGCCGGCCACGATCATGGAATTCACTGTGCGCAACACCTCGGACAAGCCAGTCGAGGCGGCTCTGATCGGCGAGATGGAGAACGGGGTCTGCCTTTACAACAGATCAGCGGAGGGGACCTTGCGCCAGCGAACCGTGCGCGGGCCGGGTTGGACCAGCGTTGTTTTCTCTGCAGATGCCCTCCCTGCTGGAGCAGAGACCTCCCGACGGCCGGATGTTGTTTTTGAGGATTGGGACAACTGGGGCTATGGTGGCTGGCAGCGGACGGGCACGGCCTTCGGAGAGAAACCGCTAAAACGGAACGAACTGCCCTCCTATCAGGGCGATGTTGGCGGCGAGACCGCCTTTGTCGTCAATTCCCATGCGGCAGCTCCTGGGGACAGCATCAACGAGCGAGACAAGGCGACGGGGACGCTCATCAGTCCGGAGTTCACGATTGAACGGAACTTCATCACATTCTGGATCGGCGGCGGTCGTCCGCGGGAGGGCTCAGCATTGGGCCTTCATCTTTTGGTTGACGGGAAGCGGGTGCGATCGGCGGCGGGGAAGGATGTCAACCAGATGTCGCCCGGATGGTTCGACGTCCGCGAGCTCGCCGGCAAAAAGGCTCGGCTCGAACTCCTGGACGATGCCGTCGGAGACTGGGGTAACGTCGGGCTTGGCAAAGTGACATTTTCCGACCGCAAGCCCGACTTGGGAACCCTCGACGAGGCTTCGGATTTCGGAACGATGGCCCTGGCCTTGCTGGGGGCTCCTGCCGATGAAGCAAGTCCGGACGGCACGGCTTCGTTTCGCGAGAAGCCGTCCGCCCGTCTCGCCCGGTCGGTGCGGCTCGCGCCGGGCGAGTCCGCCCAAGTGACGTTTGTTGTGGCGTGGCATTTCCCGAACCTGACGATGGGAGGCCCGATGAAAAAGCAGGGAAGGCTCGGACGTTACTACGCGAGCCGCTTTCCGTCCGCACAGGCGGTGGTCGAATACGTCGCCGGAAATCTCCCGAGGCTCGGGGCCTGGACGAAGCTCTGGCGCGACACCTGGTATGACTCGACGCTGCCGTTCTGGTTTCTTGACCGCACGATGCTCAACACCTCGATTCTGGCGACTTCCACGTGCTTCCGCTTTGCAGACGGACGATTCTACGGATGGGAAGGCGTCGGTTGCTGCGCCGGGACGTGCGGCCACGTGTATCACTACGCACATGCTGCCGGCCGGTTGTTTCCCGATCTCGAGCGGGATACCCGCGAGCGGGTGGATTTCGGTCTCGCACTGCAACCGGACGGAGCGATCCGCTTCCGCGCAGAGTGCAATACGATTCCTGCCATCGATTCGCAGGCGGGGACGATCCTCCGTGCGCTGCGCGAGCACCAGATGTCGACGGACGATGCGTTTCTCAAGCGTAACTGGCCGAAGATCAAGCTGGCCACCGAGTGGCTGATTGCCAAGGATGCCGATGCCGACGGGATCATTGAAGGAAAGCAACACAACACCCTCGACAGCGACTGGTATGGTCCGGTGGCCTGGCTGAGCGGGCTCTATCTTGCGGCGCTGCTCGGTTCAGCTGAGATGGCGGATGCCGCTGGCGACAGCGAATTCGCGAAGCAGTGCCGGGCGATCGCCGGAGTCGGGCAGAAGAAACTCGTCGCGGATCTTTTTGACGGGGAATATTTCATCAACAAGGTCGACCCGAAGCACCTCGACGCCATCAACTCGGGGACAGGTTGCGAGATCGACCAGGTGTTCGGGCAGAGCTGGGCGTTCCAGGTCGGGCTCCCGCGCGTTCTTCCCGAGAAGGAAACCGTCTCCGCCCTCAAGTCGCTCTGGCGCTACAATTTTTCGCCCGACGTCGGGCCCTACCGTGCGGCGAACAAGCCCGGCCGCTGGTATGCGATGCCCGGCGAGGCCGGACTGCTGATGTGCACATTTCCCCGCACCGACTGGGATTTCAACAAAGCGGCCGGCAAGGGGAACCCGACATTTGTCGGCTACTTCAACGAGTGCATGAACGGCTTCGAATACCAGGTGGCCGGTCACATGCTTTGGGAGGGGATGCCCCTCGAGGGAATGGCCATTACACGCGCTGTTCACGACCGCTATCACGCCTCGCGGCGCAACCCGTGGAACGAGGTGGAATGCGGCGACCACTACGCGCGCAGCATGGCCAGCTACGGAGTCTACCTGGCCGCCTGCGGGTATGAATACGATGGCCCGCGCGGGCACATCGGGTTTGCCCCCAAACTCACGCCGGACAAATTCAGATGCGCATTCACCGCCGCTGAAGGCTGGGGGACCTATTTCCAAAACCTCCAAGGCGATGCGATGGATGCGGGACTGATTGTCAAGTGGGGGAAGCTGCGCCTGAAATCCATGTCGCTCGAAAGCCCGGAGGGGAGGGCGTTTTCCAAGGCCGCGGTCACCCTCGGTGGCAAACCGGTTGCAGCCGGCCTGGAGTCTGTGGGACGGCGGGCGACGGTCACATTTTCCGGCGACGTCGACCTCACGCTCGGACAAGAACTCCGCATCTCGATCTCGTAAATATAATGAAAATCAAACTATCCAACCTTCTGTGCATTTTTGCCATCCTCTCCCTCGACTGTGTCTCCGCGGCCGGCGACTGGGCACAACAGCTCCGCGAGGAACTGCCGCTCCTCGGTCACCGGAACTGGATTGTCGTTGTCGATTCGGCGTATCCATTGCAGACGTCGCCCGGCGTTGAGACAATCTACGCCAACCGCGCGCAACTCGACGTCGTCAGGGAGGTCCTCGCCGAACTCACAAATACAAAACATGTCAAACCGGTCATCTTCACTGATGCGGAGATGAAATTTGTCCCTGAAGCCGCGGCGCCGGGGATCGGTGCGTATCGCGAGGAACTGGGGAAATTGATGGCAGGCGCTCCATTGAAGGTGATGCCCCACGAGGAGATCATCGCCAAGCTCGATGAGGCGGGCAAGGCGTTCAAAGTCCTCGTGATTAAAACGCCTTTGACCCTGCCATACACCTCGGTGTTTTTCCAACTGGAGTGCGGGTATTGGGACGCCACTTTAGAAACACAGCTCAGGGAGGCGATTCGTGAAGGCCACTAGAAACCGTTTCCGTTCATGGACTGCTGAGAGCGCCTTTTGCAGACAGTTTGGCACATGTGTTCTTGCCGTCGGACTCCTTGTCGCTGGCGTAGCAAAGGCGGGCACGATTGGTCGCACCGACCTGTCTAAGCTCGTCACGCCAACCTACACAGTGGAAGGAAACGCCTTTGTCCGGCACAACGGCGACCGTCTCAACAACCGTCCGCTCTATTGCAATCAAACCAGTGCGATCGTCTTGGCTGGTGACCGTCCGCTTCTCCGGTTCGGGAGCGGCGCAGTCCTGAACGGCACGTTTCTGGCTGCCTACGTGCGGGGGGATTCGGTCAAGTGGCTGCACGACTGGTCGGACATCACCTCAAAGTACTTTCCCGGGCGCATGGAATGGAGCCTCAAGGATCCGCTTTTCGAGGGGACATCTCTCGTTCTCGACGCCGTTCCTCCGGCGAGCGGGGCCGGGATGGCGCTCCGCCTGCGGGTCAGCAACGCGCGGCCGGGCGATCGCCTGATCTGGCTCTGCGGCGGAGCGGTCCGCCAAAAAGCCAGCGTGCTCAATACATGGGACGTGACGACTGTGGGTCGCGATGCGATCCTCGCGCAAGGGTTTTCGCCGGACGACTGCCGCGATAACCGGGTCTCGGTGGCTGGTGACCGCTTTGTTGTCGAGGCCCCTCCCGGCAAGGCGGCCAGCGCGACGGTCGGATGGTGCAGCGCTGGTTCGAACGCGACGGTCGCCGATGCTGGCGATTGGTTGTCGCCGCTGAAGCTGGCAGCCATTCCGGGCAAGGAACGACCGATCCCTAGCGGCGTGGTGGACTTGGACGGCAACTCGGAAATCTTTTGGGCGATGCAAGTGGTCCAGGCAAGCCAACCCGCCCCGGACGCCAAGGTGCCGCCGGCAGCAGAGGTTTTTGCGGACGGGATGAAGAGAGCGGAGGAGATCGGCAGCCGAGTGGTAGTGGACACGCCGGATCCGCGCCTGAATGCCATGGTGGCTGCATCCAATGCGGTGATGGATGGGGTTTTCCGGGATGGCATATTCACGCATGCCGGTATGCGCTGGGGAGTCCCGCTCCTCGGGTGGCGCACGATCTATGGCGGCACCGCCTACGGTTGGCACGACAGGGTGAAGACTCAGGCCCGCTTCTGCCTGGCCCGGCAGATCACCTCCTCCGAGAAGGTGGTGCCGAAGGCCGACGAAAAAACCGGCCTGAGCTGCCAGTCGATCGATTCCAGGATGTTTGGCAAGGGCCGGGTCAACGCATATAACCCCTGGCACTATGACATGCAGACCCAGTTCTTCGACCAGTTGATCCATGCCTGGCGGTGGACCGGCGATCCGGAACTTGAGAAGTTGTTGCGTCCTGCGTTGGACCTCCACCTCGAATACATTCGGGAGTGCTTTGATCCGGACGGTGACGGGCTCTACGAGAGCTACGCCAACACTTGGCCGACTGACGACCAGTGGTATAACGGCGGAGGCACAGCCGAGGAGACCGCATACGCGTATGCGGCCCACCTTGCCGCCGAACAGCTTGCGCGGCGGGCCGGGGACGAGACGGCTGCAAAGCACCACGGAGAGCGGGCTGGACAAATCCGCAAAAGCTTTCATGAGAAGCTTTGGATTCCTTCAAAGGGCTATGTCGGCTCGTATGTCGAGCAGGGCGGCCACAAACGGCTGCATGAGGATAGCTGGCTCTACGCGATCTTCTGCCCGATCGATGCCGGACTCCTCGACGACAAGCAATCTGCGAGCACCCTCTACTACACCGAGTGGGGGCTCGAGCGCGAGAAGATGCCATATGGAGGGGAGCGCTGCTGGCCATCGAACTGGGTGCCGTCGATCTGGTCGGTCAGGGAAATGTGGCCCGGCGATAACTACCACCTCGCGCTTGCCTACTTTCAGACCGGGCTCGCCGATGAAGGCTGGAGCCTGCTAAGTGGGACATTCCCACATATGGCTCTCTACGGTAACGTGCCCGGCGATCTCGGGTTTCCCAACGGGGCGACCGACTTCAATGATTGCGCCAGCATGTTCTGCCGGACCGTCGTCGAGGGCCTCTTCGGATACCGGCCGGATTATCCGAACGGCGTTGTCACCATCGCCCCGCAGCTGCCGTCCGACTGGGACCACGCCTCGATCCGGACACCTGATTTTTCGCTCGATGCCGGCCGGACAAAATACCGCATCGAGCTCACAAACGCTGCGGCCCTCGACCTGCGGCTTCCTGTGCGCGCGCGGAAACTCTCCAAAGTGACTGTCAACGGGACTCCCGCAAAATGGGAGCTCCTCCCGGGCTTCGGCTGCAGCATCGCGAAGATAGCCGTCCCGAAAACCAAATCGGCCACGGTCGAACTGACTCTCGATCAGCCGCTGCCTCAGTATTCCGCGGTTTCGCTGGAGACAGTTGTCGGTGATAAGCTTAGCTTTCCTGCAGCCGATGTGAAGATCGTCGGGCAGCCAACGGTGCCGACAGAAGCGGGCTTTCATCTTGTGGATGCCCTGGTTCAGGGCGGCGATTCTCTGCAGCGCCGGCTTTTCAAGGTCAAGGTCAGCGATCCCAATGCCGAGGCGGAGAATGCTTCCAAAACGCTCGACAAGCCGCCGGCTAACGCGGCCTGGGAGTGTCTTGACCTCACGACTGCGTTCAACGGCGATATCCGGACGATCTTTCAGCAGCAATACCTTTCCCCGCGTCCGGACACATGCTCGCTTCGCCTGGCGACCGACGGGTATTCGACTTGGCAGATGACTCTGGACCCGAAGCACAAACCTCCTTCGATTGATCTGGACCGCGTGCCCAAGCTGATGGATTCCGCATCGCGCCTGAAAACCCCGCAGGGTGTTCCTTTTGCATGGCCCAAGGATGGAAACAACATCGCGTTTACCTCGCTCTGGGACAACTGGCCAAGAAAGGTCAACGTGCCGATCGGCAAGAAGGCGGAAGCGATTTGGCTTCTCGTCTCCGGGTTCACCAATCCGATGCAGGGCCGGATCGCGAACGCCGAACTCCGGCTGAAATATGCCGACGGAATCGTGGACAAACTGGAGCTCATTCCGCCGTTAAACTTCTGGTCGCTCTGCCCGTTTGGCGGGGCGGATTACGATTACAAGCGAGACGGATTCTGCCTGCCGAAGGTTCCGCCCGCCACTGTCCAACTCGGAAATAACTGCCGTGCCATCCTCCTGAACCGCCGGCTTCGCCCGGGTGTGGCGCTCGAAAGCGTCACGCTCGAAAACCTCTCCCAGGAATCGATCATCGGCCTGATGGGAGCAAGCCTGATGAATCCGGACAAATAATGATTACATCTCAACAGCATCAAGCGTTGCAATCGACCGGGACTGTTCGTTGGCAAGCGTGGGTGCCACTGCTCGTGGCAATTTTCTTCCTTTTCAGTTCGGGGGTCGTGTTTGCGGGACCGTCGATGCTTGAATCGGGTTTTGCTGATCCTCCACGAGAGAGCCGGCCGACCGTCTGGTGGTATATGGGCGAAGGTCCTACAACCAAAGAGGGGATCACCCATGACCTCGAGGCGTATGCGAAAGCGGGTTTCGGAGGCGTCCAATGGTACGAACAGCTCTTCGGAAAAAGGACGGATCCGGTCCTGACCCTCTCGCCGGAGTGGTTCGAGATGCTCAAGCACGCGCAAAAGGAATGCAAGCGCTTGGGCCTGATCTTCGAAATTGCCATCTCCAGCGGCTATGTGACCGGCGGAAAGTGGATTCCGCCGGAGTTAGCCATGCAACGTCTTGTCAGCGCCGAGAAGGTGGTGAAGGGCCCTGCGGCTATTGATGAGGTGCTCCCCACGCCCGGCGACGGCCGGGGCTATTACCGGGATATCGCCGTGCTCGCATTCAAGACACCCGAATCCGCTATTCCTGCTGCCCCCCCGGCAATCACTTCCAGCCTGCCACTGCAGGGGCTGGAGAAGCTTGCCGATGGCAATGGCCGCAGCGGAGTGGATATTGTGCCGCCCGCAGACGGCAGTCCGGTTCCGATCGTGATGGATTTTGGTAAACCTGTGACCGCCCGCAGCCTGACGATGAAAATGACCCCCTGGGTTTACTCGGCACGGGCTTATGCGCTGAACAAGCTCGTCCCTTCTCCGGGGGAGTTGGAGGTGAGCGACGACGGTCAATCGTTCCGCACCGTGTGCCCGCTGCCGGTCCTTTACACGAACTGGGGCGGCAGCGACAGCGAGAGAACTGTCTCGTTTCCGGCGGTAACCGGACGGTATTTCCGACTGAACATCCACCGCTGGGACGGTCCGCTGGCCTCGAAATCCAAACTTCTGACGATCAATGAACTCACGCTCGGCGGCGAGCCGAGGGTCGACCGGTTCGAGGAGAAGGCGGGCTACGTTGCGGATTTTCCGGCTCCTGATAAGACTCCGGACTATGCGTCTTCCGAGTGCCTCGACGTGTCCGGGATTATCGATTTAAGCGGGAAACTCTCTGCCGACGGCCGCCTGAGATGGGACGTTCCGGCCGGTGAGTGGACGGTCATGCGGCTCGGGCATGTCGCCTCCACATTAAAAACCAAACACGGCCGGCCGGAAGTGCAGGGTCCGGAATGCGACAAACTCAGTGCGAAGGCGGCCGAGGTCCACTTCGACAACTATGCCAAGGTTGCTCATGATGTGAGCGTTGCGACTGGGGCGCCCATGCAGGGCGTGCTGATCGACAGTGCAGAATACGGACCGCAGAACTGGACGCCAATGTTCCGCGAGGAGTTCAAGAAGCGTCGCGGCTATGATATGACGCCCTATCTCCCCGCGATGCGCGGGCGCGTGGTTGGGAGCCCCGAGATCTCGGACCGGTTTCTCTTCGACGTGAGGCGCACGATCGCGGATCTTCTGGCCGACAATCACTTCGGGAAATTCCAGGAACTGGCGGCGGAGCGGGGCATGTGGACATGCGCGCAGGCTCCGGGCTGCGGGATGGGCTTCGACTCCGATGTCATCCAATGCAAGGGCCGGGCGCAGATGCCGATGGGCGAGTTCTGGATGCACGGGATGCCCCAGACCGGTTACATGGATATCAAAGATACCTCCAGCGGTGCGCATGTTTACGGGCGGCGCATTGCCGCCTCGGAGGCGTTTACCGAGGCTGACCTGACGCATTCCCCCGAAGCCATGCTCGCCAGGGGGGACAGCGCATTGCTCGGGGGGATCAACCGGTTTGCGGTGCTGGCCGGCAACCACCAGCCGTGGGACGACCGCAAGCCCGGAATCTCCTCCTACTGGAGGGCCGTGCCGTTTCACAGACACAATACCTGGTGGGCGCTGAGCACGGATTTCTGGTCATACTGGAGCCGGTCCTGCTTCATGCTGCAGCAGGGCCTGAACGTTGCTGATGTTTGCTACTCGGTGGGCGAGGATGTTCCCTCGCGCATCATTCCGTGGCAGCTGACCCCGGCGCTGCCGAAGGGCTTCAGCTACGACGCCTGCAGTGCCGAGGCGATCGTGACGCGCATGAAGGCGGAGGACGGCCGGATTGTTTTGCCGGATGGAATGAGCTATAGGGTTCTGGTCCTTCCGCCGAATCCCCGGATGACGCTGCTGCTGGTGCGCAAGCTCAAGGAACTTGTTGAAAATGGCGCGACGGTCATTGCCCCCAGGCCGACCGTTTCACCAAGCCTTGCGGACCGTGGTGACGGCGATGCGGAGATCGCAAAGATCGCAGCGGAGGTCTGGGCCGATTGCGATGGCGTGCACGCATCGGAACACCAATTCGGTAAGGGCCGTGTGATCTGGGGAAAACCGCTCGAAGAGGTTCTGAAGCCGGTGGGGGCGGACTGCCTCTTTGAAGGTGACAGCGCCGACGATGTCCAATTTCTGCACCGCCGCGACGGGGCCGCAGAGATCTATTTTGTGGTGAACACTTCGCAAACAAAATCCTGCTCGACCACCGCCACGTTCCGGGTGGGCGGAAAAGCTCCGGAAATCTGGAACCCGCGGACCGGTCGGGTGGAGCGACCCGCCGAATACCGGATCGCGGACGGGCGGACCGTGGTGCCGATGCATCTCGATCAACAGGAGGGCGTTTTTGTGGTGTTTCGCGAACCGGCCGCCAAGAACGCGGTGGTGAGTATTCTCAAAGATGGCAAACCATGCGCCTCTGCTTCGGTTGATTGGAATGACCGGCGCTTGGAACTGCTGGCGCCAGAAGCCGGAAGCTACCAGCTGGAATTCGCCTCGGGGAAATCCGTGGCGCTGGATGTCAAGTCACCCGCCCGTTCGCTACCGGTCGTGGGGCCGTGGCAGATCACCTTTCCGCCGAAATGGGGGGCTCCCGCGTCCGTCACACTCGACAAGCTGGACTCGTGGTCGCGGCACCCGGATCCCGGCGTGAAGTTCTTTTCCGGAACGGCCACATACTCCAAGGATGTGGAGATCCCGCAGGATCTTCTGCAGGGCAAGCGGCTGGTGCTCGACCTCGGGAAAGTGAAAGTCATGGCCCGCGTGAAACTCAACGGACGCGACCTCGGCACGCTCTGGAAGGAGCCGTTCCGTGTCGATGTGACCGACGCCGCGAAGCCGGGCAGGAATACGCTCGAGATTGAGGTGGTCAACCTCTGGATGAACCGCCTGATCGGTGACTTCAGCCTTCCGGAAAATGAACGTTTCACATGGACGACATGGAATCCGGTGACGGCGACCACGCCACTCAGCGAATCCGGATTGCTCGGGCCGGTCTGCATCGACGCCACCGAGCGGATCACTGTGAAGTAAGATATAAGATTATGAAAACCACCTCCCCTCAGCCCCTGTGCCTGATAGCGATCATCGCGCTGGCCGCCGGCTGCTTTGCCGCCCCCGCCCGAATTGCGATACTTGGCGACAGCATCACCCATGACGGACGCTGGGCAACCCGTGTCGAGTCCGCGCTCCGCTCTGCCCCCCAGTTCGCCGATGCCGAGATCGTCAATTTCGGGCTCGGAAGCGAAACGGTGTCAGGGCTTTCAGAGCCGAATCATGCAGGAGGTAAGTTCCCCCGGCCATGCCTCCACGAGCGCCTTGCGAGAATTCTGATCGCCTTCAAACCGACGCTGGTTCTCGCCTGTTACGGGATGAACGATGGCATTTATCAGCCGCCGGATCCCGCCCGGTTGAAGGCCTTCCAAGATGGCATTCTCAAGTTGAAATCTGCGGTCGAACAACAGGGAGGAAAAGTGATTTTCATCACGCCTCCGCTTCACAACGCGGACAAGGCGTCTGCCGATCCGCTGCGTTACGATGCGGTTCTCGACGGCGAGGCCGCCTGGCTTGTCTCGCAGCGCGACAGTGGTTGGCATGTCATCGATATCCGGCCGGATTTGAAGGCGGCTGTTGCCTCAGCCAAGGCTGCCAATCCCGGCTTCGTGTATGCTAGGGATGGCATTCACCCCGGCGATGAGGGACATGCATTCATTGCGGAATCGGTTGCCAGGCAGCTCTGGCCGTTGCTGAAACTGCCCGGTGCACCAAAGACTGCCAGCCCGGATGCCTTGGCCATCCTTTCCCGACGCGGCGGGCTTTTGAAGCTGGCTTGGCTCACCAAAACAAAACACGTGCGGCCGGGCATTCCTGCCGGCCTTCCCCTCGATCAGGCCTCGGTTCAGGCGGACCAGTTGATGAAGGAGTATGAATTTGCGGTGAAAAATGGTTCCGGCTCGGCGGCAAAGTAATGTTTGTGTCCGCCCTGAGGATGGCTAAAAGTGTCCGGGCAGGCGGCTGATTGCCTTCACGCCTCCCGCCGGAATTCCCGCACCACCTCCTGAACAGATTGCGCCCCATTACGTCATCCATGAAATATTCCCTCAACAAATCATCCCTGCGAGTGTTCGTTCCGCTGCTGGCGCTGTTCTCGACTCTTTGCTGCCTGCCGGCGCAGATTGTCGACAAGGTCGACTGGAAATCATTCCTTGCAAAGCAGGACCTGGTCTGGAGTCGGTTGCCCGCGCGGTTTGAGGACGCCGCCTTCACTGGAAACGGGCTGACTGGAGCGATGGTCTTCACCGGCGAAAAGGGACAGGTTCTCAAATGGCAGATGGGAAGGTCGGATGTCGCCTTCATGACTTCGCGGATTCCCATTGGCGACCTTGTTCTCAAACCACTGGGGAAAATCGTTTCCGGGGAGATGCGGCTCGATCTCTGGAATGCCGAAGTCCGGGGCACTATCAAAACCGACAAGGGGGAGATCGAGTTCCGCACGTTCACCCACACGGACAAATTGGTGAATGTTTTTGAATCCACCGCCAAAGGCGGAGAAAAGGTGGAATGGTCGTGGGCGCCCGGATTGGCCACGAATCCCCGCAAGATTTATCGGAAGGAACCGCTCACCCCGAATGATCAGAATCCTCCGCCCGTGACCAGCAGGGAAGGGGACATCGACATTTCTTTCCAGCCACTCCGGCCGGCGGGGGGACATGCCACTGCATGGAAGATCGTCGATGCGGGTGGCGGAAAGCAGGTCGTCTACGCCGCCGTTGGGTATTCCGACCAGGAGGCACTTGCCAAGGCGGAGGCCGCCGGAATCGTTAGCAAGGCGGCAGGGGCTGGCCTGGCTTCGCTCACGGAATCCCATCGGGCTTGGTGGCACAAATTTTGGCCGGAGGGATTTGTTTCCGTGCCAGATGCCCGGATCGAGAGCTTTTACTACATTCAGATGTATAAGATGGCCAGCGCCACGAGGCCGGGCCGGCCGGCACTGGATCTGATGGGCCCCTGGTTCCGCACCACCCCCTGGGCGAAGATCTGGTGGAACCTCAATATCCAGCTCGCCTACTGGCCTCAGCTCACCGGTAACCGGCTCGCGCTCGGTGAGTCGCTGGCCGAACTCCTCGATAATAATGCTCCGGCCCTCGCCGCGAATGCAGGCGAGTTCTCGTCCGATTCGGCGGGCATCGCGCGCGCCACCGGCTACGATTGCAAGGGCGGGGTCAGCGGTGAGCTCTGCAACCTCCCGTGGACCGTCCACAACTACTGGCTCCACTACCGCTATACGATGGACGACAAGATGCTCCGGGAGCGGATCTTCCCGCTTCTGAAGCGCACCGTGAATTACTACCTCCACCAGCTTCAGGAGGGGCCGGAAGGAAAACTCCACATCTCGCGTGGAGTAAGCCCCGAATACCCGAACCAGCCGAACCCGAATCCGGATTGCAACATCGATCTCTCGCTCCTGAGATGGGGGCTGCAGACGCTCATCGAGTCGTCCTCGCGGCTCAAACTCGACGACCCCGACATGCCGAACTGGAAAAAAACGCTTGAGCGCCTGACTCCTTACCCGCAGGACGCCAACGGCCTGATGATCTCCGCCTCGGTACCATTTGCAGAGTCCCACCGCCACTACTCTCACCTCCTCATGATCTATCCGCTATACATCATGACTCTCGAGCAGCCCGAGAACCGTGAACTCGTCATCAAGTCGCTCAAGCACTGGATGAGCATGCCGAAAGCGCTGGCGGGCTATTCGTTCACTGGCGCTGCCTCGATCTCAGCGCTTCTCGGCGAAGGGGATGAGGCTGCAAAGTATCTGAACAAGCTTCTTGATTCCAAGATCCCGCCGAACACGCTCTACGTTGAAGCCGGCCCCTGCATCGAGACCCCGCTCTCCGCCGCCGCATCTTTGAATGATATGCTCCTCAGCAGTTGGGGCGACCGCATCCGCGTGTTCCCGGGCGTTCCGGCCGCATGGCGGGATGTCGTATTCAACAACCTCCGCACCCAGGGAGCTTTCCTCGTCAGCGCCTCGCGCAAAGATGGAAAGACCGAATGGGTGAGAATCAAAAGCCTCGCCGGCGAACCCTGCCGGATCCGCCCGGGCATCGAGGGACAGGTCAAATCAACTGTCCCCATGACGCCGGCCAGCGACGGCGCCTACGATCTGAAGCTGCCAAAGGGCGGGGAGGCAGTGCTCTACTCCGGCCCCCGGCCGCCCCAATGCCTCATCGCCCCCGTCGCAACCGATCCGGCCAAGGCGAATTTCTACGGACTGAAACCAACGCGCTGAACCAGGTATGGTCTGGAGATTACGCTCACGGCAGGGCGGATAGCCTTAAGTCGGTAACGGGGCCGATAAGGAATCCAAAGTGCCCATGCTCGTCGAATTAGGAAGCCGGTTCTGAAAGGCTTTGGGCCACAGATTTCGATCTCATTTTTTAACGGCAGAAACCCGGGAGACCGTGCTCCTGCGCGCCTGATTTTCGATCGGTTTACGCCTCCCGCTTGCGCGGGAAAGCAACAAATGCCGTGGCTGCGACCGCCAGCAGGAGCGCGACGACAAACCAGCCGTTGGCCCCGCGCGTTTCGGCAAGATTCAGGCTGAGTGCGAGGGGTGACCCCCCATCAACCTGGATGCTGCGCGTGAAGGTGAGGATGTTTCCGCTCTCGGGAATGGTGACGTCGATCGCGCTAGGGGATGGTTCGGCGGCGAGCTGCTGGTCCACGATGCGTCCCGCGATCCCGCGCAGGGCGGAATTTTCTTCGGCGGTGTTGCCCATGAGGAGCTGGTCCATCTGGCGCGGGTCGAAGTTGTTTCCGCCCTGCATGAACGGGTTGGCGTTCGCCGCCTGTTCGAGCTGCTCGTTGCGGTCGGAGAGGTTGGTCCTGTTGTCGAGGTAGAGGCGTTGGCGACGGGTGTTGAGGCCGACGACCGCCTGCTGGGTCTTGAGCGTCTTGAGCTGGACGCGGGCGTCCTCGTTCGAGGCCTCGTCCAGCGCGAACCCGTTCGCGGCCTTGCTGAGGACTTCACCGGCTTCCTGCTGCTCGCCTTTGCTGAGGAGTGAGTTCGCCTGATCGATTAGGGCCGCCGCCTTTTTGGCCTCGATATTCCGGTTGGAAGTCGCGAGGTTGACGTATTCCTGCACGCCGAAGGTTCCTGCGGACTTTTCCTCTTTGAGCCGGAGCCCTCCCTGGTAGGAGGACAGGGCATATCCCGGGGGAACGATGATCCTCCAGGAAACATTCACGAGGGGAACATTCAGGCTCGGGCCGGTGAGATCGATTACCCGGCGTTGTGCGTCGGGCACCGAATAGACGAGCCGGACTTTGGCCGATCGGTCGGCACCGGTGTTTGGTGACACGTTCAGCAGGCAGGCGTCGCCCTCGCGCACGACGCCGACACTTTCATCGTTTACGAACGCGCTGAAGAGCCGGGCATTTTTCGGCAGGCTGATGCGCAGCGAGCTTTTCTCGACGACCTCAACGCCTAGCGAAACCGCCGTGAGCGAGGGCCCGAGCGGAGAGGTAAGCGTCGTGAGATCGGCGCGCGTGACGCGAAGCTTCAATGCATCGGCCACATCGTGGCGGCGGATGTTGACTGCCAGCGCCGCCTCCGGCTCGGCCACGCGGAAGCAGAGCACAGGGACGCTGCGGTCCGAGCGGTCCTGGAGGGTTGCGGGCACCGTGCTCCAATCGACGCGCTGCCATCCGCGGGGAAAAGTAGCGGCATCGAGCTCGATGCGGCTGCTGCATCGCACGGAAACAAACTGAGTGACCTGGCGGACGCCTTCAAATATCGGCGTGCGGATCAGCTCTTTCCCCTTTTCGCGGGCGGTCTGCCCCTGGAATTCGATCTGGACGTCGGTCTCGCCGACGATCCCGCGCTGGAAACGGATTTCCCAGACGTCCTGCTCGCCGGGGACACGGACGAGATCGTTCACTGCCGTGCCCGTGGCGCGGACGGTTTGGATTTGTGTTTCGCCGAGTCCGGGCAGCCGGAGCCTGAGCTGCTTGACGGCGGCATTGTCCACCCGGTAGCGGATGCCGAGGCGTGTGAGCGTCTGCCCCTCTCGAACCGTGATTTCCTGCAGGGACTGCGCCGTGACCCAGGGATCAAGCGACTCGATGCCGAGCTTCAGGCTCCAGTTTTCCTGCAAAAGGCGGAAGGCCAGAGTGCCAGTCTGCGCCTCGCCAGTGGTTCTCGAATCGACTTGTGAGACATTTTCGCGGGTTGTGGCATGGAGGCGGATGCCTTTTTCCGGAACGAGGAAAAGCTCGCCGGTCTGGCGGGTCGCCTCGCGGAGAGTGAACCGCGGGACCGGCCATGCCTTTTGGGCTGCAGGAGCCGCACCCACCAGCGTTAGAGCAAAGCCTTGGTCGCCGATCGTGCGGCCGTTGAGCTGGAGGGTGATGACGCGATTGGTGCCTTCTTTCGCTTCCGTCCACTGGCTGAGCGAGGCCCCGCTAATCGCCTCGACTTCAAAGCCGTCCGGCAAAACAAAGCTCAGCTTGAAAAGTCCTGCCCGCGTGATGGACGCATTCCAATCGATGGCCAGGACCAAGCGGTCATCGCCGAAGGACAGGATCTGCTTCGTGACTACGCGGACCTCCGGAGCCACCGCCGCGACTTTCATCGACACCGTCCCGCCCTCGCGTCCGTAGCGGAAAGCCTGCTGCAGCGCGGCCAGCGGCTGGCCGTCCTTGGATTTCGGGATCAGCCCTGAGTCGAAGTCCTCGAGGTTGACCGGCGAGAGCCCGCGCACATTTTCCGGCTGGGCGTCGCTTCCGAACGCAAGCCCGATCATGCCGACTTCGCCTTCCGCACCGGCGATGCGGATCGGTTCGACGCTGAGATCCACCGGCAGGTCGGCAGTGCCGAGCTGGGTTTCGACATCGAATTTGAATGCGCCCGACTGTGCCGGAGTCAACTCTACGCGAAGCTTGCGGGTCTTCGGATCGAAGCGCCAGCCGCTGACCGGACCGTTCCGCACATCTCCTGCGGTGAACCCTTTCGGGATTTCCAGCTCGAGGAAGGAAACCTGGCCCTGCACGGGCCGGATCGTGATCCGGGCATATCCGTTCACCACGCCCGGCCCCGGCACATAAAGGTTAGCCGCCTCGGCAAAAAACCGGGTCTTCTCGGCCGCCGTGTCGCGCGTCCGGGTCCGGACGTTGATGATTGCGGAAGCCTCCGGACCGAGCACCAGGGTGGCTCCGCTTTCGTTTTCGGGCAAGCCGGCCGTCGGCTGCACGCTCACCGCCGCCAGCGAGGTAAATTCCCATCCGCCCTGGTCGAGCGTGACGCCGACTTTTCGGACGGCGGCGGTAGCGGTGAGAAGGGGGATTCCCTTACTCAAGTCGCTGACGGGTAATTCAAAGGTCGCATGCGCGCGGAACGTGCCCGCCCGGTCAATGGCAACGAAGTAAAGGGTCTTGCCATCGCGCTGGGTCTTGGTGACCCGCAGGCCATCATCTCCTTTGAATCCGGTGAGGACCGCTGGCGGCCGGAGCAGGAGAACGCTGTCGCCAGCGGTCCCGCGCACCTGGATATCCAATTCTCCGAAGAGCCGGCCGCCGTGGATTTTCCAAGTCTGGACGATCGATTCCGCGGGTAGACCGTCCTGTGCTCGAGCGGTCGGCAGCGCGAGAAGGGAGATAAGCGCCATTAGCAGCGCGGCCGCAGGAACCGGAGGCGTGGGCCGCCGGCGCGGCTTGCGGAGCCAGCGGATGAATGTGGGAAGCACAAGGGTCAAAAGCACCAAAGCAGCCACGAGCAGGAAGAAGACAACTGCCCCGCCGCGCTGCGCAAGGATTCCGGTCGCCAGCAAAAGTGCTCCCGCCGGAATCGGCCATCCTCTGCGCCCGGAGCCCCGGAGCACCCGCACGCCCGCGAACCCCAGCAATCCGATGCCCGCCATGCCGGCGGCCAGCCCCCAGTAGGAAAGCATCGCCCGCCGGGCGGTCACGTTTGCCACATGGATCGTGACGGTTTCGCCAGCCGGAACGACAGTGAAAGCATATGTCAGTTTAGCGACGTTCGGCCTCCGCTCCCTGATCGCCGCACGGCTCAAGTTCAACGCTGAGAGGACGACCGTCGCTGCGATCAGGAATCCGACCAACGATTTCCACGCCGTGCCGCTCCGCAGAAAAAATGCCGCGATGATGGTTGCGGTCAGCAGCAAGAAGACGGCGCCTGCGGCCTTCCCGGAGAGCCACTCGAATCCGGTTTCTGTGAGTGCCGGCGCGTTGAGCAGTGCTGTTCCTCCGCGGGGGACCAGAAGCTGCCCGGGGTCGCCGGTGAGCGTCCACTCGCTGATGACCGTGGGAGCCGCTGTTGCTGGCGCGATGAGCGCCGGTGCGTGGGGGCGCTTTGAGGTCTGACCGAGACGGAGGACAACCTCGACCGGCTCGTTCGGATTGAGGCGGGGCGGAAGAGGGATGAGGGTTTGCGAGCCGTCGATCCGCGCGTTCACGATCTCCTTGTTGGCGCGAGCCTCCCAGAGTGCCACGCCTTCGGGAAGAGTGATCCGAAGCGCTTTGCGGCCGCGCGTCTTCACGAAATACCTCGCGTCGGTGACGATCTGCCCGTCACGTGAAATCCGGCTGGTGAGCTTCGCAAAGTCGACGAGCTGATCGACGGTGTCCGCCGGCGCAAACCATTGGATGTTCATGTCCAGCGCGAACGGCCGGGCGGTGTATTGATAGACCGCGAGGGAAGGGGAGCTCGTGAGAAGCCGGTATTCCGCGGGCAGCTCCAGCGGGTCGAGCTTGAGCAGCGCCCCATCGGCCTTGAGAATTTGCGATTTCACCTGCGACGGGCTCACGACCTGAACGAACCCCCGCTCACCCTGCACGCCGAGTGGTCGGACTTCGCCGGGCTTGATGTTCCCGCCGCGCGCGCTCATCGGCTGCTCGAATGTGACCAGCAACGTCGCAGCTCCCAGCACGGGCTGGTGCAGCGACACAATCAGATTCCTGCCGTCCTGACGCCAGTCCCGGCGGACGTTTTGTCCGACAACATCGATATTGCCCGCCGACTCAGGCAGTTCGATCCGCCATTCGTTTGCCGGCGCGCCGACGACAAAGTAATTGATCAGTACGCTGCCATAGACGACCCCCTCCTTCAGGGAGTAGAGATGGAAGACATCCGCCTGAACACTCTGCCCGAGCGCCTCGATTTTCAGCGTCGCGTTCCATTCCGGTTCGCGCTGGCGGTAGGCCTGCTGCAACCCGGCCGTCTGCGCTGGGAAATAGCTCAGCGGCATTTCCAGGAGCTTGTCCACCTTGGCGGGCAGGATGCGGAAGCCCGGGACCGAGGCCACGCCGATATGACCTCGGACGGACTTCGCCCCAGGATACGAAAGCCGGGGCAACGCCCACTCGCCAGCCGCCGCCGCTTGGTTTTTTTCCAACCGCAAATGGATGAGCTGACGCCCGTCAACCGGCTTCCCAAACAGAACTTTCAAGACGCGCGAACCATTTTTGATTTCCGTCTCGGCAACATAATCTGACACTGCGCCCCCGCTGAACGCGCCTACCGCGTAGTCGGCGGGGATTTCAAGCTGCCACTCGCGCAGCGGCGCCTCGCGGATATCCAGCTCGAGGTCCGCTGTGATCACCCGGTCGCTGTCCGCCAGCTGATAAATAACGATCTGCGAAACTGCGACCTCCGGCAAAATCTGCCTGGCAACGACATGGTATGCATAGTTCGCTGATGGGAATCGGTAGACGATGACCTGGCGGGCACCGGCCTCGACGGGGGCACCGGGGAATTGTGCGGGAGCGAGCTGCATCATGCCGGTGACGTCGCTGATTTCCAAGCGCACCGCTCCATCATTGGTTACGCGGACGAATCCCGAATGGCGCACGCCGCCTTCCGGAGTGAGGCGAAGGGGCTCTGCTTTGACCGGGAACTTGCCGAGGGGCGATTGGCTCCGCACGACGAGAGATCCGGATTTTTCAAATGGTCGGCTGAGCTGGACTTCCAAAATGCGATTGTTGCCGTCTGGCAGAACTTTCCAGCCGAGCACATTTGAACCTTCGACTCCGAGGATTTCCCCCGGTCCGTCGAGCCCGACCCGGACCCGCGGGAGTTTTCCTTGAAGAACCCGGAAGTCGATTTGCGAGGTCTGCCGGAGCAGACCTGCGCCGACCCGGACATCGCACATTTCGTGACTGGTGAACGAAAGGGTGCCGACACTGGAATCCCGGCCCTGTCTCCATCCGACCGATGCATTTCCATCCGATGCGAGAAATCCCCTTTGCGAGCCTGCGTCTGGAACGACCGCCGCGGCGGGATCGAACGAGACATCTTTCGGGAGACCTTCAAGAACCATTGGAACCACAGCGCCCGCAGGCATACGGAAATCCAGGGATGTCCAGTCACCAGCGCTCACCGCCGCCGCAAATCCGAGGTCGATCGGGAAGTTCCCGGCCCGCTCGAAGACGAGTTCGGATTGGCCGTCTTTCAATTCGACATGCCAGCCGCTGCCCGAAGATGGATCGGTGAGCGCAGCGCGACCGGAAAGCAATGGCAGGCGCGCTCCCGCCTCGCGCACACGGGCCTCCCCGCGCAGTCGAAAGTTCACGCATCCAGCGGCGGTGTCGAGCTTCCCGGTGAGTTGGGCACCGACCAGATCGGCATCCGTAACGGATGCACCGCGTCGGAGAAGTTGGACGGACAGTGCGTTTTCTCCCGTCCCGTAAAATTGTTGTTCCCCATGGGGGCGGGGGTCCGGGCCGAGTGGCGACAATCCGGCGGCACCGGTGACGCGCGCGTCCACCGACTCGCCCGGGATCACCTTGATCCGCGAGACCAACCCGACAGCCTCGCCCGGCGACAATGTCGGAAGGATGACGCTCCCCGGAACCGACGGCTTCGTGATTTTTGTTTTTACCGTCAGGTTGAACTGAGTGGGGCCGGGTTGGCCGTCTTTGAGCACAGGACGCAAATCCAGAAACCGTTTGCCGCCCGCCTGTCGAACCGCCCAGTCCCGCAAGCCGTCGCCGCTGACCTCCACCACGTCTCCCGAGCCGGACAGGCCGAACGTGAGCACTTCCGGGCGGCCTTGAACCACCCTGATCGCCAGCTTGATCTCACCGGTGATCTCGTCCGCGCCCAGGCGAAGCACATTTTCCGACACGGCGGAAAAGAAGAGCGGGGCTTTCGGGATCACGCCGCGGGCTTCGACGATGATGTGGCCGTCGCCAGGGGCCAACTGAGAGGAGACGCCTGCGCGGTCAGCCTGGGCTTCGGTTTTAGAAATAGCGGCACCAGGAAGCAGGCAGGACAGGAAGATGGCCAGGGCAAACGCATGAACAACAGCGTGGAATGGCAGGGTTCCGGGGAGCACACCCGGCCTCGGGTGTCGGGCTTGGCGGCCCGCCAAGACCATTTTCCGGCGAGGCCGCCGGAAACCACACCCGGGCCGGGTGTGCTCCCCAGCGTAAGAAGCTTGCGCAGTGGAGTTCACGACATTTGAAAGCGATGGGTTCAAATGCGTTTGCCCTGAGGGCCGTCCCCCTTGCTGTTTTATTCCTGTGATCAAAGAGTGAACAAGTGGGCGCTGACGGATCAGCGCCCACTTGTTCACCAAGGGAGAGGTTGCATTGCTGGGAGCGCTGAATTTAGGATTGCAGAGGACGGCTTTCATGCGACGTATTTTGGGTGGGCTCTGACTTCGAGTTGTCAGAGAATTGTAAAATCTTTGTAAGGGATTTGTGAGGGTCGCCCTACTTCTTCAGGCGTTCCATCATTTGGATGAGGTCGGTTACGCGGGCTTGGTTGGGATAGTATCCGCGCAGGGCCGTGGTTGAGGGGGGCAATGAGTTCAGGTCGGTTTCCGCATTGCCGCGGAGATATTCTGCGAGGAGGGCGGCGGTGGCTGCGAGCTGCATTGGCGGCGCGGCGCGATCGAAGACCGGTGCCTTGGCATCGTAGGGCATCGTCCACGAACGCTCGACCATCCGTCCGTTTGCAGGATCGCGGAAACGGACCGAGACCTCGCCGAGTTCGCCTTCGCCCTCTGGCAATGGCTCCACCTGATAGACGGCCACCCCGGCTTCTTCGGCCGAGAGTTCGGCGGCGCCGACCTTGTCGTTGTGGAAGTCCTCTTTCCTCAGGAGGTGCTTCTCGAATCCGATGAGACGGTATTGCTTCACCCGTGACGGATTGAACCGGACTTGGACTTTCACGTTTTCCGCCGCTGGCCGGAAAGCTCCCGCCAACTGCCGCGCGAAGCCCGCATCGGCATCCCCGGGCTTGTTGAGGAAGTAATAGCGCCCGTCGCCCTTGCGGGTGAGCGCCTCCAGAATTTCGTCGTTCAAGCCGTTTGCTCCGACCCCGCAGGCGTCGAACGAAATGCCCTGCTGGCGGGTCTTTTCGATCTGGCGGGCGAGCCGGTCGGGGTTGGCATTGCCGAGGTTGGCGGCTCCGTCGGTCAGGAGGACGATCCGGTTCTGCGCGGCCGGCACGTGTTGCTTGAAGGCCATTTCCGAGGCGAGAGCGAGAGCGAGTTCGAGGTTTGTGCCGCCCTCGGATGGCGTGCTTGCAGCGATCCCTGCGAGTTTCCCGGCTTGATCGCCCGGGACCTGTTCGGCCAGCAGGCGCGGGGTCCGGGCAAATCCGATGAGCGTAATGCGGTCATTAGGTCCGAGCAATGTCGCCAGCGTTTGCAGCGCCTGACGGACCAATGCCGCGCGGTCCTCGCGCTCCATCGAGCCCGAAGTGTCGAGCAGAACCGTCAGGCACAACGGCTGACTGGCATTTCGTCCGGCGGCGGCAACCTTCAGCGCGACCCGGACCAGGTTCCGCTGTTGCAGGAACGGATGCGCGCATTGCTCAATCTTGCAGGCGACTTCCTCGCCGGCCGCCGGGGACGGATCGCCGTAGTCGAACGCGTTGTAAAATTCCTCCGGACGGATGCGGTCCGGGTCGGGCATCGTTCCTTTCGCCAGTGCGTCCTTCGCCAACTGGAATGACACGTCGCTGACGTGCAGCGAGAATGTTGAGAACGGCTGCTTGGCTGTCTGGATTTCCGTCTGATGAGCTGGGGAGTGATCTTTTCCGACTGCTGACGCTGGCAGCCGGCCCAAAACAGTGATGTCTCCGAGCACGGGAACGGGCTCGAGCCTTTTTTTCCCCTCAGTAAAAACCAATCCGTCGATCGCTTTAGCCGGTTCCTCCGTTTTTCCGGCAGGCGCAAGATTTTTACTGCCAGCCAGCGTCTGCCTTCCCCGGATGGACGTGGCTGATGAGGAGTCGGGCGCGAGTGAGTTGCCGGCAATTTTGGATTTGTCTAAAGCCTCATGAACTTCGTCGCGGTCTCTCGCAGCTCTTGCAAAGCCGCCAGCTTCCATGCTTCCGTAAAAAGCGAGTTTGCCGGTTTCTCCACCAGTGGTGGTTTCTTCCGCCGAGCCCTCTTCAGAACGGGTGGATCTTTGATCTGTCGCAGATCCCTCGACCTTCCCGCCGTCTGCTTTTTCATCTTTGGCCAACTCACCCCATCCAGGAGTGGCGACTTGACGTTGGAACAACGCGTCATCCGTGGACATCCTCCCAGCGGAGGCAACTGGCGTGGATGGGGCCGTCACGTTATTGGTGATCTGCGGTCCGGGATCGGCCGGAGGGGTGGAAGATCGCGAGGTGGCAAGATCGAATTTTCGAAGCCGATCATCCGCCCGAGTGTTCATTTCCTTACTGCTGGCATAAAGTTCATCACTGGCCGGTGAAGCCGGTGAGGCCGCACCGCCCTTACCGCGGCTTGCCGACACTTCTTCGTTCGGAGCGATGCCGGAAAGGGAGGAGGTTGTGCTGATCCGACCGCCAGCACCGCCACCACCAGATCCCGTTCGGGTGACAGAACCGGAGTGGAAAGCATTTGCGACTTCAATCCCGGAGGGAACGGCTCTGTGCGGTCCGTTTTGATCTGCGGCCGACACGACGGTCGGTTTTCCACAAAACTCCGACTCCCGCGTTTTGAACTTGGCCGCCCCAGCTATTTTTACGCCCTTCTGATCGACTCCCAGGTCCCCGGCTGTGACCGTTGTTCCGCCGTTATAGGCATTGTCTCCGTTCAGCGCGAAAGTGCTCTCGGGGGCTGCCTGTGGGGCTGGTTTCGCAGCCGTCGGGGGAAACGCTGCTTCCGTGGCTGGGGCATCCGCAAAGGTTTCGCCGGTCGGTTGGCATTCTGATGACGCTGCCGTGGCCGCCGGACCGGATCTTGGCAAAATACTCGAGCTGTAATCCGATGATCCGGAGGCTGCTGGAGCAGCGGCAGTTTGCGCCATGCCTGCAAAAGAAATTTTACCTTCCGCGACAATTGTTGTCCGTTTGATGAGGCCATCAGCGACAAATGACACGATGATCGCGGCGACGGCCAGGCAGGCGGCCAGCCGGATCAGAAAGTGTGCCGACAGCCATGACGGCCGCTGACGATTGAGCGCGCTTACATTTTGGGGTGGCACAGAGGGCTTGGCGCCGATCGTTTCCAAAAGAATCCGCCTACGGTCGGGCGAGAGGCTGAGCTTTGGTTCGTCCAACCGCACCGCGGCGCCGGCCAGCGCATGGACCGCCTCGATCCGGCGCTTGAAGATGGCCAGTTCCGGGTTTTCGGCTAGGAGGCGGTCAAGTTCTGCCGCCTCAAATGCGGAGGTTTCGCCGAGCACGGCGGCCACGACACGTGCTTCCAGTGCCGGATCGGTCCACGCCTGCGGGCCCGTGTTGAGGTCGTTTTCGTTCATGGTGTTTATCCCAGGCTCCCGTCGATGCCGGCATGCCGCATGGCGTCGGCCAGTCCCTTGAGCAGGTGGTGCAGCTTGTAGCCAACGTTGCTCACTGAGAGGCCGGTTTGCCGGCTGATTTCCTGATATTTCAAATCGTCATGGTATTTGAGGCGGATGAGCGTCTGATCCTCCGGCGTGAGTTCGGAGATCAGCAGGCGCACCGTCCCGAGGGCCTCCAAGTGGCCGAGTTCCTTGTCCGGAGGTCGTTCTCCTGATTCTCCCTCGTCGCCTTCGAGACCGGTTTCCCGCGAGTGATCGCGCAAGTGGTTGAGGGCGAGATTCCGAAGGCTGCGGTAGAGCCATGCGCGCGGGTTGTCCACCTGATCCCAGAACTGGTGCAGCCGCAGGAATGCCTCCTGAACAAGCTCCTCGGCCACAGCGCGCCGTCCGACGAGCCCGATGGCGAACCCCAGCACGGCGCTCTCCTCGGCCTCAAAAAGTGCCGCCAGTGTCGTGCGTTCGGCGGGAAGCGGAAACGCGAGAGCCGCCGCTGCGGCGGACTTCTGGTCGGTGGAACTGGACGCTGGTTCGGTCATGGTTGCTAGGAGGGACCGCCCCCCACATTAACAGGACACGCGGGCAAACAAATCCTTAGAAAATACTTTTCCGAAAGAGGTGTGCTACCCTAGGGCAGGGGACCGAAGGGCCATTTATTGAGACGATGGTTGCAGGTGTGATCAGATTCCTTTCCCGGGCGATCAGACTCCTCCAGTCCACCGGCTTTGCAGGTGTCTTTTGATCTCCGCCCGCTTCCCGAAGCAGGCGGGGCATAGTTTGTTAGGGCGGGTGACCGGTTATCTGCCGGACGGGCGGGGCTGGGAAACAACCTCAAAGCGCACCGGGCCGAGCAGGCCGGATTTGAGGAGCGGAGAATCGCTCTTGAACGGTTCCCACGAACTCCATGTGAACCGCTTGTCGGGCGGTTGGGCGGCATCGCCGATCATCCGGTTGGGCCAGAGGTTCACAACTTCGATTTCCAACTTGTTTTTCCCGGACTTCAGAGCCCCGGTGATCTCGACGCGGAATGGTGACTTCCAAAGAATGCCCAGGTCGCGGCCGTTCAGTTTGACCCGGGCCATGACCTGAACATCACCGAGATCCAGAAAAACCCGCTGGCCGGAGGCGAGGAGGCTTTGTTCTGCGGTGAAAGTCTTCGAATGCGTCGCGGTGCCGGAAAAATATTTCACGCCAGGGTCGGCGCTCTCGCTCCATGAGATGAGACTCGGGAGGGTGATTTTGTCGGGGGCGCCCCACTTCGGTGGAAAACTTAGTTCCCATGGTCCGGCCAGTTCGCCAGCAGGTTCCGTTTCGGGAAATGGTGATGCGACTTGTTTGGAGTCGCTGGCAGGATCGCGGAACACGACAAATGCCGAGCCGGCCGGATCGAACCGCAAGGTGACCGTGGTGCCGGCGGCCGAAGTTTCATCGACCGGCAGCGGTTCCCGAGTGCCGGATTCGGGGTTCCAGTATTCGGGTTGCATTCCCGTGACGCGGAATGTGCAGCGGGCGGCGATCGGCTTGTCCTGCGGGTTTGCGACGAAATAAACTTCCGTTGTCCCGACCCGACGGTGGATCCAGTTGAGGGGAGTATCGGCGGTGAAGTCCGGCGGGATTTTCAGTTTTTCCAAAATGGCCGGCAGAGACACTCCGGAGAAAACTTCACCTTTGCCGAAAGGATGATCGGCGGCGGCTGTGCCGTTATTTTCTATCCAGAGTTCTCTTGCCAGACGGGCAACTTCCCCATCGCAATCGGGATATCCACTCAGGCTGGGCGAGGTCTTGGGCGGAGTTCCGAGGATGATGGCCCCTGCGGCGACCAGGTCTCGCAATTTCTTAAGCAGGGCCGGAGTCATCGCTGTTTGCGGAGGCAAAACGAGGAGGCGGTAGCTCATGCCGTCCGGCAGGACGATCCGCCCGTCTTTCGCCGAGGCACGGGCGATGAGTGCTTGGGCGCTGCATTCGTCGTAGCGGTAGCCGGCGGGCACTTCCGGCTTTGGCGTGAAATAGGTCTGGTGGGGCACTTCGGGCCGAAGATAAAGCAGGTCGGCGACGTAGTGGCCCTGCCGGAGCATAAACTGGCAGCGGCTCAAATACTGGTGCCACGGGCCTGACATTTCCCACCAGGTGTTCGTGCGCTCGTAGTGCAGCCCCCACGGTCCCATCGTTGCTCCAGGAGCCTTGTCCAGCCAGGGCTGATGCGCGTAGCGATGGAAAACGAACCGGTTCACGCCCTGCGAAAATTCATAGTCGCCCATGGATTTTATGAGAGCAGGATGAAGCTTCCATTGCTCTGAACCGTCGGCAGTGAATGCCTCCGCCCCGACAATTTGGCGACCGTTGATATGGGCCACCGATGCCATCTGGCGCGCCTTGGCCTGTGACATCTGGGACCCATAACTCTTGGTGCACCAGAATTCCGTCATCGGTTCATCTGCTACTGCGGTATATGTCGCCTCGTCCCCGAACTCCTTCAACTCGTATCCCTCCATGGAGAGGCGAAGCCCGCGCTGGTGCGCGAACTCGGCGAGGCGCCCGGCATAGTTCTCCGCGAGGAGTTCTGAGAGCGTTTGCTGGAAATCCCAGCGGAACCTGTCGGCAAGGGCCTTCCCTCCGATCTGCCATTTCGGGCGCGAGACCTTTTTTCCATTTACAGTTTCCTCCATAACTCCCGTGACACTTGGCAAGAGGGGAACCGGATCATATCCGCGGCGTTTCTGAAATTCCTCGCGGAAACGCGCGGTCCAGTTTTGTCCGCCCACTTCCCAGCTGTCGATGTGCGTGGCGGTCAGCGTTTTTCCGGCCAGTGGGCCGGCCTGATCGATGAGCTTCTTCATCATCCCAGCGAAGTGGACATCCATCGCCTCGCGGCTGAGCTTGTCGCATTCGAGCCCGTTGCCGCCCAGGACCGGTGGGCGTGTGCTGGAGCCGGTGCTCGCATGACCGATCCGGTGGATCGTCCACTTTCCGGCCGGAACGTCCCATGACAGCTTTCCGTCGGCATCCATTCTGCCGGTCAAATCGACTACAGCTTCGCTGGCGATGACACCATCCGCAGGTTCAGGAAACGCAAGCACTGCGACATCGCGGTAGAAGTCGTCCACGACAAGCTGGCTGTCGAACTTGTCTTTCCGGATCGGTTTTGAGACTGGCTTTGGCAAGGTGCCGTCAAATTGACGAGGCCCCTCGATGGCGGTATCCGTGCTCACGAGGTGCTGCATTGAGAGCTCGGGCGTGATCCATGGCCCGCTGCTTCCGCACCAGCCGGGACCGTTGGTCATGTTGACTTCGAGTCCGAGCCGGGCCGCTTCTGCGACCGCAAAGCCGAACAGATCCTGCCACTCCGGTCCCATGAACGTCGCCGTGCCCTTCGGGGGGGCGAAACGTTCCAGCACGTCCATGATGAGAACGCCTCCGATGCCCGCGCGCTTCATGGCTTCAAGATCCGCCGTGATGCCTTCCTTTGTCACGTTGCCGTTGTTCCAGAACCAATAGACCCAGGGACGCGCAGAATCCGGTGGGTTGGCGAACCGCATGGCGAGAGAGTCCTGAGGGGATGGGGCAGGCTCACAAAGGCCGTGTGAAGCCGATGCCAGGGCGAGGAGCAGAATTGTCAAAAAACCAAGGGAGGGGGGCATAGGAATACGAAAGGTTGCTGGTTGGTGAACCGCGTCCACATTCAATGAGGACCGGGCCCTGGCTACCTCAGCAGATACTTAAGCTGCTGTCATGCCGCATATTTTGGTCTCAAGAATTACGGAAAAAGTAACAACGCCTTTGAAGATCGATGCCACCCTCTACACCCGCTCACGCATCAATGCGCGGGCCAGCGCTGCGGGTGGATACTTGCAAGGCTCCCTTTGCGGAATCATACTGCACCGGTGAATTTTGCCTTCAAGCGATTTCGGATTCCGGCCGCATGCCAGCTGGTCCTTGCGCTTTTCTGCTGGGCATTAACCGTCCGCGCTGAACCGAGCAACACGATCAGGGGGCAGGACTATCTGTTTAAAATGTGGGGGACCAACGAAGGCCTTCCGGTAAATTCGATCACGGATATTGCGCAGACGCCGGAGGGCTACATCTGGGCCGGCACGCTGCTTTCTGGACTGCTCCGGTTCGATGGGGAGCGGTTCGTGGCCTACCACTACCGCAACACACCGGAATTCCCGCTGATCGGACTTCAGCGACTCCTGGTCGACCGGACCGGCAGGCTCTGGATCTCGTCATTTGGACGTCTGGTCATCTGGACGCCCGAAGGGTTCAACATTGTCGGGGAAAATGTCGGCCGACTCGCATCCCTCCTCTACTCCGCGGCCGACTCAGTGGTTTTCTCGCTTGAGGACGGGCGGCTTTTGCAGGGCAGGTTGGCAGGGGGGAGGTGGCAGTGGAAGCACTACCCGGTTTTTGAGGAGTCTACCGCGCCCGCCCGGATCTGCGGGGATGCACGTGGGCGGATCTGGTATCTCCGCAGTCCGGAGCAACTCGCGGTGTGGGAGGACGGCGTCTGGCGGACACTGGAGCCGGTTCCAGGTTTGGGAAAACAGAAAATCCTCTCCCTGGCCTCGGATCGGGATGGGGACGTCTGGGTCGGAACAGATCGTGCCCTGATGAAGTGGACCGCGGATCGGTTTGTGGACATGACTCCTGCGGATGCTGGGCCTGCCGTTCCGATGATCCGGATAGTGCCGACTGCCGGAGGGCTCTGGGTTGAAAGCCCCGGAAGGCTGCGGCGGTTCGAGGGTGGCAAGTGGATCCGGGAGTCCAAGGACTGGCCGGTGAGATACTCGGAAAAAGCTTTCCGATTCCGCCGTGGGGACAACAGCGGCGGGCTCTGGATGGCCAACGATGAACTCGGTCTGATTCACGTTCTTCAGGACGGCAGCCGGAAGCTGATTACTGCAAATAACGGGCTTCCCAGCAATGCCATCCGGGATATCTATCCTGATCGCGAGGGGAATATCTGGATCGGATTCCTGCGCGGTGGACTCATGCAGTTGAGGCAGCGACTGTTCCGTGTTATCGGGCGGAGCGAGGGGCTCAGCGAGACGCTTGTCAACAGCGTCTGCGTCGACGCCGAAGGCACGGTCTGGATCGGTACGGCGGGGAGAACGGTCTCGCAATTCAAAGCCGGGGTCTGCACGAACTTTTCGCTTCCGGTGCCTGAGAACGCCAATGATGCCGTTGTGACGGTGGACGCCATGAACCGCGTTTGGGCCGGGTGCAAAGGGGGGGGGTTGCTGCGTTTCACCGACGGGCAATTCCGCACGGTCATTGGCCCGGAAAAACTACCTGGCCCGGTGCGCCTGCTTCAGCCTTCCCGGGATGGGCGTCTGTGGGTCGGTACCTTGGATTCCATTTGGATCGTGGAGGGGGACAATATCCGCGAGGTTTACGTTCCCAAGGATTTCAGCGGCAGGCCATCAGGGTTGGCGGAGTCGGCGGATGGAACAATCTGGGCTGGAACGTTCGATGGCATGTTGCTCCGGTGGAACGGCGAGAAATTTGTATCGATCGAGCCTCCAGACCATGGAGCGCTGGGGCGGCTGTGGGCCTTCTGTCCGGCCCCGGACGGCAGCCTCTGGATGGGGACCTATGCAGGCGGTCTGCTCCGGTGGCGGGACGGGAAGTTCCTGCGCCTCACGACGGCGAACGGCTTGCGATCGGACTTTGTTGTCGAGGTTCAAAGGGATGAGACGGGAGGGCTTTGGCTGGTGACCGGGGCCGGGGTGGAGAGAATTCACGCCCGTGATCTGAAACGCTTCGAACAGGGCGAGATCTCCACCGTGCCTGTGTCGCGTTATGGGCGCGCCGACGGGCTCAACGACATCGGGGGCTCGGTCGAGTTCCAGCCAAACAGCTGGAGGGGCGGGGACGGACGTCTCTGGTTCGCCATGGGAAACAGCGTTGCAAGCGTCCGGCCGTCTGGCGTGCGTCCGAACCGCTCTCCGCCCGTTGTCGTGATCGAGGAACTGCTGGCCAATCAGGTGCGGGTCTGGCCGAAGATCAATGCGAGGATCGAGGCGGTCTCCCCCTTGAATTCCAAATCGCGCGTCCCCCAGGCCATCCCTTCCGTTACAATCGCCCCCGGACAGCACGATCTGGAATTTTACTTTACCGGTCTGAACTTCCGCGCCCCGCGTCTTCAGAGGTTCAAATACCGGCTCGAGGGCCATGATGACCAATGGCACGACGGCGGGGACACCCGGACCGCGCGCTACCATTCGCCGCCACCCGGGAGCTACGTCTTCCACGTGAAGGCGGCCAACAGCGACGACCGGTGGACAGATGTTGGGGCACGCCTCGGGGTTGTCATTCTCCCGTTTTTTTATGAGACAGTGTGGTTCCGGTCGGCTGTCGCCCTGGTGGTGGTGACCGTACCGGCGGTCCTTGTCTGGTTTTCGGTGCGCCGGCGGATGCGCCGGCGGCTGGAGGTCGTGGCGCATCAGCGCGAGATGGAGCGCGATCGCGCCCGGATCGCAAAGGATATGCATGATGAGATCGGTTCGAAGCTCACCCGGATCTCCTACCTCAGTGAGTTGGCCATGCAGAACGATACAATGGACGGTGCGCTCGGTCCGCAGATCGGCACGATCGCCGAGACGTCCCGCGACCTTCTCAAGTCCCTTGATGAAATCGTCTGGGCTGTCAATCCCCGCAACGACACGCTCGAGCATCTTGTCGCCTACCTCGGCCAATACGCGATTGATTATTTTCTTAATACGCGCGTGGAGTGCTCGCTCGAACTGCCCTCCCAGCCGCCGCACCACGTGCTCTCCTCCGAGACCCGGCACAACCTCTTCCTCGCGTTCGAAGAGTGCCTGACCAATGTTTTGAAGCATGCGAAGGCGCGGCATGTCCGGATCGAAATGCGTCTTGCCACCAGCGGATTTGAGATCTCCGTAGAGGATGATGGTCAGGGTCTGGTCTCCGCACGGGCGGGCAAACCAGAAGCAGATGCCGGAGCTGACGGCCTGCGGAATATCCGCCAGCGCCTCGCCGATATCGGGGGAGGATGCGAGGTTGACAGCAAGCCGGGCAGCGGCACAATGGTCAGGCTCCGTGTCCCCCTGAAACCTTCCGGCAAGTGACGACCTCCTCATGACAACCTTCTCCATCGTCGAAGATGACTCGACGCTCCGCGGCAATATCGTGGACTACCTGGAATCCACAAAAATGTTCCGATGCCTCAGCGGCTACTCGAGCGCCGAGGAGGCTGCTTTGAGGTTGCCGGACGATTCGCCGCAGATCGTGCTGATGGACATCAACCTCGGAGAGATGGACGGGATCGAATGCGTCAGGCAACTCAAGCTCAAGATGGAGGACTCTCTTTTTGTCATGCTCACCGTCTTCGAGGATAGTGAGAAAATCTTCAACGCCCTGGCCTCGGGAGCGAGCGGCTACCTACTCAAGCGCCAGCCTCCGGTCAAGCTTCTGGAAGCTTTGCAGGACGTGCTCGCGGGCGGCGCCCCGATGTCCGCCTCGATTGCCAGGCAGGTGGTGAATTCGTTCCAAGGGAAATTCGTCCCGCACGGGGAGGACTATAATCTTTCCGCGCGCGAGAACGAGGTGCTGGACTGCCTGGCAAAGGGATATATTTACAAGCAGATTGCCCAGCAATTGGGAATCAGTGTGGATACAATCAGGACCTATATCCGCCGGATTTACGAGAAGCTGCAGGTGAAATCCCGCACCGAGGCCGTGGCGAAATACATGAAGCAGTAGGCGGTTTGTAGCCAATTCATGCGACATGACGGATCCGGCGGGCTGCAATATATAGTTCACGTGACGGTCTTTCGCGACCGGTGCCCTTTTGTATCCTGAACCCCGTTCACCACCATTGAAGATTCCAACCAGCCGTTATGCAGGCAGAAGCTGGCTTTTACTTTGTGTCCTGTTGTTTTCAGGGGTTGCTCTTGCCAACGATCCCGGTGGCGGAGCGGCCGGGGCTGGTGGCAACGTCACGCTTGCGACGTCATCTACGACAGCCACCCTGGACAATGGCATCATCCAGGCCGTGATAGAAAAGTCAACAGGGAGGGTAACCTCTTACAAGCTCAGCGGCACGCAGATGGTGGATCCGGCAAATCCGATCTATTATAGCATGGACGGAGGAACCAGCTTTGATGTCCCCAGCGGGTGCGTTTTCTCGACAGTTATCAATACTCCTGACCATGTCGAGGTGGCGTGCAAGCGAACATGGAATGCCGGTGCCGGATACAAGCATGTTTTCGACATTGATCTCCATTACGTGCTCCGCCGCGGCGACACGGGGCTCTACGCGTTTGCCATCCTCGACCATCCGGCCGCGTATCCGGCTGCGACGGTGGGCGAGTGGCGGATCGTCTGGAAGCTGCCGCGAACCTCCACGACCTTCACTTTCGAGCGCGCCTATGTTGATTCCGCTCGCAATTGGGAAATGCCATCCTATTACGACTATCAGCACGCGCTTCCGACCGCGATCGGCGAAATTGTCAAGCTCACGACCGGCGTGCGAGCCGGGCTCTTTGACGGCAAATACACCTATTCGGCCCGCTACTTCGACATCGGTACCTGGGGGCACGCCAGCAATATCTCGAAAAAAGGCGTGTGGTTTGTCCTCGGAGGTCAGGACTATTTCAATGATGGCCCGACGAAGCAGGATCTGACCAGCTCCGAGAGCTACATTCTCATGCACTTTGGCAGAAACCATTACGATGGGGCCGGGATCGCCGTCGCGGACGGGGAGGCGTGGCGCAAGATTTTTGGCCCGTTTTTGCTCTACTGCAATGCCACATCCGCCTCGTCCAATGCCGGCGATGTTCTATGGGCCGATGCCAAGGCGCAGCTTGCCGCCGAAAAGGCCGCCTGGCCCTATGCATGGCTCAACACTGCGGACCATCCGGCCGCGTCCGCCCGAGGGTCTGTCACGGGCCGCCTGATCATCACTGATCCGCTGAAGCCATCGCTCACCTCCGCCAATGCCTTTGTCGGATTGGCTGCCTCTGAGGACACCGACGGCAACTGGCAGTATCAGGCCAAGAAATATCAATACTGGACCCGTGCCGATGCCTCAGGCAATTTCACTATTTCAGCCGTTCGTCCCGGAACCTATACCCTCTACGCATTCAACGACGGGGCGGTGGGCGAATACTCGAAGCCAGAGGTCACCGTCACAGTCGGCGGCGCAAGCAATCTGGGCTCGCTCACCTGGAGCGTCCCGCGCAGCGGGGCCAGCATCGCGTGGGAAATCGGCTCGCCCGACCGCACGGCAAAGGAATTCCTTCACGGAAACGACTACTTCACACCATTTCTTTGGAATGTTTACCCGAACGAGCTTTCCAATCCATTGGTTTTCAATGTCGGCACCGACAACCCGGCCACATCGTGGAACTATGTTCACAGCGGCTACCCGACAACGGTCGGCGGAGTCACAACGTGGGGACCATGGGACTGGAAAATCAAGTTTAACCTTGCTGCGGTGCCTGACAGCGGGAATGCGCTTCTGACATTCGCCATCGCCAGTTCCAACTATGCCCGACTCTTTCTCTACCTGAACGATGACACGGCGGCATTTACCCGCATCTCCCCGGCAAATGACGGTGGAAACGCCCTCCTTCGACAAGGAATCCACGCCAAATATTCAGTTGTCCGGGTCTCGATTCCAGTCGCGAAACTCCGTACCGGTGCAAATACCTTCACGCTTCGCGAAAGCCCGTCCGGCACCGGCGACCATGTCATGTATGACTACATTGGACTGGAGTTGCCAGCGTTTCCTCCGCCACCGCCTTCTTCGGGAAAAACCATCGTCTGGAAGGGTGGCGGTAATGCGACCGCAAACACCTGGGATAACGCTACGACCTCCAGTTTTCTCAACGGGGTAGCTTCAACAACGTTCGGAACCGGCGACGCCGTCGTTTTGGATTCAAGTGGTTCCAATGCCACTGCGATCACGCTCACCGGTTCGCTCGAGCCCAATTCTGTTTCCGTCAACGCCACGAAGGACTATATTCTTGCGGGGACAGGAAACCTGACGGGACAGATGGGGCTTACCAAAGCCGGTATCGGCAAACTCACTCTCTCCTCGGCCAACAGCTTTGCCGGGCCGACGACGATCATCTCCGGAACGCTTGCCTTCGCAAACGACGCCGCCAATGCCGGCGCGCTCGGCACCAGCGACATCACGCTTCTGGGGGGAACGATTGCGATGTATTCGAATTTCGGCACGTATAACAACAGTTCGTGGGATATCGATGTGCCGACCGGGTCGACCGGGACGCTGACCGCCGATGCGCGTTGCGATCTTTTTGGAAAGCTGACCGGTGGCGGCACTTTCAACTTCGTCCTCCCGAACGGCTCGATCCGAACGTCGGTTCATGGCGACTGGTCGGGATTCTCCGGACAGATCTATGCGAAGACAGGAACGACCGCCGACTTCCGGATGTCGTTGGATTACGCTTGGCCGGGCTTGCCTTCGGCCGCACTCGATCTCGGAGCCGGAATCTCCGCCTACTACGCAGGAAATCTCAATGACGGAATCGGCACGATCGTCTCATTCGGGGAGCTTTCCGGAGAGGCGACCGCCTTACTCAGGGGAGGCGCGACCGCCGGCCGCCAAATCACCTACCGGGTTGGAGGTGTCAATACCGATGCCACGTTTGCCGGCTCGATTTCCGAGCAAACGAACGGATATACGAATCTCGTCAAAACCGGAACCGGTATCTGGACGCTTTCCGGGACCAGTTCGATTAATGGAACTTCCACGGTCGAGGGGGGGACGGTGCGCGTTACAGGCTCGCTGAGCCACGGCGCGACGGCAATCGTCGAGGTCAGGTCCGGAGGGACGTTGGATGTCACAGGAAACCTGACTGCGGCGGCCGTGCATGTGGCCGAAGGTGGAAAGTTCATTGGCCCCGGGCGGATTCTCGGCGATCTGATGAATGACGGACAGGCCATTTGCGAGGCTGGCACGCTGACCGTCGATGGAAGCGTGACCAACAACGGTCTTCTGCGGCTTGCCGGGGGTGCCGCTATCGCAGTCTCCGGCGTTTTCACCAACTATGGGATTCTCGACCTCATCAACGGCAACGCGTCACTTCCTGCCGGTTTTGTGAATAACGGCCTCATTCTCACTGCGCGTGGTCCCGCCGGTCTTGTCTGGACCGGGGCCTCAAATTCCAATTGGGATGACATCCAGTCGGCGAACTGGCTCAACGGCAGCTCGGCCGACGTTTTCCGCACGGGCGATTCCGTAACATTCGACGATGCCCCCGGCGTGGCCGATCTCACGCTCGTCGGAACGCTCGCGCCCGGATCTGTCACCGTGAACGCGTCGAACACCTTCTCTTTCGGGGGAACCGGAATCCTTTCCGGCAACGCTTCTCTAACCAAATCCGGGACGGGGCTCCTCACCATCGCGGGTTCTCATCCTCTGACAGGCAATATCAGCGTGACCGGCGGCACTCTTCAGCTCGGCTTGGCGGCAGGTTTTCCCAACGCGTCTGGCTTCGCCGTTGGTCCCGGGGCCACGCTTGATGTTTCGGGACTCATGGCCGGGTTCACCGTCGGGGCCGGACAGCGACTGAGCGGCGCGGGTACGGTTGTCGGCGCTCTGACTGTTCGCGGCAGCCTTATCCCCGGCCCCGGCATTCTCAACGTCACGGGAAACCTCACGCTCGCCGCATCTACTCCGATTGTCCTTGCCCTCGGCACTTCGTCGAGCCGCGTGGCCGTCACCGGCAATCTGACTTTGGGAGGACAGTTGACTGCAACAGCCGGCACAGGATTCGGCCCAGGGACCTATACGATTCTTTCCTATACCGGTTCTCTCGCGATGGTCCCCGGTGGTCTCTCTCTCGCCAGCGTGCCTGGCAACTTCACCTGCACGATCAGCACGGCTACCGCAGGACAGGTGAACCTTGTCATCAGTCTCAGCCCGTATCAGCAATGGCAGGTGCTCTGGTTTGGCGACTACAATTCTCCAGTTGCCGCAGATTCTGCCGATCCCGATGGCGACGGTGAGATCAACATGATGGAATTTGCAAGCGGCCAAAATCCCAAGGCCGCAACGACCTCCCGGCAGGTGCTGGAGCGGGTTGGTGGTAATCTGGAGTTCACCTACACCCGGAGCCGGGCGGCCTTGGCTTCCGGGTGGACCTTTGCCGTCGAGTGGAGCGATTCACTGGCAGGAACTTCATGGAGCACGACAGGCGTCAGCGAAACCATCCTGAGCGACAACGGAACCCTGCAATCCGTCAAAGCGATCCTGCCCGCAGGAAGCGCCCCGCGGCGGTTTGTCCATCTGCGGGTCAGCAAGCCATGATATGATGAAAAAATGTGCCGCCATCGTTTGTTGCCTGGCTCTGTGGGCGGTCCAGACTGCGATTTGCGCGTTGCCGGCTAAAGAACTGCCCCTTCCAGGTGAAGTCTTCCGGGTGCAGGGGCGCGACGCCTTTCTGATCCCCGCACAGCCGGGGTCGCCAGGCGCTGCGAAACCATGGGTCTGGTATGCTCCAACACTGCCCAAACTGCCGGGCATGGAGGAACGCCGGATGTTTGAAGCATTCCGTGATGCCGGGATTTCCGTTGCCGGGATAGATGTCGGGGAGTCCTACGGCAGCCCCGCCGGCCGAAAGCTTTTCGACGCCTTCTACGCAGAAATGACCGGCCGCCGTGGATTTGCGGCAAAGCCGGTCCTGCTCGGGCGCAGCCGCGGCGGGTTGATGACGCTCTCCTGGGCTGCCGATCACCCCGATAAGATCGCGGCGTTTGCCGGCATCTATCCCGTGAGCAATCTCGCCAGCTATCCGGGACTTGCGAAGGCAGCCCCGGCATACGGAATGAAACCAGAGGGATTGGATGCGCACCTTGCCGAATACAACCCGATCGAAAGGCTTGCCGGACTGGCCCGCGCGCGCATTCCCCTGTTTATGATTCATGGCGACAATGACAAGGTCGTGCCGCTGGATGCGAACTCTGCTCTCTTGGAAGCGCGGTATAAGGCGCTTGGCGGTCCGATCCAACTTGTCGTCGCGCAGGGGCACGGGCATGATATGTGGCCGGGCTTTTTTGAGTGTCCTGAGCTTGTTCAGTTTGTGAAAAGGCACGCGATACCCGATTCCGGCCAATAAGATTCAGAAAACCCTATGAAGAACTGTCATCCCATCCCCCGCTCACTCCTCACGCATCTGGCCGGCTTGGCGCTGAGCATTCCATTTCTCTCCGCCGCCCCGATCGACGATGTCTTCGAGAGTCCCCCGCCCGTGGCAAAGCCCCGCGTGATGTGGATGTGGATGGGCAGCAATGTTTCGAAATCCGGAATCACACACGATTTGGAGGCCCTGAAAGCGGCTGGATTCGGCGGTGCCATGATGTTCGCGCTTTCCGATATCTGCACTCCATGGGCGTCGGGGATCCAGAAAAGCCCGACGCCTGAGGTGGTCGCATTCAGCGATCCCTGGTGGAAGCTCGTCCGGCATGCCGCCGAGGAGTCCAACCGGCTTGGCTTGGATTTTGGCATGGGCAACTGCCCGGGTTATGAGACGAGCGGCGGTCCATGGATCACGCCCGAACTCTCAATGCAGGAGGTTGTATTCTCGAAGACCCCGGTGAAGGGCCCAGGTAAAGCTTCGCTGCGGCTGGAACGTGCAAAAGTCGATCCACACGCAAATCAGATGTTTCCGGTTTTTAATCCGGCGACCGGCGAGCTGGAAAAGCCGATCGTTAAGGCCCGCGAAACGTTTTACCGCGACATCGCGGTCCTCGCGCTCCCGGCCAACGGTGTCGTTGCGAAGGACAAGGTGATCGACCTTACCTCCCGAATGGCTGCAGACGGCAGTCTCACATGGGATGCTCCGGAGGGGGAGTGGGTCGTTTACCGGTTCGGCTACACCACCAAAGGCAAGCTCGTCCAACCCGCCCAGTGGGCGGCCCAGGGGCTCGAATGCGACAAGATGAGCAAGGAGGCGGTCGCATTTCACACGAGCCATGTCCTCGCCGACGTGAAAAAACACATCGGGCCGCTCGTGGGAAAAAGCTTCACCAATCTTCACTACGACAGCTACGAGGCCGGCGAGCCCAGCTGGACGCCGAACATGCGGAAGGAGTTCGAGACCCGCCGCGGCTATGATCCTGTCCCCTGGCTTCCGGTAAGGGCGGGACGGATCGTCGGCAGCGAGGCCGACAGTAAAAAGTTCCAGCAGGACTTCAAGACGACGATCTCGGATCTCTACCGGGACGTTTACTATCCGACGCTGAAAAAAATGCTCAACGAGGCGGGGTTGGACCTTTCCTCCGAGCCGTATGGCGGTCCATGGAAAATCGAGGAGGTCGTCCCGCAGCTTGATCGTGTGCTGACGGAATTCTGGACAAGCGGAGGTGATTTCAAACCGTATGCAGGCCGCGGTCCGCTCGAGAAGGCAGCCTGGGTATCCGGGAAGCCGGTCATCGAGGCTGAGGCGTTCACCGGGTCTCCGGCGTTCAGCAAGTGGGATGAAACGCCCGCAAAACTGAAGCGGATCGGCGATGCGGCGTTCGTCGCCGGAGTGAATCGCATGATGCTCCACCAGTTTGCGCAGCAGGCGTGGGGCGGTACCTACAAGCCCGGAGTGACCATGGGGCAATGGGGCACGCATTTCACCCAGAACCAGACGTGGTGGGAACCGGGCAACGCCTGGGTCGATTACCTTGCAAGATGCCAGGCCCTTCTCCAGTGGGGAAAAATCGTCCCGCCGGGCAGCGGGGACTTCAGCTCCGACGCGCCGGAAATCGCGATCGGCGACCCGAAAAAACCCTCCAAGATCCCCGCTCTCGGAGCGATCCACCGCAGGGGAGAAGGCACGGACGCTTTCTTTGTAGCAAATTTCTCGAACGAGCCGGTCGATGCGCGCTGTACGTTTTCTGTCTCGGGCCTTCAGCCCGAACTCTGGGATCCTGTCCGTGGAACCAAGCGGATCTTGCCGCAGTTTGAGAGCAAGGACGGCCGAACCACAATCCCGATGCGATTTGCGCCGTCCGAAAGCTTTTTTGTCGTCTTCCGGAATCCAGCTCCCGAGCACCCGGCGGAATCGTCGGCGCCCAATTTTCCCGCATGGCGGCCGGTCGGCGAAATTCCCGGTCCCTGGCAGGTCCAGTTCGATCCCAAATGGGGAGGTCCGAAAGGACCTGTGACATTCGATTCGCTTCAGGACTGGAGTCTCCACCCCGATCCGGGTGTGAAGTATTTCAGCGGAACGGCGGTCTATTCGAAGAAGTTTGACGTCCCGGCAGATGTCCTGAACCGCCCGCTCGAGCTCGATCTCGGGACGGTGAACCATCTCGCACGGGTCAGGATTAACGGCAACGACCTTGGCGTCGTCTGGACCGCGCCATGGCAGGTCGCGATCCCCCCGGGGCTGCTGAAGGCAAAGGGGAACGAATTGGCGATTGAGGTGACAAACGTCTGGGCAAACCGGCTCATTGGTGACGAGCAGGAACCGGACGATTGTGTCTGGACCCCGGGCCCGCGCGGTAACGGCCGGTTCCTGAAAGAATTCCCCGACTGGTTCCTCAAGAAGCAGCCCCGGCCATCAAAAGGCCGCTACGGCTTCACCACGTGGAACTACTTTACCAAGGACTCTCGGCTGGTTCCCTCGGGCTTGCTGGGGCCGGTCCGCATTCTGACATCGGACAAGTGAGGTCTTTTATCATCATGGATCCGCGCTTTCATCCCTGCCGGCTCCCATGGATTTCCGCGGGCTGTTTATTTATCTCCGCGCTCACCGGTGCCGCTGCACCCGGGCAGGTCATCGCGGATTCCTCACGGATGAAACCGGCCGGGGAGGTGTCACAGAAGGGCACCGGAAACAACCAGCTTCTCTATTTCACGTCGCCGAGCCTGACCTCCGATGACCGGCATCTGGTCTTCATCAGCGATCGCACTGGCGATCCGAATCTCTTTACGAGAGACCTTGTCACGGGCAAGGAGCGCCAGCTTTCCAACAACACCGACGGGGTCCTCAAAGCCTACGTCTACTTTGACGGCAACCCTTACCGCGGTTTTGGAAAGGGGAGTGTGAGCCTCGATCCTCGAACCGGTACGGCCTATTATATTCAGGGACGCGAAATCCGGGCAGTCACCCTCGACGGCAAAATGAGGACGCTGGCCGAGCTTCCGGCGGATCAAATGACGGCGTTCACCCACGTCTCGGCGGATGGAAAAAAACTGTGCGTCCCGACGACGGATGCCCGCGCTTTGGATGGGGATGCCAAACTGGCCGGGAAGCCTTCCTACGACATCGACCAGCGGATCCAGGACGAGGGGCTCTCTTCTTACATCCGTGTTTTTGATACGGCGACCGGCAAGCAGATCCGCTGCGAGCGCGTCCCCAAGGCATGGGTGACCCACGTCCAGTTCTCCCCGACCAACAGTGGGCACATTCTTTATAACCACGAGTGGTGTCCTGACAGCGGGATCCGACGCATGTGGCTCTGGGATGGAGAGCAGCACCACAGGCTGCGCAGCGAGGGGGAGGGGAGAAACCGCAAGGATTGGACCTGCCACGAGATGTGGGAGCGCGACGGCAAGGCGATCATCTACCACGGGAGGTTCGACGGTGGTCCCGACTATATCGGCAGGGTTTTTCCCGATGGGTCCGGCCGGGTCGAGATCGCGCTGCCAGCCGAGTGGAAGCGCTACGGGCATTTTACAGTGGGGAAACCCGGCGAGCTTGTCACCGACGGATGCTATCAGGAGAATGCGGATAAAGGATGGGGCGGCTCTTTCATCAGCCGGCTTGAGGTTGATTGGGATAGCGGCTCCATCAAATGGTTTCCATTGGTCCG
Source organism: uncultured Chthoniobacterales bacterium (assembly GCA_964467415.1). Lineage (GTDB taxonomy): Bacteria > Verrucomicrobiota > Verrucomicrobiia > Chthoniobacterales > Terrimicrobiaceae > CAYXRX01. The sequence goes on from CAYXRX010000018.1 coordinate 49,969, forward strand.
CCACGGATCGAGCTGGAAGTCGCAGGACGAACATCCGCACCCGGTTTTCGACCATGCCGCAAAAGCGGTTTGGTTCACCTCTGACCAGGGCGGACCGCGCGGAATTCTCCGGGTCGCAGCGGAATGAGCATTCTGTCTTGATTTAAAATCCAACGAAATATCCATTACAGCACATGACATCGTATCCCCCCACCATCGCCTACGCCGGCATCGGCCTCGACACCTACTGGCCGCAGTTTCCCGGACTCAAAGAAAAGCTGGAGGCCGACATGGCCGTCGTCGCCGGACGGTTGGCCCGCCCGGGCGTGAACGTGGTGAATCTTGGATTGATTGACACGGTCGAAGCGGCCTTCGAGGCCGGCCACATCTGCCGGCGCAACGAGGCTGATCTCATTTTTTTGCACTCTACAACCTACGCGCTTTCCTCGACCGTTCTGCCGCTCGTGCGCCGGGCCAAGGTTCCGGTTGTGGTCCTGAACCTTTCGCCACTAGCCGCCATCCCCTACGAGAAGTTCAACCGCTCCGGCGACCGCCGGGCGATGACCGGCGAGTGGCTGGCCCACTGCGGCTCCTGCCCGGTCCCCGAGATTGCGAACGTGCTCACGCGCGCCCGCCAGCCGTTCCATCAGATCACCGGCCGGCTCCATGACGATCCGGTCGTGTGGTCGGAGGTTGATGCCTGGATCGATGCCGCGCGCGTTGCACATGTGATGTCCCACAACCGCCTCGGCGTCATGGGGCACTACTACAGCGGCATGCTGGATATCTATTCGGACCTGACACTCCAGAGCGCTGCCTTCGGAACCCATATCGAGATGGTTGAGGTCGATGAGCTGAGTGCCTTGTGCCGGGCGGTCAATCAATCCGAAGTTGCGGGCCGGGTGGCGCACTTCCATGCGGAATTCGATGTCCAGCCCGACTGCGCCGCCGACGAGTTGGCCCTGGCCGCACGCACCTCGGTTGCCCTCGACCGGTTGGTTAATGAAAAGGCGCTCGGCTCGCTGGCCTACTACTACATGGGCACCGGCATTCCAGAAAATGAGGCGACGCTCAGCTCGATCATACTCGGCAACTCGCTGCTGACTGCCCGGGGGTGCCCGGTGGCCGGCGAGCTCGAAATCAAGAACGTGCAGGCGATGAAGATCATGGACATCCTCGGAGCCGGCGGATCGTTCACGGAATATTACGCTGTCGACTGGAACGACGACGTCGTGCTCATGGGGCATGACGGGCCAGGCCACATCGCGATTGCCCAAGGGCGCACAAAAGTCCGCCCGCTCACCGTTTACCACGGAAAGGTGGGGAAGGGGCTCTCTGTCGAAATGTCCGTCAAGCACGGGCCGGTTACACTGCTCAGCGTCGTGGAGACAGCCGACAACCGGCTCAAGCTGCTTGTCGCCGAAGGCGAATCGGTCCCCGGCCCGATCCTCGAAATCGGCAATACCAACAGCCGCTACCGTTTTCCCATTGGAGCCCGACGGTTCATGAACGAATGGAATTCGCACGGTCCCGCCCACCACTGCGCGGTCGGCGTCGGCCACCTTGCCCACAAAATTAAGGTCCTTGGTAGCTTTCTGAACATGGAGACCGCGGTGGTCTGCTAGCCCTCGATGCGCCACCCCACTGCCATGGGCTTCTTCAACTCAGCGGGAATGCCTGTTCTGCTATTCTGTCTTATGGCCTCAGCGGCCTTTGCGGGGCCGGTGGCTGGCAGGCCTGCCCAGCGGTTTTCCACTGCAGGGTTTTACGTTCTTCCCGGTACGGGACGCGAGGTTCATGATTTCAATGCCGGCTGGCGGTTCCTGAAGGCCGACTCACCCGGTGCCGAGAAGTCCGGATTCCCGGATGCCGGGTGGGAGGAGGTCAATCTTCCGCACGGACTTGAACTGCTTCCGGCTTCTGCAAGCGGGGGCATCAACTACCGCGGTCCGGCATGGTATCGAAAGCACTTCCGGCTGCCGGACAGTCTTGCTGGCAAGCGTCTCCAACTCCACTTCGAGGCGGTGATGGGCAAGTGCAAGGTCTGGCTCGACGACCGGCTTGTCGCTGAGAACTTTGGCGGCTACCTCCCGTTCTCGGTCGATCTCACGGCCGCCGGCGCGGCACCGGGGCGCGACCATGTGCTTGCCGTCAGGGCGGACAACTCCGACGATCCCACGTTCCTTCCCGGAAAGCCGCAGGATTCCCTGGATTATGCCTATTTCGGGGGAATCTATCGCGACGCCTGGCTCGTCTCGACCGGGCAGGTCTTTATCACGGATCCTCTCCTTGCCGCTCAGGTTGCGGGCGGAGGCGTCTTTCCCCGGACGACCTGGCTTTCACCTGACGGAAAGCTGGCGGCTGTGGAGATCGACACGCACGTGGCCAATTCGCACGCCACCGCACGGAATCTTGTCGTCCGCCAGTCGCTCATCGATCCTCGCGGGCAAACAGCCGCCGCCGGAAATGCCTCGCTCAGCGTCGGACCTGGTGCAACCGGGTCAGCGCATCAGAAACTGGAGGTCAAAGATCCGCAGCTTTGGACTCCTGAAACACCGGCCCTCTACCAGCTCGAGACACGGGTCCTTGATCGGGATTCCGGTCAGACCCTTGATGGGTTCACCACGAGGGTCGGCATCCGGACGGTGGAGTTCCGTGGACGGGATGGTTTTTTTCTCAATGGTTCGCCCTTCCCGGGAAAACTGATCGGCACCAACCGGCATCAGGATTTTGCCCAGATCGGAAATGCCATGACGAACTCCCTCCACTGGCGCGATGCGCTCAAGCTCCGGGAGGCCGGACTCCGAATCATCCGCGGGCATTATGCGCAGGATCCTGCCTTTATGGACGCCTGTGATGAACTCGGTCTCTTTGTCATCCCGTCACAGATCGGCTGGCAGTTCTGGAACAAGGATCCGATATTTGAACAGCGTGCCATCGCTTCACTCCGTGAACTTGTCCGCAGGGATCGCAAGCATCCCTCGGTGCTTTTCTGGGAGCCGATTATCAACGAGACCCACTATCCCGAGTCGTATGCGGATCAGGCGAGAGAGGTCGTTCATGCCGAATATCCGGTGCCGGGGTGCGCGGTTGCCTGCGATGCGGGTAGTGCACGCGCAGAAGCCTACGACATTATCTATACCCACCCGATCCCCGCGAACCATCCAGGAGCGGCGCCCAGGCTCGGGTGGGATGGCAAGCCGTTGACAAAAGGTTACGGCGATTACCGGCAGAGCATCTTCACGCGGGAGTGGGGGGATAACGTGGACGACTGGAACTCGCAAAATTCTTCCAGCCGGGTCGCCCGGGAGTGGGGGGAGGTTCCGATGCTCGTGCAGGCCCGGCACTACGCCAGGCCCGACTACCCGTTCACGTGTCTCGATTCGCTGGAGCGTGCACCACAGCAGCACGTTGGCGGGGCTTTCTGGCACTCTTTCGACCACCAACGCGGATACCATAATGATCCATTTCTAGGCGGGATCATGGATGCCTTCCGTCAGCCAAAAACCTCCTACTGGATGTTTCAGTCCCAACGCGATCCGTCGATTCGTCTGTCCGTTGCAGACTCCGGTCCGATGCTCGTCATCGCCAATGAACTGACTCCTTTTTCGCCGGAAGATGTGACCGTTTACACCAACTGTGATGAGGTCCGCCTCTCGGTATTCGGCGGGGAGCCGCTCATCTGGAAGCGGGACCGGTCAGTGTCCGGGATCAGGCACGCCCCGGCTGTCTTTAAGGGGGCGTTCGATTTCATGCGGCTCAAGGGCCTTCACCGCTCCGGAAAATCCCATGAGGCCAGCCTCGTCGCGGAGGGGCTTATTGCTGGAAAGGTTGTTGCGAAAGCGACGAAGTATCCGGCCAAGCGATCGCTCGAAATCCGTCTCACCGCGGACACCTGCGGGCAGCCGCTCGTCGCCGATGGATCCGATCTTGCGGTCCTGATCGCCAGCGTGACCGATCATGAGGGAAACGTGCGGCGCCTCGCGCGCGAGGAGGTCGTCTTCACCGTCACGGGGGAGGGGACGCTGGTCGGCGATGAGTCGGTCGGGGCAAATCCCCGCCGCGTCGAGTGGGGAACAGCGCCAGCGATCATCCGGACCACTACGACGCCGGGGGAAATCCGGGTTGAGGCGCGGGTTCGCAATGCCGGGGCCAGAGGAGCGAAACCCGGCGCAATCACCTTGCGTTCGGTGGCTCCCGTGCTCCCGGCCATCTCCGGTGAGAAGAAAGTCTGCCCGGCTCCTTCCTCGATTCCGGATAAGCCAACATCGGCTGCCGGTCTTCCTCCGGAACCTTCCAACTCATGATAGCAGGAAATCCCGCCGTCCGCGGCTGCACGCTCTGCTGCCCCCGCGGCTGCGGGCTTGAGGTCGAAAAAATGCGCCGCACCGCGCTCCGGGAGCACACCCTTGAGGACCACTCAACGCTTTGTGGTTGAATCGGGGGACATGCTTGCGGGCCTCCATTGGCTGTCAGACGGCTACAGGTTTGGACACTGTGTTCCTTGTTCGCTGCAGCCTCGCTGTGTCGCATATTCATGCGGCATGACTTTTTGTTTCCTAACGCTTACCATCCGGAAGTTAATTCTCTCGGATGCGGTAATGGCTGGACCCCTTCTACCGTGGCATACGCATGATCGACGAGGACCGCGTCCAAATAGTATGAAGCAACTCCTTTTCCCCTTCCTTTTGATTCTGACCCCCGGTTTCGCTGCCCACACACAGGATGTGGCGAAGACGGCACCCGTGCGGCTCATCTCTGCCGACTGTAGAGTTCCCGAGGGACCCCGAAGTCAGGTTTGGCGGGAGTGCATCGGAGCCGGGCGTGCTGCGGAGGGGCTGCGTGCGGACTGGCAGGAGCAGCTGAAACTTTGCCAGGATGAGATCGGGTTCCGGTCGATCCGGTTCCACGGCCTGCTGCACAATGACATGGGCGTCTACTCGGAGCGGAAGGACGGCACTCCGGTCCACAACTGGCAATACATCGATGCGCTCTACGACCGACTGCTCGCGCTGGGGATCACGCCGTTTGTCGAGTTTGGTTTTATGCCCTCCGGTTTGGCCAGCGGAACGAAGAAGATCTTCTGGTGGGGAGGAAATGTGACGCCGCCAAAATCCTACGAAAAATGGGATGCTTTGATCGAGGGGCTCGTGCGCCATTGGACCGAACGCTACGGCGCAGACGAAGTCAAAAAATGGAATTTTGAAATCTGGAATGAGCCGAACTACCCGGGGTTCTGGGGGCCACGGGATCCTAACCGTGCGAAGGAGGAATACTTTGAGCTTTATGCGCATACCGCCGCAGCCGTCAAAAAGGTCAACCCCGCCTACCGGGTCGGTGGACCCGCCGGCGCGGGGCCGGACTGGGTGGCAGATCAGATCGCCTTCTGCGCAAATAATAGCGTCCCGCTGGATTTCATCAGCTACCACGCTTACGGGCTGGGCGACGGTCCATCCGGCCTGGATGAGAATGGAGACCGGCTTCTTTTTCTCAGCCGCAACCTTCATTCGCCTGCGGACATTTCCAACAGCCAACGCGGCGTAATCGACAAGTCGGCGATCCCCGGTCTCCCGGTCCATATCACCGAATGGAGCGCTTCGTATTCCCCGCGCGATCCGGTGCACGACGCCTATTTTTCGGCCCCGTATATTCTGGAGCAGCTGAAGCGCACCGAGCGGGGGATTGCGTCGATGTCGTATTGGGTGTTCACGGATATCTTTGAGGAGAATGGTCCGCCAATGACTCCGTTTCATGGCGGATTCGGATTGCTCAACCTCCAAGGCATCCGGAAACCGGCCTATTTCGCCTACCGGTTTTTGAACCAGCTCGGTCCGACACAGCTCAAGTGTGCCGACGGCTCATCCTGGGTTTGCCGTGATGACAAGGGTGGTGTGCAGGCTCTCGTGTGGAATCTGTCTCCTCTCACCGACGGCAAGGTCTCGAACCAGGAGGCATTCCGCAAGGTTCAGCCGGCGTCCGACGCCGGAGAGGTACGCCTCCAGCTGGCCCATTTGCCTCCCGGCCGCTACGGGCTTGAGGTTTCGCGCGTCGGCTTCGAGAAGAACGACGCCTACACGGCCTACCTGAAAATGGGGAGCCCCACCCAGCTGACCTGCGCGCAGGTCGCGCAGCTGCAGACAGCATCGGCCGGAAATCCCGAAAGCTCGAAAGACATCGTTGTTCCAGCGGAAGGCACGTTTTCCACGACGTTGCCACTCCGCACCAATGATGTCTGCCTCGTCAGACTGACCCCGAAAATGTAATCCTTTCAAATCATGAGCAAGAACCCCTCGAAATCGCGCGGTGCCAAAGCCGTGTCCCTGCTGCCATACAAGAACCCGGCCCTTTCCTCGAAGAAACGGACCAGGGATCTGCTTTCCCGCATGACCCTCCAGGAGAAGGCGGCCCAGATGATGTGCGTCTGGCAGGAAAAGGCGCAGAAGCTTGTCGATGAGCACGGCTGCTTCGATCCGGTTAAGGCGCGCAAGGCGTTTGCCTCAGGTCATGGCCTCGGTCAGGTCGGCCGCCCGAGCGACGCCGGGAGCCATCCGGCCACACCAGCCGAGGGCCAAAATGCCCGGGGGATGGCGGAACTCACCAATGCGATTCAGAAGTTTTTCATCGAGGAATCGCGCCTCGGAATCCCGGTGATTTTTCATGAGGAATGCCTGCACGGCCATGCTGCGAAGGACGGCACAAGCTTTCCGCAGCCAATTGGTCTGGGTGCGACATTTAATCCCGGACTGGTCGAAGAACTTTATTCGATGACCGCATTCGAGGCGCGGATCCGCGGAACCCATCAAGCCCTGACGCCGGTGGTGGACGTCGCGCGTGATCCGCGCTGGGGACGCGTCGAAGAAACCTGCGGCGAAGACCCCTACCTCAATACGCAGCTCGGCATCGCGGCTGTCCGCGGGTTCCAGGGCGATGCCACGTTCAACGACAAGCGTCATGTCATCGCGACGTTGAAACACTTCGCCGCCCATGGGCAGCCGGAATCCGGGCAGAATTGCGCGCCGGTGAACGTCTCCGAACGCGTGCTGCGCGAGACGTTTCTCCATCCGTTCCGCGACTGCATCCGGGAGGCCGGTGCGATCAGCGTGATGGCGAGTTACAACGAGATCGACGGGGTGCCTTCGCATGCGAGCCGCTGGCTGCTGCGCGACGTGCTCCGGAAGGAATGGGGGTTCGAGGGATTCGTGGTTTCCGACTACTACGCGATCTGGGAGCTCGGTTACCGCCCGGATACCCACGGGCACTTTGTGGCTGCCGACAAGGCCGAGTCCTGCCGTCTCGCTGTGGAGGCGGGGGTGAATATCGAGTTGCCCGAGCCGGATTGCTACCTGCATCTGGAGAAACTTGTGCGCAAAGGAATCCTCAACGAACGGCAGCTCGATGCCCTCATCGCGCCGATGCTGTTCTGGAAGTTCGAGATGGGTTTATTTGACGACCCCTACGTGGATCCCGACGAGGCGGAGCGGGTAGTCAGCTGTGACGCGCACCGCGACCTGGCGCTCCGGGCCGCCCGCGAGACGGTGACGCTGCTCAAAAACGAGGGCGGCCTCGTTCCGCTAGATCCTTCCGGATTCCAGACGATCGCCGTCATCGGCCCGAATGCCAACCGTGCCCTCCTCGGTGGATACAGCGGTTCACCAAAACACAAGGTGACGGTGCTCGAGGGCATCCGTGTGAAACTCGGCGATCGCGCGCGGGTGGTCCATGCAGAGGGCTGCCGGATCACGGTCGGCGGCTCATGGCAGCAGGATGAAGTGATTGCCCCCGATCCGCAGGAGGAGCGGGCGCTGATCGCTGAGGCTGTCGGCGTCGCGCAGCAGGCCGACGTGATCGTGCTGGCCATCGGGGGCAACGAGCAGACGTCCCGCGAAGCTTGGTCGCTCAGGCATATGGGCGACTGCACCAGCCTTGACTTGCCCGGGCTCCAGGACGAACTCGTCGACGCGCTCGTGGCCACCGGCAAGCCCGTCGTTGCCTTCCTTTTCAACGGACGCCCCCAGGCGATTAACAATGTTGCGGCGAAGGTGCCAGCCATCTTCGAGTGCTGGTATCCCGGCCAGGAGTGCGGGCGCGCGGTCGCGGACGTCCTTTTCGGGGACCACAATCCCGGCGGCAAACTCCCCATCTCAATCCCGCGCTCTGCCGGCCAGTTGCCGGTCTTCTACAACCACAAGCCGTCGGCGCGCCGCGGCTTCCTCTGGGACGACGCGAAGCCGCTCTTCCCGTTCGGCTTCGGGCTGAGCTACACCACGTTCGAACTCCGGAACGTCCGCCTTGCAAAGAAACGGATCGGCCGGAATGGCTCGACCAAGGTCTCCGTCGATGTGACGAATACCGGCAGCCGCCAGGGCACGGAAGTCGTCCAGATGTATGTGCGCGATCTCGTCAGTTCGGTGACACGCCCGGTCAAGGAACTGAAAGGTTTTCATAAAATCGGGCTCCAGCCGGGGGAGACGCAGACGGTCGCAATCGACATCACCCCAGATTTGCTGGCATTCTACGATGCCGAGATGGAGTTGGTTGTGGAGCCTGGTGATTTTGAAATTCTGGTCGGCACTTCTTCGCTTGATGCGGATCTGAAGAAAGTTGTCCTCAAGGTGACCAAGTAGCCGCCGATCCCCATGGAAAACCGTTCTCAAAAACTCTCATTCCTCGAGAAGGCCGGATACAGCGGCGGCGATGCCGCTGCCAACTTCGTCTTCATGACGATGATCCTCTTCCAGGCGAATTTCTATACGGATGTGTTCGGCCTCAGCGCAAGCGCCGCCGCCGCGATTCTGCTCTGGCCGCGACTTTGGGATGCCTTTTTCGATCCCGTTATGGGCATCCTTGCCGATCGCACCCAGACGCGGTGGGGGAAGTTCCGCCCGTGGGTGCTTTGGACATCAATCCCGTGGGCTGTTGTCATGGTGCTCGCCTACACCGTGCCGGACGGCTGGAGCTATGCGGCGCTGATCGCCTATGCGGGAATCACGAACACTCTGCTCATGACGTTGTATTCGATGAACAACATGCCCTACTCGGCGCTCGGTGGGGTGATGACTGGCGACCTCAATGAGCGGGCCAGCCTCAACTCGTTCCGCTTCGTTGCCGCCAACCTTGCGCAGTTTGCTGTCGGGGGATTCACTTTGCCTCTGGTTGCCAAGTTTTCCGCCGGGCATGACCGCGCCCATGGCTGGCAGATGACGATGATGCTCTGGGCTGCAGTCTGTTTGGTCCTCTTTTTTGTGACCTTCTTTTCCACCCGCGAGCGCATCGCCCCGGTCACCGAGGCCCGCTCCTCCCCGAAGCACGATTTTCTCGATCTACTCAAGAACAGCCCTTGGGTGGTCATGTGCGCCATGACCCTCGTTCATTTCGCCATCCTCTCGTTCCGCGGCGGCGCGCTCTACAACTACTTCCACCACTTCGCCGACAAGGGGGCGATGTTTGATTTCCTCCAGGGACTGGGACTCACTGCAGCAACGCAGGCGCGCTCCGCGGGAGGATTGCTTGAGGTTCTCGGTTACGTTGTCCACGGTGATCGCGACAACCTTGCCGGCACCAATGTGGCCGATGTCTTCAATAGCATCGTGAACATGCTGGGTACTGCGACGACGATCCTTGTCATCCTTCTTTCTCCGCCACTGGCCAGGCGCTTCGGTAAGAAGGCCGTGGCCGTGACAGGATTCGCTGCCTCGGCCGCTTGCGCGTTCGGATTTTATCTCCTGTCTCCAACCAACGTGCCCGGAATGGTCGTCATGACGTTTGTCGGTTCGGTTGTCTATGCTCCGACGATCCCGCTCATCTGGGCAATTTACGCGGATGTCGCAGACTATTCGGAATGGAAGACCGGACGCCGGTTCACCGGCATGGTTTTTGCAACGATCGGCTTCGCCCTGAAGTCCGGGCTGGCTCTTGGGTCGGCATCGTTCCTGTGGGTGATGGCCGGCCTCTTCGGTTACGATACGAAGCTGCCTGCGGCGCCGGAGGCGGTTGCGGGATACCGTGTCTGTGCCGGAATCGCGGTGGGCATCCTGTTTGCGATTTGCACGGCTCTCCTGGCGCTTTACAAGCTGAACAAGTCGGCCACAATCGAGATGGCGGATGAATTGGCAGCACGGCGGGCGATCGCTTCGGGTGGTCATTGACGGCTGATCGAATATTAACGGAATGCCGGCGATATGCATCAAAGCGATAATCGCGTGAGTTGGAATACGATGCCCGGGAGGATTTGGCATTTTGCTGGCGCCGCGATCTGCAGTATCATGTTTCTGGGTGACACCGCATTATCCACGCCATCCAAGGTGATTGTTGACGGTCCGTTCCAGCCCTCATGGGCATCGCTTTCCACGCGTAAGACGCCGGAGTGGTTTCGGGATTCCAAATTCGGGATCTGGGCGCACTGGGGTCCGCAGTGCGCGCCGGGTGCCGGCGATTGGTATGCGTTCAACATGTATCGCCAGGACAGTGAGGCCTACAATTTTCATCTGGCGCACTATGGCCACCCGTCGGTTTTTGGTTTCAAAGACGTGATTCCGCTTTGGAAGGCGGAGAAGTTCGATCCAGAGAGGCTTGCCGCGCTCTACAGGAAAGCCGGTGCGCGCTACCTCGTCGCCATGGCTTCCCATCATGATAATTTCGACAACTGGGATTCAAAATTCCAGCCATGGAACTCAGTCAATATGGGACCGAAGCGGGACATCCTCCGGCTCTGGAAAGACGCGGCGGTCCGCGAGGGGTTGCGATTCGGTGTCTCGATCCACAACATCAACACGTGGGGTTGGTTTGATCCGGCGCGCGGATCCGATTCCACCGGCCCGAAGGCGGGAGTTCCTTATGACGGGCTGCTGACCAAGGCCGACGGCAAGGGCAAGTGGTGGGAAGGCTACGACCCCGCCGGACTTTATGGGCCTCCGCACAAGCCAGGTCCTAACGGCGACGCCCCCACGCCCGCATTCATAAAAAACTGGTTTCTGCGAACGAAGGATCTCATCGACAACTACAGGCCGGACATTTTGGAGTTCGATCTCGCCACCCCGCAAAAGATGTGGCGCCAGTGGGTAAAGTTTGAGGATGGGATCGACCCGGAGGTATTGGACGATCGTGTCGGCATGCTGATTGCCGCCCATTACTTTAACCAGCAGCGAAAATGGCATGTGGGAAGCGACGACGGGATTATCACGCTGAAGGAAATGCCTCCCGACCGGCGCAAGGCGTTGACGCTGGCCATCGAGCGGGACTACAGCCCTGGAATCATGGAGGACCCGTGGCAACTTGAGGAGAGCATGGGCGACTGGCATTACATCGAAAACGGTAAATATATGACGGCCGCACAGGTCGTTTCCATGCTCGTCGAGACGGTCTGCCGCAATGGGAACCTCCTGCTGAACGTTGTGCAAAAGCCGGATGGGACGCTCGGCGGCGATCAGGAAAAGACGTTGCTCGAGGTCGGCCGTTGGCTTGATTTGAACGGGGAAGCTATCTACGGTTCAAGGCCTTGGAAAGTTTGCGGAGAGGGACCGAACCGCATGAAGACGCGCGCCGAGTTCAAGGAGGAAAACAAGCCGCGCATTCTGCCCACCTACGTCCCGGAGGACGTTCGGTTTACGACAAATGGAAATGTCGTCTATGCGATCACGCTCGCACCACCAACCGGCAGCCTTCTGATCAAGTCACTTGCCGGCGAAAAGATTTTGAATGTCTCCCTGCTTGGAAGCCCCGCTCCACTGAAATGGCGCCAGACCGCTGAGGGGCTTGTTGTTCAGCCGCCCCCGGAGCTGCCGTCGGAACACGGGGTGGTTTTCAAAGTGGATCTTGCGAGATAGCCCGCCTTTCTATGAGGAAAATCTTTCACATTCGTTTGTGCCTTCTGTTCTTGTTTGCAGCGTCCGCAAATCTTCCGGCGGTCGAGGCTGTGCGGATCCCGGCGGATGCCTGGCAGGATCCGCTGGTGTTCGGCGTGAACAAGTTGCCGGCCCGCTCGGCAACCTGGCCGCATCCTGACGCGACCTCCGCGGCAAAGACCCCGGGTTCGCTTCCCGGATCGCCGTGGTTGAGGCGCGTCAGCGGCGACTGGCGGTTCCACTGGGCTAACCATCCTGACGGGAGGCCGGAAGGGTTTCAGGAGCCCAAATTCGACGATCGCGATTGGGCGACAATTCCTGTGCCTGGCTGCGTCGAGTTGTTCGGTTACGGAACGCCGCTTTACACCAACTCTAAATATCCATTTTTTGTCGATCCGCCCCGTGTGATGGGCGATCCGCCAAAGGACTGGACCTTTTACAAGGATCGGAACCCGGCGAGCTCCTACCGCCGGTGGGTTGACGTTCCTGCGGAATGGAGCGGGCAGCGTGTCTATCTTCATGTGGGGGCGGCCGGTTCCTGCCTGACTGCCTGGGTGAATGGCAAGCCGGTCGGATACAGCGAGGATTCGCGACTGGCTGCTGAGTTCGACATCACCCATGCAGTGCGTCCCGGTCGCAACCTCGTGGCATTGCAGGTGCTGCGGCACTCCGATGGGAGCTACTTGGAGGATCAGGACATCTGGAGGTTGAGCGGAATTTTTCGTGACGTCTACCTTTTCAGCCGGCCGGCCGTGCACCTCTGGGATGTTGCGGTCGAAACCGAGTTGGATGCGGATTGTACCGATGCCGCCGTGCGGCTGCGGTGTCAGATTCGCAACGATGGCGACAAGCCTGCCGCAGGGCTCTCCGCAAGGCTCACCCTGCGGGATCCGGAAGGAAACGTCGTCGATGGCTTTCGTCTTGATGCCGGCGTCGCGAATCCACTCGCATCCGGGAAAGAAATCGAACTCGTTTCCTCCCCGGCGACGATCAAATCCCCTGCCAAATGGACTATCGATAGTCCAGCGCTCTATACCGCCGTCGTCGAGTTGCTCCGCGATGGCATTCCGGTCGAGGCTGTCGCTTTGCGGATTGGCTTCCGTAAGATAGCACTCAAGGACAGGCAATTTATGCTCAACGGGAAGCCGGTAAAAATCCGGGGTGTCAACCGCCACGACTGGAATGCCCTGACCGGCTATATCGTGGATGAGGCGACGATGCGCGAAGACATCCGACTGATGAAGCGGGCCAATTTGAACGCCGTCCGCACTGCCCACTACCCGAATGATCCGAGATTTGTCGAACTGTGCGACGAGCTCGGGCTTATGGTTCTAGCCGAGGCGAATGTGGAATCCCACGGTCTCTCCTACCACAAGTGCGTTCTGCCCGGTGATCGGCCAGAGTGGGCGCCGGCTTCGATCGACCGGATGCGGCGGATGGTGATCCGCGACCGCAGCCACCCGGGCGTTGTGATGTGGTCGCTGGGCAACGAGGCCGGCTACGGCAGCGCATTTGAATCGATGGCCGCCGAAGCGAGGCGGCTGGATTTTGAAAAGCGTCCGATCCAATACGCCGACATGAATGCCCCCTGCGACGTGGACAGCCAGACGTATCCGACCCCGCATTGGCTTGAGGATCACGTCAACAACAAGGCGGTGAGGAAAGGCGAGCAGAACCAGACCGCTGTTCTGCGGCAGCACGGGGCGTATCCATCGGGGAAGCCGTTTCTGATGAACGAATATGAGTGGGGCGGCGGCAACAACCTCGGGAATTTTCAGGACTATTGGGATGTGATCGATGCCCATCCAATGCTCATCGGGGGTTTCATGTGGGATTGGGCCGACAAGGGGCTGGCCGCTGCCGTATCGTCGGAGAAAAACGTCCCCCTGCTCTCGCTGCGGAACCCTAGTGTGCGCCCCGGATTTTATGCCGTTGGCGGCGACTTTGGAGACAGGCCAAACGATGGAACATTTGTCCTCAACGGACTGCTTGGCTCCGACCGGAAGCTGAAGCCGCAATACGACGAAGTCGCCAAGGTGAACCGTCCCATCCGCGTTTTTCCGGTGGATCTCAGCAAGGGGCGCGTGCGCATAGAAAACCGCAGTTTCGATCTTGATCTTTCAAACTTTGTTGCAAGTTGGGAGTGGAGCGAAGGCGGAGTGCCTGTTGCCTCCGGTCAGCTCCCATCGATAGCTTGTGCGCCCGGAAGTTCGGTGGAGACGACGATCAAGCCGCCTGAGGGCCCTCCTCGCGACAGATCTCTGACCGTCTGGTTCTCACTTGCAAAGGCAACCTCCTGGGCGCCCGCCGGATTTGTTGTGGCATGGGATCAGCTTCCCATGGATGAAAAGCCACTTCTCCCGGAAAGCCCCCCTAAAAGCGGTCCGGTAAGCGTCAGGGAAACTGCGGATGCAATCGTCCTGAGCGCCCCGGCGTTTTCCGCAACAATCGGCAGGGACTCTGGCATGATCGAGCAGCTGAGCTACAATGGCACCGAACTCCTCGTGAGACCTTTTCGCCTGACCGTCTGGCGTCCACCCGTAACCAATGACCGCGGGTGGAAAATGCCCGCCATTATGAAACCGTGGCGCACCGCCGGCGATGATGCCCGCGCGACGGAAGTGTCGTTCTCCCGATTGCCCGGAGGTCCGGTGAGGGTCGCGGCAAAGATCGCCATCCCGGTCGCGGGTAGCCACGCCGAGGTCGTTTATACCGTCGATCACTCGGGAAACATTCTTGTAAACGGCTCGGTATTGCCCATGCCTGCCGGACCAGCTCTGGCAAACGAGATCGCCCGTGTCGGGGTTCAGGCGGGTATTCTGCCGGGATTGAAGCTTGTCGAGTGGTATGGGCTGGGACCGGGGGAGACGTATCCGGATCGCAGGGCAACAGGACGTTTGGGCCTCTACCGGGCCAATGCGCTTGAGTGGAACCACAGTTACCAACCTCCGCAGGAAACCGGCCACCGATCGGATGTGCGCTTCGCGCGAATCACGAATGCAAACGGAAAAGGGATCTTCATCGGGGCCATCGGGGAGCCGTTTGGCATGAACCTCTGGCCATGGACCGCAGCGGATCTCGAGGATGCCACCCATCCGCATCTGCTGAAACCGCGTGAATTTCTTACCCTGACCCTCGACCATGCACAGATGGGACTGGGCGGAGTGAATGGATGGGGGGAGCGCCAGCTCGAAAAATACCGGCTCAAAACCGGTATCGCCTACAAGTTCGCGTTCCTGCTTCGGCCCGCAGATTGACATCCTGAGGCGGAACGCCCTGACTCCCGGAAGTAGTGAACAGTTTAAGATAGAATCCCCCTCATATTCCTCAAAATCGCATGAGAACGTTCTTCCACTTTCTGCTGGCTGCCGTTCTCACGTTTCTTACGGTTGTCCACGCTCAGCATCCCGAAGGTCCTGCCGGCCGGGCCGGTGCTCCGATCACGGAAGTTTTTCCGGATCTGGCCGGCATTCACAAATGGGACGATTCGAACGGGGATTCGTGGGATCCGTTTTGGGCGGATGACGGCGAGCTCTACACGTTCAACTGCGACGGGAGAGGGTTCGGAACCGCCCAGCGGAATCTGGCCTTCCACAAACTATCCGGCACCAGCATCCCTGCGCTCGCTGGTTCGCTCGTGAACCCGATGGACGAATACGGAAAGGCCAACCAGAAGGAGGGCGACAACGCCACGTGGAAGGCCTGCGGGCAGGAGTGCATCGACTCTGTCTTCTACGCGTTTGTCTCACGCAACGTCTATGGCAAGGAGAGCGGCGATCCCGAAATGCGGCAGACGGCCTTCAACTCCAGCCTGATCAAGTCCACGGCAAGGGGGTGACCTGGACGCCAACGGCGAAGGAAAACTACGAGCATCCGATGTGGCCCGGGCCGCGGTTCGGGGCGCCGTTCTTCTTTCACTACGGAAAAAACGGCGGGAACGTCACCCGGGATCAGGCGGACGAATATGTCTATGCAATTTCGACCAACGGCTTCTGGAACGACGGTGACAACTATATCCTCGGCAGGGTCCCGCGCGGCAAGCTTCCGGCATTGAGGGCTGCGGACTGGTCCTACTTCGTCGGAGGGAATGGTTTGGAGGATAAATCCTGGTCCCCTCAAATCGAGGCGGCCAAACCGGTTCTTGAGATGAAATCGAAATGCGGCCAGACCGCTCCCTGCTACATCCCGGCGCTCAAGACGTATCTTTTGGTCGCATGGTATAACCCGGTTCTCCTGAAGAAATGGTATAGCCCGTCGGAAATGGTCTGCGAATTTTATCAGGAACCTCATCCGTGGGGACCTTGGACCCACGTCAATTCGCTGAGCGATCGATTTCTGGCCCCTGGCAGCAATATGTATGGCCCGGCCATCTGCTCAAAGTTCCAGGAGAGCGAGGGCGGAGATGTGAGGGTCTGGATGTTCACCTCCGGATGCCAATTTGAAGACAAGCCGGGCGGGCTTTACAAGGCATGGGCCATTCCCCTGGTGCTCAGGATGCAGGCGATCCCGGACGCAAAGATGATCGACGACGGTGATCCTGCCGTCCGCTACACCGGGGGCTGGGAGCCGGTGACGGCCCGAAAGGAGAACGATTTTCATTCCGGCATCCGCAGGGCTGCTGAAGCCGGGGCTGCCGCTGAATTGGCATTTGAGGGCACCGGCATTGACCTGCTCGCGCCCAAGGCAGCCGCCATGGGTGCGCTGGATGTTTGGATTGATGGAACGCACCGGAATAAGCTCAGCCTGGGCACCATCAATTTTCCCGCAATGTCGCAGATCACCGTATTTTCCGCCCGCGGACTGGCTTCAGGCCGGCATACCATCAGGGTTGTGAGCGCAGGCCCGGATCCTGTCGCCATCGATGCTTTTCGCATCCTTGGCGGAAACACGGCCCCGGCCGACGAGTGATGGTGTGGCCCGTTTATGCGACATGACACCGACACCTCCGCAGTGCAACATTCCTCAAGTGTTCCGCTATATTTCGTAATGTCTTCTTCCATGCTGATGCCATCCCCTTACAACAAGCTCCTGCTCCTGCGTGCGTCGTTGAACCGGTGCTCCTCTGCCGGCCTCCGGAAGCGGCTGCTCCTTTTGGTTCTGTGCGCTGCAAATGCCTGCTCCGTTGCGGCCGGGCAGGACGGAAGGCCGGTGCGCAACCGTCCGTTTGACGTCGGTTGGCAATTTTTCCGCGGAGAGGCGCCTGGTGCAGAGCTGCCGGCATTTGACGACTCGGGATGGCGTAACCTCAATGTCCCGCACGACTGGAGCATCGAGGACGCACCTCCGCCCGCGCGGCAGGAGCCATCGTTTCAAGCGCCAGTGGACGGTTGGTTGTTCGGCCAGGGTGACGACCCTTCGTGGTCAGCTCCCGAATTTGATGACAGCAAATGGAAGCAGGTGACCCTGCCATTTGTTTTTGAAAGCCCCGATGGTGCAGGTGGGGCATGCTTCGGATGGTACCGGTCGAAGGTGGTGGTGCCGGACAATCTCCGCGGTAAGGATTTTGTGCTGGATCTCGGTGTGGTGGATGATGCCGATGAAACGTTTTTCAACGGGAAAAAAATCGGAGCTATCGGTGGCATGCCGCCGGATTTTGATCCCTCCATCGCGCCGTGGACCCAGCAACGCTCCTACCGCGTGCCGGCAGCGCTCGTGAGGGACGGCGAGAATGTGATTGCCGTCCGCGCCTACAACTGCACCGGCACCGGAGGCATCAAGGCCGTTCGGGACTCCTTCAAGACGGTTGGACCGTTTTCACCGGAGAGCGCGGGCGGTCCGGCAACCGGTCATACGCTGGGCGGAACCGGGTGGTATCGGAAACGCTTCAAGCTGGATCCCGGTTCGGATGGCAAGCGGACCACCATCGTCTTTGATGGTATTTATATGGATTCGGATGTCTGGCTGAACGGCCACCACCTCGGCAACCATCCGTACGGCTACACCGCGTTTTCCTACGACCTGACGCCTTTCTTGAAGCCTGCCGGCGAAGAAAACATCCTGGCCGTTCGTGTGCGGAACATCGGGCGGACGAGCCGCTGGTATTCCGGATCCGGAATTTACCGGCACGTCGAGCTTGTGATGACCGATCCCCTCCACATCGCGCAGTGGGGCGTGGTTGTCACCACTCCCGCGATTGCAAAAGCATCTGCCACCGTGCGGGTGGTGACGGCGGTTGCGAATGCCGGCACTGCAGGAAGAAAAATCAAAGTCCAAGTGCGATTGCTCGGTCCGGACGGACGCGAGTTAAAGTCCACAGCGGCTCCGGCGCAGGTTGAAGCCGGTGGTCGCGTGGAGGTCCCTGTCCAGCTCGACGTATCCTCCCCGGCGCTCTGGTCTCCGGAGTCACCGAGCCTCTACCGTGCGGAGGTCAGCCTTCTCGACGGGAACAAGGTGCTCGACAGCAGCAGCACGCCGTTTGGCATCCGGGATATTGCGTTCAGCGTTGAGCGCGGGTTCACGCTGAACGGCAAGACGGTTGAGTTGCGCGGGGCCTGCCTGCACCACGACAACGGCCCGCTCGGCGCTGCTGCCTACCGCGAGGTCGAGGAGCGCAAGGTCGCGCTGATGAAATCTCTCGGCTACAATGCGGTTCGCACCAGCCACAATCCGCCTTCTGCAGCGTTTCTCGACGCCTGCGACCGGCTTGGTCTGCTGGTGATGGATGAGGCCTTCGACTGCTGGGAAAAGGGCAAAAATCCTGATGACTACAGCAAGTATTTCAAGGCCTGGTGGCAGCGCGATCTCGAGGCGATGATCCTGCGTGACCGTAATCATCCCTCCGTGATCCTTTGGAGCATCGGAAACGAGATCCCTCAGCGCGCCGATCCCGAGGGCTATGTTATTGCCAGAAATCTTGCCGATGAGGTCCGCCGGCTGGATCCGACCCGTCCTGTGACCGAGGGGATCTGCAACTTCTGGGATCAGCCGGGGCGCCCGTGGTCGGATACCGCCAAGGCGTTCACATTCCTCGACGTCGGCGGCTACAACTACGAGCCGTCGAAATATGAGGACGATCACCTCAAGTTTCCGAAGCGGATCATGGTCGGCACGGAATCCTACCCCGCCGAGATCGCCGACTACTGGCGGCTGGTTGAGAAGCATCCCTACGTCATCGGTGACTTTGTCTGGACCGGCATGGACTATCTCGGCGAGGCCGGGTGCGGGCACTCGCGGCTCGACAACGAGCCCGGCGGGTTCGGGCGGAGCTGGCCGTGGTTCAATGCGTTTTGTGGTGACCTCGACCTCTGCGGATTCAAAAAACCGCAGTCCTTCTACAGGGATGTGCTCTGGGGCCGCAGCAAAATCGAAATGATGGTCCACCGCCCACTTCCTCCAGGCCGCAAAGAGGAGAGAAGCCAGTGGGGGTGGCCGGATGAATTGCCGGGCTGGACGTGGCCGGGGGCCGAAGGGAAACCGATGCAGGTGGCGGTCTATTCCAGCTGCGATTCCGTCCGCCTCGAGCTCAATGGCATTGAGGTCGGAACGAAAAAAATCACCCCGGAGGACAAGTTGACCGCCCGCTTTGAAGTCCCCTATGCGCCGGGCGAGCTCAAGGCTGTCGGCCTAAATCAAGGAAAGCCTGTTGCTGAGAAGGTCCTCCGCACCGTCGGTGATGCCCTGCGCATCCGCCTTGTTGCAGAACCAGCCTCATCGTCCGCCACCGCTCAGGACCTGGTTTATGTCGGCGTTGAAATCACCGACGCGGAAGGAAATCTTCTGCCGGATGCCGAAATTCCCGTGCAGTTTTCTGTGAGCGGCTCCGGCGCGTTGGCCGCTGTCGGAAGCGGTTCGCCGAACCGGCCGGAAAGTTATCGTGGTCCCGTCCGGACCACATATCGCGGCCGGGCGCTCGCAATTCTTCAGCCGGATGGATCCGGCGGGGCGATGAAGCTCCGCGCGGATGCTGCTGGTCTTGAGACCGGAGAACTGGAAATTGAGGTTTGCCGCCCCCGCGCAAATTGACGCAGACGCAGCTTTCCTTTTCCCGCTCTTTCCCTACTATCCCCGTCCTGATGATACCCCTCAACCCCCTCTTCTCCGCCGTCGCGCTAACCCTCGCAGCGACTCTTCTTCCTGCCGCCGCACAGACAAACGCCCCGGCACCAGCAACCGCGCCGACTCCCGTGGAAACCCAGGCCGAGCGCGACGCGCGCGATGCCCGCATCGCCTGGTGGCGGGACGGACGCTTCGGCATGTTCATCCATTGGGGGCTCTATGCCGTGCCGGCCGGTGAATGGAAGGGCGAAAAAATCGGCGGCATCGGCGAGTGGATCATGAACCGTGCAAAAATCCCGGTGACGGATTACGCCAAGTTTGCGGAGCAGTTCAACCCGACAAAATTCGATGCCGAGGCGTGGGCGCAGCTCGCGCAGGACGCGGGGATGAAGTATCTGACGATCACTTCGAAGCACCACGACGGGTTTGCGATGTACGACAGCAAGGTCAGCAAGTATGACATCGTGGATGCCACGCCATGGAAGCGGGATCCGATGAAGGAACTGGCTGCCGCCTGTGCGAAGCGCGGGATTAAGTTCAGCTTTTATTATTCCCAGTCACTCGACTGGCATGAGCCGAACGGCATGGGCAACGAATGGGATTTCGGTCCCGACGCGAACAAGGATTTTGATCAATACCTGGAGACGAAGTCACTGCCCCAGGTGCGCGAGATTTTGACCAATTACGGCCCGCTGGGGCTGATTTGGTTTGATGTCCCGAAGAACATGACCTCCGAGCGGGCGGCCAAATTTGAAAAGCTGGTGCACGAGTTGCAGCCGGACTGCCTGGTGAGCGGCCGGATCGGGCAGGGGAGTCACAACGATTATGATTCGACCGGGGACAATCGCATTCCAGAACTTCCGCGCGACGGCGACTGGGAGACGCCGGCGACCCTCAACCACACCTGGGGGTTCAAGAAGGACGACAACGATTGGAAGACATCCGGACAGCTTGTTTTCAACCTCGTGGACATTGTCAGCAAGGGCGGAAACTACCTGCTCAATGTCGGCCCGACCGCAGAGGGCGTCATTCCACTGCCCAGCCAGGAAAGCCTCCGCGGAGTCGGGAAATGGATGAAGGTGAACAGCGAGGCGATCTATGGATGCGGGCGGACGGCGTTCGGTAATGAATACGGCGAGTTCAGCGCAACCGAGAAAGACGCCAAAGGAAAGCCGAAGTTTGTTGCGAAGCCTGCCGATTGGCGCTGCACGACGAAGCCCGGTAAAACGTATATCCACCTCTTCAAATGGCCGGAGGGAAAGTTTGAACTGGCCGGCGTGAAGACCAAGGTCACCAAGGCCTACCTGCTCGCCGACCGCAACAAGGCGCTCGAGTTCTCGCAGGATGGGGACAAGCTGACGCTCACACTGCCGGGCAAGGCTCCCGATCCGATCGCCTCGGTGGTTTGTCTGGAAAACTAGAGCCGGTTTACCAGGGTTCGGCGCGGAACGGCTCCGCTGGCAGATCGGCCTTGTTGTAAAGATTGCAATACGGGTTGCCTGCCCAAGCGTAGCGGGCTGCAACCGGTTTCGGCACATCCGGCGAGCTGAGCACGACCTCGTCTCCGTCCAGTTGTGCATCGGCTAGATGGTACACGCCGTCCGCGCCAGCGATGGCAAAACCGGTTGGCCTGACGGGCGGGGAGGGGGGCGTGTCCCTGGTGAGGGGTTTGGCGACGAGACCGCCGGCGGTGTGGTTGAATCGGATCCTCAGGGATCCGTTCTCCGCCTGCATCGAGTGGAACGAGGGACCATGAGCCTCGACGGATTTTCCATAGGCGATTAATTCGGCAAGCAAACCGAGCCGCCGTCCGACTTCCTGCTTGTTCGGGGGGTGGATCAGGTTGGGCGAGCCGATGTCGATGGCCACAGCCATACCGGTATTCGGTTCTTTGAGCGCGGCGGTCTGCGCTTCGCGCTGGGCCGCCCAGCCACCATCCTCGCGCGGCTGCCGGGCCTTGGGACCGTAAGCTGCAAGTTGGACAAAGAGAAACGGGAAATCGCCCAGGCCCCAGGCTTTCCGCCAACTCCTGATCAGTGTAGGAAAAAGGACGCTGTAGCCGCTGGGATCCTTGGCGTTGTTCTCCCCCTGATAAAAGATTGCCCCACGGATCGCGAAGGGCGTTGCAGGGGCGATCATGCCGTTGAAGAGACCGGCCGGCTCACCGAACGGAACCTCAACGCTGGGAGGAGGAGGCGGGTTGTTCGGATCCGGCGTGCCACTGGGAGCGGTAGCCTGCTGCGCTGCGGTTGCTGAGGGCTTTCGTTTGTCGAGCCGGGCCGTCCATTCGGGTATGGTCCGCAGTCCTTCGAGGCTCGTCCAGGCTTCGGCGGAGGTCGAACTTTTGGCGGCTTGGATCATGCCGATGGGGATTTCCAGCGAGGCATGGAGGTGCCGCGCGAAAAAGTATCCGACTGCGGAAAATCTCGCAGCGGATTCGGGTGTGCAGATTTGCCAGCCCTTTCCAGGCAGGTCGTCCTTCGGGTTGAGGGATGTTTGGTGGTCCGGAAGGAACAGCCGGATTTTCGGGTGGGAGGCCCGCGCGATTTCCTCCTGGAAATTCAGCACGCCGGGGTATGGTTTCGGGCGGTAGAGGTTCCCGACCGGCATCTCCATGTTCGATTGGCCGCAGCAAATCCAAACATCGCCGGCCAGAATATCTCTGACCTCCAAGCGGTTATGGCCGCGAACTGTCATCGTCAGCGGACCACCCGGGGGCTGCGGAGGCAGAATGATTGTCCATTTTCCGTCGCTGCCCGTAGAGGTAGAGCCGTTTTGTCCTCCCAGCCCGACAGTGACCACTTCTCCGGGATCGGCCCAGCCCCAGACGCGGAGCGGTTTGCCATGCTGCACAACCATGTGGTCGGAAAAAAGAGCGGGAAGCCGGACATCCGCATGGATAAGTGCAGGCAGAGTCGCAAGGAGCACGAGCCCGAGGCCCGCCCAACGAAACGCATGCGGGTGACTCGGACAGAGGCCCGGAGTCGGGTGCGCAGGGTTCATATCTCCAATGCGCGAACGGGTCTTTCGTCGCCTGGCGGAGAGTCGGCGCTTGATGCACATCCAAGCGAAAGGGGAATCCTCACGAGAAATGTGGTGCCGTCGCTTGCGTTTGAAACAAAGTGGACAGAGCCGCGGAGAAACTGCTCCGTAAGGAGCTTGACGCTGTAAGTGCCGAGCCCGCGACCCTTGCCTTTCGTGCTGAACGAACGGTTGAAAATCTGGAGCTGCGCAGAGCGGGGGATGACCCCCTCGTTGTGGACGGAGAACTCCAGCTGGCGGTCGTCAGCGAGCCGGCAGCCGATCGTGACCTGGCAGCCGGACGGACTGGCCTCCAGACCGTTTTTCACAAGGTTGCCAAGGACGCGGCTCAGAAGCACCGGGTCCGAGGTGAACAGCACGTCCGTGCAGTCATCCGCCGCTGATAACCGCTTGCTCTCGCAGGCGGGATGCCTCGAGTAAAAGGAGAGGATACGATCGACAGCTCGGCGGCTGTTCATCGGACGGGATTCAACATCGATTTCCCCACGTTCTGCCGCCAGAAGCTCCCGCTGCGCGCTGATCTCATCGACCAGTTGGTCGGAGAGGGAAACGATGATCCCGTGCAGTTCGGCCTGCTGTTCCGGGGGGCTGAAGCCCATGACCTCACCGACGGACCTGATCCCAGCAGCCGTGTTTAGAAGGTCATGGAAGAAAATCTTCTCAAGCGCGAGCCGTCGCTTTTCATCGCTGATGTCGCGGATGGAGAGAAAGGTGTAATGTTCACCAGCGCACTGGAACGGTCTTGCCCAGACCCGGAGGTCGAATGCGTTGCTCCGCTCAACCCGCATGCGGCATTCCTCAACCGCGGAGGTCCCTCCAAGTCCGATGGCGGCGGCTCGGAATACCCCGCATACCTTGCAAGCCTCAGCATCCCCGCATCCGCCCGGCGCCTCCGCTCGGTGAACGCAACCCGCCGCCTCGCCAGGGCGCTGTCCCCAGAGCGCGGTTCCGTCACCGGCTTTGAAAAAATCCAGCGCGGCCCTGTTGGCGAAGACAATCTGCCTTGTGGAATTGACCGCAACCAGGATGTCCGGAATGGCGTCGAGGATCCGGCGCATGTCCTGCCACCCGGCAATTTGGCGGACCTGCTCCGCTATCCGTTCGGGGCTGGTCCGCGGATCGGTCTGGGAAGTTGATGGCATGACTGACATGGGGTGGGGAGGTTTGCCAACGTTTCTCTCAAGTAATCAGAAGTAGCAAACTTGAGGGGCCGGCGAAAGTTTATTCGGAACCGATTCCGGTCAGACTGGCACATCGCCCACTCGAGCAGGTTGGTGAGCCGCTGCAGCGTCGGTTCGCCGGATTTCAGAATCCCTTCCGCCATCTCCCGCTGGTCGCTTTGGGCGGGAGCGCGTCCGTGCGCCTCTCTTGGTTTTCAGGAATGGGT
This sequence comes from uncultured Chthoniobacterales bacterium, assembly GCA_964467415.1. Classification (GTDB taxonomy): domain Bacteria; phylum Verrucomicrobiota; class Verrucomicrobiia; order Chthoniobacterales; family Terrimicrobiaceae; genus CAYXRX01. Next base: position 74,212 of record CAYXRX010000018.1, read on the forward strand.
GCGCTTTTCGTGCGCACTCATCCTAATTGTGTCCGGCCGAGATTGTACCTGCAGGAAGCGCGGGCGGATCAATCCCGGGGCCAGATTGAAATCCGTCTGGCCCGGAAATTCAGCTCGACGCGACCTTGCTGGAGCAGTGGCGTTCCGAGCATGCCTTTTCCCTGGAGGTAGGGGATCTGGTAAACGGCAAAAGGGAGGTCGAGGAACTCCGCCTGGCCGATCGTGATCCGGTCGACCGTGCCGAGCGGCGAGCGGGCGTCCGATGGCGAGCCACCGCTGCTGAATCCGCTGAGAACACTGGTTTGCCGGAAGTGGGATTCGATACCCGAGGTATCTGGGAGAAGGTTCAACTGCGCTCCACTGTCAAAGAGCACATCGAAATCCCTCTCACCAATGCGTGCTCTGATGACCGGCATGTGCATGTAGTAGGTGAATGGCATCGTGAGCGCAGGCTGCGGCTCTCCAGCAACCGGCTTTCTGGATCCGTCGGACCGCGTGGGAAAAACTTGAATAGACTTGGCTTTCCAGTCGAAGACGACGGAGGAATTGCGGAGCTCACTGTGGCTGATGGCCCCGAGGAGCGGGGTGATGGGTGGCTGCTCCATCACCGAGAAGTCGTGGAGTTTTCCGGAAATGTTGGAGGCGGAGAGGCTGCCCCAGGTGAGAAGGCGGACCGGGTGCGATCCCCGGCCTGGCGCGAGTCCATTCACACCCGCCGAGATTGCAGGCATCGCAGGTCCGTCCGGCTTCCGGAAATACTTTTGGTTGAGCAGCAGCCCGGAGCTGCCGGTGTCGAGAAGAAACCAGCCCTGGCGGCCATCCACGCGGGCCTGGACGAATGGAAGCCCTCCGCTCACTGCAAACCTGCTCGCAAACGGGGCCGAGGCATTAGTCTCCTTCGGTTTCTCCGGGGAGAGTGCGCCGATACTCCGGATTTTGAACGCGCTGTTGAACCCCACCCGGAGGGGAAGGTAAGAGGTATCCATGCAAAGAGCGGTCCGGGCCTCATATCCATCCGTCGATCCCGAGATCGCGAGGATCCGGACTTCGACAATTTTGAAGGGAAGCCACTTCATTCCCGCGGCGAGGCCGGCGCGCGAGATGTCGTCCGGCAATCCATCAATGCTGAGCGATTTTGCGAGAAGCGGGCTTAGCGCGTCGTAGGATCTGGCATTCACTGCATGCTTGTAGGCGGACAGGGCGGCCCTGATCTCCGCCTTTGCATCGCGGCCGACGGGATAAGTTTGGCAGCCCGAGAGGACGAGCAGGGCAATGCATCCCAGCCCGCAAGCGGTCCCCGGGCCCAGGCGGAACGATCGCGCTCGCTGGAACATTACCTGGGCGGAAAATTCCGGCGTGCCCCGGGATCCGGTAGCGCCATCAGGCTCCGCCGGAGGTCCTCATGCAGCGAGGCTGTCCAGTCCGGCGCCGTGGGCGGAACCGTGACAGATGCGCCGCTGCGGAAGTCGCACGGGGCGATCAGCAGGTTGATATTTTCCAGTCCCGTGCGCGCGGCCAGAACGAACACCTCTTCAATGGCGGTGTCGCCGATGGCGAGGCATCCGATCGAGGCAGATCCTCCGTGGATCATGATGTCTCCGCCAAGGGCCGACGGATCGCGCCCGTCGGCTGCAGCCCTGCGCAGGTCATCGGCATTCGGGTATCCGACCCGTAGAGAAAGGTGATAGCTGCTGTTCGGGTTGAGCAGGGCGATCGGGTAGGTGCCCTCCGGCACTTGCCTGTCACCCTCCGCAAGCTTCGGTCCCGGCAGGCCGCTCGCTCCGAGGATCGGATAGGCTTTGATGAATTTGAGCCCGTCCGATCCGCTGCCTGCGTAAAGCTCCAGGCGGCGCTCGGCTTTGAAGGCGATCAGGCGCAGGACGTGCGGCGGGTAGGGCACGCCAGCTGCCTCGAAGGCGGGTGTCAGTGCAGCATCCGCCTTATCTCCGAATTCACCGATGCGGTCGGCCACCGACCTCGGACCAGGTTCCTCCGCACCGGGCTTGCGCCAATGAAGTAGAAGCAAGACAAGGCCGAAGGCCAGAAACAGGAGGGAAAGGATGGGGGAGAGCCGCCGGATCACGGAAGAAGAATAGAGGAGGATTCCTCTGTCGTCAAAGAGCGGCGGAGGCAGCCGATGCCTCTGGCTCACTTTCCTCGTCCGGGCGGGCCTCCCAGGTCTTTGCGACGACCGTATAGATCGCTGGAACCACGAAAAGGGTGAACGCCGTGCCGATGATCATTCCGGAAACCAGCACGATGCCGATGCTGTTCCGTGCGCCTGCTCCGGGACCGCTGGCGATCACGAGGGGGAAGTGGCCCATCACGGTGGCGGCGGTCGTCATCAGGATCGGGCGGAGGCGCGTTGCGCCAGCCCGGGTCACCGCGGCATATTTGTCGAGCCCTGAACGCTGGAGCACGTTGGCAAACTCAACGATCAGAATCCCGTTCTTTGCGATGAGCCCGACGAGCGTGACCAGGCCGATCTGGCTGTAGATGTTGAGCGTGGTTGCCCCGAGGAATGTGAAGAGCAGCGCGCCGGAAAGCGCGAGCGGGACCGAGCCAAAGAGAATGATGAACGGATCGCGGAAGCTTTCGAACTGGGCCGCAAGGACCAGGAAAATCAGAATCGACGAGAGGATGAGGGTGATGACGAGTTTGTTCCCTTCCTTGCGGAGCTGCCGGGACTGGCCGGCATACTCGATCGTGAACCCTGCGGGCAGGATTTTTGCCGCCTCGGTCTCCAGGACCTTCAGCGCGGCATCAAGCGGGACCCCTGGTGGGATCGCGCCCTGGATCGTCGCAGAGTTCAGCTGCTGGAAGCGCTTGATTTCACGGGGTTCGGTCGACGTCTTCATCGAGGCAAACGTCGAGAGCTTGACGAGCTTGCCATCGGTCGCGCGCACGTAAAGGTTGTTGAGCTGATCGGTCGTGAGGCGCTCGCTGCGCTTCACCTGGGGGATGACCTTGTAGCTGCGCCCCTGGATGCTGAAGCGGTTGACGTAGTCGCCGCCGAGGAGCGTCGAGAGGTCGGCGCCGATCCGCCGCAGGTCAAGCCCCTGCGCGGCGACCTTATCGCGGTCGAAAATGATTTCGGTCTGCGGCTGGTCGAACTTCAGGTCGGTGTCGGCAAACATGAAGAGCCCGCTGGCAAAGGCTTTCGCGACGAGCTTCTGCGCAAACTCGACGATTTCCTTCGGCTCGGCGGTCGAGGCGATGACGAATTCGACATCGAAGTTGCTGCCGCCGGGAAGCGAGGGCGGGGTGGTCGGAATGATCCGGACGCCGGGCACCTGGGCGGTCAGCGGGAACATCTCCTGGGCGATCTGCTCGGTGGTCCGGTTCCTCCCGCTCCAGGGCTTTGTCACCATTCCGGAAAACCCGAACGTCGGATTGATGATCTGGAACGTGGCATCGCATTCCGGCTGCGCCTGGAAAATCGAGTTGAGCTTGCCAGCGAAGAGAGCGGCCTGGTCGAGCGTGGCGTTGGGAGGCGCTTGAACAATGCCGAAGACCACGCCCTGATCTTCCTTCGGGGCCAACTCGTGCATGCTCAGCACCCAGAACACAGGGATCAGCAGGATGACGCACAGAGCCACGAAGAGGACAATCCAGCGGTTGGCCAGCGTGACCTGAAGCAGCGCGCTGTAGCGCCCCCGCAGCCACTCGAAATGGCGGTTGATCATGCCGGCGAACCCCTTTTGATCGTCGCCGGGCCGAAGCATGCGGGATGACATCATCGGCGAGAGCGTCAGCGCCACGATGCCGGAAATGAAGACCGCCCCGGCCAGCGTGAACGCGAACTCGCGGAAGAGCGCGCCGGTCAGCCCGCCCTGGATGCCGATCGGCGTGTAGACGGCAGCCAGCGTGATCGTCATCGCAATGATCGGTCCAACCAGTTCGCGGGCGCCAAGGATGGCCGCATGGAACGGGGTCCGGCCCTCCTGGATGTGACGCTCGATATTTTCCACGACGACGATCGCATCATCGACCACGAGGCCGACAGCCAGCACGATCGCAAGCAGGGTCAGAAGGTTGATTGTGAATCCGAAAATCAGCATCAGGAGCACCGCGCCGATCAGGGAGATCGGGATCGCTGTGACGGGGACCAGCACCGCACGGAGCGAGCCCATGAAGAGGAAGATGACGATGACCACGATCAGAAGCGTCTCGAGGAGCGTCTTGATCACCTCGTTGATTGCGTCGTTGATGTAGGTGGTGGAATCGTAGGGCACGCCGATCCGGATCCCCGAGGGCAGTGCCTTCTCGATGCCGGGCAGTGCCTCACGCACCTCCCGGATGACGTCGAGCGCATTCGCAGTGGGCAGAACCCAGAGCCCCATGAACGTTGCCGTCTGGCCGTTGAAGCGCACCTCCTGGTCGTAGCTCGCTGCGCCCAGCACAACATCCGCAACCTCCCCAAGCCGGACGATCGTGCCGTCCACCTGCTTGATCACGAGCTGGCGGAATTCCTCCGCCGTGCTCAGGTTTGTGTTCGCTACCAGGTTGACCGCGATCATCGAGCCCTTCGTGCGCCCGACCGCGGCGAGATAGTTGTTGGCCTGCAGGGCCTCGCGCACGTCGGTGGGAGAGATGTTGAGGGCGGCCATCTTATCCGGCTTGAGCCAGATGCGCATGGCAAACGTCCTGTCGCCGAGAATCTCGGCGCGCTGGACGCCGTTGATCGCTGAGAGCTTCGGCTGGACAACACGGGTGAGGTAGTCGGTGATCTGGTTCTCGTCGAGTTCCTTCGAGTAGAACCCGAGATACATCGAGGCGAATTCATTGTCAGCCGTTGCCAGCTCGATCGCCGGGGCCTCGGCTTCGGGCGGCAGATCGTTGCGGACCTGCGCGACCTTTGCCTGGACCTGGGTGAGCGCGGCGTTCGTATCGTAGTTGAGCTTGAGGTGGATCTTGATCGTGCTCAGCCCCTGCGCGCTCGTCGAATCGATGTAGTCGATCCCGTCCGCGCTTGCGATGACCCGTTCGAGCGGTGTCGTGATATATCCCCGCACGAGGTCCGCATTCGCTCCGATGTAGGCGGTGGTCACGGTGATGACTGCGACGTCGCTCCTCGGAAACTGCCGCACGGTCAGGACCTTCACCGCAACAAGCCCGCCGAGGAGGATCAGCAGGTTGACGACCAGCGCCAGGACCGGCCGCCTGATGAAAATGTCGGTGAATTTCATTGGTCCTTGGTTTCCGGGGCGAGGCTGTTGCCGGGCTGGATGGCATTATCCACGGCGACGGCGGAATCCGGCCGCAATTTAAAAATTCCAGACGTGGCCACCTCGTCTCCCGCCTTGATCCCCGAAAGCACCTGGACCTGATCGCCGCGGCTTTCGCCCAGCTTCACGGTCTGCTGCCGCACGCCCAGAATCTCCTTGCCGGTTTTCTCGTCCTTCCGCTTCTCCAGGATGAAGACGGAATCCCCATAGGGGGCATAGCTCACTGCTGTCGCAGGCAGGGCCAGAACCGGCTTCTCACCGGGCGGCAGGACCTCGACACTCACAAACATTCCCGGCCGCAGAACCCTGTCCGCATTGGTCACGGTCGCCTGCACTAGAAAGTTGCGCGTCGATTCGTCCACCACCGAATCAACCGCTGTAATCGTTCCCTCGACCGCCTTGCCGCCACCGGACGGAATCACGCTGATTGGAATGCCGGGCTTCACCAATGCAAGGTTCTGCTGGGGGAGGTTGAAATTCACATAGAGCGGGTTCATCGACTGCAAAGGCACGATCTTTTCGCCGGGCTGCAGATACTGCCCGACATTCACCAGGCGGATTCCCGCAAGGCCGTCAAAGGGAGCACGGATGGTTTTCTTTTCCATCACGGCCTTGATCTCCTGGCAACGCGCGTCGGCTTCCACGTAGGCCGCCGCGTTCTGGTCGTAGTCCGATTGCGAAGAGACCCGCTTGTCAAGGAGGCCCTTGAACCGCTGAAGATTGAGCTCCGCAAGGCGCTTCCGCGCCTCAGCCGCACGCAGCTGGGCCTGCTCCTCCGTGATGTCCTGCTGCACGAGGATGTCGCCCTTTTTTACTGTGGCGCCCGACTCGAACGGGATGGCCGATATGTTGCCCGCAAGGTCCGCGCTCAGCACCAGACCATTAACCGGCTTGACTGTGCCCACCGCCGTGATCGTCGCCGGCCAGTTCTGCTCCGTCACGACGCTGCTCGTCACCGTTTCCGGAGGCATCTGGAACGCCATGTGCCCGGCCATCGCCTGCTGGATCTGTGAATACTTTTTCAATCCCAGCGCTGTGACCACCGCCGCAACCACGACGATCGCAATCAACCATTTCATGATCATCCATCCCACCCCGGGCTTCTCTGTGGCTCTTCCTGTGTTCATTTTATTTATTAACGCATTAAAATGTCAATGATGTTAAATAAACAGCGACGGTTGTCAAGTCATGATCGCGCGACGACTTGAACTCGCCTTCCGCGCAGAAAAACCACGGCTGGTTTCAGGCAGAGACACTGCAGACCGCCGGCATGAGTCGACGGGGAAAATGTTGCCGCTCTATCGGGGCTCCCGCGTGGTGGTTCCCTTGCGGAATGTGCAGGGGAGGAGAATGTTCCTGCGCGTGGCCTGCGGATCCTCGATCCGGTAAACCAGACGACGCAGCGCAGCGCTTCCAATCTCGGCGTTGGAGATGTCGGTTGAGGTCAGTGTGCTGCTCAAGTCAGGCCCGTAGGCGGCAATTTTGTGGAACCCGGTGATGGCAACGTTTTCCGGAACCTTGAAGCCGTTGTGGTAAAGGTTGTGGTAGAGCGACCGGGCGATCATCTCGCTCGGACAAACCCAGGCGTCGACACCCTCGCGGGTCAGTTCCGCGGCGCGCAGCATGGCGGCTCCGGACTGGAAGTCGCTCTCGGATTCTGAAAGAGCCTCGGGGAGGGTGATCTCGGTGACGTCCTGCATGCGCACCTCCTGGCGGTGGATCAGCATTGCCTCGACAAAGGCTCCGAACCGCGCGAGTGACCAGCTCATGTCATGGCAGAGGCCGAAAAATCCGATACGGCGGCATCCGCCCGCGACCAGATGCTTGACGATCTGGTTCATTCCGTCCCGGTAGTCGATCGAAACCACATCGACTTCCGTCCCCGGATAGTCATGGATGATCGAAACCACCGGAAACATTTTCTGCAATGTGGTGACAATTTCAATTGGCCAGCGATGGATCAGCACGATACCATCGACGTGCCCTGCTGAGAGGGCTCTGGGTTGAAACTCTGGGTTGAGGATGTTGGCGCATTCCTCGGAACGGCAGTGGTGCGATATCAAGGAAAGGTTCATTGCGATCGCTGCGCTGCTCATTCCGGCGAGATACTCCAGATCCAACCCAAGGTTAATCCCCTGAGAAAGCGTCAAAATATTGCTGAACCGCTTGCTGTTCAGTAGCTCGCCTCCACGATAGCCCATCCGCTGCGCGGTCTCAAAGACCTGCTGGCGCGTTTCCGGATGGATGCCGGGCAGTTCGCGGAGCGCCCGCGATACCGTGCTGGCCGAAAGGCCGAGCTTCTGACCGATCTCCCTCAGATTCGTGCGGCGCTTGGTGCTCATCGGTTCCCCTCGGCTGCCTTCGGTTTGCTCACAAAAATCTTGTTCATAACTTATGACTAATAAGAAACAACCAAGTCGGTCAACCAAGAAAGCAACATATTGCAACGATCGGGTGCGGATTTGTCATGTCACCGGTGATCAGAGAAGTCGTGCTAAAAAGTGTAAAAAAGAGCAAAAAAATGCTGTTCAGTTGTTTATTTATTGCATTTTTCCTTGAATGCAATACTTTGCTCTCCACCCTCAAAAATTACTCTTATGAAATCATCTCCTTTAATTCTCGCCCTCTCGCTCGGTTTTTTCGTCGTCTCGGCGACTGCCGAGGAGACTTCTGTCTGGTTGACTCAAAATGCTACTCTGACCGAGAACCGATTGGTCATTCCGGACCAGAAGGGAGCATTTGAATTTTTGCTTCCGGATGCGAGCGGGGTGACGATTGGGGGTAAGCCGGATGTCGGTTCCGATGAAAAGTCGATTGAGTTTTCCGGCACTCAACAAAATGCATTTAAAACGACCAAGCCGTTTCCGATTGTGACTGCGGGGTTGGAACTCACGATGGCGGTCAAGGCGTCGGCGTCGGCGACCACCGACGGAGCCGTCCTGCGGTATGGGACGCAGTGGGAGATCCGGTACAACTTCAAGTCGTCGAAATACACGCTGGCCGTTTGGACGACAGATCCGAAGGTTTTCACGATGGCGGTGGCGCCGGCGAAGCCGGGGGTGTGGCAACTGCTGAAGGTTTCGATCAAGTCCGATGCCATCATGTTGACTGTTGATGAGGCGACGGCGCAGACCGCGCCGAAAGGACCGATCTTTGCAGAGCCGAAGGCTGCGGCCCTGCAACTCGGCGGAGTCGGTGGTGGTGCGGGCAAGGAAATTGCCCGCCCGTTCACCGGTTCGGTGGCGGATATTCATGTCACGGTGAACTAGCCGCGATGTTCCGGGCCATGCGATGGGCGGGGGTGCTTGCGTTGGTGAGCTTGCTCAGCATCCGTGGCTCCGGGGCCGAGTGGCAGTTCTCTATTCCTGCTGACAAGGGCGGACGCGTATTCCTCTGGATCCCTCCGGATTGCGAACGTGTTCGTGGCGTGATCTTCGGCCAGCAGGTGATCCTCGAAAAACTCGCGCTCGAGGACCCTCAGGTCCGGGCCGCTGCGGCAGGTGCGGGCCTGGCGATGATTTTGACCAAACCGAACGTGATCGGGGGAGATTTTGGAACTGGCGGAGCCTCGGATGCGAAACTACAGGAGACTCTAGGCGCGCTCGCCGCAGTTTCTGGCTACGACGAGCTCGCATCCGCCCCGTTGCTGATGATCGGCCATAGCGGGGGAGCGATTCCCGCATGGAACTTTGCCTACGCCCATCCTGAGCGTTGCATCGCGGTGATCGGGTTGAAGGCGGCTCCGATTTCCCCGCCGCCCGGCACACAGAAATCTCCGAAGGACGGCACTGCATGCCTGAACGGGGTTCCCGTGCTCGACATCTCCGGGCAGTATGAATCGTGGGGGCTTTCGGGGCGTTCCGCAGACTACCATTGGCGGTGGGTGAGGGGGTCGCTCCTGGCATTCCGCGCGATTGGACACAACGCCCTCATGGGCGAGTTGGTGGAGCCTGGAAACGGACACTTCTCTTGGGACGAGCCGCTTGCCCGCTACGTGTCCCTTTTTATCGGAAAAGTCGCGACGGCGCGGTTGCCTGCGGAGGGGTCTGCCGGGCTGAGGCCGATGGAGCAAGAGAACGGCTGGCTTGTGGATCCCACATTTCTCGCCCCGGTCCGGCATGCGAGCGCGCCATTCAAGGAATATTCCGGTGATCCAACGCTCGCGCTCTGGTATCCCGACGGCGAACTCGCATTGGCCGCCGAAAAGCACGGCCGGCGGCAATCCGAAAACAACCTCCAGCTCGTGACATTTGTTCAGGACGGCAAACGGCTGGAATCCGCATGGATCCAGGAACTGAAATTCGAGCCGGCCGGCGATGGAGTGACCGTTCGGGTCGCGGCGGATTTTGTGAGGGAGACGCCGCCGGAGCTGTCGCATCCCGCCAAGCGGACACTCGGGCATGCCGGGGGGCCGATCCGCTTCCGCCTCATCGGTGGCTGGAGCGGGGGAGGGGAACAAACCGGGCCGGATACGTTCCGCATCAAGGCTGACCGGTTCCAACTAGCCCGGCCATCAGGCACGCTCATGGTCATGGCGTTCCACGACGGGGACGGTCGCTTCGCGCGGCACGAGCAGGCCGCGGTGATCAAATACCCTGAGGCGAACATGAGCGGAGACGCACAGCAGATCGCTTTTGAGACGATTCCGGATCAGACGTCCGGTTCCACTGTGGCGCTCAAGGCCACCTCGGATTCCGGGCTGCCCGTGGATTTTTGTGTCCTCGAGGGGCCGGCGGAAATTGAGGATGGCAAATTGAAAATCACCCGCATCCCTCCGCGTTCCAAATACCCCGTGAAAGTCACCGTGGCAGCCACTCAATGGGGCCGTTCGATCGCCCCGCTGGTCGCCTCCGCGAAGCCGGTCCTGCAGACATTTTCCATTCTTCCCAATCCATAATCACCAAATCTCATGGCGAACTTGTCGATCAGAAATTTCCTCCTCACACTCTGCGCCGGTTGGGCGATCTCGCCGCTCGCCGCCGAAACGAAATTTTTCGTCTCCCCTTCGGGAAACGACGCGGCCACCGGCCTCAGCCAGGGTGAGGCCTTTGCGACAATCGGGCGCGCCCGGGATGAGGTCCGCAAGCGGATGGGTTCAGGGGGGCTCCCGAAGGGACCGGTAGTGGTCGAAATCCTGGAGGGGGTCTACCCGCTCTCCGCCTCGATCACCTTCGAAAAAGAGGACTCCGGATCCAGAAACAACCCGGTTGTCTACCGTGCGGCCCAGGATCAAAAGGTTCGCCTGACAGGAGCAAGAGCGGTCCGGGTCGGCGACTGCAAGCCCGTGACAGATCCCGCGATCTTGGAGCGCTTGGATCCCGCCGCTCAGGGACATGTCGTGATGCTCTCTGCCGGGGATTTGAAGCTCGGCCATGCCGGGCCGTTCCCGGATAAATTTGACGACAGCGGCGGGCTTTTTGAACTGTTCCAAGGCGGACGGCGGCTTCCGCTCTCCCGCTGGCCAAACGGCGGGGCCTACACGACGATGAAGCGCGTCCTGACGGTCGGCGATGCCAAGGTGCCCGGCACCTTCGAATACCGCGAGGACCGCCCGGCCCGCTGGACTCGTAATCCCAACGTCTGGCTCAAGGGACAGTGGCGTGTGGGGTGGGAGGATCCGGCACTCCGCGTCGCTTCGATCGATCCCGTCGCAAAAACGATCACATTCGGCGTGGGGCTATCAAACGGCATCGGATGCAAATACAAACGGCCCGAGGGCAACGGGCAGGAACCCTGGTGCGCTATCAATCTACCGGAGGAGATCGACCAGCCCGGCGAATGGGCGGTGGACTTCTCAACTCGGACAATCTACGTGTGGCCGCCGGATCCCTCGCCCTCGTCGGAGATCCTGATTTCCCAGCTCGACCAGCCGATGATCGCCGTCAGCGGGGCATCCTATCTGAACTTCATCGGGCTCACGCTCGCATATTCGCTTGGTGACGGCTTTGTGTTCGCCGGAGTTGAAAATTGCCTGGTCGCAGGCTGCACGATCCGCGACATCGCGAGACGCGGGATTGTGATGAGCGGAGTCCGGTCCGGGGTTCGGAGTTGCGATATTCACGATGTCGGCGAGGGCTGCATCTACATCAGCGGCGGCGACCGCAAGACCCTCTCCCGCTCGGAAAACTTTGTCCTCAACAACCATCTCCATCACTACGGCGTCCTCCGCCACCAATACTCAGCCGGTGTCCATGTCGGCAGCCTCGGCAACGCCGCAGTCACCGGCTCTCCGGATGCGGTCGGAATCCGGGTTGCGAACAACGCGATTCACCATGCGCCGCGTGATGCCGTTCTTTATTCCGGAAACGACAATCTCTATGAGCTGAACGACATCTACTACTGCGCCTATGACACTCAGGATACCGGTGCATTCTACTCGTGGCTCGATTGGACGATGCGGGGGAATGTCATCCGCTATAACTTCATCCACGACACGGTCGGAGGCGTGAACCCTGACGACGGAGCCTCCGGCAACTTCGTGTTCGGTAATGTCTTCAAAGGCCCGCGGATCGGCGTCTGGATTGCCTCCGGTCCGGACAACACGATTCAGAACAATATTTTCATCAAGGAGGAGGGATCGGTTTTCGGCATTGATGACCGCGGCACAGGACGCAAATACGCCACCAATCCCCGCCTCATCAAGCGCGTCCAGGAAGTCAGCCCGGACAAGGAACCCTGGCTCTCCGCCCATCCGGAGGTCAACGGAATGCTCGACAGGCAGCCCGATCTCCCGTGGCGCACGAAGTTCATCCAGAACCTCATCGTTTCGCAAAAGCCGCTCCCGACCTTGATCAAGATGAAAAAAGAGCTCGCGGCCAACCCTGAGATTTTTCTTGAAAAAGACAACCTCGTCGTTGCGGATGACCCTGGTTTCGTCGATGCGGCGAAGGGAAACTACGCGCTCAAGCCCGGCTCGGCGGTCTTTAAAAAAATCCCCGGTTTCCAACCGATTCCTTTCGGGAAGATCGGACTTCAGATTGATGAGTTCCGCCGCTCGCTTCCCGCTGCGGATGAGCTTCAATCCGCGCCGGAATTCAGTCCTTACAAAGAGGACCGCGAAAAAAACTTCGGAACGTAGTCCCGCGTAGACGGGAGTTCCAGATCATTGCGTCTCATCCAGATGCCCCGACCGTTCGCCGTTCAGTTTGCGCATCGAGTCCCAGATTGTGGGAAAGATCGGCTCCTTGTCCCGCAGCGTGGCCCTGCAGGGTTCTCCCGCCGAGCCGCTATGGCTGCAACGCGCAAGATTGCGGTCGCAGGGAGAAATATAGATCGTGGCAACGATGGAGTTGATGAAATTGCTTTCCGTTACATAATGTCATGATAAATTGCAATCGCCTTTTCGCTCCCCAGGCTTTCGAAACCTTTCCACCCGCTTTATGACGATTCGCATCTCCATTTTCCCCGGTCCGGCGCCTGCGTGTCCGGCTCAGATCCGCCAGTCAAGATGCTGTCCTGTGGACGGCTACGTCCGGATGTCTTTACTGTGCGCTCTTCTGCTTGGATCGCCCGTTCTTTTGGCTGACGAGCCGGGGTTCTACAAGGACCCTGTCTGGAAACCGCACTCCATCCTGCCGGCAAAAGATGTGCTGAGCGGCACTTTCTGGCCGGCGTCTCCGAAGGTGGATACGAACTACGACGACCAGGGATTCGATGAGTCGCGCCTCGCGAAACCGCCGCCTCCGGGCGTTCATCCACGGGTGCTGGTTACGCCGGACGACGTCGAGAGGATTCGCGCGAAGGTCGCGCTCGGAGATAAGGCGCCAGCCGCATTTCAGGTCATGTGGGAGCGCGTGAAGAAGAACCGGACGGCGTTCTATGCGCTGGTTGCAAAGGACGACGACCTTGGCAAAAAGCTCGCCGCCGACCTGGTGGCAAAAATCAAGTCGCTCGAACCGAAGCTCGACAAGCTCGATGCCGGAGCCGACCGCGACAACCTCTGGTGCTCCGAGCGCTCGGCGATCGCGTCCGGCGATCCGGACCCGCCGACCGAGATCTGGTCGCTCCTGGACTATGATTATCTCCATAAGTGGATGTCGCCGGATGAGCGGGCGGCAGCCGAGCGCGTGATCGCGCGTCTCACGAACGGGCGGATCACGAATTTCATGGCATATCCCGATCACTTCATGATCAACAACCACCAGGGGTTCGGCATGGAGTTCGTCCGGCTTCTCCTGCTGATCGAGGGACAAAAAGGGTTCGATGAAAATGTTTACAACGCCGCCGTGAAGAAAGCGCGCGCAATGCTCGACTGGTATCTCGACGCCGACGGGATGTGCTACGAGTCGATCAAGGGCTGGCTAAACATGTCGGCGTTCATGGCCCTCGGACGCCGCGAGCGCGACCTGCTCAAACATTCCCACCTCCGCGCGAAGATGAGGTTCTTTGAAAACGCGATCCACTGGCAGGACGGACGCTGGCAGATCCGCGACGAGATGCGTGCGTCGGCATTCCATGTGATCTGGATGATGAAATATTTCCACCCGGACGACCCGGCGCTCGACTGGCTCTACAGCTCGACGTTCACGACGCACGACTTTCTGACCGACCCGAAAGCGAAGTGGCCGAACCCTGTCGGCACATCCGATGAACTCCTGCTCCTCTTCGCGGAGGACGGGATGCGCGACGCAAGCGGGAAACCACTCGACTGGACCGACCAGAAGCGTATCGACTCGCTCAAGCTACCTCTCACATGGAAGGACGACACCCGCGGATACATGATCAGCCGGAATTCCTGGAACAAGGACGACATCCAGCTCGGCCTCACCTGCAAGCAGGACTTTTTCTACGGCGGACACGAGGGCTCGGAAAACAACCGCATTGTGCTTTGGGCGGACGGCGTGAACTGGGTGCGCGACTCGAACATGCTCGCGGTCAAGGCGACGTTCCTGCAAAATATGCTCACCGTCGATGGGAAGGGCCTCGCCTGGCCGCCCGCGCCCGGCGTCTGGCTCGGCGTCAAGGAAACGCCCGGTGGCGTCACCGCCTCCGGCGACGGAAAAGTCGGGTATTCGTTCGCTAAGGTCATGCAGGTGCATCCCCTGGATTTTCCGTCGGCAAAGCTGCCGTATTACGCGCCGTTCGCCGAGGGCAACTTCGACCTCACGCGCGATCTCCAGGTGGCATTCCATCCGGGTACGGTGAAATGGAACGACGGCTATGCCCACACCGACTACGGTCCGTGGAGTGGCGAGACCCGGCTGGTCGAGCACTACCGCGTCAACAACCCGATGGAGCAGGCCTACCGAACGGTCTACCTCGCGCGCGGCGAGCATCCGTATGTGCTCGTCCTCGATGACGCGCGCAAGGATGACAAATCCCACCTCTACGAATGGAATATGACGCTGCCTGAGGGGATCGACCTCGTCGATGTGAAGACGCCGGAGGTCGCGTTTCAGTCGGTGCCTCCGACCGCGCAGCGCGAAAACGACCTTCTGCTCGGGCTCGCGGAAACGCAGAAGGACGCAAAATCCCACCGCCTGCTTCCCCAAAAAGGCGACCCGCTCCTGCTGGTCCGCACGCTCTGGCGGAATTCCCCGAACGGCTTCCCGGTCCCGAGATTTGAGAAGTTCCACGTCGAGCCCCAGGCTCCCTACGCCGGCCTCGCCCACCTCACGATCCCCGCGATCTCCGACTCTCCGGAATTCCGGGTGATGCTCTATCCGCACCGGCAGGGCGACCCGCTGCCGGTCACCGAGTGGAATGCCGACCACACCGAACTGACCGTGAAGATCGGCGACGCAAAGGACGTCTACCGCTTTGGAAAAACCGACGGCGGCCGCACGGTCTTCTCGGTCGAGCGCAAAGGGAAGCCGGTCCTGCAAAGCGGGGCACCGCCCGCACGTCCGGTCCTGGAAGTTCGTGGCACGAAGTTCGACGCGAACGACCTCCGCACCACGCGGCTTGACGGCTCGGTGCCGGTCTTCAAATTCGACAAGGAGGAGGAGGCGAAACTCCAGCGCCCGCCCGCGCCGGCGTTCATCACCTACACGCTCGACGGAACCGATCCGACAGAGAAATCCCCGCGCTACGAGGCGCCGTTACAGATCGACCGGACAACGAAGTTCGCCGCACGCCTCATCGATCCCGCATGGACGGCCGGTCCCAAAGAAAGCGAAATCCTACGCGCGGATTTCGAAAAAACGCCCGCCGCGACTCCGCTGGCAGCGGTGCCCAACGGTAGCAAGCCCGGGCTCCTCGCCCGGGTCTATGAAAAGAAAACCGTCATGTGGAATGACGGTGGATTCTTTGATGCCGCCAAGATCATGCTGCCGGACCTCGACAAGGAGAAGCCCACAACCACCGCCGTCGTCCCGGGTTTTGAGCTCCCCTACGTGAACCCGCAGCACCCGGTCACCAAACAGGCGAAGGGCTTCTACCGCTTCACCGGCTGGTTCCACGCGCTGGAGCGCGGCGTCTATGAGATCTCCGTGGATTCCTGCGGCCCGGTCCTCATGAAGATCGGAGGCCAGACGGCCATCGGGTCGAAAGGGATTTTCCACCAGCAGCAGGCGGTCCGCCACGGCGAGGCGGTGCTCGACGCCGGATGGCATCCCATCGATCTCACGGTCTGCGATCCGCTCCTCTGGAACATCACCACGACCGGCGCGATGCCGTTCCGTGTCAGCGTGCGTCGCGACGGCGGTCCATCTGAGCCCGTGCCGACGGACGCACTCCGCTGGCAAGCCGATGAGGGCGTCGCCATCGCGGAACAACCGGCTCCCGTGTGGAAGGAGGCGGCAAAGGCTCCGGCGTGGCTTGAGCCGGGTATGGTGCTCTCGATTTACGAACGCGAGGGCAAAAATCGCGATGCGGACTACCTGGATTTTGACGGTCAGGAACCCGTTCGCACCGAAAAGGCGGACCGCCTTGAGGCAAACCTCCGGCCCTCGCTGGTGCGCTCCTATGACGGGTGGTTCCGCGCACCGGAGGACGGGATCTACTCCTTCGACCTCGCGGCGCGCAAGGCCGATAACGCCGGCCTCGGCGACCTCCGCTCGGCTTTCCAAAGCCAGCTCCGCGTCGACGACGAGGTCGTCGTCCAGCGCGGAATCGCAGGACGTCTCCCGATCGGAAAGATCGGGCTCAAAAAGGGCTGGCACCAGATCTCGCTGCGGCTCGGAGCCAGCCCGGCAATTGCCTCGGTAACTTACCCCGACGGACAGACGCTTCCCCTCATTGCAGCGGAATTCAGCCGCCCGGTTCTGGTGGACATCCGTCCCGGTGGTGCGCAGGCCGGGGGTTCAAAACACGAGATCTACGGACCGACAAAAATCTCCTTCGCTTTGCCTGACGGGCATTCGGGAACCATCCGCTACACGCTCGACGGCACCGAACCGACCGCCACATCACCGGTGGCCGGGGGAACGATCCCGCTCGACAAGTCCGCGGTAGTCACCGCAGCGGTCTTCCTCCCGGACGGCACGTTCACCGCACGCAACCGCGTGGAATTCAGGTTCGTGAAAATCCCCGAGGCGGGATTGGTCGGCAGTGCACGATTTGACAAGTGGGACGGTAAGCCGGGCACCACCGGTCTCGACACGGCCTCAGTCGTCTGGATCGCTCCGGGTGCCACAACCGCGGAAGGAAGAAACGGTCGCGCCCTCTCCGTCCACAGCGATCTGGTGCAAAACGCGCTCAAGCCGGGCGTGGACGTGAACGTCTCGCGCGGGGCACCACTGGCCGGACTCAAGATCTCCGGCCTCCGCATGCGCGACAACGCGATCACTGTCGGCGTCTGGTTCAAGAGCAACAACGCGGATCGCAAGCTCTTCGGCAAGGACGGCTACAGCGCGTTTGGCAAAGCCTACCGCACGGTTTCGTGCGCGCTCCAGAAAAGCCGGGTCACCGCCAGCCCGGGGCGGATCTCCGGCGGCCAGGTCAAACCCGGCGAATGGAACCATGTCGTGCTCACCGCCGATGCCTCCGGATCAAGTCTCTACCTGAACGGAAAGCTGGTCGGACGCGGCGAGGGAAGCGCAACAATCGCCACCGACGCCCTCGACTTTTTTTCCGAGCATCCGGCCACAATCGACGATATCCGGATCTACGACCGTGTCCTGTCCGACGAGGACATCCGGCATTGGCACGAAGCCACGCAAGCTTCCGGCTCCCAAAACAATCCATGAGGGCCCGTCCGCTTCTTTTTTGTCTGCTGACGGTCCTGCAAGGCTTCGCCGTCACTCCGGCGAACAACGATGCCAACGAGGTTTACCAATACTTCGTGCCCGGACCCGAAGGGAAAAACTATGGCGCATATCTCTGGGTGCCTCCGGATGCGCCGGTCATCCGGGCGGTCATGGTCGGCATTCACAACGGCCTTCCGATGACAATCCTGCAATATCCGGCGGTCCGTAAGGTCTGCCGGGAATATGGCATCGCACAAATTCTGCTCACTCCCTACAGCAGCGACCTCGGCATGCAGGGGATGCTCAAAGGCATGAATTTCGATGTGACCGATCCGGCCCGGACGGCGGTTTATGACAAATACCTCCAAGCCCTAGCCGATGTTTCCAACCACCCCGAGTTAACATTGGCACCGGTGATTCCTCTGGCCCACTCGGCCTGGTGTTCGTTTCCGTTTGATGTCGCCATGCGCGATCCCAGCAAGTGCCTCATGGCCCTCCCGATCAAAGCAGGGTGGGGGAGCATCTATCCGTTCTATGCCGAGGGCGGCAAATCGATGAAGCCTGCGCCAGAGCTAACCATGGAAAGCGTCCCGATCCTGTTTTGCACTTCGATGAACCAGGCGACCGCGCCCGGCAACTGGAAAAGCAAGCCGCTCCCGTTCCCCTCCGGATCCGGCGGGCATCCGATCGCCAACCGGGACGACAAGGATGACAATCCCGGTGATGCCTATCAAAGAGGAAATGAGCTCTTCGGTTACAACTGGGAGATGCTGAGCTGTCATTTCGACATGTCCACGCGGGAGTATGACTTCATCGCCGAATATATCGCCGCCGTGTGCAAGGCCAGGCTCCCTTCGCCCCCGCCGTCACCGGGCACGAAGCCGATTCTCAAGCCGATGACGCTCAGCTCCAGATGGCTGATCGATCCCTTTTATTCGAACTATGGTCAGGCCAATCTGAAATATTATGAACCGGCCCCCTACAAGGAATACAAAGGCCCGAAGAACAAGGCCTGGTGGTATCCGACGGAGGAATTGGCGCGGACGATGCAGCAGCGGATGGTCGGCGAATGCTCCAAGAAGTTCGAAGTGTTCACAATCAAAGACAGGAAAGGCGAGTCCCTTCCCCTTTCCGAATCGCCACAGGTCAAGATTCCCGATCCGTTGGACTATCTCGAGAAGGACGGACTCTTCACGCTGAACGTCCAGGAACTGAAAACCCCGCCATTGGCCTGCTCGAACGGAGATCCCAAACACACCGCCGATCCCTCCTCCCACAAGCTCGCCAACACCCTTTTTCCCGGACAGGAGACGATCCCGGTCTCGACGCGACCCGTAAAAGTTGACCTGAACGGAAGCCCGGTGGAACTGGTTCCCGGATCTTCTTTCACTTTCAAAATGAGGCCCCATCGTCTTGCCTCCGATCCCGGCGGATCCAGCGGAGCCTGCCTCCGCTTTTACAAGGAAGGAAATGACGAGTGGGGGTGGGTTGGGCTCAACGTCTGGATTGTCTGGTGGCCGAATGGACAGAAAATCCCGGGCATCAAGGATCAGAAGATCACGTTTCCGGCCATAGCCGATACCCGGAAATCCACGGCCCGCATCAAGCTCGCCGCCACCTGTTCATCCGGGTTGCCGGTTGGCTATTTCGTGCAGCAGGGGCCGGCCATCGTGGAGGGTGACCAGCTTGTCATTACCCAGGTTCCGGCCAATGATCCGAACCCCATCAAAGTCACCTTGGGAGCGTATCAAGCCGGTCTCTGGCAGAACGACGGATTCCGGGCCGCACCCACCGTTTACCAAAGCTTTTCCCTGCTGCCGTAGCCTGATGTTTCAAAAAGGCCGCCATGATGACTAAGATGAGCCTAAGAATGTTTTTCAGCGTGATCATACTTTTGTCGGTATCCCTGTCACCGCTGGTAGCCGCCGTGAACCCGCTTACCGCGTCCGGAACGGCGGGCGATACGACGCTTCGGAACTCGTCACAAGGCACTCCGCCTGCGGATGCGGTGGCAGATCCGGAGATCGACATCTCTCGCCTCAGCCCGGTCCCGCAGTCGGTGAACGGATGCGCCAGTCCGGTGCTGGATCTTGGCGGGACGTGGAAGTTCAATCCCGCTCCGCCCGCGGGTTTTCAGAGCTCACCCGCAGGAGCGGAGGCTGCCGGCTGGGCGGATATCAAGGTCCCCGGCGAATGGGCGATGCAGGGGTTCGATGTCAAACCGGGCACGGCGGCCGCCTATCTGCGCACGTTCACCCTGCCGAACGACTGGGCGGAAAAGTGCGTCAAGCTGCGCTGTGACGCGGTCTACAGCGATGCCACGGTTTTCATCAACGGGAAGCTGGCAGGCAGGCACATCGGCGGATTCACCCCCTTCGAGTTCGACATCACCGGCTTGTTAAACAACGCCGGAGAGAACGTCATCGCCCTTTCCGTGCTGAATGAATCGCCGGCCGACACCCTTGCCAGCGGGACCAAATATGCCTGTCACCAACTGGGGGGGATCCCGCGCCGGATCCGCTTGCTCGCCCTTCCGGAAACCAACATTGCCTCGCTCCAGATGACAACATCGCTGGATGCTTCCTATCGCAATGCCATGCTCAACCTGTCGCTTGAGGCGGCGGTCGAGGGGAGCAAATCAGCCGGGCCGCTCGAGGCCTTGCTGGAACTCCGGACACCAGAAGGTTCCCTGTTACCAATCGCCCCGGCCAAGTTTCCCATCGAATCCCTGAAGGGCAGAGTGATGATTCCCATCGAAAATCCACTGAAGTGGGACAACGAACACCCCCGGCTCTACACGCTGACCATCACGCTTCTCGAAAACGGGAAGGCCGTGGAGACTTTGTCCCAGCGGGTCGGCTTCAGGCAGGTCGAAGTCAAAGGCAATCAGGTGCTGGTGAACGGATCGGCCGTCAAACTGCGCGGCGTCAACCATCACGAAGTCTATCCACTCACAGGCCGCTCGGTGCCCGATGCCCTCCACCGGCTCGACGTCGGGCTGTTCCGCGAAGGAAATGTGAACCTGCTGCGCACCTGCCACTATCCGCCCGACGAGGCGCTGCTCATAGCCGCGGATGAGCTCGGGATGTTTGTCGAGTGCGAGGCTCCGTTCTGCTGGGCTCCCGGGAGTGGTCATACCGAACTCGTTTCCCGGGCGACCGCCGAAATGGTGCTGGCCTGCCGCAACCATCCGTCAGTGCTGTTCTGGTCCCTTGCCAACGAATCGAAGTGGGGGGACGATTTCATGGCCTCGTCCCGGCTTGTCCGCAAGCTGGACCCGACCCGCCCGCAGACATTCAACTGGATGACAAGCAAGATTCAGACTGTCGAAGAGGGCTTCACGGACATCGCCAACATTCATTACCCAGCCCACGGCGGACCGGCCCAGACGCGCAAATACACGAAGCGACCGGTTTATCTCGGGGAGGACTGTCACCTCAACGCCTACAACCGTCTCGAACTGGCCACCGACCCCGCCCTCCGTGATCTCTGGGGCCGCTACACACGCGAGATGTGGGACGATCTCTACGAGACCAACGGCAGCCTCGGCCAGTCGATCTGGGCGGGAATCGACGACACCTTTTACATGAAGGATGACCGGACGGTCGGCTATGGCACATGGGGACCGCTCGATGGCTGGCGGCGAATGAAGCCGGAATACTGGGGGATGAAAAAAGCCTATTCGCCTGTCCGCCTTGACGAGAAGTCCGGGTTCAAGACCAAGCCCGATGGCGGGATCGAAATCCCTGTCGTCAACCGGAACAACTTCTCGAACCTCGGGGAAATGAAAATCGACTGGAGGCTCGGCGCGCAGAGCGGATCGGTGAAAGCCGATATTCCTCCACGCAGCACCGGAACCATCCGGATCAAAACGGAGCATAAAGCCGGTCAGGCCGATCAGTTGGAGTTGATCTTCACCGACCCCCGCGGATTTGTTGCCGACCAGTTCCTCATTCCGCCCTTAAGCAACACGAGGGTGGCCGGGCAGGGTGTGACGGCTGGGACGCCCTGCGTGCTGAAGGAATCGGAGGGGACGCTCACGGTGACAAGCGGGCGGAGTCAGTGGTGCATCGACAAAAAATCCGGCTTGCTGGTATCCGCGAACAAATTGCCGGTCAGCGGACCCGAACTCATGTTGCTGCCCATGAACAAAGATGGCGAAACCCAGATGACCGGCAAAACCAAGGTTTGGGAACCCTTCACCGCGCCCTGCTCCGGATGGACCTGCACGAAGGTTGCTTCCTCGCTTGAAAACGGGACGGTGACGGTTTCCGTCAAAGGGAAATATGACAACGCCGAGGGTGGATTTCTCTACACATTCGCACCCGGTGGGGACCTCTCCGTGGCCTACCATTTCACTCTGACAAAGGACGTCAACCCGCGGCAGATCGGCCTGGTTTTTGGTTTGCCGCGGGATTGCGAGACCCTTTCCTGGGAGCGCAACGGTTACTGGAATGTCTATCCCGAAGACCACATCGCGCGGCTCAAGGGAACTGTCAGGGCTTCCGAAGGATTCGATGCCACCAGCGTCGGTCCGAGGACAAAACCGTCGCACCCGTGGCGGCTCGACAACCTCCCCTATGGCAACAACGATTTCTGCTCGACCAAGCATAACATTTTGGTGGCCACCGTCAGTGATGGAAACGGCAACGGGCTCATGATCGACGGCGCGGGCAGGCAGCATGTCCGTTGCTGGAGAAAAGAAAACAATGTGTTTTTCCTGGTGGCCGACTACTCGAACGGCGGCAGCGAACGCTTCCTGCGGGGCCACTCCGGCAAGGATGACCGCCCGCTGAAGGCCGGCGACAAAGTTTCCGGCTCGGTGACATTAAGAATTCCGGAAGCAATGGAAAAAGCCATGAACCCCAGCAGCCAATCCTCCTGATTTCCCCACCCTCATGAAAAAATCGATATTCCTCGCAGCATTGCTTCTTTCGCCCGGTCTGCTTGCGCGCGCCGCCGTGAGCTTCTCCGCACCGTTTGGCGACCACATGGTCCTCCAGCAGGGCGTGCCGGTTCCGGTCCGGGGCAGCGCCTCACCCGGAGAAAATGTCGACGTTGAGTTTGCCGGTCAGAAGAAATCGGCAACGGCGGACGCCGCCGGCCGCTGGCAGGTCACACTGGACCCGCTCGCCACTGCCGCGAACCCGCTCGATCTGAAAGCCGGCGACGCCGTCATCCGCGACGTGCTGGTCGGCGAGGTCTGGCTCTGCTCCGGACAGTCGAACATGGAGTGGGCGCTGGGCCGCAGCACCGGCGGACCGGAGGCAGTCGCGGCCGCAGCCAATCCGCTCCTCCGCCTCTGCACGGTTCCACACAACAGCCAGATGTCTCCACAGGACGACGTGGCAGCAAAGTGGGCGGTCTCCGGCCCCGACACCACGAAGTTTTTCTCGGCCATCGCGTTCTGGTTTGGTCAGAAGCTTCAAAAGGAACTCGGTGTGCCGGTCGGGATCATCAACGATTCGTTCGGCGGCACAACGATCCAAAGCTGGATGCCGATCGAGACGCTCCGCAAAGGCCCGTGGCCGCAGGACAAATCCACCGACGTCGGATTGGCCAAAGCCGACTACGACGCCCGCAAAGCGAAGCTGCAACCGGCGATGGACAAATATCTCGCTGACAAGGCGGCTGCGGCCAAAGACAAAACCCCGGCGCCCGAAATGCCCGCCGGGTGGCCGGGGGATTTTCGCGGTCCAAGCGTGCTTTGGAACGGCATGGTCGCGCCACTGCTGAAGTTTCCCGTTCGCGGGGTGGCATGGTATCAGGGCGAATCGAACGCCTACGTCGGCGTGTCCGACACCTACGCGGCGCTGCTGCCGGCGATGATTGCCGACTGGCGCGCCGGCTTCGCCCAGGCGGACCTGCCGTTTATCATTTTTCAAATTGCGCCAAACCGGAAGCCGCAGACCGACCCCAGCGAGGCGAGCGGCATCGCCGTGCTGCAGGAAGCGCAGCTTAAAACGGTGCTCGCGACCCCGCACGCCGCACTTGTGGTCACCATGGATCTCGGCGAACCCGACGTGCATTACAAAAACAAGGAACCCGCCGCCGACCGCGCGCTGAAAGCCTCGCTCGCCCTCGCATACGGCCGTAACACCGACGCCTCGAGCCCGATTTTCAACTCGTTTGAAACTGCAGGCGACAAAGCCATCGTCCGCTTCGCGCACTGCGGCGGCGGTCTTGTCGCCAAGGACGGCCCGCCCACGGGCTTCGTCATCGCCGGCGAAGACCGGAAATTCGTGTTCGCCGATGCGCGGATCGAAGGCGACACCGTCGTAGTCTCCAGCCCACAGGTTCCCAAGCCGGTCGCTGTCCGCTACGGCTGGGCCGACCTGCCAAAGGTGAACCTCTTTAACAGTGCCGGTCTTCCCGCGTCCCCGTTCCGCACGGATGATTGGAAAATCGGCGGATCCACCAACGCACCCCGATGAGTCAGCTCACAATGTTAATCCATTCAACCAACAACCCCCAATCCAAATGATCGCACGTCTCACTGCCGCCCTCGCGGCTCTCGTCATCGCCGTTTCCGCCAACGCGGCCACGCCACGGTCCCCGGTCAACCAGCTTTTCCAGTTCGCATACAGCGGCAACTGCACCGCCTGGCCGGACGGCTCGACCACCAAATCCACCGGATACTTGTGGGTCCCGGAAAACTGCCAAAAGGTTCGCGGTGTCGTGATCCTCTGCACAAACGTCCCCGAGCACATGCTTGTCGGACACTCTGCGATCCGGTCCGCCTGCGAGAAGAACAACCTCGGGCTCGTCTGGTTTGTGCCTACGTTCTGGAACTTCGCCAAATTTGCCGCGTTAAGGGAGGCTGCGGAAAAGGCGGGCGAGCAGGCAAAGACCGACCTCAATAACAACCTCCGGAAGATCAACGTGGACTTCCTCCAGCAGCTCCTCGACGGACTGGCCAAGACATCGGGCTACGACGAGATCTCGAGCGTTCCCTGGCTCCCCGTCGGCGAGTCCGGACACCTCCTCATGGTGTGCGGGCTGCTTGACGAAAAGCCCGCACGCTGCATCGCCGGCGTCTGCGTGAAAAATCCGCAGTATCCGAAGGACCGCACGGTCCCGCTGCTCTGGACGCTCGGCACTGGACAGGAATGGGGGCAGATCAAAGCCGACTTCCGCAAGGCCTGGAAGGATCAGGCCGAGGGACCGAAAGGGTGGGGCAACACCCGCTCGCAGACCGGATGGCCGCTCAGCGCCGCCGTCGAGGCCGGAACCGGGCACTTCTATTGCAGCGATGAAATGGCTGAGCTCGTCGGAAAATATATCTCAGATGCGGCCAAGGCCCGCCTGAGCGAAGACGGCAGCCCGACCCTCAAACCCGTGGACCTGAAAGCCGGCGTCCTCGCCAACCTGCCGCTTCCTGGCGTCGACGACACCGCGATCATCCCTTATGCGACCGCAACTCCCGAGCAGCTCCGGCGCCCGTGGTTCTTCACCGCCGACCTCGCCAAGGTGGCCCAGGACCTCACGCGGGCCAACTGGAATGCCGAGACCCAGGTGCCGGGGTTTGTGGCGGGCACCAACGTCGAGGCGAAGGCGTTCACGTTCAATTCGGTGTCCGAGATCAACGTGACGACCGATTCGGAGTTTGGTGTGACCAGCGCGCTCCTTGAAGCGATCCCCGAGGGATTTGTCGGCGCGGGAGAAAAGCTCACCACGACGCCCGGATCCCCTGTTGTGGAATGGATCTGCGGACCAATCGCACCGGCGGGTGACGGTAAGTTCCAAGTCTCGCTTGACCGCACATGGAAAACCGGCGCCGCCTGCTACATCATCGCAAGAAAGGACGGAACCGATACGGTCCGGCGCTCGGTCCAACCCGCCATGGTCAGGCTCATGGAGAACAAGGAGGGCGCCCCGCAGGTTATCACGTTCGACAAAATCCCGGACGTGCCCGCCGGAACCAAGTCGGTCCCTCTCTCGGCCAAATCCGATTCTGGTCTCCCGGTCCAGTTCACCGTCCTGTCCGGTCCCGCCATTGTCGATGGCGGCAAGCTCGTGTTCACGCCGATCCCTCCCCGCGCCAAGTTCCCGGTTGAAGTGACCGTCGCCGCCGGGCAGTGGGGCCGCCCGACCGACCCGAAGGTCAAGACCTCCGACATGGTCAAACAAACGTTCCGCATCCTCGCCCGCAAATGACCCGTTATCTTGCAAGGCAGCTGATCCGTCCGCTCCCGATAAGTTTGCGCGGCATTTCCCTGCTCACCGCATTCGCTGTCCTGCTGTGCCCGCTGGCGTCCACCGTGCATGCGGCGGACTTCGCCGATCCGCTCCTTCCGCTTCTCGACGGCAAGCCTCCGGAGATCATCCGCGAGATCCCGCCAACAGGTCCGGTTCCCGAAAATATCACGCTACGCCGTGTCGTTTTCCGATCCCGGAACGATTCGGAAATCTTCGCCGTCATTGCCGCCCCGAAGGCTCCTGGAAAATACCCCGGAATGCTGGTGCTCCACGGCGGGGGCGGCAGCGCCGAGATCGATAAGGCGATCGCCTGGGCGCAACGTGGCTACGTGGCTGTTGCGCCGGATCTGCCGGGCATCGCCGAGCCGAAGAAGCTCACGGACACTAAGGGCAGCTTCACCTCGCTCAAATACGGCGAGGGACGCTGGATCGCCGATCCCGACGCCAGCGCCAGCGTGATCTTCGACGCCGTGCTCGGCGCGATGAAAGCGCTCGACATGCTGCGCGCCCAGCCGAACGTGGACCCGTCGCGCATCGGCGTGGTCGGGATCTCCTGGGGAGGCTACATGACCGCAATGGTCTGCGGGCTTGCCGGCGACAAGGTCCGGGCGGGGTTCGCGCTCTACGGCTGCGGGTTTTTCGACCTCGGCGGATACGGGCCCGCAAGCTGGAAGAAAATTCCGGACGCGGAACGCGACAAGTGGTTGGCAATCCTCGATCCGGGCCGCCGCGTTCCGAACATGAAGGCCGCCTACTTCCTCGCAGCCGCCACCAACGATTTCTTCGGCTACCTCAGCTCCGCCCAGGCGACGCTCGATGCCATTCCGGGCGAGAAAAACCACCTCTTCGCCCCGAACGCGAACCACAAAATTCCTGTCCCAGGCGGTAGCGTCTTTGACAACAAACAAGAGCCGCCATTCACCCCGACACCGTTCCAACCCTACCCGACACCAAGCGGACAAAATGCCAACTGGCTCGCCATGGAGGTCCCTTATTTTGATTACTATCTCAAAGGTATTGGAAAGCCCCTGCCAAAGGTTAAAATCGAAAAAGCCAGCGATCCGCTTCTGGCAAAACTCCGCATCGACGCCCCGCTGCCCCTCACGAGCGTTCAGGTTTATTGGGCCAAAGAAAGCACCGACCCAAAAACGCGCGAGTGGATCGCCCTCCCGGCAACCGCAAACAGTACGGGCATCTACGAAGCGAAACTTCCCGCCGATGCAGCCGACTGGTTTGCCCTTGTATCCGACGACCGCCCGGTCACCGTTTCCAGCGATCTGGTTCGTGTTTTGTTAAGCAGTGGGGAGAAGAGCGGGATGAAATAAAAAGCAAAACAAGTCAAAATATTTGCCATTAGTGCAAATTCCTGCGATTCGAATGGAATGCACTTTCGAGTGGTCTCCCTCTTCCTCCTTCCTGTTTCGCTGGTTACTGCTGCGGCATTTGATCCATCAACCTCGCCGTTTGCCAACAAACCGGTCGACTCCTATTCGAACCACAAGTCGGCAGACGGCAAAGACGCGGTTATGCTGTGGGGACAGGCGCCATATCTGGACTTCGGAAGCCGGCCGGTGGAGTTTGATCTGACCGGAGTCCGGAAGCTTCCTCCTGCGCCGGCGCCGGGCGTCCATCCACGCATTTTCTTTGGTCCGGCCCAGTTGCCGGATGTGCGCCGCCGGTTGAAGGAAACGCGGACCGGCCAGGAGGCTTGGAAAAATATCCTTTCATGGACGGCGATGATGAAGGGCGAATACGACGACAAGGCCGAGTATGCGCAGCCGGACCGGTGGAATGGCGGGTTTGGGGGGCTTCACGGCCGGGTGCCGCTTTTCCGCTTGGGACTTGAGCGGGTGCCTGGAAAGTCGCCCTACAACCGTAGCGAGAAGGCGGCGGAGATCTACCGCTCGCTGGTGGATGGGACGGCAACCACGTTTCCCGACTACTACTGGAATGTCTTTGCGCTCGAAGCCTTCCGTTGTCTCATCGAGGATGACAAGGCTGGTGCGGAGACGCTGGCGAAGGCTGTGTTGACAGCAATGCGGATCGATCAGGCGAAGCGGGACATCGAGCGGAAACAAAAGAATGCCGTCAAGCCGCCCGAGCAGCCGGTTGGCAGGTTCCAACTCGCATTCTGCTACGACTTTCTTTTCAACTGGCTCACGCCGCTCCAGAAGAAGGCGATGCACGACGAGCTGGCGGCCACGACGTGGTCGCACGACAACTATGGCACGTTCAACACGGCCGAGAGTTCGCGCAGCAACTGGGCGACGTTTTCCTACTGGCTTTACGAGGTTCTGGCGATCGAAGGGGAGGAGGGGTTCAATGATCTCAAGGTGAGGGGGATGTATCGCGGATGGAGAAACCTGCTTACCTACGGCTGGTTCCCCTCGGGAGCCACCTTCGAGGGGGAGGCGAAAAACCAGCTCGGCATGGACGGGATCATTCTCTTCACCATGCGCGCCCCGACCTACGGTTTCGAAAACCTCAGCGGGCACCCTTATCTGCAGGCCTATGCAAAAAAGTTCCTGCCTCAAAGCATCAACCCCATGCAGACCGGCTTCCACAAATACGATCTCCTCGGAGGCAGCCGTGCCGGTAGCGGAGGGTTTGCGCCGATGGATAGCCTCGGCCTGAAATTCATGTTCCCGGACGACAAGGTCGTGGACTGGTATTACCGCAAGACGATCGGCGAGAACTACGAAGGCGTGCCCGACCGGCCGGATGGCTATTTCAATGCGCTCCTCTTCTACGCGATCAACGCTGCGGATTTTGATCCGGCGAACAACGATCCCTCGAAGCTCGCTCTCGGAAACACGTTCTTCTGCGGCGAACGCGCGCTCATGATGACGCGGAGCGGCTGGGACAAGGACGCGATGATGCTCAACATGCATACGCGCCAGGCGAATGGGGGGCACCCGTTTTCGGACCGTAATGCGATTATGGTGGCTGGTGCCGGCCGGATCTGGTCGCCCAACGGCTACGCCACGTTCACCACACCGGAGAACAGCGTCGTCAGCATCGACGGAAGGAGCCAGAACGAAATCGTCCCCGGCCGGTGCGTCGACTTTGTCGAGACCCCGCTGGCCACGTTCATGGTCGGTGATGCCAAATACACTTGGGACTGGGACTGGAAGCGGCTGGAGAAATCCGGCGGCTTTTACACTGTCGACGATGTCCGGGACGGGAAGGTGGTCATCCCCGCGGGCTGGGAGCCGGTCCTGCACAGCGTGAACGACTTCGCCTTCCAGAAGCTTCCGTATGACTATCTCAACTGGCCGCATTTCCAATATGCCCACTGGATCCTTCCGAAGGGGGCACTCTCGCCCTACGTGAGACAGCCAAAAACGCCTGTACGGAAAGCGTTCCGCACCGCAGGTCTTGTCCGCGGCGAACGGCCGTATGCGGTCGTCATCGATGATATCCGGAGGGATGATGCGCCGCATCGCTACGATTGGACGATGGGAGTCGAATACGACATCCAGATCGTCAAAACCGAGACGCGTGCCGATGGCGCGACCGAGGTTATCCTGACCGGGGGTGATCCCGACCAGAAACTGCCACGGCCGAAGTCCCCTCTGCCCTCCTCCGTCGATCCCTCCACGAAGATCCCGGATGGGCAACCGATGCTTTTGGTGACGGTTCTCGGCAAGGGAAACGGTCAGTCCAAGCCACCCGCGGCGCCGGAAATTGTCGAGCTCCCGAATAAGGCGGACCCGAAAAAATACGCGCCGGTGCGCCGGCTGGTCATTCCCTCGGAATCGGTTTCGCCGGATTTTAAAGTTCTCCTGGTCCCCTACCGGCAGGGTGAACAGGTTCCCCGCATCACCTGGAACAATGCACGCCAGACCGCGGTCGTCACCTCGGGAACCACTGCCGACACGATTTCGTTCCGGATGTCAAACTCCGGCAAGACCGATGTGGCGGTGCGCAGGAAATCCGGGGACGCCGAGCCGGTCGAGATCATCCGCGTCGACCGTGCCATCGCGCCGTTGGCAGACGCCCTGGCCGTTAAACGTGCGGAGGAGGATGCCCGCATCCGGGCCTGGGTCGCAGGCGAACTCGCCGGCTTCAAGCCGCAAAACCTCGAGGGGCTTGTCGCTTACTGGGATTTTGAGGCGCTTCAGGACGGGAAGGCTACGGCAGTGAATGCGCCGATCGCGCTCGACGCCGCCGGCGCGGTCACCGTGCCGGGAAAGGTCGGGCAGGCGCTCAAGTTCGCGGGCGCTAGTGACGGCATCCGCGTTCCGGTCGATGCAGCCGGATTTGCGCCCGGCGGCTTCTCCATCGCATTCTGGGCGAGGGATCTTGAAAACAAGCGGGGCGGATTCGTTGCCAACAACGGCAACCGCGGATTCAGCCTGGGGATTGAAAATATTTCACTGCGTGTGGACACCGATTCGACGCACCGCTGGCGGATGCTTCCCTGGGTGCCCTCGGACTGGCAACACGTCGCGCTCACTTACGATGGGAAAACCGTCCGTCTCTATCTCGGCGGCAAGGAGGTCGCCGCCGGAGAGACGTCGAAACCGCTCGCGTTCTCCAAAGAGACGTCGTTGGCCAGGAATTTCTCCGGAGAACTCGACGAGCTGCTGATCTTCCAACGGGCACTCACCCCGGAAGAGATTCAAAAAATCCACGCTGTCCAAGCGTTTGCCCCCGGACTCCGAGGCTGAACTGGCGGGTCAGGATCAACGGATTCCCGCCGAAACGTCATCCGTCGACGATGGGGGAACAGGAAATATGCAACAGGCGCGCACCTTGCGGGCGCACTAAAATCGCCCGTGCGGATAATGCACGGGACAAGGGACTGAATTCGCCGGGGCAGAAAGGGTTCAACCCCGGCCAGGGGCGCAAGCCGATCTGGCCTACGACTTGTAGCGCAACCGCTTCTTGTGGCGGTTTTCTTTCATGCGCTTGCGGC
>CAYXRX010000019.1:0-99437 GCA_964467415.1 uncultured Chthoniobacterales bacterium
TCAAGCGTCGCGCCGGTGTCGAGCGCCGATTGCGCTGCCGCCACCAGGCCTGATGTGCCGGCAAAACTCCGCTGCTGTCCAACAAGGGTCGCATCGAAGCCGGAGACGCTGCCCAGCACGCCCGCATCATACGAACCTCCGGGAGAACTCCATGTGTCGGTGCCGTTGGCTGAAGCCCATGTCACTCCGGTTCCGGCGCCGTTGGCCACAGCGCTGCCGTCCCCCGCACCCTCGACGAAGCCCCGCGTCAGCCGGTGGAGCTCCACCGTCCCTACGGTGCCAGTTCCGGGGACGGTATCGGTCCAGAGATCGAGCCTCACACCGCGGATGACCGCGCCGGCTGGCACGGCATCGAGTGGGAAGGAAAGGACCGCTCGGTGGCTACCGGCATTCCGCCCCACGAGAAGCTGGGGGTCCGCTCCGTGATTCCATGCGGTGCTGTTGGCCTGAATGTAGGCGGCCGCTTGGCTGT
The DNA here is from genome assembly GCA_964467415.1 of uncultured Chthoniobacterales bacterium. GTDB lineage: Bacteria > Verrucomicrobiota > Verrucomicrobiia > Chthoniobacterales > Terrimicrobiaceae > CAYXRX01. The sequence continues at coordinate 473 of CAYXRX010000019.1, forward strand.
AACCGCCGAGTCCTTCACGAAGCACGGCCGTCGTGGGCGGGGCCACGTTCACCACGAAATCCTTGCTCCGGCTCACCGCCTCGTTTGTGGCCGTGCAACGCAAAATGTATGTGCCCGGATCGGAGAAGGAGACTGTCGTGTCGGCGGCGGATGCATCCGCAAACGTCACCGCTCCGGTGCCGGTGCCATCCCCGTTCACGACGCTCCATGCATAAGTGGTCGTGCCTCCGCCCGCTGCCGACGCGACGACGCGCATGGCCGACGCCCCGTCCGGCAGCGAGACCGTTGACCCGGTCGGCTGGAGGATCGTCACCAGCGGCTCCTCAATGACCGGAAAGCCGGGAATCGGTGTCCACACGAGGTTCACCGCTGTGGCGGTCTGCTGGAGGCTGAAGCTACCGTAGGTCGCTGTGGCGTGGCCTGCGGCATCGCCGCTCACCGTCCCCAGCGCGAACGTCCCGGTGATCGACGGCCCCGCAATCAGCGGCCACGTGCGCGGGGAGCGCCAGAAGCTCAGAACATACGTTGTTTCGCTGCCGGGGGCGTTGAGCGCCACGTCGATCTTCGCTCCTGCGGTCACACTAATGTTGCCGGCGCAAGCAACGCTGTCCCCTCCGGCCAGTGAGTTGGCTCCAAGCTGCCACTGCAGCCGGGACGCGGAGCCGAACGAAAGGGCGCTGCCGAAGTTGATTGCACCGATGCCGTCGCCCGGCGCCAATGTCCCGCTGACGGTTGTCGGCGCGGCGATGCTCCCGCTCCCGCCGAGGGTCGCACCGCTGGAGACGGTGACATTCCCCGAGACGTGGCTGCCGTTGATGACGAGTCGTCCGGCGCTTACCGTCGTTGCTCCGGTGAAGGCGTTGTTTCCGTTGAGCGTCCAGGTGCCGGCGTCGTTCTTCGACAGCCCCGTCAGGGTGTTTGTCGTCGAGCCGTCGAGCACGTTGCCATGGATGACGCCTTTGCCCGCGCCGCGCAGATCCAGCGAGCGGCCGGTAGTATTGGGCGCGACGTTGCCTTCGATCGTGAGCGTGTCCGCCAGCGAGGTCAGCCGTGTGTTTCCCGTGCCCGCGGTGAGTGTGACGCTTCCCCCGATGCGATTGTCCCCAGCTTCGTTGATGATCGCACCGTTGGGATTGCTCGTGATGAGTTTAAAGGAGGTTGGCAACTCGATGCCCCCGCCCGAGCCATCGAGCCGCAAGGCGGCGGCAGCGCCCGAAATAGTGATGGATTTCGTGCCGTCGCCGAGCTGCCCCGCGTCTGTGATGCGCAGGGAACCGCCGGTCACCGTCACTCCGCCGGTGAACGTGTTCGCGCCGCCCAATGCCACCACGTCGGTCATCGCGCCCCCACTGACGGCAAGCGCGCCCGCGCCGCCGATGTCGTTTGGCACGTTGAGCGTTCCCGTGCGATCGAAGCGCAAGGTCGCCCCGCTCTCGATCTCCACCGGCCCGCTGCCGAGCGTGCCCGTCGCGCCGTCGTTGCCGATTTGCAGCGTGCCCGCGCCGATCGTCGTCGGGCCGGCGTAGCTGTTGTTCCCGGCGAGAATCAGCGTGCTGTAGGTGTTCGTGCGGGTGAGGCCGCCGCTGCCGGTAATCGCTCCGTTGAAAACGAAGGTGCCGCTGTTGTTGGCGTTGACCGTCACGGTTTCATCCAGCGCGATGTCATTTGAAATATTGTAGCGATAGCCCGCCGTGGTGCCGGTAAGGTTGATGACGGGCGAGGCCGCGCCGTTGCGCACGAGCCGCAGCGGATTGCCGCCCAAATTCACGACCGTCGTTGGAGTGCCGGTCCCGGAAAAGGTCAGCTTGTTCGCGTTCGATGTGCCCGGGAGATCGTTGGTGGCGGTGATTGTCGTCGCCGCGAGCGTCTGGCCATTGAAGAACTGAAGGTCCGCGCCTGGACTGCTGATCGGCGCGGTGCCTTCCTGCCAGTTCGCGCCCGTGCTCCAGTTGCCGCTTGTGGCGCTCGTCCAGTTCGTGACGACCGGCGTGGCGCTGATGGAAATGGTCGCGGCATTGCTCGTCGCCCCATCGCCATCGGTCGCGGTGAACGTGAAACTTTGCGCTCCTGCGAAGCCGCTGATCGGCGTGAAACGGGCGGTGAAGCCATCCGGCAGCAACGCCACCGTGCCGCCCACCGCACCGCCAACAGCGAAGGTGAGCTGCTCGGTCGGCGTCCAATCGTCCTTCGCCAGCAGGCGCAGATTCACATCCACTGGTTCACTACCGACGGAGTTGATGCCGCTATTGAGCGCGACGGGTGGTTCGCTTTGCGAACCGATGAGACTCCACGTGTTCAGGGCGGTGATCGTCGGCGTCGTTACCGGCGGATCTTCGCCCGGAGCGAGCGGGACGAACCAGACGGCGAGCGTGGTGTTGGCGGCGTTGGTGAGGTTGATGGAAAGCTTGCTGCGGCTGGAGTTGTTGCCGTTCTGCGCGCCGTAGGTGGCGGGATTCGGCGAGGTCGGCAGAGGCTCCGCCGGACGGATCGTCCAGGTGCCTCCACCGCTGAGGATCTTGCACCAAAGCCGCTGGGTTCCCTGCTGGAGCGTCACGCTCGTGCCATCGGGGCCGATGGTGGCCGAGGTGCTGGTGTTGTTGAAATGCGCGAACCACCACGCGGTGCTGCCGGACGGGGCCACGATCTCGTCCTGCACGAGCACCTCGCGGCGTTTATTGAGCAGCTGGATGCCCCGCTGAACGCGGGTCACCCCGGTGATGTTCTTGGAAAGATCCCAGATCGCGAACGAACGCTGGCCGTTCTGCGCCGATTGATAGGAAATCAAGGGCGCGGGAGGCGCGTCCCAGATCCGGTCCGGATTGGCGCTTGGATTCACGATCAGGCAATTGTGGCCCTCCGCCCGGTATCGGTAGTAGTCCCAGCGGTCCAGCCCGTTGGGATTGGTCCTGATGTTCCAGTTTTGCGGGCTGGCGTAGTCCTCGCTGCTCAAGTCCTGAAACCACTTAACGCCTCGCGCCATGAGCTGGAACGAGCCGCTCTGCAGATGGCCATGGTCTTGATACGTCCCGCCGAGGGCGCCCACGAAGGTGGCCTTGCTGTCGGTCCAATTTTCCCGCAGGGTAACCACTTCCTGGAAGAGCTTGTTCGTGCTGTCGACCGGACCGCGGTAGGCGGTGTCGGGATTCAGACCGGCGGCAGACGGGGAGATCGTCGTTTCCGGGAGCGTCAGCGCGTTGAGCGGGCTGTTGCCGATCTGGCGGCTGTAGTCGAAGGTCTCCAGTGCGTTGAAGCGCCGCGCCCACCAGTTTGCCCAGCCGGCTGCAGCTTCGCTGCCGGTGCCGATGTCGGAAAACGTGAAGCGCTGCCGCGTGTTGCTGGCGATGGTAAGCGGCTCGCGGGCCATTGCGGAGACCCCTCCGATCCGGCTCAAGCCGAAGGTGCTGCCCAAGGCGCATTCCATGGACGGCATCGCCTGCCCCAGGCCCCATTTGGTAAAGATACCGTAGTCGGTGCCTTCATACCAAGCGCCGGAGTTGGCGTTGAACCTCTCGACCCTCGCTGTTAGACGGGAAATGGCCGTGGCCATCGCATTTTCCGAAGCGGTCTCATTCACCGTGCCCACGGCGAGGGTGGCCATGAGATGGCCCGAGCTGATGATGACGCCGATATTGTTGGTGTAGCTATCGGTCCAGCCAGGCCCGAAGCCCTTGTTGACCATGCAGCTCACCATCGCGTCCTTCCGCGCCTGCGACCAATACGGATAGAGCCAGTCGTAGCCGATCGCGATCACACCGTTTTCAACGCCCTTCCATGGATCGGTCCATGAGCCGTTATTGATGGCATGGTTGATGTTGTTCCATGCCGCCTCGGCGTATTGATTGTCGCCGGTGAGCCACCACGCAAGGGCAAGCCGCTGGATACGGTCCTGTGCTTGCCGCTGGGTGAGCGGTGCTGCGGTGAGTTCGCCTGTCGCGGTGTTGATCACCGCCTGTGCACGCGTCTTGGCATTGCTGGGCATGGGGCTTTGATACTGCTGTTTCAGCCAGAGAAAACGCTCGCGGGAAACGCCAAGACGGGGCTGCTCGGTCGCCAGCGTGTTGAAGAAGTTGGCCGTCGCCGGCTGCGCCGTATCCGTGCCAGGCATCATGAGCGCGGTGCCCGGGATCACACTAAACGCCGCATCGCCCGGCGTCTTCCAGCCGACGCTCCAGTGGTCGGAACCGGCCCCCTCCTTGTGCAGCAATTCGACGTAGTATTTCTGCCCCCCGACAAGCGCCCGGGGCGCGGACTGCTGCGATGGCTGGGCGTCCCATTGGCGGAATGCGGTCGGGCTCCCGACACCTGCGAGGAGCGCCTTGTTTGCCGCCGTCGAATCCGTACTCAAATAGAGCTGCACCACCTCATCCCCGCTCACTGCGAACGTGTAGTTTCCACTCGCAGGAGCCCGGATGTAGCCGGTCACCCGCGTACCGAAGTTGTCCTCCCAGTTCTGCGCGATGCACTCGAACGAGTTGATGAAATCCCGCGACGCGGGCTTGTTCGGGTAGCTTGCATTCGATGTCAGCGTGGTGAAGCTGGTCCCTGGCAAGCCTGTCCACACCTCGCGCATCAGCGATCCCCCATTGGGCACCTCTGTCGTCGGGTAGAGCCGCGCGGTGGGAATGATCTGCCGCGCCTGCGATGCCGACGCCCACTCCAGCTTCGCCGAGGCGCTGCCGCTGTTCTCGATGTATTCCAGCCGGATGTTCACCCGATGACCGGCCTTCAGCCGGATTTGTCCGCGCATCTCGCCATTGCCCTGGTAGAACGTCCGGCCAACAATCATTTGGTCGTTCACCCAGAGCCGCGCCCCGTCATCGGCCGTCACATAAAAAGTGTAGAGTTCGGAATACGCCGGCTCGATCTGCCCGGTCCACGCGACAGAAAACGAATCGGCGCTCGTCAGGGTGGTGCCCGTGGGGATGGCCGTCCCCCAGCTGAAGTTGAGAGTGCCGTCGGTCCGCGTCGTCTTGAGTGTCGTGAAGTCCGCCCCGTCGTAATACTTACCCGTCAGTCCGGTGCCGGTCTGCGCTGTCGCGCCGCCTGTCAGGCAGAACAGGCAAGCCAAAACCAGAGGGAAACCATTGCGATGAGGCATGGAAGGGGAGAATAATCAGCTAATTTGGAAATCTAGCCCAGTTCATCTGATTCGTCATGTCGTTAAAATATGCGACACTCACCAGGGGGTGAGGAAGCAGATGATCCCATTGCAGGGGGCTCGCCGCAGTGAAAACTGCTACTTGGGCAGAACCCGGGTGCTGCAACAAATGCCACGGCGGCGGCAGAATTCATGGGCGGCTTGATGTTCCGTGGCGCGTGGAGGTCTCGCATCGTTTTTCCGTGGTTTTAAAACTCGAGCTGCACGACATCCACAAGCCCGGCCCGCCTAGCCGCCGGAAGATTCACGGTCACAGCATTGCCTGAGAATTCGAACGGCAACGCCGACCCATCGCCGAGCAATGTCACAGAGGCCGGCTTACCGGAGACGCCGGCGAGCGTTAGGGTCGCATCGGAAAGCGGAAGTTTTTCCTTGTCGAACATCCCCGGCTGATTGCCGGTCTTCTGAAATTCCGGGATTGCGAATAAAAAGCGTCTGCCTCCGGCTGCCGTTGCGGGGACATTTGAAGACTCACCCGCTGGGAGCGGTCGAACCGCACGCACGGACACACCATTCGCCTTCATCCAGCCACCCACAACCTCCATGTTTTTGTAGGCATCCGGGTGAAGTTCCCCCTGGCCATCCGGGCCGATGCCGAGGAGGTAGTTGATGCCGAGCGACCGGCTCAGGGCGAGCTGCCCGAGCACAAAGGCATTCGAGCGGAACGGGCGGGTATCGTAGGTCCACAGCAGCGCCCACGTATTGCAGAACTCCGCCCAGGTTGTGGCCACCTTGTTGGTTTTCAGGTCTCGCTCGTAGGTGAGAAAGTCGCCTGTGCCATGGAGCCGGGGGTTGATAAGAATGCCGGGCTGCAGTTCGCGGATGCGGTCCGCAGTGATGCTCTTCGCGCCATCCGGTGTCGGCTGGCAGCCGTCGAACCACAGAAGATCAATCTTCCCGTAACGGGTCAGCAACTCCTCCACCTGACCGCGCACCATCGCGTCGTAGGCCTTCTGGTGCTTTTCGATCTCATCGGGCGATTTCTTGGATGTCCTCGGCTCCAGGTTCGCATCGAGCTCCGGGAACTCCGGGTTTTTCTGCGCAGCATAGCTGAAGAAGTTTTTGAACTCCCTGTCGAAATACCAGTCGGGCGGAGAGTAATATAGCCCGACTTTCAACCCGTATTTCCTGCAAGCCTCAACGAACGGCTTGACGAGATCGCGGCCGCCCATGAAATTCTTTGTGCTGAAATCGCCGTAGGCACTCGGCCACATGGCAAACCCGTCGTGGTGCCGGGTTGTGAGCACGATATATTGGAACCCTGCCTCGCTGGCAGCCTTGCACCACTTTTCCGGATCATACTTTACCGGGTTGAAGTCCTGAGCCATCGCCCAATACTGGTTGGGAGTCACAGCCCAGGGCTTGCCTTTCAGTTCAAAGTCCTTGTCGCGAATGATCCGCTCCCGCTCGGCAGGGTCCGTGATCCGGATGTCCCGAAGATTTTTCCCCGGAATCATGGGCCAAGAGATGTTCATCGCCTTCACCGAGGAAATGCTCCAGTGAAGAAACATGCCCAGGCCGGCCTCCGGATACCATTGGGCGTCCGGATGCCGGGTGTGAACGGCGGCAGGATTTTTCACCGAGGGGATGCCGATCTCGCTGTGCTGGTCTTTAACGGTCAGGGAACCTTTCTTGCCATCGCTGGAGGAATTGTCGGCAGCGGGGGCGGCTTGCATGGACGCAAAGGCAAGAATCAGCGAGGCGGCCCAAACAAAGGAGTTCATTCGGAGGAGATTGGTTTTGAGAATCGAATGTTTCATTGTCGCGTTTAATAAAAAAGCGAGACCGGCCCGGGGGCCTTCAAACCCCGGGCCGGCTCGGATTTTGAACCAGCACGGGCACCTTACTTCCCGCACCGGTTCGGAATTGGCACTCCCCCCATGAGGCGGGCCTTCAAACCGCCTTTACAAGGAGTGCCAAAGTTTAGAAGTTGAGATGCATAAAAGCTTGAGCGGTTGAGAGGAGCGATTGTTCAGGCCTCGAAGCGGCGGGGCTTCCGATAAAGCAGAAACGCAAGACCGGTCCCGATGAGCACCCAGGTGCCGGGCTCCGGGATAGCGACGATCTCGAGGACGTCCGTGCCGTTCACGAATGTGTAAGCGAACGACCCGTCGTTTGCGGAGAACGTCCCGCCAGAATCAATGAGGGACAGAGCGCCCACAGACACGCTCGTAAAGGAAAACGAGGCCGGGCTTGTGGAGAACAGATCGTAGGATCCCGCCTCCGTGTTCGTCAGCGTGAAGGCCAGCGAGCCGGACGGCGCGAATGTGGCTGGTGAGTTGATGGAACTGAACGTTCCGCCAGTCAAGTCGCCGACGATCGTCAGGTTCGTAGTCGTGAAGGTTCCCGCCCCGTTGATCGTCGAGTTTTCGGCCAGGGAAAGCGGGGCTGTCAGCGCCGTGTCGCCATCCTGCGTCAGCGTGGCTCCACCCGCAACGGCAACCTGCGAGGAAGTGTTGATCACCCCTCCACCGCTGACGATCAGCGTTCCGACATTGACTGCTGTCGCCCCGGTGAACGTGTTGTTGCCGGTGAGCGTGAGGTTGCCCGCCCCGTTTTTGGTGAGCGTGTCGGTTGTGGCTCCAGCAAAGTGAACCAGCGGCTGGGCGATCGTGATGTCGAAGCCGTTCGTGTCGATCTTCGCACCGCCGTCTTTCACGTTGGCTGTGGTGTAGGAACTGTTTGCCCAGAATGTTGCATTATTGCTGGTGGCCTTGAGTGTGCCGCCGTTGAAGTTGAAGGTATTGCTGATCGTTCCATTCACCGATAGAACTGCTCCTGTCCTGATTGAACCGACACTGAGCGTTCCTCCGTTTAGGTTGTAGACACTCGTATGGATACGGGTGGTAACATCGTTTAAGTCGCCTGACAGGCTCAGCGAGGCCGCTGATACCGTGCCATTCTGGGTGATGGTGCCCGTTGAATCACGATTTGAACTCGTGGCCATCCGCAGGCTTCCGGTGACGTTCAATGTGCCTGTCCCATTGACAGTTACAGAGCTGTTAAATACCCCGGAAGCACCTACAGACACGTCCCCAGAAATATTCAGCACAGAAGCATTTCCACTTGCGCTTCCTAACGACACTGTGCCGCCATAGCCCCCCGAATTGCCGCCACCCAGCGTCATGCTCGAGGCATTGATGGTCCCGTTGGTCTGGTTTAATGTGCCGCTATTGCTGGTGCCGCCGGTGCCGACATTCATTGCGCCAAATTTACTAGTGGCACTGCTTTCATACTGAAGAAGGCTGTTGCCCTGTATGGACAGCGTCGCACCTGTAGTGGGCGCAATGCTCCCGCTGCCGCTGATAATGAGACTACCGCCTTGGCCTGCAACCGCACCGACTGTGGTCGTGCCGTTGTAGGTATTCGCACCGGTGAGGGTCAGGTTGCCGTTTCCCGACTTTACGAGCGCAAGCGAAGTCGCCGAACCATTGGTAATAGCTCCCGAGACGTCAATTCCTCCCGTGGTGGAGTTGATGGTGAGGGTCTTTGCGCCGGCGCTGGATCCACTGATGCCGCCCGCAAAGGTCACTTTGCTTCCGGTATCGCTGTTGGTGAAGGTGGCATTTCCGGCGAGGCCGAGATTTGCGTTAAAAAGCTGGTTGGCGGTGATTGTGCTATTGGCGGTGATCGTTCCGCTGGCGGCCAAATTCAATGTCTGGTTGCCCGCCCCGTTCGCCCCAATCGTGTAGGCGGCGACCGAAGAAGAGCCAAAAAGAATATTCCCAACCGTGACACCCGCGCCGAGATCGAGCGTGGTATTCGTGTTGCCGGCGTTGTTGAAAGTGGCGGTGTCGCCGGTGCCGGGGGCGGGAGTCGCCGACCAGTTGGTGTCGGTCGCCCAGACGGCGTCGGTCGTTCCGTTCCAGGTTGCGCTGGCGGCGCGGGACTGCTGAAGCGAGCCAAGAGCCGTCGCGGCTGCGAGGAGAAGAGATAATGTAGGCGTTGTTTTCATGTGGGTAGTGGGTGAGTGGAATTGTTTCAACTGGGGCAAAGTGCCCGAAAAACAAAATCCTGTCATGTCGTTAAAACTAACTAGGCCGGAATCGGGCCGGATCATGTCCCCCGACGAAAATGAGGGAGCGAAGAAAAGCGGTGCCCCAACCCGCAATGGTCAGGACGGACCGCCGGGGCGTCCGTCGAGAGAAATCGGCTGGCTCGGCGATCCCGCCCCACCAATTGTCGTTTCAGCCAGTTTCCATGAGGGTCGGGATGTCTGAGGCTGTCTCCGGCGCCCCCATGCCTCCCGTTCGGCAGCCCCGCAAATAATGAATCCCCGTCTCTGCCGGGGGCGGGCTTTTCGGCGGCAGTTCGAGCAGCCGTTCCCGGTCGCGTAACGCAGGGAGGTGCCGGGCATCAAAAAGCAGAGACCGGCCCGGGGACCTTGAAACCCCGGGCTGGCTCTGAACTTGAACCGGTGCAGGTGCCTTACTCCCCGCACCGGTTCGGAAATGCCCACCTACCCATGAGGCGGACCTTCATACCGCCTTAACAGAAGTGCCAAAATGCATCCGGGCGTCAGCCGCCCGAAAGTTAACTTTTTGTGCAGCTTGAAATATTGGGGTCAGCGGCCGCTCAGGGCTCGAAGCGGCGGGGTTTCCGGTAGAGCAGGAATGTGAGGCCTATGCCAACGAGGATCCATGTGCCGGGCTCGGGCACGGCGACGATGAGGGAGCCGAAGCCGCTGTCATCGTAGGTATATGTGGTGCCCCCGATATTGGCCGAGAAGACGGTTCCGACGGGAACCCCCAGAGAGATTCCACCGACGCTCACGCTCGAGAAAAACCCTGTCGGCGCAGTATTGGTGAAGATCGCATAGGTCCCGTCCGTCACGTTCGACAGTGAGAAGTCGAGCGAGGAACCACCGTTTTTCGTGAGCGTGGTGCCGAGGTTGATCGAGGTGAACCCATCGCCCAGGTCGGCGCTTACGGCCACGCTGGATGTCGTGAAGTTGCCAGCACCGGTGAGGTTCGAGCCTTCGGTCAGCGCGAGGGCGGACGTGAGCGCGGTGGCGGTGTCATTCGTCAGCGTGGCGCCGCTTGCAACGGACACCAGGGTGGAGGTGTTGAGCCTTCCCCCTCCGCTAACGATCAGCGTTCCGACGTTGACTGCCGTCGTGCCGGTGAACGTGTTGTTGCCGGTCAGCGTGAGGTTGCCCGCTCCATTTTTGGTCAGCGTGTCGGTGGTGGATCCTGCAAACTTGACGAGCGGCTGGGCGATCGTGATGTCGAAGCCGTTCGTGTCGATGACCGCACCGCCGTCCTTCACGTTGGCTGTGGTGAGACCCTGCATGAAGGTGGCGTTGCTGCCCGTGGGCTTGAGGGTGCCACCGGCAAAGTTGAAGGTGCCGAACGTGTCCGTGCCCACATCCTGCGTGATCTGGCTCACGCTCAGCGTGCCGCCGTTGAGGTTGTATTCGCCGCGGCGTGCCGCAGAGTTGGCGGTTGTGGTGCGCGCCATATTCAGGATTCCCGTCACATTCACGGTGCCGGCATTTTGCATCACGCGGCCTGCGGCATTGCGCCCCGCGGCCGGGGCACCGGTCATGAAGAGATTGCCGCCGACAGTCAGATTGCCCGAACCGCTCACCGTAATCGTGCTATAAATATTGTCGCCGGAGACTTGACTGGAAACCACCGTCGCCCCGGAGACCGCCAGCGTGCCGCCGCTCAAGCCAACCGTTCCTGGACCATTGCCCGAGTAACCGCTGTTCAGCGTGAGCGAGGTCGCGTTGATCGTGCCGGCAGTCTGATTCAGTGTGCCGGGCGAAATCGTGCCACCGCCAAGGTTGATCGAACCAAATTTGCTGGCGGCGCTGCTGTCATACTGCAATGTGCCCGCGCTGGATGATCCTCCAAGGCTCAGCGTCGCTCCGGTCGTTGGGTTAATGCTTCCGCTGCCGCTGATGATCAGCCGCCCGCCGCCATTAACGGTTGTCGAGCCGACGTAGGTATTCGTGCCGGAAAGTGTCAGGTTGCCATTGCCCACCTTGGTGAGAGAGAGTGCCCGACTGGCGCCTCCGTCGCTTAAATTACCGCTGAATGTGCTGGTCACATTGCTATTGCCGACGAACAGGTTCCGGTTGCCGCCGCCACTGCTACCGGCAACGGGAGTTGCCTGAATGTTACCCGAGCCACTCAGACCTTTCGCATTGACCGTGTTCCCAAAGTTGGTCACAAGGAATAACGTTCCGTCGACGCTCAAATTACCAGTCGTGATGTTGCCGGCGATGCCGCTGCCAGTGTAGAGACCGCCGGCTTTGCCGGATGCAATGGTCACGTTACCGATGGTATTGGTGGTTTTGTCGCCGAAAGCCAGGACACCGCCGCCGAAGGTTACCGCACCGACGGTGACATTGCCGCTGGTTGCTGCGTTGCCGAGATAAAGAGCGTTCGTTACGACGCCGGTCGAGTTCCAGTTTCCGCTGGTGGTGCCGTTGACGGTAACGGCATTCAGGTTGATAGTGGTCGCGCCGGTGCTCGGTCCGACAGTGAGCACGCCGCTGCCGGCTTTGGTGAACGTGTTACTGCCCGCGGAGATATTCGCAACGGTCAGCCTCACTCCGGCGGTGGCCTGGTTCACGTTCGCGGTGATGTTGCCCCCGAGGGTCGCGGTGCCTGTGCCAAAGTTCAAACCGCCGGTCGTGCTGTTCGACCCCGTGCCGGTGAAGGTGAAATCGCCGTTCCACGTCGTGTTGTTGTTATTCGAAAGGGTCACGGTGGCGCCGGAGGTGTTGTTGAGCGTGCCGCCAGTGATGGTGAGCGTGCCGGTGCCGATGGCTGACGCGGAATTGACGTTGATGCCGCCTGCGCCGAGGGTCGTGCCGCCGCTATAGGTGTTGGTGCCATTGAGGGTGAGGTTGCCATTCCCCGATTTTACGAGAGCGATGGAAGTCGCCGACCCGTTGGTAATCGCTCCCGAGATGTCAACTCCACCCGTGGTGGAGTTGATGGTGAGGGTGTTCGTGCCGGTGCCGGCACCGCTGATGCCGCCGGCAAAGGTCAATTTGCTTCCGGTGTCGCTGTTGGTGACAGTGGCATTTCCGGCGAGGCCGAGATTTGCATTGAACGTCTGGGTTGCGTTGATCGTGCTGGTGGCCGTGATCGTTCCGTTGTCGTCCAGGGTGAGCGTCTGGTTGCCTGCCCCGTTCGCCCCGATCGTGTAGGTGGCGACGGAAGCGGTGTCGAAAAGAATACTTCCAATCGTCACGCCCGCACCGAGATCGAGCGTGGTGTTCGCGTTTCCGGCATTGTCGAAAGTGGCCGTATCGCCGGTTCCGGGAGCAGGAGTCGCCGACCAGTTGGTGTCGGTCGCCCAGACGTTGTCGGTCGTCCCGTTCCAGGTGGCGCTGGCGGCTATGGCCTGTTGAAGTCCACCAAGAGCAGCGGCGGCTGCGAGGAGAAGAGATAGTGTGGGTGTTGTTTTCATGGGAGTAGAATCCGAATAATTATAACTTAACAGCTTAATACTGCGAGCGAAAGAAAATCCTGTCATGTCGTTAAAACTAACTAGGCCCAAGCCGGGGTTGTCCCTTTGTCGGCAACGCAAAAAGCGCACGCGGGGAGCTAATCCAGATCGCCGTGGGTGAACGTCTCGTCGGGAACGCAATGGTTGGTTTTGACCGGCCGGTGGGCCTTGAGAATGGCGAGGGCGTCCGGGTTCGGCCAGCGGCGGGTGAGCATCTCGTAGTAGGGGATCAGATAGAGGCCGGTGAGCTTGGTCGGGTCGCCGGTCCCCTTGTAGAACGGAAAGCTGGCGGGATCTTTGACCCAGGGGATGAGCTTTTCATAGGCGAGCCGGAGGCTTTTTCCCGAGGGGCTGACATAGTTGTAAAGGTCCACGCCATTCACACGCGCGACCTCAGCAGCAATCGTCGCGGGAAAGAGGGTAAAGTGGGAATACCAGAGGCCCATCGAGCCCGGAACTTTGTCGCTCCCCACGCGGTTGACCTCCTCCTTGAGCGTGCCGTCGGCTTCCATCTGTGAATCGACGAGCTGTCGCCACCGGGCCACGCCCGCGTTGAAAAGCGCGGGATCCTGCAGGTAGATGCCGGCCGACATGGCAAAAAGCGTGCCGAAGTTCGCCCAGTTATTTGAACGTTTCATGCAGAGCCCGGCGCTGTTGGTCGCCACGACCACATTTTTTACAAAGTCCCGGAAGCGCGTCTGGTCGGCCGGCGAAAAGTCGGGGGAGTTTTTGAGCAGGTCGGCGGCGATGAGAAAATTCGGGAAGTTCGAGCAGATGTTGAGGCTGGTATTGTCCTGCTTAGCATCGACGGTTTTGAGCCCGGTTGCCCAAGCGTTGAGGAGTTTGACAGCGCCCTGCGCATACTTTGGATCCCCCGTGATCCGGTAGGCCAGTGCGAGGCGGAAGACCGCATGCGCATCGCGCCCGAAGGTATTGGACGCCTTGTTCTCCTGGTGCTTGGCATAGTCCTTGTAGGGGCTTAGCGAAAAGAACGTTTCAGGAACGACGGGGGCCGGCGCGGTCAGTGCTGCGTCGGCCGCCTTCTTGAGACCGACCCACGCGGAATAGTTCGGCTCAACCCGGTCGGCAACCCGCTTTTTCAAGGCCTCGATGCGCGCGTCGGTCAGGTAAATCTCCGCGGCGCGGACGCCCGGACACAGGCAGAGCGGGAGGAGGACGGCGGCCAAAACAACGGTTTTGAGAAAGGGGGTGCAGGTGGGCATTGAGGAGCGGCGGGTGAATGCTGGGTTCGGTGGGTAAAAAGCCGATTATCGATGCGATCGACCAAGCCAGATAGTCGAAAAAATTAACGATGCCGGGGAGTGCCGCGGCGGCAGTGAGGAAGCATGCGGCCCGGAGCGTCTTTTCCGTGCGGTGATTTTCTCCTACTTGCCCCGGATTTTTGCGACCGCCTGCGCACGGGAGCGCACGTGGAGCTTCTCGTAGATCCGCCGGACATGGGCATTGATCGTGTAGATGCTCGATCCGATCTGGTCCGCAATCTCCTTGTAGAGAAACCCCTGTGCGAGCAGCTCCAAAACTTCTTTTTCCCGCGGGGAAAGCCCTTCGGTTTCATCCGGCGCCGGGGCCTGGAACGACTGAACGACCTTGCGGGCGATCTGGGCGGACATCGGCGAGCCTCCGGCCTGAATCTCGGCGATCGCCGCGAGCAGTTGCTTGCGCGAGGACCGCTTGAGCATGTAGCCGCAGGCACCGGCCGCCAGCGCATCGAAGATCCGCGTGGTATCCTGATAAACCGTGACCATCAGGAACTGCGCGCCCGGCATGGCAAGTTTGAGCCGGCGGACGCAGGCGATCCCGTCCATGCCCGGCAGGTTGATGTCGACCATGACAACGTCCGGACGCTGCTCGGGCACGAGCTTGATGGCCTCCTCGGCGCTCCCGTGCGTTCCGACGAGTTCGAGTCCGGGTTCCTCGCCGATCCACCCGCCGACGAGGGCGCTCAGATCCTGGTCGTCCTCGATGATTGCAATGCGTGTTCTGCTCATGATTTTTTCCAGCTCAGACAAATGACCGTCCCCTTTCCCGGCATGCTCTCGACGTCACAGCGTCCGCCGATTGCAGCCATGCGCGCGGCCATGTTATTCAATCCATGCCCGCCGATCCGGCGATCCTCTTTCAAGGCGGACCTGTCCATCCCCACGCCATCGTCGCGAACCACAATGGAGCAGGAATCGGACCCGACGACGACTTTTATCTGAACCTCACGGGCCCGGGAGTGCTTTGCCACGTTGTTGAGCGCCTCCTTGAACGCGAGGAAGACCTGATGCCTCACCTCTGGCGGGGAGTTGTCCGGGACATGGTCCGGAAAATCCAAGCGGCAGCGGATCCCCGAGTCGCTGAAGATCTGCACCGAATATTCGCCGAGGTAATCGACCAGGCTTTCCAGGGTATCCTGCTTCGGATCAACGGCCCAGACAATCTCGTCCAGCGACTGAACCAGATCCCTGGACATCTTCGCGATCGCATCCATCTGGGCATCCGCAGGTCCCTGGCCACCCGCGGGGTGTTTTGCCTGTTCGCTCAGGTGGGAGATGCGCGTGAGCTTCGCGCCGATTTCGTCGTGCATGTCCTGCGCGATCCGCGCCCGGTCGCGCTCGACCTCGAGCCGCCGCCGCATCCGCCGCCGGACTCCGAACCAGACGGCCGCGGCGGGGACGGTCACGGCGCAGATCCCCACGAGCCAGTAAAACCATGCCGTCTGGTAAAAGTACGGGAGCAGCTCAAACGCAAACGAGGCACAGTTTTCGTTCCACTGCGCGTCGTTGTTTGAGGCCATCAGCTGGAACGTATAGTTCCCGGGCGGAAGCGAATTGTAGCTCACCCGCCGGGCGCCCCGGATTTCGCGCCACTCGTCTTCGAACCCCTGCAGCCGGTATTTGAATGTGACCACCTGCGGCGCGCGGCAATCGAGGGCGGAAAAAGAAAATTGCACGTCGTGCTGCCCCGGCGGGATCGTCACCAGCGGCCTGCCCGGCGGCTGCGGGCGTGGCGGGCTGTCCGGCGCCACGCTGATCACCTTGCCGGGGCTTGCCGGCCAGACCTTTTTCTGGTCGACGATCATCTCCTCGATGACCACGGTGGGCCGCGAGGCATTCGGCCTCACGCCTCCCGGCGCGATGCCGGTCACGCTGTTGCCGGTGGCGAACCACAAATTTCCAGTGCGTCCCCGCCAGCAGTTGGGCTGAAACTCAAACGATCCGCCTCCCTCGTTAATGCCCTCGAAGCGGCTGAACCGGCTCACCGGCAGGGTTTGGATCTCGCCGCGCTCGAAGCGGACGAGCGCCTCCGCCGGAATCTTTTCCAGGCCCGCGCCGGTGATCAGCCAGAGATTTCCGGCAAGGTCCATCTGCACCTGGGTCACAAAGTTGGAATAGAGGCCCTGGGATTTTCCCACCTGAAGAAACTTTCCGTTTTTCCACCGGAGGAGCCCGCTCTCAGTGGTCCCGACCCACAGCCCGCCATCCGGCGTCGGAAGGATCGACCAGAAGCGGCCTTTGAACCTGTTTCCCGGGGTCGGCTCGCCGACAAATTCGCTCCCGTCCCACCGCATGAGCCCGCGGTCAAATGTCCCCAGCCAGATCGTTCCGTCCGTCCCCTCGGCAATGGCGGCGGGCGAGAATGCGGGATCTTTGGTGGAGTAGACCACCCGGGCTTTTCCGTCCTCCACGATCGAGATCGAATACAGCATCCCCAGCCAAAGCCGTCCATCCCGCGCCGGCAGCATCAGGCGGATGTCGCCCTGCAGGTTTTGCTGGGGAATCACCTGCACAAACTTCCCATCGATCAACCGCAAGAGACCGCCGCTCCAGCAGCCGGCCCAGATCCGGTTTTCCGCATCCACAGTCACGACAGTCTCGCGGCCTTTGACCTCGGGAGGGAGGGCATGTTCGAAACATTTCCCTTCCTTGAATTGGAAGATGGAACGGCCGGCGGCTCCGATCCACAACGCGCCCTCAGCGTCCTCGCAGACGCTGTTCACCACCGTATTGCTCAACCCCTGGGCGCGCCCGATGGTTTCGAAATACCGGGGTCGCAACTGGGCGAGGCCGCCCCGCTCGTAGCCGATCCAGATGTTGCCCACCCGGTCGGGAAAGACCGTGCGCATGCTGTTGCTGGGAAGCCCATCGCTGGTGGATACGGTTTTGATCGTGCCATCCGGTCCGACGTGGATCAGGCCGATCTCTTCATTCGACGCCCAGAAAGCTCCCGTCGCGTCGCCACGGCGGAAATTCAAATTCCGCATCGCGTAGCCCGCCGGCCATCCCTTTGCCTCCGCGGCCCACTTCCCGCCGGCAATGCGCCGCAGCCGCTCCGGCCCCTGCACCCACAGGCTGTCCCCGGAAGGCGTAATGCTTCGCACCGGCTCCGGGGGCCTGCTGTCGGGAAGTGTCTGGTTCACAAAGCGCCCCTCCTCCCATTTCATGAGCCCCTTGTCGGTGCCCACCCAGATGTCGCCCGCGGCATCCGCTGCAAGCGCGGAGATCGTTTGCCCCTCCAAGCCCGGCGCCGGGCCCAGCTTTTTCAGGGTCCCGGCCTCCCAAACTCCCAGTTCCTGCCCGCCGCGCACGCACCAGACCCGCCCCGCCTTGTCCGCGCAGAGTTGGGCGCGCGCCCGGGTGAGCTCCGACACGCGATGCGTCTTCCATTGCCAGGCTTTTCCGTCGTGCCTTCCTTCGATAAGGAGTCCGCCATCGCTGTCAAATAGCAGGTGGCCCTCTCGGGAATAGAGCAGGGCATCGAGGCGCGCCAGGTTCCTCGCAATGAGTGTGAAACCGTTTGGGTCCCATGTAGCCAGGTCCCCGTCGTAGGTGCTGATCCAGAGTAATCCGGCACGGTCAACCATAAGCCGGCGGACCCCGATCCCGGGGAAGGCCGGCGTGTTGCGCGGGCTGAACTGCGTGAAGGCCACCCCGTCAAATCGCAGTAGCCCGGAAAGCAAAGTGCCGGCCCAGAGATAGCCCTCCGGGGTCTGTGCGACATCGGTGATCGAGTTGACGCTCAGCCCGTCATTCGCCGCCCAGACCCGGACCTGATAGTCCTGCTGGGCCGGCGCCTCCGCTGTTCCAGCACGCACGCCCGACGGGCCGGCAAGCAGGAGAGCGGCCAGGAAGGAAAGCAGGCGGACGCCAATTCGGAGGATCACGGGTCACATATGGCCGCATTTGAGATCGCGCACAAGTCTTGAGGATCGATCCACCGGACTTCCGCACGCGACCGGGCGGGCACCCGTTCGAAGCCGCCACGAGGCTCACGTTTGTAGAAAATTTTAACGACAGGACATCCAGTTGCCCTCATCAGCCGATTGCGGCAAAATGGATGGGAAGGTTGCCGGCGTGGTGTTAGGTTTGCGAAGCTATCTCCCCGCCCGCCCCCCGGAAATCCATGAATTCTCTCCGTTCCACATTGTTCCTGCTCACGTTTGCCGTGCTGACGGCAGAGGCCGCCGAACCGCTTGACCCCGCGTGGATCGAGCAGATCAAGAACCAGCACGACCTCACACTGCCGGCATGGGGCCCCTACTCGAAGCGCTACATCGGCATCTCGCACGTCCCGGCGGCAGACAAGGGCCTGCGCTTTGATCTGAGCGTGTTTCCGGGGCTCTACCGCCGGAAGATCACCCTGCCGGACGTGATGTTCGAGAACGAATACCATCCGTGGGAGGCGGCCCCCGACTTCAGCTACTTCTCCTTCCGGCATGAGCTGGAGTGGAAGGATCAGGTTTATGCGGACATCTCCTACTCGAAAGTCGACGAGCAATCGCGGCTGGTCCGCGCCGAGTGCGTGAACCGGACGCCGCTGCCGCAGAGCCTGGTCCTCCATCTCATCGCCAGCATCAACTTCCCCTCGCTCGTCGAATATGCGCCGAACAATCCGATCCGGCCGGCGGTGGCGGACCTGCCCGCAGGGGCCGTCTGGCTCGGCGCCCTCGATTACAAGGACCTGCGCTTTGCCAGGCCCCGCCCGCAGGACGACCTCGTCTACGATGGCAAACGGCGCGGGGAACTCCGTGCGAACGATTTCACGAACGGCTCCGGCCTCGGCGGCAAGTTCGGCGCGGACGCCGGCGACACCGCCGCTTACGAGATCAAGCTCGACAAGAAAATCGAAGACGCGCGGCTCCTCATCCGCTACCGCATGAAGGCGGGGGAGCGCGTGACGCTGAAGCTCGAAGGCCTCGCCAGCGAATCTGTGGATTTTTCCGGCAGCGGCGGACTGGAAACGAAATCGATCAAACTCCCGCTTGCCGATGCGGGCAGCCATCCGCTCAAGCTCGTCTCCGCGGGGGGCGCACCGATCGAGGTGGACGGCTTTGCCATCGTCGCAGCCCGCGATGAGGACCTCGTGAAATTCCGTACAAAAACCTGGAGCCCGGCGCCGCAGATCATTTCCGGACCGGTCAAGAACAGCGTGATCTTGAAATACCCCGACGTCGACCTCCACTACGGCATCGCATGGGACTTCAGTCCTGCCGAGGTCCGGGAGTTCCAATGCAAGGATCTGGAGGTCTTTTTCCGGACCATGACGCACAACCACATCAACGCGGTCTTGAAAGGCGAGGGCGACGGACACTTCACCGATATCTTTTTGCGTCCGATCCCGCTCGCGCCGGACTCGCGACGGGTCGTCTACGCGGCGGTGAACTGCGGGACGCGCGAGGATGTCGAGAGCCGCCTCAAAGCAACCACCTTCGACCCGAAGGCCTGCGAGGCCCTCTGGGCAAAGACCCGCGCGCAGGTCAGTCCGCTGACTCCCGCACCCCAGGGAACCGCCTACCAGTTCAGCCAGCAGCGCATGGCCGCGACGCTGCTTTCAAACGTCGTGTATCCGGTCTATACGATGCGATCCTACATCAAGCACAACACGCCCGGCCGCTGGTGGGATTCGCTCTACACCTGGGACTCCGGGTTTGTCGGGCTCGGCCTCGCGGAACTCGACGTCCGCCGCGCGCTCGAGTGCCTGAATACCTACCTCACCGAACCGGGCGCGCAGTCGGCCTTCCTGCACCACGGCAGCATGGTCCCCGTCCAGCACTACCTTTTCCTTGATCTCTGGAACCGGACGCAGTCGCGCAAGCTGCTGGAATACTGCTACCCGCGCCTCAAACAATACTACGAATTCTACCTCGGGCGGCTTGGCAGCTCCACCATGCGCAAGTTCGGGTCGGGAATCCTGAGCAGCTTCGACTATTTTTACAACTCCGGCGGTTGGGACGACTACCCGCCCCAGAAGGTGACCCGCTACGAGAATCTCGGGCCGCGCATGGCTCCGGTGGTCAACTCGGCGCAGGCGATCCGGATCGCCAAGATCATGACGATGGCCGCCGAGGCCCTCGGGCGCAAGGAGGACATCGCCACCTACGAGGTCGACATCCGCTCGCTCACCGACTCGCTGCAAAAGCATTCCTGGGACGAGCAGGCGGGATACTTCAGCTACGTCACCCACGACAAGGATGGCAAGCCGGAAGGGATCTTCAAAACCAAGGACGGCACGAATTTCAATATGGGCATGGACGGCGTTTACCCGCTCGTCGCGGGAATCGGCACGCCGGCCCAGACCGCAAAAATGCTTGCTCACCTGAAATCGCCGACGGGTCTCTGGAGCCGGATCGGCCTGAGCGCCGTGGACCAGTCCGCCCCCTACTACGCCAACGACGGCTACTGGAACGGCACGGTCTGGATGCCCCACCAGTGGTTTTTCTGGAAGACGATGCTGGATCTCGGCGAGGGGGATTTCGCCTGGCAGATCGCACGCACCGCTCTCGACCTCTGGAAAACCGAGGTCGACGCCTCCTACAACTGCATGGAGCACTTCGTCATTGAAACCGGGCGCGGCGCAGGCTGGCACGAGTTCGGCGGGCTCTCGACCCCGGTGCTCAAATGGTATGCCGCCTACTGCCGGCCCGGCACGCTCACGACCGGCTTCGACGCATGGGTCGGGCGCGAGGAGTTCTCAAAGGATTTCAGCCGCCTCGATGCCGACATCAAGCTCTTCGGCAGCACCGACCCCCAAAAGCACCGCACGTTTGTCGCCTGCATGAACCCGGCGTTCGCCTACGACGTGCTCTGGAACGGAAAATCCGTCCCGGTCAAACAGCTTGCCAAAGGTCTCTTCAACATCGAGATCCCGAACGGCAACGCGCCCGGCCACCTGGAAATCCGGCCAGCCGCCCACTGAGGACGGGCGGGGTGCGCCCCACGCTTTCCGCCCGATAATTCCCGCGGTGAGGCGCGTTTTTGCGGATTGCCACTTGTCGCCGACTTCGGCGGCCGTTACCGTCGGCGGGCACAAGAGACAATGCTTCACCTTCTTTCACAAGCTGTGCCGGCTCCGAGCGAGACCGACGTGTTGATCGAGCGCGGCCTGCAGATCACGAACCTGACGCTGATCTACCTGGCGAGCGCGGTGGTGATCTATGTCGCGCTGCTTTTCGGCGGGCGGGCGCTCAAGCGGCGCTTCAACCTGCCGCTCGGTTGGGTCTATCATATCTTCTGCATCGCAGCCGCCCTCTTTATCCCGAGCCGTTTTCCGCACATCAGCTTCCCCGGCGAGGATCACACGGCCGCGCTGCTCACGATCACCGGCGCGTTCGTCCTCATCGGCTTCGTCCGGCACTACTTTTTCGACATCCTCTTCCAGCAGGAGAACAACACCCAGGTTCCGAAATTCCTGAGCGAGTTTGTCGCGATCGCGATCATCGTCGCGGCGACGCTCTTCGTGATGCAGGGCGTCTACGGCATCCCGGTGCCCGGCCTGCTCGCGGGCGCGGGCGTGGCGGGCATCGTCCTTGGTCTCGCACTGCAGGACACGCTGGGCAACATCTTCAGCGGGTTTGCGATCTACTTCGGTGGAATCTTCAAGGCCGGCGACTGGCTTCTGGTCGACGGCCAGCACGCCCAGATCGTCGAGATCAACTGGCGGTCGACCCGCCTGCGCACGACCGACGAGCTCTGCCTCGACATCCCGAACAGCAGCATCACCAAGCAGACGGTCGTCAACTACAACTTTCCGACGAGCATCCACGCGATCCGCATCGAAATCGGGCTGGATTACGATACCCCGCCCACGCTGGTGAAGCAGGTTCTCATCGACGCGGCGCTCGACTGCCCCCACGTCCTCCGCAGCCCGGCCCCCGACGTCTTCCTGCATGAGTTTGCAAACTGGAGCGTCACCTATCAGCTCAGGTTCTGGCTGAACGACCACGCGCACTTCAATCCGGCCAGGAGCCAGATCCGCACGAACCTCTGGTATGCGCTTCGCCGGCACAACATCTCGATCCCGTTCCCGATCCAGCACGAGCTCTCGCTCCCTCAGCCGAAGCCGCATACCGAGGACCGCGCGCTGATCCGCGCGTCGATTGAGAAGACGATCATCGCCTCGTTCCTCTCGCCGGCCCAGCTCGGCCAGATCGTCGAGGCGGCGCGCATCGTCCGGTTCGGAAAGGGGGAAAACATCATCCGCCGGGATGCGGATGCAGGACCGATGTATGTGCTCGTCAGCGGCAATGCGGAAGTGTGGATCGAGGCCGGGGGGTCGATGAAATCCGCCGCGGTCCTCGGCGCGGATGCCTGCATTGGAGAAAATTCCGTGCTGACCGGCGAGCGGCGATCCGCAACCGTGGTGGCCCTGGAGGACTGCCTGGCCGTCGAGGTCGACAAGTCGATCCTGTCCCCGATCATCAGCGCCAGCCCGGACCTCCTCGAATCGCTCAGCGAGTTGCTGGCGCGCAGAAAGATGCAGAACGAGGGGATCGTCGCCGAGGCTGCCGGCAATGCCGTGGAGGCCAACCGGAGCTACAAGGATGGCTTCCTGGAAAAGTTGAAGATGTTCTTCGAGGTGTAGCGCCTCGACAGTGCGGCCCCGCCACCGCTATTTCTCGCGGGAATCGAACACCCCGTCCCAGTTTTCGTCAACCGGTGTCGAGATAAACTCGTCGATCCGCCGGAGGAGCCGCGCGGAGGCGGCGTCGACCGCCACGACCGGCTCGATGATTTCCCGGGCCTCCTTAAACGCCCGCCGGTGGCAGGCCGCCAGAGCGAGGGGATACAATTCCGCAAGCCGGATTTGCAGGGGCGTCGCTTCGAAGCGGCTGGCCAGCAGTTCGAAAATGTCGAGGGGATCCCGACGACCAGCTACCACGACACGGTCGAGAAACCGCCAAAGAAATTCCCCTTCGCCCGCGGCATCCCGCAGCGCCTTGCTCGCTATGATCCCGGTGCCATACACTTTATTCAGCCCCTCCAGGCGGCTGCACAGGTTCACACAATCACCTATCGCGGTATACGCGAATCTTAGAGATGTTCCAACATTGCCGACGAGAGCCTCGCCGGAATGGAGTCCAACCCTGACACGGAAGGGTTTGCCGCTGCCGGGGAGCATCCGGTCCTGAAGCGCGCGGGTCCCGGCGAGCGCTGCGCGGCACGCAGCCGCGGGGTGGGCCGGAATCTTTGCGGGAGCGTTGAAGAGGGCCATGACTCCGTCGCCGAGGAATTTGTCGATGACCCCGCCCTCGGCATCGATCGCCAGCCCGAACGCCTCGAAGTAAATCGAGAGCGTCTCAAACGCGACTTCGGGGGACAGGTGCTCGGCATAGCCGGTGAAATCGGCGAGGTCGCAGAGCATCAGGCTCAGCTCCCGGCGTTCGCCCCCGAGGGCGGCCACTCCCCCGCTGCGGACGAGGTCGCGGACGAGGTCGACAGGCACGTAGTGCGAGAACGCGTCGAGGCTTGACCTCATCCTCACGACCGCCTCGGACAGCACGCGGACCTCGCTGATCGCCGACTCCGGAGGATCGGCCGGCTCAAGTTCGAAATTGCCGATCCGGCTCACCTGGCCGGTGATCAGCTTAAGAGGGGTCGCAATCCGCCCGGCGAGGATAAAGCCGGCAAGAAGCGAGACAAACAATGCCGCACAGGCGGCCAAAAAGCTGTTCCACAGGATCCGGTCGACCGATCCGAACGTCGCCGCCCGGCTCATGATGACCGCACTCACGAAATGCAATCCGCCCGGAATTTCGGCCGCACGCATCCCGACGAGGTAACGCTTCCCGTCAGACGTGATTTCCCTCAGGATCCGCTTCCGGCCGACCTCGATTTTGCTGCGCTCTCCGGGATTACGCAGAATTCGCTGAATTTCTCCAACAACGCCTGGTGCGGTGAGCGAGGCAGGGGCGGCGAGGACATTTCCATCGGTCGTGAGGACGAGCGTATCGCTGGCGAACTTGTGGCGGAGTTCGTCGAGGTAGCTGGACATATCGGCGAGGAGGAAGTCCACGGTAAAGACGCCTTCGAAGTGTCCGTCCGGCGAAAAGACAGAATGTGCAGCCGAGATCCCCCTTCCGACCCCCAGAAAGTCGTAGGGCGGGGTCCAGATCATCCCCTTCTCGGACACCGCCATCTTGAACCAGATTCTCTCCCTGGAGTCGAAGGGTCCCTTGAAGGCGGGGCGGGCCACACGGACCAGGCCACCCGGCTCCTCGAACCGCCATTCCTCGGGCGGCAGCCCATCGGGCGACGACATCGTGATCCCGCGCTCGTCCTTGTCCATCCAGGCCCCGACCATCCTTCCGTCGGGATAGCCGAATCCGATCCAAGCGATTCCGTTTTCAAACTGGAGGACATCGGCCATTCCCTTGGCGAGGGCCTGGGGATCGGACGCCTTGATCGCGCCTTCCCTCATTCTGGCGCAGAGGCTGTGGAGCAGGCGGTCGGAGGGATCGAAGAGGGCCTCGATCTGGATCGTCACGGCATCGAGTGTCACCTCGGTCTTTCCGGCGATCAGGTCAGGCACGGTGTCCCTCATGGCCGAGACGCCGAGCCAGCCCATCACTCCCGTCGACAGCAGGATCAGCCCGAGAACGAGCGCAAGGAGGAGGGTTCGAAACGACACGGCAGGCACATTATCCGATGCCCTGCGTCCGCGCCACCGCGAAAATGTCATCCCACCGCGCCGACATAGATCCGGTGCGCCGCACGCTTCGCACGCTCGTGCGCCCGCGCCTCAAATTCCGCGGCCTCGAACCCCGATCGCCCGAGCTGCGCAAAAAAGGCCGGCTCCCTCTCGGCCGACCAGAAGGCCACCCGCCCCCCCGGACGCAGCGCCCGCCGGATGAGCGAGAGCCCGTCCCGGTTGTAGAGCCTCGCGTTCTTTTTTTGGACGAACGAGGTCGGACCGTTGTCGACATCCAGCAGGATGGCATCGAACTGCGCGGGCCCGCGCCGGATGCAATCGAAGACATCGCCCGTGTAGACGTCCACACGCGGGTCATCGAGGAGCTTCCCGTTCAGGTCCCCGAGGAACTGCCTGTTCCATGCCACCACTTCCGGAAGCAGCTCGGCCACCTGAACAAACGCCCCCTCCCCCGCCAGCTCCAGGACACGCCGCAGGCTGAACCCCAGCCCGAGGCCGCCGATCAGCACCCGCGGCTGCCGGAGCCCCCGCGAAAAGTGGCAGGCATGGTCGGCTAGAAGATACTCGGATACCGTCGAGTTCGATCCCATTAGCTGGCGGCCGTTGAGCTTGAGAAAATACTCGCCGTCATGCTCGTGCAGCGAAAACCGGGAGCCGTCGGGCGTCCGGGTCTCGGCCAGGTTGCGGAATGGAATCATCCGCCAACCCTACCCGCTCCGCGGAATTTGTCACCACGCGTCCCCTCACCCGGCACGGCCGCCCAAGAACCGCCGCAGCCGCTTCCGCTCCGAAAACGCGAGGGCAAATGCCAGCGCCACTCCGACCGACATCGTTCCGGGCTCGGGCACGGCGACGATTTCGTAGCCGAAGCCAGGCTGAAACTCGCTCAGGCTAGCCGCCCCTCCATTGACGGTGAAGTTGCTGGCGGACAGCGTGGCGTTGGACGAAAAATACAGGTGATCGCCAAGACCCCAGTTGGTGAGGTTGAGCAGGACGTCCACGGCGGGATTGTTGATGCCCGCAAATGTCAGCGTGTTTCCGGCCAGCGCGGAGAAGTCGAGGGTCGAATTGCTACTGAGGGTGAGCGCGCCGAGCGTCTCGTTTCCCCCGCCGGCAATCGCCATCTCGAGAGTCCCGCCATTCATCGTCACCCCCGCCGCATCGTTGATCGCATTCGTGGTCCCAACGATCAGCGATCCCCCGTTGACATCGACCTGTGTCGTCCCAGCCAGGCTCCCCCCGCCGCTCAAAACCAGGCTGCCAGCGGTGACCGTCGTGTTGCCGGTGTAGCTGTTGGCAGCGGTGAGCGTGAGGGCGCCCAGGCCGGATTTGGTAAGCGCCTTGCCCGTCCCGCTAATCGCCCCGCCAATGTTCAACGTGTTTGCAGCATCGGCGACCGAAACCGATAGATTGCTGTTCAAAGTGATCGGAACGCTAATGGCGTTGGTAGTGCCGCTGGTGCTGGAATCAGATATGGTGGCCGATGCACCATTGGCCGTATTGTCCAAAATAACGGCCCCACTGCCACCATCACTAATAGTGTAGGCGCGTGACCCGGCGGAGCTGGAGAACTGGATACCCTGGATGTTGCGGCTGCTGTTGAGCGAAACGCCGATTGCCCCGGTCGATGCCGTGCCGTCTGCAAATTGGGCGATGGCACCGGACGCCTGGCTGGCGGGAGCGCTAGTCGCACCAGGATCAAAGTTGCTCCAGGCCCCGGCGCTGGCTGTATCCCACGCCGTACCGGTTCCGGAGTAGGTGTTGCCAGATTGGTAGCCTCCAAGCGCTACTGTGCGGGCGGCGACGCTGGTGAGACCGCCGGTCGTCGCAGCGGAAGCCGTATTGTTGACCGCGATAAGGAAGGAGGAAAGTCCATCGGCTAGGACCACGCGACTGTTACCAGAGGTTGCCACCTGTTGGTTGAGGAAATTGCCAGTGACACCACTCGAGGAACCGACGAGAATATTGTAGAGAGTCGTCGTGTTGTTCGGTGGCGTGTAGCCGTTGTTCAGCGCGGGGCTCAGGCGGCCACCGAGAACGGTTGCGGCGGACACGGAAATGTTATCGTAAGTTCCCGTCGACGTGTTGTGGAAGACTGTGGCCGCCGTCGTGCCACCGATGCCGATCGCCACCGCTCCGCCGTCGATCGCGTAGTTGCCCGTGATGGCCGTCTTCCCCGTGTAGAGGATCCCCGCGAAGGTATCGCCGGGAGCCAGAACCGACGTGCTGCCGCCCTGGTACAATGTTCCTCCGCCATTCACCGGCGTGCTGTTGACCCCGTCGTTGCTCCCGAGGTTGGTCATGTTGATCGCTCCCGCCGTGAGCGTGCCTCCCGTCCAGTTGAACGTCCGGCTCAGGTTCGCCGCCTGCTGCTGACCGGTCACGGGTGCGGCCGCCAGCGTGGCGTTCGCGGTCATGTTCAATGTGACATTGTAAGGTGCCGTTGTTGAGATCGCCGTGATGATCGCGCCGTTCACACCTGCGGCGGTTGCGTTTACACCCGACAAAACCTCCCCCACGTAATGCGTGTTGTTCGCGGCCATGGTCGCAGTGTTGTTCCCGCTGGTGAAAGCCAGTTGCCCGGTTTGTGCTGCCCCCACCGCGGCCCCTTGGATGGTGCCCGCCACGCGCAACGTGCCGCCGCTCAACTTGTAAGAAGCCTGCACCTGGCTCACGCCGTTGCCGATTGTCAGGAAGTTATTGGTCGAGGATCCCGAGTTGGCTAAGGGCGCATTGACTCCAACTTGCACCGTCCCTCCCGTCTGGTTGCCCGTCACGCTTGAGGTGGCATCCTGCGAAACGGCTCCGTTGCTCCCAAGGATGAATCCGCCGCCGCTTCCCATTCCCACGTCCAGAAGGCCCGAGCCGCTGACATTGAAGTTGATCGCCGTGCCGCTGCCCTGCTGCTCACCAGCCGTAATACGGTCTCCGCCGAACTGCACCGTGCCGGAACTCACCGCCAGCGTGCCGCCACCCGAGTTGAAGTAACGTCCGCCTTGAATCTGAACCGTCGCGCCCTGGATGTTCCATGTTCCCGTGCGGTTGTTTCCGGTATTGCCGGTGCCGCCGAAAATGTATGTGCCACTTTGGAAATTCGTGGTCGAGCCCGCGACGAACGTCCCGTTGAATGGCGCGGTGCTGATGAACGTGTTCATGGAACCGGCTCCCGCGAGGTTCAGCGTGCCCGCCGCCGTGCTCTGGAGCAGTTGGAACGTGTTGCTGCCGGAGGCGAGGTTCACGGCCGTGTTGCCCGTGTTGGCGATGGTGATATAGCCGCCGCCGGCGACACCCGCCACTGTGGCCGAAAGCGTGCTGGTATCCGTGCGGTTGAGTTGGAGGTTGCCGTTGTCCACCTGGATTGTGCCCAGCACGTCGCCCGTCGCGTCGCCGTTGCCGACGCGCAGGACATTGGTCGAACCGCCGGTGCCGCCGTTGAGGTAAACGGTCGCGCCCGGGCTGCCGATGCGTGCTCCGACTGCTCCGCCCACAGTCACGCCCGTTGTGCCCGTCTGCGCGTTGGCCCCACCACCGATGTAGGTGTTGCCCGTGTAGGTATTTGTCCCGCCGAGAAAGAGGATTCCGTTCTGTGCCGACGAGTAGAGCACCACGTTGGTCGCACCGCCTCCGTTGTCAACCAGCGCCGAGGTAATGGTGTTCCGGCCAAATGTGCTTTGCGCGTTGTTATTGACGATGATCAGGTCCCCGCTACCCGCCGTGAGCGTGCCGCCGCTGATCTGCGAGCCATTGGCGCCGATGGAGGAGCCAAAAAGAACTCCGTCGTTCACCGTGAGCGTATCGGTGATCGTGACATTCTGGCTGCTGGCATTGTTCAGCTTGAGGGCGTTGATGACCGCCCCGGAGGCGGTCGCGCCCGTCACGGCTCCACCGGTTTGATAATTGGTGGTGTTGCTGGTCCATGAGCCCGCCGCATTCTGCGTCGTGTAGCTGGCTGCTCCGAGTGTGTTTGTGGTTATTTTTGAAAAGTCACCGTTATAGATGACCCCCTTGATCGCTCCGCCCGCATCGTTTGATGTTCCGGTCGCATTGAACGTGTAGCTGCCCGCCGTCGTAATGTAGAGCAGGGAGCCCGAGTTGCGTGTGATCGCACCAAAATCAATAGTATTCGTGCCCGTGCTGGCAGCAGGAATGAACGGCGAAATACCGGCGTTTAAGGTCGTGCCGTTGAACGCCTGAGAATTCGTGAAGCTAGCCTTGCCCGTAAAGTTGATCGCGCCGCCGCCCAGCACCAATGCCGAACTGGAATTGATCAGGTTGGTAAAGTTGCCCGTCTGGCTTGCCCCGGAGATCGTCAGCGTTCCCATGTTCACCGTTGTCGCCCCCTTCCATGTCTGCACCGCTCCCGCTGCGGGGGTTATGGTCAGGGTGTTCAAGCCGGTTTTGGTCAGCCCGGCCGTGTTGGAACCACCGGAGTTGCCAAGCACACCCGCCCACGTTTGCGCGGTGTTATTCGTGTCAAAAACCAGCGTCGCACCATCGCTGATGCTGATGCGGGCAGAAGGATCGGTTAACGCAGCGCTTGTACGGAGTGTGGAATTTCCCGCGACCGTGATCGTGCCCGATGAACCGAGGGAGGCGGCGTTGTTCGTGATCAGCGTGCCGCCATTGAGCGTGGTGCCGCCGGTGTAAGTGTTGGCGTTGGCAACAACCCATGTGCCGGCTCCCGTCTTACTCAGCGAAAGCGTGGTGTTGCTTCCCTGCGAAATCACCCCCTGCACCGTGTTGAACAGCCCGGTGTTCGTGCCCGCCAGCACGAGCGTCGCGGTCGTCAGGTTAGCCGACGTGGTGATCGCACCGAAATTCAAAGCC
This sequence comes from uncultured Chthoniobacterales bacterium, assembly GCA_964467415.1. GTDB lineage: Bacteria > Verrucomicrobiota > Verrucomicrobiia > Chthoniobacterales > Terrimicrobiaceae > CAYXRX01. Next base: position 29,856 of record CAYXRX010000019.1, read on the forward strand.
GAGCCGACCGCTCCGCTGGCGTTAAGGGTGTAACCACCGTTCAGCGTGAGTCCGGTGTTAAAGTCGGCAGCACCCGTGTAACTGGTATCCGTCTGGATCGTACCACCCGAAGTCAACTGAAGCGCCCCACCGGTGAAGAGAAAATTATCCACCCCTGAGGTGGTGCTGAACGTCATGTTCTTGATATTGCGCGCCGCATCGACCGTGATGACAGAAGTGCCGGAGCCACTGAGATTGAACGTCGCCGTGTCCGCATTCGTGGTGCCGGATGATGCGCCTGGAGCTGCGCCTGTGCTCCAAGGAGGATTCGCACCCGTGGCCCAAGAGCCCTTGTTTGGGGAATTCCACGTTGCGTCAGCGGCTAAGACGGAGGGACTGGACGCGGCAAGAAAGGCTGCAAAAACAGCGAAAGCCGAAACGCGGAATGCGGACCGCAGAGTGGAGCGGCGAACACCGGAGGTCGAGCGAGAGCGGAGATTTGTTTTCATGGGAGACGACGGAGGGGTTGGTTGAGGCAGGGGGTGGTGGCGGAGAACGTTGAGGCTGGGGTGCAGAGGACCGTTTAAGTCGAGGGAAGCGGAAGACGTATTCATGGGCGTCGATCGGGGAACGTTGTTTTTGTAAGGAGTTGCGGGGTTGCAGAGGGTGATCGGAGAAGGAAAACCAACACTTCTGCAGGAAAATCAACTGGTTGAAAAGTCATGCAATAATAATGCATAAACAGCAAGCTTTTTTCTATTTATTTTTTCATAACCTCACTTTTGTATTTTTTCTGAAATTCGAACAAGTTGCTGATTCCTGCGCTTGGCAAACCAGCCGCATAGATCACTTCGATGTAATATGCTGTCTGGATGAATTTTTTGATCCATGGAATCTCCTGTTTTCCGTTCACTGAGGAATCACGGGGCCCAGATCGCGTATTGCAACAATATGCAACAATCAACCGACTATCGCTCTCCTTCGACATGCGTCAGCGGGGGACCCAGCGCGGCGGACCCGCCGGAAAGCAGACGAGTGGCTTGCAGACAGCTTGGTTCGTTCCTTCCCAAGCGAAACGCATCGGGAGCTGCGTTCTCCGGATTGAACCTAAAAAGGAGGAAGAGACTCACGCAGAGGTGCTGTGGCGCTGAGAATTGGAATAAAAGAAGCAACCACTAAAGGAGGGACTGTTCCTGCTTTTGCATCCCGCTCTTCGGTGACTTTGCGCCACTGCGTGAAATTCTCACCCGTCATCCACGATTGAAGAACGGTCTGGAAAAAGGTACCGGCGCGGGGTGCCTTACGCCCCGCGCCGGCTGAGTTGGCACCTCCCCCACCCATGAGCCGGACCTTCAAACCGGCTCTACAGAAGCGGTGCCAAATGGAAAATGATTATCGCTCGAACCGGTTCCCCCGCTTGCGGTAGAGGAGGAACGTGATGCCGATGCCGACGAGGAGCCAAGTGGCCGGCTCGGGGATGGCGGTGAGAGCGAAGTCGATGTTGCCGGCGTTGTTGGTGAACGTCCCGGTCCAGTCGACATTGCTGACCGTCCACGAGGCGACGTCGAGGCTTGGGGAGACGCCGGTGATGATCGAAAGGTAGGTCGTGCCGGCGACGGCTCCCTGATCCAGGAATGCGAACTTCTGGGTGGTCTGGAATGTCGTTGTGGCGGACGGATTGCAGGCGAGGACGTCGTGCGTGGAGGCACCGGCACCCAGTCCGATAGCGATGAAGGAGTTCGCGCCCGTGGTCAGGTTTCCACCGAGCGTGAGGGTGGCGGTATCGGCGAGGCTGACCCCGGCCTGCAGGGTGGCCCCGGCCAGCACCGCAACCGCACCGCCCACGGTGCCGTTGCCGCCGAACGTGCCGGCGCTGACGTTGACCGCCGACCCGGAGGCGAGGCTTCCGCCGCCGTCGAGGAGGAGCGTGCCCGCGCTGACCGTCGTGTTGCCGGTGTAGGCATTGGTCCCGGAAAAGATCTGTGTGCCGGCGCCCGATTTTGTGACAGCCACGACGCCCAGCGCAGAGATTCCCGTGGCGGCATTCAGACCGGCCCCGTTGGTGATGACTCCGGAAAATGTCCGGCTCGCATTGCCCGAGATCGTGAGGGTGGCATTGCCCGCGGCGGTCGAGAGGTTCGTCACCGTGCCGGCACCCGCGAGCGAGAACACCGTCTGGCTCTGCGATGTCGTGCCGCTCGAGAGGTTCAGGTAGCCGCCTTGCTCGACAGTCACAGATGCCGCAGTGGCGCCAGTGCCCAGCTGGTTTGACGCACTGAACGACGTGATTGCATTGTTGGCCAGTGCGAATCCCGAATTCCCCGTGAAGCTGATGGCATTGGTGAATCCGACACCCGCCCATGAACCGCTGCCGATGAGGCGCAGGATGCCGCTATCCACACTGAGAGCCGGGCCGCCGCTGACCTGGGCAAACCGGACACCCGTATTACCGGAGCCAGCCATCGCGACAGCATTGGCCGCGGACACGGAGGACGGAAGCGTCCATGTGCGGGTTTGGCTGCCCAGAACAAACGGGCCGCCGATGCTCAGGCGCTGGAGCGTGCTGACAAATGTGGCGTCGCCGGCCAGGACGATGCTGTTCGCGCCAATGCCGACGCCCGAGGTCGTCCAGGCAATCGTCATGCCGTTGCCGATTGTTAACGGACCGGAGCCGGTCGGACCGGCTGTGATATTTCCGCCGGACGCCGCCGAGTTTCCGCTGAAGTTGATGGTCCCCTGGCTCAGGTTCAGTCCACCGGAGTAATTGCTGTTCGGGCTGCTGAGCGTCAGAGTGCCGGAACCGGTTTTGGTCAGCGAGCCGCTGCCGCCGATAGGAGCGGTGACGGTGATGCCGTTCGATCCGGTGTTGAGAACCAGCTCGCCGGCCGAGGGGACTGTCAGGACGCTTGTCGTCGCATTGCTGCCGGCGACGGTCAGCAGGCCGGTGCCGGCGTTGAGAAGTCCGTTCAATGTCAGCGGGCTTCCGGCTCCGATGGTCGTCGTCGTCGCTGCCCCGGAATACCGGAGGGTGTAGGCGGCGAGGGTGGACGCCGTCGTCGCGGCGGCGGAATACTCGAAGTTGCCGCCGGCAACGAGGTTTGCCAGCGTGCCGGCGGTCGCCGTGGTTCCGGTCAGCGCGGTGATCGCCGTCGGCGTGCTGCCGTCCGGAGAGCCGATGGCATACCGCTGCGCGGTGCCGCTGCCGACCGTCGCCCAGGGGGCGATGATGCCATTGGTATTGCCGGTGGTCGTGGTGATGTTTCCGGTGGTCGTTCCAAAGGTGACTGTGCCGCCCGCGTTGCGGGTGATCGCGCCCAGATTCAGGGTGTCGGTCGCGACCGTGTTGCTCACCGTCGAACCGCCACGGTTCACCGTGAGCCCGGCCACCGACTGGGAATTGGTGCCAGCCGCATCGTAGCTGAACGTCCCGCCTCCGACCACGAGGCTGCCCGTGGTGTCCAGCGAGCCGGTGAGCGAGAGGGTGCCCGCATTCACGATCGTGTTGCCGGTGTAGATATTGGCACCGCCTAGAACTACCACGTTTGAGCCGGTCTTGGTCAGCGAGGTCGCTGTGATGTTGTCGGCGAGATTGCTGCTGATCGTGAGGTTCGCCGAGCCGCCGCCGAGCCTGTAGGCTTGGCCATCCGGGGTGAGGGCGCCGCTGAACGTGGCCGCCGAGGTCGCGCCGAGACTGGCGTTGGTGAACCCGCTCAGGTCAAGGTTGTTCGCGCTGCTGGCGCCCAGGCCGATAGTGAAGGCGTTGGACCCCTGGACGATTCGTCCGAGGAAGGCATTGTCGATGGCAGCGCCCGCCCCGACGAGCGAGTTCGTGCCCACGGTGATCGTGCGGCCGGATCCCCCCAGGGAGGTGAGAACCAGCGCGCCGCCACCCGCGACGGAGGTGTTGCCATTGTAGGTGTTGGCGGCATTGGAGAGGAGCAGGGTGCCGCCGCCCACGACGTTCAGGCCGGCCGCGCCGGTGGAGTTGCTGACGATTCCGGAAATCTCATTCGAGTCGCCGCCCGATCCGGCCGTGACCAGGATGGTGCGGTCCGCACCATTGAGATCGATCGCATTCTGGAAAAGCGTCTTGTTGTTTGCGGTGACCGAACCGAAGCGGAAATTGCCCACGATGTTCGTGCCGACCGTGGTCCCCCACTGAAGCGCAGCACCGCCGCCAATGTTGACCGTGAGCTGCCCGCCGTTGGCGGAGAAGCCGCCGCCGTTGGCCGTGAACTGGAAATTGGAAGCACCGGAGGCCGCGAGACCGCGGCTGAAAGCGGTGGCACTGTTCGACTGCAACACGCCACCATCCAAGGAGAGGAAGCTCCCCGTGGGCAGCCCGGCGCCATCGTTGGCCTGCAGTGCCCCGGCGCTGATCGTCGTCTGGCCGGTATAGGAATTCGTGGCATTGGACAGGATCATGCGGGACGACAAACTGTTCTGCGTGACCGTGGTCACCGAGTCACCGAGGTTCCCGCTGATGATAAAATTCGCAATGCTCGTCGGCGACGCGTTTGTGACCGTCACCACCGCCCCGCCGACCCCGCCGATCGGGCCGGACAACGTGGTGTTGCACGTCGCGGAGAAGCTCGACTGGGCGCTCAGGTTCTGGATGTTGATCTGACTGCCGGTGGCGCCAATGCTGCCACTGACCACCGTGAGATGTCCGGGTGCCTGCCCGGCATTGCCGGTGTTGTTGTTTCGCAGGTTCAGGGTCAGCGCGCCGCCGGAGGAGTTGGTGATGTTCCCCTGAATGGTCAGATCGGGCCCGCCGTTCGTGTTGCCGACGCTCAGGTTTGTCGCCATCTCAATGCTCACACCGGACTGTAGGACCAGCGTCCCGCCCGAAGCGTTGGCTCCGGTCCCGATGCCGGCCTCGTTCGCGACTCCCCAGATATTGCTGCCTCCGGTCCCGTTCATCGTGAACGTGTTCGTGCCGTTGATCACGTTAGCGATATTGGCCGAGGGCACCGAAATCGTCCCGATCGTGACCGGGATATCAAGCGTCATTGTCGCCGTGGCGGGCGGCGTGGGATTGATCAATGCCGTGTTGCCGGCGCCGCTGGCCACAGTCCCACCCCAGTTAGCCGGCGTGTTCCAGGTTTGGTTCCCGCTCGTTGTGTTGGTGAAGTTAGCCGCAAAACCGGTCGCTCCGGACAGCGCGAGCAGGACGGAGGAAAAAGCGGATAGCGAAAAGCGGAAAGTGGAACGAAGCGCGCAGCCCCCGATGAGGTCGCTTTTCCATTCACGGAGCAAGGAGGAGGATTTTGTTTTCATGGATGGCTGGGGAAGTGTTGGCAGTTGGCGTTGGAAAAATCTGCGGGGTGCGTGCTGAGGCGCCGGTGAGTGGAGGGAGGCAGAGCGCGTTTTCATGGTCGTCGTGCGGGGACGTTGTGCTTGCGAGGGTTTTCAGGAAGGCAGAGCGTGAAGTGGTAAGGAATATCAACAGGCTGCAAATAAATGTGAATTGCTTTTAAAAAATTGCAATCATTTTAAATTTTTTATTTTCATGAATCCAAGCGATCCTGCCTGCCTGATTCAAAAGCATTGACGAATCCCGGCGAGTAGCCTGAGGCGGGCAGGAAACCCATTCCCTCTAAAATCGCTTTCGGGAGCGATTTCCGAATAGTTGCGCCTCCGAAAGCCTGCCCACGGGCGAGGTCGAGCACCACCGGAAATACAAAATCAACTTTCAGCAACACGCCACCGTCAAACCTCCCCCGAAAATGCGGATACTAGTTGCTACTGGCGGTCTCGCCGGGCAACCATAGCCAGAGCGAAGGCGACTGTTCAGCGGTCCAAGAGGCCCCGACCGGCACTGCGAAGGAACACAGCCTGTCCGGGCAGGCAAGGAAGTTATAATTAACTGACATTGTCTGTTATTAATAACATCTGGCACGGCACCTGCTACCTCCTCATCAACCGGGAAACCGGCACAACACATCGTCGCCTTGGGTGCAGGGGCATCTTCCTTGTGGGGATCGCGGCTCTGTCTGGGTGAAGGAACCTGAACCAAGCCGCTTTCCGCGGCGCACCAGCGCATAGAGAACCGACATGAAAAACAAGAATCCCGAGCAACTGAACAAAATGACCCACAGCCGAATGGCCTGGCGGCGGCGCCTGGCATGGATTGCGATCGCCTGGCTGCCGTTTTCCATTCACGCGGAGATTCTGACCTCCCGGAGCTTCACGATCAGCAGCGGAGGAGGCGGGGGCGGAGGAGGTGCGCAGACCAGCTGCATGATCTTCAGCGATGGCTCGTCCTGGTCGGGCGGCGCCGTGGGGGTTCAGGGCGCGGCTTCGACAAAATCGGGTGGCGGCAGCCCGCTGGCAGCCAATGTGACGTTCAAGTTCGGAATCGGCTCCGCGGTGGAGACGTTGAATGCAACATATGGCGCGGGGAACTGGACCGTGGAAAACATCCAGCTCACGTTTCAGTATACCCTGTATACGAACAACACCCGCTTCGGCGGCGGGGCCGGAGGACTCGACCTCTACTGGATTGCGAACGATTCCTGGGTCCAAGGAACAAGCAATCCCGTCTATGCAACGGATGCGGCGGGGCTCGCTGCCTGGTCCGGCGGTCAGGTGCTGCTGGCAACGGAGAACTACTCATGGACAACCCCCGGCTACACCGGAACGGCCGCCGACGCTACGAACAGCGGGGTCTGGGTCACAGACAAAACCGGAGCCAGGCAATCGCTGCTCGCGTGGCAACTGGATTCCGCCGCAAGCTTTGTCGGAGACATCACCTCGGCGACCGCGGCGGCGGATCCCAACCTCTCGATTTACCTCATGGCGACGGGCTCGGCGACCGGCCTGACGATCTTTGCCGGAGGAGGCACGAGCCTCCCGACGCTGAGCTTTGACGTGGCCACGGTTCCCGAGCCGGGGACAGTTTCGTTGCTTGCGCTTTCCATGGCATGGCTCGGGTTTGCATCCCTGAGGAGAAAGTCATGAGGGCCGTAGCTGCCGCAATTCTTCTGGCGGCGGGAAGCGCTGGCGCCGAGTCGGTTTACTCGGTGCCGGCCTCCGCCGATGCGTTCCTGGCTGGCGGCTCGGAAGACAACCCGATGGGAACCGATACCTCAGCGCTGAATTTCGGCGGGGCCGGGACACTGGTCATCGCTCCCGCCTCGTCACCCAAGGGGGAATTCCGCAGCGTGATCCGGTTCGACCTTGCGGGCGCCAAGACACTTTTCGACTCCACATATGGCGGGCAGTCGTGGAGCCTCACCGGAATTTCGCTCAGCCTGGCGGGCAACTATGGCACGGGCGGCGTTCAGCCGAACAACCCGGTGTTCAACGTGATTTCCGGCGGGCTCTTCGAAATCCAGTGGTTCGGAAATGACGATTGGATCGAAGGAACCGGCACGCCGACGCTGCCGACCGCCGACGGGGTGACGCTGTCGGATTTTTCTTCACTTGTGTCGGGCCCCGCCGATTCGCTTGGGACTTTCCGCTACACGCCGCCGGGCGACAACGTCCGGGTCGAATGGACGCTGCCGCTCGCTACGCCGCTCGTTGCGGACGCCCTCGCGGGAGGCGCGGTGTCGCTGGCCTTCAGCGCGGCGGACGAGCAGATCAGCTATCTCTTCAACTCGGTTCGCTACGGTCGGGGGAATGAGCCGAGGATCATCGTGACGGCTGTCCCGGAACCGCGATCCTGCCTGCTGGCATGCACCGCAGCCGTGCTCGGGTTGGCCGGAAGGAGGCGGTGGCTGTGAGACGCAAACAGGCGTTCAGCCTCGTCGAGCTCAGCTCGGCGCTGGCAGTCATCGGTCTACTGGTAACTGTCGCGGCAGCCGGCGTTGGCAAGGGATTCGAAAAAGCGGATTCGGCCAAGTGCTCCGCACAGCTCCGCCAGTGGGGGATCGCCCTGCAGAATTACGTTCAGGATAACGACGGATTCCTTCCGCGGCGCGGACAGGGCGTCCAGCAGGTCTGGCTCGTTGACCGCCCGGACGACTGGTTCAACAGCCTGATGCCCTACCTGGAAATGCCGACCTACAACGAGCTTGTCCTGGCCAAAAAACCGCCCGGACCCGGCGGCAACAGCCTGTTTGTCTGCCCGTGTGCCAAGGTGACCAATCCTTACACGCATTTCATCACCTACGGTATGAATATGTATCTTTCGCGCTGGGACCAGCCGGAGCGCAGCAGGGTCTGCCAGCTCCCCTCGCCATCCACCCTGGCTTTTCTGGCCGACTCACCCGGCGGATACGCCTCGACGGTCCCCTCCTCCGCCAGATACTCGGTGATGCCCCGACACGGCGGCCGGGCAAATATTCTCTTTGTCGACGGCCACGTCGCCTCGTTCGATGGCAAATACCTCGGCTGCGGCAAGGAGGAGAAGACCCGCCCGGATGTCCGGTGGAAAACCGGTGTCGAAGGTGACACATGGAAACCCAATGGCTGAACCGTGATGCGAACGATTCTTTTCATCCTGGTAGCAGTTCTTCTCGCCGGTTGCGGAAAGCCCTCGCCGGAACCCCGAACGATCCGGGTGGCCGTCATCGGCGGCATGGTCATGTCGGGGATGTGGGCGGAACTGGCTGCGCAGTTTGAGCACGACACCGGACTCCACCTCGACGTGGTGGCAACCGGCCCGAAGGAAGTGATCGGCCCGGCATTCCGGGAGGGGACTGCGGATGTTTTGACCATGCACTCCAGCGATGTCGCAACCGAGCTTGTCGCGTCCGGGTTTGCCCGGAACCTGCGCCCGTGGGCACGAAATGAGCTGGTAATCCTCGCGCCCCCCGGCGATCCGGCCGGCATCATCGGCTGGCAGGACGGGGCGGCCGCACTGAGACGGATCGCGGAAACCCAATCGCGCTTTATCGACGCCAAGGGCGCGGGCAAACGGATCATCGCCGAAAAGCTCTGGAAAAAGTCGGGCGTCGAACCCGTTGGGGACTGGATGCTCAAGGACGAAAGCACCTCTCCGACTGACCTCCTGGCTTACGCCGAACGGATGAGCGCCTACGTCCTCACCGGCCGGATTCCCGTGCTCTTCGGCAAGCTCCCGAATGGAGGCATGCGCATCGCCGTCCACGGGGACCCGGACATGCAGAGGCCCTACGTTGTCCTGGAGGCGGATCCGGCAAAGATCCCCTCGGCAAGATCTGCCGCGGCCCGCGCGCTGGGCGATTACCTCACCGGCCCGCGCGGGCAGAAGTTCCTGCGCGAGTTCGCCAGCCGCCAGCCGGACGGCATTCCGCTCTTTTATCCGCTCGATCGACAGCCATGAATGCGTCAATCATTCCCATCCGGCGGCATAAAACCTGCTTTCGCTCATTGCCGGCCAATCAACCCAACAACCAACAACACACAGCATGAAAATCAGCGCAAAAAACGTTCTGAAAGGAACCGTCAAATCCATCACCACGGGAGCGGTCAACGACGAGGTCGTCATCGAGCTTCCCGGCGGCACCGAGATCGCCTCGATCATCACGAAGAGTTCAGCCGAAGGCCTCCGGCTCAAGGTCGGCTCGACCGCCTACGCGATCATCAAGGCGTCGAGCGTCATCGTTGGCGTGGACTAACCATGAGGAAACTGCTCCGTTGAAGCCGGATGGCTTTCGAACGTCCATTGCACAAGACATGAAGCGCATAACGGCTTTTCTTGCCGCCGCCTTTGTGATGGCCGCCGCGCCGTCCACCCGCGGCGAGACGCTCACCGTCGCCGCGGCCTCGGACCTCAAGTTTGCACTCGAGGATTGCCTGAAGGCGTTCCGGAAGGAGAACCCGGACACCGACGTGAAGGTGAGCTACGGCTCATCGGGGAACTTCTGCGCGCAGATCGCGAACGGCGCGCCGTTCGACCTTTTCCTTGCCGCCGACAAAAAATACCCGGAGAGCCTGATTGCAGGCGGCCAGGCGGTGGCGGATTCGCTCTTCAGCTATGCCGTCGGGCGCCTCGTCGTGTGGGTGCCGAAGTCCTCACCGATCGATGTCGCCAGCCTCGGCATCGCCTCCCTGAGCGATCCGGCCGCAAAGAAGGTGGCCATCGCGAACCCCGAGCACGCGCCCTACGGGCAGGCTGCCGTGGCGGCGATGAAGTCGCTCGGGGTCTACGACGACGTGAGGCCCCGGCTGGTCCTCGGCGACAACATCGCCCAGACCGCACAGTTCGTGGAGTCCGGCGCCGCGGACATCGGAATCATCGCCCTCTCGCTCGCGGTCGCGCCAGTGATGGCCGACAAGGGCCGGTATTGGGAGGCCCCCCTCACGGCCTTCCCCAAACTGGAGCAGGCCGGAGTCATCACCGCCCGCGCGGCAAATCCCGCAGCGGCCCGGAAGCTGGTGGACTTCCTCAAATCCGAATCCGGAAAAGCCGTCTTGAAGTCATTCGGTTTCGCTATGCCGGAGGCGGACTGATGCCCGACTGGCAGGCCGTGCGGCTGACGGTCACCCTCGCGGCGGCCACTGCGGCGATCCTCCTCGTGGTCGGACTGCCGGTCGCCTGGTGGCTGGCGACGACCCGGTGGCGGTTCCGCGGATGGGTCGAGGCCATCGTGGCCCTTCCGTTGGTGCTTCCTCCGACCGTGTTGGGATTTTACCTACTGCTCCTCCTCGGCCCGCGCGGCATGCTCGGCGGGACGCTGGAATCCTCGCTCGGCCTGCGGCTTGTATTTTCCTTTCCCGGGATGCTCATCGCCTCGGTCCTCTACAGCCTGCCATTTGCCGTCCAGCCCTTCACAGCGGGATTCCGTGCGGTCGACCGGCGGCTGCTCGAGGCCTCGTGGTGCCTCGGCGTCTCCCGCCTGGCCACATTCTTTCGCATCGTCCTCCCGCTCTCGCGTCCGGCCGTGCTCGCCGGCATCGTCCTCAGCTTCTCGCACACGGTCGGCGAATTCGGTGTGGTCCTCATGGTCGGCGGCAACATCCCCGGCGTCACCCGCACGATCTCTGTCTCGATTTACGATTCCGTCCAGGCGATGGACTATGCCTCCGCAGGCTGGACGGCAGGTCTCCTCCTTGCTTTTTCGTTTGTCGTCCTGAGCACGATGTATTCGCTCCAAAACCGCACCCGGACCCCAATATGGCCGAAGGCATCGACATAGGGTTTGAGTTGAAATACCCGGACGGCCCGGCTGTGAGCATTCCCGGACTGCGACTCGCCACCGACCCCGGCATAGTGACTGTCCTCTTCGGCCCCTCGGGCTCGGGGAAGACAACCGTCCTCCGCGTGCTTGCCGGGCTGACCCACCCGGATTCCGGGCGACTCGTCTTCCGGGGACAGGCCTGGTTCGACTCGGAACATTCCCTCCGCCTGCCGCCTCAGCAGAGGAATATCGGGTTTGTCCAGCAGGACTACGCGCTCTTCCCCCACCTCACGGTCGCGCAGAATGTCGCCTACGGGCTCCACTCCCTGCCGACAGCGGATCGGGAAGTGCGCGTCCGCGAAACTCTGAACTGGCTCGAGATCTCCAGCCTCGCATTGCGACGTCCGCCGGAAATCTCCGGAGGCCAGCAGCAGCGCGTCGCCCTCGCACGGGCAGTCGCCAGGCGTCCGCAGCTCCTCCTCCTCGACGAGCCGCTCACCGCGCTCGATGCCCCGACCCGGCGACACCTCCGCGGCGAACTTCATGCGCTCCTCGTCCGCACCGGAATCCCCAGCATCGTCGTCACGCACGACCCCTCGGAGGCCCTCGCGATCGCCGATGAAATCGTCCTCCTCCACGGCGGCCGGGTCATCCAAACCGGCACCCCGGAAACCGTCTTCAACCACCCCGCCAGCATCGAGGCCGCCGAAATCCTCGGCGTCGACACCATGCTCGACGGCACCGTCACTTCCCAGGACGACGCCCTCGTCCAGATCCTTGCCCACGGGATCCGCCTCACCGCCGTCTCCCGCGATCCCCTCCCCGCCGGCACCCGGGCCGCCGTCTGCATCCGCGCCGAAGATGTCATGCTCGCCCGCCCGCAGGCCGATTCCGGCAGCGCCAGAAACCGACTCCCCGGCACCGTCCTCCGCACCTCGGATGAGGCCGGCCTCGTCCGCATCGAACTCGACTGCGGATTCCTCCTCCGCGCCACCCTCACCCGCCAAAGCTGCCAGGACCTCGATATCCGCCCCGGCTCCACCATCGATGCGATCATCAAGGCTCCGAATGTCCACCTCATCCCCCGCGGGCCGAATCCATAAACGACCACCGTGATCGTTTTTTCAGATTGACCCTTTCCGTCGTGGGCACCATTGTCCGCGGATGCAATTCGGCGACGCGAGCGGGAGCACCTGGCCCGAAGGGGGAGGAAGCCACTAATGGGGAGGCGATTCGTGCTACCCGGGTTCGGGCTGACGCTGGGCTATTCGGTGGTTTACTTGAGCCTGATCGTGCTGGTGCCGTTCAGCGCCTTGTTGGTGAAGACCGGGTCCGGCGGGTGGGAGCACTTTTGGGCGACGGTGACCGCACCGCGGGTGGTGGCGTCCTATCAGGTGAGCTTCGGGATTTCGCTGTATGCGGCGCTGGTGAACGGGGTCTTCGGTGTGGTGGCGGCGTGGGTGCTGGTGCGCTACGAGTTTCCCGGTCGAAGGCTGCTGGATGCCATTGTCGACTTGCCGTTCGCGCTGCCGACGGCGGTGGCGGGGATCGCACTGACGACGATCTACGCGCCGAACGACTGGATCGGCGAACTGCTGAAGCCGTATGGGATCAAAGTCGCGTTCACGCAGCTGGGAATCTTCATCGCGATGACGTTCATCGGCCTGCCGTTTGTTGTGCGGACCGTCCAGCCGGTGATGCAGGACCTGGCGGCGGATGTCGAGGAGGCCGCGGCCTGCCTCGGCGCGAACCGCTGGCAGACGTTCTGGCGGGTCGTATTCCCCACCCTGCTGCCATCGATCCTGACCGGGATCACTCTGGCCTACGGCCGCGCAGTGGGCGAATATGGCTCTGTCGTCTTCATCGCCGGCAACCTGCCGTTCAAGACCGAGATCACGCCGCTCCTCATCATCAGCAAGCTCGAGCAATACGACTATTCCGGCGCGGCCGCGCTCGGCTTCGTGATGCTGGCGGTTTCGTTTTTGATCCTGCTCGTGAGCAACGGACTCCAGGCCTGGGACAACAAGAGGAAGGGGATCGCGTAGGATGGCGGGGGCGACGTCATTTCCGCTGCACTCGCAGCGCTCGAACCCCCGCCGGGCGACCGGCGAGGCCGCCTGGGTGCGCTGGCTCCTCACAGGGATCACGCTCGTCTTCCTCTCGCTGTTCCTGCTGCTTCCGCTTTTCGTGGTCTTTCAGGAAGCCTTCGCCAAAGGGCATCAGGTCTTCTTTCGGGCCTTTCAGGATCCATATACGCTCAAGAGCATCCAGCTCACGCTCCTTGTTGCGGCGATCGCGGTTCCGCTCAACACCGTCTTCGGGCTGGCCGCCGCCTGGAGCCTCACGCGCTACCGGTTTCCCGGCCGCTCGTTCCTGATCACGCTGATCGATCTTCCGCTCTGGGTCTCGCCGGTCATCGGCGGCCTGATCTACGTGCTCGTCTTCGGCTCCCACGGCTGGTTCGGTCCGCTCCTCAAGGAACTCGACTGGCGGGTCATCTTCGCGGTTCCCGGCATCGTGCTGGCGACGGTCTTCGTGACATTCCCCTTCGTCGCGCGCGGCCTCATCCCGCTCATGCAGGCCCAGGGGATCAAGGAGGAGGAAGCCGCCCTGAGCCTCGGGGCAAACGGCTGGCAGATCTTCTGGCGGATCACACTGCCAAAAATCAAGTGGGGCCTCCTCTACGGCATCATCCTCTGCAACGCCCGTGCGATGGGCGAATTCGGCGCGGTCTCGGTTGTCTCCGGACACATCCGCGGGAAGACAAACACGATGCCGCTCCAGATCGAGATCCTCTACAACGAATACCAGTTCGCCCCGGCCTTCGCCGTGGCCTCGCTCCTCTGCCTCCTCGCCCTCGTCACCCTCGCCATCAAGACCTACGCCGAGTGGCGCGCCGAGCAGCAGCTCGCCGCAGCAGCCCGCGAGGCCGAGCCCGAGGGCATCTGAATCCCCCGCTCCAAATGCTCGGGACGAGTCCCCTATCGGCTTTGCCAACTCCGCGCGCGATCCGAATTGCAATTTCAACCCGCTCACGCGCAACCACGGCCAGAGAGATTCAAGCCCGCTGACTTCCCCGTGGGAGGCTTGACTGCCCCACCCTGGCATGCCAGCCTGAATCCATGGAAGTCCGCTTCCAGCTTAAGACTCCGGGCTAATCCTCCGGAGGGCAGAAAGCGATTCCCCCCCATCAGAAAAGTCCCCATGAAAATCATCGCCTTGGAAGAGGGTTTTCTTACCCGGAGTTCGTTGAAGCTATTCGCAGAGACCGCCGGCCTCGATCCCTACACCATGAAGACGTCCGCCGATCTCGTGCAAACCGATGTTGTCGAGGCGTATCTCGACCTCGGGAGCGGACGGCTTGCGGCTATGGACGAGGCGGGAATCGATGTGCAGGTGCTGTCCTTTTCAGCCCCGCAGGTCGCGGACGCGGGGATGGCCATCGAGCTTTTCGCCGAAGCCAATAACGAGGCTGCGAAAGCCGCAGCCAATCACCCCGGGAGGTTTGCCGCATTTGCCGCTTTGCCGGCCACGGACCCAAAGGCTGCGGTGGCGGAGCTTGAACGATCGTTGGCCATGCCCGGATTCGTTGGCGCCTTCATTGCCGGAAGCATCAACGGCGGGTTTCTCGACGACCGGAAATACTGGCCGATCCTCGAGTGCGCCCAGGCCCTCGGCGCTCCTGTTTATCTTCATCCCTACTTTCCGCTTCCCGCCATGATGCAGACCTATTTCAAGGGACGGGAGGAGCTCTGTGCGCCCGTCTGGGGGTTCATGGTGGATGCCGGCTGCCACTTCCTGCGCCTTCTCACCGCAGGGGTCTTCGACGAATTTCCCGGCCTGAAAATCATTCTCGGCCACCTCGGAGAATCGATTCCCTACAACCTCGACCGGATCAACACGCGCCTGTCCGCCTTCGCGCGGGAGAACTTGAAACGAAGCGCTGGCGAATACATCCGCGACAACCTGGTCATCACGACGAGCGGCAATTTTTCTCCGCAGTCCGTCTTGTGCGCCATCGGCACCATCGGTGTGGACAACGTTCTCTTCTCGGCCGACTGGCCGAACGAATCGAACAAAATGGCCGTCGACTTCCTCAAGCATCTCCCCGTCAGCCAGCCCGATCTGGAGAAAATCGCCTACAAAAACGCGGAGAGATTGCTTCGACTGGGCACGGAAAAGTGAGGCGGCCGCGGACATTGACCTGAGCCGGGGCAGGAGTCGCTCAGGGAAACCAGAAATCCCATGAAAACGGCAGAATCGTCAGCGGTTAACGACTGACCGCTACCTCGGCAAAATGGCGCCTGAGGGCCAGCCTCAGATCGCGAAGTCTTTGTATTCCGGCTTGGCGAGTTCGGCGGGCGGGTGGAGCATGCCGGCGCCGACGGTGGCATTTGTCCCCTGCTCGATGAGGATGAATGATCCCGTGAGGCGGTTGGTCGCGTAGCCGTCGAAGACGAGCTGGGAAGACGTCCTGAGGCGGATCTCGCCGATGTCGTTCATCGCGAGTTCCGGCGCGCCAGCCTCGGCGTCGAGGGTGGTGATATTGATCCGGTGCTCGATGGCGGTGACGGAGGCTTGGACGGTCTGGGTCGTGTGCTTGAGGAAGTAGCGTTTGCCCGGCTGGAGCGGGCGCGGGTGCAGCCAGCAAATCTTGGCATGGAGCTCGGAGGCCGCGCCGGGGAGGCTGGCTGGATCGACGATCATGTCGCCGCGGCTCACGTCGATGTCGTGCTCGAGAACCAGCGTGACCGACTGCGGGCAGAACGCCTCGTCGACACGGCCCTCGGGGGTCAGAATTTCCTTCACCGTGCTGGTGAACCCACTGGGCAGGATCATGACCGGCTGGCCGACGCGGACGATCCCTCCGGCAATCTGACCGCTCAGCCCGCGGAAGTCGTGCAGGTCGGGGTCCGACGGGTTGTTCGGGCGGTTGACCCACTGGACGGGGAGGCGGAAGCCGCCGAGGTTCCAGTCGCTGCCGATGTGGACGTCCTCGAGGTGGCCGAGGAGGGTCGGGCCGGGATACCAAGGCATGTTACGGGAAGGATCGACGACGTTGTCGCCATCGAGCGCGCTCACGGGGATGAACTTCACATCCTTCATGTCGAGGCGGGGAAGGAACGTTTCGAAGTCGTCGCGAATCTCAAGGAACCGCTCCTCGCTGTAACCCACGAGGTCCATCTTGTTGACAGCGACAACGAGGTGCGGGATCCGCAGGAGCGAGGCGATGCACGAGTGGCGGCGGCTCTGCTCGATCACCCCCAGGCGCGCATCGACCAGGACGACCGAAAGGTTGGCCGACGAGGCGCCGGTGACCATGTTGCGAGTGTATTGGACGTGGCCGGGCGTGTCGGCGATGATGAACTTCCGGCGCGGCGTCGCAAAATACCGGTAGGCGACATCGATTGTGATCCCCTGCTCGCGCTCGGCGCGGAGGCCGTCGGTCAGATTGGCCAGGTTGATCTGGCCGCCGCCGGTGAGGTCGGCTGACCGCTCGAGCGCCTCGACCTGGTCGTCCATGAGGGATTTCGAATCGTAGAGCAGGCGGCCGATGAGGGTGGACTTGCCGTCGTCGACCGAGCCGCAGGTGTTGAAGCGGAGAAGATCGACCGGGTGGTGCAGTGGAACGGACATAATTAAAAATAGCCGGCTTTTTTCCGGTCCTCCATGGCGGCCTCCGAGGCCTTGTCGTCGGCGCGCGAGCCGCGTTCGGTCACGCGCGCGACCGAGGTCTCGGCGATAATGTCGTCGATGCTATCGGCCGGCGACTCGACGCAGCCGGTGCTGATGATGTCGCCGATCGTGCGGACACGGACGACGAGTTCCTCGACCTGCTCGCCGGGCTTTGGCGGGACGAGGTCGTTTGCCGGGAGCCACTGGCCCTGGCGGCGCACGCAGCGGCGGCGGTGGCTGAAGTAGATGCTCGGGACCTCGAGCTTTTCCTTGCGGATGTATTCCCACACGTCCATCTCCGTCCAGTTGCTGAGCGGGAAGACGCGCATGTTCTCGCCCGGATTGAGCCGGGCGTTGTAGAGGTTCCAGATTTCGGGCCGCTGGTTTTTCGGATCCCACTGCCCGAAGCTGTCGCGGAAGCTGAAGAACCGTTCCTTGGCGCGCGCCTTCTCCTCGTCGCGCCGGGCACCTCCGATGCAGCAGTCGAACCGGAACTCCTCGATCGCGGCGAGCAGCGTCGGGATCTGGAGGTGGTTGCGGCTCACCTGTCCGGGCGCCTGCACGGCGATCCCTGTGGCGATCGCGTCCTCGACCTTGCGCACGATGAGCTTCCCGCCGAGCTCGGCCGCCCGGCGGTCGCGGAACTCGTTGAGCTCGGGAAAGTGGTGCCCGGTGTCGATGTTGAGGAACGGCATCGGGATCTCGGCCGGCCGGAACGCCTTCTCGGCGAGCCGGAGCAGGCAGATCGAATCCTTGCCGCCCGAGAAAAGGAGGGCCGGACGCTCGAACTCGGAGGCCACCTCCCGCATGACGTGGATGGCTTCGGTTTCGAGGTACTGGAGATGGTCGAGGTAGTAGCTGCTCATGAAAAATTGCTGGATCGTGGGAGTCGGATGCCGGCGGCTCAATCCTTGACCGCCTGGCCGCCCCAGGCGGCATGCAGCCCGCACTCGCGCTTCTCGTCGGCCTTCGCGGGGTCGAAGTAGTCCCATTCGTTGGGAAGCTGGTTCTCCGCGAGATAGGCTTCCAGCTCCGCGTCGCTGAGGTGGAAGACCGGACTCACCTTGAGGCTTCCGAAATTCGCGTCGGCCGAGACAATGTCGAGCTCCGCACGATTGGGATTCTGAACCTTGCGCAGCGCGGTGATCCAGATCGCCGGGGCGAGCTCCCGCATCCCGCGCTGGAACGGCTCGAGCTTCATCACCGCGCTGAACTTCTTAAGCCCGGCCTCGTCGTCGGTCGCGGGGACCGGGCCGTCGATGGCATCGCGGTGGGCGGCCGTGATCCGGGGAAGGTATGCCTTGATGTTGAGCCCGAGGAGGCTGCGCAGCTGCTCGGCGTGAAGGTAGGTGGCCGGCCGGTTGTAGCCATGGTCAACCCAGAGGACCGGAATGTCGGGCTGCACTTGCGTCGCCAAGTGGAGGACGACCGCCTCGTAAGGACGGAAATTTGTCGAGACAATCGCGCGGCCACCGGCTTGGCCGATCGCCCAGCGGGTGATTTCGAGCGGGGACTTGCCGCGGAGCTCCGCGTTCCAGTTGGAGATTTGTTCAGGTGTCATGAGCGGTCAATCAGGCGGCAGCGGGCGTTCCCGTGCTGTGGAATGTGGCATCCGCCGGAAGGACCGCGCGGTCGCAAAAGTCGCCGAACCCCTCGCCCGCTTTGCGCTCGATCGCGTAGCGCTTCAGGATCGGTGCCAGGAATTCGACCGCACCGTCGATGGTCAGGCTCGGCGAGGCCAGGCGGTTGAGGCGAGTGCCATTGTAGCTCGCGCCGAGGTAGAGGGCGTATTTGTTCGGGGCCTTCCCGACGAGCCCGATCTCGGCGAGGTAGGGACGCGCGCAGCCGTTCGGGCAACCGGTGATCCGCAGGCTGATCGCATCGTCCCGCAGGCCGGCCGCATCCAGCACGTCTTCGAATTTTTCCAGGATCTCGGGCAGCGACCGCTCGCTCTCAGCCAGCGCGAGCCCGCAGGTCGGCAGGGCGACGCAGGAGAGAGCGTTGCGCCGGAGGCCGGTCGAACGCTCCGCATTGAGGATCCCGTGCTTTTTTAGCAGGGCATCGACCGCAGGTTTCTGTGCAACCGATACTCCGGAGATGCTCAGGTTCTGCGAGGGCGTGAGGCGGAAGTCGCCCTCGTGAATTTCCGCGATCTCGCGCAGGGCGGTCTTGAGCGGGTAGCCCGGCGTATCCTTGATCCGGCCGCTGAGGATGTGCAGCCCGTAAAACCACGTGCCATCGGCGCACTCGTGCCAGCCGAGCGGGTCCTCGATCGTCGTGAACGCAAACGGCCGCGCTGGCGCAAAGACAACGCCCGAACGCTTTTCAACCTCGCCTTTGAACCACTCAACCCCGCGGTCCTGGATCGTGTATTTGAGGCGGGCATGCTTGCGGTTCGTCCGGTCGCCGAAGTCGCGCTGGGTCATGAGGACGGCCTCGGCCACTGCCTGCACGCTGCCGGCCGGAATAAACCCGAGCACGTCGGCCAGGCGCGGGAACGTCTCGGCGTTGCCGTGGCTCATGCCCAGCCCGCCGCCGGCGGTCACGTTGTAGCCGGCGAGCTGTCCGTCCACCTCAATCGCGATGAACCCGAGGTCCTGCGAGAAGACGTCCACGCCGTTCGAGGGGGGCAGAGCGAACCCGACCTTGAACTTTCTCGGCAGGTAGGTCGCCCCATACATCGGCTCACTCTCGGGCTCGCCACCGGCCACCAGTTCCTCGTCCAGAAAGATCTCGTGATACGCCCGGCTATGCGGGAGCGCGTATTGGCTCCAGGCCTTCGCGTCGTCGTAAACCTGCTGGAGCAGCGCGCTGCGCTCGGGGTTCGGCGGCGCCATCACATTCCGGTTCACGTCGCCGCAAGCCGCGATCGAATCCAGAAGAACCTTGTGCATCCCTTTGACCAGTTGCTTCACGTCGCCCTTCAGCACACCATGGAACTGGAACGTCTGCCTCGTCGTCAGCCGGAGCGAGGGCGCCGCCACCTCGTCCGCCAGACGGTCAAGAACCAGCCACTGACCGGCCGTCGCCCGCCCGCCCGGAAGCCGCACCCGAAGCATGAACGCAAACGCCTTCTCCTTCCCCTCCTTCTTCAACGCATTCCGCAGGTCGCGGTCGTCCTGCATGTACATCCCGTGGAACTTGCCGAGCTGGTTGCTCTCCTCCGACACCCCTCCTGTCGAGGTGTCGGCCAGATCCTCCGCGATCCTGCCGCGGAGAAAATGCGACCCGCTTTTCAGAACTTCGTTCGCGCTTAGCGCCTTGCTGCCGTCGGGTTCAGAACTCATGATGGAAAAGGAAAATACGTTGGTAATCAATGTTGCGCCGTGATCGTCACGCGCTCAACGGGTGCAGGAAGACAGATCCTGGAGGCAGGAGGAGTCCCCCGCGATCAGGTGATGGAATCGACTGAATAACGATTGGTTGTATCGCATTTGAGAGATAGGATCACATCGTGGCCGCCAGGTCAACCCGTCCGGGAATATTTTCCTTGGAAAATCCGGGCCGAGTCATGGCGGCTCAGCCGCGGAATCCCGGCACGAAGCGGGCGGGATCGACGTCGAGGAATTCCGATCGCCGGAAATTTTCCTTCAGGTGGAACGGAACCGTGCAATCGAAGAGGACCTTGCAGGAGATTCCGGTATCCCGCAGGAGCGGGTTGTAGGAGGGGGATTGCGAGGGGTCGAGCGGATGGCAGCGCACGCCGGGGATGAACACGGTATCGATGTCGCCCTGGTAGCGGGTGTTGAGCGCCCAGAGGACATCGTTCGTATCGAAGGGATCGACGTCCTCATCGACGATGATGATGTGCTTGAGTTCCGAGAAAGCCGCGAAGGCCAGGAGGGCGGCCTGGCGCTGGCGGCCCTCGTCGCTCGCGACGGATTTTTGAAACTGGAGGACGGCCATGTATTTCCCGCCCCCGGACGGGTGGGCATAGACATTGAGGAGGCGTCCTGGCATCGCGCGCCCGACCATCTGGAGGATGCTGGCCTCGGTCGGAATGCCGGCCATGGTGACGTGCTCCTCGCTGGCGCCGATGCAGGTCTGCATGATCGGATCCCTGCGGTGGGTGACCGCCTTGACCTTGATGAGGGGAATGCTCGGGTCGGCATGTCCGGTGTACCCGGGAAACTCGGGCATCGCCTTGCCGGTGCCGGTATTCAGATCCTCGCGGATGCGGACGCCGGGCATGAGTTCGCCCTCGATCACGTATTCCGCATGGCCGATCGCACTCTCGGGGATGGTGAGGCAGCGGACGAGCCCGACGGCCTGCCCGCGGATCGCGCCGGCCACCCCGAGTTCGTTGTAGCCGATCGGCGTCGTCGGCGGCTCGAAGCTGGCGGCGATCTCGATGGCGGGATCGACCCCGATGCTGATCGAGATCGGGAGCGGCCGGCCGGCCTGCTCGGCCTTCACGCGGAACACGTCCAAGTGCCGCGCACCGGGCGTGAAGAACATGCTCATCTCGTCGCGGCCCTGCAGGCAGAGCCGGTGGATCGTGATATCCGACTCGCCGGTCCCGGGATCCGAGGCGTAGCACATGCCGAGCGTGAGGTAGGGCCCGGCATCCTCGGCGGTGTTGGTCGGGGCAGGCAGTATCTTGCGGATGTCAAAATCCGGGTCGGTCGCGAGGTGGACGACCTCCTGAGCAGGCGCGGAGGTGCCGGCATCGGCGGTGACCGGCGGGATCGGATGCTGCACCGCCTCGTTGAGGAGGTGTCCGAGACGGTCGGGCTTGCAGTCCAAGAGGAGCCCGACCCGCTCGCGGGAGGCCAGAAGCCCGATTAATACCTGCGCGCCGGGGTGGCCCTTGACGCTGTGGAAGATCATGGCCGGACCGGTGCGGGTCGGACGCCGGAGCGTGCCGCCGGCGCCAATATACCGGTAGACTCCGCAAAGCTCGGCATGGGGGTCAACCGGTTCGCTGGTTTCCACAAGTTGGCCAGGAATTCCCCTCAGGAGGTCCAGGGCCGAACGGAGATCGGTCACCTTGGGGGTGGGATGCTCAGGCCTCATTGGATCCTCCGGGAAGAGAACCGCGGCGGATGGCGTCGTCGTGGAGGACTCCGATAAACGGCAGGGTGCGGTAGCGTTCGTTGTAGTCGAGCCCGTAGCCGACGACGAACTCGTTGGGGATGTCGAAGCCCACGTAATCGGCGCCGATGTCGCAGACGCGCGCGACATTTTTCCGCAGGAGGACGCAGGTCCTGATACCGGCGGCGCCGGTTCCGTCGGCCAGGCGTTCCTTCACCGCATGCAGCGTGCGCCCGGTATCGAGGATGTCGTCGAGGACCAGGACATGGCGGCCGTTCAGGTCCGCAAACCGCGTCTGCCGGAAATCGATGCGGCCGCTCGAAGCGGTGCCGTGGTAGCTGGAAACGCTGAGGCTCTCGACATGGAGGTCGAGGGGAATCCGGCGCAGGAGGTCGGCCATGAAGATGAAGCTGCCGTTGAGGATCGCCACCACCGTGAGCGGCTTGCCCTCGTAATCACGTGTGATCTCCGCCGCGATGTCATCCAGGCGGCGGTGGATCTCGGATTCCTCGAGGAGAACTTTGGCAAAGTCGGCAATCACCCGTACATGCTGCTACAGGCGGAAAAATGTTCCAGCCAAATCCCCCGGCTCCGCAAGATGAAGGAGCCTGTGCCGCTACCGGGCGGCACCCAGCGAGCGGAGGCGGCCTTTTTCGAGGGCGAAGATCTCGCGGCTGACCGGGTAGTTCGAGCCGAGGTAGCCGGAGATGATGATCTCCGAGAGCTTCTGGAATCGGTCGTCCTGGCGGCAAAAAACAAAGACCTGGTTCCTGTTCGGCATCGCCACGAGCAGGTCGGGCCCGAGCGTCGAGGCGAACTTCGCGCCGAAATCGGGCGCGAGCACCGACGACGCCGTGAGCGGGTCCTTGGATTCCAGCACGGCGTATTCAATGACCCGGTTCCTGTCCCGGACATAGGAGGGAGTGAGGCGTGAGAGGACGTCCGAGGCGGTCTTTTTTGCCTCCTGCTCGATCTGCCCGAACGTCATGTGGACCGACTTCTTCTCCTCGCGCGTGAGCGGCTGGATCTCGCCGTCCTGAACCCGGACGACCGCCAGGATCGTCCGGTCGGATCCGTCGATCGGGCGGCGCATCTTGTAGTCCATGAACGACGGCTCGACCATCAGCGCCCAGCGGGAATCGGCGAGCGCGCAGGCCGACGACGCCAGCAGAAAAACGCACAACGCGCGTTTGAGTTTTGCGGGAGCTCTGGTATGGGTGCGTGGTGATCGCATTTTTGGAAGGAACCCTGGCCGAGTCGCTGCCCACGCAGATCGTCGTCAACGTCCACGGCGTGGGATATCAGGTGATGATCCCGGTTTCAAGTTTCGAGCGGCTGCCGCAGCCGGGCTCGCCGGTGAAAATTCTGACCCACCTCACCGTGCGCGAGGACGCGCATGTGCTCTACGGGTTTTTCTCGTCGGCCGAGCGCGATCTTTTCCGCCTCCTCCTGCACCACGTGACCGGGGTGGGCCCGAAGATCGCGCTGGCCGTGCTGAGCGGGCTCCCGGTTGAAATGTTCAAATCCGCCGTGGTCGCCGGAGATACGGCGGCGATCTCGAAGATCAGCGGGGTCGGAAAAAAAACCGCCGAGCGCATCGTGCTGGAGCTGAAGGACAAGGTCGGCATCGCCGCGGAGTGGGAAGCCTCGAGCGCCAAAAATGCGCCGAGCGAGGCCGACGCCCGCCTGCACGACGCCGTCCTCGCCCTCATCTCGCTCGGCTACAAGCAGGTCGAAGCCCACAAAGCAATCCGCCGTGTCCTGGATGTCTCGGAAGCCGAGCCGACCGCGGAGGACCTCATCCGGCAGGCGCTGAAAATTCTTTCATGAGCGCAGAGGCCCTGCAGGTCGCCCGTTCTGTCCACGCCGCCCTTCCGGATGGCGGGCTGTTCCACGAGAAGGACTGGAGAATCTCGCCGCGTCCGTTCGGCATCACCCCGGCATTCCGTGGGGAGATTGATAAGCTTGGATACCGCCTCATGCTCTTCGTGCGGGCCTGCGAGCAGCTCTACCGCCTGAGCGTGAAGGGCCGGCAGCCCGCATGGGTCGCCGATCTCCTCGACCGCGGCAAGCCGCCCGCGCTCGTGGCATCCCAGCGGGAGCACAGCGTCGCGGGCGAAATCCCCCGGGTTCTCCGCCCCGATCTGGTCCTCACGGACGAAGGGTTCACGATTGCCGAGATCGACAGCGTCCCGGGCGGCATCGGCCTCACCGCCTGGCTCAACCGCACGTATGCCGCGCTGGGATGCGATGTCGTCGGCGGCGCGGACGGCATGCTCGATGGCTTCGCGGGGATCGTCCCCGGCGGCGATATCGTCGTCTCCGAGGAGGCGGCCACCTACCGTCCGGAAATGGAATGGCTCGCCCGCGAGCTGAACGCCTCGCACGCGGCGGCCGGCCAATGGCGCGTCTCCGGCGCGGAGCCGCGCACCGACTGGCAGAAAAATGTCTACCGCTTCTTCGAGCTCTTCGACCTCGAGAACGTCCCCTGCGCGCCCGGGCTCATGGATCTGGCTGCCGCGAAGCAGATCACTGTCACGCCCCCGTTCAAGCCAGCCCTCGAGGAGAAGCTCTGGTTCGCCCTCTTCTGGCTCAAGCCGCTCGAGGACTTCTGGCGCCGGGAGCTGGGCGAGCGCGCCCACCTCGCGCTCCAGCGCTGCATCCCCTACACCTGGCTCGTCGATCCGGAACCCCTCCCCCGCCACGCCGTCCTTCCCCGCTTGGAAGCCCACTCGTGGAACGAGGTCGCCTCGTTCAGCCAGAAAAAGCGGAACTTCATCCTCAAGATCAGCGGGTTCTCCGAGACGGCCTGGGGTTCCCGCGGCGTCGTCGTTGCCTCCGACCTCCCGCAGCGCGAGTGGAAAGAGGAACTCGAGAGCGCGCTCGCGGACTTCGGCAACCGCCCGCATATCCTCCAGGCGTTCCACCCCGGACGCCTCGTCGAGGAATCGTACTGGCTGCCAGGGTCGGACCGGCTCCAGCCGATGCGCGGGCGCGTCCGCCTCTGCCCGTATTACTTTGTCGGAGACAAATCGATCACCTGCGGTGGCGCGCTCGCCACGATCTGCCCGGACGATAAAAAGCTCCTGCACGGCATGCGCGATGCCATCCTGGTGCCGGCGGGACTGACCGCAGACTGACCGCAGACTGACCGCAGACTGACCGTCGGGCTACCGCGCGGGATTCTCGCGGAAGAGGGTGAGCGTCATCGTCTGGTTGTGCAGCTCGCTCACCGCTCCGGTCTGCGCCGGCGAGAGTTCCCCGTAGGAATAAAAGCCGATCGCCGGCGTCCCCTCACCGATGACCGAAAGAACTTTGATAACCTCATCGACCGCCCCCTGGCGCAGCACGAGGCGGCGTCCGACGCAGCTCACCAGGATCGCGGCGTCCGCCGAGGCGGGTTTCTGCCCGCCGAAGGCCCGCTCGGCAGCCGTCTGGGCTCCGAACATCAGGCGATCGGGTCCGGCATGCATGAGGCGGGCCTCGTCGCCCTCCGGCATGTCGCCGGCAAATGTCATCGTCTGGGCATCCTCATCGATCGTCAGGATCGTGCGCACGACGCCCTCCTGGTCGGTCCCCTTGGTATAGACAGCCAGCGGAAACAGGAGCGCCGAGGCAGGCAGTTCCTCCGCGCGCTCGCCGAGGTATTTTTTGTAAACGGCCAGGGCCGGCTCGCCATCGAGCTCGATCAGCACGTTGCCGTTGGATTTCGTAATCCGCCGGAAAGGTCCGAATGCCTCCCAGCCGCCCGCAGAACCGCAGAAGATGTCCAGATTCTTACCGTAGAAGCCGACCGCAACAATCCGGCCGGACTCGAGTTCGGATCCGACTCCGACGAGCGTCGATTCAAACCGGTCGCCGTCGCCGGCAAGCCCGCCGAACAGCGGAATACCGGGAGGCAGGATCTCGTGGAGACCGGAGACCAGCTCGGTTCCGTTGACCAGGGTGCCGTCGGAGAGCACCAGCACGCCCCGGAGACCTTGCAGGGGAAGCTGGCCGGCAAGCGATTTGCCGGCCGCAAGGCTCTCGGCCGACGAGGTCACGTGCGCGATGGCGTGAGCACATGTCGAGGAATCGAAGCTGACCGCCATCGCACTGATCCCCTGCAGAAGAACCTCGCTTCCGGAAATTTCCCCGGCCGAGCTGCATCCGAAAACCAGGGCGCCGGAAAACCGGGCGGCCAGTTCCTCGAGCGCGCCGCTGTGCGAGACGAGCTCGCGGCGGTCGCCAAAGTAGAGCACGAGCCGGGTGGAATTTTCATCCGGCAGACGATCACCGACAGCCTGCCACCCCTGGGGGGCGGACCAACGAAGCAGGGCACATTTCATTGAGAGTAAAACTTAGCCATCATCGCCTGTCTCTGCAAGCAGGAACCGGCTGCCCCTTCACCCTTGGGGCAGGGCGGCGGAGATTCCGGCTGCACCAGCCTGGAACCGGCAATGCCGGCCTCTTCGATAAGTGGTGCAAGCCCGCACAGGCGGTAACGCTCGCACATCCCGCTGATGACCTCCAGATCGGCATCGGGATTTCGCTCAAGAAGATGCACGATGTCCGCCCGGGATTTGCTGCCGCCGGCATAGAGCTTGAGAGCGATCAGGTGAGGCAATGGAATAACCCGGAAAGCGGGCGACCCGCTCGCGGCAATGTCGGTAAACCGCAACGCATCCTCGATGACCGCCGGAAACCGCTCGCCGAAATTAACGATCTGGATCAACCCGAAATCGCCTGCCACATCAATCACTCCACCCAGGGGATCGTCAGAATCGGGCTCGTGAAATTCGGCGCAAAATCCTGCCTGGCCAAGCGTGGCGGCGATACCGTGCATGGAACGGACAGGCGCATTGAGCGCGAAATCCAGATCGTCGGTAAGCCGGATGTAATGATGCGCGGCCATGGCCACGCCTCCGATGAGAATCGTCTCGAATCCTGCGTCTCTCAGAATTGCCGCCACGGACTCAGCCGCCTTCAAGAGCGGAGATTCCAGCACTCCGGCTGCGCTCAGTTCCGTTGCATCCGGCTGATCCATGAGAACCGCTCCTTGAGGGCCAGTGCCGCCTCCATGCGCTGAACAACACTCATGGACCGCGTGCGACGGATCTCCGCCTGCAGGGCTTTTGCCGCGCTCGCGCTCCGGCGCGGCGCGGGTGAAGCGCCATTTGCGGCGAAGCCATCCGCCGTCGCTTCGACAGTGGTCCGAGAGCATTCCATGACATAAGCATACGCGCCGCAAGGCGGCAGAGTCAACACGATGGCAGCGGCCAGTCGCCCTTGGGGCCTTTATTCCTCCACCCGTAATGCCGGCCTTTTCAATTTATGGACGAGGATTTCCTCGCCTCGTTGGAAGCCGGCTTTTACGATATTGTCCTATGCGCTTAAAACTCGTTGGTTTGTGCTGGCTCTCGGCCGCCTCCCTGCAGGCCGGCGTTCCCGCGGCGCTGCAGATGATGGCCGATGGGGCGCAACAATCTCTGGTGCGTCTCGACAAGTCTGTTGCTGATGCCGCAGAGGATGCCGCACCCTTTGTCACGGCCTCAAACGACCGCATGCTCCGCGCGATCCTCCAGCGGGTCGTCCGCTCGAACCAGATGGCGGTCGATGCCGCCCTGGTCTCGCCCGCCGGCAGGATGCGGCTGATCGATCCTCCGGAATACAAAAAATTCGAACGCACGGACATCTCGACCCAGGCGGCCTGGAAGGCCCTCGCGCAATCAAACCGTCCGGTGCTGAGCCAGGCGTTCCGGATGGCGGAGGGGTTCTACGCCGTCAGCCTGGCGCATCCGGTGACCGCCAACGGAATCCGGAGCGGAGCCGTCAGCGTGGCGTTCAATCCCTCGGGCTGGATCGAGGGAACGCGGCGGGGTCCGCTGAGCGATCTGCCGTTCCGGTTCTTCGCCGTGCAGAAGGACGGGCTCATCCTCGCCGGTAGCGATCCCGGATTTGTCGGCGCCAACCTTCTCAAGGAGGCTTCCGGCGCGCCGGCCGCCATGCAGGCCCTCGCCCGCCGAATCCTTACCGAACCCTCCGGCGACGGGGTTTACACCAGGCCCGCTGCGGATGACGAAATGCGCACGCGGGTTTCCTGGACGACCGTCGGCCTGCGCGGGACCGAGTTCCGGCTTGCACTGACCAGCGACTTTGCCGGAGCGGTTCCGCGCGGCAGCGTGAATGCGGACACCGTTGCGCGGGCTCTCGACCGGCTTGCGGACAGCCCCTCGCTGGTGAAGGCCCTGCGCGGGAAGACCGGCGAGGCCGAAGATGCCATGCTCGCATTCCTCCAGCAGACCAGGGGCGTTTATACCGTCCAGCTCCTCGATGTGAGGGGGAAAGTCATTTGCGGTCAGCCGGTGCAGGCGGTGCCATCCGGCATGCATACCGGCGCTGTGGTCAGGCCGGGCGGCAGCGAACTCGGCCAGGCCATCGCTGGAAAGAATCCCACCCGCTTCGAAGGCCCGCTCCTTGAGGGCGGCAACGGGCTCTTCCTGGTCCAGCCGCTCCCGCGCGGCATCGGCTCCCTCCTCGCAATCGTCCGCTACGAATAACAGCTACCTGTCGGCCGCCAGGTCGCCATGGGTGAACGTGGTATCGGGAATGCAGTGGTTCGTCTTCACCGGGCGGTGCGCGCGCAGCATCGCCAGGGCGTCCGGGTTCTGCCAGCGCGGCACCAGCATTTCAAAGTAGGGATAGTGGTGGACGCCGATGAGGTTCTTGGGGTCGCCTTTGTAGTAGGGGAACGATGAGGGGGCCTTTAACCAGGGGATGAGCTTTTCATAGGCCTTACGCAGGCTTCTCCCGGACGGACTCACGTAGCCATAAAGATCGGTCGCGTTGATGCGCGCGACCTCCGCGCCGAATGTCGCAGGGAGGAGGGAAAAATTCGAATACCAGAGGCCCATGAGACCCGGGGCCTTATCTTTCCCGCCCGGGCGGGTCACCTCCTCGTGCAGCGTGCCGTCGGCGGAGATCTGGGACTCGACGAGTGCCTTCCAGCGCGCGATCCCCTTCTGGTAGAGGACGGGGTCGTCGAGATAGATTCCGGCCGTCAGGGCAAGCAGCACGCCAAAGTTCGCCCAGTTGTTGGTCCGCTTCATGCAGAGCCCGGCGCTGTCGCTCGCCACGACGACGTTCTTCACAAACGCGCGGAATCGCTCCTGGTCGGCCGGGCTGAAGGATGGTGATTTTTTCAGGAGGTCGGCCGCAATGAGAAAATTCGGGAACCCGCCGCTGATCGAGAGGCTGGTATTGGACTGCCTGGCGTCGATCGCCTTGAGCCCGGACGCCCACGCGTTGAGCAGGCGGACGGCGGCCGCGGCATACTTTTCATCGCCCGTGATCCGGTAAGCGACAGCGAGCCGGAAGACGGCATGGCAGTCGCGCCCGAACGTCGAGGCCTTCTTAATCTCGTCCTGCTTGTCGGGAAATTTATAAGGGCTGAGCGTGAAGTATTTTTCCGGAACGAGCGTCTCAAGAACGAGCGCGGCATCGGCCGCCTTCTGGAGCTCGAGCCATGCGGTGTAGTTGGGCTCGACCTTGTTGGCCACGCGCTGCTTCAGCGTCTCGATCCGCTCGTCCGTTAGGTAGACCGGCTTCGAGGAGGCCTCGGAGCGGGCGACGCAAACCGCCAGAGGCGCGATGAGGAGAAAAGGAATTTTCAGGTGCATGCCGGATCAACCTAACACAGGGAAAAATCGGTTGGAAACCCTTGTCTTTTTTGTCCTGCCCCGGCCGCGCCTCATGCTTCGAGCTGTTCCAGCACCTTCAAAAACGGGACCTCCTCGAGCAGTCCGAAGGCATCGTGGCGGGTGAGGCGGTCGCGCGTCGTGGCCGGGCTGCTGATCCCGCAGAGGAAGCGGGCCAGCGGCCGGTTGCCACGCAGGGCGGCATGGCCCTCGCGCCGGAGCGCCTGGATCGTGGCGAGATGCTCCACCGTGATGGGAGTTTCCGGCGAGCGGGGCAGGCGCCGGCGGGGCCGCCGGCCGGCAAGGCAGTTGCCGCAATGCCCGCACGGCTCCACCATCTTCTCGCCGAAATACCCAAGGAGCCGCCGGGTCGAGCAGCCGGGATCGGTGGCATAGGCCACGATGCCGTCCAGCCGCTTCAGGTCTCCGGATTCCCGCGCCTTGAACACCCCGTTCAGCCAGGCCGCCACCTCCTCCGGCCGGCGCGCGCGCCCTGCCGGGAGGAGCCGGAACCGGTGCCGCAGTCCCGAGGGCTTGAGCTCGACGTCGCCGGCCTCCTCCAACTCACCCAGCGCCTTGAGGATCCTGCTCCGCGTGGCTCCGACCCTCTCGGCCGCCGCATCGACCTCAAGCGTCAGCCACCGCCAGCCCCGCTTGCCGGATGCAAAAACCTCGCGCAGGAAGCGCTGGCGCGACGCCGGATATCCTGCGAGCACGCGATCCTCCGCATGGCGGAAGGCAACCTGGAGCTTGGAATAAAATGATCCTGCCGGCTCGAGGATTTTCTGCTTTTCGAGGTAGGTGATGACCGTCTCGAGAACAAGCGGCCGCACGTCGGTGGCGCGCGACATCTCGTAGCGGCTGACATCAAAAGCATCGCCCTGCCGCATCAGGTGGCCGACCAACTGGCGCATCGCAGATTCCTCCGGCGTGTCACCCAGGGTGAAATTCTGCAGGACGGTCAGGTCGTCCGCGCAGGCGAAGAGCTCGCAATGCGCGGGCAGACCGTCGCGGCCGGCGCGCCCGGTCTCCTGCTGGTAATTTTCAAGCGTCTTTGGCAGGTTGAAATGGAAAACCGCACGGATGCCGGCCTTGTCGATCCCCATGCCGAAGGCGATCGTGGCCACGATGACATCCAGCCGGCTGGCCATAAAATCGTTTTGAACGCCCGCCCGTACCTCGTCGGCGAGTCCGGCGTGGTAGGCGCGGGCGCGCACGCCCTGCCTCTGCAGATGGGCGGCCACGCCCTCCGCCGTCCGCTGCAGCGTCACATAGACAATCGCGGGAAACCGTCCGGCCACCAGCCCGCGTGTCAGCAGGTCCAACCGCCCGTCAGCCGCGACCGGAGTGATGTGAAGCGAGAGGTTCGGACGGTGAAATGACGTCTGCACGCGATCGGCCGCCCGGATCCGGAATTCCCGGCAGATATCGCGCACGACCGCGGGCGTCGCAGTGGCCGTCAGCGCCAGCACGCACCCGGCCCGCAGCTTCCGCGCCAGCCCGGCCAGACGAAGATACTCCGGGCGGAAATTGTGCCCCCACTCGGAGATGCAGTGGGACTCATCGATGGCGAGCAGGCTGATCGGGATCCTCCTCAACCGCTCGACCAGCGCCTCGCTCGCGAGCCGCTCGGGCGCGACGTAGAGAAGCTTCAGGTCGCCGCCGAGCCGCCCGTAAATCTCCGAAACCTCTGCGGCCGACAGCGTGGAATCCAGCCGGGCAGCACTGATCCCCCGGGCCGTGAGGACGTCGACCTGATCCTTCATCAGAGCGATGAGCGGCGACACCACAACGGTCAGCCCCCCGAGAAGCACCGCAGGCAGCTGGTAGCAGACCGATTTCCCGCCGCCCGTCGGAAAGACCGCAAGCGACGAACGGCCGGCCAGCACCGCCTCGATGACACGCCGCTGCCCGGGCCGGAACTCCACATGCCCGAAATGCCGCAGGAGTTCCCGGTCGAGATCCCCCTGCCAGATTCCCTCGGACTCCGACACTCAGTCCCGGAAATTTTTAAAGCCGAGGGTGACCTCAAAATCCCGCCCGCGGCAAAACCCGATCACCTCCTGGAGGGCATCGCGGCTCTTGCCGGTGACGCGGATCTGCCGGTCCTGCAGGGCGCTCTGGACCTTGAAGCCCGCGGCCTTGATCTCCCTGATGATCTCCTTCGCCTTGTCGCCATCGAGCCCCTGCTTGATGAGGAATTCCTGGGTCGCATGCCCGAGCGGGGAGATCGCGGGATCCTTGCGCTCGACGTTGCGCAGGTCGACGCCCCGCTTGGCCAGCTTGCCGATCACGATATCGTGAAGCGCCTTCAGGCGCGTGCCATCCTCAGCCCTCAGCCCGATCTTCGAGTCCTTTGCCTTCCAGTCGATCTCAGCCGGACTGCCCTTGAAATCGAAGCGTGTGGCAAGCTCTTTCACCGCCTGGTTGATCGCGTTGTCAATTTCCTGAATGTCGATTTCCGAGACGATGTCAAACGAGGGCATTACATAAAAATAGCGGCCGTTGCCCCGCTGGTCAACCGGCGCGATCGCGTTGCGCAAAGCGGTTTTCTGTTGTTTCGACCGGCCTGGTTCGTCTAAACTTGCTTTTCTTTCCGGCGGAATGGGCCCCATGGCCGCCTGCAACTTTCATTGTTCGTCCCGAAATATTTATGTCTCTCATCGAAAAAGTCAGACTGGCCGGTGTCGTCGGTGCCGGCGGCGGCGGGTTCCCGTCGCACGTGAAGCTGTCGGCCAAGGCCGACACGGTCATCGCCAACGGCGCCGAGTGCGAACCGCTCATGCACAAGGATGCGGCGGTCATGGAAACGATGGCCGCCGACGTCGTGCGCGGCATGGAGCTCTGCATGGTCGCCACCGGTGCGACCGACGGAGTCATCGGCATCAAGGCCAAGAAGAAGGGGGCCGTGAAGGCGATCGAGGCCGCCTGCGCGGGCACCAAGGTCCGGGTCCACCTGCTGGGCGACTTCTACCCGGCCGGCGACGAATACGATCTCGTTTACTCAGTCACCGGACGCCTCATCCCGCCCGCCGGGATCCCGATCAATGTCGGCGTCGTCGTGACGAATGTCGAAACGCTGGTGAACATCGCCCGGGCGGCGGATGGAAAGCCGGTTACGCACAAGACGCTGACCGTAGCCGGCGCCGTGCGCAATCCGGTGACGATCACGGTTCCGATTGGCGTGACCTACCGGGACTGCATCGAAGCCGCCGGCGGAGCCACCACCGGCGATCCGGTCCTCTGCCTCGGCGGGCTCATGATGGGCGAGACGACCGACGACCTCGACCGCCCGGTCACCAAGACGGCCACCGGCGTGATCGTCCTTCCGCGCGACCACCACGCGATCGAGCGCAAGCTCAAGCCGCCGACAACCAAGGCCAAGATCGGCAAGTCGGCCTGCGACCAGTGCCGTTATTGCACCGAGTTCTGCCCGCGCTTTCTCCTCGGCTACCAGGTCGAGCCCCACCAGGTCATGCGCAGCCTCGCATTCACGGGCACCGGCTCCGAGCGCTGGAACGAATGGGCCGCGCTCTGCTGCTCGTGCGGGCTCTGCACGCTCTACGCCTGCCCGGAGGAACTCTACCCCAAGGAGGCCTGCGACGACGCCAAGACCACGATGCGCCAGGCAAACTACAAGTGGACCGGAAAGACGGAGGTCAAAGTCCACCCGATGCGCGACGGTCGCCACGTGCCGATCAAGTCGCTTGTCAAAAAGCTTCATGTCGACGAATACGATGTCCCGGCTCCGATGACGGACATCGAGATCCCCGTGAAGCTCATCCACCTGCCGCTCAAGCAGAGCGCCGGCGCACCCTGCGTGGCGGTCGTCAAGGCCGGCGACTCGGTCAAGGCCGGCCAGGCCATTGCCGAACCCGCCCCGAAAGCACTCGGCGCGATCATCCACTCGCCCTTTGCAGCAACCGTCAGCGCCGTCACCCCCGACCGCATCACACTCACAAAGAAATGAACGATAAATCCGTTGGTCTCATCGAACTCTCCAGCATCGCCGCCGGCTTCTCGGTCGCCGACGCGGCCCTGAAAGCCGGAGACGTCAAGCTCCTCCTCTCCCGATCGATCTGCTCGGGCAAATACATGGTTCTCATCGCAGGCGACACCGCCGGCGTCGAGTCGGCGATCGCCACCGGCGTCGAGTCGGCCAACGGCTGCCTCATCGACCACATCGTGATCTCGAACCTCCACGACGACGTCTTCCATGCCATCGGGCGCACAAGCCCCGCCGAACCGACCGGCGCTCTCGGGATCATCGAGTCGTTCAACGTCGCAACGCTCATCAAGGCGGCCGATGCCGCGGCCAAGGCTGCGGACATCACGCTCCTCGAGATCCGGCTCGCCATGGCCCTCGGAGGCAAGGCCTTTGCCACGATGACCGGCGATGTCTCGTCGGTCCAGGCAGCCGTCGCCGCCGGCCGCAACGTCATCGCGGATGCCGGCGTGCTCGTGAATGCCGTGGTGATCTCACGCCCGCACCCCGACGTCTACCGCGAGGTGATCTAGGCTGGAGCGGCCCGCGTCGGAACGATCTGCCCGATGCCCACCACAGAAATCCTTCTTGCGGTCGATCCCTCGCTGCGGGGGACAGGCTTCGCCATCCTGGAAAAGGCTGGGCAGAAGATTCGCTGCCTCCACTTCGGCGTGATCAAAAACCCGCCCCGCCTCACGGTTTCGGGCTGCCTCGTGGCCATCCACGAGCAACTCAGCGATGTCATCGCGCGTTTCTCGCCGACAACGATGGCGATCGAAAGCGTCATCTACGTTCAGAGCTTTCCGACCGCCATCACACTCGGATCCGCCCGCGGGGCAGCGCTGCTGGCCGCAGCCCAGCGCGGGCTCGCCATCCACGAATACGCGCCGCGCAAGGTCAAGCAGGCGGTGGTCGGACACGGGGCCGCACAAAAAACGCAGGTCTCGTTCATGATCCGCGCGCTGCTCGGGCTCACCGTCACGCCACCGCCCGACGCGGCAGACGCCATGGCGATCGGACTCACCCACTTCCAGGCGGCCGAGGCCGCCGACCGGCGGAAGACTCCCCTCGACCGCATATGAGCCTGGAGGTTGTTCCGCTCGGCCGCATCGGGTATTCCGAGGCTCTCGAAATCCAGAACCGCGCGGTCGACGCACTCATCGCCGGCACCGGCGGGGAAGCGCTTTTCCTGCTCGAGCATGAGCCGGTCTACACGATTGGCCGCACGCGCGACCAGTCGAGCCTCCGTGCCGCCTCTCACCTCCCCCACCCGGTCATCGAAACCAACCGCGGCGGACAGGCCACCTACCACGGCCCCGGCCAGCTCGTCGGCTACCCGATCCTCGACCTGAACCGGCGCGGACGCGACCTCCACGTCTACCTGAGGTTCCTCGAGGGTTTTCTCATCGATCTCTGCGGCTCTTACGGCGTTGTAGCCGGCCGCCAGGACGGACTCACCGGCGTCTGGACCGGCCCGCGCAAGATCGCCTCACTCGGTGTCGGCGTTAAAAAATGGATCACCATGCACGGGTTCGCCCTCAATGTGCAGGAGTCGTCGATGCCCGCCTTTACAAACATCACCCCCTGCGGGATCTCCGGCGTTCAGATGACCAATCTGGAAAAGGAATCCGGCTTGCAACTCGATTTTGCGGAGGTCGCGCAGCGGGCGGGCGAGCGGTTCCAATCGCTGCCCGATTCGTTCGCCGGTTGAGCGCCCGCCCGGAAAATCCGGACACCGGAGGCGCTCAGGCCGCCGCCAGCTTGAGCCGGCACGCACTGCAATAGCCGGCGACGTCACCCGCCTGCAGGATGCCGGAAACAATCACCGCCCGGCGCGCGCCCGCGGCAAGGACAATGTCCAGGCTTTCGAGCTTGATGCCCCCGATGCAGAAGATCGGCAGCGCAACGCGACGGTGAACCGCGGCAATGTCGGAGAGCCCGATCGGCACGTAGTCGGGCTTGGTCGGTGTCGCGAAGAGCGGCCCGAACCCGATGTAGTCGGGAGCTGCAGCCACGGCGGCTTCAGCCTGCGTCAGGCTATGCGTCGAAAGCCCGACGATCGCATCCGGACCGACAATCGCCCGGACCTCGCCGACCGGCAAATCATCCTGTCCGACATGGACCCCGTCGGCACCGGTCTCGGAAACCAGCTCCGGATGGTCGTTTAAAATCAATGGCACCCCCGCCTCCCGGCAGATCGGAGCGAGCACAAGCGCGGTCTCGCGGATCACCCCGGTTTCCACGTTCTTTGCGCGAAGCTGGAGGATCTCGACGCCCCCGGCCAGCATTTCACGGGCCATCCCGGCTGCCGCCGGTGGCGCGACGTAACCGAGGTCAAGGATGCCGTAAAGCGAACTGCTTGCAGGAAATTTCACGCGCAAAGACTACCCGCAACCCGACGGTTTGGCGAACGAAAGCGTTTCATTTCCATGCCAGAAGCAACGCGCCGGCCACAATCAGCCCGCCTCCGGCCAGCGATTGCCAGGTCAGCGATTCCCCGAGAAACAGCGCGGCGAATGCGATCACAAAGACGACGCTGAGCTTGTCGATCGGCGCAACACGTGAGGCTTCACCCAGCTGCAGTGCCCGGAAGTAGCAGATCCACGAGAGCCCGGTCGCAAGCCCGGAAAGAATCAGAAAAATCCACGTGCGGCGCGAAATCGCGCCCAGCGACGCCATCGATGTCGCCTGCGCCGCCAGCAGCCAGGTGAAGAGCAGGACGACGGTCGTGCGGATCGCGGTGGCAAGCTGCGAGTCGATGCCGGCCACACCGACCTTCGCCAGGACCGCGGTGGCACCGGCGAAAACGGCGGAAAGAAGCGACCAGAATACCCAGTTGTTCATTGGCAGGTCGTGATCCTGACGAATCTCCGCCGCATCGTCGAACGGATTTTCAAACCCGCTTCGGCCCGGCTCCCGCAGCGATCGCCTCTGCAAACCGGCAGAGGGCGTCGGATGCGTCCGGCGAACGGGAGGCCAGCTGCCGGCAGCTCTCGACCGAATTCTTGAGCTTCGCGTCGCCACCGGCGCGCGCAAGGAGCCTCGCAAGCGGCGCCGGCCTGGCACGCCCCGATGCGTCGAACCCGGCCCCCAGCCGCTCGATGCGCGCGGCATTGTCGTGCTGGTCGTGGGCGAGCGGGATCGCCACCTGCGGGATCCCGGCAGCAAATGCCTTCGCCGTCGTGCCGATCCCGGCGTGATGAACGATCGCGCGGCAGAGCGGCAAAACGTCCTCAAACGGAACATGCGGATAATGGAAAAGACCGTCTGGAAGCGGGATTGCCGGCGGGTTACGGCTCACCAGCAGGGCCCGCCCGCCCGAGAGGGCGGTCGTGCGCACAGCGAGCGTATGGAAACGGTCGACATGCAGGTTGGCAGACCCATGCGTCCACAATACCGGTGGCTCGCCGGCACGGAGCCACTCACCCAGCACCGGAGGCAGCAGCGCGGGGTCATGCCGCGAAACCGGAAAATCGAACTGCCGGATCCCCTCCGGCCACTCGGGCTGCGGCGCCGCGAACCACGGCGGAAACAAAAGCCCGACCCCCTCGCCCCCCATCAGGGCGTCGCGGTAAAAGTCGCCCAGCGCCGGCAGCCGGATCTTTGCGCGGAACCGGTTCAGCGGCGGAAGCAGCGTCCGGTTGAGGGCAAGGTCCACGCCGCCAAAAACGAGCCTCTTCACAAATGCCGGAGCGTGCCTGAGCCAGGCCGCCCCGGCGGATGGAATCGGAAGATCCTTGTGGCTTCGCAGGCAGGCCGGCTGCAGGTGGAGCATCAGGCGCGGGATCCCTCCGGCCTCGGCCAACGACGATGCCGCCAGCCCGAAGGATGATGTCACCACAAGGTCGAACCGGCCGCCAGCGGCTTTGAACGCCCGCCGGTAGTGGCCGAGCGATTCGCGCATCGCCGCAGCCACCCGCCACGTTCCGATCACCGGCTTCCACAGAGCGGGATCGCCCGCCATGCGCTGAAAATCCTCCTCGGTCCCCATCGGATGCCACTCGATCCCCCGGCGCCCGGCCAGCGGGCCGTAGTGCGGTGTCAGCAGAAACACCGGCTCATGACCGCGCGCGGCCAGATGCCCGGCCAGCCAGAGCAGCGGGTTCACGTCCCCCTCACTCCCGAACGGCACAAAAAGAATCCTCATCGCCGTCGTCAAAAATGCCCGCTCACATCACGGGCTCAACATTAAATGTCTCACGTGTGACATTTAATGTTGAGTCGATAGCGCAGTCGTTTTCCTCGCGGAGGGTCGTGTCCGGGGTTGCGCGGGGTTGATGCGGAAGAAAATTTCCGGGCATTTGAAGCGTGAGCTACCTGTCCGGCTCAGAGCTGCTGGAGCGAGGGCAGCGCGTATTGGCGGATGAGCGCGTCGCGGCCGGCTTCGACCTTGGCGGCATCCAGAAAGATGACGCCGGGATCCTCCTCAAGCTCGATTTTTTGGAAGCCGTTGACCGGGAACTTCGCGGCCTCGGCAAGATCATCGAGGGATTTGACCGGGCGTCCGTTCAACTTGCTGACCACCAGGTTCTCCAGGTCCTCGTAGCCGAGGGTATCCTGTGTGGGCAGGATCTGGGCCAGGAAGACAATCTTACCGCGGTCGGCAGCGAGCTCGTTCTGGAAGGCATCATAGAAGACGAGGCGCTGCGGGGCGTTCTTGACCCACTCGCCCCCCCACTCCTGCAGATAGGGGCGCGACAGCTCGAGGAAGACGAGCCCACCGAGGATGACAAACCGAGGGGCCCGGTCGACCACATACGATTCGCTGAGGATCTTCGAACGGTCGCGCGCCTCAAGAACAACCGGAACCTCCTCGGTTTTCCCATCCCGGTAAATTTTGAAAGCGACGCGGTCGCCCGGTTGGAAAACCGTGTTCGTGAGGTGGCTGAACGAAATCCGGCCGAAATCCGGGTCATCGTAGTTGCCGTCCTGGTCGAGTGCGCGGCCATCGACCGCGAGGATGACGTCGCCTTTGCGGAGTCCGGCCTTGCCTGCCGGGCTTCCGGCCAGAACGTCGGTCACATAGACCCCGCCCGGCTCGTTGAGCCCGATGAATTTCCGGAGCTGCGGGTCGCGGGTGGCGGAGAACGAGAGGCCGGCCCGCGCGAAGCCGCCGTAGGATTTTTTCGCGGCCTCCTTGAGGAAGTGCTCGATGACCGGGGTCGAAATGAGATCGGCAGTCTGGCTGCGCGCGTCGTAGCGCATGAGCAGGCCGAGCAGCCGCCCGTCGCGCACCGCCGGCAGCGTGAAGCTTCCGTCCCGCTGCTGCATCGGCGCCCCGATGCGGAAGAGCAGGAGGCCCATGCCGTCGAGCGGGTAGCCGCCCACCGTGATCGATGTCACCGTGCCCGGCGTCTGTGCGATCTCGCCGTTCGGCTCGAGCTGCAGGATGGTCGCGCGGTCGCCGACACGCACGCCCCGGTCGAGCTCGAGCGGCTTCATGCCGTCAATAAATGCCGGATCGACCGGCCGCAGGATCGCCAGGTTCGCATCGTAGTCGACGCGCTCGACGGTCGCCGATGACTTCTCGGCCGTCGTTGCCTTTTCCAGCTCGATGAACGTGTTGTTGGCCACCAGCTCGGCCGTGACCAGGATCCGCCCGCCCTCGATCAGGACGCCGAGCCCCCGGCGGCTGAACGGCGCCTTCTTCATCCATGGCCGGAAAAAGTCGTAGGCCTGGTTGGTCGAGTTGACGCGGATGACGGAATTGTTTCCGGCGGATCCGGAGGCGGGCTCCCGCGGCTTCAGCAGGGTCGAGGCCGCCTCGGCTCCGGCCAGACAAAAAAGCGTGAACGCGATGACAAGGTGGCGCTGGATCATTTTTCGAGATTCTGTTCGCTGGTGACGCGGTAGCGCGCGGCGATGCGCCCGCGGGCTTCCTCAACCGCCTTGCGTTCGAGGACGATCGGGCGCCCGCCTCCCGCCATCTTGATGACGTAGTATTCCGACGGCTCGGAGAACGCCTTCGCGACATCGGCCAGCCGCTGGATCTTCTTGCCGTTGATCTCGTCCACGATCGCAAACCGGAATTCGCCGGCGTAGGCGTTCACCGGATCGGCGAGAATCCCGCTCAGGACGACGATTTCCGGCCGGTCGCGGAAGATTTTGTCCTCGATGAAGAAGTCAAACGTATAGCGGAGCCGGAGGTCGTCGGGATCGTAGGCCGACATGAAATTCCGGTCGGCCGGCTGGAAGATGAGGCCGCCGAACACGACAAACCGGGGCTTCTCGTTGTAGGCGTTGCTGTGGAGGTTGAACGGCCACGGCTCGTTGAGCGGCACCGTCACCTCGACCGGCTTGCCGTCCCGGATCAGGTTCAGCCGGACCTTGTCCCCCTTGAACTTCCGCTCGACAACCTCGGCCAGAGCGACCGAATCGCCATCCATCGGGATCGTCGCATCGCTGGCGACCGGCAGACCGTCGATCGCCATGAGCACATCGCCGGGGCGGACCAGCCCATCGCTTGCGCCGCCGCCGAAAACGCTGCCGACCAGGACCCCGCTGTCGGTGTCCGGGATTCCCAGAGCCTTGCGGGCGGCCGGGTTGAACAGGTTCCGGTAGGTCAGGCCGAGATCGACGTAGCGGTCGTAGTGGCCGTCCTCGACGTCCTTGAGAAACCGCCGCACGACCGGAGTCGGGATCATGTAGCCGACATTCTGTGCGACGTCTCCGCTGTAGCCCTGAAACGCCACCCCGACGACCTTCCCGTCCTGCATCACCGGTCCGCCGCTGTTCCCCGGGTTGATCGCCGCGTCGATCTGGATCGTCAGGTGCGAGTCCATGCCGGAGTGCGAATACGGTTGGAAGTCGATCCTCGAAACAATCCCGCGCGTCACCGAGAGGCGCGTCCCGCCGATCGGGTAACCGTAAACCGAAACCGTCGACTCGATGGCCGGAATCCCGCCGAGTTCGAGCGCCGACATGCCGTGGAAAAACCCGGGCTCGTCGACGGTGAGCATCGCCAGGTCGCAGTCGTGCGCGATGAAGAGAACTCTGGCCGGATACGGCTTCGGATCGCCTTCCTTGGAAACTGTGAGGAACCGGGCATTGCTCACCACATGGGCGTTCGTGATGATCCGGTTGCCGCTGATCGTGAACCCGGCCCCGACCCCGCCGGCAACCTCCCCCGCATTCCAAGGCGCCTTGTAGTTCGGGTCCTGGGAAGTTGCCTCGATCCGGACCAGGCTGCTGGCCACCGGGGCGGCGTGAACGGGGGACAGGGCCAGCAAGGCCCAGGCGAGTAAGACCAGACGAAACATCGCGCCCAACGTAGGCAGGACGCCCGCTTTGGCAAACAGGATTTTCGCCACGTCAGTTTTGTTTCTTGTAGAAGCTGATCGCCGTAACCAGATCGACCGCCCGCTGGAGCACGGTGTCGCGCAGCGGGGGCTCGTCGGAAGGCTTTTTCCCATCCGTTCCGCTTTCGATCTCAGGGTTGGTGTTGGCGACGAGCGCGGCCTCGCTCATCCGGACGCGCCCGGCATCGAACACGAACTGGCTCACGCCTTTCTCTCTGCTCGCTTCGAAGATCGCGGCCTGGTCATCGGGCGCAAGCGAGATTGCGATGTCCGGCTTCACGCCGCCGGGGAAAATCGGACGGCTGCCGGGGAGAACCACCTCGGAGACCGCCACGCGCAGCACGCGGCCGTTGCCGAGCGGGAACTCGGAAAACTCGACCGCCTCGCCGGCCGTATCGGTGCCGACGACCATCGCCCCGGCATTCGCCCTGAGGGTTGCGACGAGCGCCTCCGCGGCTCCGGATGTATCGAAGTCGGTCAGCACAACGAGAATGCCGTTGAAAACCGGGTCCTTGTCCGATGCGAAGATCCGCTCCTGCTTAGCGCTCGGCTTCTGGATCGTAAAAAGCATTTTGCCTTTCGGGCAGAACCGCCTGGCGAAGTCGGCCGCCGCATCGAACCCGCTTCCGCGCGGGATCGCGCGCAGATCGAGGATGACAGCCGGCACCTTTTTGGCCGCGAAGCTGGCGAGCGCGACATCCATCTGCCCGAGCGTGGCCGCATCGAGCAGGCCGGGTCGGATATAGCCGGCCGAGCCGTCAAGGATCTCGGCCAGAAACGGCAGAGGCTCCTTCGCAGCGGGCGACGGGTTGGGAACCGTGACCGCTGCGCCCGGCGAAAGCCGGCTGATCAGCCCCTCAAGGAGAGCACGCTGCTTCGAGGTCTCGTCCAGCGCCGCCGGAGAAAGAAAATTCGCCTGCAGGGCCTCGACCGCCTTCTGGATCTGCCCCGGGTCGAGCGCGTTGATCTCCTCGCGAAGCGTCGGGGCGGGCGTCGGTTCTGCCGCCGGCTTGGCGGGTTCCTTCGCGGACGCCGCGGCGCAGGCGCAGCAAAGAAACGCTAAAATTCGGGAGGTTTTTTTCATGGCTTCGTGGCGGTCGCTCCGATGTCGTTGCGGCGCTGCACTCCGTCAAAGGAAATTTCGTCCGCGGCGCGGTAGGCATTTGCAATCGCCTGCGGGAGTCCGTCCCCGAGCGCCGTCACTCCGAGCACGCGCCCCCCGCTCGTCAGAACCCTGCCGTCGACGGCTTTCGTCCCCGCGTGGAAGACCTCCACGCCATCGAGAGCGCCGGCCTCCGCGAGGCCGCGGATCTCCTTTCCTTTTTCATAATCGCCCGGGTAACCGCCCGACGCGAGGATGATGCAGGCCGCCGCCTCATCCCTCCACTGGGGCTGCCTGGCAGCGAGCGTGCCGTCGACGCAGGCTTCCAGCAGGTCGAGCAGGTCGGAACGTAGACGGCGCACAAGGACCTGGGTCTCCGGGTCCCCCCACCGGCAGTTGAACTCCAGGACCCTGATCCCGGTGCGGGTCAGCATCAGGCCGGGGAAGAGCATGCCCCGGAAGGCGATGCCGTCCGCGCGGATCCCCGCCAGAAAACGGTCGAGCACCTCGCTCTGGACATGTGCGCGCAGCGCGGCGTCCATTGAGCCCGACGGGGAGATCGTCCCCATGCCGCCGGTATTCGGTCCCCGGTCGCCGTCGAGCGCGCGCTTGTGGTCGCGGCAATCCGGAAAGAAGAGCGCCGACTTCCCATCGACGAGCGCATGGACCGAGCACTCGACGCCCTCAAGAAATTCCTCGACGACGACCCGGCTGCCGGCCGCGCCGAACACCTTGTCTTCCATGCACGCGCGGATCGCATCCGCGGCCTCGTCGGGCGTCTGCGCGATGATCACACCCTTGCCGAGCGCGAGCCCGTCGGCCTTCACGACCAGCGGATACCGGGCATCGCGGCACCACGCATGCGCCTCCGCGCTGTCGGTGAACTCGCGGTAGTCGGCCGTCGGAATCCTGTGCCGGCGCATGAAGTCCTTCGCAAAAGCCTTCGACGATTCCAGCCGCGCGGCCGCCGCGCATGGACCGAAAATCCTCAGCCCCGCCGCCTCGAAGGCATCGACGACGCCCGCCGCCAGCGCGTCGTCGGGACCGACCACCGTGAGCCCGATCCCGTGCGCTTTGGCGAACGCCACAAGACCGGAAATGTCGCCCGCCGGGATCGCCACGTTCTCCCCAAGCAACGCGGTACCGGCATTCCCGGTCGCACAATAGATTTTTCCGACGCGCGGGGACTGTTGAAGTTTCCATGCGAGCGCATGCTCGCGCCCGCCCGATCCGATGATGAGAATGTCCATGGTCAAATGACGAGCGTCGGCGCAGTACAAGACCGGAGCGCCATGCTCCGCGTCCTGCCCGCCCATAAGTCTGCCTGTGAAACCCCGCTCATCGTGCAACTGCTTCTAGACGAATTCCCCGGCCTTGGCAAATGCCATGGATCTCCTTGAGCCGCCTCAGCATCCCCGGCCGGAAAGCCGGCTGCCTGAACAAATACCCACATCTGGGTATATAAGAAACAAGGAGCTGCAGATATACTTATATAAACCCTCACAGAGCCATGCGAAATCTCCCCCGACCAACACCCCGAATCCTGCGATGAGTGTGGCCGACGCTCCATCGCGAAAGCCGGCCCACAAGGCGCCGGCCCGCACCGAAGACGTCGCCTCCGCAATGCCCGAGACCGAACTGCTCAACCGGGCGACCGCCCTCGACGCGGCATCGGAGGGAATTGCGCTCACCGATGCCAAAGGGCTCTACACCTATATCAACCCCGCCCACCTCTCGCTCTTCGGATACCGCGAGCCCAGGGAAGTTCTCGGAAAAAGCTGGCACATTTTTTATACGCCGGAGGAGATCGATTTCATTGAGAAGTCGGTTTTTCCGGAACTGCAGGAGAAGAAGATCTGGCGCGGCCGGGTCCGCGGCCACCGCAAGGACCGGAGCCACTTCGTCCAGGAGCTTTCCCTGAGCCTCCTGCCCGACGGTGGAATCGCCTGCATCTGTAGCGATGCGACCGAGCGGATCGAGGCGATCGAGCTGCGCGAACGGCTGTTCGCGGTCTCCAAATCCCTCCTGATCATCTCCGATTTGGAAGGCAATATCAAACAGTTCAACCCCGCATGGACCGAACTGCTCGGCTACTCGCGCGAGGAGGTTCTGAACCACCCAATCCTGGACCATGTCACCCCCGCGGATCGGCCCGCCACCCTCGAAAAGCTGGAAGACCTCCGGCAAGGAATCCCGGTCGTCAATTTCACCAACAGGCTGCTGACGTCCGCAGGAAACCAGGTGACGCTCGACTGGTCGTGCAACTCGTCGCCCGAGCAGGGTTTGATCTTCGCCTCCGCCCACAACATCACGCAGCGCCGGCTGGCCGAACAGGCGCTCGAGGACAGC
Organism: uncultured Chthoniobacterales bacterium; assembly: GCA_964467415.1. Classification (GTDB taxonomy): domain Bacteria; phylum Verrucomicrobiota; class Verrucomicrobiia; order Chthoniobacterales; family Terrimicrobiaceae; genus CAYXRX01. The sequence continues at coordinate 74,006 of CAYXRX010000019.1, forward strand.
GAGGCCAACTTCCATGCGTTTTTTGAGACCCTCGACGACATGATTTTTGTCGGGAGCCCGACCGGCCAGATCCTCTTCAGTAACCGGGCGGCTTCGGAGAAGCTGGGCTTCACCCCGGAGGAACTGCGGACGATGTTCCTGATCGACCTGCATCCGGAGGAGTTGAGGGGAAAGGCGGGCGAAATCGTGGCGGCGATGCTGCGCGGTGAACGCGAAACGTGTCCCCTGCCACTGCTCAAGAAGTCCGGCGGACACCTCCATGTGGAGACGCGGGTCTGGCTCGGGAAATGGAATCAGAAAGACTGCCTGTTTGGTCTCTGCAAGGATCTGACCGAGGAACAGGAGGCGAGAAACCGCTTCGCGCATCTCTTCCACAACAATCCGGCCCTGATGGCGCTCTCAACCCTGCCGGACCGGACGTTCGTGGACGTGAATGCCGCATTTCTGTCCACACTCAAACTTTCCAGGAACGAGGTTGTCGGCAAAACATCACTCGAACTCGGGCTCTTTCCGGATGAGGCCGCTATGCAGCGCCTCTCCGCGAAACTCGAGTCCGAAGGACATCTGCGCAACGAGGCGCTTCAGGTGAAGCTCGGCGACGGCACGCTCATCGACGGGCTGTTTTCCGCTGAAATCATTGTCATCCGCGGGCACCGCCACCTGCTCTCTGTCATGATTGATGCCACGGCGCTCAACCGAACAACCCGCCTGCTGCAGGAAAGCGAGGCGCGATTCCGCCGCATGGCCGACGCCGCACCGGTGCTGCTCTGGAAAGCCGGGACGGACGGACGGTGCAACTACTTCAACCGGCCCTGGCTCGAGTTCACCGGGCGCACGCTGGAGCAGGAGCTGGGAGACGGCTGGATGGAATGTGTCCACCCGGAGGACCGCACTTCCTGCCTCCGGACCTACCGCCTGGCTCTCCAGGCGCTGCGCGAGTTCAAGATGGAATACCGCCTGCTCCGCGCCGACGGGTCCTACCGCTGGCTGCGGGACCACGGCGTTCCCCGCTTTACCCCGGATGGAGGTTTCCTTGGATTCATCGGATCCTGCATCGACATCACCGACATCAAGCATGCGAAAGAGGCGCAGGAAGAGCTACTCGATCGCCTCCTCAAAATCGCGGGCCGCGTGCCGGGCCTTATCTACCAATTCCGCCTGCGGCCGGACGGAACCTCTTGCATCCCCTTCGCCAGCGATGCCATCCGGGAGATCTACCGGGTCACGCCCTACGAGGTGCGCCACGATGCGGCCAAGGTTTTTGCCGTCCTGCACCCGGATGACAGGGAGGGGGTGGTTGAATCCATTCACAGGTCGGCAGAGGACCTTAGCCCCTGGCAACACGAATACCGGGCGAAGTTCGCCGACGGCACCGTCCGCATGCTTTACGGGAACGCTGTCCCGCAGCGCGAGGAGGATGGCTCGGTGCTCTGGCACGGATTCATCACGGACGTCACCGAGCGCAAGCATTTCGAGGAGGAGCTCGCCCAGACCGGCAGACGCCTGGCTTTGGCCGTCAAGGCCGGAGGAGTGGGCATCTGGGATTACGATGTCGTGAATAACCGGCTCGTTTGGGATCAACAGATGTACCGCCTTTACGGGATCACCCGCGAGCAGTTTGGCGGCGCCTATGAGGCATGGGTCGCGGGCTTGCACCCCGATGACAAGGCCAGGGGGGATGAGGAGATTAAAATGGCCATTGGCGGAGACAAGGAGTTTGACACCGAATTCCGCGTGCTCTGGCCGGACGGCAGCGTCCACCACATCCGGGCCATGGCGCTTGTACAGCGCAGCGCCTCCGGTCAACCCCTGCACGTGATCGGCACGAACTGGGACATTACCGACCAGAAGAGGGCGGAAAATGCCGTGCTCCAGAACGTCGCCCGCTGCGAGGAGCTCAACCGGCTCAAGTCGAGGTTCGTCTCCATGGCCAGCCACGAGCTTAGGACCCCGCTCGCCAACATGATGCTCGCTTGCGAGCTGCTGAAAAACTTCGGGGCCTCCATGCCGCCGGAGCGCTCGCAATCTGTTTTGGAGGGCCTAATGTCGAGCGTGACATCGACCGTGCGAATGATCGACGAGCTCCTTCTCGCGGGAAGGATCGAAGATGGTAAACTGACTTGCAACCCGGCACCTTTCGCCCTCCGCAGCTTTCTCAGCAGGTGCTGCACGGAGGCCGGGGAGGCATCCGATCGGCCCTCGCGGGTCAGGCTGCCAGTGATCGATGCCGGGCTGCAGGTCCTGGCCGACGAGCGCCTCCTCCACTACATCTTCCGGAACATCCTTGAGAACGCGCTCAAGTATTCGGCGGCGGATGAGGCGGTTACCGTCTTTGTCGATTACCGTCTGGACGAGCTTTCCATCTCGGTCCTCGACCGCGGGATAGGAATTCCGCCGGACGAGCGGGCGTTCCTCTTCGACGCATTTTCCCGGGCCTCGAATGTCGGGGACAAGCCCGGCTCGGGCCTCGGGCTTTTCATTGCACAAAAGTGCGCGGAAGCCCACGGCGGCCGGTTGAAATACTTCCCACAGCAGTCAGGGTCGCTTTTCACCATGACCGTTCCGCTGAGCCAGCCTTCAGCCCCCTTGATGAGCCCCACAAAATCATGACTGACAAGCCCACCCTTTTTCTGGTCGAAGACAACGCGACCCTGCGCGAGAACACAAAAACCCTGCTCTCGTTGAACGGTTACGAGGTGTTCGACTTCGACTCCGGTCCGCCCGCCCTCGAGAAGCTCAAGGAGGTGCGGCCCGACCTGGTCCTTTGCGACATCATCCTCCCGGGGATGACCGGCTACGATATTCTGGAACGCGTGCGGGGGATCCCCACGGCGAGCCGGATTCCATTGATATTTCTCAGCGCGCTCGCCGAGCGGGACCAGGTGCGGGAGGGGATGAACCTTGGCGCGGACGACTACGTGACCAAGCCGTTTACAAGCAGCGGCCTCCTGTCGGCGATCCGCACCCGCATCCAGCTCTCCCGGGAGCGGATCCGGGCCGGAGAAGAGCAGATTAAAAATCTTCAAGCCGAGTAACTGAAGTCGCTGCCGCATGAAATCCGGACGCCGCTCAACGGAATCATTGGCGGAATTCAGATCCTTCGTGCCGATTCCGGCCTGATTGGCAACCAGAGCCGGGAGGTTCTCGACCTCATCGAGGAGTCTGCAACCCGGCTCGAGAAAACGGTCGTCAACTACCTCCTGTTTCTCGCGCTGAGCGCCGGCAAAGATCCGTTTGAGCAGTCAACCCGTGTCGATGCGGGCCTGCTGGTCACGAAGGTCGCCAACAAGCTCTCGCAGGAGGCGGGTCGGGAGAACGACCTGATCCTCCACACGATCGAAAGCCACACGGACTGCGGCGGCTGCCTGGACCGCGTGGCGGGCGAGGTCATCTCTAATGCCTTCAAGTTTTCCACGCCGGGCTCGAAGGTCGAGGTCAGGCTCAGGCAGAACCAGGGTCGCCTCAACTTCAGCTGCCGCGACCTTGGCTGCGGGATGACCGAGGAGGAAATTGCGGAGATCGGACCGTTCCGGCAGTTCCACCGCGACCAGCGCGAGCAGCAGGGGCTCGGGCTCGGCCTGGCGCTTTGCAAAGCACAGATCAAATGCAAGGGCTGCCAGCTCTCCTTCCGGCCGGCGTCTCCACACGGGCTTGATGTCGAGCTCTCCCTCCCGGAACAGTGATTGCCAGCCGCAGTCCGATCTGCAAAGCTCAGAGGTCCGATGAAGCTCCGCTGTCTGGTTGTTGAAGACCAACTCATGTTTCTTGAGCTTCTCGTGGTGATGCTCAAAACCGTCCCCTACATCGAGGTGGCCGCCACCGCCACCAGCGTCCAGGAGGGCCTTTCAGCCGTTGAGCACCACAAGCCGGATCTGGGCATCTTCGATTTTGTGTTGCCGGACGGAAACGGCCTGCAGCTCGGACAGAAGGCCAGGCGCCTGGTGCCGGGAATCCAGTGCATCCTCCTGACCGCGCAGCCGGGGCAGGTCGAGCGTAGCCCGGAGCTGGAAAGATGCTTCCGCGCAGTTGTGGACAAGGTGCGCGCCTTCGAGGTGCTGCTCCACGAGGTGGATGCCATTTTCCAGGAAAAATTCCCCTCGCAGGGGAGCGCCGGCGGAGCCGATCCCACCGTTCTTCTGACCCCGCGCGAGTTTGAGATTTTCGACCTGGTCGGCCAGGGCCACATCAACAAGAGGATCGCCGCCGAGCTATCGATTTCGCAGCGCACTGTTGAGTCTCACCGGAAAGCGATCTGCCGGAAGCTGGGGTCCAGCGGCTCGGAGCTCGTGCGCGCGGCGGCCCTTTACTGCCAGCGGGCGGCACCGCACGGCGTGATGAAGACCGGACCATGAGTGGCACGCCTGGCGAGGGGAACCACCGACGGAGATTGAGATCATCCACGAAGGGATCGGCAGCAGGACTTTTCAGGTTTCTTTTCACCGGCTTCGCCAATGGCGGCTGGCTGGTGCTGGCGATCCTGCTGGTGGGCCTGGCGCTGACCGCCCTTGTAGCTAGCCATCAAAAGCTGGACGCGGATGAGGAGGCTGGGCGGGCGTTTGATTTCATCTGCAATGAGGTGGCGTTGAGGATCGGAGGCCGCCTGCGCGAGCACGAGCAGATCCTCCGCAGCGGCGCGGCCTTTTTTGCCGACGACAACGGCGTCATCAGGGAGGAATGGCGCGAATACGCCGAGCGCCAGAAGCTCAACCAGAAGCTGCCAGGCATCCTGGGCATCGGCTTCGCGCAGCTTGTACCCGCCGCGGAGCTTGCAGAGCATACCCGGAAGGTCCGAGCAGAGGGCTTCCCGGAATACCGGGTCTGGCCGGAGGGCGGGCGGGATATCTATTCCTCTATTGTTTTTCTCGAGCCGTTTTCCGGACGCAACCTCCGCGCCTTCGGATACGACATGCTCTCCGAGCCGATCCGTCGCGCGGCGATGGAACGGGCGAGGGATCTGGATGAGGTGGTCCTCTCGGGAAAAGTCCTCCTGGTGCAAGAGACCAACCGGGATGTCCAGGCGGGCGCGCTGATGTATGCCCCGGTCTATCGCATGGGGGAACCCCACCAAACCGTGGCCGAGCGCCGCGCTGCCTTCCTTGGCTGGGTTTACAGCCCCTATCGCATGAATGATCTCCTGGATGGGATCCTGGGCGGCTGGGCGGATCGGGAGCATGTCGATCTGAAAATTTACGACGGCGAAAACCGCTCCCCGGGAGCGCTGCTTTACAGCAGTGAGGATGCCGGCGGGCAGGCAGCGGCTGCCCCCATCCGGCTGACCCGGGATCTGCCGGTCGATTCGGCCGGACACAGGTGGCTACTGAGTTTTGCCCAACGCGGGAACGTCGATCTCAGCAAGGTCTGGATCGTGGCGGCGAGCGGGACTACGCTCAGCCTTCTCCTCTCGGGGCTGGTTCTCTCGCTGGTGAGCACGCGGTTCGCCGCATGGAGGATCGCCGAGAAGCTGACCGCGGATCTCACCGCGAACAAGGAGCGCCTCCAGAACATCATCGACTCGGCCTCGGAATACATCTGGGAGCTGGATCCCGACGGAACATTCACCTATGTCAGCCCACGGGCGGCCCATGTCCTCGGACGCCCGGTCGCCCAGATTCTCGGAAAAAAGCTGTTCGACCTCGTTCCCGAGGAGGACCGCGCCGTCCTGCCAGGATTTTTCAAGGAGCAGGCGGAAAAAATGGAGCCGTTCGAAAACCTGCGGCACAGGGTCATTCTTCCCGACGGCTCGGTGGTGCTGCAAAAAATCACCGGCCAGCCGATCGTCGGCAAGGACGGGAAGCTGCAGGGGTTCGTGGGCATGGCGATGGACGTCACCGAGCAGGAACAGGCCCGGGCCCAGCAAGCCCACGACCGGGAGCGCATCGCGACGTTTTTCGAGGTCGCCATCGACCTGCTCTGCATCATGGATCCGGAGGGAAGGTTTGTCCGTGTGAGCCGGGCCTGGGAGGAACTGTTCGGTTATTCCTCTGAACGTCTCGAAGGAACGCCGTTTATTGAACATGTCCACCCGGATGACATTCTTCACACAGAGGAGGCGTTCGCCAGATTGGAAACCGGGCAGCCGCTCGTGGGCTTTGTGAACCGCTGCCGCACGAACTCGGGCGAGTGGCGTTCGATCGAGTGGCGGGCAAAGCTCATCCGCGGCAGCATCTTCGCGGCCGCCCAGGATGTGACCGACGCGAAAGCCGCGGAGAAAGCGCTCGAAATGGCCCTGGAGCGTGAACACCAGACGGCCGAGATCAGAAGCCGCCTGGTTTCTATGGCCTCCCATGAATTCCGCACCCCGCTGGCCACGATCCGCCTGGCCACCGATCTCCTTGGCTCCTGCCGCGACAAGATGGACGAAGCGGGAATCGAGCGGGCGATTCAAACGATCCTGGACACCACCGACTACATGACCGGAATCGTCGCGGATGTTCTGGACCTCAGCTCGCTCACCAGGAACGCAGGCGGGGAGACCTTCTCCGAGATCGATCCGGTGGAATTTGTCCGGCAGATTTCGGAAGAATTTGCGGCTGCAACCCGCCATGCCCATCCGATTTCATTTTCGTCCGATGGCCCCCCTGTCCGGCTCAGTGTGATCCCCACGCTCCTCCGGCGGGCGGTGAGCAACCTGCTGGACAACGCGGTCAAGTATTCCCCGGTGGGAAGCCCGGTCACCATCAGGGCCAGCAGCACAGACGAGGCAGTGGCCATCGCTGTCGAAGACAAGGGGATCGGCATTCCCGAGGAGGCGTCAAAGCTCCTGATGGAGCCGTTTTTCCGGGCATCGAATACCATTGGAATTCCGGGCACCGGACTCGGCCTGGCCATTGTTTTTGAGGCCGTCACGCGATTGGGCGGAACCATCGAACAAACAAGCCGCACCGGCGGGGGCAGCATCTTCCTCATCCGTCTCCCCGTTGCCGCCAACCGGCGCGAAACGCCCGGGGAACCGGTCTGAGAAGCAGGCAACGCGAACTCTTATCCGCTACCGCGTTGACGTTCTTTACCCCAGCTGAACTCCAAGGCCGCCGATCCGGCTGATCGTCAGGCCCTGCAATGATGGCACCTCCGATGCCAACTGCTTGAAGACGTCCTCGATCGATGCGAGTCCGGCAGGAGTTCCGGTGATGCACCCGGTGAGGTCGCGGAGGATCTCCCAGTCGTCGCGGGCCTGGCCGGGCGGCTGGATCGCCTGGTTGAGGCGCTGCAGGCGGCCCTTGAGGTTGATCATGGTCCCGCGCTTCTCCGCCCAGGCGCTGGCGGGGAGGACGACGGTCGCGAGCGGGGTCGTCTGGTTTGGCAGGATGCCCGTTGCGACCAGCACTTCGAGCTTCTTGAGGTCGTCGGCAGGAATTCCGCAATCGACGGCATCCTCACCGAGCACGATGAGTCCGGTGATCTTTCCGGCTTCTACGCCCTCGGCGATCGAGGCCAGCTTTCCAGTCGCGAGTCCGAGGAGCTTCGCGCCCGAGGTGTTCGGGTTTCCGTCGTCGGAGACCAGGAACCCGTCGCCCTTCTGCGGGCGTGGCAGAACGTCAAACTGGTCGATGCCGAGCGCACCGGCGAGGCCGCGGGCAAGAAACAATTCCTCGTTCGTCATGCGGGCCGAGGCAATGAGCGCGGTGGTGCCGGGCAACCGGCCCTTGAGCTTCTCCGCGGCCGCGGAGAGTGCAACAGGCCATTTCACGGGAGCCCCCGCCCCGCGCACGGCAGGATCCTTCAGGCGGTCGTCGCTGTGCAGGTAGTGGAAGTTGAGCCGGTGGCTGTCCGGCATCCAGCAGGAGTTCACCAGGTCGTTCTCGCGCGGGGTGATCCGGTAGACGACATTTTCGCGGCTGGAGATCAGGATGTTTGTGCCGGTGCCGCAGTTGACGTCGATGCTCGGGGTTTCCTTCAAGAACCAAACGCGCATCTTGAAGCGGAAGTCCTTGCTCGTGAGCGCGCCGACCGGGCAGATGTCCGCGGTGTTGAGCGAATAGTTGCTGTCGAGCCGCTTGCCCGGGTAGACCGAAAGCGTCGTGTGGCTGCCCCGGTTGAGGAACCCGAGCACGTCGTCGTGCGCGATCTCCTGCATGAAACGGATGCACCGCGAGCACATGATGCAGCGCTCGTCGTCGAGCACAATCCGCTCGCCGATGTCCACGTGCTTCGGCTTTTTCACCTTGTCCTCGACGAAGCGCGACTCGCCCTTGCCGAACTCCACCGAAAATTCCTGCAGCCGGCACTCGCCCGCCTGGTCGCAAATCGGGCAGTCGAGCGGGTGGTTGATGAGGAGAAATTCCATCACCCCGTCCCGGCATTCCTTGACCATCGGCGAATCGGTCCGCACCCCCATGCCCTCGCTGACCTCGGTCGCGCAGGAGATCGCCGGGCGCGGGCCCCAGTTGATCTCCGGGCGTCCGTCGGCCCCCAGCACCGGCTTGCGGTCGGGAGACATCTTCGGCATGCCCATCTCGACGAGACACATCCGGCAGTTGCCAGGCGTGCTGAGCTTCGGGTGGTAGCAGTAGTGCGGAATAAATTTTCCGCTCTTCATGCAGGCTTCGATGAGCCGGGTTCCTTTCGGGAACTGCTTCCACTCGCCGTCCACCTGCACATTAACCATCACCACGTCTGTCGCCGTTCCGCTCATGTTGAAATAGGTTTCTAAAAAATCCGCCCGCTACGGGGCTGTTGAATCCGCCAAGGTATCGGCGGATGCCCCCGATTCCGCAAGAAAAAGTCGCCGGGAACGGGCAAAACCACAAAAATCCGGATCCCCAACCCGGCCTTCCGGGAGGAGAAGAGAGTTTTTGACATCCTGGCACCAACATGGCATACATTGCGTGGAATGAAGAATCTATCCTCCCTGGGCGCTTATTTCTGTGCGCTTATTGCCACAACGGCAGCCTGCTTCGGGCAGAACGCAACAACACTCACCACCGTACCGGTTGGCTATGTGAGCATCCCGCTGACTGACAGGACGGTCACCGCCATGTCTCTCCCCCTGCAGCCGGCGGCGGTCTTCGCCAGCAAGGTCACATCGGTCGGCAATGCTTCCATCAGTGATTCGGCCGCCAATTTCACCACGCTCGGCAACCTCACAAACACCCATTACGTCCGCATCAAATCCGGCAATGCCGCGGGCCGCGAGCTGGTCGTCACCGGCATCACCGGAAATAATACCCTGAACCTGTCGCAAGGAACCGGAAGCTTCGCGCTCCCGGTCACCGGCAATGGCACCGCCGTCAATGTGGCAGCGAATGACAAATACGAACTGGTTCCCATGTTCACGCTTGCTGAGGTCTTCGGAGCGGGCACCGTTCAGGATCCGGTCGCTCTCAAATCCGGCGCCACCGCCGCACTGGCCGATCAGGTCACCCTCTACGTCGACGGAACCAATACCTCCTACTTCCACAACGGCACGAACTGGCGGAACGCCAACCCCGCCGACACTGCGAACTATAACACGAAGGGTATTCCGCCCCATGCAGGGATAGGAATCAACCGGAAGCCGAACGGCGTTATGACCCAGATCGATTTTACTGGAACAGTCGCCTCTACGCCAGCCAGATTCCAGCTTCCGGGCGGATCCAAGACCCTCATTCCGATCAGCTCGCCGGTCGGCACAACCCTCACCAATCTCAACTTTTTGGCGATGACGAGCTGGACGCGCAGCGACAACCCGAAAAATGCGGATCAGGTCACCGTTTACAGGCCGAACAAAACGATGGCGGCTTACTATCTCAATACCCAGGGCGTTTGGCGGAATGCCGGCAACCCGGCCGATTTGCGCAACTATGGCTCCACGCTGATCCCTGCGGGAAGCGGTCTCTGGATTGTCAGGCGCGGCGCAGCAGTTGGCACCGTTGCAAATGTTGCGTCAACACTACCCTATAGTCTTTAGTGTCCGGTCAACCATAATGTCATGATGAGAGCTCTTATTTCCTCCCTGGGTCTGATTTTTCTGACGTCACTTCCGGGCGTTTCCGCACCGCTGATCTGGACAGGGGCCACCGCCGACCTTTCCGTTGCATCTAACTGGAATCCTGCAAGCGTCCCGACCATTTCAGACAATGCAACATTCAATGCGGCTTCAACCACCAAGCAGCTGCTGACCCCGGGCGGAACCGATTTTTCTGTTTCATCAGCCACTTTCACTTCAGGAAACTTCTCATTCGACACCTCGGGCTTCGGTGATGTCATCAACTTCGGGAACGGTGTTTCCGGGGGCGGATTGGTCGTCTCGAACGCCGCGGCAGTGGACTTCAACGACCAGTCCATCTTCCTCAATAACAGCATGTCATGGTCGGTCAGCGGCGGGTCCCAGTTTTCCAGTTCTGGAACTGTGGATACCACGAACGACGGCGTAGAAACCGGCTATGCCCTCACGCTCGCCTTTGGGGCCGGTCAGACAAACAACCGCGCGACATTTCAGGAAATCACCTTCGGCACGACCGGCAGCCTCACCGTCACCAACTGGGGAGGAGCCGTCGGGCAGTTCGGCGGGACAAACAACCAGCTCCGGTTTTTTGGAACTGTTTCGCAGCCCCCTGATCTCACCAACATCAAATTCACGGTTGGCGTCTCGACACTGAGCAGCGCGGCCCAGAATTTTGGCTCCTACTGGGAGGTCGTTCCGGTGCCGGAGCCTGCCACCTGTGTCCTGCTTGCCGGAGGGATGACCTGCCTGGGAATCCTCCGGCTCCGCAGGATGATCTAGTTTTGTCCCTTCACGAAGGGCCTCAGCTGCCCGATGCTCCCGTCAACTCTTCACGTCATTTCCAGTCTTCAACAATGCCTTATGCTTTCCATGCTGAACCGCCTGACTCGCATCCAAAATGCCTTGGGCATTCGTAAGTGAGTTATGATCGAGATAAACTCGCACACCTCTGACCGGTCTTCCCCCCCGGCGGAGTTTCTCGTCGATGGCTTGTATTCCATCGAAGATCTGGTCGACATCGCACGCCTTCGCTCGCTCTTTGAGGAGTTCTCCAACGCGACCGGCTTCACAACCGGATTCGTCTCATTTCCCGACCAGAAGCTCCTCATCACCACCGGCTGGCGGCCGATCTGCACAAAATTCCACCGCGACTGTCCGGCATCGGCGGAATTCTGCAAGGAGAGCAACATCGAGCTGACCCGCTGCCTCAAAGAGCTCAAGGAATTGAGCATCATGCCGTGCGGAAACGGGCTCGTTGACGGCGCGACGCCGGTCATCATCCGGGGCAAGCACATCGCTTCGCTCGCCACCGGCCAGGTGCTCCTGGAGAAGCCGGACCGCGAGCGGTTCATCAGGCAGGCCAAGCTCTACGGATATGATGAGGAAGCCTACCTGGACGCCTTGGACCAGGTTCCTGTTGTCTCCGAGGAGAAACTCCGCTGCGCCCTGGCCTACCTCAGCAACCTGGCCGTCCTGATCGCCGAGCAGGGCCTGGCAAACTTGAGGCTCCGGGAATCCACCGAAGCCCTGCGCCGGGAGAAAGAACGCGTCCGCGAAACCCGTGACGTGCTGGCAAACATCCTCGATACCGTGCCGCAAGCCATCTTCTGGAAAAACAACGAAGGCATCTACCAGGCCTGCAACGAATCGTTCGCCAAGCTCCAGAACATGCACGCGACACAGATCGTCGGGCGGACCGATTTTGATTTTCCGGCGGTCCCTCGCGAGCACGCCGAGGCCTACCGGGCCGACGACCTCGCAACGATTCAGAGCGGGCGGCCGAAGCGGAATATCATCGAACCGGTTCAGACAGCCGACGGCAAGAGGATCTGGGTCGAGACCACCAAAATCCCGTTCAAGGATGCCGAAGGCCGTCCACGCGGAGTGCTTGGGGTCTTCGAAGATGTCACCGAGCGGAAGGCCGCGCAGGAGCTTCTGGAGAATGCAAAGCACATTGCCGACTCGGCAAACGCAGCCAAGTCGGAATTCCTTTCGCACATGAGCCATGAGATCCGCGCCCCACTCAACGGGGTGATCGGTTACTGCAGCCTGCTCGGGGCCACCCCCCTCAGCGGCGAGCAGCTGGACTACGTGAAATCGATTTCTCTGAGTGGTGACAGCCTGCTCCAGATCATCAACACCCTCCTCGATTTTTCAAAAATCGAAGCCGGCAAAGTTGAGCTCGAATGCCTGGACATTGATCTGCGGCTGCTGGTTTCCGAGGTTTGCCAGATCCTCATGCCGGCCGCAAAGAGCAAGGGCCTCGAGTTCGAATGCACCTTCGGAAATGATCTGCCGCAGGTCGTCCGGGGAGATCCGGTCCGCGTCAAACAAATCCTCACGAATCTTGTCGGCAACGCAGTCAAGTTCACCCCCTCCGGAAGCGTCATGGTCTCGGTAACCTCATCGGGCCGGGATCTGATCCTGACAGTCCGGGATACCGGAATCGGCATCCCCCCGGAGGCGCTCGGCAAGATTTTTGAACCCTTCATGCAGGCCGAGGTATCTCACACGCGCACGTTCGGGGGCACAGGGCTCGGGCTTGTCATCTGCAAGCGGCTCGCCAATCTGATGGGCGGGGATATTTTCGTGCAGAGCGTTCCCGGATCCGGTTCCGAGTTCACCTGCAGAATTCCCCTCGTCAAGCAGGCCTGAGTTTACCGCCCAGCAGCAATACTTCGGAAAAGAGCTGTAGAGATTTTCTCTACAGAAATGGTCAGTTTCGGTTTATTCAGACCCAATGCCGGCAGCCGGGACAGGATCCGACTTGGCGTCCGGCTCATCCCGCGAGACGACTGCCGCAATCACAAGGTCGCCGGTGACGTTCAGCGTCGTCCGGCACATGTCGAGAATCCTGTCGATCCCGAGGATAATGGCGATCGCCTCGGCCGGGACATTGATCGAGAGCAGGACACCGACGACAAGCGGCAGCGAGCCCCCCGGCACGCCGGCCGTGCCAATGCCTGCCATGATGCACATCAGCGCCACCACGATTTGCTGTGAGAACGACAGCTCGACCCCGAAGACCTGGGCTAAAAAGAGCACCGTGATTCCCTCGTAGAGGGCAGTGCCGTTCTGGTTCGCGCTCGCCCCGACGGTCAGGACAAAGCGGGCGACCCGCGGCGGGATCGCAAGGTCGTGCTCGGCCACGCGGAGCGAGACAGGCAGCGTGGCATTGCTCGATGACGTGCTGAATGCCGTGATCATTGCCTCCTTCGCGCCGCGGAAAAATGCCAGCGGCGATCGGCGGGCCAGCAGCCACAGAACAGCCGGATAGACGACAAACTGATGAATCGAGAGCCCGAGCAGAACGATCGCCGTGTAGAATCCCAGCGTCCGGAAGAGGTCGAGACCGAGCCGTGCGGCGACGCCGAATCCCAGGCAAGCCACCCCGAGCGGAGCGAGTTTCAGGGCGAAGCCGATAATCGTCATGGAGATTTCGAACATTCCCTCGAAGACTCCCCGCAGCGTGGCGGTCTTCTCCCGCGGGGCCACGGTCATCGCCACGCCCACGAAGAGACTGAATACCATGACCGCAAGAAGTCCGCCCCCGGCGTTCTCTGGGTTGAAGGCGTTCGCCGCCTCCGCAAGCGGGTTTTCCGGAATAAAGTTGAGAAGCGTCTTCGAGAGCGACTGCTTCCTCTCCCCGCGCTCGATGCTCTTCCGTGAATCACCTGAGTAGGCGGCGACCAGCGCGTCCCTCCGGTCCTCGGAGAGCGCCCGTCCGGGCTGCAGGGCGTTCACCAACCCGAGCGCGATCCCGACACTGATCGACGACAGGAGCAGCGTCACAAGCAACGTCCTCACGCCGATCCGTCCCAGCGTCCGGATGTCCCCCATCTCCATCGTCCCGATGACGATCGCGGACAGGATCAGCGGGATGACGACCATGAAAATGATGCGCAAAAAGACGCGGCCAAGCGGCTGAATCACCTCGTCGATCCACCACCCGAGCGTGCTCGCGTGCGCAGCCAGGGGACCGCCAGCCTGAAAGAGCCAGCCGGCAATGAGCCCGAGCGAGAGCCCGATGAGCAGTCCGGCAAGAATGCGGGACGACTGGGATAGCGCAGACTTCTTCACGTGCGCGCGATTCTGCACACAGGTCCCGTCCGGGCAAGGTATTCTTCCGGTTTGACAAGAACGTCCGCTCAACGATTTTAGCTCGATCATGATCCACCACCGACATTTTCTGCCCGCACTTTTTGCCGCGCTCTCCATCACCGCCGGCGGCCTCCATGCCGCGTCTATTCCGGATGGCACCCCCCGGCTTCCGATGTCCACCGTCTTCAAGGGCCAGGAAAAATTCGACCGTCTGGTTGCCATGGCGGTGGCCGGGAACTGGCGGGATCTCCCGCTCGGCGAGCGGACCGCCCGTGTCGGCAGTGCGCTTCTGGGGACACCCTATGTGAACTACACCCTCGAGATTGACGACCACATTGAGTCGCCATCGGTGAACCTCCACGGCCTTGATTGCTGGACGTTCTACGAGGTGTCGCTGGGTTTCGCCCGGATGCTGCGCATGAAGGAGAGCGGCTACCGGCCGGAGGACCTCCTCGCCATGATCGAACTCGAGCGCTACCGCGACGGGCGGTGCACGGGAAGCTACCTATCGCGCATGCATTTTCTGGAAGAGGTCTTCGCCGACAACGGCGCCCGCGGACTTTCGGTCAACCCGACCCGCCAAATGGGCGGGGTTCCGCTCCGGCGGAACATCACCGAAATGACATCGGCCTGGCGCTCCTACCGCTACCTGCGCAATAACCCCGGGCTTCTTCCCGCAATGGCAAGGATCCAGGAAAAGGTTTCCGCCCTGCCGGTTTACCATATCCCACGCGACCGGGTGGCCGCCGCGGAGAAGTTCATCCAGACGGGCGATATCATCGCCATCACCTCGCGTGACAAAAGCGGATACACCTCGCATGTCGGCATGGCCGTGCGCAAGAGCGACGGAGTCCACTTCATGCACGCCACTTCCCAGCGCGATCTCGGACGCAAGGTCGTCCTCGATACACGGATCTCCAAATACCTTTACGGTTCCAGCGACCGCTACGGGATCATCGTCTACCGGCCGCTCGATTTGCGCTGAGATTCCAGCTTCTGGCGGATGACCTCGAGGCCCTTGAGCTCCTGCGTGGGCGCGCCGGCGAACGCGCGGTCGAGGAATGCACGGGCCTTGGAATAGTCGCCGGCGGTGGCATAGAAATTTGCCAGCTGCGCCTCGGCTTCCCACGTCCCGAGGGCACTTTCCGTTTCTGCCGCCTCGCGGAGACGGGAGGCTGCCTCGCCGGTCTGCCCGAGCGCCTGATGGAGCTTTGCCATCGCGAGAAGCGTTTGATACTGGTTCGCCTGATTTTTCTCGAACTCCGCGTCGCCGAACGCTCTGGATTCCAATGCTTCCCGATCCTCCCGCAGGGCGCGCCCGTGGTAGTTGAGGGCGCGGCGCGCATACTGCGCCTTGAGGGAGGCATTGCCGGCCCGCGACGACTCGGAGCCGTAGAAATCGCCCCAGGCGGCGGAATCAATATTCGCGCGCGGCGGGGGAGCCCAAGCGGTCAGGCCGTCGGCAATGTGCAGCTTGGCGTCGGCAGACTTGCTGTCGCGGAGAAGGATGCGGTCGGCAAGCGAAGCCTCGAACCAGGCAATTTCCGACTGGGGAGCGAACCGTGTCGCGCGAACAAACGCCTCCTTGGCGAGCAACCCCAAAATCACTCTGGCATTCGGGTCGGTCTCCCTCATGGCGCGGCGCAGGTAGATGTTCCCCAAAAAATAATTGCCGAAATGGAGTTCGGAAAATCCGCGCCCTTCAGCGAGGACGTTAGAGGCCCGCTCCATCAAGCCGGGGGCCGGCTTTCCGTCGCGCCCGGCCAGCTGCATCCACGCCATGGCGCAAGCCAGGCGGTTACCGGCATCCTCCGGGTTCTGAGCAAGGCCGCGAAGGTAGACCTCGACGGCATGCCTCTTGCGGCCGTGGACATCGAGGGCAACCGCCCACCGGTTCAGCGCCTCCCGCCGAAAGACGTTCGCGGAGAAATGCCAGACCGCCGGAACGAGCAGCAGAACCGCGACAGCTGCAACAGCCACCTGCGCGGGACCGGTCGGCGCGAATCCGCGTGCGCGCCGTGCGCCTCCGAACACCAGAGCCAGGCCGGCAGCCAGCAGTAAAAGAACCCCGAGAAAGACCACTCCGAGCGCCTCGAACCCTGCACACTGCCGGAGCACTCCGGCCAAGGGATCGCCCTCCGCCGGAAGAGGCCCGATACTGCCGAGACGGAAAGCCTTCCAAACGGCATATCCCCCGCCAAGACAGATCGAGACGGCAAGCGCCACAAGGAGTTGGCCCCGACGATTTGACCCCCGACGAGCAAAGGCACCGGCGATCAACGCCGTGGAGACAACCCAGGCCAGAGCTACCAGCACAGGAATGACAGTCGCCGCATGCCTGCCATATCTTTGCTCCGCCGCGGCGCCCAGCGCCGAAACGGCCTGCACCGGCACATCAGAAAAGCTCCCGCCGATGAAACCGTGCACCAAAGCCACCAGAAGACCTCCGGATAAAAGCCCCGCACAAGAGCCGGCGGCTATTGTCGGGAGCGGAACGGCCGCTTCCTCAGGATCCCGTGCGCCGGACCTGATCCCTCCGCCCCAGCCCGCAACCGCCCCCGAAAACACCCAGAAGACAGCCGTCGTATTCCCCATGGGAAAAGCGAAGGCGGAATCCGCCCAGCATGCCAGAAGTCCGACGAGAAGCGCCACGACAACAAGCTCATGCGGATCCCCGCTTCGAGCGGGTTGCGCCTGCCGCCATGCGATCCACAGGGTGAGGGCCACAAGCCCGGCCGCGAATCCAAGCTGAAAGCCCATCCCGAAATACCCAACCCCATAAAGGGCGGAAAGGCAGGCGCCAACCCCTGCGGCAAGGATGAGGACGGTCAGAAAAAAACGGGCTCGCGACACCCGGCCCGCCAGTCCAAGGGTCTCGCATCCGGTGAGATAGTTCCGGCAAAAAAACCAGGCAAAGGCCGCCACCCCGAGCAGGCCGGTGGAATACCAGACATCCCAGAATCCATTGTGAAACCGGCTTTCCAGTTTCACGGCGGGCCCGTTCCAGATATACATCCACGACTGCGAAAGAACTCCCTGCAAAGTCTCCGGCCCATGGCCGATCCACGTGCGCAGGCTTGACCAGACATCCAGCTGACCGTCTGGAAACACAAAGGCCCGCTTTGCCATCACCACCCCCGGCGCGGCCGACCACAGGCTCGATCGGAAATAGTCGCCCGTGCCATCGCCGACCGGAACGATCAAAGCCAGGCGCCCGAGGAGCGGCACTTCAAGAATCGGCACCCCCGCCTTCACCAGAACCGCCAGAACCGCCAGAACAAGAAAGCCGGCCCCGCCGAGCCAGAGGAAACGCCCCACGAGCCGGTACCGTTGCCAGTAGGCAGCCAACAGGCCGGTCGCGCAGCCGATGGCGATCACCATCGCAACGATCGGCCCGCGTTTGTCCGCAGCCACGAAGGTGGACAGCATCACCAGAAGCAAGGCCGCATAGCCAAGGGACCGCGCAGGAATGCGCTGAGACCCGTCCGGCCCGCAACTGTGCCAAAGCTTCCACACGCAGAGCGGCATCAGCATCAGCAGGTAGCCAGCGAGAAAAATCGGGTGCCCGGCGAACGAGAATGCCGCTTGGTCGCCCTCGCCAAAAAGCAACGGGTCCAGACCGGCTCGCTGGAACAGCGCGTAGAGCGCCACCGGAAACCCGCCGGCAAGAGCCGCACAAACCAGGCGATCCATCTGTTCCTTGTCCCGCAAAACCACGGCCATGCCCGCAAAGAGGCTCAGCAGACAAAACAGGGTCAGCGTCCCCTGCAGGTAATGCTGCGTCCCGAAGAGGCTCAGGCCGGGCTCAACGGAAAAGGCGCTGGAAAGCAGATAGGCCGCGAGCAGCATGAGGGCAGGCATCAGCCACACTGCCAGCGCATCCGCTCCCGGCCGGGCTCCGGCCTCCCGCCTTCCGCAGGCGCGCACGATGAGCGCGGCACAAGTGAGAAATCCGAGCGCCCTCAGAACAGCAATCTTCGCGGGATCGAACGAAGACATCGCGTGGGGGTCGTAAATCAAGGGCACCACGGCTACCGCAAGCAGCCAGCAGGCTTCGATCAGGCCCTCGCAACAGGCGGTAAGCCGTGATTTGCCGGCCCGGGCGCTTTCGGGTTCGCTGCTTGTCATGTGTCCGTGTTTCGCCATCCCGCATCCCGGCGATCAACAAATCCTATCCGATCCAAGCCGCAAGTGACAAGGCCCGGGGATTCGGTAAGGCGGACGCCGTGGAAGGACCGCCGCCCGGTTGATGCGGCGGTCAGCGCGCGGGAACGCTGCCGGGCGGGATATCAAATTCCGCCTTGTGCTGCTCGAAATAGGCAAGAAAGGGCGACCAACCGACGAAGCCGGGCAGGTGCAATGGCCCGTCGTCGCCGGACACGATAATCACGATCTCCTTCGGGGGAACGCTTGCGACAGCCGGAACGGACACCGGCCGGGCAAACGTGTTCCGGTCGGCGAAAAGGGACGACTTGCCGCGATCAGTGAATCGGGCGGTCTCCACCCCGGCCGCCGCAGTGCCGGGGTTGTAAAGCGCCGTGTATTTCCGGCCGGCCACCTCAACGCTCAATCCCACCAACCCCTGGCTTTCGATCCTTTCAACCCGCGCCGGGTCAGGTGCGCCGGCGACACGGAGTTCGACAACGGCAAACGATGTGCCTTCGTAGTCCCTGGCAGCCGGCGACCACCCGTTCATGTTGGGCTCGTCCACCAGATGCCACTCGTTGTGGGAACCGCGCACCCCGTCGTTGGCCAACCCGTCGGCAACAGGTGAGAGCCGGACCCCCTTGAGGTTCGTCTCGTGGACGCGGACCAGGAGATTGCCGAACTGGCAGTCTCGGTCGTTCAGAAGCCTGGCCGGGCTCGCATCGATCGCCCCCGCCTTGCCCCGGCCAAGCTCGATATTCAGTGTCACCGCGTTCGCCTTCTGCCTGCCGTCGGGCGCGAGTTCGACCAGCCCGATCATCCGGTCGGGCAGGTAGAGCCAGACCTGCTTTCCCTTCCATGGCACTTCCTGCCGGGCCGGCCCCGCCATCCGCCGCGCGAGCGTGTACCCGGCCCCGAGCGCCGCAAACCCGCGGCCGTGGGCGACGGAGATGCTTTCCTGTGAGATCGTATTGGCCCCCGAGCCCCCGTTGACCGGAAACGCATTGACGCCGTAGACCGCTGCGCTGAAGGCCGGCTTTCCGCCCCGGTGAGCCTCGGCCAGCGTGAGCCCGACATAGGTATTCTTCCCGGCAAGCGAGGCGGTCACCCGCCCGTTCATGGCGGCCGAGTAGAGCCCGTAGTTCATCCGCACCCCCTGGATATTCCTGTCATACACCGTGTAATTGTTCGGGAGGGGGAGCGGGGCCCACGGATGGGTTTTGTAAATCCCGGCCAGCTTGATCGATGGCTCGGCCGGGGACTCGAATTTCTCCTGGCTCCCGAGCGTCTGCAGATACCGGTTGCCGGTCAGGTAGTAGATGATCGGCGAGCCACGGAAGCCGTCCGCGCCATACCAGGATTGCTTCCACGAGGGCGGCGTGAACCACTCGGTGGTGAAATTCGAGTCGGTGCAGGAGACGGGGTAGTTCTCGACCCGGCGCAGGATCTCCAAAAGCTTCGGATCGCCGGTCAGGAGGTAGTTGTCGAACTCGATGTCGATGCAGGCGGCGTGGTATCCCGGGCTTTCGTTCTGCTTCCCGATGTAGGAGCTGGCACCATCCTCGTAGATATTGTCGCCCCAGGAATAGGCGAGCCGCATCCCGCGATCGAGGTGTTCCTTGTTTCCCGTCAGGAGCGCGCTGGCCAGAAAGATCCGCGCGGTGCCGAGGTCGGCATTCGAGTAGTCGCCGTGGTAGCCCATTCGGGAATAGGTTTCCGCGGCCTTCTGCGCGGCTTCAATCCAGTGCTTCCTCTGGGTGGGCAGGAGCATCTCCGGAAACGTCCGGTCGATCATCACCGCGCCCATCAAGGCCGGTCCGAGCGCGAAGAAGTCATCATGCTCGCGCCGCCCGTTCCGGTAATCCTCCATGTAGGCATCAATCCGGCGCATCGCGCGGATGAGAAGCTCGGTCTTGTCCTTGAGCGGGCTCTGCGGGTGCGAGTAGAGGAGCATCCACTCGTTGGCCTTGATCGCCTGCTCGCGCACGCCGTAGTCCCTGTGCAGGCCGTTGTAGGCGGCAGCCTCGGGGGTGGGCAGCTTCCAGGGATAGTCCGGCTTGGCGGAAAACCCGGCATACCATTCGGCGTTCAGCGCTGGGGCCAGATACGGATTGTTCTTGAGCTGGGCGACGGGGCGCAGCCACTCCTGCTCTTCCTGCTTGCGCCCGATGTCTTTTCCGAGCCCTGCCTGCAGGTCGGCGGCAATCCCGAGGCCGGCTTCGATGGCCTCCTGCGCGATCGCCTTGTCGATTTGTTCCAGGTGATAGCGCAGGACGGCCTTCTTGCGGCTCGCCCCGGCGGTCGCCTCCGACAGCGCCTCAACCTCCCGGCCGAGCGTCTTCCGCAAATCCTTGAGGCGGGTTTCCCCGGCACTCACCGGAGGCAACGGGGCCGCCGCGATGGACAGCCCGTCCAAGGCAGCCATCTTCCCGAGGCGGACGCCACTAACCTGCGAACCCGCAGCCTCCGATTGCTCGTCATAGCGCAACTTGCCATCGCAGCTCACGCGCACGCGCCCCTTTCTCGTATCAATCACGGCCTCGACGTCGTGCCATCCTCCCGGCGTGAACTTGTTGCCCGCCCCGGACACCACCGTCTTGCCACTGATACGCCCGGAGGAATTCACATTCCGGATCACGGCAAACGGCACCCCCGCAGCGGAATCAATCGATACCAGGTCCTGCTGGGTCGCCGACTCCAGGCCCAGCAAACCGAAACGGATTGTGATGACCCCGTCGACCGGCTTGATGCGAAGGTCCGCAGGCCCGCTCAGCGTGCGACGCCCACCCTTCTCGGCGATGGAGGGAGCAACCTTGAATCCGCTGCCCTCCTCACCCGGAGCGGCCGGCTTGCCAGCTTCCTTGCCGGCCGGATCGGTCTGGAAAATCAGCCTTGAGGATTCCGCCATCGCCAGAGAGGGCAACAGGAGGAGCGACAGAGCACAGAGGCGGCAAAACAGGAGGATATTCATTCGAGGGGAAGCGCTGCTGGTGACGAGGGGAAGTTCAACGACAGGAAAAATGGCATCCCGCGGGCTTCATCGTCGCCCCCGGCCGCGCCAGGAGCGGGAGGGGTCGGTCATGGCTTCGAGGCTGCCCGGGAATTATTATTGAGTTCGAACCAATCAAAATCCGCCGGCAGGGGTTTGCCCGATCCGCCGTCGTTGGCAAAAATGCCGACCATCGTCCCGGTGAACCCCCATTGGGGCGTTCCCTCATCGCTAAGGAATGAGGCGTCTACCGCGGGACCGGCATCCTTCCACGTCTTGTTGTCGAGGCTGTAGGAAAACTGACGCTTCAACCCGTTGACCTTCACGCGGAGGTAGACCGCCGGCGAGGAAAAATCCGGCACCTCGAAAAGAAGCGACTGTTTTCCCTTGCGGTTCTGGGCAAGTTCCAGCCGGAGCCGATCCTTTTTGCCCGTGAGGCCGAAGCGGATGTAGGATTTGGAATCGTAGTAGCAGAGCAGCCCGGCCGCCTCGCCGGCGGCAGGGTGAAACTCCAGCTTCGTGGTGGCAGTGTAGCGCTGGCTCACCTCGCGCTGGAGCACAAGCGCCTGCGGACCGCCCGCGTCCAGTCCGTTTGCGCCGGCACGGATGCGGAGCCAGCCGGCCCGCTCGGACAGGCTGAACGCTGCAGGATCGGGATTCCGCACAAACTGCCATGGCAGCCCGATCGACGGGCGGTCAAACTCCTCGCGCGGAAGCTGCGGAAAAACGGTGACCGGGAGGTTCGGCACCGTTCTGACCTCCGTAGGCCCCTTGCCGCCATTCAGCACCGGCCAGCCATCCTCCAGCCAATCGACCTTGTCGAGGCCGGTTTCGCGCCCGAGTTGGCTGAACCCGTTGATCCGCCGCTGGCAGAGGTAGACCGCCCACCATTCGCCGTTCTGGGTCTCGACCAGCTTGGCATGGCCCTGGTGCTGGATCGCGGCTTCCTTGTCGGGCTGCGCGATGAACGGGTTGTGCGGGCTCGGCTCGTAGGGTCCGTGAAGGCTTTTCGAGCGCGCGATCACCTGGTGATGGCCTTCGTAATATCCTCCGCCCGACGCCATGTGGTGGTAGTAGTAGCCGCCTTTCTTGAAAAGGTGCGGCCCCTCCGGGTGCCCGCGCTCCGGACCCCAGTTCATCCAAAACGGACCTTCCACCACCTTCTTGCAATCCGGGCTGAGCTTCACGATCTTCGTGCCGCCCCCCTTCGGGATCCCCGCCGCGTAGAGCATGTAGTGCGTGCCGTCGTCATCCACAAAATGCGAGGGGTCGTTGCCCTCGGTCGTCAGTTGCACGGGCTTGCTATAAGGGCCGAGCACGTTCTTCGACTCGACCATGTAGTTCCCCCGCACGTTGATTTTCCGGTCTTTGGTCAGCTGGACGAGGCAGAAAAATATGTAAAACTTCCCGTTGTGGTAGGAGATGTCCGGCGCCCAGATCCCGCAGCCGTCAAAAAATTTCGAGAGGTCGAGCTCCTCGCTCTTGGAGAACACATGTCCGATCTGCTCCCAGTGCACGAGGTCCTTGGAATGCGAGATGATGATGGCCGGGAAATACTGGAACGTCGAGTTGACCATGTAGTAGTCAGCCCCGACCCTCACGATCGAGGGATCCGGAAAAAACCCGGGAACGACCGGGTTCCGGTATGTCCCGGCAGCGGACGCGATTCCGGAAAAGCACAAAATGGCAGACAAGCGGAGCAGGCAGCTTCGAAGAGGATTCGGGAATCGCATGGCAGTTGATTCTTGATGTTCTTGAAATCAACGAGTCATCGCTGGAGGAAAGGCGGCGGCTTTCAGGCCGGGCTGTTGACGAACGAGAGCCCGCGGGTTTGGCGTTCGAGGAGCTCGGCAGCGAGGGAGCGGTAGGCCTCGGCTCCGGGGCCGGTGGGGTCGTGCTCGAAGATCGTGCGGCCGTGGCTGGGGGCCTCGGCAAAGCGGACGGTGCGGGGAATGAGGGTGTCGTAGACGACCTCCTGGAAATGGTCGCGAACCTCTTTGACGACGGCCGGGTTGAGGTTGGTGCGGCCGTCATACATCGTGAGGACGAGGCCGGAAATGGCGAGGTGCGGGTTGGCGCCGCTGGCGCGGATGCGTTCGGTGACCTCCATGAGGAGGCTGAGGCCCTCCAGGGCATAGTATTCGCACTGGATCGGCACGAGGATCTCGTCGGCGGCGGCGAGGGCGTTGGACATAAGGATGCCGAGCGAGGGCGGGCAGTCGAGGAGGGCGAAATCGTAGGCGTTCTGCTCGCGGATGTCGCCGAGCGCGTTGCGGAGTTGGAGCATGTGGTCGTCCATGCGGGCGACCTCAATCTCGGCACCGGCCATGTCGAGGTCGGCGGGGATCGCAGAGAGGTTCGGGATGCGGGTGGGGAGGATGAGATCGCGAGCGGATACCGCGCCGATGAGCGCCTGGTAGATGCTGCCGCGGGAGTCTTCCTTGATCCCCATCGCGCTGCTGGCGCTGGCCTGCGGGTCGAGATCGACGAGGAGAACGCGGGAACCCTTCTCCGCGAGGGCGGCCGAGAGGTTGACAGCGGTTGTCGTTTTCCCGACTCCGCCTTTCTGGTTTGTGATCGCGATAATTTTCATGGGGTGCGGGAGGGGATGCTAGCGGCGGGAGTAGTAGTTGACCAGTCCGGCGGTAATGCCATCGGCATATTCGCGGTAAATGCTCTTGCGGGTTACACCGCCGATCGTGCGGAGCCCGTCGTAGTCGCCGGCCTGGATGCGTGCGAAGACGCCGCGGCTGTTCATCACGTAGGGCTCGACATAAACGACCGGGCAGGAGAACAGGCGGTTGGCCAGCAGGTTGCGCGCCCAG
The DNA here is from genome assembly GCA_964467415.1 of uncultured Chthoniobacterales bacterium. GTDB lineage: Bacteria > Verrucomicrobiota > Verrucomicrobiia > Chthoniobacterales > Terrimicrobiaceae > CAYXRX01. Next base: position 97,989 of record CAYXRX010000019.1, read on the forward strand.
ATATATGGATTGCCGTTGACCTGGGTCGCAGTTCCGCCCTGATAGGTATACGGCGGGAGCCCGGTGGCCTTGGCCATGCTCTGGGCAACCGCGGTGGTTATCGGAAGCTCCTCCCGGAACGAGCGGTTGAGCAGCTTGATGAGCATTTCCAGGCGCTGGTCCTCGTAGTCGAGTTCGCTGCGGCTCCACGACCCGGTCACAAGAAAATGCAGGTGGTTTTCGCCAACGAGCCGTGGATCTTTCTCATTCCCCCAGTCCTCCGCGTTGAAGTGGAGGCAGAGGACGAGGTCGGGCTGGATCACCTCGTTGACGATGCGCGCCCGGCGCCGGATTTCTGCCGCCCGGTAAAAAAGCCGCTGGCTTTCCTTTGTGACCGCCCCGCTGGTGACCGCCTCGTTTTTGTCGCGGAGCGAGGCGGCCGCCACCGCGCGGAGCTGTCCGGGCCGGACGGATGTCACGGGTCCGGGCTTCGAGCGGGTGAGATACACTTTGGCGCCGAGCGCGGTAAGCCGCGGCACAAGCAGCTTCGCAACGCGGAGGGTCATATCGCCCTCGGTCACGGGCGCCGAGTTTCCGATCTGAAACCAGCGTTCCTCGATCTTCGCCCATGAGCCACCGAGGTGCCCGGGGTCGAGTGCGATTTTCAAGCCGGCCAGCGGCTGGGGAGATCCGGCGGTCTCAAGCCCGGAGCGCCCCCGCCAGTAGGACGGCACCGCCCGTGAAGAGGCGGAGTCCGGTGCGAAGCGCAAAACGTAGTCCGGACGCCCGCTGCCCGCCCGGATTGTGGCGGCCTTCTCCGAGACCGAGATCACGCCGGCCGAAGCCCCGCCCGGCGCGTAGAGCCGGTCGAGCAACGACTGGAACTCCCCGCGCGTGATCGTCTCCTGGTAGGGGTCGAGGCGCGACCAGTCCGGCCGCGGAGCCAGCGGGCTCAACTTCGCCCAGCAGGTGGCCGCGCCGGAGGCGACCAGAAGCGTGATCAGGAAGAGATTTTTCAATTCCGCGCTTTTTTAAATGCGTTTGTCCGTTCTTGCGATAAAAAGGATCGATGATCCGACTTCTTTTTCTGGGCGACATCGTGGGAGAGCCCGGACGCAATGCCGTCACTTCCGCCGTCCCGCGCTTCATCAAGGAACGTGGTGTGGACTTTGTGATTGTCAACGGGGAAAATGCCGCCGGCGGGCGCGGCATCACGGGGAAGATCGCGATCGACCTCCTGCGCTCCGGCGTGGCTGTCATCACGACCGGCGACCACGTTTGGGACCAGAAGGAGACCGCGAATTTCATCTCGTCCGAGCCCCGGCTCCTCCGGCCGATCAACTACCCGGTGGGCGCGCCTGGCCAAGGCAGCATCGTCCTCTCCACTGGAAAGGGGAAAGTCGCCGTGATGAATGTGCAGTGCCGGACGTTCATGCACCCCCCGCTCGACAATCCGTTTGCGGTCGCCGC